>NZ_JALKAP010000004.1 GCF_023016045.1 Marinobacter sp. S6332 | reverse complement strand
CTAGTGTTTCGTCCGGTTAATTCGCTGGCGCATGTTTGTTATAATAGGAATCGTCAAACAGCAATAAAAGGTTCCCATTGTGCCCAAACCCGCAGCGCCATTTAATCTGACTGTAAACGATCAATTGGAACTCGAAAGTTGGTGCCGAACCAATACGCTGAGCCAGCATCTGGCGCAACGCGCCAGGATACTTTTGTTACTGAATGAAGGTCAGACCCCAAAAGGAATCTCAGAGTCTCTTCAGGTTAGCACCCAAACGGTCTTCAAGTGGCGCAAACGCTACAGTGATCGAGGTCTTGAGGGGCTTCATGATGCGCCGCGACCTGGCCAGCCTCGAAAACTCGACGGTAAAACCGTCAAGAAAATTTTAGACGACACAGTCCATAAAGTTCCGAAAGAGGCCACACACTGGAGTATCAGTCTCATGGCAGAGCATGCCGGGGTAACGCGCTGGCAAGTGCACCAGATCTGGAAAGCAGCCGATTTGAAGCCGCACCGGCTCAGAACGTTCAAGATCAGCAACGATCCCCACTTCGCTGAAAAAGTGTGCGATGTTGTCGGGCTTTATATGAATCCTCCGGACAATGCACTGGTTCTGTCTGTTGACGAAAAAACCCAGATTCAGGCTCTTGACCGAACCCAGCCGAAATTACAGCTTCGCCCGGGACAAGTTGAGCGACAGACACATGATTACAAACGTCATGGCACAACCAGCCTGTACGCTGCATTCAATACGCTGACGGGTCAGGTGATCGGACGAATCACTCAGCGTCACCGAGCCAAGGAGTTTTTAGACTTCTTGCGACAGATCGACCGGGAAACTCCGAAGGGTCTGGATCTGCACTTGATCTTGGATAACAGCTCGACTCACAAGACGCCGGAAGTCAAAGCTTGGCTGGCCGAGCACCCTCGGTTCAAGCTGCACTTCACGCCCACGAGCGCTTCCTGGCTGAATGCGGTCGAGGGTTGGTTTGGCCAACTGGAACGACGAGCCCTATACCGCGGTATTTTCACCAGCGTCGGCGAATTAAAGTCTGCGATTAAAAAGTTCATCAAGGTTCACAACGAAAAACTGGCAAAGCCGTTCCGTTGGCATAAAAGCGCAGAATCGATTATGACGTCAGTGGCTCGGGCAAAGCTGAGTTTAATTGATAATAAATGAGCGAATTAACCGAACGTTACACTAGCCAAAATATAGGCAGAGGTGGCCGTCGGGAGGGTGGCCAGCAATATCGCCACCTGAACCAACGTGCCGTCGAGCCCCAGAAGAACGGCAAGTCCCGTGGCCATTAGTGGAAACAATAACAATTTCAATACGGACGACACCACAAACGGCACAGATCCGCCTCGCAAGGCCTTTAGTTGCAGGCCAGCGCCAACCGTCATCAGCCCCATCGGCAAGGCCAGATTACTCAGTGGCTCAAGCGTTCCTGCAAGAAGCGGGTGAAAACCAATCTCAAAATAGCTCCAAATTACCCCGAGAACCGACCCTATAATCAGTGGGTTTGATGCAATGGCCCGCAGCACAGGTCCCAGCCGTGCAGGGCCGTCTGTGGTCACCAGAGAAAACATGAGAATACACAGCAAATTTATCAGCGGCACCATAACGGCAACCGCAATTGCGGTGAGTGATAGCCCGTCATCGCCAAGCAGCATACCCCCTGCCGCAAGACCCACGTAGGAGTTAAACCGGATAGCGCCCTGATAGACGGAGGAGAATACCGGCCCGCTCCAGCGCCAGAAAAACTGCGTAACAGCCAGCACTAGTGTCATCGCCAGCAGCATTGAGCCAATCAATAGAGCCGTCTCACCGTAGGCGGAAGCTGGCAAGCGGGCCTGCCCAAGCTTGAAAACCAACATGGCGGGAAAGAGCACGTAATAGGTAAATCGCTCAGCCTGAGGCCAAAACTCAACAGAAGGGAAAGTCCAACGCCTGAACAGGTGCCCCAATACAATCAGCGCAAAAACAGGCACCAGCGCCTGAACCATAACCGGCATACCGAATACTCCAGCATCGTTTACTTATAACGGACAGCTATTCCGTAGATTAACCGAATAGCCTTGGAGCATATCAGACGGAACACTAGTGGTCATGGCGCACCAACCCTGCCAAAATAATTGCCGCACTGCTGCCCGTTTATCTTCTAAACCGCATTCGCCCGCAAGGAGAGCCCATGCAACCTGAGCCTAAGTCCGATCAAGGTATGGCAACCCGAATCATCCATAATCGCCGCCATAAGGACAGTTTTGGCAGTCCTTACTCACCGGTTTACAACACTACCACCTACCGGTTCGCAGACACGGCTTCGTTACAGGGGGTTATTGAAGGTCGCACGCCAGGTAATCTTTACACCCGCTGGGGTAGCAACCCCACGATTCAGGAACTGGAACAAGGCCTTGCAGGCCTAGAAGGTACCGAAGATGCGCTTGCCTTTGCCTCAGGCATGGCAGCCATTTCAGCAGCGCTCTTCGCCCACGGCCGTCACGGTATTGTGTGTGTTGGGGATCTTTACGGCGGCACACAGGAGTTGCTGACTAAGCATCTGGAACCCCTTGGGATTCCGGTGACCTTCCTATTGAAACATGATCCGGAGCAGCTGGCCGCAGCTCTGAATAAGTCCGGCATGCTGGTATATTGCGAATCGCCTGCCAACCCAACCTTAAGCATATTGGATATCCAAACGTTGGCGCAGCAAGCCCATGCTAAAGGCGCCCTTTTAGCCATTGACAACACCTTTGCTTCGCCGATCAATCAGCGACCACTGGAATTAGGTGCCGACCTGAGCCTCCACAGTGCTAGCAAGTTTCTTGGAGGCCACAGCGATATCACGGCTGGCGCAGTAATGGCCTCGGCGGACCGAATCAAGCCCGTTGCTTTGTGGCGCAAAAACCTCGGTCAGATTATCGCGCCGGAAACCGCCGCCCTTCTCTCTCGAAGCTTGAGAACCCTGCCTCTGCGGGTAAAGCAACACAACGAGAATGCCATGGCCGTTGCCCTCGCTATGGAAGCTCACCCCGCGATAAAGCGAGTGCTTTATCCGGGGCTACCTGATTTTGACGGCCACAGACTAGCTGCGCAGCAAATGGACGGATTCGGCGGAGTGTTGACGATTGAGCTCAAAGGAGGACGGGAACAAGCCGTTAAAGTCGCAGACAGCCTGAGGGTTTTCCTGCTGGCCACCAGCCTAGGCGGAGTTGAAAGTCTGGTGTCCCAGCCCTGCGCTACCAGCCACCACGGCATCAGCCAAGAGGAGCGTGAACGCCGTGGCATAACCGACAGCATGCTGCGACTGTCTGTGGGGCTGGAAGATGCGCAAGATTTGATAGCCGATCTTGAACAGGCGCTTGGCCAGCTATAAATCGCCGTTGTTGAGGAAATCGCGAAGGGCTGCAGCGTTATTGTGCTCTGTGTCCTTCGCCGCAAACACCAAGGTTATGCGCTTGTGTTCCTTCACAATCGACTGCAGCTCGTTCAGATCGTCAGCGGCCTCTGCTTTCTTGAGCTCTTTCAAATACCTCTGACGAAATTCCTCCCATTTTTCAGAGTCGTGCCCAAACCACTTTCGCAAGTCAGTAGAGGGTGCCAGCCCTTTCAACCAGACTTCAAGCCCTGCGTCTTCCTTCGCAACACCACGCGGCCATATTCTGTCGACTAATATGCGCGGGCCGTCAGAGCGGGCGGCGCCTTCGTAAGCTCTCTTGATTCGAATATCCATCATCAAGCCTCCGTTTATCGTTCAGATAAGATCATCCGAGCTCAACTGTTCTATCGAATTCTTACCCAAGAGTGCAAGGGTCAGTTCTACTTCATAGCGGAAGTTTTCTAGCATTCGGCAGACCGCTGCCTCGCCACCAGCGGCCAGCGCATAGGCCCATGCACGGCCCGCCAAGCAAGCGTTTGCGCCAAGGCAAAGCGCACGAATAACGTCTTGGCCAGACTGTATACCGCCATCAAGAAGAATCTCGGTTTTTCCGGACACGGCACCTGCTATGGCAGGCAAAGCCGAGATGGTTGAAGGTGCGCCGTCCAATTGCCGCCCACCGTGATTGGAAACAACAATGCCGTCGGCACCAACATCCACTGCTGAGCGGGCGTCGTCAGGGTCCATAATCCCCTTGATAACAAGCTTGCCCGGCCAATGCTGTCGCACCCAGTCGAGATCTTTCCAAGTGACCGAGGCGTCAAACTGCTGGTCTACCCAAGCTTTGAAATCTTCAGGGTTGCGACCCGAAGGCACGGCATCGGAGAGGTTTCCGAACGTCAGAGGCTTACCTTGGATTGCAACATCCCAAAGCCATAGTGGGTGGGAAAGCAGATCAGACAGTTTTTTAATTTTCCCCCAGGGCGATAGCCCGCCATTCATGCCGTTTCGCACGTCCCGGTAGCGCACGCCCAACTTAGGCAGATCTACGGTAAACACCAAAGTGGAGTAACCGGCTTTATGTGCACGGTTCAGTAAGGCTTCTGAATAACCCCGGTCTTTGAGGACATAAAGCTGAAACCAATTAGCCGAATTAGTGGCTGCAGCAACTTCTTCCAATGAGCAAATCGACACAGTGCTAAGACAAAAGGACACTCCGCCTTTCTGTGCTGCCCGGGCTACTTGAACTTCTCCCCTGCGGGCGAGCATGCCCGCGAGACCCACAGGTGCAAGAGCCAGTGGCAATGCAGCATCTTGGCCTAATATTCGTGTGGCGGCAGAACCGCTGGACACGTCTCGCATTACTCTCTGGCGAAAATGCAGGCGCTGGAAGTCCTCTGTGTTCTCTCTGAGGGTTTGCTCTGAAAAGGCGCCACCATCAAAATAATCAAACATCATCCGGGGCAGTCGAGCTTTAGCGATTTTGCGGTTATCCGTTGTGTTTGCGGGTGTGATCATTGTTTTATTGTTTCTCCGGCAGACCATTCAGGATAGGGTCGCCATTGTTTTTTCCAAGCTGCAATTTTCTCCGGTTTCATGGGTCTGGCAATGGCGTAACCCTGCGCATCATAGCAGCCAAGTCGAATCAGGAGCTCGCCATGCTCCATGGTCTCAACCCCTTCCGCCACGAGTTTTCTGTCAAACGCATGGGAAAGGCCGATTATGCCTTTAAGAATAGCAATATCGTCGGCATTCGAGAGTGCGCCGTTTACAAACCCCTGGTCTATTTTCAAGGTGTTTACCGGCAATTGTTTGAGGTAGGAAAGCGAAGAATACCCAGTGCCAAAATCGTCCAGAGAAAAGGTTACACCCAAGCTTTGGCAGTCCCGGATGATATCACTTGCTTTATCGAGTTCACCAAGGGCTGCAGTTTCCAAAATTTCCAGATCTAGCCGATGTGGAGCTACTTGAGGATAACAGTCCAATGCCCGGGCCAATCGCGAAACAAAATCCGGATGCTGAAGGTGTACGGCGGCAATATTTACACCCACATTCAGAGCCAGGCCTTCGCTATCCCAAACACTCATCTGCTGAAGAGCCTGATCAATAACCCAATCTCCGATATCAATCATCAGAGGGTGGTGTTCCAGTGCCGGTAAAAAGTGTATGGGACTCAACATACCCTTATCCGGATGTTCCCATCGAATTAGCGCTTCTACACCAATTACCCTGCCTGAACGGAGGCAAACTTTAGGTTGGTAAAGCAGCAGAAACTGGTTATCTATTAGCCCTTCTCGAACATCCGCGAGAAGCTGCTGACGCGCCACAGACTGGCGTTGTGCATCGGCATCTAAAAACAGCCAACTGCCTTTTTGTTCTTGCTTGGCACGAAATAGCGTGTGATCCGCCTGTCGCAGAATCGTATCCCCATCACCTGCTCCATCATGGGGGAAACGGACAATCCCTGCCGTGAATGCCATGGAAGTGCTGCCACCATCAAGAATAAACGGTTGTTCTGCGGTAAGCTTTAGCGCAGTTAATTGGGCTTCCACCTTATCGCTGTCCATCAGCAGCACAACAAACTCGTCCCCACTAATCCGCGCGAGTTGGCCACCTTGGACCATGGCATCTTTCCAACGCCTTGCGAGCACCCCGAGCAAGCGGTCAGCACATTCTTCACCGAAGCGGGCATTCACTTTGTGGAAGTTATCTAAATCAATGGAAATCAGCGCAGCTGACTCGCGGGGTATCTGTTCCTGCTGCATGAGATGTCGAATTTCTCGGAGCATGCCATTGCGGTTCATCAGGCCAGTAACCGGATCTGAGTATGCCAGAAACTGAAGTTGCTCTTCGTGATCAGTCGCTTGCTGCTCAAGAGCAGCAGACAACTTATCGTGCTGCAACCGTGCCAACTCATCTTCGGCTCGTAGCCGGGCCATTTTTTCGCGCATCAATTGTATGGTGCTTGAAGAGAGCTTGCCGTAAATCTCCAGCAAAGCCGAAACCATCACCGATACAGAACCGCTCAACTGGCTGTCGACCTCCTTTCTCGCTTCAGGAATCGACAGGCCACGCTCAACTGCCTTGATAGTTAGGGCCATTCGACGGTCTGATTCCAGAATATGAAAGGCAAGCCACCGGGTAAGGTAGTTGAACAGTTCCGACATAACCTTTTCTTCAGGCTCTTTGCTGGAACGAAACATCTGAATCTGCACAAAGAAGAGCTGGTGGCCATCATGGTGATTGCGCACCATTTCCTGCTCACCCAGTGCTGATCTCCATATCTCCTCTTCCGCTTTGAAATGGAAAGCCGCATAAGCGAGCAGCTCTTCCAGAACATGGTCGCATTCAAGCTCTGACGTGCTAGAGGCGAAGTACCAGGCAAGCCGATTAAGAATTTCAACCAACACTTTGTGTTGCTGGTCGATCTCATCGATACCCGTTTCGAAATTCCGGTTCCACGGGAAAATTTCAAAAACCGCAGTGTCGTTATCAGACATGGTTTAGGGCCTGTAATTCGTTAATAAGCGCAACTATCAGCATAGCCTAAGTTATAGGGTTTTTTTCAACCGCTTTTCTACAAATCACGGCAAATGGTTCTTGCGGTGAACCATTATTTGGCTGATGGAATTGACATATTCGTAGGTAAAGTTTTCAAGCTTTTGCTAGAACTTTGTAGCCAACACACTTTTGGCCAGCTGAGAGGGATAGTCCAATGGATAACATCACTGTACAGCTCTACCGGTACAACCCAGAAACCGACGATACTCCATATGTTCAAGACGTGGAAGTAGACGCAAGCTACCGCAAGCGCATGGTGCTGGACGTTCTTGAACACCTGAAAGTAATGGACCCTACGCTCTCTTTTCGCCGATCCTGCCGGGAGGGGGTCTGTGGCTCTGACGGTTTAAATATTAACGGTCGCAACGGGTTGGGGTGCATCACACGAGTGTCGGATGTCTTGGGCAAGTCAAACAAACTTGTTATCCGACCGCTACCCGGTATGCCGGTTATCCGCGACTTGGTGGTGGATCAGACGTTATTCTTCAAACAATATAAAAGCATTCAGCCGTGGTTAATCAATGACTCACCTCGGCCAGCGATTGAACGACTCCAAAGCCCCGAAGATCGCGCCAAACTGGATGGCCTTTACGAGTGCATTCTATGCGCCTGCTGTTCGTCTGCTTGTCCGTCTTGGTGGTGGAACCCGGAAAAATACGTTGGGCCCGCAGGCTTATTGCAGGCCCACCGTTTTTTACTCGATTCCCGAGATACAGCAACGGCAGAAAGGCTGGCAAAGCTTGAGGACCCTTTCAGCGTGTTTCGCTGCAGAGGGATAGGCAATTGCACGGCCTATTGCCCGAAAGGTCTCAACCCCATGAAACAAATCGGCCGCATCAAAGCTATGCTGTTTCGCCAACAAGTCTAAACTGAGTTTAGCGTCGAACGAACAAATTTAGCCCGTTTCTGTGGGAGTATCCACTTCCGGATCTTTGTCTAAAAACATCTTCTCAAGCTTCAGAAGACCATCCTGAATAAGATCAAAACCTTTGTCGATTTCTGCACCAAGGGTTTCATTCATCATGCCCAACGCCACGATTTGATCTCTGGCTTCGGCGTAACCTTGCTCAATGCCGGCTCTGGCCTGAGACATTAAATCCGCCAGCTTTTCCATATCTGCGCCGCCGTCCGCTTCTGTCTGCAGACGATTTTGCACAAACCCGAGGATAACGCTAGCGACATCAGAGGCAGAGGGTGGCTGGGCCTGCGCAGCGTATTTATCGGCTCCGGAAACAGCTTTATTTTGGCCGCCCATAGCCTCTTGCAGCCGCTGTTCCATGCGGGTGCGCATCACATTGATGGCATCCGCTGGTGTACGAATACTCGCCTGTTTTTCAACTCTCGCGTCAGCCGTTACCCGGCTTACGGGCTTAGCATCTGTGGGGCTCGTGTTCACTCGACCGGTCATATCCGGCCCGCGACCAATGATTGGCGCTACCATAGCCTTTACCTCCTGCAAGGTTCTATATGTAACGGGTAACGGCAAATGGCCACACAACATTAAGAACAATTGGTTATAACGTATCTAAAAGGCTATGGAGCCTTTACTTCTTTATCCAGTGACCATCAACCTGAATGTACTGGCCGGAAGGTGTTTTCTCGACCGCTTTCTGGCCTGCTACGGTTTCGACCTTTGTGACGGCAATGCCATGCTTTTCGGCAATCTTTTTATAAGCTTCACGCCGTGCATCGTTAATTGCACTCGCAATGTCCTTTGATTTTTGATCGGAACCTACAGCCGCGAGGTAGCCTGATGGTGTCTCACCTACAAGACCTTGGCTTTTTGCAGACTCAAGGGCATTTTTTGCTTCATCCAAACTCATAGCCATCGCAGGCAGGGCTAGGCTGAACGCTAATAGCAGGGCGCTGAATCGGGCAACTAATGTCATGGTTAACTCCTTAAAAAATCGTTTGAACAACATACCAAGGCAATCAGAACAAGCCCTTCTCGCTGAACAGGTCTTCTACATCTTTATCGACCTTCACGTAAATTTCGTGCTGAATTTTCACGTTAAGGTTTACTGTAATCGGCTCTTTAGGCGCAGCGACCTGAACGGTCGGGGTGCACGCAACGACTAAACCACCCATAGCTAGGCCCGCACATAGAGCGGACAAGCGCCGGGGAAACCTCGAACCAAATTGCGTCATATCGATGTACTCCTTTGTTATCCTTTACTCTAACAGGTCGCCGGAATCACGTTCGCGGTTCTTCAATAATTTTTTGACCCTTTCCGCGACAGCATCACTAACTCTGCCGCTTAGCTGCAAACTGGTCAGCAACGCTGGAATGTTCTCCTCCAAATTAATATTCAGCACCACAGGTTGCCCTTTTCCAACCTCCGGGCTGTTGCCTTCAAGGTGGAGTTTCAGCATTAGGGTGCCGTCTTCATCATAGTCAATACCGCTATCGAGCACGGAGTAGCGGAAGTCCTTTAGCGCTTGCGCAACCAGCGTCATAGATTCGCTCTGGCTGGCAAGCGCTTTGAGCCGCTCTGCTGTTACCTGCAGGCGCCCGCCCGGTTTGACCGCATCAATACGGCCTTGCTCTATCTTTATTCCGATAGCCGGATCAAAGAGAACGGGCACAGTTCCACTGAGAATGCCTGTGCCCGCCAGACCTTCTGCTGGGTATAACTGTAAAAGCCGAGCCAGACTAAGCTTGTTAAGCTCAACGGGAATTGTCACCGGCGCTTGCGCCAGATCCCAGTTTCCGGGTTGAATGTTTACATCGCCACCCAGCGCACCTAGATGGGCAGTTTCCAGAGCCAACTCTCCAGATGCCAATTGCGCAATAGAAGCCTCGTAGTCACCCACAAAACGCAACGGCCCAACCGGCAGCCCCGGGTTAATCTCTTCAATAGTCAGCTCAGGCACATCTAATTTAATGCGCTCACTTTCAAGGGAGAATTTCGCAGACCCATTCATCCTACTCCAGGCGGTGCGGTCATAAGTGCCACTCCAATCGGCAAATGCCAGCTTCCCGGCCAACTGCACTGTGCCATTTTGTGGTTTTTTAAGGGTCGCATTGGCACTGACATTACCGCCAGAGATCATAAGTAATGGTGGCCACGCAGTAAATATACGAGACAGCGCCTCTGCCCCACTTTCCCCGCTCACTCGCGTCTTGGCCTCAAGCACTAATGAGCCTCGGTAGGGAAAAGCCACGTCGAGATTCATGGATGTACCGGCTTTGGCTTTTAGGATCCCTTTAACGTCTGCACGGTCTAGGTTGGCATTTACATGTCCGTTGAACAGCCAGGACTGCGGCAGTAGCTGAGTGTGCCGAATCTGTTTTAACGTGACGCCAACCGGCCCTGCTAACGAAAGTTGATCTAGCCTTCCTTGCTCCTGACGGTACCCTGCACTCAGGGTCGCTCCGGAGAAACTCAAGCGCAGCGCCTTAAGCAACATGCTATCCGCAGGTGCAGTGTCGGATACCGGCTCAAGTTTCTCAGCTTCCAACACTGTAGGCTCAGTGAACTTTAGCCTCGCAGCACTGGTATCAAGCCAACCGGTGAAAGAAGCTTTCGCCGTGGGCTTGGTCATCCGCCAGCCAGCCACCTCCAGCTGGGGTAGCGCCGCAGTGAGCTGAGTATCCCCAAGCTGCGCCCCCCAAGGAGAGCTTGTGGACACGGCCAAATGTGAGCGGATAGCGATGTTTGCACCGCCTCGGCTGGTCAACTCCAGTTTTAACGGCAGCAGGGGCTGTTCCGGATCGATTTGGGCTGCAGGAGGCAAGGAGGGGCGAGCGGCGATAGCTTGTGCAGGCCTAACGGACAACTTGAGGTATTCCGGACGCATCAGTTCCGGTATCTTTTTGATCCAAGAGGCCGGGTGTCTCAATTCCAGATCGGCCTGCATGGTTTCCGGCTGCCAGTCGCCCTCGTTTAGCTTCATCGCAATTTCAGCATTGCCGCTAATACTTCCAACCCCCGGTGCCGGCCAGGGTTGTGGCAACAACGCATGTACTTTCACGCTCCCTGTTGCGCCGGACAAAAAACTGGTATCTCCGGGGCCTAACAAATTCCAGCTGGCTGCTAGTGAGCCGGTATCCGGCTGATCCGGCCACTGTTCTATAGGTATGTTTTGCCAGGTGTGCAGCCAAGCCAGCAACCAGTCGGTTTGCGGTAAGTCTGGCACTTCAACAGAGCCGCTCCAGGATGCCAAACCCTTAGTATTCCGGGCAGTGTAGTCTGAAAAAGCCGTCAGATACTCTTTGCCATCAATGGATACCTCTGCGGAGACATTCAGATTATCGCGCCCGGAGCTATCAAGAATTGCGGACACGCCCAACTGATGACCTTTATGGTCAAGCTGCACATTGGCTTTTACCGGGAGCCGTCCGCTTGCTGCCACGAGCGAGGGGATATCTGGGCCAGCGTCCGAAGCAGGAATCGATCGCGAACTGGTTATGGTTAAGCCGCCTTCCAGTGAACAGTGGCCTGTCTCGCAGGGCAATGTCACTTCAAATTTTTGAACACCAACTTCCGCAGGCAGCCATGCCAGCAGCTCTGCTTGCCACTGGCTCGACGGTTGCGGTTCCGTCTGCTCCACTGGTTTAGCGTCGAGATCTAGCTCCAAATAACTGGCTGTTAGTCTGGTGAGCTGGGGCTGCCACCCGCTCCCCCATTCCGGCCAGCGCCAGCCCAGTGACAAGTTCTGACTGTGTAAGACCAGATCTCTTGCCGGCAGGGACTGGTTCAACTTCAGTTCGCGCACAGATACACCACTGAAGGATAAATCCAGCCCTTGCCATTCCAGAGTTTCAATGCCGTTCTGCTCCAGCATCTGGCTCCATAAATGGCGAGCTGTCAGAATGCCAACCAGCACGGCAAGTGCAACGACTGCAAACAGGCCCCAGCCAAGTGGTTTCCAAGCAATGCGCATTACGGGCTATCTCCTGACCCGATACCGGTTTATGGGAGACCCCTACCGTACATTGGTTGCTATGACCGGAACAGTTACAGTAAATGCATGGATGACTAGTGTCCCGTCTGGCTCCCTCAAATCAGGTTATAGAGGAACACGATCGCGATACCTGCCGGGGTTACAAACTTCAGTACCACCATGAAGGCTTTGAACGCACCGCCTTCCAGGCCGATATCTTCTGCAAGCCCCTCACGCCGGATAATCCAGCCTGCAAACAGCGCAATGGCCAAACCGCCTAACGGCATCATGAGGTTAGAGACCAGAAAGTCGAGCAGATCGAATACGGTTTTGCCTTCAAAGAAGCCGATAAAGCCCAGAGGATGCACATCGCCCCACAGATTAAACGACAGCACTGTGCCTATGCCGATAAACCAGACAGCAAAACCGCCAGCCACTGCACTTTTTACTCTGGTTACCCCCTTGTGCTCTTCAAGCCATTCAACAACCGGCTCCAGCATGGAAATAGCCGAAGTAATGGCCGCCACCAACAGCAATGCAAAAAAGATAGTACCGAATACAATGCCGCCGCCCATCTGACCAAAGGCTAGTGGCAAGGTCACAAAAATCAGTCCCGGCCCGGCGCCCGCCTCAAGGCCATTGGCAAACACCAGCGGGAAGATGGCAAGCCCCGCAAGCAAAGCCACACTGGTATCCAGAACCGCGATGGTCATGGCAGTTTTGGCAATATTGATGTTTTTGGGCAGATAAGAGCCGTATGCCATCAAAACACCGATACCAATACTTAGCGTAAACGCCGCATGGCCAAGGGCAACCAAAACGCCCTCGGTAGTTAGACGACTGAAGTCCGGCGAGAACATGAATCTGACAGCGCGACCGAAACTGCCGCTGCCCATGGCATAGAAAACCATCACAATCAGGAGTAAAAACAGCAGTGGCATCAGCATGTTGACGGCTTTTTCCAAGCCTGAACGAATACCGCGCCCCACTATAAACACAACAATGGCCATAAAGACCGTGTGCCATAGCAACAGCTCCCAAGGATTGGACAGCAGATTGTTGAACTGCCCACCTATGGCTTCTGCGTCCGCGCCAACGAACATCCCGATGGCCGCCTTACCAATATAAACCAGCGCCCAGCCGCCGATCACGGCATAAAAAGAAAGCACCAAAAAAGACGCCACCACGCCATTCCATCCGATGATGCGCCAACCTTTGGACGTACCCTCGGCTTTTGTAAGGGTGCGCATGGTTGCGATTGGGCTTTGCCCGCCGCGGCGGCCAAGCATAATTTCTGCAATAAGAACCGGCACGCCAATCAGGAAAATGCATGCGAGGTAAACCAAAACAAAAGCACCACCACCATTTTCACCGGTGATGTAAGGAAACTTCCAAATATTGCCAAGCCCGACGGCGGAGCCTGCTGCGGCCAGAATAAAGGCCATTTTTGAGGTCCAGAGGTTATTAGCCTGTTGGTGGGGGTGAACCGTCTCGTTCATTGCGCTCTCCGAATAGTTGTTGTTGTCGAATCGTAATAACGCAAAGCCTCTGCGAGAGAGGCTCTGGTACCTTGCTATTAAAGGAATAAGTGATGGTTAGATAAGGCCGCGTATCGCGCTGGCAACTTGCGGCAATACCCGCGCATTCAGGCCAGCCACATTTACTCGGCTGCTTTCAAGCATGTAAATGCCATGCTCTTCCCGCAGCTGGCGAACCTGTTCCGGGGGTATGCCCAGAAACGAGAACATACCTCGCTGGCGTGCAATAAAGCCGAAGTCGCCTGCTGGCGCCAAGGCATCTGCAAAAGCATGCCGCAGGCCAAGAATGCGCTCACACATGGCATTCAACTCGCCCTGCCAGTTAGCGCGCAGAACATCGTCACCCAGAATGGTTTCTACAATGGCGGCACCATGGGCCGGGGGCATCGAGTAATGGGAGCGCACAACGCTCAGCAACTGACTGGTTGCCGCCTGGTTAATCGCTGCGGTGGCCGAAATCAGCATCAGAGCGCCAGTGCGTTCCCGGTAAAGACCAAAGTTCTTGGAACAGGAGGCAGCTATAACCATTTCCGGCACTTGGCTCGCCAAATAACGCAAGCCAGCTGCGTCTTCTTCAAGGCCCTCGCCCAATCCTTGATAGGCCATATCCACGAAAGGCAAAAGGCCTTTACGCTGAATCAGTTCGGTTACTGCTCGCCATTGCTCAAACGTGAGATCGGCACCGGAAGGGTTGTGACAGCAGCCATGAAGCAGCACAACATCCCCTGCTTCGGCACCTTCAAGGGTGTCGAGCATGGCTTGAAAATCCACCGTTAATGTCTGCCGGTTTAGATAGGGATATTCGCAAATATCCAAGCCAGCACCACCCAGCAAAGGTATGTGGTTTGCCCAAGTGGGTGTGCTGACCCAAACTTTGGTATCCGGCTGGCACAAGCGGAAAAACTCCGCTGCCATACGCAATGCTCCACAACCGCCAGGCGTCTGAATAACCGAGACACGGCCATCACGGATCAGATCGCTGCTTTCACCCAGAATCAGGCGCGCCATAGACTCGTTGAAACCTGCAGCGCCCGCCGGTCCTACGTAACTTTTGGTCGTTTCTCCTTCCAGCAGGCGCCGCTCGGCTTCATGTACCGACGCCATAATAGGCGTATTACCTGCATCATCCTTGTAGACTCCGATGCCCAGATCGACCTTGTTGGGCCGGGTATCTTCCCGGAACGCCTGCATTAACTGCAGTATCGGGTCCGCGGGTAGCTGCTTGAGCGCCTCAAACATGATCTGCCTCCTTGTTATCTATCTGACTGGTTCGAATCAGTGTCGGGCGGCCGGTATCCAGCGCTTTCATCAGCTGTGTCTGTTTCTCCTGAACCGCCTCTGCTGCCTGTTCCCGCACCGGGCCATAGCCGCGCACTTCCCCCCCAAGTTCCGCCAACTGCAAGAAGGTATCGTAGTTGCTGGTATCCAGCTCGCTGACAATCCGCTCCACCAGTTGTTGATAATCTCTCAGTTGGGCACGATCCATCTTTCGGTCGGCGGAATAGCTGAACGGATCAATAGGCGTGCCGCGCAGCACCCGGAACTTCGCTAGAACTTTGAATACGCGGAACATCCAAGGGCCAAACTGACGCTTCTTTGGCCTACCCTGTGCGTCGGTCCCGCGGTTCATAATGGGCGGCGCCAAATGGAAGTGAACCTTGAAATCGCCCTCGAAGGTGTTGTTCACCTCTTTCATGAAATCGGTTTCTGCGAACAGACGAGCCACTTCGTACTCATCTTTAAACGCCATAAACCGGTATAACTGCTGCGCCACGGCACGAGTCAGCAAGTTGTTGGTCTCGCCGAGTTTTTCCTCTGCCGCACGCACCTGCTGTACCAGCCGGGTATAACGGTTTGCCCAGCGGCGGTTTTGATAGCTCACTAGGTGCTTGTAACGGCTATTGATCAAATCGTCCAAACTTGGCTCGGCTTTTACTTCTTCTACTTTGACCTCGCCGGTATCCAGCAGATCGGTGATCACCTTGAGGTCTGTGGCTGCTATACGTCCCCAACCAAAGGCTTCCTTATTGCGTTCAACCGCAACACCATTGAGTTCAATGGCTTTCATCAGCGCAGCCTGCGACAGCGGTAACAAGCCCCGCTGCCAAGCAAAGCCCAGCATCATCACGTTGGAAAACACCGTATCACCCATCAGTTTCTCGGCGATGCCGTTAGCATCCAGCTGTGCAAAGTTTTCATCACCAACAGCGTTGCAGATCAGATCAAGACGTTTTTCAGACTGCATATCCGCATCGCGGAAAAGCACATAGTCCCCGGTAGGCAGTTCGGCTTCATTGGCGACAACACGGGTATGATTCGGCCGCAGAACGCCCAGCGCTTTCTGTGAAGAGGCAACCACCAGATCACAGGCGATCACCGCATCGGCTTGGCCATTACTGATACGAACCTGATGCAGTTTATCCGGAGACGGTGCCATGCGAACGAAACTGAGCACAGTGCCACCCTTCTGGGCAAAACCGGTGAAATCCAGTACCGACGTACCCTTGGCCTCAAGGTGCGCGGCCATGGTAATAAGTTGGCCCACTGTTACAACGCCAGTGCCACCAACGCCACCCACCAATACATCGTATGAACCAGCCAGTTCAGGCAAGGCTGGGTCTGGAAGATCGGCCAGTTTGCCTGTGAGCACAGAGCCTGTGTCCATGCCGCGGGATTTGCGCAGCTGCCCACCTTCAATAGTCACAAAGCTCGGGCAGAAGCCGTTAACGCAGGAGAAATCCTTGTTGCAGGAAGACTGGTCAATTTTGCGCTTGCGGCCCAGCTCGGTTTGGCGTGGCACCACAGAGAGGCAATTCGACTGAACAGAACAATCACCACAACCTTCACATACGTGGTGGTTAATAAACGCCCGCTTGGCGGGATCCGGATACGTATTGCGCTTACGGCGACGGCGCTTCTCCGCCGCACAGGTCTGGTCATAAATCAGCACCGTGCAGCCGGGGATATCGCGTAATTCTCGCTGAACCTTGTCAAGCTCAGTACGATCGTGAAAAGTAACGTCCTCCGGGAAGAGTTTTTTGTAGTCGTCATACTTTTCCGGCTCATCACTGAGCACCACAACCCGGCGCACGCCCTCGGCTGCAACTTGCTGGGCAATCATCGGTACAGTAATCTGGCCGTCCACAGGCTGACCGCCGGTCATGGCTACTGCGTCGTTGAACAGAATCTTGTAGGTAATATTGATACCGGCCGCAACGGCCTGACGAATCGCCATGGAGCCGGAATGGAAATAAGTGCCCTCGCCTAGATTCTGGAATATATGCGGGTTGCCGGTGTACCGGCTCTTGCCAATCCAGTTGACGCCTTCACCGCCCATCTGAATCAAGGATTCGGTATTACGGCCCATCCAGGAGGCCATGAAATGACAACCGATCCCGGCCAGCGCTTTACTGCCCTCGGGTACTTTGGTGGAGGTGTTGTGAGGGCAGCCGGAGCAGAAATACGGTAGGCGCTTTACGCCACCCGGGTCCTGCGCATTACTCATGCTGTTGATGGCCATCAGGCGCTCGTTGTAATCCTCACCGAAGAAACGGCCAAGGCGAGCAGCCAGAAAACCCGCTATCAGTTTGGGGCTCAGTTCACCAACATAGGGAATTAGCGGCCGCCCCAATTCATCCTGCTTACCGGTAATCAGAACCTCACCTGGGCGATCCGGCTCCGACATCGCCTCTTTGATTTGGCTCTCGATAATGCCGCGCTTTTCCTCGATAACCAGCACTTCTTCCTTGTTGTGAACAAACTGAAGCATACCGCGACGCTCAATCGGCCACACCAAGCCCACTTTGTAGATGTCCAGGCCCATCTCACTGGCCCGCTGTTCATCAATGCCCAGCAAATCAAGCGCTTCCAACAGGTCCAAATGACCCTTGCCGGTGGTGACAATGCCAAAGCGCGCCTCGGCATTATTGAACAGGCAACGGTCAATAGGGTTGGCTCGTGCAAACGCCTGCACGGCTGCCAATTTGTGTTCAATACGGGTTTCGAGCTGCGGACCCGGCAAATCCGGCCAGCGATAATGCAAGCCGGATTCAGGTGGCGTGAAGTCGTCAGGGGTTTCAAACTCGGGCAGCGGCGGTAACTCTACCGAGGCAGCACTTTCAACCGTTTCCGAAACCGCCTTGAATCCCGTCCAACAGCCGCTATAACGCGACAGCGCTATGCCCCATAGGCCGAACTCCAGATACTCAGCAATGTTGGCCGGGTTGATCGTGGGCATGAAAAAGCTCATGAACGCCACATCCGACTGGTGCGGCATGGACGACGACACGCAGCCGTGGTCATCCCCAGCCACCACCAACACACCACCATGTGGGGAGCTACCATAGGTAGTGCCGTGCTTCAGCGCATCGCCAGCACGATCGACGCCCGGACCTTTGCCGTACCAGATCCCAAACACGCCATCCACCTGACGATCATCATCGGTTTCTACCTGCTGGGTGCCCAGCATGATGGTTGCTGCGAGGTCTTCGTTAATCGCAGGTACGAAATCGATGCGGTTTTCATCAAGCAGAGTCTTGGCCTGCCACAAAGCCTGATCGTAAGCGCCCAGTGGTGAGCCCCGGTAACCACTCACCATACCGGCGGTATTAAGCCCGAGCTTCCGGTCTAGTGCAGCCTGCATCAACGGGATTCGAACAAGTGCCTGGGTGCCGGTGAGAAATACCCGCCCGGAACTTCTCAGATAACGATCCTCGAGTTTGTAATTGTCGAGCTGGGGTGTATCGGTTTGCGGTACATCGGGTTGAGAGATGTCGGTGGACATGGCGCCCTCCTTTTATTGTCGATTTTATGACCAAAATTCTAGAGGGAAGTTCGCCAAAGGTGCTTGCGTATTTTGCGGGACTTTTAATAGATTGCACAAGATCCTTTGATATATGACAATTAAAACAAAGATCCTTTGATAAAAAACAGGTGTTACCAAATGAAACAGGTGGAGCTGGATAAACTCGACCAACGCATCCTAGCGATTCTGCAACGGGATGGCCGAATCAGTAACCAGCAACTCGCGGAACAGGTAGGGCTCTCACCGGCTGCCTGTTGGCGACGTGTAAGAGCCCTTGAGGAAAGTGGTGTCATTAAAGGCTACAGCGCACACCTGACACCGGAGCGCATCGGCCATGGCCTTTGCGTGTTGGTAAACCTGTCACTCCAAAGACACACCATAGACAGCACGGCGGAAATCGAACGACAGGTGAGTAGCTATCCCGAAGTGCTACAGTGTTTTGCAGTTACCGGAAACGCCGATTTCGTTTTGCGAATCATCGTGCCGGATATGGCCAGTTATGATCGCTTTCTCAACGAAAAGATCTTTACCTTGCAAGGCATAGCGCAGGTAAATTCCAACTTCGTTTTACGGGAAATCAAAAACACCCAGATGATTCCCGTAGGCAGTGGTGATTAAAAGGTCAGTAGCCGGGCCTGCGTTAGCTAGCAGGCCGGAGATTACTTGCCACAAACGACCCCACAACGACCAACAACGCAGCCGTTGGTAAGCGCCAATCCGGCGCTGCAACTCCGGCAATAACCAGAAACGCAGCCGCTAAAACAGGCACGCCATAGGCAAGGCTCCCAACCAGTGCTGCTGGCCCGCTGCGCAGAGCTACATCCCAAGCCACCATGGCGAGCCCGTACGGCCCAACACCCAGACCAATACCAGCCACAAGAGCGATGCCCGACGGCAGCCCAAAAGCTGCGCCTGTAAGAATGTCTGCGATTGCGGCGCCCAAGGCGGCCAGCAAAAAAAGCCCCGGCATAATCGGTGCAACAGCTACCGGCGCTGCCTGACAAACCCATGAATACAAAGCCCAACAGCAAGCCGCCATCAAAGCCAGCGCATAGCCGAGCAGGTACTGAGAAAACCCCTCAGTTCCGGTTCCCGGTGACAGCAAGACCGCCGCTCCCGAAAATGCGATAAGCGCACCGCACAGCACGGGAAGCGGAATCCTGCGATGAAACAGCCACTGGCTGATCACAATAAACATAATTGGCCAGGTGTAAGTTATTAACGCCGCCTCAGCAGTCGGAGCCATACCAACGCCTGTGAGATAACCACCAATAGCACCGAGTATCAGGGTTGGCAGCAAGCCATAAATAGCCAGTTTCCATCGCAGAGAAAGCGGCACTTGAACACTTTGGAGCTTTCGGCTTCCGCGCTTCCGAAGACTCGTTGGTAAGGCCACGATCGCCCCACTAATCAACGCAATAGCGGTGAGCTGAAAAGGTGGAACAGAGCTGGCCAAATCTACTAGCAAAGGCGCGCCAGCCCAGAGCACAACGGCAAAAAGGGCGGCAGTGATACTGACATAAAGTGGGCGGGAAGGGTTTGCGATAAGTTGCACCGTCATGGCTCCTGTTTCTATGGGTGGATTGAAGAGTGGATTGAGTTCGACAGTGACAGGATAAGCATTTACTATTCATCACAATATCAATCGATTTTGATATATAGCATCACGAGGATTGATATATTGAGAAACCGCATACTCGATTTGAACATGCTTCTTACGCTGGTAACCATTGCAGACACAGGCACAGTAACCGCTGCGGCCGAAAGATTGGCATACACCCAGTCAACTGTGAGCATGCAGTTAAACCGCCTGGAAACAGCACTTGGCGTTCCGCTCCATGAGCGGGACGGACGACGCATAAGATTTACCGCAGAAGGTCAGAAGCTGGTGGGTTACGCCAGAAAAATGCTGGAGCTTAATAACGAAGCCATTGATGACGTGCAGCAGCGTCAAATTTCCGGAGAACTAAACCTTGGAATCCCGGAGGACTATGCCTTTCTGTTGACCTCGGTACTGTCTCATTTCAACCGGCAGTTCCCTGCCGTGCAGTTGCAGGTTACCTGTCGCTCAAGCGTGGAGTTGGTCAAACAAGTACAGGCAGGCACCATGGACTTGGCTGTGGTAACCCGCCAGGCGCGGTCTCCCGGCGGTGAGGTCATCCGGCGCGAGCCTTTGTTATGGGCCGTAGGAGCCAATGCCCAGCCGTCACTGACCGACCCGATACCTTTGGCCTTTTACTCGCCGGGGGCTGATGTATTCCGAGATGTCGCCGAACAGGCGTTAACGAACGCCGGGCGCGATTGGCGAATGGCCTATTCAAGCCAGTCCATGACCGGGCTCATGCCGGTTGTTGCTGCGGGGTTGGCAGTCGCGGTGATCACACGAAACATGCTCACCCCACAACTGCGAGTGCTGGACGAGCGCAGTGGCATGCCCGCCCTTCAATCGGTTGAGATTGCACTGCACCGGCCTGCTGGCAGGCCTTCAGAGCCTGCCAAGCAGTTAGCCGAGCTAATCAGAAGCCATTTGTCGACAGCAGAATAAGACTAGGAAAAGGGGGAAGGCGCTGCCTTAAACTCGTCGTACAGCTCCGGGTAGTCCTCTTTGAGTCTCGCCAGATTGGCCTGCGCGCCCTCTGGCAACATCTTGAGCAGGTTCTTTTGCTCCTCAGTTGAGAGCTTTTCACGGAAGAAGGGAAACAGCAGCTCCCGCTCTGCACGCAGATAAGCAAGGTGAGCATCGAGATACGCCTTGAGATCATCGGCAAAACGATCCATGGGAACCACGGCATCCAGAAGAATCATGTCAATATTCTCGGAAAGCAGGTTCAGGCGTTCTCGCAAGGCTTGATAGTCTTCGGCCAACTGCTGGCCCACCTCGCCTTCCTTGAACTTCTTCGCCACATGATGCTCGCTGTAAAGTCGCTCCAGAGGACCAACGAAACTGTTCATGTAGTCGAGAATATAGTCCACAACCTCGCGTATCAGGTGAAAGTCCGGGCGATCACCATGGGTCAAAGACTCATGCCGGAGCAAGAGTACGTGCAGAAGTCGAGCCATGTTGGCGTGATCGTGACGCACTTGGTTAAGGGTTGCCATAGTAAAGCCTCCGTTGCTGGTAGGTCGTATTATAGTTGGCTTTCCAAACTCTATACTGGATGCTTCTTTCCTGGAATACCAGAGCAGTCAGGCGGCACTGGTTGCCGCTGGCGCAAAACGTCGCGACATTCCCCCCAATATGAACGGGCTACCGCACCATGTAGCACCAACTTCACGAATTTTGAGAAATTTATCAACATAATTTGCCAACATGCCCTCAAATTCAGCACTATTTGCGCACGAACTCTAAACAATCAGTCCCCGAGAAGCAGTAATGAACCAGCCCCACACTCACAGCATTTCTACTGAAGCCGGCCACAAGTTGACGGCTCGCCTATTTTCAGCCGACTGCGAAGAAGTCCGTGGCCTCTGCATTCTTGCGCCTGCTACCGGCGTTGCCCAGTATCTGTACGATGACTTTGCACGCTGGCTGAATACTCAAGGATTCCATGCCCTGACGTTTGATTATGAGGGCATGGGGCTTTCTGTGAACGGCCGCGTAAAGGACAGCAAAAGTGACATTTTAAGCTGGGGTAAATATGACTGCCCAGCCATTCTGGGTTTCGTTAAACAACAATATAACGATTTGAAACTCATCTGGATCGGCCACAGTGTGGGCGGCCACATGATTGGTTTTATGGGGCATAACCCAGATATCGACCAGGTGATTACCGTTGGCTGCGGTACAGGTACCTGGTGGCACAATTCACCACCCACCAAGCGCATTGCCTGGTTCCTCTGGTACGTTCTTGTGCCCTCGGTTGTGCCCATTGCCGGCTATTTCCCCGGCAACCGCCTAAAACTTATGTGTGACATGCCCAAAGGGGTCATCATGCAATGGCGTCGCTGGTGCCTGAAAGAAGAATACGCCGTAGGCTACGAGGGAGACTGGCTACGTGAGCGGTTTGCCAGTGTGCGCACCCCCATTACTGCCATTGAGTTTTCCGATGACGAAATGATGTCGTCTACTAATGTGCGGATGCTGCATGAGTTTTTTGCCAATGCGCCACAACAGCACATTCGCGTAACACCTGAAGAGATCAATCAGAAGCGCATTGGCCATATTGGTTGGCATAAAAAGCGGTATGAAGTGCTATGGGAGAAGGTATTCGCGTCGCTCTTGCCTGACCATAAGAACGATATGAAAACTGAGCCCTGACGTTTCCAGAAAGGAACCTTTTAACCATGCCCTACCCCATTGAAGACAAACTCGTGATCGCGGTGGCCTCAAGCGCCCTGTTTGATCTATCGAAGTCTGACCGTGTGTTTCGTGAGCAGGGGGAAAAGGCCTACCGGAAGCATCAGGAAGCCAATCTGGACAAACCTTTGCGTAAGGGTGTTGCCTTTCCTTTCGTAAGGCGTTTTTTGAGTATTAACCAGAAGTTCCCAGAGCAGTGTCCGGTTGAAGTGGTACTGCTTTCGCGGAACTCGGTAATTACCGGTAAGCGGGTATTCCATTCCATTCACCACCACGGTCTGGACATTACCCGTGCCGCATTTCTCGAGGGCAAATCACCCTACGCCTACATTCCGGCATTTAATGCTTCGCTGTTTCTCTCTGCCAACGCCAGTGACGTATCCCAGGCAATCGACTACGGCTACGCGGCTGGCACCGTACTGCCTAGTAAGGTGGTAGACGATGAAACAGATACAGAGCTTCGCATTGCGTTCGATTTTGATGGCGTGATTGCGGATGACGCTTCTGAACGAGTCTACAAAGCCGGCTCTCTGGAAGACTTTCAGGAGCATGAAACCTCCCGCTCCCAAATCCCCCACAGCCCCGGCCCGCTGGCGGATTTGTTCCGTAAGCTTTCACATCTGCAAACACTGGAAGACCAAGCATTAACGGACGACACGGATTACAAGCGAGTGCTGCGAACCGCGATTGTGACAGCTCGCAACGCCCCTTCCCACGAGCGCGTGATTACAACGCTGGAACACTGGGGCGTGAACGCCAATGAGGTTTTCTTCCTAGGTGGCATGAAGAAAGACCGCATCCTGAACGTACTCAAGCCCCATATGTTCTTTGACGACCAGCGGTCGCACCTAGAATCTGATGCTGGAGATATTCCTATGGTGCATATTCCGTTTGGGGTGGCGAATAAAGTCGCTACGTGATCTTAATCGACCATGGTTATGCTCGTAATCTGCTCTGAAATACTTAACGATGCACCGCTGGTCGCATCGGTGTAGACCGTATGGCCATTGCCGTCGCTCCCGGCGTTTGTCCATTCGCTGTTTTTCAGGAATATGGAATCATCACCATCTCCGTCGATTTTCAGTGCATTGTTCTCATCGGTCATATCCAACACATCCTGAATACTAAGGCCTGCACCCTCTCCTACCTTGTTGGCTCCGGAGTCCTTCATGTCAATAATTTCAATATTTTCAAGTTTACTGAAGTCACCTGAACCAAGATCATCACCAAAGCGCAGCTGAACCGTATCCTCACCGCCGAAGCCGTTAATGGCCGTGCCCTCCCACAGGAACTTATCAGCTCCTGAGGTGGCGACAACAGGCGAGACATTGATATTCACTGTTGAAGTGACTTCATCAGAGAAGCCGCTCACTTGGTTACCTGAACCATCTACCTCATAGGTCTTTGCTACAATGCCGACTTGCTCTGCACCACTTGTTGTGCCATGCACAAACTGCAGGCTATCCAGCTCAGTTTGAGTGAGATCACGAATAGTGTATTCATTGCTACCACTATCGTAAGCAACACGACCATCCAGCGTACCGTCACCCACTTCTGGGCCGATAAAGAACTGCACTTTCTCGCCACCTGGGAAGCCAGTTAGCTTTAACTCCGTACGCTCGGTGTGCGTATCACCGATTGCCCCTGTGGCTGCAATGGGGTCTTTCATCGATGCGTTGAGGTTTAACGCAATCAGCTCACCTGCATCACCAAAGCTGAGAGTTGGGCTTAGGGTAATACCGCTGGCAACCGGAGTCACCTCAAAGGCTATTGGTAACTCAGTGGGTGTTGGAGCCAGTCCTGCATGCCCACTGAGCACGGTCAGATTCAACCCCGTTAAACCGCCACTCCAATTAGCTGGCGGTAAAATCGCGATGTAGGTAGGTAGCGCACCTCCAGTGACTGGAACCACCCACGTCTCGTTACCGGCGTTATTGGCCATGGTAGCGTTTGTAGCATCCGGACCGGCATATACAGTGAAGCCCGAGGGCAAGCCACTGATATAGGCCGAGCTGACTTCTTCAGCTGGGTCCACTAAGCCAGCATCAGCTCCAAAATTAAGCTCAATCGCCTTTTCTTTATCGCCACCGGTTTGTGCTTCCTCACCTGCTGCGGTAATCGTTGCCTCATAACCATTATTAGACTGCTGAATAGTCAGTGAGCCGGTTCCTTCAGATACTTTCGAGCCCCCACTACTGTTCTCTTGGTGTTCAGCCCAAACCGTGACGCCCAGTGAGCCGGTTTGGTGAGGGCTTCCTGCATCGGGTCTAAACTGCAGTTTGTCTAAATCAGCGACAGATACCTCGTAGTACTTACCATCCGAGAGTGCTGGCGCGCCTGTTGGTGCCGTTACTGACCCTAAATTTTCAATGCCATTAACATACAACTCACCGTCCAAACCATCAGCGATGTGTATAAACACTGTATCGTCTACCACTATCCAGCCAGTATCAGGTGCGCCAAGCGTGCCATCGGCGCCGTTCTCACTGCTGAGTGAGATAGTGAGGTCGATGTTTTCACCTTCATCCACCACGCTTTCGCTAACGGTTATAACGAGATCATCAGTAACCGGCGTGATTGGCAGCTTCGGTGTAGCTTGGGCATCACGACTGATGCCATGCGCATGGGCAGAAACGTTGATATCCAAGTCTAAGGTGCCGCCAGCGATATTATTCGAGTTGGCATCCTGTGGTGATGTCACGGTGATACCGCCCAGCAAATTATCCAGCGCTGTTTGAGCGCTCCCTTGTGTGACCCCTGAGACGGTTGCAGTCCATAGCGCAACTTGCTGTCCACTTTCGGTAACAAGGGTACGCGTCATGCCCGCAAAGGCTGTTTCATCATCTGGGGTGGTACGTATTGTCACGGTTAGATCAAACGGGTCAGTCGTTGAGCCGCTGCTCACCGCACCTGTGACAACACTCCCTAACACAAACGACACGTCCTCTGTTTGTGGGGTATCTATTGCTGTCAGGGTCAGCTCAGGCAAATCGACTGGGTCCGGTCCCGTATCGCTGACATAGTTTAACGTCCACTGGATGCTGTCTTCTTCAATGGTTTCTGCACCGGTATCCTGAGTGTAGGTGGTGATGGTAATTGCTTCTTGGAAAGTATTCGCATAACCACTGACCACGAACTCTAGGTTATGTGTCAGCTCTGCAGCGTTAAACGCTTCAGAACCAACCGTCATTAACCATTCACCCGGTGCTGTTTCTATTGCGCCATTGACGCTCACGCCAGCCGGCACATCTGAAATAACCACATGGATGAACTTCTCAGAGCCATCGGCATCTTGAGCGCCACCAGCATTAGTATCAGCCTTTTGCGTGATTTTCAGGCCAACGGTTACCGTGTCACCCTTCTGTGCAGTTGTAACGCCAGCATCAGTAGTACCACCTGTAATATCACCCAGCGTCAGGTCAATCTCATCGGTGGCTGCGGCAAAGTTTAGAGTGTGGGTAATGGCTGCTTTCCACTCAGCAACCGCACTGCCTATCCCCGAAGTCACTGGGTCTGTGACCTCATACTCAATGTTTAGCGTTTTCTCACCACTGAAGTTAGCTGGGCCTTTGACGTAAACATTAGGTGCTTCTTGCCCCGCTGCTACGTTAAACACATAGTATTCATCACCACTGATAGTTTCTGTAGCTGGTGTTCCAGTGCCATCGCTATTTGTGAAGAGAGTCAGTTCTTTATCTGTCACATCACTCACTTTAATACGCACAGTACTGATGTACTCGTCTGAGTCATCCCCCACAGGCATAAGCTCGAGCTCACCGATGGTGTCCTCGATGAGATTTGAACTGATCGACAGGGTTGCCTCTGGCACCGGGGTAATGTCGAAACTGACGTTTTGCGGAGCAAAGAATATCTCCGACGGGTTGTCGTTTTCAGTGACCACCGGCTGCGCAGTAAATTTAACCGTACCGCTATAGTGCTTTGGTACAGTAATTTCAACGGTAGCTAAGTGGGCTTCTGTGATTACCCATACACGGCTCTCACCACTGCCCCCTAAGGCAGGGCCAGCGTTTTCCAGATTGAAGCCTTCAGGCAGATTACTTATACGCAAGGTGACGGTTTCAGAGCCGTCAGGGCCTGCGCCACCAACACCGGTTTCACCGGATTTAAGCTCGGTGATTAAATCACTGAGCGCGACTTTTAACTGCCCTGTATTTTGATCACCAGCATCCTCTGCGTAGACCTTGTCTTGCACCAAACCCAATATTGGATCATCCGGCACACCTTGTACCTGAACCTCTGTTGGCAGAGTTTGGTTCTTGCTTGGATCCGTATCCGTAATCGTCTGCTCTGTCCCGCCGCTATCAATATAAGTGAGGGTATCGACGGACTGTGCGGTGATATCAAGGTTAATAGTGACGTTGCTGTCTTTTGGTGGCGTTAGCGTTGGCTGATTAGCCTTATCAAAGTTAATAATTTCAACTGATGTATTCCCAGCGCTACCAGTAAAGGTACCTTGAGTAGATGTACCTGACTCATTGAAATACCAGTAGTCTACGGTCGCTCCGACTGGAATCTTATCAATAGTGACATTAAAAGTTTCGTCAAGACCGCTACTGGTCGGATTAATATTGAGAGCTACTGGTGTGTCTTCAGGTGTTTTAATGATGGCATCGACTTTCAGCGTCACTTGATCGGCACGGGGCTCAATGATCAAGTTCGTCAGCCATGACTCGCCAGAAGCCTCTAGATCAGTTGCTGCATTATCATCTTCGTCATAGTCGACAGTTCCGGCTTGAACCTTAATTTTAACCACACCCGACCAGTCTGCTGGACCTTTGAACTGGACTGTGTCCAAGTACTGCATAGGGATTTTCACTGGCTCGCCAGCGAAAGGAAGAGTGACAGTACCGCCTGGACCCTCATAGGTGAAAACGCTGCCATCCAAGGTTCCAGCCGTAGCTGCACCAGGACGCGCATCGTTATTAACGGTCATATAAGGCGTTAACAATGCAAAGGTGTCTTCGCTGCGGCCATTGCTGGTGTCTACGAACCAGTTACCTGAGCCATCATCCACCCACTTGCCATCTTCGTTAGACCAACCGGCGCTGAGCTTAAAGCTTGTCGATGTTTCATCACCTAAAGCAAACCATCCATCCTCTTCACCTGTGGTTTGGTAGACGTGATCGCCAACCATGGTGACATCATTGCCATCAGCACTATCCGAGTCAGTATCCTCTAGCTCCGCAACAGGCTTAACCACAACAGTGAGCGTTTCTATCTTGCTAGCAGGATCACTGGATGAACCACCTGAAATAATACTGTGGTCAACACTGGTGACCTCAACACTTAAGTCAATGTCTTTACTGCTGTGCGCAGGGGGTGTGACAGTGAACTCTTTGAGGATGTTTTCACGTGCCTCTTTAGTGATCCCAGTAGGACTGGTATCAAAAGTAATGGTGTAGGTATTACCAACCCAAGCACCTGACCAATCAGTACTTGCTACTGGCTCAGTCATCGTCCACGTCTGCCCTTCGGCGTTCGTCCAGTTATCTGAACCGTCAGCTGTCCAACCCGCTGGTACGGTGAACGACACCTCGGTAATCACCTCACCGAGTGTTCCTATCGCTGTACTGTCATCAGTAACCTTGATGTTCTCTAGGAACTTAATAGCAGTGTCTTCATCACCTTCCGCGCCTTCAATTGCTACATCTCCGCCTACGGGCTTGATATGTAATTTGATGGTGACGCTGTCAGTTTCCACTACGGGAGGAACAAAGCCAGGGTTACTTGCACTGTCGCTATCACTGTCCAGTGCTCCTAAAATAACTTCAAAAGCTGGCAGGTCACCACTTAAATCCTTAGGTGGGGTGATGGTGATATCTGGCAAATTAGTTTCGGTACCTGCAAGCGTAAGCGCAGGAATCTCGCCAATAGTTCCGCCAAAGTTGACTGTTGGCGCGTTGCCACCAATCACATAGTCATCTCCACCAACAGTAACGGTCGTACCATCTGGCAAGCCTTTTAGCCCTAAATAACGGGTTTCACTGCCATCGGTGTCTTTAAAAGCCTCAGGCGCAAGGATGTTAGTCAGATTGAACGAGGTGTCTTCATCAAAGGTGATGTCAGCAGTTTTATCAGCGTCTGAGATAACAACCGTCACACCTGCTTGAGTGTCGTCGTCCTGAACTTTAAGGCCCACATCATCAGTCACCGCATGCACATCCACGGTGATGGTTTGTGTGCTTTCAGCGCCGTTAGTGCCACCCACATCAGCATCAGGCAATGCCTCGCCAGAGGCATCCACTTCGTAGCTTTTCACCGACACTTCAACTTCAAAGTTTTCGTGACGGTCTTCGGCTGGATGGGCAGTGATGGCCTCGTACTGATCTTTGGTTAAATGATAGACACCATTAGCCGTACCCTCTGGGTGTAATGCTTGGATATTGCTAACGTGAAAATCTGTTTGGTCAGTAATCACAATGGTGATTTTGCCATCAGTAGCTGGCTTGAGCTCTTTAGTCGCGCCACTAATCACTGTCTGCAGCACCACATCTTGAGCAACACCAGCCCCTACGACGGTGGTATCTACATCCTTTACTTCAAGGGTAATAGCGCCCACCAGCTCGGAGTAGTCCGAACCTGCATAACCCACATCTTTCTGATCAGTAGCGCCTGTATCCTTAATTGCAGGAAGTTTTAGCTCCAGTGATTTTTCAGTATCTTCCGGAGTTTCCACAACCCCGTCATCAGTACGGTCAGTAAACAAAGGTGCATCTGCCACCGGCTTAACGGTGATATTCACCGTACGCTCATACTCGCCACCATCGGTGACTACCTTGTAGGTATAACTGTCACTCCCGCGGTAGTCTTCGTTTGGCATGTAGGTAATAGTGCCGTCATTACCAATGGTAACGGTACCGTGTTCTGCATCTGTAATTACAGTGGTCGTGGTCTGGTTGATGTCAGCGTTACTAAAGCTCACGGAGTCGTCTTCATTGACCTCTAGCTCACGTGTATCGCTTGGCGGTGTATCATCTATCACTTCCACTTTGAACTTCAGATCAACTGAGTCGCCGTCACCATCGGTAGCTTTGATGTCAAAGGGCAGAACGATGTTCTCTGCTGTTGCACCACCGGCATCCAAGGTGTGGTCCAGCGGGCCTTGTAGGGTGAACTCGTAGCTTGGTGTGCCATCTGCAGCCACCTTAAGCTCGATGGTGAAGATGTCGTTAGCCCCTGCTGTAGCAGTGATGGTATGACCATCGGTGCTAGGTGCATAAGTCAAATCTGTAGTACCCGACTTCAGCCCTAAGTCGATAAGGTCTTGGATATTGCTATTAAACGTAAGACCTATATCACCAACAGCATTCACCGCGCCATCCGCACCGAAGTCAATCGGTAGGTTTTTGCCAACGATTAGTTTGCTTGGATCACTTTCACTACCTGAAGCTAGATATCTTTCATCAACAATGGCGTTATCACTAACATAACCATCACCGCCCACCTCACTGCCATCAATCGTTGGGCCATCGTCTTTGAAGGTAAATTGGCCACCTATGTCAACACCATCAGATTTGTCTGTATCACCGTCACCATCCAAGGCAGTAGCGTGAAGCTTGATGGTTCCTGAAGCGATCGTAACTTCGTCATCAGGGTCGTCCGTGTCCGTGTGCTGCATTGAACGGCTTTGAGTCAGGGTTACTTCACCATCGCTGTTCACACTAATCGTAAACGCCAGATTGCCGCCTACATCGGTTCGGCCCTCCACTTCACCCGACCCATTGATACTTAGAACAATGGCTTGCCCGGTCGCCGTGTCGATAAGTCCAGTGCTTGTCGTTGAATCAATATCCAAGCTATATACCAGTGCATCGCTACTAGCCGCGCCATCTGCGCCGTAATCCGGGGCTTTGAAAGCACCTGCAAACGCTTTTGCATCTGATGGCGTACCTAAAGAGGTTTCATCAACAATAACCTCTGGTGCGGTGAAGCCTGCTTCCACTTCAATCGCTGGGCCATCGTCCTTAAACACCAGTTTGTCGCCCAAGCTGATACTGGCACTGGCCTCATCGCCGTCGCCATCGGTCGCGGTAGCTTTTAGGCTTAGCGCGTTTTCAGCCAGACTGACTGCATCATCGTGATCACTTGTATCTGGATGACTAAGCGCGCGCGATTGGGTTAGGGTTACTTTGCCGGTGTTGCTATCCACACTGGCGGTAAACGCCAGTTCTCCATCTGTGTCGGTACGGCCTTCCACTTCACCCGAGCTGTTGATGGATAAAACAATCGCCTGCCCGGTGGCAGTGTCTGTCAGGCCAGTCACTATCGCTGGATCAATATCCAAGCTGTAAACCAGAGCATCGGTACTTGCCGCGCCATCTTCTCCAGAATCAGGGGCAACAAAGGCGCCCGCAAACGCGATTGCGCTCGAGGGAGTACCTAAAGAGGTTTCATCGACAATAACCTCTGGTGCGGTGAAGCCTGCTTCCACTTCAACCGCTGGGCCATCATCCTTAAACACCAGTTTGTCACCCAGACTGATACTGGCACTGTTTTCATCACCGTCACCATCCGTTGCGGTGGCTTTCAGCTTTAATGTATTTTCTACAAGGCTTACTGCATCATCAGGATTGGCTTTATCGGGATGTTTAAGTGCTCGCGCCTGAGTCAGGGTTACTTCGCCATTGGTACTATCTACACGTACAGTAAAGGCCAAGTCACCACTTTCGGTGCGTCCTTCAGCCTCGCCCGTCGCGCTGATTGTCAGCTCAATATTTTCGCCCGTTGCAGTATCAATCAAACCTGTTGCTAGCGTGGTGTCAATTTCGAAGCTATACACCAACCCGTTTGAGCTTGCAGCTCCGTCGGCACCGTATGCAGTGTCAAAAGCATCGGCAAAGCTCACCGCAGTAGACGGAACGCCTAACGTCGTTTCATCAACTTCAACAGAGTGAGTAACAGTCTTTTCGGAAACAGCAGGCTCATCATCGATAATATTGATTTCGAGTGTGCCATTTTTACTAGTATTACCCGCATCAAGCACCTCCAAATCAATCGAATCAAAACCGTTCAGATCGCCATTCGAACCGGGCGCCGCATTATCAAAGCGGATATCTAACTCATAGCTATAGCTGAGTTCGCCACCAACGATGGTGCTGTCAACTTCGTCCGGCGTAAAGCCATTCAGAGTCAACTTTCCGTAATCGGTATCGAGAACAACGGCTGTATTTTCCAAATCCGCCAACTGAGTTAAATCGAAGGTTTGGCCATGCACTTTGACGCTTATCAGGCCATCTAGCGCTGTAACTGTAATCTCGCCCTCTACTGTTTTGCTCTGAGTAGGGGTGTCAGCTATTAATCCGGATTCATAAACCGTCGCATGGCCTGCGGTAATAATATCGTTTGGATCATCTGGACCGTTTTCGTCTTTAGGTATGATTGTAGGCTCGCTATCACTCACACCATTGATGGTAATAACCAAAGTGGCGTCATCAGCGCCACCTTCTCGGTCCGTCATGGTATAGCTGAAGATGTCTTCTAACGTTTCGCCGTCTTTCAGCGCGCGAACATCTGGGTTGGTCTTATCAGGAACATAGGTATAGCTGCCGTCTGCTTGCAGCTTTAAGGTGCCGTAGTCACCGATAATATCGGTATCGAGCCCACCTACACTGGTGGGCTTGCTACCACCAGCAACTATGCCGGTAACGAAAAGTTGATCGCCATCCGGATCTACATCATTTTTGAGCACCCCATTTCTCGGATTAACGACTAGAGTGGTATCTTCATCTGTGCTGCCACTGTCGTCTGCAGCCGTTGGAGCCGGGTTGGTCACTGTCCAGGTAAAACTATGCTGAGTGCTGTTTCCGGCAGGGTCGAAAACAGTGATCGTTACTTCATATTCCCCATTGCCTACATTACCGGTCTGGCTGGCGGAGCTATGAATCCTTCCGCTGATAACACCCGTGCCCGGGTCTATCGTTAAGCCGCCAGGCAGATTGGCCGCACTGTAGATCAAGTTGCTTCCGCTGAAGGCGTCGCTAAACTTCCCACTGATATCAAGATTTATAGGGTCAGCATCTTGGTCGTTTTGGGGGTCCAACGCGCCTGTAAGCAATGGTGGAAGAGTATCTATCGGCTTTTCATCACGATCAGTACTGCTGTTGCCTACCGGGTCCGTAATGCTAGCCTCAACGGTTACTTTCCCCTGACCCGGGCTAACCGGAACCTGCACACGTACGCCGTTGTCGATATCTTCTTGTGTCACAGGGCGCTCAAGTAGCACACCACCATTTGGGGTCTTGACCTGTAGTAAGTCGCCCACCTTGACCGTGTCTTTATCCAAGGTAACTTTCGCGGGCACTTTTCCGTTGGAAATTTCCGACTCGCTGTAAATGCCCCCGGGGCCTGCACCTTCAAGTTCAATGCTAAGTACCGGTTTTGTTACTTCTACGAGGTAAGGGCGTTCTGCTTCAGCGGTAACCGGTTCGCCTTCAAAATAGCCACTAGTGATCGTTGCCTCAACGGTTCTGTCTTGTACAAGCTCACTTCCGGGAACCTCTGTCTGCCAAGTTTTACCATCCGCATTCACCGTTGTCTCATAGGCCTTTCCGTTTACGGTGATGGTCACTTTATCTCCGGGCTGGGCATCACCACCTACGGTGCCTGTCAGAGTAACTGGCTGTTCGGCTTCAGCTGCGCTGATAATGTCATCATCTGCAATCACATCAATAGAAATACTCAGCTCTGGTCGATCACCGCCATCGCCCGGCTCTTCATCACCGTCGTCCGGTTGATCTCCATCACCCGGCTGCTCACCTTCTCCCGGTTGTTCGCCACCATCACCTGGCTCTTGCCCACTTTCTCCCGGTTGGTCGTTATTACCGCCCGAGGGATCAACGTCATCAAGGTACTCGTCATTTCTATTTGCGAGGTGCTCATCGCGAAACCCTTTTTCCAGCTCCCTTTGCGGCAGGCTCAATCCAAGCGGCCGCAGCACTTCTTGGATTCGCGCAACGGTTACGGGTGTGAACCCATCCGCTTCAATTATTTCGCCAATGCGCACCAACTGTACAAAACCATGCCCTTCGGAAAAGGTGCCTTGATTAGACTGCGTGGATGGGTCCGTTATCGGTTGGTCGTTAGGCTCGAGAGGCGCAAGGCTTTCACTCTGCTCAACAAGGTTTGCTCTCTCTTCGGCTGTCACCTGTTGTTCGCCTAAAAACGTTAGCTGCTGGTTGTCGCCAAAATCCAGATTAACCCGCGCACCCCTCTCTAAAACCAAGGTTTCATCAATAGCCAGCTGGTCGCCCACTTCAAGTACACGGCGCTCGCCGTTTGCGTTTTCAGCCCAAGCTTGTCCGATTAGGGATACAACAGTTGCCAGAGTAGTCATACGGACCTCAAAATGTGGTTAGCCATGCGATTTCAATGCAGGTAATGGATCGATTTCAGCGTTCGCTCAAAGCGTTGGCTTTGGCACGCAGTATTGGTTTGAGCAAGTAAGATAAAATGCTCTTTTTGCCGGTCATGATGTCGAGCTGTGCGGTCATGCCCGGAATAACAGATAAGTGCTGTGCCGAATCTTTTCCGGTGGTTACGGCGCGCACGAGGTAAAACGTGTTATCGCGGTCGTCGGTGATGGTATCGGCACTGATGTGTTCAATGGTTGCTGCAATTCCGCCATAAATGGAGAAATCGTAGGCGTGCAGTTTGATAGTCGCTGGCAACCCGGGGCGTAAGAATGCGATATCTTTGGGCGCTATTTTGGCTTCCACCAGCAGGCGATCATCGCTGGGAACAATCTCCACCACTGCATTCCCGGGCTGAACAACTCCGCCAACTGTATTTAGCAGTACACGCTGTACCGTGCCATTTACCGGTGAGCGAATTTCAGAGAGCTTCACCTTGTCGGCCAGACCGGCGACACTCTTTTCTAAGCTGTTTAACTGAGAACTTGCGTCACTAAGCTCCGCTCGCCACTGATTGCGGGTAGAGGATTCAACCTCCTGCAGCCTAGATTCCGCTTCCTGGATACTGGCTTGTACCTGCCGTACACGGGCAGCGGCTTGGAGGCGCTCTCCATCTGCCGCCGCCTGATCCCGTTGCAAACGCAATATCTCGATTTCTGAAACGGCACCGGACGCCAGCAGGGGTTCCGTCGCCTGCAATTCCTGTGTCGACATACGGTAGGACTGCTCTGCAGCAGTCTTCCTCGCCCGTACTTCACTTAATTCTTGCTCCCGTTGAGCAATCTGCTCCCGGGCAACCGCCAAGCGCTCTTGCAGTTCCTTGAGGCTGGCCTTGAAATAACCTTCCTCCTGCTGCAAGACCTGTTGCTGTATAGGTGTTACTGCCTCACGGTAATTCAGCTGAAGTAGCTCGCTATGAATCAATGCCTGCAGCCGTTTCACCTTGGCGGCCAGTGCGAATGCCCGCACGCTGCCCTCCTGAAAGCTGGCCATAAATCGTGTTGGGTCTATGCGCACCAGCAGGTCGCCTTTGCTGACTCTGGCACCCTCGTCTACAAACACTTCCTCAATCACACCGCCATCGGCGGACTGAATAACCTGAAGCTGTCGGGAGGGAATAACCTTACCCTCGCCCCGTGTCACTTCATCGATCGGCGCAAACGCAGCCCAGACAATCAGAACAATACACGTCAGTGCGATGCCGTACAGCAAGCTGCGGGCGCGCAGGGTGCTTTGCTGCTCCATGGCCTGATCCGCATCCGTAGGCCAGTGCCGTGAGTTGCTGCGAAATGCGGAAAAAAACGGCCGAAACAGGCGATTGATAAAACCTTTGCCCCGAGCTCCAACGGCGTCAGCCTTGCTCAGGCGATCAAATGCCTGTTGCTCAAGCTCTTTCTGCACGGTTTTCTCTACAATCTTCGCATCGTTGCTCATTGTGCACCCCGCTGGATGCTTCCTTGCTGGAGAGCCTGAAGTACGCTTTGTTTCGGGCCATCGGCAACAATTTTTCCCGTATCCATTACAATTAAGCGATCAACCAGATCCAGTAGGCTGGTGCGGTGGGTTATCAACAACAGAGTTTTGCCTTGGCTAAACTGGCCCAAGCCTTTGCTGACGTGGTTCTCCAACATGCTGTCCATGGCACTGGTTGGCTCATCAAGCAATAAAATACTGCTGTCCGCCATAACCGCACGGGCTACTGCAATGGTTTGGCGCTGCCCACCGGATAGACGGTTACCGCCCTCCCCGACCGGCATTGACAAACCGTCTGCATGATCACCCACCATGCCTTTCAAACCTGAGATATTGATGGCCTGCAGCAAGCGTTCATTATTAGGATGCTCTATACCCAGCGTAACGTTGTCGTATACCGTGCCACTGAGCAATTGAACATCTTGTGGTATGTAACCAATATTGCGGCGCAGCTCACTCGGGTCGATCTGGCCAATGTTTACCCCATCCACTAAAAGGCTGCCAGACGTTGGCCGGTAAAGCCCCAGTATGAGTTTTTCCAAAGTGCTCTTGCCCGAGCCCACTCGGCCAAGAATGCCCACTCGCTCACCTGCCCGAATATGCAATGACACTCCAGCCAATGCATCACGCTCTTCACCGGGATACTGGAATGACACACCTTTCAGTTCAATTTCGCCGCGCAACTTGCCACGGCTTATTACTTGTTTATCTGGCTCACGATCCTGCTCGGCATCCATAATCTGTTCCACAGATGTCATGGCCGTTGCCGCTTGATGGTATTGAGTCAGCAATGAGGCAGTTTGCGAAACCGGCGCCATGGCCCGTGAGGACAACATGTAAGCCGCGATCAGCCCGCCTTGGCTCATATCCCCATTAATAACCAAGTACACACCGGTGATAATCATCACCACAGATACAACCTGCTGTATCCAGGAAGCTCCCGCGCCTACAGACATACCGAGCATGCGCTGCTTGCCGGAGCAGCCCGACAAAAACCGAGTGGTTTGCTCCCACTCACTTTGCATACGGCTACTAGCGTTGAAGCTTTTAACCGTGGGCGCCGCTACCAGACTTTCTACTAAACCGGAGTTACGCTGCGCACTGGCTTGGCTCATGGTTTCTGAAAGCTGGTGCATGGTGGCCTGCACCGAGAGGGCGTACAGAATAATAATCGTTGCGCCGATCAGCACCGGAATCACCATCACCGGTGAAATTAACGCGATAATGACCACAAAGAGCAGGAAGAAAGGCAGGTCGATAAGCGCCGTTACGGTCATGGAACCAATGAATGAGCGAACGGATTCAAACGACTGGACATTCGCCGCAAACGAGCCCACAGACTGTGGAGCATGTTCAAGCCGAGTACCCAGAATGCGCTCCATAATGCGCGCGGATAAAGTGATATCAGCACGAGTTGCTGCCAGCTCAACAAACCAGCTTCGCAGGAGGCGTAGCGCAAGATCAGCGCAGATGATAATCAGAGCTCCAAGCGCAAGAACCCACAAGGTGTCCGTAGCATGATTGGGTACCACCCGGTCGTAAACATTCATAACGAACAGGGGCATGGTTAAGGCGAACAGGTTGATAAAGAACGCTGCAATCAAGATATCGCGATAAACCGGCCGGTTCGCCTTTATCACACTCCAGAACCAGTGGCCGTTATCTACTGTTGTGGCAGCCCCGATTTTACGTTGGTCCAAACGAAAATCCGGACGGCAGTAGAGTGCAATACCAGTGTAGGTCTCTTGGAAATTGGCAAGCCCGAGCTGCTGAACTTCCATGTCTATTTCTGGCATCCGCACTTGCACTGTCTGCCCCTGAAGGTCAATGCTTTCAAGCAAACAGGCACGGTTACCATCGAGCAAAATAACGCAGGGAAGCAGCAAACTGTTCAGGCGCTCCAACGGCTGCCTTACCAGCTTTACCTTCATATCGACCCGTTCCGCTGCGCGCGCAAACACCGAGGGCGACAAGCGGCCACCAACCAATGGCAAGCCAGCGACCAGCGCATCATGGCTGGTCGTGGTGCCATTTTCAGCAGCAAGCCATAAAAGGCAGGCGCTCAGGGGGTCGTTCATCTGATCCATAGCGGCGCTTCAATCTCACCTTCTGGCGTGAGTAACACGTACCTCAACGCGGCGATTCATGGCACGCCCTTGGGCAGTGTCATTGCTTGTACGGGGTTGGGAGGCGCCCACACCTGAAACCAGCATAACGGTGTTTGCAATGCCACTGTCGATCAAGGCATCACGTACCGAAATCGCTCTGGCAAGGGATAGCTTCCGGTTCAACGCATCGGAGCCCGAGCTGTCGGTATGCCCAACAACATTGATTGACTTAACCGTGCCGCGCTCCAGCAGGCGTTGCGCGAACTGCTGCAGGCTAGCCATTGCCTCAGGCTTGAACTCAGCGCTGCCAACATCAAATAGAGTGTCACTGCCAAGGGTCACGATTTCTTCGGTATCTGCTATTTTCATAAACCGATCGAAGCTTCTGGCGCCCTCGTCGGGAAGTGTGCAGTAGCGGCTGGAGCCCGGCTTAACCGACTGGTTAATATCACCCAAGTTCGGTAACTGGTCGCTACCCACGTACAGGGTGTCCAGCAAGCGCCCCATGCTGTGAAGCGTTTGTAAGCGATTGATCTCCAGATCGTAGGAGCCATTGATATAGGCACGCTCAGCCTGGAAAAACTCGTTTTCAGAATCGAGTACATCTAGCAAAGAGCGGCGGCCGATATCGAACTGTTCACGATAAGCACCTAATACACCCGAAGCTTTTTCGCGATGGGCCGAAAGAGAGTCAAGCTTCACCTGCAAATTGCGCACATCGCCGTGGGCAATCGTCGCTGTTTGACGTAAATCGACGCAGGCTTTATCCCGCAAGCTTTCCGCCTGACTGATACGACGGTCCGCCGCACGTTCGGCTGCCCGGTCGCTGCCACCACGATAGAGGTTGTAGCGTGCACGCAACTCGATAACCGTATCCTCCCCGTAAGAGTGCGGGTTTGTGCGCTTATCGAAGCTATTATTGTTTTTATAGGTGCCATGGCGAGCACCTAGCTCAATTGTCGGGTAACGGCCCGCCTTCGCCTCACCATAGGAGGCTTCAGACGCCTGAATCTCCTCAAAGGCCGCAAACAAAGCCGGGTTATTGGCGTATACCGCCTCAAGAACCTGACGCAACTCCTTAGGCACCGCCTGCTCTTCTACTTCATAAGCGCTTAGCTGCTCTGCCGGGAACCGGCCAACCAAGCGCTGGAACCGCGCGGTAACGCTCTGCAGGTTGGCTATCTCTGTCATTAAGTTAGAGCGCGCCAAAGACAAGCGCCCATCGATTTGCTGCAGATCGGCACGGTTGCTTACACCCCGGTCTGCACGCTCGCTGACGTGGCGTTGCACACGCTGGTGATTGGCCACATTCTCCTGTGCTAGGGTTACAAGCTCTCGATGCCGTAGAACGCTTAGATAAACTTCGCCCGCTTCCAGTGCCTTGGTTTCTGCCTCGTCCAACAGTTCATAATAGCGTGCCCGACTGCTATGCTCGGCTCTGGCAACGGCGTTTCGCACTCGAAATCCATCAAACAGCATTTGCGTGAGTGACACTTCGGCGTAATTGCGGTTATAACTACCGCGACCATCGTAATCACGGTCTCCCATGCCGCCAGCTGCGCTGACATCAAGAGATGGCAAGTATCCGCCAAAGGCTTCCCTTTGGTCGTAGGTAGAGGCTTGAAAGGCACTCAAACGAACTTGTAACTCCGGATTGGTTTCAAGCGTTTCTTTTACAACGCTTAATAAATCATCTTGATGCGTAGTTGCAGCATTAATAGTTGCGGAAAAGCTCAAAGAAACCGCGAGGGCAAGTTTTGCGACAGAAGGAACTCTAGCCATAATATCCTCAAGGCAACCGGCACAGGCTCTGGGCCTGCAACGGGTGTGATCAATGCGCTGGCGTTGATGAATGTCGGGCAGAAATTGGTTTGAACAAACACAAAGTGGTAGCTCGGAGCTACACCTGAGCTTGGTAGGACCCAACTCAAAGCAGCGAGTTATTCACCTAATCCTACCCCGCGTGTGGAGATGAACCTTTGATCGCGGGCTAGAACCTGTGCGGGAAGGGAATATTTTATTTGCTATACAAAACTCAGGGGTTGCTTGAGAGCCGGGCTAGATTAAATGAAAGGATGAAGATGGAGAACAGACGAGTTTTGATTGTTGAAGATCAAGAAGCCGACCGCATGCTACTTTCTGCTTATCTTCAACAAAACGGTTGCCAGTTACTCTATGCTTACGATGGCCTTGAAGGTGTCGAAAAAGCTCGGGTCTGGCAGCCAGATATAATATTAATGGACTCGGAGATGCCCCGTTGCAGTGGCCACGACGCCTGCAAAATAATTACCCAGGACCCGAGAACCCGTGATATTCCAGTTATTTTTATCTCAGGTATGACTGCGCCTGAACACCGCATTAGAGGGTTACTTGCGGGCGCCGTTGACTACATAAATAAACCCTTCGATTTTAATGAAGTTAAATTGCGGCTCGCGATACATCTGAGGCACAAACCACCAGCACAGGCCCGCAAAAAAAGCTTAGAGGCCGAGACGGCTGCAACAAATAACCGGCATATGATCGTGTTTCACTCCACTCGCACCCATTTGCTAAAATCGCTATCCGTTACACCGTCGATGAAAGAGCTAGAGAAATTGACAGGAACGAACAGCAAACACCTGAACGCAGCATTCAAAGCATGCGCTGGAACAACAGTTTATGAATACCTTCGAGAGGAGCGTATGAAGGAAGCCAAAACCCTGCTTCAACAAACACATCTCGCCGTTCAGGATGTGTCTCATCAGGTTGGCTTTTCAGACAGCGCTAACTTCTCCACTGCGTTCAAAGAGCGCTTTGGGCTAACTCCGCGAGACTTTCGAAAACAACATAGTTGAGACCGGGAACACATTTTGACCAAACGCAATTGGATTGCCACATGCGTCGCCATTTTCGCCGCTTTTTTATTAACCTTATCGACCATTTCACAGGCACAGACCGAAATCTACTCGAACCCCTACTTGGATCTAGCCACACAGCCAGATGGTAGTGAACTGATTGAATTCATGCAGGCAATCTCCGGCAACAATGCCATTCAAAGCCTCAATGACGCCCAAAGTGCCGTAGACTGGATACAGCCTGAAGCAGGCACCTTGAGCGCCACACGCCGCCATGCGACCACCTGGCTTAAAACGACCTTGCACAACAGCAGCAACCAGGCACTGATACGCTGGCTGGCTATAGAGCCTTGGCGCTTAAATAAGGTTCATGCCTATTTTGTTGAGCCAGTTACCGGAAGAACACTACATCAAACAGCCACAGGTCTGGATATCCCGCTGCAAAATCGTGCTGTTAACAATGGCAAAACCATCATTCCGGTGCGGCTCAATGCAGGCCAAACCCAGCAACTGTTTCTAAAAATAAATAGCGACAACCTTCCTTTTATTAGCATAGAAAGCTGGGAGCCAGTGCCCTACTCAGAAACACTCACCGAAAACCGAATCTTTCTGGCGGCTTTTTTTGCGGGCATTCTCACACTTCTACTTATTCTTGCCTTCCAGCTCAACGCCAGCCTCTTAGTAACAGGTTCATGGTTAATGGTGGCATTTATACGAGAAGCCGAGAAAAACGGCTTTTTCACCAACTACCTGCTGCCATCACTCGAAAGTTATTCGATCAATTTAAGGGTGACCGCAGCCATGCTTTCTACACAACTATTTCTGGCCACCTCTGTTTTCATCCTAGGCCTGAACCACCAACGTGGCTGGCGCAACTATCTGTTGCTGACAGGTGCTGCCGCAGCTGCCATGGCATGCCTTACATTTATTGTCGACGGCAGCAGTATAAGAAAGCTGGGAATCCTGTGCCTAACCGGCTACATGATTACCTGGCCGTTTATTATTCCCGCAGCTCTGAAAACTCGGCCCGCTGGGCTAAGCTCAATACTATTGATGCTGTTGCTGTCAGTTTATTGGCTGACCACATCGTTTCTGTTGCTGGGTTACACCTTTAATTTCTACTACACCGCCCTCTTTGCGCCTTATCGCCTTGGTATCGAAACTGCCACCGCGCTGGTTTTGATACTAATCTACAGCTGGCAACAAAAACATCAGATCCGAACAGCAAAAAATGCACTAAAAGCCCAGGAAATAGAGAGCCGAAAGTCTCTGGAGTTGACCGTCAAACAACGTACGGAAGATTTAAGGAATGCTCTGGAAACAGCACGCAAAGCCAGCCAAGCAAAGGTAAATTTTCTGGGGCAAGTAACCCACGATTTGAGGTCGCCACTAACCGCCATTCTCGGCTATGCGCAGCTTCAATCTGCTGATGCTGTCGATGCTCGAAAAGCCACACAGGTTATTCTGGATAGAAGCATATACATGAAGGATCTCATCGATGGTCTGGTTGACTATGCTCATGGCATTTCAACAGCTTCTGATGAGCCGCAAGACATCTACCTCATAGCGTTTATCGACAACCTTGTTAACCATGCACACATCATCGCTGGCAAACAAAACAATCGTTTTCAGTTTAAAATCGAGACAGATTTACCAACTGTAATTCGCTGCAGTAGTAAACAGTTGCAGAGAATTTTGCTCAACCTTCTGGACAATGCAGCCAAGTACACTCAAGGCGGTGAGTTTTCTCTTGCCGTTGCCCAAACCTCAAACCAACAGCCGTCGCTGATTTTTCGTGTGAGTGACACGGGGTGCGGCATCTCTGCTGACGATCTCAAAAAAATATACACCCCGTTCTATCAAAGTGCCGAGGATAACCCCGGTGCTGGCCTTGGCTTGTCCATCTGTTTTGAACTCGCGGAAAACTTGGGTGGTAACCTTGAGCTGAAAAGTGAACCAGGTAAGGGGACCACAGCCACTTGTACGATTCCTTATGCTACCGGAGAAGAGCGTCTGGCAACGCCATCACTTGCAGCCGTACACGATTTACTTCCCACGTTTGATGCAAAAGGCCAAAAAGCCTGGGTTGTGGAGGACTCTGAACCTGTTAGAGAATTGCTCGACGATGAGCTAACCGCTATGGGATTTGACGTTGAGTTTGCGACGACCGCAGAAGCCTTTGCTCAGAGTGTGAGCGGCAGTGCCCCTGCAATCATTGTGTCAGACTACCAACTACCAGGCGCTTCTGGTGATGAAGTTCTTCGGATTGCACGCAGCCAGTGGCCTAAGGTGCCCGTGATACTCCTATCGGCAACGCAAAATAGCAATCCGCGCCCTGAAAAAGGCTCGCCTAAACGCTTTAGCGCTTACCTATCTAAACCTGTGGACCTTTTTGAACTGCGTATGACGCTGGCAGAGCTCTGCAATCTGGAACCGGAAGCATAAACGATCATTATTCGAGCTAAAAAGCCTATAACTGCCCATTAATTGACTAACTTTCCACCTGCCCGCATTTTTGAAACTTTGGCGATGAGAGTATGGTCTGGCGTCACGACCTTAATCGGGCAAGATTTCACACCCCTAAAAATCTCTATCGTTTCTTTTACTGGAATAAGCTGCCCAACCTGCACGTTTAAACAATCTGTCCAGAATTTGGTCCCGTTACGCCAGTCTGTTTCGTCCTTGAAAAATCGAATTCCGGCTTCGCTTATCTCGCCATAGCTGATGGCGCCTAAAATATATGCATGCTCATACTGGCGTATGCTTCCGGGCTCTTTATTATTTTTTCGATGAAGCGATATAAACAAAAAATAATCGGGCATTTGGTGGGAGTGGTTATACAGCGGCACTGTGGCTTCATAGTGTATCTTTGGCACCACAGTTCTATCTTTCGTTTTAACGTCGATCGTCAAGCGGTTATTGATTAGGTAATCATGTTTGGTTTCGTTGAGCTGAGAGGTAAAGCCTATGTTTTTCGCTCTCATCCAATGTTCAGCGATAACCTCGCCCAAGCAACCAACAACGTTTGCTTCTTCTTTTCTTCTCGAATAATCAAAAACCGGTAACCTCGATGCCCTAAGCTCCGCCTCTGCGTATATCCATTCAGGTATGCTTAGCATCCGCGTGTACCAAAGGTTCCGCCATACTTCGTTCATCACGTAGTTCCTTTACGTTCAGTCTTTTCAAAAGATTGCCAACAGCCTCGCCAAGGGCTCTCCCCAGTAGCGGCGGGACAGCATTACCAACCTGCGTGTATTGGGGCACTTCGTACTTGCGCATTTGGCCTCCGGTCGTCACCTTAGACCTAAACGCAAAACCATCCGGGAAGGACTGGATTCTCGCCATTTCTCTAACAGACAAGGTTCTAAGCTCATCGTGATCATAATGACAAGCATCATCCGGAATGGACAATGCTGCAGGGGCTGGTGAATCCGCCGTTAGCGCCTTTTGCGTCTGTTTTTTCGTGCCATGGGCCTTTAAATAGTTTTCCAGCTCGGTTTTGCTCTGGAAAAAAACGTATTCGCCCGCATCAGAGAGAAAATCGAAGCCCATGACCCTCTCGGCAACATCAGCAGGCAGCTCTTCCCTTTCCCCTTTCAGCAGCGCTTTCACGATGCGCTCATCCGATCGCGACACTTTCTGTAGCATCTGATAGATCCGAAAGCGGCGCTTAACATGCTCTCCATTTTTGCGCATTTCATGGTTTTCCATGTCGTGCTCGGGGATAAATGGAGTAAACACCCGGTTGATCTGCCGTACATACTCAGACGGCAACTCCGGGGCGTGGACTTTAAGATCGTCAATAGCATCACGCACGGTTCTCACACTATCTCGATAAGCAACCAACGGGCGGAGAAATGATTGCTCGTATAGCTCATGGTGCTGAGGTTTATCAGCATCGAAATAGGAGATATCACCGAATGCCACAGGCTGGCCTTGCGTAATATTGAGATAAAACTGGTGAGAGGGTAAAACAAGCTCTCGCTCTATGGCGCTGAAGGTGGGTTCCAGCTCCTCATATATATCTGCACGGGTGGCTAACATGATGAATCTTGGCCGGTTCTGCGCCACACCGGCAAGCTTGGCGTTTACATGAAGACAAAGCGGAACATAGCCTACAACCGCAAAAGCCTTTGCCACTTCGAACCAGGCGTGAAATTCTTGCCCCTCTTCTTTGAACGCCCGCAAGATGCCCGTAACGTTTTCGAGCAACGCAAATTTCGGCTGGGTAAGCTCCACAAACTTTGCCATTTCCCATGGAAGGGAATTGCGTTGGTTGGTTCGCTGGCGCAGCCCGGCCAAGCTGAAACTCTGGCAAGGCGGCCCACCTGACACCAAATCCAAACCACCACGACCAAAACTGCTTTGCAGGGCATCACGGCGCTCTGGTGCCGCCTCAAGAAACCGGTTTAGCTCAACTATACTGCCAACAACCAATGCTCCGTCTAAGTCCGCCGGGCCGTTTATATCGCTCTCACCTTCAGGGTAAGGCGGGAATTCGTGCGGGTTTTCACGCAAGCGGTTGTGCAGATTCGATTTAGGGAATTGGCTGCTTAACCACTTGGTTCGTTTTGGTAAGCCAAACCCCTCCTCTCCATCCGCCATGGCGCGGAGGTTTTCATCCAAAAAATTATACGCAAAGGTTTCCGCAGCCATCGGCGAGAGTTCGTTAGCCATAACGAGTTCAAATTCAACAGATTCAAGGCCGAGACCCAAACCGCCACAACCGGCAAATAACTCGATATGGTTCACTTACCAACACCTACAACATGAGACTTTGACGGGGGATTTTACGGTAGCCGGGGTGAAAAGTCCAGGTATTTAGGGCGCAGGGTAACCACATAGCTACCGGCGTAGCGGCTGGCACACGCCTAAGCCACTTCATCAAGGTATTTCAGCAGGGAGCCACTGAACTAACACTCAGAGTCAGCGATATTGCGGCAACCGTCAACCTCAGTGCCTTCGCCATTTGCGTGCCCCTCACAAGCCGCCTCACTCGAGCAAACAACACCTTGTGACCCCCCTCACAGACCCAGAAAATTAAAAAACTATTTTAAAAGATGTTTTTTCTTTTAAATCAAACGATTAAATCTAACATGACTTAAATGGCCACACACCCTTAGGCAATTGCGTCAATGGCTTAAACCGGTCTTGCTGCGAGGCTAGCCACAAGATCGAACAAATCAGGATTAGCCCAATGTTCACAGCCAACTATAAAAATTCCCGCCTGCTGTCACTGCTAGCGCTGTTGCTTTTCGTTGTTACCCTATCGGGCTGTTCTGCCATCGGGGCATCCATGAAAGCGGCACCCACCCTAAGTCACTGGGGAGGCTTGATCAGCATGGATATGGAGGACCTGGAAAGCAGGTACACGAATGAATACTCGAAATTCGTGAAGGTGAACGGCTACAACATCCACTATCAGGATCGCGGTCAGGGCGAGGTCGTCATTCTTATGCACGGCATCTTTTCATCCCTGCAAACCTGGGACACATGGATTGACGAACTTTCAAAAAATCACCGGGTAATTGCACTTGATATGCCAGGCTTTGGCCTGACTGGCGGGCCAACAGAGCTAGATGACTTCAACGAGGAGCACGCGCTGGATGCCTTCGAGAAGTTTGTGAATAAGCTGGATTTGAACAGCGTTTCGCTCGCCGGGAATTCTTTGGGGGGTTATATTGCCGCAAGATACGCAGCCCGAAACCCCGGGCGCGTCAATAAGCTGATTCTTCTCGACCCTTTCGGCTACCCGCAAGATACACCCTGGATACTCAGCATTGGTACTCTCCCGCCCGTTGCGTTTATTGGCAATTACATTCAGCCAGCTTGGATGGTAGCGCTAAACGTTGCCTGGGTTTACGGCGACTCAGACCGTGTAGCTCAAGAAGATTACATACGCTACGTTCACATGAACCTGCGCCCGGGCGCAAAACCTCTGTACGTTAAAACCCTGAAAATGATCGAAGCCCGAGCTGAAAATTTCGAGCCAGCGCCGTTTAACCGCATTACCGCCGAAACACTTCTGATGTGGGGTGAAGAGGACGCATGGGTACCTTTGGAGCTTGCCGACAAGTGGATGGCAGATATCCCGAAAACGGAACTTATTGTATACCCGACAGCGGGGCACATTCCGATGGAGGAGTTGCCGGAGGAAACGGTGAAGGACGCTGCGCTGTTTCTACGGCGGGGCTTGGGGGCTTTTGCTCAGCGCGATGGATGAACTGATAGAGCCCGATCAGTCGTTCCTATCTTTAGCTCCAATCTTGCGGGCCTTGCGCTTACGCTGGTAGCGCTGGGCCCAGACCAAAACCACCAGAACGGAGTAGATATAGATAACCCACATACCCACCACTTGAAACACGCCCCAAGCAATGATCGAGACGAGTAGGCCCACCATTAGCAGAGCAAGATCGTCTTTGATCCTAGCCTTAGCCATCACGCGCACTCGAAAAGTTTATGTTGGTGTCTAACTTTGACAACAAAAGATTCGCGGTTGGAGTGATTAACATCATAGACTTCTGGGTGACGGATATAGAACTCTTTATACCCTTTAAATTGCAGATTGTTTTTTTCAATATAACCAATCACATCAATCATACGAGTGCCGCAACCTAAGCTTCGACCGGTAGCTACCGCTGCACTGCCAATTGCCGCGCCTGCATATCCTATGAGTAACAAGCCTGCACCGATGATTAATTTCTCGCCAGTGAAGGTTGCGCCCGCGAGCGTTCGCAATGCCGTCTGACCACCAAACTTTCCGGTCAGTTCTACCGATGCACTAGCAACACCGAAGGTAGTCATTGAAGCGTCAAACCAAGTAGAAGGGGATGGGAGCCCTAAAGCGTCCATATTTTCGTTGAAATACTTCTGGAAATCACCGTTGTTGTAGCAGGCCATGTAACAAATCCTTTGTTAGTGTTGATCGTCCTGAACCAAAAGATAAAACCTTTCAAGCTGCGCCACAAGTGCACCTGCACACTACACTTGACGCTCCAAACGCTGCCGGTGGCCGCCCCACAGGAATAGCATGGGCTCACACAGCGCCAAAACACTGTATAAAAAAACAGTTTTTGTGTGTAATATGCCCGTCACACATCTTGGCGACCATAAGCCGCTCTCTCACCAATGCCATTCCGTTTTGATCGCTCAAACGTGGAGGATATTCATGACGATCTCTCACCCCATCTCTTTTATTACGGTACGGCGCCGATTCGATTTCCGAGGCATCGAGGTCGGCCGCTGGGTGACACCAGCAGAGCGGGATCGTGCGGCTGATCGGTTTTACAGGGCTCTGTGTGATCTGATGACGACTTTGCAGGGGCCAGAAAACCTCATATCTCTTCGTGGAACTCTCGGCATGCAGTACGGCATTGGTGGTAGGCCCGGGGTGTCTGCCCACTATATTCCCGCAACCCGACAACTGGCACTCGCAAAGAACGCCGGTGCCGGTAGTCTGGCTCACGAGTGGTTCCATGCCTTTGATCATTATATGGGGAGCAAGGCGTTCCGCGATTTGGGGAAGTTCGGGTTTGCCTCCAGCGGTTGGCTGGGAAGCGCCAAACAAAAAGAGCACCCGTTAAACGACCTGCTCAGCACCTGTTTTCAAACCATCTTGCTCACTGAAGACGGAACCGCGCCCAGCCCATTGTTCCAGGCGTCACAGGTGGCAGACAGTCAGATGAAGGTGCTGTATTACGCCAAACCCGAAGAGCTCTGCGCCCGGTCTTTTGAAGCATTCATTGAAGACAGTACGCCCGCAAATCCCTTTCTGGTGCGTGGCACTGTCTACTCCGATGAAGCCAAAGCAGGCCTTTATCCAGAGGGTGTTCATCGCCAGCGAATCAATGAAGCCTTCCAGAACTATTTCGTTGCGCTGGGCGCAGCCCTGTATCGCGAGCAGGCCAAAGCCGGATGAAGTCGCCAGTCTTCGCCCTGGTGGATTGCAACAATTTCTACGCATCGTGCGAGAAGCTGTTCCGGCCGGATTTTCGGCATCCCCCCATCGTGGTTTTATCGAATAACGACGGTTGTGTGGTTGCACGCTCCAGAGAAGCCGGAACAGCGGCTTATGCGATGCGAAGGGAGCATTTGTCGCCGGCGAACACAACGGCCTGAGGGGGAGCTGCCAATCGTTTGGTGATGTGTAATCCCCCCAGAAAATAATCGAGGTTTTGAGTAGAGACTTTTACAATGACCGCAAAGGCCGCAAAGCGGACATTCGGATGGATAGATCAACACTCACCTTTGGAGAAATTCAGCCTCTTTTTTTAGGCACGTCAGCAGTAAAGGGGCAGGATTCCTCCTAGCCTGAGATTGATTAGCGTTTCCTATCAACCCTGAATACTGAAAGTATCCTCTCCAGAACCGAAAACTCCTGTTTCCAGACGTATCTTCACACCAAGATTATGACGTGAATCTGCGTTGGCCAAGGCCACTTCCTGACTGATCCTACCCTCGCTAAAAAGCTCCATGATGGCCTGATCAAAGGTTTTCATACCCTGTTCGGGGCTCTTCTCCATAATGTCTCCAATACCATCAACTTCCCCCTTATTAATCAGATCCTTTATGTAGGGACTGGCCAGCATCACCTCAACGGCCGCTACACGCTTGCCATCTTTTCCTTTCAACAGGCGCTGGGATACAACGGCTTTCAGATTCAGACTCAGATCCATGAAGAGCTCACGATGTGCATGTTCGGGGAAGAAGTTCACAATCCGGCGTATCGTCTGGTCCACATTGCTGGCATGCAGCGTTGCAATACAGAGGTGACCCGTTTCAGCATAGGTCAAAGCATGCTTCATGGTTTGCCGGTCACGTATTTCACCAATCATGATGACATCAGGCGCCTCTCGCATGGCCCTGCGAAGCGCCTCTTCATAGGAATGAGTATCGACGCCGACCTCTCGCTGATTCACCACACTCTGCTTATGGTGATGGGTGTATTCGATCGGATCTTCGATGGTAAGGATGTGACCTGCTTTATGGTCATTCCGATAATCAATCATCGACGCCAAGGTAGTTGACTTACCAGACCCGGTCGCGCCGACCACCAGAATCAGGCCCCTAGGCTCCATGATCAGTTGTTCCAGTACTCGAGGCAATCCTAGTGCTTCGAACGAGGGTATTTCTGTTTTAAGATGGCGGATAACCATCGCCACCTCGCCCCTCTGCCAGAAAACATTCACCCGGAATCGCCCGACTTGGCTTACCCCGACAGCCATGTCCAACTCCAGATTCTTCTCGAATTCCGAACGCTGCTTGTCGTTCATAACGGAGTAAGCCAACTCCTTCACAGAGCCAGCAGGTAGGGGCTTCTGGGTGATAGGGCCAGTTTTTCCCTCTATCTTGAGCATCACCAGCGCGCCGGTTGAAAGATATAGGTCAGATGCACCTTTATCAGCCATGACTTTCAGGTAAGCGGGTAATTCCACAACAACTCCTGGAGATATCAAGATCAGGAAAAACGAATGAGGTAAACCTCGGCCACAGATGTAAAGCTCGCACGGCCCTTGCTCGGCGCAAGCCTCGTCAGAGGCATCATACCTGAGGCAGGCGCCTGCTTTTTAAGCTCACCCACTGACGCTTGCTGTAGCGGCAGCGGACTCCCGGTAGCACCATTATTCTTACGATACTCGGACTCCGACTGATATATCGACACCTGTATAAAACAGCAGTTTACCCCAAGAATAGGGCTCTATCATCTAATCTGTTGACCGCCGTTGACTTGCTTGAAAGCTCTGGAAAAAAGCCCCGACTCGAATGTTCGCTTCTGTTTAGAACCAATCCAATCCTTCTAAAAAAAGCAGCCCTTCAACATTTCAAAAGCACAAGCATTGTTTGACCAATATCGTTCAAGACTCTGGCCCCAACATCATGTTCCAGGCGATACCGAGTACTTGCACACTCATTGATTCAAGGCTTTTGGTTTGAACATACCCGGAACCCTGATCTTTGGTTTGCACATACCTCAGGTGCTCGTCAGGCAGGCACCAAACCCTCCCCTAAACCGACACGAATCAGCTGGTAGAGGTCCGTCTACTGCTGTGCATCGGGCTCTCAGGCAATGACGAACCGGTCTACATTACTCGCTCGAATCATACGACATGATTTGTCGCACCCTTAAGTTACAGTCCCAACAACTCCTCGATGACTTGGCAATGAATACGGCAAGCCAATCACCAAAGGAACCACCATGCACGACTTTTCAACCATTCTTGCCCAGCACGGGTTCACATCTGAACAATACGACTTTGATTCCACCATCGCCGGTTTCGATTACGACCTGCAGTTCGCTTTGTTCGATCAAGACAGCGTTTTCGATATCGAGAAATCAAACATCGTTCGCCAATGGGACAACCCCAGCGCATACCTGCGCTGCGAACTGATTACCCGAAGCTGCGATACAAACAGCGCATTAACATTTTTCCTGCAGCGCTGGGTGTCCGAACTCAGGTACAACACAGTAACCCGTGAAATACTGGACATTACTCAGGAGCAAAACACCGTTGAAATTCGCGCCCTGATCATAAGCCCACACAACGCGATGTCTTTTGAAATCCATATTCTGCCACCTATCGAGGAACGCCTATGAACCGCTTTAAAAAAGAAGAAGCCCGCGCGCACCAAAAAGCCCGTGAAGGTTTAACCGATGCGGAAATAAAACTCGTAGACGAGCAAGATGCCCTGAACAAGAAGGTCTCAGGAATAGCGCGAACCATTCATATTGAGTGGTTTCCCGAAGAATACGACCACCAGATGGACTCCATTGCCGATGCTGCAGATCGAAGAAGCGGGATTAACCCTATGAATGCCGAATACACCAAAGAAGTGAACGAGCGTCGTAAAAAGCTTGGTGTACAGCCCCTTGGATCGAACGGAATACCGACGTCTAATGAGAGCTGGGACATTGCCTACAGTGAAGCCCGCAAACAAATAAAACAATCGCTTAAGAGCTAATATCCCGGATATCACTCCCAGAGCTCACGGTCATCGCTCCGGGAGCTCTGGGTCAAGTGAAACTGTCCATCCACCCTAATGGCTAGTAACATAACTACCTGATCCATCAGTCGCTATCCCGGCTCCCACGCAGTCGCTGGCATCAACTCCATCAATAATAAAAAGAAGGACTGTCTTATGCGCCGCCCTGTCAACGCGGACCTTATCCCCTGGGTCGCCCGCGCACTGTCCAGTTCACCCCGCTACGTGTTGCAACGATCTATTCAAAGCGTTCGTGCGAGGGTGCGGGGCGAGAGCGATCTTATTCTGGTTTTCGTGAATCCTCGTGACCCTTTTGGACTCCCCCTGCTGCAAGCTCTCCTCGAACTGCAGGAACGTTTTCGGGTTCGTTTTCAACTCCATACCGTTTGGCAGCAGGATGACGAGATTTTCCCGGAGCCGTCGCTCTGGCATAAGTGGGCTCAGCAAGATGCAATCAATCTTGCCAAACTGTATAACTTCACACCGCCTTACCGGCCTACGCCACCCTCGAACATCGAATTAACATCCGCCACAACTCGGCTGCTCAATGCCGAAAAAGCTGGCGAAGGGCTCAGCACTGCGGCCGGAATATTGACGGATCTCTGGAGTTCAGAGGCCCACAGTGGGTCAGTTCTGGAGCCATCAGATCATCACAACCAATCCCTGCTCGAGAATGAAAAGCTGCTTCGGCGGCTCGGGCACTATCAAGGTAGTATGACTCGGTACCTTGGCGAGTGGTTCTGGGGCGTTGATCGTCTGGATCATCTTGAGCGCAGTCTCACAGATCAGGGCCTGAAACGAGACAACGCCGCTGCCATAACGTACACCCACACATGGGCTGACTTAACGAAGAACGCTGTCAGACTTCCCGACCACTCTTCTGAGCCTGGTACGGCCTTAGAGGTATTCTTTTCCATCCGTAGCCCCTACTCCTACCTCGGACTTGAACGGGCGATTCAGCTGGCAGAAGTCTGGAACATCCCTCTCCATCTTCGGCCGGTGTTACCCATGGTGATGCGCGGGCTATCGGTGCCTGATGCCAAGAAATGGTACATATTTCACGACACCAAAAGAGAAGCCAGCAAGCTGGGGCTTCCCTACGGTTTTGTCGCTGATCCTCTCGGGCCAGGGGTGGAACGATGCTACGCTCTGTTTGAATACGCCCGCTCGCTGGGCAGAGAAATTGAGTACATGCGCACCTACGCTCGGGCAGTCAATGCCGAAGGCATCCGCTCAGAAACCGACACTGGCCTCAAGCTGATCGTAGAACGTTCAGGACTGGATTGGCACAAAGCCAAAGCCCTGTTGGACGACCAAAGCTGGCGTGAGTGGGCAGAAGTTAATCGTCAAGCGATGTATAACTGCGGGCTCTGGGGTGTGCCGAGCTTCCGGTACGGCGATGTCACCTGCTGGGGCCAGGATCGGCTCTGGGTGATCGAAAATGAAATTAAAAACAAGTCAGCTTAATGGAGTTTCTTAACCCGCAGGAAGAGGACGTTTTATACGTTCAAGCTCCCGACGACTATTCCAGTCTTTGGCCAAGGCTTTTCGATCAAATGTGCGACTCTCCTGATACACAGTTTTGCCATCACGCTTGACCCTCACGTCAGCACGATAGGCTTTGCTGCCATCTGCGCGCTTTCTGGCGCAACGGCCTGTTCCTAACTAAAGGATATCTGCCGAAAACCGGCATTTGTGACGGGAAACGTACTTTTTCGACGACATCAGGAGCCCATCGGCTAATACTCATAGGGGGGGTACCAACCCAGTACACCGGCTAAACCGTTTTCCTGATAGAATTGGGGATTCGAAAGACCCGTTCGAACGAAGCGTTCAGGCCGCAAACTTTCTTTTGGAGGCTGGCCAGACACGGGGCCAGATTTGGGTGCTACAAGCCCGAGTCTGTAGCACTTTTGTAGCACCGAGACCCTAAAAACGGGCAGAATTGAGCAACAAATGATCAAAAACACAGCTTCAGAAAACGGCCAAAACCACCCCTCAACCCTTGAAAACACTGGGCTTGAGCCATCCCGCCGCTTTTGCGTCGCGCCGATGATGGATTGGACCACCCCGCATTACAGGTATCTTGCTCGCCTGCTTAGCCGACACACCCTACTTTACACCGAGATGGTCACCACAGGCGCCTTGATTCACGGCGATACTGAGCGGTTTTTACGCCATGACCCTACTGAATACCCGTTGGCGCTTCAGCTAGGTGGCAGTGATGCACGCGAGCTGGCTCACTGTGCGCGGCTTGCCCAAGAGTTTGGTTTTAGCGAAGTAAATCTGAACGTTGGCTGCCCTAGTGATCGCGTTCAGAACAACATGATTGGCGCCTGCTTGATGGGGCACCCGGATAAGGTAGCCGAAGGCGTTCAGGCGATGATTGAAGCTACTCGTCTACCGGTTACAGTCAAGCACCGTATTGGCATTAATGGCCGCGAGTCCTGGGACGAGCTTTGCGAATTTATTGAGAAGGTCGCCGCTGCAGGCTGTCGCACCTTTATAGTGCACGCACGCATCGCTATTCTTGAGGGGCTAAGCCCGAAGGAAAATCGTGATGTTCCGCCTCTGAAATACGACTGGGTTTACCGACTGAAACAGGCGTACCCGCACCTTGAAATCATTATCAACGGCGGCATCAAAACCTTCGAAGAATGCCACCAACATCTGGAACATACAGATGGTGTAATGCTGGGCCGCGAGGCGTATCACAACCCTTGGCTACTGGCTGGCGTAGATTCAGAATTCTTTGGTAGCGAGCCCCCTGTTGCTTCGCGCCACGAAGCACTCAGGTCGATGTATCCGTTTATTCAAAGTGAGTTGGAGCGCGGTGTTTTCTTAGGCCACATTTCTAGGCACTTACTTGGGCTTTTCCACGGAATGCCCGGCGGTCGCCAATTTCGCCGCCACATTAGTGAAAATGCTCATAAACCCGGTGCGGGCTTGGAAGTGATTCAGACGGCATTGGAGAAGGTTCAAGAGCCAGAAGAGCCTGCACAAACGGAAGCCGCAACGAGTGCCGTGTCACAGCCTTAACGTTGTATTGCCAGAACCTAACGTTTTGCTGTCTTGTTCCTGCCTTTACAGCCCGTTATTGTAGAAGCACAACCCGCATCCGGGAGTCGGATGTGCTGATAAAAATATCAATCGGGACGACTATACGAATGACCAACAAGCTCGACCAACTGAAAACCATGACCACCGTAGTGGCAGATACCGGCGATATCGATGCTATTGCGCAATGGCGCCCTGAGGATGCCACCACAAATCCATCGCTCTTATTGAAGGCAGCTGCATCTGATGCCTATAGGCCCATGCTTGAAAAAGCCGTTGCTATGGCACGTAAACAGGGTGGCTCAGACTCAGAGCAACTAACCTTAGCCACGGATATGCTTGCCGTTCTGGCGGGTCAGGAAATACTCAGCCTGATACCCGGTGTGGTGTCTACCGAAGTGGATGCGCGTTTATCTTTTGATACCGAGGCCACACTCAAGCGGGCACGCCGCCTGATCGAACTGTATGACCAGCAGGGCGTGGATACCAGTCGGGTCCTCATCAAGATTGCATCTACTTGGGAAGGTATTCGCGCTGCGGAAATACTTGAGCAGGAAGGCATACGTTGCAATCTCACACTTCTGTTCTCTTTTGTTCAGGCCGCTGCCTGCGCCCAAGCTGGCGCTTTTTTGATTTCACCTTTCGTGGGACGCATTCTGGACTGGCATATTGCCAATAGCGGCCGCGACCACTTCCCTGCTGCAGAAGATCCCGGCGTACTATCGGTGGCGCGAATCTACAACTACTACAAAGCAAATGGCTTCAGCACTGTGGTTATGGGCGCTAGCTTTCGCAATATCGGCGAGATCGAAATGCTGGCGGGCTGCGACCGGCTTACAATAAGCCCTGCATTGCTACAGGAGCTGAAAGACGACAACGGCAAGCTGGCGCAACAGCTGACAGCTACCGGTGCCTCTTCAACCGATGGCTTTGGAATTCTGGATGAAAAGCGCTTCCGTTGGGAATCCAACGAAGATGCTATGGCCACCGAAAAGCTTGCAGACGGCATTCGCCGCTTTACTTCCGACCAGATTGAATTGGAAAACCGGGTTCGCCAATTGGCCAACAAAGCTGCCTGACTAGCAATATTCGTTTGGCCCGATCTCGGAGCACCCTTAATCCACCTAAATAGCCGTGCAGATTATGATTGAGAGCCTGAAAAAACTGTTTAGTGCGCCGGAAACGGAGCATCATAAACCCGATGACCACCAGCTTGCGATCGCAGCCACTGCTTTGATGGTTCAGCTTTCACGAGTAGACAGTGATCAGGATAAGCGCGAGCTACAAGTTATCGTGGATTGCGCCGTCAAAGCCCATCAGATAACTCGTGAAGAAGCGGAAGAAATACTAGCCACTGCGTTAAGTCAGGCCGAGGATGCCACTTCACTTTATGAGTTTACCGGGCAAATAAACGATGCACTGGATCAAGACGGTAAGCAGGCACTACTGGAAAGCATCTGGCACGTTGCTCTGGCAGATGATCGCATCGACAAATACGAAGAACACCTAATTCGCCGTATTGCTGATTTATTGCACCTTAACCACAGGGAATTCATGCAGGCACGGCACAAGGCTGAGAGCGCCCGCTCTGAGTCTTTAGATCATTAAGGAGATCGCATGCTAGCTATTCTTCACCCCAATACACCGCTCGACAGCGAAGCCTATCGCCAGACAATGCATTATCTGGAAAACCTGTCCGGCGTAACTGTACGCGTCCACGAAATTCAGGGAGTCAGCCAACGGCTGACCGAAATATATCTACTGGGCGACACAAAGCCTCTAGACAAAGAAGAAATTGAAGCCCTACCCGCGGTCGAGCGGGCCATTCGCATATCCGACGACTATCGGATTCTTGGCCGCCACCGGGATGATAATCGGCAAACCGGCTTCAGCTATAACGGGGTGGATTTCAATCAATCCAACCTCAATATTTTTGCAGGGCTCTGTGCCGTCGATATACCAGAGCATGTAGAAATGATGCTGAAGGCGTTGGAGCAGAACGGTCAGGTATGCACCCGCATGGGCGCCTACAAGCCCCGCACCAACCCTTACTCGTTTCAGGGTCATGGTAAAGGCTGTCTACCCTGGGTATTTGAAAAAGCAGGTAAACACGGCATCAAAGTAGTGGCCATGGAAATCACCCATGAAAGCCACATTGAAGAAATTGATACCTGTTTAGAAAAGCTTGGGCGGCCGACAGGCGTCATGCTTCAGGTGGGTACCCGCAACACCCAGAACTTTGAACTGTTGAAAGCCATTGGCCGTCAGAGCACCTATCCCGTTCTACTCAAGCGCGGGTTTGGCATTACTCTAAACGAATCCCTGAATGCCGCGGAATATCTGGCCAGTGAAGGCAATGCAAACGTTATTTTCTGCTTACGCGGCATGAAAACCGAAGCTGGCCAGCCACACCGTAACATGGTGGACTTTGCTCACGTGCCCGCTGTTAAGAGGCTGACGCGCATGCCTGTCTGTGTAGACCCGTCGCACTCTGTTGGCACCCGTGAAAAATCCCCCGATGGCATTCTCGACGTGATGCACGCAACGGCACAAGGCGTGATTGCAGGGGCGAACATGGTGCTGGTGGACTTCCACCCTAAACCTGAAAAAGCACTGGTAGACGGGCCTCAGGCGCTGCTGATGAACGAACTCCCGGCCTATCTGGAAGATATTCAGTTGTGTCACGACACTTGGAAAAAACGTCAGGCCATTTACCAACGCTTAAAAGGTGAAACACCGGAATGATTGTCTACGGACACCGGGGGGCTAAAGGTGAAGCCCCCGAAAATACCCTACCCGGATTTAAACACGCTTACCGGCAGGGCGTTAGGCATTTCGAGCTGGATCTGGTGCTATCAAAAGATGGCAAACCGGTTCTGGTGCACGACCTTACAACCGACCGCACTACCGGCCAAAAAGGCGAGGTAAGCAATTACACCGCCGCAGAGCTTGCTGCAATGGACGCCCGTAAAAACACAAGTCCTTGGCCAGAAAGAGCAGGAATTCCGTCGCTTGAGGATTTGCTGGATCAGTTCAACGATATTGAACATTTCCAGCTTGAGGTAAAAAAAGACTCCCGCGCTAGACTGAATATCCTCTGCAACCGGCTAACGGAAATTATCCAACATCGGGACCTCTATCAAACGGCGGCAATTACTTCCTCAGACACATGGTTTTTGAAAGAAATTCGCAGAAGAAATAAACGTATTCGTACCGGGCTGGTAGCAGAAAGACGCTTCCCGAGGCCGATTGGGCAGGCAGCAAGGCTAGGATGTGAATACCTTTGCATTAACTGGAAACTGTGCTCACCAGAACTTGTAGAAAACGCTCGGCGCAGGGAAATGCACGTTTCCTGTTGGACGGTTAACCGCATTCAAGACATGCTTCGGCTAGAAGCTATGGGCGTAGACAGCGTTATTACAGACTATCCCACAAGTACACGCATGTTCTTCGACAACCGTGCACGCACGGCTCTGGCACTGCCCGATCGAAATGAAATGGCGGCGGGCAATGAAAAATTGCCCGCCAGCTGAGCACTGAACAGATTAGAAGATCCGGTTCAGGCCATTTAATGCAGCTACCCGATAAGCTTCAGCCATAGTCGGGTAGTTGAACGTAGTATTGATAAAGTAGTTCAGTGAGTTAGCCTCACCTTCCTGATTCATAATCGCCTGACCGATATGGACGATTTCTGCAGCCTGGTCACCAAAACAGTGAATCCCCAGAATGGCTCTGGTCTCCCGGTGGAACAGGATTTTCAGCATACCCACTGCTTCGCCGGTAATCTGTGCCCGGGCAAGATCCTTGAAAAAGGCCTGACCAACTTCATAGGGCACTTTGGCTTCCGTCAGCTCACGCTCGGTTTTACCAACGGAGCTGATCTCCGGAATCGTATAGATACCCGTAGGCACATCTGTGACGAAACGGAAGTAGTCATCATCAACGATATCTGAAGAGGCGGAGCGCCCCTGATCGTAAGCGGCACTTGCCAAGCTTGGCCACCCGATAACATCCCCGGCTGCATAGATGTTCTCTATCTCGGTGCGGTAATGCTCATCTACTGAAAGCTGGCCACGCCCGTTGGGCGTTAAGCCAACATTCTCAAGCCCTAGGCTATCTGTGTTACCACTTCGGCCATTACACCAGAGAAACGCATCTGCACGAATCTTCTTGCCTGACTTCAGCGACAGCACCACACCATGGTCGTCGCCATCCACAGACTCGTATTCTTCGTTATGGCGCACTAGCACACCGTTATTGCGTAGGTGGTAGCTCAGTGCATCAGAGATTTCATCGTCAAGGAAGGACAGCAGGCGACTGCCCGGGTTGATAAGGTCTACTTTCACACCAAGACCTGCAAAAATAGACGCATATTCCGAACCAATAACCCCTGCGCCATAGATGATCAGGGTGCGCGGTGTATGGGAAAGGTTGAGAATGGTGTCTGAGTTGTAAATCCTGTGATGACGGAAATCCAAATCAGGCGGTAGATACGGGCGTGAGCCGGTAGCGATGACGGCCTGTTTGAAATGCAGGGTCTCTACAGCCTTGTTCCCGCGGACTTCAAGTCGATTCTGGTCAAGAAACGAGGCCCGCCCGTTGATCAGGTCAACACGGTTACGGGAGTAAAACTGGGTTCTCAGCTTTACCTGTTTGCCTATAACCTTCTGAGCACTTTGCAAGACTCGGGGAAACGAGAACCAGCGGGGCTCACCAATATCCCGGAACATCTGGTTGGTGTTAAAAGTTATGATTTGCTTAACCGAGTGACGCAAAGCCTTGGAAGGAATCGTTCCCCAATGGGTGCAATTGCCCCCTACCGTGGGTTTGTCTTCAACAATAGCAACACGCTTGCCGTGCTTTGTCGCATTCATTGCCGCACCCTCACCAGAAGGTCCAGCACCGATAACGACGACGTCGTAATGATATTCTGCCATGCGCGCAGTGACTCCTTATCTACGTCGTGAAAAGTAATTGTGATTATTTGAAATCTGCTAGCGTTTTACCGCTTACGACCAGCCTTGGTTGCATCATAGGCTAAATCTTCAGGCGCTGCGGCTTCCGAGGCCACGCGCTGGTTTTCTTCTTCACACTTCTGGGTGTTGCCACCACAAATGTCGCAGGAAGAGCTGATGCCCAGAGCACCAATACCACCACAGGTGCCACTGATGGGCTTTCGCCCAAAAATCACACCAACAGACATGCCAGCAACCAGAAGAACCACGATCAATAAAACCAGAAGAAAGGTACCCATATTGCCCTCCCCTTACTGAGTAACGTAGGAAGAAAACGCCGGAGTCTGGTGCGACTCGAATCCGTTTTCCGCCCGGATAATAAAATAGGCCGGAATATTCTCCCGTGTGGCAAGCCCAAATGCCCGCTCATAACCCATTACTGTGAAACCAGTAGCTAACGCATCAGCAGTCATGCTGTCGTCGGCGATAACCGTTACAGATGCCAAATGGTGCGTAATCGGTTTTCCAGTTTCTGGGTCTATTGTATGGGAGAAACGACGCCCTTCCGATTCGTAATAGTTACGATAGTCACCAGAGGTTGCCATCGCCTTGGAAGGCAGATTAACAATACGGTTTACTGCATGTTGTCCGCCCTCAGACGGCTGCTCGATGGCAAGTCGCCATACACTGCCGTCAGGTTTTATTCCTTGCGTGCGCACCTCACCGCCGATTTCCACGAGGTAAGCTTTTAAGCCCTCACTATCAAGATAGCGTGCCACTACGTCTACACCATACCCTTTGGCGATGGCGGACAAGTCAATATACTGAGGCTGGGAGGCTTTTAAAGCAGGCGGTTGCGCCCGAAGTGAGAGGTGCTCAAAACCGGTTGAGGCCAGTACTTGGGCTAAGTCATCGTCCGACGGAACCTGTTCCGGCCGAGCCTCCGGCCCAAAGCCCCACAGATTGACCACCGGCCCTATAGTTACATCGAATGCGCCCTCCGTTAGGCGAGAGATTTCGGCTGACCTGGAGAGCACTTCATAGAGCGGTTCCGACACCGGAACCCAGTCTGACTGATCCTCAAGGCGATTGAGCTTTGAAAGCTCGGAGTCTTTCCGCCATGTCGACATGGATGCATCAACACCGTCCAGTGTCTCTTCGATGCCTTGAGCCAGCGCCTCAAGTCGCTGGCGATCTTCAGGCAACACAACACTTATATGATAGCTGGTGCCAAACACCGGCCCTGAGATCTCCCAGATTTGTTCATCTGGCTGAAACGAGCAACCCGCCAGAGTCACCAACACCAGCGCCGTGAAGACGCTGGCAAAAGTGACCCTGGCGGGTTGAAATATGCGGGATGTCATTTAAAAGGCTTAGCCTCCGAAGTCATCCAACATAATATTCTCGTCTTCTACACCCATATCTTTCAGCATCTTGATAACAGATGCGTTCATGATTGGGGGCCCACACATATAGTACTCACAGTCTTCGGGGGCCGGATGATCTTTCAGGTAGTTCTCGTAGAGCACATTGTGGATAAAGCCGGTAGGGCCTTCCCAGTTGTCCTCTGGCTGCGCATCTGAAAGAGCGACGTGCCATTCGAAGTTGTCGTTCTCTTCTGCAAGGCCGTCGAAGTCTTCCACATAGAACATCTCGCGGACACTTCGTGCACCGTACCAGAAGCTGATCTTACGCTTGGAGTTTAGGCGCTTGAGCTGGTCGAAAATGTGGGAACGCATGGGCGCCATACCGGCACCACCGCCGATAAACACCATTTCCGCTTCGGTCTTCTTAGCGAAGAACTCACCAAACGGCCCCATTACCGTAACCTTATCGCCCGGCTTCAGGTTGAACACGTAGCTGGACATGATGCCCGGCAGATGGTCAGTGCCCGGAGGCGGCGTTGCAATACGAATATTGAACTTGAGAACGCCCTTCTCTTCCGGGTAGTTCGCCATGGAGTAAGCGCGAATGGTTTCTTCCTTGTTGATCGCCTTATAGCGCCAAATATCAAGCTTGTCCCAGTCGCCGTGGAAGTCCTTCTCGATATCAAAATCTTTGAAGTTGATTTCGTAGGGAGGACACTCCAGCTGAACATAACCGCCAGCGCGGAAGTCAACTTCCTCACCTTCGGGCAGCTTGAGTACCAGTTCTTTGATGAAGGTAGCCACGTTGTGGTTGGAAACAACCTCACATTCCCACTTCTTCACGCCGAAGAACTCTTCCGGCACTTCAATCTTCATATCCTGTTTAACAGGAACCTGACACGACAAACGCCAGCCTTCCTTCTCTTCACGATTCGTGAAGTGCGTCTTTTCTGTCGCCAGCATGGCGCCACCGCCATCAAGCACCTTACATTTGCACTGAGCGCAGGTGCCGCCGCCGCCACAGGCAGACGATAGGAAGATACCACTACCGGCTAAAGTACCCAGTAGTTTGCCACCGGCTTCCGTTTTCACGGTATGTTCCGGGTCGTCATTGATTTCGATAGTCACATCACCGGTGCTTACCAGTTTGGATCTCGCCGCGAGGATGATCGCCACAAGCGCCAGAACGATAACGGTGAACATGACCACGCCGAGTATTATTTCTGTATACATGGTCTCGCCTTTTCGTTAAACCGAATCACCGGGTGAATTACAGGGAAATCCCTGAGAAGGACATAAAGCCAAGGGACATCAAACCAACAGTAATGAAGGTGATGCCCAGACCACGAAGCCCGTCAGGAACGTCGCTGTACTTCAGCTTTTCACGGATACCTGCCAGAGCAACGATGGCCAAAGCCCAGCCCACGCCAGCACCAAAGCCATAGACCACACTCTCACCGAAGGTGTAATCACGCTCAACCATGAACAGTGCCGCACCCATGATGGCGCAGTTAACTGTAATCAATGGAAGAAACACGCCAAGTGCGGAATAAAGTGCCGGAATATATTTATCCAGTATCATCTCCATGATCTGAACGATGGCCGCGATAACACCGATGTAGGTGATCAACCCAAGGAAGCTCAGATCCACATCCGGCAAGCCTGCCCAGGACAACGCACCCTCACGAAGGATGTTGTTGTAGATCAGGTTGTTGACCGGCACAGTCAGCGTGAGAACCACCACAACTGCAATACCAAGGCCAGTAGCCGCTTCAATCTTCTTGGAAATGGCGAGGAACGTACACATCCCCAAGAAGAACGCGAGCGCCATGTTCTCAATGAAAATTGCTTTGAGAAGCAGACTGATATAGTGCTCCATCAGAAGGCCTCCTTATGGGTGTGGCGGGACATTTTGTAGTCCTCTTCTTCGACTTGTTCTGGCATCCAGGCACGCAGTCCCCAGATGGCCAAGCCAATAATAAAGAACGCGCTAGGCGGCAACAGAAGCAGGCCGTTGGTAATGTACCACCCGCCTTCGTTAACCGGTGTCAGCAGGGTTACGCCAAACAGCGAACCAGCACCCAGCAGCTCCCGGAAAAATGCGACAAACAACAGCATAACTGAGTAGCCCATGCCGTTACCGATGCCGTCCAAGAAACTCAGCCAAGGGCCATTTTTCATGGCAAAACCTTCAGCGCGGCCCATAACGATACAGTTGGTAATAATCAGACCAACGAATACCGATAGCTGCTTACTGATCTCGTAGGCGTAGGCCTTGAGAATCTGGTCAACCACAATAACCAGCGAGGCAATAATGGTCATTTGAACAATGATTCGGATACTGCCCGGAATCTGGGTACGAACCAGCGACACAGCCAGGTTGGAAAACGCGGTAACCGCGATAACCGACAGACACATAACAATGGTGACGTTCATGCTGGTGGTTACGGCCAGCGCAGAACAGATACCGAGGATCTGTAGTCCGATCGGGTTGTTACTGAATATGGGTTCGAAAAGAACCTGTTTGGCAGTTACTTCAGACATGATCAGGCCTCCCCTTCACGAAGTTTCTTGAGGAACGGTGCGTAACCCCGGTCACCCATCCAATAGTTGACCAACTGCTGAACGCCACGACTGGTCAGTGTTGCACCGGAAAGCGCATCAACCTTGTGCTCTTTATCGGCTGCGTTAGCGTCAACACCACCTTTCATCAGGCGAATCTGCGGTTCAGTTTTATCCTCACCGTAAAGTTCTTTGCCAACCCACTGGGACTTCCAACGCGGGTTATCCACTTCACCGCCCAGCCCGGGTGTTTCCGCATGGGCATAGAAGCCAAGGCCTTCAATCGTATTCAGGTCTCCTTCAAGCGACATGAAGCCGTAAAGGGTGGACCACAGCCCGTATCCATGAATAGGAAGCACTACCCGCTTCATTTCTCCGTTTTCGCTCAGGGTATAAACCTTGGCGATATTGGGGCGGCGTTTGATGCCGGCCTTATCCTCAGACGACGGGATCTTGGTGGACATCTTCGGATCTGAAGCAGCTTTATACATATCGTATTTCATGGGATCGCTTACTTCCACGAAAGACGGCTCTACATAATCGCCGGTTTCCAAATCTACCAAGCGCACATCAAACTGCGCGAAAATACTCTCGATTTCATCGGCGCCTGCTCCATTAGGCAGCATGCCCGCCGCTGCGAGAATATTGGTTTTAATGTCCAGATTCTGGTTCTTGATCTGGGCCGGGCGCAGCACTACCGCAGCGGTTGATACCACTACGGAAAAGACGATACTCAGTACCAGAGCAACAAGCAGCGTTCTGGAGACAGTTTCTTTAGCATTAGCCACGAGCGAGCCTCCGTTTAACGTTAGCCTGAACCACATAGTGATCCATGAGCGGAGCAAAAAGGTTAGCGAACAGAATCGCCAGCATAATGCCCTCCGGGAACGCCGGGTTAACAACGCGGATAAGGATGGTCATCACGCCTACCAAAATGCCGAAGCACCAGCGACCCGTATTGGTCATTGCCGCTGAAACTGGGTCAGTAGCCATGAACATCATACCAAACGCAAAGCCGCCCATAACCAGATGCCAATGCGCGGGAACGGCAAACATCGGGTTTGTGTCCGAACCAACCAGATTCATCAGCATGGCCGTACCGATCATGCCAATGAGCACACCACCCACAATTCGGTAGCTCGCGATCCTCATACCGATCAGGATCAGACCGCCAATCATCACAGCCAGAGTAGAGGTTTCGCCCATAGAGCCCTGAACCGAGCCCATAAATGCGTTCATCCAACCAATGCTCTGCTCCAGTGCTTCAAGACCGCCGCTTGCGGCCATGCTTAGAGCAGTTGCGCCACTGAAACCGTCAACGGCTGTCCAAACCGCATCACCCGAGATCTGCGCCGGATAAGCAAAGTACAGGAATGCGCGACCTGTCAGTGCCGGGTTGAGGAAGTTTTTCCCTGTACCGCCAAAGACTTCTTTACCAATGACTACGCCGAAAGTAATACCCAGAGCCACCTGCCACAGAGGAATGGTGGGCGGGCAAATCAGTGCGAACAGGATAGACGTTACAAAGAAGCCTTCGTTCACTTCGTGACGGCGCACGGTTGCGAACAGAACTTCCCAGAAACCGCCGACCACAAAAGTCACCGCGTAAACAGGGATAAAATAAGCCATCCCGTAAACGAAATTATCCCATACACCTGCTCCGGCCCCAGTTATCGCCAGAGCTTGAATAAAGGCCGTGCGCAGACCTCCATCAGCAATCAGAGCATCCGGATTGGAGGCAAGAAAGCTGTTGGCCTGAAAGCCGATATTCCACATACCAAAAAACATTGCCGGGAAAGTGCACAGCCACACTGTGATCATGATGCGCTTAAGATCAACGCCATCACGCACATGGGAGGTTGTGGATGTCACCGAACTGGGTGTGTAGAAAATAGTATCGGCAGCTTCATAAAGCGCATACCAGCGCTCGTACTTGCCACCTTTTTCGAAATGATGCTCGATTCCATCGAGAAACTGTCTGATAGCCATCGTATTAGCCCTCGATCTCGATTCGGGTCAGGTTCTCGCGGAGAATCGGACCGTATTCATATTTACCCGGACACACGAAGGTGCACAGCGCCAGATCTTCTTCATCCAACTCCAAAGCGCCGAGTTTTTGAGCCATTTCGGTATCACCCACAATCAGCGCACGTAGCAGCTGGGTTGGCAGGATATCCAGAGGCATCACCTTCTCGTAGGCGCCCACAGGCACCATAGCGCGTTCACTACCGTTGGTGGTCGTGGTGAAATCGAATTTTTTGCCAGCAAAAAGCTTGGACAGGTAAATGTTCAGAACAGAGAACTTATTAACACCCGGCGTCAACCAACCCATGAAGTAGCGCTTATTGCCCTCTTCCAGAATCGATACCTGATTAGCAAACCGGCCAAGGTAGGCGCAGGGGCCTTCACCACGGCGACCACCAAACACAGAACCGGAAATGGCGCGTACATCACAGTCTGTAGCGACTTCGCCATCAAGAAGCTCAGCGAGACTGGCACCTAAACGGGTACGAACCAAACGCGGCTTCAGAGCTTTGGGCCCACCAAGCGCAACAATTCGGCTAACGTTCAGTTCACCGGTTGTAAACAGAAGCCCGAAGTCGATAACGTCTTGATAGTTTACGGTCCAGACGCTTTTGGCAGCGGAAACCGGGTCAAGGTGATGAATATGGGTGCCGACATTACCGGCGGGGTGGATTCCGTCGAACTGCTGGACGTCAATATTATCCGCCTTGGGTACCGACACATTTGAGCCCGGCCGCCCAGTAACAAACACCTTGCCTGATGTAAGTCTGCCCAGAATGGTCAAGCCGTTTTCAAAGGCTGCCGCATTTTCTGCAATCACTACGGTGGGATCTGCAGCTAGCGGGTTGGTATCCATAACGGAAACGAAAATAGAATGCGGAGCGGTGTCGATTGCCGGCACCTTGCTGTATGGGCGTGTTTTCAGCGCTGTCCACAAACCAGACTCAACCAGATTGTCGACCACCTGCTGACGCTCAAGACCCGGAAGGTCCGAAGCATTGTAGCGTGCAAAGGTTTCAGCCTCGTCACCATCAATCTCGATGACCACTGACTGGAATACCCGTCGCTCACCGCGATTGAGCTCTTTCACCACACCAGCGGCGGGTGACGTATAACGAACGCCTTCGGTCTTCTTGTCCGTGAACAGCAGCGTACCGCGCTTAACACGATCCCCTTCTTTAACAGCCATCGTCGGCTTCATGCCGACATAGTCAAAACCAATCAACGCCGCGTGGCGAACTGGCTTGCCGTCTGTAATGGTCTGTTCAGGAGCGCCGCTGATGGGAAGATCCAGGCCTTTCTTGATCTTAATCATTAGCCTCATCCAATCATCAGAAACTATTCTATGTATTCGTATTGTCTGGCCCCAGCGGCCCAGAAAACAGATTGAGAAACAGGGAGCCAGACATACCCAAAATCGCGCCAATTATAGAGTTTAAGGTGAGCTATTTCCACCTGAAACAAGAACTGGTTTGTACCTGAACGTAAACCCGGCGAGCTCAGGTCTTGCCTATAAAAAACCCGGTGACTTTCGACACCGGGTTTGTGGAGCGATCCATACTAATTCTGGTTCACTAACCTCAGTCGCGCGAGCGCTTCGGGAAGATGGGGTAATCAATGCCCGCCATCTGGTTCACCACGCGAATTACCTGAGCACTATAACCAAACTCATTATCGTACCAAACGTATAGAATCAAACGCTTACCAGCCGCAATGGTAGCCTGAGCATCAACGATACCGGCATGCCGCGAGCCAACAAAGTCAGTGGATACCACTTCAGGGGAGTTCACAAAATCGATCTGCTTTTGCAATTCGGAGTGCAAAGCCATCTCGCGCAGGTAATCGTTAACGCTTTCTACATCCACCTCTTTCTTCAGATTGAGGTTCAAAATGGCCATAGAAACGTTCGGAGTGGGAACACGAATTGCGTTACCAGTGAGCTTACCTTTCAGCTCGGGCAAAGCTTTGGATACTGCTTTTGCCGCACCTGTCTCGGTAATTACCATGTTCAGCGCGGCACTTCGGCCACGACGACTTCCTTTGTGGTAGTTGTCGATGAGGTTTTGATCGTTCGTATAGGAGTGCACAGTCTCAACGTGCCCATCTTCAATGCCATACTCGTCGTAAATCGCTTTCAGCACAGGGGTAATGGCGTTGGTGGTACAGGAGGCTGCTGACAGAATCTTGTCTTCGTCAGTAATCCAGTCGTTATTAATGCCGTAAACAATATTCTTGATATCGCCCTTGCCAGGCGCCGTTAGCATAACGCGACTCACGCCTTTGGATTTCAGGTGCAGCCCAAGACCCTCTTCATCGCGCCACTTACCCGTATTATCGATAACGATGGCGTTATTGATTCCATACTGGGTGTAATCCACCTTATCCGGGCCGTCTGAATAGATCACCTTGATGAAATTACCGTTGGCAATCAGCGCAGACTGCTCCTCGTCAACGCGAATAGTGCCGTCAAATGGGCCGTGCACGGAATCACGACGCAAGAGGCTGGCACGTTTCTCCAGATCGTTTTCAGCGCCGCCCTGACGAACCACAATAGCTCTCAAGCGGAGGTTGTTACCACCACCGGCCTTTTCGATGAGAATGCGGGCCAGCAAACGACCAATACGGCCAAAACCATAAAGCACGACGTCTTTGGTGTCGTTGTTGGCGTCTTCTTCAGACTGTGCAGGATACTGACCAACCACAGGCCCGATTTCTTTCTTTAAAAATTCGGTTAGGTCACCGCCTTCCTGCTTGAACTTTACCGCCAGCTTGCCAATATCGACGTGCGCGCGCCCAAGCTCTAACTGGTCCATGGCTTGTAACAGCGGCAGGGTGTCGTGGACAGAAAGCTCACCGCCTTCTACTTGGCGCACGTAACGATGCGCACGAATAATATCGATAACCGATTGGTTGATAATGGCGCGACCGTATACGGAGGTAACGATGTTATTTTTACGGTAAAGACGGCCGATTAGCGGAATCATAGCCTCCGCAGTAGATTCTCTGTCCATCCAGTTGGACAGGCACTGGTTCATCTGATCGTGGCTCACGGTAGGGACCCCTGTTTCGCACATGGAATAATTAAGGTTGGGCATTATCCAACTTAAACCCGCTAACGGCAAATACGAACTGGCACGGACATCGTAGATTAGCCGCCATGACACCGAGGTCACCCGGCGTTAGAATAGCCGCCTCACCGGTTCCCCAACCCCACAGCAGGAGAACACGACTGCCCATGAATCAAGGTGCCCCGACTTCCACTTCGCCGCAAACACTGATTGCGCCATCGTTTCCTCAAAAACCGGCCGATCACCGCACCTGGGGGCAGTTGCACGGCAGCAGTGACGCGCTGGCCATTTGTGAGAGTGCTCGTGCGCTTAAAGGGCTCACGCTGGTGATTACCCGCAACACGGCCGAAGCGATTCGTCTGGAGCAATCCATACGCTTCTTTCTCGGCTTGCCACCGGAAGAAGATGGGGCAACCGTCACAGAAGACGGTTTGGAGCTGTTATCTCTGCCAGACTGGGAAACCCTGCCATACGATCTGTTTTCCCCACATCAGGACATAACCTCACGGCGCATTCGCACCTTGCACCGCCTGCCGAGTATCCAGCACGGCGTGATTGTGGTGCCAGCCCGAACCCTGATGCACCGACTGCCACCAGTGAACTATTTACAAGGCAACACCTTACTACTGGAAACCGGCCAGTCTCTTGATATGGATAGCTGGCGCTTGCAGCTCTCTACTGCAGGTTACCGGCACGCCGAGAATGTATACGAGCATGGCGAATATGCCGTTCGCGGCTCCATTCTCGATATATACCCCATGGGCTCAAACCTGCCCTATCGAATTGACTTGTTTGATAACGAAGTTGAAACGCTTCGCACCTTCGATCCCGAAACCCAGCGTTCCATTGACCGAATTGATCGAATAGAGCTTCTTCCCGCCTACGAATTCCCGTGGCACAAGGAAGCCCGCTCAGCCTTTCGCGGGCGCTGGTTCGAGCAGTTTCCAAATGCGGATAAAAATGCGCCCATTTATCAGGACGTCAGCAACGGCATTACCCCACCGGGCATAGAGTATTACCTGCCTCTATTTTTCGATCAAACTGCTACGCTGTTCGATTATTTGCCCGGCACAACCCATGTTTTCACGGCGGCTGGACTGAACGAAGCCATCACGCACTTTGACACTGAAACCCGCAATCGCTTCGAAGACCGCCGCCACGACCGGCATCGACCGATCCTCCCGCCTGCAAGCCTGTTCTTGCAGCAGGACGAGTTGTTTGGCCACCTCAAGCACTTCCCTCGGGTAACCACAACACCCGATACAGCCGAGGGCAGCGGCGCCATAAATTGCCCCAGCAACGCCCTTCCAGATATAGCCATGAACGCTCGGGCCGCTGATCCTGCTGGCCGATTGAAACGTTTCATCAGTGACTTCTCGGGACGTGTGCTTATCTGCGCAGAGTCGTCCGGGCGGCGTGAAGCTTTGGTTGAAAATCTCGGAGAGCATCAGCTCAAGCTGCAAGGCTTTGAAAGCTGGCACGACTTTCTAGCCGATAAAACAGCTCCTCTGGGCATCACCATCGCACCGATGGAACAAGGCCTAGTGTTGCCAGAGCACAATGTGGCTTTGATCACCGAAACAGCGCTGTTTGGCGAGCGGGTTTTGCAGCGCCGCCGCCGGGACAAACCGACAGAAATTAATGATGATGGATACCGCGATCTGTCCGAGTTGCGCACGGGCTCTCCTGTTGTGCATATCGATCACGGCGTTGGCCGCTATTTGGGTTTGGAAACCATTGCCGTTGAAGGGGAAGCCAGTGAGTTTTTGATGCTCGAATATGCAGGCGGCTCGAAACTCTATGTGCCCGTATCTAGCCTGCACCTCATCTCGCGCTATGCAGGCTCTGATACCGAACACGCTCCGTTGCACAAACTGGGCACCGAACGCTGGAGCACTGCCAAGCAAAAGGCACTGGAAAAAATCCGCGATACAGCTGCCGAGCTTTTGGACGTATATGCCCGCCGTGAGGCCCGCAAAGGGTTTGCCTTTGAAGACCCGAAAGAAGCTTACCGTGCGTTTGCCGCAGGTTTTCCCTTTGAGGAGACGCCGGATCAACAAGCAGCCATTGAAGCCGTTTTCGAGGATATGACTAACGAAAAGCCCATGGATAGGTTGGTGTGCGGTGATGTCGGTTTTGGTAAAACCGAAGTGGCTATGCGCGCCGCCTTCATGGCAACCTGGTCCGGGAAACAGGTCGCCGTGCTGGTGCCAACAACGCTTTTAGCCCAACAGCATTATGAATCCTTCCGGGATCGCTTCTCGGATACTCCGGTTAATATCGAGCTATTGAGCCGTTTCCGAAGCTCAACCCAAACAAATAAAGCTCTGGAAGCCATTGAGAGTGGCAAAGCCGACATTGTGATTGGCACTCACAAACTGCTGCAAGGCGATATTCAGTTTAAGAATCTGGGCTTGGTTATTATTGACGAGGAACACCGGTTTGGTGTGGGGCAGAAAGAAAAACTCAAAGCCTTGCGGGCCGAGGTGGATATGCTCAACCTCACGGCAACGCCTATCCCGCGAACCCTCAATATGGCCATGGGTCACCTTCGGGACTTATCCATCATTGCCACGCCTCCAGCCAGAAGGCTCTCGGTTAAAACCTTTGTACGCCAACGCGACGATGCGCTTGTGAAAGAAGCAATATTGCGTGAGGTTCTGCGAGGTGGCCAGGTGTATGTTTTGCATAACGATGTGGCCAGCATCGAAAAAACGGCGGAGGATCTTCGCCAACTGGTTCCGGAAGCCCGCGTAGGTGTGGCCCACGGCCAAATGCGGGAGAGACAGCTTGAAGACATCATGTCGGACTTCTACCACAAGCGCTTTAATGTGCTGGTGTGCACCACCATCATCGAGACCGGCATAGACATCCCAAGTGCCAACACCATTATTATCGAGCGCGCGGACAAATTTGGCCTAGCGCAGCTGCATCAACTCCGTGGCCGAGTAGGCCGCTCACATCATCAGGCTTACGCTTACCTGCTGACGCCTCCGCCAAAAGCCATAACGGCGGATGCCAAAAAGCGGCTAGAAGCTATTTCCGAAGCTCAAGACCTCGGCGCCGGCTTTATGCTGGCAACCCACGATCTAGAGATTCGTGGCGCTGGCGAGTTGCTGGGCGACGAGCAAAGTGGACAGATCGAAAGCATCGGCTTCACGCTATATATGCAACTGTTAGACGAAGCCGTAAAAGCCATTCGAGAGGGCCGTACTCCCAATGCCGAATTGCCCCTGAGCCACGGCACGGAAATGAACTTGCGCATACCTGCAGTAATTCCGGAAGACTATTTGCCCGATGTACACAACCGACTCATGCTCTACAAACGCATTGCCAGCGTCAGCGATCGCGAAGGATTAAAAGAACTTCAGGTTGAAATGATTGATCGCTTCGGATTATTACCAGAGCCAGCTAAGAACCTAGTCCGGCAAACAGAGCTTCGGCTGCAGGCAGAAGCTCTGGGCATAGTAAAAGTAGACGCTGGCAAGGAGTGGGGCCGCCTTGAATTTGGCAATTCCACGCCGGTGGATCCGCTTGTGCTGGTTAAGAAAATGCAATCCGCACCAGACACCTATCGTCTGGAAGGTGCCAACAGCTTCCGTTTTCGGCTGAAGGACACCTCAACCAGTGGTAAACTCGACGGCATTTCCGCGATGCTGGGCGAACTTTTACCCGCTCAGAGCGCGGCCACTGCCTGATTATCGCCCGAAATATAAGGGCTTGAAAAAACTGGAGCACTCTCTTGCAGACTGATGGTAATCGCCTAACCCGGCTACTGGCACACACACTACTGACAGCCCTTCTGGCGGCCACCCCGTTAGTGAGCCATGCCCAGCAGACGCCAGACGACTTTTACCGCGCTGAGTTCGTGATTCTAGAGCGTATCATCGACCCCGCCGCTGTTAACGAGCGCATGGTTACGCGCAAAGTGGAAGCGCCGTTAGATACAAGCGAGACCCTGTATCGTATTGCCCGCGATGGCACCTCAAGCTCCTCTTTAAAACTTGAAAGTCGCAATCAGCTTCATCTTGGCTACGCGGCCAACCGGCTCGAAAACAGCGGCAAATACCGAGTGCTTATGGCCGCAGGCTGGTATCAAGCTTTCCCGCCGGATTACAAAGGCCAACCACTGCGTGTTGAAATAGGGGATTGGCTAGCTCAAGCAGGCCAGAGGGAAATTGAAGGACACATTACAGTCGATAGGCAGCGCTATCTGCACGTTGCGGTTCACTTGAATCACTGGCAGGAAGGAAAAGTTGCGCTGCCCCCTGTTGCCGCCAGCGGCGAACCCGCCAGCTTAACGGCCCCGGTAGCTGCATCAGGTACAGAAGGCACGGCAGATAATACCGCAGGTGCAGAGCCAACTTTAAAACCTGAAGTACCGCTTGAGCTACTCACCTGGATCCGTGAAACCCGCCGGATGCGGAGCGAAGAAATTCACTTCCTCGACTCCCCCACCATCGGCGTTCTTGTGTTCTTCAAGAAGATTGAGGCAAAACCCTAAGCGCTCCGAGACCGGCCATCGAAACTTCAAGAATACGTTTTACACCAGACATACCTTGATCGATGGCCGCTTCTATTTCTTCCATGGTGATAATGTGGTCTGACTTGCCTGCGGCCCAGTTCACCACCAGCCCCAAGCATACATACCGCATACCCAGCTCTGCAGCCAGAGCAGCCTCAGGCATACCGGTCATGCCGACCAAGTCACACCCATCTCTCTCCATACGCCTTATTTCAGCTGCCGTTTCAAGTCTTGGGCCCTGAGTTGCGCCATAAACGCCAAACCCGGAAAGGGGCACATCATGCGCCGTTGCTGCATGCATCAACACATCCCGCGCAGCCTGATCGTATGGCCAAGTGAAGTCTATGTGGGTTACCTGCTCCAGATTCCCCTCAAAGAAGGTGCCAGCCCTCCCCCAGGTATAATCGATAATCTGATCGGGAATCACCACACGGGCCGGGCCCATCTCTGGATGTATACCGCCCACCGCATTCACGCCAACGACCGTGCGCACGCCTACATTGTAGAGCGCTTGTATATTTGCCCGGTAATTCACCTCATGAGGTGGAATCCTATGCGGATTGCCATGTCTGGAAAGAAACACAACCGACTGTCCATCAAGGTGGCCTTCGACCAACTCGGAGGAAGGCTCCCCCCAGGGAGTTTCCAGTGTTCGGGTTCCCGCGATTTTCAGGCCCGAGAGGGTTGTCAGCCCTGTGCCGCCAATAATGCCGATAGCACTGCTTAGATCAGACATTAATCGCCATCTCCCGCGTCCAGTGACTGTTCGCCTTCATCACCTGCCTGAGTGTCATGGCGGCGACTGCGGTCTCGCTTACTGCCACTTCCTTTATTTTGAGATGCCCGAGATTTACTCCGCGAGGCTCGGGGGGTATCTGCCTTTTCACCTTGAGCCGCCCCAGACTCGGATTCCACATCAGGCTCCTCATCATCATCTTCAGAGCGGTTCTCGTCGCCAAAATGTATGGTTTGTGTCGGGAACGCCACTTCACCACCGTGCCCTTCGATAACGTCGCTGATTTTTAGAAGCACATCCTGTTTTACTTCGTGATACCTAACCCACTGAGTGGTTTTGGTGAAGGCGTAAACCATAATATCCAGTGACGAATGATTGAACGCCAAAAAGTTAACAATCAAGGTTTGATCGCTATCGATGTCGTCGTGCCCCTCGAGCATCGAGCGTATGTCTGCAACAATCGCCTGCATTTGCGAGACGTCCGCGTACCGGATGCCAATGGTCTCGGAGATACGCCGATTTGTCATTCGCGAAGGGTTTTCTACGGCAATAGTCGTGAAGGTTGCGTTTGGTACATAGAGGGGGCGCTTATCAAAGGTCCGAATGGTTGTAAGCCGCCATCCGATTTGCTCCACAGTGCCTTCAATGTTGCGATCCGGTGAACGAATCCAGTCTCCGACCTTAAACGGCCGGTCCAGATGAATGATGAAACCACCGAAAAAGTTCGCCAATAGGTCCTTAGCGGCAAAGCCCACCGCAATACCACCCACACCACCAAAGGCAAGCACACCTGAGAGGCTATAGCCCAATGATTGCAGGCTGATCAGCACAGCCGTAATGATCACAACGGCCCGTAAAAGCTTACTGATCGCATTGACAGTGGTGAAATCCATGGGCTTTTTCATTTTTACCGGAGAAACAAGAATGCCCTCCACTTCTTTGACCATTCTGAGCAAGGTCCAAACGAAGATAAAAATGAAGCCGACTTTCAGTAAGGTCCCATTCGCTTTGAAAATCTCTGCGGACGAATAGTGATGAGCCACTTCGGCTGCCCAGTAAATCCCTTGCAGCCATACAAAGGCAACGGCCGGCGCGCGGGTGGCATGTAGCAGAGCATCGTCCCAGATATTATTGGTTTCAGAAAACTTGCGCTCCAGCGCACCGATGACATGACTGGCAATATAGGCAACCGTCGCTGTGCCAAGCACCAAGGCAAACACCACGATACTTACGCGCCATGCCTCAGACAGCACACCGAAGTTCTCGATCCAGCCATTAAGCGTGGACATCATTTCTCCGATCATCGGAACCCTCTAGTCAATCTTATTAATTTAGTTTCAACGAATAGTAACCGGCATACCCGTGCAGACACAGTCGAATATCTCAATAACATCCGAATTGCGCATACGAATACAACCATGGGAAAGCGCAAGCCCCATCGGCTCGGTATCCGGAGTACCGTGTATGTAGATAAAACGGCGGAAGGTGTCGACGCCAGAACCACGATTTTTGCCAGATTCCAGCCCGCAAAGCCATAGAATACGGCTCAGAATCCAGTCTCGGTTAGGGTGATTGGCCGCCAGCTCGGGAGAGTATACTTCGCCGGTAGGACGACGGGCGCGGAAAACCGTATTGGCGGGCAGCCCAGCGCCAATCATGGCGCGTATGTAGTGCCTGCCCCTTGGAGTGCAGCCACTACCGTCGCGCTCACCAGCGCCATTGAGACCAGTAGAAATGGCATAGCGCTCAATGACCCTACTATTTTCGTCAAGCAGCGCAAGGGTCTGGTCATCCAGACATACTTCAATCGAACAAACAGTACGGTTGTGATGGCTCACAAAGCTTATGGCTCCCTCCGAGGTATAGAGGGAAGCCTAACCGAGAGGGTCTTGCTCAGGCAACCGGGATGTGGGTTTCAGCGGGCGGAGCCAACAAGGTATCCTGAGCCTGCATCCCCGCTGCAAGGAAGGGCACCAAACGTGCCGCGATTTCCTGAACCGTGGTATCCACGCCCAACTTATTACGCAGTATGTCTTGCAAGGCATCACTGCTAGACATGGTGAAAGCCGTGGCTCCCAGCATAAACTGAATGCGCCAGTATCGGTCAACGGCCGAAAGTTGAGGCGTTGCTTCTTTCAATAGACGCATAAAACGCGCGAAAGGCTCACTGTACTCCTGCTCCAAAAATTTGCGTAAATGCCCCTGCGACTGGGTGTACGCAAGACCAAGCAACCGCATGAAGATTGAGATACCTTTTTCGTTGCGCTGCGGCATGCGCACTGCACTTTCCGTGAGCGCCCAAAGGGTTTGGTTCAGCGTTGGAGGGCTGCCATCGCAGCGAGCTTCAAGTTCATCAAATGCGCTTTCTAGGGTGGCTGAGAAAGGCGTGAGAAAGCGCCCAAAAACAGCATGGATCAGCGCGTTTTTAGAGCCAAAGTGGTAATTCACAGCGGCAAGGTTTACTTTAGCCTTGCTGGTAATCATGCGCAGTGAAGTCTCGGAAAAACCGCGCTCAGCGAAGAGTTCTTCTGCCGCATCAAGAATTCGGTCAACAGTGTCTGGCTGGGCCATTTTATTTTCAGTGCCTCTAACAAACGTCTGTTTGAAACATACGTTTGAAGCACATTTATGTCAAGTTCTCTCCTCCGGCTCCGCCGCAACCGTTTGCCAACCTTGGTCAATTGCCTCCTGATTACCTTCGAAGAATGCTGCTTGCACCCTGCTATAAGCTTTCTCCGCTTCAAGCAAATAGATCAGGTAAAGCCTTATATGGTCCCGGCGGGACAATGCCTGAGGCAGGGATTTCTGCTCCGACAAGCGCAACAGGCTACTGAACCGTGCACTTTTCAACGCAGGGTTAAAGTCGGCCATGCGGGCGCATTGCCAGATCAACCCTTCTTTGCCCTCAAGATGTTCTGCGTGTTTTCTGGCATCACGCATTAAGCGTTGGCGTTTGAGCAGCAAATCCAGATAGGAAGGCGCAGAAGTATAAATACGGCGAACCACCGGTACGCCTAACAGCAAAATAATCACAAAGGCACCAAAACCACCACCTGCAAGCCAGGCAGGCACAAAGCCGGTTAAACCACTGAGAAAAACGACAGCTGCTACAAGTGCGCTAAAAATCCACAAATCCCGGCTTCGGCGCGCCGCCGCAACACTGAAGTTATCCGGCCACTCATTCATGGCCAACAGTTCGAAGTCCATCAACAATACCCTGTCGCATTGGCGCAGCATCAACCTTAACTTGCGCTGACGGGACTCCGCTTGCACCGGCTCCGAATGCTCATACTCCTTAGCGTTTTCGTTTGGTGCTTGTTCTGGCCCGCTGGTGCTGTCTGATGCATGTTCACCAGTGTCGCCATCGCTAGCTGTCAGCGATTCTGCTGGGGATGCCGCTGAAGGAGCTCGTGGATCATTGTCACTTGGCGCTTTTACGGCTTCCGCAGGCACAGGGTCGGCCGCACGCCCGGGCCTTAAAACCGCCCCCTGAGCCGTTCCTGCTAATGCCTGTGCGGCGCTCTGATTCTGAGCCATGAAAATTCATCCAAATCGGTAGAGAGCCTCAGCACGCAAGGCCCTTGTGTCTACAGGGTATCGACAGCACTACCCATATCTTGAGTCCAGTTTTCCCTACATCTCCCAGCGCCTATGCTTGGCAACAGCAACCTCGCTCGCTATCCTTCCCTCCCTATGCTGCACTCCGCTCTCTAATGAGGTCTGCTTATGTTCACAGGTATTGTTCAGGGTATAGCTGTTGTTGAAGAGGTTACCGCAGCGACCGGGTTAAGCACCTTCGCGATTCGCTTGCCTGATAATAGCGCCGAGGGCGTTAGCATTGGTGCATCCGTGGCTATCAATGGCACCTGCCTGACAGTTACCAGACAAACGGGTAACACGCTGTTTTTTGATGCCATGCAGGAAACTCTTCGCCTCACAACACTGGGTGATTTGGAGCCGGGACACGCTGTTAACTTTGAAAGAGCTGCACGAATAGGCGATGAAATTGGCGGCCACCTTCTCTCGGGACACATCCACACCACAGCAAAAGTCATTGAGATATTTCGCCCCGAGAATAATGTAACTATCTGGTTTGAAGTGCCAGACGCGTGGGCTCGATATATCTTCCCGAAAGGCTATATTGCCATTAACGGTGCCAGCCTAACCATTGGCGAAGTAGAGGGCAGCCGGTTCAACGTTCACTTGATTCCTGAAACCCTGCGTGCCACAACCTTTGGCAAAATAGCTGAGGGCATGAAGGTCAACATTGAAATTGACAGTCAAACCCAAACCATTGTCGATACCTTGGCGCGATTGGGTTACGACCGCCCTGCTCCAGCACTGTAAGCTGGGCTAGCATTTGCTAGTGCCCAGCTTCAAAAACAACAAACTTTGGATTGGCATCCAACTGGCGGACCTGCGGAAAAAAATGCCGCAGACTTTTGTGGTAACCCAAATGTCGATTCCCCACCATGATCAGTCGGCCGGTATTCGATAGATTCTGAGCGGCCTGTTTAAACAGTCGCAAAGCAATATGATCTCCCACCACTCCACCTTCGTGGAACGGTGGGTTTAGCAGAATACGCTCGAACGGTCCCTCACCATCGGCAACACCGTCCGCATACAGAAAAACTGGCCGGGCTTCCGGGAACGCAACGCCGGTATTGTGACGAGCGCTTAAAACAGCCTGACTGGACACGTCGCTGAAGGTCATTTCGATATCAGGCCGCTGCGCTAAAGCTCTCAGGCCGAGAACGCCGTTACCGCAGGCGAGATCCAATACACGCGCCCCGGGTTGGCAAGATTCAAGCGCAAGCTTGAGATGGGGCAGCATCAGCCGCGTACCAATGTCCAGCTTCTCGCGGGCGAACACCGCAGGCATAGCTTCAATACGCATACCTTCGGCCTCCAACTCGTAGCCCTTCCAGACCCCCGGCCATGCATCCAACCTTGTCTCACCGCGACCACAGGTTATCAAACGCGCTTTTTTTACCGCTCGGCTTACTGCCTGAACTGTCACCGCTCCGGCAAACACATCCACGCTGCGATCGGGCAAATGTTTGATCATGCCCGCAGCCATTAGCGTTCCGTTGGGCTTGAGTACGCCATCGGCCCAGCGCAGAAGCCATGCTAAATAGTCCGTTTCGCGGGGAATTTTCAGCAAAACCAGATCATATGCGCCAACTGGAGGATTCAGCCAGCTAAAGACGTGCGCTGGTGTCGCATAATCGGGGTTTAAAGCCGCATTTTGCGCGAGTGCAGAACTAAGCTGGGCGCTGTCAGCCACTACCTCGGGAGCAAAAACGGATAACCCCAGCGTCAGCGCGCCGTACTGATCATCAACCACCAAAACACGCGAATCGGGCGAGTCATTTAAATACTCGAAGGCTTCCTGTAGCAGCAATTCATCAGCGGCACTCCAAGCGCGAAGGCTCGGATCCTTGGTGCCGGGACGAGTCAGGGTCAGGCTGCCACCAGAATATTCCAGCACTGCGGTTGTCATATCAGGCATCCAGAGAGGCATTCGTTAAAAAGATGCCATTTTAGGCTGATTACTCTAGAAAATAACCCTATTGTTCGTTTTGTTCACTCTAAAGAAGCTCTATCGGAAGAGAGTTTTCTTTAAATCCTTTCGCGGTTAGCTCCGTTTTTCCGGATGCCAACCTTTTGCCCCTCTACCCCAGGGGCTTTTTTCGTTATTGGCCCCGAAAAGCTCGATAGACAGTGAAGCGCCCGTCTTCGTGCAAGCGTTCCACGCGCCCTATATGGCGTTTAATCAAGGCCTCGTATGGCAGAAAACTATTGGCCACCAACCGCAACTCGCCCCCCGGAAGCAGGTGCCGTTTCACGTCCTGCAGGAACTGCTCGGTCATTGAAGTATCGGTTTTTACACCGCTATGAAACGGGGGGTTGCTGATAACAGCCGACCAATAGCCCTCAATTCCCGCAAGGCCATCCGAAGCGAAAATGGAGCCAGCGGCCTTGTTACTGCGATAGGTTTCTCGTGCGCAAATAACCGCCTGAGATTGAACGTCTACACCATCAACTCCAACAACCGGTAGCCCCCGGGCAGCCCGCCATGCTTGTACCCATGCACCAATAACACCCGCACCGCAGGCGAAATCGAGTACTCGGTCAGCTTTAACTGGGAACTCTGCCAAAGTCTCCAGCAACATCTGGGTACCCTTGTCCAAATCATTCCGGCTGAAAATGCCGGGTAAACCGGCAACCTCAAGGGCTATCCCCGCACACTCAACCTTGCTCCAGCCCAGCCAATCCTGAATCTGGAATCCGGAGGCTGACTCAATCGCGTCTGCACACCAAACCTGACAATGGCGCGCACTGTCTGCTTTTGATGCCTGCGGCGCAATTGCTTTCAATTGTTTGACGGCCCCTGCGATGCCCTCTTTTTTCTCACCGATCAGAAGCAAGCGTGCGTTTGGTTTTGCCAGTGAGCGGGCCAGCGCAAGCCGCATTTCCAGTTCCGCACGGGCTTTGGGTAAAAAAACAACCAGAGTGTCATAGCGGTTTTCGGTGAGTGCGGGGTCATCATAACCAAAGCAGGCCTGCCAGCTCTCATGACGCTCCAATGCACGGAAAACCCCTGCGTGTTCGCTCATGGCAAGGCCGCTGAGAGGAAGTTCGGACAGCAGATGTGCCGATGCTACACCTAAAAGCGCCAGCGAGCCGGATAGCAGGTGCTGGTTTTTAAGCAGCACCTGATGGGAATTAGGTAGGCCGGAGCCAGATATACTCATGGATTGGATGATGCCGTTTGCAGTGAAATCTAAGCTTTTTTCTGACGGCCGGAGCGCACAGGGCGCACAATCAACTCATCAATGCTGTTCTGCTTAACTTGTTCCCAGCTTTCGGCGCTGGATGCAGACAAACCCATATCCCGGAGTATGCCGTCGGCCAAGTCGTATACAAAGCCGTGAACATTCAACCTCTGGCCGCGTTTCCAGGCTTCTTGGACAATGCTGTTCTGGCATACATGCCCAACCTGCTCAATAACATTCAGTTCACACAGTCGATCAGCTTGATCATGTTCGTTCTCACAGTTGCTCAGAACGGACTGATGGCGATCTCGAACGTCCTGCACATGTCTCAGCCAGTTACCGATAAGACCAAAACCCTCGTTGCGCAAAGCCGTTCTGATGCCCCCGCAGCCATAATGACCAACTACAAGAACATGCTTAACCTTCAGCACTTCTATGGCGAACTGCAAAACGGAAAGACAGTTGAAGTCTGTATGCACTACAACGTTGGCCACGTTCCGGTGCACAAAAAGCTCGCCCGGAGGCATATCAACAATTTGGTTGGCAGGCACTCGGCTATCGGCACAGCCAATCCAAAGATATTCCGGCGCCTGCTGGTTCGACAGGCGTTGAAAAAACTGTGGATCATCGGCCTTGATGCCTTCGGCCCAAGCTCGGTTTTTCTCAAGAACGTGGTCAAGTTGCCCCATTCACAGACTCCATTTAGTGATTCCCGATCGCAATTGAACGGGAATCACGGCCTCAGCGCAATACTCAGTTTGTCTGAATCAAGTCAAAAGCCGCATCTGGCTACTCGCTATGAGGCTGATGCAACGTGCTTTGCGCTAGATCCAGCAACTCGCGCAGTGCCACCGAGAACATCGCATACTCCGGTTCCCCTACGCCTTTAAGCTCAGCCAGCATGGACTTCCAGCGCTGGATCATGTGTTCATGCCGTTGTTTCCAGCTTTCTATACACTCCGGCAAGTCCTCTGGCTTTTCCGCTAAATTCAATACGCCTGTAGTTAGTGCCCTTTGTTGCCAGCCCAAGTCTTCACGGAAGCTCTCCCGTGCCAGCGCCTGCCAATGTGAAGCTGGCGTGAGGCTCGCGATCGTAGAGCCAAACCAGTTGAGATCAAGCAGGTCGCCCAATTGGTAGTAAAGGTTTGCAACGGTTTTCAGCGGCATACCTGTGGCCTTCTGGGCCTCGGTAATACCCAGCGAGGAGTAGAGATACCCTGTACCAGCCAATACGGAGGCCAACTCCGCAGGCAGCCCGGCTTTTTCCAGTTCTTTGTTGCGCTCTTCCCATTCTGCCCGTGCTTGGCCCTCTAGGTAGTCTGGCAAGCCAGACGTTATGGCCCATACACTGTCGGCAAAGCGCTCCATGTGCCCTTCAATGCTCAGCTCCGCGCGGCGGTTGCGTAGTAACCATTGCACAGATCTGCGTATCAGGCGCATCAGGTCGCCCATCAGCTCTATTTGCAACTGAGCTGGAATGTGGAAATCCAGATCTTCGATCTTGTCCCACCAGCAGTCAATCCGAAACACGTCTCTGGCAATCAACCAAGCCAAGGCTATGGTTGCCGCATCGGCGCCGGTAGACTGGCTCAGGCGCTCCACAAAGGTAATACCCATGTGGTTGACCATATCGTTTGCAATCTGCGTGGCAATAATCTCCCGCCGTAGCTGGTGTTCTCCAAGCTCTTTCGAAAACTTCTGGGTTAACTCGCGGGGGAATACCTTGTACATCTCTCGGGCAAGTATTGGAATGTCCGGCAAGCTGCTGTCAATGAGCGTTTGCTTCAAATCACCTTTCACGTAGGCAATCATGACCGCCAGCTCTGGCCGGGTAAGCCCCTGCTTGTTCAACTTGCGCTCGTTCAGCGCTTCGTCGTCCGGCAGGAATTCCAGCGCCCTGTTTAGTTTGCCTTCGCTTTCAAAGGTATTCATCAATCGGCGATATTCTTCAAGGCGCGCAGCTGCGTCCTCATTGGCAATACTGATTGCCTGGGTTTGCCGATAGTTGTTCTTGAGCACAAGCGCAGATACATCGCTGGTCATGTCCTCCAGCATAACGTTCCGCTGCTTGGCGGTTAGATCGCCCATGGCAACGCTGCGGTTGAGCAGTATCTTCATGTTAACTTCGTGGTCCGAGCAATCGACACCACCGGAGTTATCAATAAAGTCGGTATTCAGGCGCCCGCCTTTTAGTGCGTATTCGATGCGGCCAAGTTGGGTCATACCCAGATTTCCACCCTCACCGACTATGGTGCAGCCCAAATCGCCACCGTTGATCCTCACACCGTCGTTGGCCTTGTCGCCCACATCACTGTGCGACTCACTACTGCTTTTAATGTAGGTGCCTATGCCACCCACCCAAAGCAAATCGACCTGAGCCTTCAGGATATGGGAGATAAGCATGTTCGGGGGCACCCGATCCGAGTTGATGCCGAGCAGTTTCTTCATTTCCGCGCTAACGGGTATGGACTTTGCGCTGCGGCTGAATACACCGCCGCCTTTGGAGATCAGCTTCTCGTCGTAGTCTGTCCAGGCTGAGCGGGGCATTTCGAACAGCCGCTTGCGCTCTTTGTAACTCTTGGCTGCATCTGGCGACGGATCTACAAATATATGAATGTGGTTAAACGCAGCTACCAGCTTGGTTTTCTCCGAGCTCAATAGACCGTTCCCAAAAACATCGCCAGCCATATCGCCGATACCAATGGCGGTAAACTCATCAACCGCCGGATTGATACCCACTTCACGAAAGTGTCGCTCAACAGAAACCCAAGCACCGGAGGCGGTAATACCCATCTTCTTGTGGTCGTAGCCATTACTGCCGCCAGAGGCAAAAGCATCCCCCATCCAGAAGCCATATTCCGCTGCCAGACCATTGGCAATATCAGAGAACGTAGCTGTGCCTTTGTCCGCCGCGACCACCAAGTAATGATCATCCGAATCATGGCGTACAACACGCTCAGGCGGCTGAATGCCAGCATCCACCAAGTTATCGGTAATATCGAGCAAGCCACGGATAAACGTTTTGTAGGCCGCAACACCTTCCGCTTGGAAGGCTTCACGATCAGAGGAATCCGGCAGTCGCTTGGCAACGAAGCCACCCTTTGCCCCTACCGGCACAATGACCGCGTTCTTAACTTGTTGGGCTTTCACCAACCCTAATACTTCTGTTCGATAATCTTCGAAACGATCTGACCAACGCAGGCCGCCTCGCGCAACTTTACCGCCGCGCAGGTGAACACCCTCCACTCGTGGTGAATACACGAAGATTTCGTAAACAGGCAGCGGCAGCGGCATGTCCGGAATCTTGGAAGGGTCAAACTTCACGCTGATATAAGGTTTTGGCCCGCCAGCGTCGTCCACTTGGTAATAGTTTGTCCGTAATGTAGCCTGCATCAACTCCAAATAAAGGCGCAAAACACGGTCTTCACTGAGGTTCGAAACCTCTTCCAACCCGGTATTGAACTCAATCTCTAGCTTTTGCTGTGCAGCCTCACACTTACCCATACTTTGAAAACGGTCGGGGTTAAATCGTACTTCGAAGTACTCCAACAGGATTCGAGTAAGCTCAACGTGATTTACCAATGTGTTTGAGATAAACGTTTGGCTGTTCGAAAAGCGAATCTGGCGCATATAGCGTGCATAGGTTCGCAGCAGCGCAATCTCCCGCCAGCTCATATACGAGGTTATGAGCATCCGGTTAAACGCATCATTTTCTGCTTCGCCGTACCAAACCCGATGGAACAGTTCTTCGAATATTGGCCGAATACGGTGAATATCAATGACCGTCCCGCCATGGGCGTAAAGCGTGAAATCGTGAATCCACACGGTTTTATTGTTGCGATCGATAACTTCAAATGGGTGCTCGCCCAACACTCGGAATCCCAAGTTATCAAAGATGGGCATAACGTCAGACAACGGTAACGGCTGATCCGGGTAGAACAGCTTGAAATGCAGCGTGCTCTCATCTTCCTCTAATGCCCGGTAGAAGCTCATCTTCAAGTCGTTGTTAACGGCCGATGCGGAGATGTGTTCTAAATCGATAGCAGCACGGCGCGGGGAGAAGGCTTCTGAATAGCTTGCCGGAAAACCGCTGGCCCAGTTCCGGTACAACTCGTTACCCTGCTCTTCGCCACAGGCTTCGGTGAGTGCGCCCGAGAGGCCGTCACGCCAGGACTGAGCCATTTCGATGACTTTTTGCCGGATTTCCGCAATTGGCAAAGTGCGGTTTTCAACTTGTGGCACACGAATGGTGAACTGAACTCGAGCCAGTGCAGATTCCGAGAAATGAGTAACAAATTCAATGTCCTCAGCTTCAAGGCTATCCATAAGCACCTTTTCAACCTTCAGACGAAGCTCGGTGTTGTAGATATCTCTCGGAAAGAAAGCGAGGCAGGTAACAAACTGACCGTAAACGTCTTCGCGCATGAACAGTTCAATGCGGCGCCGCTCCTGTATGTACAGGATATTTTTGGCGACTTTCAGTAACTCGCCCTCTTCTATTTGGAATAGCTCATCCCGGGGGTAGAGGGTAAGAATCTGTTCCAGCTCCTTACCGGCATAATCTTCACGCAAAAAACCGGAGCGTGTTATCACATTTTCAAACTTGCGCCGGAGTAGCGGAATTTCATCAGGGCGCTCGTTATAGGCGCGGGCGGTGTACAAGCCCAAGAACCGTCGCTCACCAACCACTTCGCCCTTTTTGTTGAACTTTTTAACGGCTATGTAGTCCGGGTACGCGGGCCGGTGGACTCTCGAACGCTGGGCGGATTTCGCAAAGATTAAAACATCTTCGGCACGGGTCATCTCGTTTCGCGTGCGCTGGGGCAACTCATCCAAGCGAACCCGGTCAGGACGTTCGTTATTTACCCGCAATATGCCCAGCTCGGAATTCTCAACCCGGCAGGCGGACAATCCCGCTTTGTCTTTTACGAAGTCGTACTCGTCATAACCAAGAAAAGTAAAGTGATCGCGCACCAGCCAGCCGAGGAAGGCTTTTGCCTCTTCCTTTTGCGCACTGTCGGCACCCACAGTGTTTGCATCCAGCTCTTTGATGATTTCGTTTACTTTATCGGTAACCACCGGGAAATCAGCCACGGCAATTCGCACTTCGTGCAACACCGTTTGCAGGGTCTGTTCAATACGGCGAAGGTCTTCGGGATTGCTGTGTTTGTCTATTTCCAAAACAATGAACGCTTCATAGGAGGAAGCAGACTGGTCTTTCTTTGTAGGCAGCAACTTTTTCAGTTTGCCTTGTTTATCACGCTCTACTTGCAGTATGGAGTGCTGGATAGAGTGGGTACCGATTTCCTGCTGATTGATCGCTATTCGCAGTGAGTCAATCAGGAACGGGATGTTCGGGTGCAGAATAAACACCACCGTGTGGGTAGATTGCCAGCCATCACTTTCCAACTCCGGGTTAAACACGGATACAGGCGTTTCTTCACTGGCGCGCTTTTGCATAAATTGCCAAGCAGCCAACACAGCACCGTATGTATCGGAAAACCGCCGACTCACCAGTTCTTCTAACGGAATGTGCGCGTAATGCTGTTTTGCAAATTCGCTGATTTTTCCGGCTTCGGCTTTGGCTATTTTTCTGGAAAACTCATCAGCCAAACGCTCGAAAAACTGATCTTTGCTAGCCATTGTCAGCGCATTCATGGGCGACCTCAGTTAGTGTGAAATAAACGTAATAGGGATATCGTGAGATAAGCATAGTCAAACCCTTGATTTTTGCCGGTCAGACACCAAAACTGCGGCAACTACTTACGCACGAGAGCAATCACTTCCTATGTCGTTACAGCATACGTTCGGTGAACTACGGGTACAGTTAGCCAAAAGGATCATAGGGCAAGAAAAGCTGGTTGACCGCCTTCTCATTGCTTTGCTGGCTGATGGGCATCTGCTGGTAGAAGGAGCGCCGGGTCTTGCTAAAACTACTGCCATCAAGGCTCTAGCGGATCACCTGACTGGTGATTTCCATCGCATTCAGTTCACCCCGGATCTATTGCCATCAGACGTTACGGGCAGCGAAATTTACCGCGCGGAAACCGGGCTCTTCGAGTTCCAGCGCGGGCCGATTTTCCACAATTTGGTTCTGGCGGATGAAATCAACCGCGCTCCGGCCAAGGTACAGTCTGCCTTACTTGAGGCCATGGGCGAACGCCAAGTCAGTGTTGGGATGCGCACCTTCCCGCTTGATCGCTTGTTCATGGTAATGGCCACCCAAAATCCCATAGAACAGGAGGGCACCTACCCTCTGCCGGAAGCCCAGCTTGATCGATTCCTGATGCACGTAGTGATTGGCTACCCCTCGGCCCAAGCGGAGCAGGCCATTCTTCACTTAGCCAGAAATGACTATCGCCAAGGGCAGCCAGCGGCTGAAGTTCGACTGACTGCCGATCAGGTTTTCGAAGCTCGTGCTCAAGCCGCCGATATTTATATGGCGGAGTCGGTTGAGCAATATCTGCTTGCACTGGTGCTGGCAACCAGAGATCCGGGTGCTCTCGACGGTACTATCAACCCCGAACTAGCGCGCTGGACAGCGTTTGGAGCCAGTCCGCGAGGCACGATTGCCCTTGACCGCTGTGCCCGTGCCATTGCATGGCTCAGCGGCCGGGATTATGTAACACCAGATGATGTGCGTGCGGTCGCCTTCGATGTGCTCAGGCACCGAATCCTTCTGACCTTCGAAGCCGAGGCGGAAGGCATAACGGCCGACACGGTAATACAGCGCTTGATTGAGCGCGTGCCTGTGAGCGCCTGAGGCTGGCCATGGATGTAAGTGCCAGTGACGCAATAACCTGCGTAAGCCTGCAAGCTCTCATTCGCCTGCAGGCTGATGCCCGCGCACTGAAGCTGCCCTCAGCACGGCCAGCACGAGCAAGGCAGGCAGGGCTGCAGCATTCTTCACAGCGTGGGCGAGGTATGGCGTTTGCGGAGGTGCGCTTGTACCAGCCCGGGGATGATATCCGCAGCATCGACTGGCGAGTTACCGCCCGGCGACAAGCACCTCACACCAAGCTTTACGAAGAAGAGCGCGAACGCCCGGTTTTACTCCTTTGCGATCTCGGCCCTACGCTCTTTTTTGCCAGTACCGGAGCCTTCAAACAGGTGCGCTGCGCGCAGCTTGCCGCCATCTTGGCTTGGCTCGCGCTCTCTGCCGGAGATCAGGTGGGCGGCATTGTATTTAATGGCAACACATTAAGCGTACAGCGCCCGGCGCGGCGGAAAAAATCCGTACTCCGGCTGCTAGATACCCTCGCCAGCCAACAGCGCAGTTCGCCAGACAGCTCCGCATCCGAAACTACGCTAGATACAGCTTTGGCAGAAGCCCGGCGCGTTGCCCACACCGGTAGCCGGATTTTTGTGATCAGCGACTTTTTGAATATCTCGGAGAACACGCCGTCATTGCTTGGCGCTCTGGCGCGACACAATAGTGTTAGCGCTCTTAGAGTTGTTGATCCTCTGGAACAGGAACTGCCGCACAGCGGCCGCTTTGCCATTGCGGGAAGCGAAGGCCCGGTATGGTTTGATGCCTCGAATACCAGCTTTCAAAAAGCCTGGCAGGACAAAATCGATCAACATGAGGCCAGGCTTGCAGAGTGCTTTCGCTTGTCCGGCATATGGGCCACAAACGTTTCAACCCAAGAAGCACCAGCGGTAAGCCTAAAAGCCATACTCGGGCCGGGAGGGCGAATCGGATGATGCCCAACGACCCACTGAGCCAGCTTAGGGATATCCACCTGCCACAAACCGGAGGTTTCTGGCCGCCAGCTCCGGGTTGGTGGGTTCTCGCCCTTGCCCTGATTGCTGCCGTGGCCATCCTGGTTTGGGCACTTCGCCGTCGTCATCTCAAAAATCGCTGGCTTAGGCAGGCTAGAGCCGAACTGGCTATCCTAGAGAACTCAGCGGCTAAAGAGCCCCAATGGTTTACGCAAATCAATGGTCTGCTGAAACGTGCCGCACGGGAGCGCTACCCGCATGAAAACCCGGAAGCACTATCGGGTGAGCAGTGGGCCTCATATCTGTTACGGCATCTCCCGAATGAGCGTATCGCCCAGCAACCTGTTGTACATGCTTTGGTAAACAGTGTCTGGCAGCCCCACCCAACAGCTGAGCCAGCTCAGGCTATAGAATTCGCCCGAATCTGGCTGGAGGCACAAAAATGCTGAGCCTCGCCTACCCCTGGCTACTGTTGCTGATTTTGGTGCCTCTACTTCTGCAGTGGAAAAAGCCAGCCGCCCACACCGTAGACGCTCCGGTTTTCCCGGTTGGGCATTGGCTTTCGGATTTGCCCGGCGTAACCCGTCAAGGCAATGGCGTGCCGCGCTGGCAAACGCTGCTGCTCTTGCTCGCCTGGTGTTTGCTGGTATTGGCGCTTGCACGGCCACAGCACGTGGGGGAACAAGTTCAAATGCCGGTGTCCGGGCGCGACCTCATGCTAGTGGTGGATATTTCCCCAAGTATGGAAGAACAAGACATGATTCTTCAGGGTCGTAGCATTAATCGTTTGCAGGCTGTAAAAAAAGTACTCAACGAATTCATTGCGCGCCGAGAGGGGGACCGACTCGGCCTCATTCTATTCGGTACGGAACCCTATGTTCAGGCTCCTCTAACCTTTGATCTCCAAACCCTAGAGACACTCCTTCAGGAATCGGGTATTGGCATGGCTGGGCGGGCAACGGCCATTGGTGATGCGGTCGGTTTGGCCACCAAGCGTTTAAGAGAGAGGCCCCAACAGCAACGCGTGGTGGTGCTGCTTACAGACGGAGCCAACACCGCTGGCGAAATATCGCCAGACAAAGCGACAGAAATAGCAGCCGCGGCCAGTGTACGCCTCTACACCATCGGTATTGGCGCCGACTCTATGGTTCGTCGAGGCCTGCTGGGCTCCCGCCGGGTAAACCCCTCCAGAGATCTGGATGAAAACCTGCTCACACGCATGGCGCAGCAAACCGGCGGAGAGTATTTTCGCGCCCGCAGCTTGCCAGAGCTGGAGTTGATATACGAAACCATCAACCAGCTTGAGCCCATTGAACTGGATGGAAAAACCTACCGACCCATTACCGATCTGTTCTTCTGGCCAGCAGGCATAGCCGTGGCACTCTGGCTGAGCATTTTTATGTTCAGGCATTTGGCTAGCACGCTAACACCGGTGCGCCATAGCACTAACAGCAAATCGGCCGACCATCGGGGGGAAGCGTAACTCATGGCTGACTTCCACTTTATCCGCCCGCTTTGGCTTCTATTATTGCTCCTTATACCGGTGCTTTACCGAGTGTTAAAACACAAAAGCTCCGGCGACAGTGGTTGGTCCGGATTCATTCCTGAGCGATTTTTGTCGCCGGTCATTCGCCGGTATGGCGGAGCTGCTGATAAGCGCGGATCAAAACTTGTACCCGCAATCAGCGCAGTGGTGATTCTGGCAGTGGCTCTCGCGGGGCCAGCCTGGCGCGAGGCACCAACGCCACTTAAAAAGCCGGGGGACGGCTTGGTGATCGTGCTAGACCTGTCGCTGTCCATGTTGGCAACGGATCTGGAGCCAGATCGTCTAACTCGTGCGAAACGCAAAATTCGCGACATTCTGGCTGTGCGCGAAGGCAGCCTTACCGGATTGGTGGTGTACTCCGGGGATGCCCACGTTGTGACACCCCTAACCGACGATAGCAATACCCTGACCGGCATGCTTAACGTACTCGAGCCTGTCATTATGCCGGTTCAAGGCAACCGTGCAGACCTCGCAATTAGCAGAGCCCGTGCGCTTCTGGAACAAGGCGCTCCCGGGCAAGGCCGCATTTTGTTGATCAGCGATGGCGTTGCAGATCAATATCAGGAGCCTATCCAAAGCGCACTCGAGGGCACCGGTTTTACCCTTAGCACGCTCGCCGCAGGCACTCCCAGTGGCGGCCCCATTCCCCTTGCCCGGCGCGGGTTTATTAGGGAAAACGGCAATGTTGTCATAACCCGCACCGACCCGGATAAGCTCGCGGAGCTTGCACGAACCACCGGCGGCACCAGTCATGAATTAACACTGGATGACAGCGACATAGCCGCCTTAAATCTGGGCCCCATCGAATCGGACGAGTGGCAGGACACCGACACCGGGCTCACCATAAATCGTTGGCAAGACGACGGTTATTGGCTGTTATGGCTGGCACTTCCTTTGCTGCTCTTGGGGTGGCGTCGCGGAGCCTTCACCGCATTGGCGTTGATACTGATGCCAGCCATACCGCAGCCAGCCGCTGCCATGGATTGGGACAGCCTTTGGCAACGGGAAGACCAGCGAGCCCCACAGTTAATCCGTGAAGACCCTGAAGCCGCAGCTAACACCCTGAAATCCCCGGAATGGCGAGGCTCGGCACTTTACAAAGCCGAGCGTTATGAAGAAGCCGCCAAAGCCTTCTCCAAAGCAAATACACCTGTCGCGGACTACAACCGCGGTAATGCCCTAGCCCGTGCCGGAAAGCTGGAAGAGGCAATAAAAGCTTACGACAGCGCTCTGGACCAAGCTCCTGACATGGACGATGCCCGTGTAAACCGAAAGCTTGTGCAAGACCTGCTCAACCAACAGGAACAATCCAGTCAGGGCGAAGCCGACGAGAACTCTTCAGATTCAAGCCAGAATGATAGCGGTAGTGAAGGTGAAGGTGACGGAGAGAGCGACGGCGATGGTCAGCAGCAAGGGAGTCCTTCGGATTCATCCGGTGATAGCCAGAACCAAGATCAATCTCAAAACTCGAATCAGGAGTCTGAGCAGTCCCCGAACGGCGACCAGACACAAGAGCAAAACGATACACAGGAACAATCTGGCGAGCAGGAGCCGGACGACACCCAAGAAAATGGCGAGACAAGTGCTCAAGCCATGGGGGACGAGCCCAGCGATGACGAGACGCAGGCACAAGCCCCAGCTCCCATATCTGAAACGCCCCTGACCCAGAGTCAGGAGCAATCGCTTCGACGGATACCAGATAATCCGGGCGGGCTTTTACAGCGCAAATTCCTGCAACAATATCAGGAGCGCCAGACACCATCCGATGAGGGCGATACACCATGGTAAAACGGCTGATCATTCCAACAATTTGGCTGGCGATTTTTATGGTACTAGGGCTCTCGGCACAGGCCGGGGAACTCTCAGCGGAGCCAGACAGAAACCGTCTTTATGAAGGCGAGGTGCTCACCTTTACTATCAAAGGCAGCACCAAGATTGATATCAATCTGAGCAACCTATTCGACTTTGATTTATCGAGCCTGCCGTCCCCGGACATCGAGAAAGTAGAACCTGACTTTGAAATACTGGCCCGCAACCAGCGCTACAGCGTTACCACTGTAAATGGCGAGATGGTGGGAGAAATAACTTGGACCTACCAACTTGCGCCAAAATCAACCGGGAAGCTGACCATCCCCGCCCTGATCTTCAAGGATTCCGTGTCCAAACCGGTGACCATTGAGGTTGTTGACGGCACCCCTCCGGACCAGTCTGGTAGCAATCGAGACAGCTTTATTGAGTTGACGACCGACAAAGCCGAAGTCTATGTACAGGAGCAACTGATCCTGACAGTTCGGTTGTTCTTCCGGGGCAACCTTATTCGCGGTGAACTTTCCGACCCGCAACACCCCAACGCCATCATTGAAACTCTGGGCAAACAACGCGAGTTTGCTACTGAACGCGATGGCGTGCGCTACCGGGTTGTGGAACGGCGTTATGCCTTGTTTCCCCAAAAGCCCGGCGTATTAAACCTCCCTCCCATCCGCTTTGAAGGGCAAGCCAGAAATACTGACGGCTCACTCCGTTTTCTCAGAGACAGTGCAGACTTGTTTGAGGTGCCAGTAAAAGAGGTGCCTGCAGAGTTCACCGGCACAACTTGGCTGCCGGCAAGCAGTCTCACTCTTGCGGAGGCTGGAATGCCCGCAACCTTGAACCTGAACACTGGGGACAACCTCACCCGCACCCTTAGCCTGCAAGCAACAGGGTTGCCTTCGGAAGCGCTGCCGCCATTGCCAGATTCGGTGCCCGACGGGCTTCGCAGTTACCCTGAAGAGCCTCAGCGCAACACGAATGTAGGCCCGGATGGCATCACGTCCACACTCACACAAACCAGCGCCCTAGTTCCGGTGAATGCCGGTAAGCTGACACTCCCGGCCATTCGAATCCCTTGGTGGGACACGGAATCCGACAGCCAAAAAGTTGCGATCATCCCGGCACAAACCCTTAACGTTGCCGTCTCGGAAGGCTCAGCTACAGGGGCCTCAAGCAGTGGCCAAAACACACCGCCAACAACCAGTAGCGACGGAGTCTCGGGCAACAACCCGATTCCCACTATTAGTCGATTCTGGCAATGGACCAGCTTTGCACTGGCAGGCATATGGGTTGTCACCATGCTGGCTTGGTGGCGTAGCCGCAAAATGGCTGCTGATGGCTCAGATCAAACGGTTTCTTCGGAAGGTGCGAACGAACAAGACGTGTTTGAGCAGTTGTTGAGCGCAGCCAAAAACGGCGATGCCACTACGCCCGGATTATTTGTACGCTGGTCTAATTTACGCTGGCCCGGCCATCACTTCGGCTCGACAGAAGATGTGTTTCGGGTCATTCCGGCCCCCGATTTGGAGTTGGAGCTCAGCGCCCTGCAAGCGCATCTGTTCAGCCGGGGTCCATCGGATAGAGACAACAGCAGCAAGCATTGGGATGGAACAGGTCTGGCGAATGCTCTCAGGCACATACGTAAACAGACACTCAAAGCATCTTCCGAAGCTGGCCTGCCGCCCCTCTACCCCAGCAACCTTTCCGTATAAGCGCGGGGTTGGCAACACCAGCTTGAAGATTTCCGAAGATTTGTTTTCGGCTAGGTGAGCCAACAGCAAGCGGCTCATCGAGTCCGTTTCGACTTAGTTGCCAGTCAATTGCTGGTCAATCACGAGGTCTACCGCCGAACCCTGATCTTCAGACACTGCAAGAGGTAAGTCTGTACTACCCTGCCAGTCCCCCGGTTGTGCATTGATGTTGCCTGAGAGCGTCAAGCGGGCCGTTACAACCACTTGCTCCGCTCCGGATATCACAGCTTGCGGCGCCATTGCATGGCTATCGTTCAGGCGAATGTCGATGGGCAAGGCGCTCGCGGTCAACCTCACAACGGCTAAAGGCGGCCCGCTTTGCACATTGGCCGCGCGAGCAAAGATAAATAGAGTAGTGTCTTCAGGGATATCTTGTTTGAATGCGTCATCCAAACTCACTCTCACAGATACGCCCAAGTTGCCTGCGCTGTCATCCGGAGCGGCAAAAGCGGGTTGTTCAGCCGGCGGCTGCTCCCCAAGGCGAGTATAGGCTTCTTGTATTCCTCCCTGAATGGAAGCCAGTTGCGGGTGATCTGGCGCAACCGTTTGGATGCGCTCCCAGTATTGGATCGCTTCGCGATAGCTTCCTTGACTGAACGCATGAATACCCAACAGCCCCAGCGAGTTGACCTCATCGGGGTTCAGCGCGAGCGCTTCTTCAATGGTAGAGGTTACTTTCTCAGTCATGGCGCCCTGAGAGCGGAAAAACTGCGCCTGCGCAGATAATCCCAGAGCGACAGCCCGGGAACCGTCATCAGATTTAACACTATCCGCCAGCTGCCGGAACGCCCAAGCTGCGTCGTCATAACGTTTCAAGCGCATGTAAGTCTGGCCCAGCATAGCCCAGCCGTCCGGATTATCAGGGCTGGCCTCCAGCCGCGCACGCAATTGCTCCGTGAGCTGGTTCATCTGTGCTGCACGGGCTTCGTCTGAGCTGCCAAGCTCCTGCATAGCAACAAAGGATTCCACACTGTCCATCGCGCCCCACTCCTCATAGAGCAGAACCGTTGCCGCAGGAAGCAAAAGTATTGATATTAGGCCCACGGCCATAGCAGCTTTACGCCCGGGAACGCTCTTTGCTGGTGCTTCGTTCTCGGGAACGTCATCGAGCATGGCTCCCGCAAGTTCGTCTCTCAGCTGCCGGTAAGTTTCCTCATCAATAATTCCGGCTTGGTGCTCCTTTTCCAGTTCGGCCATTCGGCTTCGATAGGCCACCAAGTTCTGGTTTCTGAGATCCGTTTGCTCCCGGGAGGCCTGACGGTGAAACATCACAGGGTAAAGTACAAATGCCAAGGCAAGAATGATCAATACCGTTGCGGCAATCCAGAAAGTTTGGGTCATGGAGATATCATCACAGGTTCAAAATGAATAAAGCGGTACGCATGTCTACGAAGCCAGCGGTTTGCACTATGTAAAGGTCAAGGGGCACGGTGTAGAAATCAGGCGCTACCGTTACGATTCTTTTCCGCAAGCATCTTATCTATCCGGGCCTGCTCCTCAGCACTGAGTGTTGGCGCTGCCGTGCCGGTCCGTCGAGAGCGAACAACAATCCCTACAACCACAATAAGGCCGCCCAGAACTGCTATTGCAGGTGTTGCCCAGAGCATAAAGGTGCGGCTGTCCAAATCGGGCTTATACTTCACAAACTCGCCAAAGCGCCCCACCAGAGAATCGACAATCTCTTGATCACTGGCGCCTTCCAGCATCATTTGATAAACAGCATTTCTCATATCTTTCGATATAGGTGAGTTCGAATCCGCAATGTTCTGGTTTTGGCATTTGGGACAACGCAATTCTGCAATTAAGTTCTGGTAGCGCTGTTCTTCGCTTCGATCATCAAAACCATAAACCGCAGATACATCCGCAAAGGTCATGCTGGATGCCACAGTTGCCACAACAAAACAAAGAATGCGCAGCATCAACCATTCTCCCGTGCGTCATTGATCACCGGCAATAGCACCCGTTCCCAAACGTCGCCGTTTACCACGCCCACATGGCGATAACGCACAACGCCAGAGGCATCTATAACAAATGTTTCCGGGGCTCCGTACACACCCAAATCGAAGCCCAGTGTGCCTTTGGGGTCGTATATCACCTTGCTATACGGGTCGCCCAACCGATCTAGCCAAACCAAAGCATCGTCGCGGTTGTCCTTATAGTTCAAACCGATAATCGACACCTTCTTTTCCCGGGCCAGCCACATGAGATCGTCATGCTCGTCTCGGCAGGACGGACACCAAGTACCCCAAACGTTCAGTAAGGTGATTTCCCCGCGAAACACGGCTTCATCGAGCGTGGTTTCCGGTTGTTTCAGATCCCGCAGGCTGAACGCGGGGACCGGCTTCCCTATTAATGCGGAATCCAGCTTGGTGGGATCTTTACCAATACCGGCGAATAGAACAACGCCCACTATGATAGCCGCCAACAACGGCAGGAACAGAAGAAAGCGCTTCATGAAATTGCTCCGGCCGTGCGCTGGGTACCGGCTTGCTCCGGCGACGCAGCTGCTGAACGTTCAACATCTCGCTCACGAATACGATAACGCCGATCAGATATAGCCAAGAAGCCACCGGCCGCCATAAACAGCGCACCTAACCAAAGCCAACGTATTAGCGGTTTATACTGTAAGCGGATAGCCCAAGCGTTATCTGAAATACGCTCACCGACTGCAACGAAGATGTCCCGGAACAGTCCTGCATCAATATCCGCTTCCGTCATAACACTCATGCCAACGGCATATTGACGCTTTTCAGGATGAAGATCAGCAACGAGTTTGCCGTCAAGCATTACATCAAAACTGCCGTATTGAGCAGTAAAGTTCTGGCCGCGGCGCTCGCCAATGTCTACAAACCGGAACTGGTAGTCACCAACCGTTGCAACATCGCCAGGCACCATGCGCACATCGCGCTCTATGCCATAGTTCGACACAACGGTAGCGCCTGCCATGGTAATAGCCAGACCAAGATGGCCAAGAACCATACCGTAGTAACTGCGAGACTGGCGCTTCAAGCCGTGAACTCGTCCCTTTTTGGACGAAGACTTATCCCACAAATCCCAGAAAGTTGCGGTGGTTACCCAAACCGCAGTGAACACGCCAAGGAAGGCCCATGGTTTGAAGCCACCATACGCAACCATAACCGCCGTACTGATCAATACACTAACCGCCAATGGCCACAACAGCTTACGAGCAAGCCAGCCGCCATCTGTTTTCTTCCAGCGGGAGAAAGTACCAACACCAAGCAAAAGGCCGGTCGCCACAGCCAGCGGGCTAAAAGTAAGATTGAAGAACGGCTCGCCAATAGAGATTTTGCCCAGCTCAAAGAAATCAAGAACCAGCGGGTACAGAGTACCTACCGCGACCAGTAGCGTTGCGGAAACCAGCAGTACGTTGTTTAACAGCAGGAATATCTCCCGCGACAGAGAGCCGTAGCGGGAGCGCACGTGAACCACAGGCGCCCTGAACGCATAAAGCATCAGACTGGCCAGAATGGTTATTGCCAGCAACGCCAGAAGAAAGGTACCCCGCTCCGGGTCAGACGCAAAAGCATGAACCGAAGTAAGCACGCCGGATCGAACTAGAAAGGTACCCAGCAAACTCAAGGAAAAGGTGACAATCGCCAAGAGTACCGTCCAGCTCTTGAAAACACCGCGCTTTTCGGTGACTGCGAGCGAATGCATCAATGCGGTACCCGACAACCATGGGAGCAGAGAAGCATTTTCTACAGGATCCCAGAACCACCAGCCACCCCAGCCAAGCTCGTAGTAAGCCCACCAGCTTCCAAGGGCGATGCCGATAGATAGAAACGCCCAGGCGACGGTGGTCCAGGGGCGAGACCATCTCGCCCATGCGGCATCAAGGCGACCGTTGATCAAGGCCGCAATGGCAAACGCGAAAGCCACAGCAAAGCCGACATAGCCCATGTAAAGCATAGGCGGATGCACTATCAGCCCAAAATCCTGCAACAGTGGGTTCAAGTCTGCCCCATCTGCCGGTACGTTGGGCAGTAAGCGGTCGAAGGGGTTAGAGGTAATAACAATAAATAGCATGAAGCCAACGCTAATCATGCCGAGAACCGACAACACTTGCGAAATCATTACAGATGGCAAGCGACGGCTGAAAATAGCAACGGCCATGGTCCAACCAGTGAGCATCAGAATCCAGAGCAAAAGGGAGCCCTCATGGCCACCCCACACAGCACTGAACTTGTAGTACCAAGGCAGCATGCTGTTGCTGTTGTTGGCAACGTAGGCTACCGAAAAATCATCCGTTAAAAACGCGTGGGTCAGCACAGCAAACGCCAGCCCGACAAACACAAACATCCCGGTGGTTAAAGGCCGTGCAAACGCCTGAAGATTGTCCCGGCCAGTGAGTGAGCCAACCAGTGGCACTACCGAAAGAAGCACTGCCAGCAACAGCGCGAGTATCAGTGCAAGCTGTCCGAGTTCGGGATACATCAAAGCTCTCCAGGAGTCAGGCTATTGGGTGTTTTGTGTTCAGTAAGTTGCAGGCTTGGCGTTTTCAGCGGCGGACTTCGTCTCGGCTTGTGATGCTTTCTCTAAGGCACCGGCAACTTCTGGAGGCATGTAGTTTTCATCATGTTTAGCCAAAACCTGATCGGCCACGAACCGCCCCTCATTGTTGAGTCTGCCCATGGCGACAATGCCCTGCCCTTCCGCAAACAGATCCGGCAGGATACCGACGTATTCAACTGGTACCGAGGCACTATAGTCTGTCACTAGAAATTCGACTTTTAGGCTTTCAGGGTCACGCACCACAGAACCTTCTTCGACCATACCACCTGCGCGGATTCGCACGTCAACCGGTGCCTCACCGGCAGAAATTTGGCTGGGGTCATAAAACAGGTTGATATTCTGGCGCAGCGCATAAGCTGTAAGTCCCACTGCAACAGAAAGGCCTACCAGCAGAAACAGAACGATGGTCAGCCGCTTTTTACGGATCGGGTGCATGTGCTTACCTGTCAGTCAGTCTTGGGAAACATTTACGCGTGCAAAGGACGCAGAAGTTGTGGGCGCCGCCGCCACTGTACTCTTTTCGGCCTGAAGCTCATAACGGCGACGGCAGGATTCGATAGTTGCGTCCCTACTGCGCACCGATCCGGCCATCAGCACAATCATCAGTACAAAAAACACAGCGTAACAAGCCCACACATAGGGGCCATGACCTTCCATTGATACAAATGCCGCAAAGGAATCAAATGCCATGGTTCACACCTTACCTTTCATTACGAATTCTTTTACCCAGCGGGTGCGTTGCTCCCGGGACAAAATTTCTGTCTGCATACGAATACACGCAAGCCAGCCAAAAATCAGATAAAGGCCCAACACCGAAAGCAACAATGGCACCCACATTTCAGCCGGCATGGATGGTTTTTCAGTAAGCTTGAACGTTGCGGGCTGATGCAGTGTATTCCACCACTCAACGGAGTACTTGATAATCGGGATATTCACTACCCCAACAAGCACAAGCACCGCGACTGCGCGGGCGGCAGACTTCTCGTCATTAATGGCACGATCCAACGCGATAACACCACCATAAAGAAACAGCAGTATCAGCATGGAGGTAAGCCGGGCATCCCAAATCCACCAAGTACCCCAGGTTGGCTTGCCCCAAACCGCGCCGGTAAAAAGTGCCAAAAACGTTAAAACCAACCCTACTGGCGTAACCGCTTTAACGAATACATCGGCCAGCTTCATGCGCCAAACCAGAGTAACCAGAGCCGCAGACGCCATCATGATGTAAACCGACTGCGCCATAAACGCCGTAGGAACATGAATAAAAATAATCCGGTAGCTATTGCCCTGCAGGTAGTCTTTGGGTGCAAATGCCAGCCCCCAAACAACTCCAGCCATCAGCAGCAGTATGCCGCTCATCAATAGCCAAGGCATGAACCGGGTGGATATCCCGAAAAACCATTTTGGGGAGCCCAGTTTATGAAAAAATTGCCACATCAGATGGTCACCGCCTTACCGTTTACCTTGTTTTAACCGTTCGACAAGCTGATTCTCAATGCTGCTGCCGCTGCAAACGGCGCCAGTGTCAGCGCCAACACCAGGAAAGCCCCCATCAGAGCCAGATAAGCACCAACAGATGCGCCCTCCACTGCTGCTGCAACGGTGCCTGTGCCAAATATCAGCACAGGAATGTACAGCGGAATGATCAGTAGGGACAAGAGCACACCTGCCGAACGCAACCCAAGAGTCAAAGCAGCACCAATGGCACCTATTAAACTCAGTACCGGTGTACCAATCAGCAGCGTTAGACATAAAACAGCGATAGAGTTCCCGTCCAGATGCACCATTACACCAAGAACGGGGGTCAATATGACCAAAGGCAGGCCTGTTAACATCCAGTGCGCCATGGTCTTTGCCAAAATCAACAAAAACAGGGGCTGCGGCTGGAGCACAAGCTGCTCGAGTGTGCCGTCATCAAAATCGTGACGGAACAAATGATCCAACGACAAGAGTACCGAGAGCAACGCCGCTACCCAGAGAATTCCGGCTCCAGCTTCACGCAAAAATGAGGCTTCCGGGCTGACGCCGAGAGGAAACAGGGTCACAACCATAATAAAAAACAAAAGTGGGTTTAACAGATCCTGACGCTGCCGGAATGCTACTTTCATATCCCGCGAGAAAACACCTTTCATAGCAGCCAGTGCACCAACACTGCTACTGGCAAGCGGGACAATAGGGCGAACTTCAGCGTTCATCGGTTACACCTCCCGCGCCAAGGGTCAGCCGTTGCATGCCCGGCAGTGCCAGGTCATGGTGGGTGGTAACCAACACGGCACCACCTTCGGCGGCCCGTTGTTGTAATAAAGTTTCTAGCGCTACTACACCATCGGCATCAATGGCGGTAAATACTTCATCGAGCAACCAAAGAGGTTCGTCTGCAATCAACAGCCTTGCCAACGCAACTCTGCGCTGCTGACCGGCCGACAAATTACGGCAAGGGACACCTTCAAAGCCGGCAAGGCCCGTTCCCTGAAGCGCCTGACTCAAAACCGCATCAGACACAGGCCTTCTGCCCGCCATCAATGCTCGAAGATTTTCCATAGGAGTAAGAAGAGGTTTGATTCCAGGGCGATGCCCAAGATAAAGCATGTTCCGCAGAAATACTTCACGCTGATTTGCAATTGGTGAGCCGCACCAATTCAGCTCGCCTGTCCAGGCATCATTCAAGCCTGCCAGCATTCTCAGCAGAGTGGTTTTCCCCGAGCCATTTGGCCCCTCGACACGGGTGACCGTACCGGGCAGTATGGAGAAGGATAATTCGCGGAAAAGTATCCGCTTGTCCCGCTCACACTGTAGGTTAACGGCCTGTAGTAACGGCTCGGACATCAGGGCCCCGTAATCAGGACGATGCGCAGATCGCATCGGGTGTATTCACGACAATAGTTGCCAGCGCGGCGTATTATAGCGAAAGCGTTTGCAGAATACTCTTGTCTGGAATCAAGTCAGCAGCGATGAAACTACCCAACGGCCAACAGTCTCCTAATCCTCCGGCTCCGGTTGCTCTCAGGTCGCCACAAGTCAATGGCGCCAATCAGCCGGGCCGCGAAACCCTGGCCCTGTCTGCCCGCCAGCAACTGGACCAAATCCAGCTTGCAAACCGGGAGACCATTCTGGCACGTGTGGCAGAAGTCATTAACCGGCAGGGCAGCCGCAATGCAGAAGTGCTATTGGATATAAGGGGAAAGCCGCTTCAAGTAAATGCCGCCATCGGCGCCACGGAGCTAACACCCGGCGACTGGGTAAAAGTGATGCGCGCGGGCAACGAACTGCAACTCATGGGTAAACTGGCGGCAACGCCGGAGGCTGCTATTTCCCGGGCGTTAGCACAGCGTATGCCCTGGCAGCAGAACATCGATAGCGGCTTGGCAAAGCTAATGACGGCACTCAACAAGGGCGTGATTCCAGAACTGACACCCGGCCAATTACCCACAGCCCGAGGTTTACAACCGCTACCGGAGGCGGCACGCCAAGCTCTAGAAACCCTACTGGCAAGGCTTCCGGCCAGTAGTACCCTGACGCCCGGCGCAGGCAGCCAAAACAACAGCGTACAGCAAATCCGACAGTGGATAGCCGAAAGCGGAGTGTTTGCCGAATCCCGCTTAACTCAAACTCCCTCTTCTACACTGCCCGATCTGAAGCTTGCCCTAGGCCGAATGGTAACCGGGCTTCTGGCTGAGCAAGGTGGCAACCCGGCAACCCTATTCAACCGTCTTACACCATTAGCAAGCCCCGGCCTGATGCAGGCACCCTTGCAATTCCCCCAGTTGACGGCACCACCGCCATCTGGCAGCGGCTCAGAGCCCACATCGGTAGGCCAGACCTTGCGAATGTTAGCGGGTATGTTGAACCGGATCACCGTCAACCAGCTCCACAGCCAAATACTCACAGCAAGAGGCGCTGGCGGCGACGCACCAGCTCCGGTTTCAACTATGATTATGGACTTACCTTGGGTGACCCCCCAAAACGAGCCCAAGCTGGCACAGCTGCGCATGGAACAGTATAAAGAAGAACCTTCAGCCAAGGATCGTAACGAAAAACGGGCAGCCATCAGCGAATGGCGCCTGAATCTCACCATTGATCTGGAGTTGGCCGGAGCGTTGAACTTTGAGGTTTCCTTGCGTCAGCAGGAGGTTAGTGCGCGGGTGTGGGCGGAAAAACAGGAAACCTTAAAGCAGGTTTACGAGGAACTACCGCTACTGAGACGAAGCTTGGTGGAGTTGGGACTGGAAGTAACCGATCTGGAGTGCAGGCGTGGCACGCCATCTTACCCTGCGACAAAGTTGGAGCACAGACTGGTGGACACCCGCGCATGAAAGAAAAAAACCAAAACCAACCGTCCAGCAGTGCCGCCGTTGCCTTGAAATACGACGGCGAAAAAGCTCCCACCATAACGGCAACAGGCACTTATGAGCTGGCCGATGAGATTATCCGAATAGCCAGAGAACACAATGTCCCCCTGTATGAGAACGCCGAGCTAGCAGGCATTCTTGCGCGTTTGTCCCTAAACGACGAAATACCAGAAAACTTATACAGGGTTATTGCGGAGATTCTTGCCTTCGCCTTCCACATACGCGGCCGCACGCCCGAAGACGCCGGCCGGGACACACCAGCGTCTTCAGTGGATGAGTGAACGCTGCGCCCATACTTGCGCCCAAACGTCTCCCTTGCGAGGCGCGATTGCGGTTTCAAAGTAATGTTTGAGACGGCGGCGGTCGTCTGGATGGTCTTTTAGGGCTGAGCCAACGATATGATGCATCAGTTGCTCAATGGTCATTCTGCCATCGCCGTAATACCAAGCATTCAGGCTCGCTGCATGGGCTACTGATACAGCCTCGGCGGTGGAAAGTGCAGCACCTGCTAAACGGTCAGTGCTTCGGCCATCCATGGTCTGGCCGTTGCGCAACTCGTGAAACATGGTTACCAGAACCTCTATCACAGCCTCGTCCAAGTCCACACGGATGCCTGCACGTTTGTTCGCTTTGTTCACTTCCCTTACAACAACGCCTATTTCGTCCGGCAGATTCTTAATCGGCCGAATTTCTTCGAAGTCCAGACGGCGCTTGAGAGCAGCACTCATCTCGTTAACGCCAGCATCCACGCTATTGGAAGTGGCAATCAGGTTAAACCCCTCCCGGGCCAATACTACGCCCTCGTCGTCGGGGATTTCCGGGATTACCACAACTCGATCGGACAAAACCGACAGGATTGCATCCTGCAGGGCCTGCGGGCAGCGGGCAATTTCCTCAAACCGCACCAAGCGGCCTTCCATCATGCCGCGCATGAGCGGGCTCGGCACCAAAGCATCAAAGCAAGGCCCTTTGGCGGCAAGTATTGACTCGTTCCAACCGTACAGGAGTTGCCGAACGTCGGTAACAGCCCCGCCTTGCAAAGCCAGAGTGGAATCACCCGAAATAGCAGCTGTAAGCAACTCGGAGAGCCAAGACTTAGCTGTGCCCGGTTCGCCAACCAACAAGCAGCCCCGGCTGGTGCATAAGGAAATGATAATTCGGGTAACCATGGCGCGGTCCGCCACAAACTTGCACTCAACACCTAAACTGTCATCACCCAGAACAAACTTCTCAACCGCTCGTGGCGACATACGCCAGCCCGGCGGAACCGGCCCGAGATCCATGGCGGCTATTCTTTCCAGTTCTTCGCGGAAAATAACCTCAGCCGGCTCTCGCTGTGCAGCCTTCTTTTGCTGACTTCCTGCACTCATAACGCACTCCTACGGCCGCCGCGAACTTCAGGTGCCATACGTTCCTGAGGCAGAATACGTGGCAGTTCAGACATGGGAATAACACCCTCAATCACGTGGTCCAACGCACTGTCGCGCATGGTTACCAAGCCAGAATCCAGTGCCCGCCAACGCAACTCTCCTACCGGCGGTTGGCTTGATATTGCATTGCGGATATCGGAGTCCACCTCCATGTATTCCACAATGGCTACCCTGCCCCGGGTTCCACGACCGCCGCACTTATCGCAGCCGGTACCTTCGAAGCACTGGAAATTATCCGGAGCTCCATTGGGAAAAAGTTCCTCAAGTATTACAGGGTCTGGCTTGGCTGGCTTGCGGCAATGCTTGCAGATTCGCTTGGCAAGCCGCTGGGCAATTACCGCCAATAGCTCACCGGCAATAGAATTGGGGTGAATACCCAAATCGTACAGTCGTTGCAGGGAGTCCACTGCATCGTTACTGTGCAACGTGGAAAGCACAACGTGACCAGTCTGGGATGCGCGGATCGCTTCCAAAGCCGTTTCTTTATCACGAATCTCGCCGACCATAATGATATCCGGGTCCTGACGCACGAACGCTCGCATGGCATCGGCAAAGTTAAAGCCAATATCACTTCGTACCGGCGTTTGCTGCACGTTATCGATGGAATATTCGATGGGATCTTCCACCGTAATAACCTTACGGCGACCGTCGTCTGCAAGCGTCTGCAGCCCGGCATACAGCGTGGTGGACTTGCCCGAGCCGGTAGGCCCAACAACCAGTACAAGACCCGCCGGGTTATCCAGAAGGCGCTCATAATGCGCACCAATCATCGGCGACATGCCCAGTTCGGCAATGGTCATGGCGCGGCCAGTTTGGGGTAACAAACGGATAACCGCATGCTCGCCGTGAAGTGACGGCTGGGTCTGCACTCGCAGATCATAAGCGATATCGCCAAGTTGCAAGCGCGAGCGCCCACCCTGAGGCAACCTACGCTCGGCAATATTAAGCTCAGCACGTAACTTTATAACGTTAATAACGCCTCTGAGCTCCCGGGGCGTGAGTTGATACTGAACCAAATCCCGCAGATCGCCATCTACCCGCAAACGAATCCGTATGCGCTCACCGTACTGTTCTATGTGAATGTCGCTCGCTTTTTCACTCACTGCATCCAGCAGAATTGCCTCGTATACAGATACCAGATAGGGGCTTACATGATCGGTTCCGGTTTCCTGACCTAGAGAGTTATCACGCTTGCCACCACTGCCGGCACCGGGGGTAGATAAGACAGCCTGATCTGCGGCAAACCGGTTGCCTTTGGCGGATAAATCCAGCGCTGACCAGATTCTTCGGAAGTCAGTGGGCGTAACCAGCCAGCACTCTATGGTGTGGTTAGGGCTCATGCGTTCCAGCTGATCTGTGCGAGCATCCGGGTCATCGGTAACAAACGTCACCTTGCCGTTCGCCTGTGCCACAGGAATGATTCGGGACAAATCCAGAAAGGTGCGCGAGAAGCGACGAAACAGCTCATCTTTCAAAGCTGGCAACAGCTCGTCGGCGTCAGCAAAGACCATCCCTCGCTGTTGCGCTAGCGAGCGATAAAGCTCGATTTCTTCAATGTTCAGGCTACGGCGCAAGACATCCAACACGCGGCAGTTTTCTAGTGCCGCCTCGGCCTTAGCTTTTGCCAGAGCGTGTTCATCTATCATGCCCAAATCGATCAGGATTTGCTCCGAGTTGCGATTAAAGTCTACCCAACCCAGCGTGCGCACCCGTTCAAGTTTATCGGCACGCTTCACGTACATCGCCATGCTTGGCACAGGTCCGGCCTTGCCTTCAAGGCAAATCAAATTGCCGCCTTCACAAAGATATCGCTTTAACGCATCGCGCTCAGCCATGAAGGTCGTGCACAACACAAAATCACACGGCTGATCGAGCTCAAATTGACTCTCGGCCGATTGCGCCAGAACATCTACATTATTTATTCCCAGCCGGAAAAACCGCTCTCTCGCCGCTTCCGCAACATTCTGGTTTTGTTCAATATAGATAACCCGCTGAGCGAGCTGCGACAACACAGCAGCGAGGTAGCCAGAGCCGCCTCCCACATGCATCACAACATCCGCTGGCATAACCTCGGGCATGATTGACAAGATATGGGCAACGGTTTCTTCTCGGGGGATAGAGTGCCCGGTTATGGAGGGAATCAGGTCCGAGCCAGTAACATAATCATTGCGGGATACAGCAAGAAGGGCCTCACGGCCCCTTGAGTAAACTTTCTTCATCCATTAACGTCCATAGCAGCGTAATATTAGGCCGCCTGACGTTTTTTCAGCGCTGATACCAGCTCGGCCTCGGGACGGGATATTCCACACGTATTCATAAGATCGTCTATATCTGCCCCAAGATCAACCAGCCGCGAGGCTTCATCATAAGAAATACGCAAAGGATCATTCTGGCGCATCTCGTCTAGAGTGGTCCGCAGCTCATGCAGTTGCCGCTCGCACACCACAAGCCGCTGGCCTACGCCCATGCTACCGCTGGCGGTGGCATGCAACTCCCTGCCAAGGGTATCGCATCGATCCTTGAGCATGGCTCTCAGCTGTCTGTTCTGACGCCCGAGCATAATACCCTGTGCAAAAACCAACGAAATCGCTGTGGCAGTCAGTACCCAGGGAAGATAGGAAGGAATTTCAGTAAACATAATGGACGTCTCCGGTTATTTGCCACGGGAGGCGTCCATCATCAGGCTTGGCCGGTATGGCTCCGGTCTATAGCCCTGCGATTTCAGCCCATTCGTGGTCTGTCAGCATTTTGTCGAACTCGACCAATATGATCAGTTCACCATCCTTGTTGCACACACCTTGGATAAATTTGGCGCTTTCTTCGTTGCCCACATTGGGCGCAGTCTCAATCTCGCTGGCCTTGAGGTACACGACTTCGGCCACGGAATCCACCAGAATACCCATCACCTGATCGGCAGATTCCATCACGACAATTCGGGTGGCATCTGTAATATCGGCATCCGCCAATCCGAACCTGCGGCGGGTATCGATAACCGTCACCACATTGCCACGCAAATTGATAATACCGAGCACGTAATCTGGAGCCCCCGGCACGGGTGCAATCTCCGTGTACCTTAGTACTTCCTGAATCTGCATAACGTTCAGACCGTAAGTCTCGTTATCCAGTCGGAAGGTCACATACTGCAAGACCTGATCATCATGGGCCTGATTTTGCTGTCCGCTTGGGGCTGCCATAGCCTGTATCTCCTATTCGGCTGCCCGGCGGGCAACCTGATCGTCAAAAAAACATCATCAGTGCCCAATACTATAGTTAAGGGCACAAACCGTGCCAGTACAGCACGGTTTCATTCCGTAACCGGGCCAGCCGGTCAGTTCAAATCTAGATGATGCTCCCGTTCTGCACGTACTAGCAAATCTGCCATGGTGCGCACATCAACCAGAGCACACATCTGCTCAATCACTGTTCCTGCCAACCAAGGCCGCTTGCTGCGAGCCGTGCGCCAGCGCACATCGTCTGGGCTTAGAGTAAACGACTGGGCTACATCATCACAGGCTAGCCCCCATTCGCTGTTATCCAAGCGAATAACAAACCGGTAGTTCTCGCGGGCATTGGCTGGCACTCTTCCAGACATTATCCATTCTGCGGTATCGACAACCCTCAAGTTCTGTTCCGAGCCTACTCGGATACCCATATACCAGCGGGGACTACCGGGAATGGGCCGAATATCTTCTTCAATCCGGTGAATAGCGCCTAACAGAACAAGCGGAACCGCAAGCTGTAAACCGGCGACGGTAAAAATTAAACACTCAAACGGTCGCTCTGACCACTCCGGGCGCAGTGCAGGCTCATCTCGCGCTGGTTCTGGCGTCAGTTTCGGTGTGGAAGTCGCTACTGCAACAGACTCCCGAACCTTTACGGATTGCGGCGCGGCCTTTACCAGAGGCGCAGGTTCGGGTTTAGGCGCCATCACCGGTTTGGGTGCAATTACCGGTTTGGGTGTAGCCACGGGCTTTCGAGCTGGAACCGGTTTGGGCTCTACAAGTTCCTCACGCAAAGCGGTGTCCGTTGCCGTATGCAGCAACTCGTCCAGATAACTGGCAATGGCCGTGGTCGGGTCGGCCAGCTTTGTCAATTTTTCGTCAGCCATGCTGACGCTCCTTCATCGCACCGGTTCGTGTTAACAAATCATCCAACAGGTGCCGGTACGCCCGAACACCGTGGGTTTGCGCATCCAGCTGCGATGGAATAACTCCAGCCTGACTGGCGTCACGAAACTTTGTATCCACCGGCACCGCGAACTTCCACAGGTTGTCCTGATAGGTTTTACGCAGCTGATTTAAGCTCTTTACCGAAGCCTGAGTGCGCCGGTCAAACATGGTAGGCACGATGGTATAAGGCAATTGGTTCTTCTGGGAGCGCATGATCATCTGCAGAGTGTGCAGCATTCGCTCAAGCCCTTTGATGGCGAGGAACTCGGTCTGTACGGGAACAACAAGATGCTGTGCTGCTGCCAACGCATTGACCATCAAAACACCCAGCGAGGGCGTGTTATCAAGAAGTACGTAGTCAAAATCGTCCCAAAGCTGGGTAAGAGCCCGGGAAATAATTAGGCCCATACCTTCAACTCCAACCATTCGGCGCTCCAAGGTTGCGAGCGCCGTGCTCGCTGGTAACAGGGCTAGCCCGGGACAACTGGTATCTGTAATAAGTTGAGCCGGAAGACCCTCAGGCACCTTGCCCTGATGCTGAAACAGATCAAAAACGCTGTGTGCGAGCGCATCTGGGTCATACCCAAACCAACTGGTTAGAGAGCCATGAGGATCAAGATCGACCACCAGAACGCGCTTGCCACGCTCCGCCAACAGGCCACCCAAAGTGACCACAGAGGTAGTTTTACCCACACCACCTTTCTGATTGGCTACTGCCCAGATTCGCACGTTTTTACTCCAGAAACTACGTTATTGCGACGCACTAAAATCACCTTGTATCAAGATATATCGGCCAGTTCCCATGCAACTTGAACGAGTTACGAACCGGCAGTCTGTTGCCGCTTAAATGAATATTGATGGAGTAATACAGAAACCGTGCCAGACATTACAAGACGGTTAAACACCTTAGCGCATAACGCCTCGGATGCTAGCCTCACGAGATATCAAGAGCACTACACGCCGGTTACGACGACGCCCTTCTTCTGTGTCGTTGCGGGCCAGCGGCTGGTGCTCGCCGTAGCCAACGGCTGCCATGCGCTCAGGCTCAATACCTTCCATATCCAACATACGTACAACGGCAGCCGCCCGGGCTGCAGACAGTTCCCAGTTCGATGGAAAACGCTGAGTGCGAATGGGCTGGTTATCGGTGAAACCTTCAACCTTTACTGCGTTATCGCGGTTTCTGAGAACCCGCGCCACCTTATCCATCACCTCAAACGCGTCATAATGTGGCTCAGCATTGCCACTGCCAAAAAGCAGGCTGTCTGGCAGGTTGAGGGAAAGCCAACGGTCATTGGTTTCAAGCGTAACCACTCCGCGATCAATAAGTTCGTCAAACTCCATGGCCAATTGGTTTGCCATAGTGCGTAGAGCTTCAGTACGTGCTGGCGTTTCCTGTTCCGGGTTTCTTGGCGCCTCTGTTACCTCCGGAGGAATAACGTCCTCCTCGACAGCAATCTCCGGGCGCGGAGGTTGATCACCGACTTCGATAGGCTGAAAGGATCGCTGGGGTGCGTTAAAAACACCGGTAAGGGTCTCGGATAGTACCTTGTACTTACCTTCATTTACCGAAGAGACCGAGTACATCACCACAAAAAAAGCAAACAACAGAGTTATGAAATCCGCATAGGAAATCAGCCAACGCTCTGTGTTGTGCAAATCGTCCTGAGGCTGCCTGCGACGCCGCATAATAAGAACCGGGTTTGCCTACTGCAGGAAGCCCCGCAGCCGCAATTCAATGGATTTAGGGTTCTCACCCTCCGCAATGGCGATTAGGCCATCGATCATCATGTCTTCGTACCTTGAGCGCTCTTTAACCAACCCACGCAGTTTATTGGCAATCGGAAAAAACAACAGGTTTGCCAAGGCCACACCGTAGATAGTTGCCACAAAGGCCGTCGCGATTCCGCTGCCGAGGGACTCCGGGTTTTCAAGATTGGTCATTACCTGAATCAGCCCCATGACCGCGCCAATAATGCCAATTGTGGGTGAATACCCACCCATGGCCTCAAACACCCGCGCCGCCTCCAGATTGTGCTGCTCCCGGCAATCCAAATCAATTTCCATAATGCTGCGAATGGTCTCTGTTTCAGCCCCATCTACCAGCAGCTGCAGACCTTTGCGAGCAAAGTTTTCCGGTTCGTTTTCCGCCAGCCCCTCAAGCCCCAACAAGCCCTGCTTGCGGGCCTTTACGCTCCAGTCGATCACCTTGCCTATGCCATCTTCAATGCTGATATACGGCGGAACGAACACCCACCGAACCTGAGAAAAGGCTCGTTTTAATACCGGCCAAGAGGTTTGAAGAATCGTTGCAGCCAAGGTGCCACCAATTACGATAATGGCAGCTGGGCCATTAAACAGTGAACTCAGTGCACCGCCTTCAAGCAGATTGCCGCCAAGGATGGCGGCAAATGCCAAAACCACTCCGAGAAGGCTTAGAATATCCATTAGCAAACGCCCTCAATCAATCGAGGGCCGACTTCGTCTAATGACAACACTTCATCACTTAGGCCAGCTTTTGCAACGGCCATAGGCATGCCATAAATGACCGACGTTTTTTCATCCTGCGACCAAATAGGCGAACCGCTTTGTTTCATCATTCGACAGCCCTCACGGCCATCGGAGCCCATACCGGTAAGAATCACACCAAGGGTTTTTCCAGGATACGCCCGAGCGAGAGAGCCAAAGGTAACGTCAACACACGGCCGGTAATTGAGCCTCTCGTCCCCCGGCAAAATCCGAACTCTGGGCTGGCCACTGCGATTTTCGATCATCATCTGTTTGCCACCCGGCGCAAGCAATGCCAAACCAGGGCGCAGACTATCGCCGTCTTCCGCTTGCCGGACTTCTATCTTACAAAGTTTATTCAGACGTTCGGCAAACGCTGGCGTAAAGCTCGCGGGCATATGCTGAACCAGCACAATCGGCGAGGGGAAGTTAGCTGGCAACACACTCAGCACACGTTGAAGCGCCACTGGGCCGCCAGTAGAGGTGCCAATGGCCACAACGGCATAATGCCGTGCGGGGCCTTTTCGCGCAGGCCGTTTGGGGGGCTCTTCCGGGAGTGGTTGCGCAGACTGACGGCCAGATGCCAAGGGGCGGCCCGGTGTAGAAGGCTTAGCCAAGGGTGTGCGTGCAGATGGCGAGGTAGGCCTTGGAGATGCTGGTGCCGGTGGTGCGGGGGGCTGCGACCGACCAGACGGACGACTGCGGGCAACATCCAGCACGCGATCAATCAGGATTTTTTGCAGCTGGCTGCCATCTCTGGCAATTTCCTCGAAGTTTTTCGGCAGAAAATCAACGGCGCCAGCTTCCAGCGCATCCAGTGTTATTCTGGCGCCTTCGTATGTAAGCGAAGAAAACATCAGCACAGGAGTAGGATGCTTTTGCATGATTTCCCGCACAGCCGAAATGCCGTCCATAATCGGCATTTCGTAGTCCATGGTGATAACATCCGGGCGCAGTGATGCCGCCAGATCAACACCTTCCCGACCGTTGGCCGCCACACCCACAACGCGGATCTGCCCCGACGAGGTCAATATCTCCGTCAGCCGCTTGCGGAAGAAGCCTGAGTCGTCAACGACCAGGACAGAAACCGTCATCCATTTCTCCTACCAGTGTGCAGTGTGCTTTGTTCCATAGAGCCTTCAGCCAGTCAGTGGAAAGCGCCATCAGCCACTACAGCATCCTTAACTGTATTGCTGCAGAAGACTAGGCACATCAATAATGAGCGCTATACGGCCGTCACCGGTAATCGTAGCACCAGCCATACCTGGCGTTCCCTGCAGGCCGCGTCCCAGCGGTTTGATAACCACTTCTTCCTGACCTACTAACTGGTCTACAACAAAGCCAACCTTGCGAGTGCCCATGGCAACAATGACAACGTGCCCGTTTTCCGGGCGGCCTGAGCCTACAGAGCTTTTAACCAACCAACGCTTTATGTGGAAAAGCGGGAACACATTGTCCCGTACAACAATACACTCACGCCCATCCACAATGTTGGTGCGGGTCAAATCCAAATGGAATATTTCCACCACATTTACCAGTGGCAGGGCAAAAGACTGGTCATCAAGCTTAATCATCAAGGTTGGCATGATTGCCAGAGTCAGGGGCACTTTTATGATGATGCGAGAGCCTTTACCCAAAGCTGACACAATGCTGAGCTGCCCGTTGAGCTGGTTGATTTTGGTTTTCACCACATCCATGCCCACGCCGCGGCCCGAAACGTCAGAAATTTGTTCCTTGGTTGAAAAACCAGCGGCAAAAATCAGATTAAAACACTCTGTATCAGTTAACCGATCAGCGGCATCTTGATCGTAAATTCCTTTTTCTACCGCTTTGCGACGGAGAACTTCCGGGTCCATACCGGCGCCATCATCATCGATGGACAAAAGAATGTGGTCCCCTTCCTGTTCCGCTGAGAGGGTGACCGTCCCCTGCCTTGGCTTGCCAGCTTTCTCTCGCACATCTGGCGCTTCGATCCCGTGGTCCACAGAGTTGCGAACCAAATGCACAAGTGGATCGGAAAGGGCTTCAACAAGGTTCTTGTCGAGATCCGTATCCTCGCCATGCATGACCAAGTTCACTTCTTTTTTCATACTGCGGGCAAGGTCGCGGACAACACGCGGGAAGCGGCCAAACACTTTCTTGATCGGCTGCATGCGAGTTTGCATCACCGCGGCCTGAAGGTCGGTTGTAACGACATCAAGGCTAGAAACCGCCTTGTGCATATGCTCGTCTTCGCTCTCAGAGCCCAATCTCTGAAGCCGATTTCTAACCAGCACCAACTCGCCCACCATATTCATGATGTCGTCCAACCGCTTGGTATCGACTCGAACCGTGGTTTCCGCTGCAGGCGCTTCTCTCGGGGGTGCGGCTTGTTTAGCCGGCTCTTTAGCCGCTGGCTTTGCTTCGGGTTTCTTTTCAGGCTTGGGCGCTGCTTTTGCGGGCTCGACATTCGCCTGCGGTGGCTGCGGCTTCACTGGTGCTTTATCAGAGTCGCTGGCTGTAGGGCTTCCGCCCTTGCCGTGAAGCTCATCCAAGAGATTTTCAAATTCGTCGTCAGTGATCAGCTCACCGGTATTACCTGCGTCCGGCGCATCAGCGCTTGTGGCCTCGGCATTGTCGTTTTCAACCGGTTTTGCGACAAACTTGCCTTTGCCGTGGAGCTCATCCAGCAAAGCTTCAAATTCATCATCGGTGATGTCATCGCCGGAGGCGCTATCGTTAGTCTCACTATTCGCAGAGGCCGCATGCTCGTCACTCGCTGGGCTGTTGTCCGGAGCCGAAACAGGCGCATCGCCGTGCAGTGCATCGAGCAACTGCTCGAATTCATCATCGGTAATATCACCGCCATCCTGAGCGCTTTCTACTGGGTTTTCAGCAGGGTCAGGCTCTTCGGCGACAGGCGCAGCAGCTTCGGTTTGGGGCTGTGCAAGTGCATCCAAGGCGGCAATCAGCTCATCGGGTGCGGGGGTCAGCTCTTCACCGTTACGCACCTGATCGAACATAGCATTTACATAGTCCAGAGCCTCCAGAACAACGTCCATTAGCTCGGAGTCCACCGACCGCTTGTGGTTGCGCAGTATGTCGAACACGTTTTCCGCAGAGTGGCAGCAGTTAACCAGCGCCTCCAGTTGCAGGAAGCCAGCACCGCCTTTTACGGTATGGAACCCACGGAATATAGCGTTGAGCAGATCACTGTCATCAGGATGTTGCTCAAGATCTACAAGCTGCTCAGAAAGCTTCTCGAGAATTTCCCCGGCCTCTACGAGGAAGTCCTGCAGGATCTCATCATCGGCATCAAACGCCATGGGCTAACCTCTCATATTCAGAAACCGAGACTCGACAACAAATCGTCTACGTCGTTTTGTCCCGAGACAACATCTTCACGCTCTTCAGCTTTCATCTGAGGCCCTACGCCTTGTTCGGCAGAGACTTCCTCACTATCGATTTGATGCACTGTACCGGTAAGTTGGTCAACGTGGCTGGCCATGACCACCAAACTGAGCATTTGCTCCTCAACTTCTTTAACCAAGGCAGTCACACGCTGAATTACCTGCCCGGTCAAATCCTGAAAATCCTGCGCCAACAGAATCTCTGAAAAATTGTTGTAGAGGGTGTCTGCGTCCTTGGTGACACTCAGAAAAAAAGCATCAACCCGGCCATACAGCTCGCGAAATTCGGCAGGCTGCATCTCGCGACGGCCCAACCGTTGCCACTCCTCTCTCAGTGAAGAAGCGTCTTCGCGCAATGTGTTGGCGACTGGCATGCTTTCTTCAACTAGATCCATAGTGCGATTGGCAGCCTGACTCGTCATCTGAACAACGTATGCCAGCCTGTCGGACGCATCTGTCATCAACGACAGCACTTCTTTCTGTTCCGGACTGCGGGGATCTATCTGGAAATTACGGATTGCCTCATGCAGCGACCGTGTTAGCCTTCCAACTTCACGATAAAGGCTCTGATCCCTGACTTCGCTCAACTGGTTAATCAGGTTCATGGCACCAGCATAGTCACCGCTCTCAACACATTGGGCGAGTTCTGCTGACTGCTGCCGGAGCTTTTCGGTCACTTCTGGCTCAAGATCCCGGTGGATCTTTTTGTCATTGCTCATACGACCCATCCGATTTTCGGTTACTGGATACGTTCAAAAATCTTCTCGATTTTTTCTTTGAGAACAGCTGCCGTAAAAGGCTTTACCACGTAACCGTTCACCCCAGCCTGAGCTGCTGCCACAATTTGGTCGCGCTTGGCTTCGGCTGTAACCATCAAAACTGGAAGGGTTTTCAAGTTCTCATCAGCCCGAACCGCTTTGAGCAGATCAAAGCCGGACATTCCGGGCATGTTCCAATCTGTCACCAAAAAATCGTATTTGCCGCTTTTAAGCATAGGTAAAGCGGTATTGCCGTCATCTGCTTCATCAGTATTGGTGAAGCCCAGATCGCGGAGCAGGTTTTTGATAATCCGCCGCATTGTGGAGAAGTCATCCACAATGAGAATTTTCATGTTCTTGTCCAAAGGGACCTCCAGTTAGTAAGACCCGGAATTCGTTTAGCCTATGTACTCAAAGTGTAGCAGGCCGCTGGTTTAACTATGTATTGTCTGGTCTTTATCACGCTTGTAAAGCACCGGTTACCAAATACTACACTCTAGTTGTGTTCCTCAAGGCGCCATTCGGAAAGTCTGCCGCGTAATCTTAACGCTGCCTGACTGTGTATTTGGCTGACCCGGCTTTCACTGACTCCCAGCACAGCACCGATTTCCTTGAGGTTCAGCTCTTCCTGATAATAAAGGCTCAACACAAGTTTTTCCCTTTCGGGAAGCTGCTCGATAGCCGCAGCCAAATTGCTACGAAACGAGTCAGACGTTAGACCATCCAACGGATTATCACTGGCTTCTGTCTCTTCTATCGGCAGCTCTCCGGATTCATTGAGCTCATCCAGGCTAAAAAGTCGACCGCTGTTAGAGTCAGCCAGAGTGGCGTGATATTCGGAAAGCTCCATATCGAGCTCTTCCGCCACCTCAAAGTCTTGCGCCTCGCGGCCCTCGCGATCTTCTACAGCCTTGATTGCCCGGGCAACCCGGCGGGCGTTCCGGTGAACAGAGCGCGGCACCCAGTCGCCTTTGCGGATCTCATCGACCATAGATCCGCGTATGCGGATTCCTGCATAGGTTTCAAAAGTTGCGCCTTTGGTTGAACTGTAGCGTTGGGCCGCTTCCAGCAACCCGATCATGCCCGCCTGCATAAGGTCGTCGAGCTGCACCGAGGCCGGTAAGCGTGCCATAAGATGAAGTGCAATTTTCTTAACCAGAGGGGCGTGAGTCTCAACTAGTTCTGAGGGGCTTTTCACGCCAGTCTGGTGGTAAATTCCCAGATTTTTCGCCAATGTCATGCATCCGGTGTTGTTAGACGGGATCCGTTTCAGACTTCGACGAGCCGCTCCACAAAAAACTCCAGGTGACCGCGGGGAGAAGTTGGCAGCGGCCAGCTTTCTACTTTCTCTGCCAGTGCCCTGATCGCAACCGAGGCTTTGGCCCTAGGGTAAGCATCCAGCACAGCCTTCTGGCGCTGAACCGCTTTTTTAACAGCCTCGTCGTAAGGCACCATACCTACGTATTGTAGTGCCACATCGAGAAATCGCTCGGTAACACGGGTCAGTTTTTCGAACAAATGACGACCTTCCTGCTCACTTCCCACTTGATTTGCAAGAATACGGAAGCGATTGGTGCCGTAATCACGGTTCATCAGTTTAATCAATGCGTAGGCGTCTGTGATTGAGGTTGGCTCATCGCACACTACCAGAAGTAGTTCTTGTGAGGCTCGCAAAAAGCTCACAACCGATTCGGAGATGCCAGCAGCTGTATCCACAATAAGCACGTCAATCTGGTCGCCCAACTCACTAAAAGCGTTGATCAGGCCTGCATGTTCCATAGGGCTGAGCTGGGTCATGCGCTGGGTTCCGGAAGAAGCCGGAACAATTTTGATGCCTCCGGGGCCGTTCACCAGAACGTCTCTGAGGTCACACTCCCCTGCCAAAACATCCTGCAAAGTATGGTTGGCGGTAACGCCGAGCAACACATCCAAGTTTCCCAGACCAAGGTCGGCGTCAAGCAGGACCACGCGCCTGCCTTTCTGTGCCAGTGCAATGCCAAGGTTAACCGAAATATTACTCTTGCCGACCCCGCCTTTGCCGCCGGAAACCGCTATCACCTGTACCGGATGTGCTTTGCTCATACTGTTTATTATCTCTCGCCAGATTTAACCGGACATGGTTCATAGCCGGATACAACTCAGGCCCTCACGACCTCATGCAGTTTCTCGCGGGCGCTCCGTATCGGGCACTTGCTCTGCAGCCATTTGCTGCTGAGATATCTTCAAACGTTCAACGGCCAAACGCACCAACGGGACCGCTTCAGCATGGTGCAAATCTCCCGGGATTTTTTGCCCGTCTGTGTAGTAGGCCACCGGCAAACCGGTTTCCATCACAAAGCCCAAAGATTCGCCCAGAGTTAGGGCTTCGTCAATTTTTGTCATCACGCAGCCCGAAAGACTTGCCATCTTATAGCAATGCCAGACGGATTTCATAATGCGTGGTTGGCTGGTGGCTGAAACAACCAAATGCGTACGAACCTTATGATGGCTGCGCGCCAACTCTGCCAACTGTTCCTGATAGCCCTTGTCTGAACTGGTCAAACCTGCAGTGTCGATCAGCACCATGTGGCGGTCTGATAGCTCATCAAGAATATCATCAAGCGTGTTGCTTTCATCCACAACCCGAACCGGAACGTTTAGTATGCGACCAAACACAAAAAGCTGCTCATGTGCTGCCACCCGGTAACGGTCTGTTGTGACCAGAGCGATAGAATCTGCTCCGTGTTTCAGCACATAACGCGCTGCAAGCTTGCCAATGGTGGTTGTCTTGCCGGAGCCTGTGGGGCCAACCAACGCGTACACCCCACCCTCGTCCAGCCACTCTTGGTGCGGAGTGCGCAGGCCCGCAACGAGCATTTTTAGAGACTGTTTCCAGCCGTCTTCCAGCTTGCCGCCTTTGTGCCGACGGGAAAGTGAACCGGCAAGGTTTTGACTCAGACCAAACTCCTGTAAGCGTTCTGCAAGCCGTTGCTGAACCGCGTTTACGCCCGGCTTTTCGGGCTCAGCACGTTGGCCATTCATAAGGTCCCGCAAGGAGCTGATTTCCGCACGCATGCGCGCAAGCTCATCGGAATAATTGGGGGTGTCGGCACCTTGTGAAGACGGCTCTATGTATTCGTCGCTCGCGGCCTCATGCAAATCCGCAAAGGAGGCTTCGGCATAGCTTTGACCGCGCGCGGCGCGGCTTTCACGCACGTCACGAATACGAGTGCGGGACCGGCTTAGTTCATCTTCCAGCCTACGATGGCGCTCTGCCTGCATTTCAGCAAGACGTGCTCCGTTGGTGGCTTCACTGGCTTGCTCGCCAAGGCTTTGGCGCGCCATGTTTTCGTCGTAATCCAGAGCCGTGACAATTTCAACGCCGCCATCTACCCGGCGGTTGGAAAGGATGACAGCATCCGGCCCCATTTGCTCACTAACCTGCTTCAGGGCTTCAGCCATGCTTTTGGCAAAAAAACGTTTCACTTTCATGATATTGCATCCTCCACCGGCAACGCATTTCCTGCGCTGTCCGTTCTTTCATCCGCTGGCTTACTGACCAACGGACGCCACGATCGTTATCTGCTTGTTATCCGGTATTTCCTGATAAGAAAGCACATGCAGCCGCTCCACACCGTAACTGGCAAACTTTGCGAGCACCGGCCGCAACGGCCCGGATACCAGCAAGATGGCTGGCTTACCCAGCATTTCCTGCCGCTGCACGCTGTCTTGTAATGAACGCTGCAGCTTCTCTACCATGTTCGGCTCCAACACCATGCCTATATCTTCTTGGCCGCCGGATTGTTGACTCTGCTGAACAGACTTAAGCAACAACTGTTCCAAATCTGGATCGAGAGTAATTACAGGGATCTCTTGATCATTGCCGCAGATGCTTTGAACAATCATCCGCCGCAAAGACTGACGCGCAAATGTGGTCAGCAACTTGGGGTCCTGACTCTTCGGATGCACATTCACTATGGATTCAGCAATGGAGCGCATATCGCGAATAGGCACTTCTTCTTTGAGCAGATTCTGCAGTACCTTTAGCAAGAGGCTGATAGACACAGTGGTTGGCACCAACTCTTCAGCAAGCTTGGGCGATGCTTTCTCCAACTGATCCAACCATTTCTGAACCTCTTCGTGCCCCAACAGTTCGTGAGCATGCTTTTGCAATACCTGGTTCAGGTGCGTAGCCACAACGGTGCTAGCATCCACCACGGTATAGCCCAGCGTCTGGGCCTGATCTTTCTTTTCAGGCTCAATCCAGCTGGCATCCAACCCAAAAGCCGGATCTTTACCTTCTATACCTTCTATTTTTCCGAACACTTGCCCGGGATCTATGGCCAGTTCACGGTCTGGGTGAATTTCCGCCTCTGCCAAAGTGACGCCCATCAGAGTGATGCGATACACATTGGGCATGAGATCCAGATTGTCGCGAATATGCACCGACGGCATAAGAAAGCCCATATCCTGCGACAACTTCTTGCGCACACCTTTTATACGGCTGAGTAGCTGGCCGCCCTGCGTCTTATCAACCAGCGGTATAAGGCGATAGCCCACTTCTAGCCCGACAATATCCACCGTTGCCACATCATCCCAGCCCAACTCGCGGGTTTCTCCCGGCGAGGGAAGCTGGCGACCCTGATCACTCCTTGCATCACCCCCTGCATCACCCCCCGCATCGCCGCTCAGGGGAATTCCGCGCCCACCGGCTCCCGAAGCAACACCCGCGCCGCCTCGGCCCGCAAACGCGCCACCCTCTTCAACCGTTTGCCGGTCTTTGTTCCAGATGTACCAGGCAGCTCCCGCCGCAAGCCCACCCAGCCCAAGAAAAGCCACATGGGGCATGCCTGGAATCAAGCCAAGTAAAATTAGGATGCCAGCAGCAATACCCAGCGCTTTGGGCGCGCTGAACATTTGTTGAAGAATCTGCCCGCCCATATCCTGGCTGGAGGTAACCCGGGTAACCATGATGGCAGCGGAGGTAGAAAGCAGCAGCGACGGAATCTGTGCAACCAGACCATCACCGATGGTGAGTAACGCGTAACGCTCCATAGCCAGTCCAAAATCAAGACCATGCTGAAGCATACCGATGGCAACACCACCAATAATATTGATGGCCAGAATCAATAGGCCTGCAACCGCGTCGCCCTTTACAAATTTGGATGCACCGTCCATGGAGCCATAGAAATCCGCCTCCTGAGCAATCTCCTCCCGCCGGTGCTTGGCCTCATCCTGATTAACCAACCCCGCGTTCAGGTCTGCATCAATAGCCATTTGCTTGCCTGGCATGGCATCCAATGTAAAACGTGCACTTACTTCAGAAACCCGGCCGGCACCCTTTGTTACCACCAAAAAGTTGATGATCATAAGAATGGCGAACACCACCAGACCAACCGCGTAGTTACCGCCGATCAGCACCGCACCAAAGGATTCAATAACCTTACCTGCGGCATCACCGCCCTCATGTCCCTCCAACAGAACAATTCGCGTAGACGCCACGTTAAGCGCCAAGCGCAGTAGTGTCGCCACCAACAATACCGTTGGGAAGGAAGCAAACTCCATCGGCCGCAGTGCGTACACGCACACCAGCAGAATGACAATCGAAAGCGTGATGTTGAAGGTGAAGAAAACGTCTAGCAAAAACGCTGGCATGGGCAGAATCATCATACCCAACAGCCCCATCAGCATAATGGGTACGCCGAGATTGCCCTGCGTCAGGGATTTGACGTTATTGAGGACTAAAGCTCTGTCCATGCCCTAAGCATCTCCGATTTACTGTTTCTGAAGGCGTTTTCAGGGTCGAGATTCTGACGCCAAAGTATCTTTAACCCTGTTACCGCAAGATCCATACCAGCGCGTTCAAATTTTCACTTGGCAGGTGGCTTTAGGTGCCTGACTCACCTTGTAAGATGCGGTATCCTTGCGCCACTAAATCGCGACATTGCCCCTCAAACCCAGACCCATAAAACAGGTGAGCCCATGCCAGTCCACGAGGTAAGACACCCCCTGATCAGACACAAACTTGGCTTGATGCGTCGTGCCGAGATCAGCACTAAAAATTTTCGTGAGCTGGCACAGGAAGTCGGTGCTTTGCTGACCTATGAAGCCACCAAAGATTTCAGCCTGCAGGAAAAAACCATTGAGGGGTGGGCAGGGCCGGTCAGCGTGGAGCAAATCCAAGGCAAGAAAATCACTATCGTCCCTATTTTACGGGCCGGGCTCGGCATGCTGGATGGCGTCCTCAGCCTAATCCCGGTAGCACGGGTCAGTGTAGTGGGCCAGATTCGAAACGAAGAAACGCTGGAAGCCAATACCTATTTGGAAAAGCTGGTGGGTGAGCTGGACCAGCGTATGGCCCTGATTGTTGACCCTATGGTTGCGACCGGCGGCTCAATGATTTCCACTATCGATGTGCTTAAGAAAGCCGGAAGTACGGAGATTCGCGCGTTGGTGCTGGTTGCTGCACCGGAAGGCATTAAAAATGTTCTGGACAAGCACCCGGACGTTTCCATTTACACTGCGTCTGTAGACGACGGCCTGAACGAGAAGGGCTACATCCTGCCGGGGCTTGGCGATGCCGGTGACAAAATCTTCGGCACCAAGCAAAAGGACAATTGATCATGCAGGATCACACTACAGATTCGGTCTGGAAGCAGGCTATCGCCGGCTCACAAATGCTACTTGTAGCCTTCGGCGCCTTGGTGCTGATGCCCTTGATCACAGGCCTTGATCCAAACGTTGCTCTCTTCACCGCGGGCCTTGGCACATTGATTTTCCATATTGTGACCGGCGGCCAGATTCCGATTTTCCTTGCCTCGTCTTTCGCATTTATCGCACCAGTTATCGCGTCCAAGGGCAAGTTCGGCCTTGAAGAAACTCTGGGCGGCCTGATGGCGGCTGGCATTCTTTATATTCTTCTCAGTGGCGCGATAAAACTGCGCGGCACCGGCTTTGTAACTCGCCTGCTGCCTCCCGTGGTCATCGGTCCGGTCATTATGGTGATCGGTCTTGGGTTGGCCCCGGTTGCTGTTCACATGGCTTCCGGCCGCACAGGCGATGGTGCCGTTCAATTGATCCCGCAGGATACCGCTCTGTGGATTGCTATGATCTCGCTTGCTGTGACGATTGTTGCGTCAGTCTGGTCCAAGGGCATCTTCCGGCTGATCCCTATAATGTTTGGCGTGATTGTTGGGTACGTGCTTTCTGCGTTTGCAGGCGTGGTTGATACGACACCCATTCAGCAGGCACCTTGGCTTGCGGTTCCCAACTTCGTGGCACCTGCATTCAGCTGGGGCGCCATTCTATTCATGATCCCGGTTGCCATTGCCCCGGCCATTGAGCACATTGGCGATATTCTGGCGATTGGTAATGTGACCCGCAAAAACTACCTTGAAAAGCCCGGTTTACACCGCACACTGCTGGGCGATGGTTTGGCCACTAGTGCCGCGGCTCTGTTGGGCGGGCCACCGAACACCACATACTCCGAAGTGACCGGCGCGGTGATGCTGACCCGTAATTTTAACCCGAAGGTTATGTGGTGGGCGGCCTGTACTGCCATCGTTTTGGCGTTTGTGGGCAAGTTTGGCGCGGTTCTGCAAACGATTCCGGTGCCGGTGATGGGCGGCATTCTGTGCCTGCTGTTTGGTTCTATTGCGGTGGTGGGTATGAGCACGCTAATCCGTCATCAGGTTGATCTTTCCCAATCGCGGAATCTGGTTATCGTGGGTGTCACACTGGTATTTGGCATCGGCGGCATGGTGCTGGGCCACCTTGAAGGTATCGCCTTATGTGCGGTGGCGGCCATCATCCTGAACCTGATTCTTCCGGGTAGCCGCGAGGCTTGGGGTAAGGCTATATACGAGCACAAAGAGAACTGATCTCAACGTTAAGTATTGCTCCACTGGTGCTTTCGGGCACTGGTGGTGACTTCTCCGTTTTAATTTCCCTTCTGCTACAAGCCTGCCGACTTAAATGTGAGCCTACGGGTGTGTGGACCTCCCAAAAACCGCTACGAGCACATCCATGTGCGCTTGTCTCCGGCCATCCTTGGCCTACGACATTTTTGGGAGGTCCACACACCCGTAGGCTATCCAACTTTTCAGATACCTCAACATGGCTCAACCAAAATAATCCAATCAAAATGATGTGTGCCAGCGATATCGTGGAGTTTGCCTGAGTGGTGGTGGGTGGCCTTTTCAGGACTGTCGGTGGCCAAGGACGGCCACCGTCAAGCGCCCAGGGATGGGCTCGTAGCGTGTCCTGAAAAGGCCACCCGCCGCCACTCCTCCACCAAACTTAAACAGGCTAGGAACCCAAGCTAACAGGTAAACTCTCAACTCAGATATCACGCCGCAAATCAGAAGGAATCGGAAGGTCAGGCATTCCAGGCTTAGGCCCACGCCCCTTACGGAATTGCCGGAGCTGGAACACATAAGCCAAAACCTGAGCTATGGCCATGTATAGGCCATCGGGGATTTCGTCGCCTATGTCGCTGTTGTGATACACCGCGCGGGTTAACGGCGGAGTACGCAGAATCTCGACTTTGTGCTCGCGGGCGATCTCCATGATTTTGAAAGCCGTCTGGTCATTGCCCTTCGCCACAACCATCGGCGCGCCCATAGAATCCGGATCGTACTTTAACGCCACCGCATAGTGAGTCGGGTTAGTGATCACCACATCCGCCGTAGGCACATCCTGCATCATACGGCGCTGGGCCATTTCCCGTTGGAGCTGGCGGATTTTGCCCTTAACCTCGGGCTTGCCTTCCGAATCCTTGTATTCATCTTTTACTTCCTGCTTGGTCATTCGCAGCTTTTTCTGGTGATCAAAAATCTGGAACGGCACATCGATAACAGCAATGATGATGGTGGCACAGGAGAGCAAGAAAAAACTCCAGCCCAAGGTCCAGAGCACGTGTTCCATGGCTGGCACAGCAGGCTCGTTGGCGATGGAGAGCAAGTCTTCAGTACGGACGTCCAATATGAGAACCGCCAAAGCCATAACCAAACCCACTTTTGCGATGGCTTTAACCAGCTCGATCAGAGAGCGCGCGGAGAACATTCGACCCAAGCCTTTGATAGGGTCCATGCGATTGAGCTTTGGGGCTATTGCCTTACCGCTGAATAGCAAACCACCAATACCGATAGAGCCTGCAATCGCTGCGATAAGTAGAAGCAGGAGAATGGGAGAAAGCGCCCAAGCGGCCGCTTTTGCGGAGGCTATCAACTGCACACTCATGTGCCGAGTGTCGAAGATGGCAGAGCGCTCCAGCGTGAAAGCGTCGCGCATGATAGCTTCTAGCGTGGCACCAAGATGCGTTCCGAAAATTAGCAATCCGCCAGCGCCAGCAATCAAAACCGCCATAGTAGCCAGCTCTTTTGAGCGCGCAGTCTGGCCATCCTCCTTGGCTTTTTCTAGCCTTCGGGGGGTGGCCTCTTCGGTTTTTTCCTGACTGTTGTCGTTTTCTTCAGCCATATTTTAACTCTTGGCCTTCCGTTAGGGTTGCCCTTGAAGGCCCCGCATAAATTCAAAGGTTTGCTCGGTGTATTCTTGAAAGTGTGGCAGAAAGTTGGCGTGCAACACCCAAATAGCAAACAATCCAAAAATCAGGCCAATTGGAAAGCCGAGAGCAAAGATGTTCATCTGGGGTGCGGCGCGAGTCATTACGCCAAAGGAAATGCTAACGATCAACACCGCAGTTACCGCTGGCAAGGCCAACAGCATGGCAGAGGCGAACATCCAACTTATTCTGTGGGCGAGCTCCCACACTCCTACCTGACCAAGCCCCTCCATCCCTATAGGCATGGTTCGGAAGCTTTCAATGAAGACTTCAAACGCCACAAGGTGGCCATTCATGGCAAGGAACAGCAATGTAATCGTAATAGTGTAGATCTGCGCCAGTACCGGCACGTTAACGCCATTAGCAGGGTCGACCATAGAGGCGAAGCCTAGACCCATCTGCATGGCAATCATTTGGCCAGCAACCACGAACAGCTGCCAGAGTGCGGTTAACGCAAACCCCATACCCACACCGATCAGGATTTGCTGGAGTGTAATAACAACCGCATCCGCACTCAGAGCTTCAACCCGCGGTACTTCCGGGATCAAAGGCACGATCAGAATTGTCATTAAGAGCGCTAGCCCCAACCGCACTCTGGCGGGAACCAGCTGGGTACCAAAAATGGGGATAACCATTAAAAAGCTGGCCAAGCGGAAGAGCGGCCAAAGGTGCTGCCCTACCCATTGGCCGAGCAAGTCAGCACTGAGTTCCATGGGAGTCATGGCTCAGCCAATCAGGTAAGGAATGCTGGATATCAGCCGGTGTGCGTGATCCAACAACTTGGTCAGCAGCCAGGGCCCCAAAGCAATGATCACGATAAGCGTTACCAGTAGCCTTGGGAGAAAGCTAAGGGTTTGCTCGTTAATCTGGGTGGCCGCTTGGAATGTACTCACCACCAAACCAATCACCAACCCCGGCCCGATAATAACGGAAGCAAAAAGCACGATCATCCATAGGGCTTCGCGCACTATGTCGATAACGGTTTCCGGAGTCATAAATTCCTCCTATATCCCATAACTGGCAGCGAGTGTACCCATGATCAGGGCCCAGCCATCTACCAGCACAAACAGCATAATTTTAAACGGCAACGAGATAATTATAGGCGACAGCATCATCATACCCATCGCCATCAACACACTGGCAACAACCATGTCGAGAACCAAAAACGGGATAAACAGAATAAACCCTATTTGAAACGCCGTTTTAAGCTCGCTAGTAACGAAGGCGGGCATCAATATCCAGAAAGAAACATCCTGAGCGGTATCGTACTCAACGTCTGCAATACGCATGAAAAGGGCGAGATCGTCTTCACGGGTCTGCCCCAGCATGAATTCCTTGAAGGGAGCACTGGCAAGCTCAACAGCTTCCAAAGACGTGACTTCTTCTTGCAGATACGGCTGCAACCCCACTCTATTTGCCTCTTCCAGCACCGGCTTCATGATGAAAATACTGAGAAACAAGGCCAAGCCAAGCAATATTTGGTTTGAAGGGGTGGCCTGCAACCCCAGCGCCTGACGCAGAATGGCAAATACCACGATAATGCGGGTAAAGGAGGTCATCATCATCAACATGGCGGGCAGAAAGGTCAGCGCGGTCATCAGCGCCAAAATCTGCAGGGTTACCGTGTATTCCTCAACACCCTCGCCCTCACCGGGCTGAACTGTAAACGCCGGAATACCGGGCAAGTCTGCAAACGCGAACGGCGCCCATAATAAGCCTGCAAGCACTATAAAAAGCGGAGTGAGTCGTTTGAGTGTGGCCACCACCATAGGGCTAATCATTCCTTATTCGGAGCCGTCCAGGATTTACCGATCATGCCTTGCAAGCGTTTGGCGAAATCTCCGGTGTTAGGACTACCCGCCTTAACCACCGGCTCTTCAAAGACTTGCAGAGTACGTATGGCCGAGGGGGTAATGCCCAACAGAATTTGCTGGCCACCCACTTCAATCAAGGCAATACGCTCACGGGCTCCGATGGCCATCACGGAGACTACCTTGATGGCATTATTGTTCATTCCGGTCATGCCGTTCATTCGGCGAATGATCCAAGCGCAGCCATATATAATCGCAATAACCGCCAGCAGGCCAGCGCCGAGGCTAAGCAGCGTGCCCAAGGTATCCGGCGCGTTGCCTGCCATTTTTGCAGGGGCACTCTGTGCGGCCTTGGCAGTTTCTTCTGCAATAGCAGGTGCGGCCAACAGGAACAGCGGCACAGCTACCGTTTTTATCCACATACTATTTTTGCAGCCGCTTGATGCGTTCGCCCGGGCTGATCACGTCGGTCAGTCGGATACCGAACTTCTCGTTAACCATAACAACTTCGCCGTGGGCTATGAGTGTGCCATTAACCAACACATCCAATGGCTCGCCAGCAAGTCGGTCCAGCTCTATCACCGAGCCTTGGTTCAATTGCAGCAAGTTACGGATAGGTATTTGGGTATTCCCGACCTCCATTGAGATGCTAACAGGAATGTCCAGAATCACATCCAGATCCGGTGGTGTACCGCTACCATGAGCCGCCATGGTGCCTTCATCAAACTCTTCCATGGGTGCAGCACGCACTCCACTATCTTCGCTCTCATCAGCACTGGCACCGGTTTCTCCGGCTTCTTCCATAGCCTGAGACCACTCATCATCCAGAGACTTTTCCGAGCCTTCATCACCGGACTCTTCCATGGCCGCTTCCCATTCGGCTGCCAGCTTTTCGTCCTCGCTCAGCTCCTGACCGTCTTTCTTGTCGTCAGCCATTGCGTTCTACCTTCAGTTGTTTTTTTACCTTGGGGCGTGTCGCCCGCTCGTGAATTCTCAGCGCCAGTTTTCCGTCTCGGGTTCCCATGGTTGCTTTATAAACAGGAATCCCATTGGCGGTTACCGTCAAATAGTCAGGCACCTCTACCGGAATAATATCGCCAGCTTTTAGCTTGGCAATTTCCCGCAAAGAAATTCTGCGCTTACACACAGTAGTATTTACCGGCACCTCAACTTCTTTAATGTCTTCCTGTAGGGCACCAACCCAGCGCTCATCGATATCATCAACGTCACTTTGTACACCAGCATCCAATACATCACGGATGGGCTCAATCATGGAATAAGGCAAAGCAAAGTGCAGCTCACCACCACCGCCATCGAGTTCAATATGGAAAGTGCTGACCACCACCACTTCGCTCGGGCTCACGATATTGGCCATGGCGGGGTTTACCTCGGAATTGAGGTATTCAAAGTTCACTTTGATAACTGCTTGCCAGGCTTCCTGCATGTCCGTGAAAACCTGATTGAGCACCATCTGTACAATTCGGTTTTCCGTGGGAGTGAATTCCCGGCCTTCGATTTTTGCGTGCCGACCCTCACCGCCAAAAAAGTTATCAACCAACTTGAATACCAACTTGGCATCCAGAACAAACAAGGAGGTGCCCCGCAAGGGGCGCACTTTGCAGAGGTTCAAACTGGTTGGCACATACAGCGTGTGTATGTATTCACCAAACTTCATGATTTGAACGCCGCCGGTAGAAACGTCTGCGTTGCGGCGCAAGAGGTTGAACAAGCTGATTCGGGTATAACGGGCAAAGCGTTCGTTAATCATTTCCAGCGTGGGCATCCGGCCCCGCACAATACGGTCTTGGCTGGCAAGATCGTATGACTTTACGCCAACCTCGTCGGTTTCTTCATGGGTATCAATGTCACCATCATCTACGCCATGAAGGAGCGCATCAATTTCATCCTGTGACAGTAAATCCTGCATACTTTGTCCTGCCGCTGAAAAGCCTTACCCGCTTGCGGGCTCTGTTGCTCTGTTTGCGCGAGCCTAAAACACTTTCTTAGTCTGGCTTGGCCTGCTCTGTAGCACTCTGTCCGTCGCGCTCTTAAACGTAAAGTTTATTGAACGACAAAGTTCCTAAAAAGCACCTTGCTGACAGCAGGCTCGCCTTCTTGCTTTAGTACCTCATTAACCGTAACCAGCATATTAGCCGCCAAATTCTGCCTGCCTTCTGGAGTTTGCAGCTCTGTAAAACTGCTGTTGCCAAGCACCATAACAAGCTGGCTACGAATCAGGGGTAAGTGCAGTTGTGCTGCCGTAAGCGCTTGCGGGTCGTCTGCTTCCAGAGCCACATAGGCTTGAGCATAGCGCTGGCGCCCCTCGCCCTGCACTGTCGTTACGAGTGCTTTTTCAATGGCAAGATAAACACTAGGGCTAAAGGTTTCATCGGCAACACTGGCTTCAGCTTTGGTGTCGTCCCCCATACCGGGTAAGCCACCGCCGAGGAACCACAAGGTTCCTGCAACCGACAAAGCAATCGCGAGAATCACCACCACAACCAGTAGGATGATAAGTTTTAGTTTGCCTTTTTTAGCCGGTGGTGCCGCAGGTGCGCTGTTTTCTGCCATAGTGTTTTTCGCCAAAAATCCGTCAATGAACGTTCATTTCGATGACTTTCATACAAGGTGTGCAAAGGGCGGGCCATAAGACCCACCTCTCCACTCAGAACCGCAGTTTAGCCTTGCATGGAGGGATGGGCAAAGTGGTTTGGTGCCTCACGCTGAGTATAAGGCGTGGACTTTCAGGCAAAAATATCAACGGCGCCGTTCCAGCTCAGATCCAGGCTGCCTGTTTGCATGTCTTCACTGGTGCCCTCCACAGATGAAAGTGCTGAACCAGAGCCTGCAGACGAGTCATCTCCTTCTTCTGAATTCTGCTGTCCGGACTGGTTTCGGGAATTATCCGAAACGTCGAACTGCGCCAGATCAAGCCCCTGCTCACCTAGCATGTCGCGCAGCCTGTGCGAATGCAATTCCAACTGCTCTCTTACCACAGGATTCGCAGAGTGCACGGTAATATTCGCCTGATCATTTTGCACCCGAACACGAACCTCCATGGGCCCCATGTCTGGCGGTGTTAAGTGAATCTCAGCAACCGATAGGTTTTTGGCTGTGAGCCAACTGAGCTTACCCATCAGTTTATCCCCCCACTCAGCGTGGTTTACGGGCACATCAACCGATGTTGCATAACTCCTAAGAGGCACCTGTGCCTCTGACACCAATTTACCAGTAGCGCTATTGGCGTTTTGCTGGGCAACCAACTCCACTGCGGATTCAAATCGGTTACCGGTTAATAAACTGGCGGGGTCCATGGCACTGGCTTTGTCACCCGCGGAGGGAACCAATGCTTCGGTCAGTTGTAGAGCAGTCACAAGACCACCGCCACTGCCAGAGGCAGCTTGTCCAGGCTGCGCACCTGCCCCTGCGAGACCGGCAAACAGCTCACCACCTTGTATGGGGGCCGGGGCTGCTGCCGCAACCGCCGCTGGATTACCTGTTAGCCCACCATCGGGGAGTAGCAACGCTTGCAGCTCGGCAAATGTAAGCGGGGTTGCGCTTACTTCCATATCCGGCAGAGTGGTGGCGCCCCCTTCGAGGCTTTCTTTTTCAGCTACCTTGCTTTCACCAACTGCCTTTTTCGAATCGGTCTTGCTTACCTTCTGGGCGCCCTCGCCGTTTCCAGAGGATTTTGCGTTGTTGTTGCGAGCATTATCGGGCGCATCGCTCCGCCCGGACTGTTGGCGATCGAGGCGCCTTTGTTCAGCACGAGATACGGATTCATATCGGCTTTCACCGGCGCCACTGTCGCGATCCGAGCTGGCTTTCTGCGCGCCAGCATCTTTCTGTATCCCCGGCGCGGGGGTCTGGGGGAGAACCATTTGAGTCATGGCAACCTCTTGCCGCTTTTAATCCGTAGGGGCCTGATTCAGCCATTTTTGTGGGGATCATCAGGCGCTTTTCCTAACTGAAGCAAAAGCGATGCCAGCAAGACATCCCAGAACCCATCGTTGCCTCAAATGCCTATTCAGCGCTTCCCGCCATCAAAGTTTCTAGGGCAGCTGTAACCTGCTGAAATTCCGCTTCTATAGCACTTAGCAACGTCGGCGCATCATTCAAGCGTTCCTCCAGGCCGACTTTCTCGATCTGTCGGCATAGCTCCCCAAGGTGCGGTGCTCCTATATTGATGCTGCTACCTTTGAAGCTGTGAGCCGTCTTCGCGAACGCATCTGCATCCCTGTGCTTCATGGCAGATTTTAAACTAGCTATTCGCTCTTTCGAATCATTGAGATAAGTGTGAATCAATGTTGCGAATTCATCTTCCATTACATCTTGAAGCTCTGCTAAAGCTTCTTCATCAAGGTGTGGTAAATCAGCCATGACCGACTCCCTTGTTTCCAATAAAAAAGTGGTGATTAAAAGAACCAATCATAAACAACTTCCACCTGGTTCCCTTCCCCATGAAACTGTATAGATTCTGTCAACCGCATTAACAAAGCCAAGCCTCGGCCACCATAGCGGGGACCGCTCTGGGCCACATCTATTGATTGTAAAACCGGATGATTTTGAAAATCGAACCCCTGACCGCTGTCTTCACATGTAACACGAAGGCGCCCGCCGGAAGGCATTAGATCGTGCTGAAAACTGAAGCGGATATAGTGACCACTCACTCTGTTAAGCCGCTTGGTGCGTTCGGAATAATAGCGGTCAAAGCCTGCTGGGGTGTATTTCCAATCCGAGGGCAGCCGAAGCACCCCGTGCTCCAGTGCATTGTTGTAAAGCTCTGAAAGTAGGGTATAGATTTCCCCGCTTTTACGCCGCAGCCCCGGCACTTCCATGCATATATGCAGCAAGAGTGGCAGAGGATTGAATTCCCCTAGTGTGTTATCCCGGATTTCATAATCACAATGCCACTGCGAAGGTCCGGCGAGAGTAGAAAGCCCGACCTCTTCTGTTAACGTTGCTTGGCCAGTCTCTTCCACCATTTCTACACAGCAAAGGGTAAGGTCGTCACCAAACTTTTGCTGACCGGTAAATTGTTTGATTGAACCCATTAATACATCAAAGGGGTGGCTGCCTGCGCTTGTGCTTTCAATGGCATTGCGAACACCTTGCTCACCAAAGAGCTGGCCTTCGCGGTTGGCGCACTCCAGAACACCATCCGTCATCAACAACAAGCGATCACCGGGCTGGGACCTAACAGCCTCCATTTCGGCGTTAAACTGATCAGCACTCAAAATTCCGAGCGGCAAATGCCGGGAAGGCAAAGCATACTGTTCCATGTTCGAGCGTATCAGCCATATATCGGGCAGCCCACCATTCCAGACACCTAACTGATTGTGCGCAAAATCTACCTCCACCATAACGCCGCAACAGAACATATCTTTTGGCAGAATGCGTACAAGCTTCTGGTTAATTTCCCTGAGTATATCGGAGCCATCAAAGCCCTTGCTGGCCATACCATAAAAGCTCTCCGCAATAGGCATAGCGCCAATCGCCGCGGGCAACCCGTGGCCGGTAAAATCTCCGGCAAAGATTAGCATTCCGCCCGCAGGCCGGGGGGAAGCGAAAAGCACATCGCCACTGAATATGGATAAAGGGGAGGCGTGATAGCGAATGTTGGCAGCGTCCAAACATCCGGTGTGAGCGACATTGTCGAACACCCGCCGGGCTACATGCTGCTCTTCCAGCAGTTGCCGGTTGCGCTCATTCGTCAGATCCCGCTGATCTGACAGAGCTTGGTGCATTAGCCGCATTCGGTTAAAGGCGTTGATCTTAGCCTTGATCATCAACCGGTTATAGGGCTTGCTCAGAAAACCGTCGCCTCCTGCTTCAAGGCACCCCGCTAAATCTTCGGGTTCGGACAGAGAGGTCACAAATATGACTGGCACAAACCGTTCTCCCGCAAGCCGCTTGATTTGCCGGGCTGCCTCCATGCCATCCATTGAGGGCATGAGAGCGTCTAGCAAAACAATATCCGGGGCACCCTCTTGAAAGTGCAGCACCGCCTCGTGGCCATTGGCTGCATCCAGCACCTGATGGCCAAGGCGCTTCAGCAAGGCTTTTAATATAAGGCGATCACTGTCGCTGTCGTCTGCAACAAGAATGTTCAGGGGGACATTTTCGGCAGCAGACTCATCCATGAGGTGTTCCAGTGGGCCGGGCAATCACCGAATGGTGAACAGTTGCTCAAAGTTGGAAATGGTCAGAATCTTGCGGACATCGTTGTTGCAGTTCTCGATAGTAATTTTGGCACTGTCGCCGCCAGCATGATCCCTGAGCAAAAGCAGCATGCCCAACGCAGAGCTATCAAGATAGGTCGCTTCCGATAGATCGACAATGTAGTTGCTTACCTTTGCACCACTATGTTCGTAGGCATCTCGAAAAGCCTGATGGGTGCTGAAGTCAAAGCGCCCTTCTATTTCGATAATTAGGCACTGACCGTCATGACTGCGGCGGGTCTGGATCGGCATCCGCAAAAACCTCCGGTGATATTCTCTGAAACATCCAAGCGCCGCGTTTCTGGCGGTCTGTGATTGTATAATCATAGCCCAGTGCAGCCAGTTTGCATGGAGTGAGAATTGATTCAGCTCATCCTTTAACGATGGCGGCGTGCAAAGGCACGGCCAGCAGCCTCATCAGCGAGCTTTTGCTCCTGCGAATCCTGCTCTCTGAGCTCTTGTTGACGACAGGTTTCGATGTACTTTTCCATACCTCGACGTCGCTCCCAAGCTTGCTGCCACTCTTGTCGGCGAGCCTCGAAAACCGCCTCGGCCTGATCAAGTTGCTTCTGTTGCTGCAAAATAACCTGATCCAGCTGGGCAATGAATGCCTGCCAAGCCTGTAATCGGCTTACCTGAACCACGCCCTGCTGGCTGTTGCGGATCTGATCCCGGTATTCCTGCTGGTAACGGTTGAGGTTAGCAACCTGTTCGCTGTGTTGCTCCACCAGTTCCCGAGCTTTGCTCATCTTCTCTAGAGCTTCTTTCTCTTTTCGCTCTTCCAAAGCAAGCACAACAACCAAGCGCTGGGAACGTAACATCAATTACCACTCCGGTTGGAGCTGGCAGCTGCAGGATCAGGAACTGCGGATTTACGGCGATCCGGCGAGCGCCTCTCTGGCACCACCGCCAGAAGGCCATCAATGCTATCGCTCAGTGATGCCCGCTCGTTCAACCCCTGTTGCAAGAACTGACGCATGTTGCTTATGTGGGCAATAGCAAAGTCGGTTTCCGGGTCGGAGCCCTTAACGTATGCCCCAACACTAATCAAATCCCGTGCTTGCTGATAACGCGAATAGACCTGTTTAAACCTCTGGGACCGTGCGAAATGCTCGGTTTGTGTTACCTGCGGCATAACCCGGCTGATGGAAGCTTCCACGTCGATGGCCGGGTAATGCCCTTCTTCTGCCAGGCGCCGGGAAAGCACAATGTGGCCATCGAGTATCGCTCGGGCGGCATCAGCGATGGGATCCTGCTGGTCATCACCCTCCGTGAGCACAGTATAGAATGCGGTAATGGAGCCGCCGCCGGGTAGCCCATTACCAGTGCGCTCTACTAATTGAGGCAGCTTAGCAAATACTGAGGGTGGGTAACCTTTGGTCGCTGGCGGCTCACCAACGGCTAGCGCAATTTCGCGCTGGGCTTGGGCGTATCGGGTGAGCGAGTCCATCAACAGAAGTACGCGCTTGCCTTTGTCGCGATAATATTCTGCAATCCGCGTCGTCAACATAGCCGCTCGTAATCGCATCAATGGCGAGTCATCAGCTGGTGAGGCCACGACTACCGACCTAGCTAAACCTTCCTCACCCAGAATGTCTTCAATAAATTCCTTAACTTCCCGGCCTCGCTCACCAATCAGGCCTACCACGGTAATATCGGCATCGGTAAACCGGGTCATCATGCCCAGCAGCATACTTTTACCCACGCCGCTGCCCGCAAACAGGCCCAAACGCTGGCCCTGACCGACGGTCAGCAGAGCGTTGATCGCGCGAATACCCACATCCATAGACTGCCGCACGGGTGCGCGGTTAAGCGGGTTGATGATGTCGCCGGTAAGGGGAACCCGAGCCTCTGCCTGAAGTGGCCCTTTGCCATCAAGAGGCTCCCCGCTGCCATCTACAACACGGCCAAGCATAAGAGGCCCAACAGGAACGCGACTGGCAGCGGAAAGTGGAACCACTCGTGCGCCCGGCTTCAGGCCTTCGATGGCCGTTAATGGCATGAGGTAGACCTTGTCGTCTTCAAACCCCACCACTTCGGCTTCTACGGTCCCGGCGCCCTCGCCTTTGATTACGCAGCGGTCGCCCACCACCATAGGGCAGCCAACGCATTCCAGCGTTAGCCCTACCATTCTGGTTAAACGACCTGAAAGCTCAGGCTCGGGGTCGGCACGAAGATAAGTTTGATATCGATCGAGACGGTCAGCCAGGGAGGACGTCATCGGGCTTACCTTCGGCTGGAGTGTCTTCAGGAGGACTATCTTCAGAGGTACTGTGATCGCCAGGCACTTCTTCAACAGAGTCTTCAGGCGCCGAGGGCTCCGGTGAACTCAGGACGTCCCTTTGAAAATCTGTCAGGTCGTCCATTAGGGCACCTAGCTCTTCCGGCTCGCTACTTTCGCTATCGTTTGTCTGTTGCTCCAGCATACTTTGGACAGCGCGTTGGAAGCGCTTTTCAACAGTGAAGTCTACAAGGCTATTGCGGGTTTCAACCCGACAGCCACCGGGCAATACCTTGTCGTCTTCCACAACAGAAGCTGCTGCCTCAAAACGCTCTGCCACTTCAAGAACCGAGCTGTAGTCATCGGGATGAACGTATATGCGGGTATTCTCTGCGGTAGAGGGTAAGGCCGCCACCGCTCGGCGCACAACCTGCCGTATCTGGGAAGAGTCAATGGTCAGCTCGCGGTAAACAACTGCACGGGCTAGCACCATCGTGAGGTTTAACAGAGAGGTTTCAAGCTCGTCCTGATGCCGGCTAATCGGCGCCAGAAGCTCGCCTAACAACTGCTCCAAGCGCTCAAGGCTGGCACTGACTTCGGTGCGGGTCTCGTCGTATCCTTCACTGTGCCCGCGCTCTTTACCCTCGGCGAGCCCAGCTTCCAAGCCTTCTTTATGGCCTTGTTCGTAGCCTTCCGTGTGACCTTCTTTTATCCCCTGTTCTTTGCCCTCGCTGAAGCCATCTTCGTGGGCAGCCTGCCGAATCTCATCGATATCCGCGGCTGTCAAAGGTTTGACATCGCGCTCCTCCTCACGGGCAACCTCATTGCCACGGGCATCCAGCAGGGGAAGCTCCCAACGCTCGTAGGCGGTCAGTTCCTCTTTGGGAATGCGGCTGAGATCTTTGGCGGAGTCTTTCATCACATCATTTCTTCACCGGCACCGCCGAGGGTAATTTCACCTGCTTCAGCCATGCGACGGGCAATAGTAATTATGTCCTTCTGGGCGGATTCCACTTCGCTCACCCGCACCGGGCCTTTTGCTTCCAAATCGTCCTGCAGCAATTCCGCCGCTCGTTTGGACATATTCTTGAAGATCTTTTCCTGCACAGCCTCATCAGCTCCTTTCAGAGCGACAACCAGAACTTCCGATGACACCTCACGCAGCAAGGCCTGAATACCTCGGTCATCAATATCTTTGAGGTTATCAAATACGAACATGAGGTCTTCAATGGTGGTGGCGAGATCCGGGTCCATATCTTTAATGGAGTCGAGCAGGTTGCCTTCAATGCTGCGGTCCATAAAGTTCATAATGTCCGCAGCGCGCTTTATACCGCCGATACGACTGGTTTGCGCCGCCGAACCACCAGAGAACTGCTTCTCCAGAATGTCGTTAAGTTCTTGCAAAGCCTGAGGCTGAATGCTTTCCAAAGAAGCTACCCGCATCATTACATCCAGACGCACCTTATCATCCAGAGTGGCGAGAATTTCCGCAGCCTGATCGGGATCGAGATAGGAGATAACAATGGCCTGAATTTGCGGGTGCTCGTAGCGGATAATGTCGCCAACGGCTCTAGGCTCCATCCACTTTAGCGTGTCTAGGCCCGTGGTATTGCCACCAATGAGAATGCGGTCAATCAGGCTTGCTGCTTTATCGTCGCCCAGTGCTTGAGTCAGCATGGCGCGAATATAATCATCATTGCCAACGCCTAAGCCGGTTTGGCCTCCCACAGCATCCACAAACTGGTTCAATACGAAGCTTACGTCGCCTTTGCTTACATCTCTCATTTGGGCCATGGCGACACCCACCCGCTGAACCTCTTTTGGGCCCATGTGCTTAAGCACCTCGGCAGCGTCGGCCTCACCCAAAGACATCAGCAAAATAGCCGCCTGCTCTACTCGCGGAATTTTCCGTTGCGGTGCATCGCTACCTGACGGTCCGGATTGATCAGTCATCAACATTCACCCACTGGCGCAATACCTGAGAAACCCTCGCCGGGTCCTCGGCAATAAGGCCTTTAAGAGCATTCAATTGCCTATCATAGCTGTCTGTGGCTCCAGGCAAAAGTAGGTCGTCTTCAGCAGTCATCGCTTGGCGCAAAGCATTGTCGCTACCAGCGTCATCATAATCACCGTAACCATTCGGACCAGTTTCATCGTCCCGGTCTTGGCGACCGCCGCCTGACAAGCTTTTAAGCGTCGGCCGCAGCAAACCGAGCACCAGAACCAGAATCACCAACCCGGCCAGAACCTGTTTCATTAAATCCCAAAACCAAGGTTGCTCCCAGAAGCCCGGGGTTTCAAATTCGTAGGCTTCCTCCGGTGCAAAGGCCGTATTCATTACGGTTACGCTGTCGCCCCGTGAGGCGGAATAACCTACGGCATCCCGCACGAGCATACTCAGGCGTTGCAGTTCTTGCTCTGGCCAAGGTTCGTAAGTTACTTCGCCGGTATCAGGATTAACAACTTTCATATCGTCAACGGCAAGTGCAACAGTCACCCGCCGCACACGCCCTAGCTCCTGACGGGTGTAGCTCACCGTGCGATCCATCTCATAGTTACGGGTGGACTCTTTGCGCACGTTCACCGGTGGCGCTGGCGTTGCGCCCTCGGCACCATCTGCTTGCGCATTTGCGCCGACCTGTTCAGGCACTGTGGCATTGGCCGGGGGTTGATTCGATAACGCCCCAGGAACCCCGCCATTAAAGCCTGCGACACGCTGTTCTGTTAAATCACGCTCGCTGCGAACAGCCTGTTGTTCCGGATTAAACAGTTCTTCTGCCTGCTCCACCGAGGAAAAATCCAAATCTGCAGATACTTCTGTGCGGTATCGGCCTTCACCAACAATAGGTGCTATCAGAGAGGCAACGCGACGGGTAAGGCGCTCTTCCAAACGGGAGGTATACTCGTACTGGTCCTGCATGCGTTCGCCATCGCCCCGGCTTTCTTTGCCGGTCAGCAGGTTGCCGTTTTGATCAACAACGGTGACGTGATCTTTATTCATCATGGGGATGCTGCCAGCAACCAAATTCACAATGGCGGCAATTTGTTCCTGTTCAGGGCGACGGCCAGCAAAAACTTCGAGAAAAACCGACGCGGTGGGGTCACGGGCGTCCCGCACAAAAACGGAACGCTCCGGAATAGCCAAGTGAACTCGCGCACCACGTACACCACGCATGCTACTGATGGTACGCGCCAGTTCGCCCTCAAGGCCCCGGCGATAGCTAACGGTTTCCATGAATTGAGAGGTGCCAAGCCCGCGCTCCTTATCCAGCAGTTCGTAACCCATGGTTTTTTGGTCCGTTACACCCTCTGCTGCCAGCTTAAGCCGGGCGTTATAAACCTGTTCGGAGGGCACCAGCAGAGCACCGGTGCGAGTGTCCATCTTGTAATCGATGCCATTGCTGTCAAGAATTGTGGTCACGTCCTGCGGGTTATACGCAGACAAATCCCCCACAACAGGCTGGTAGTTCGGCTCCTGCGCCCAAAGGACAACCGCAACGCCCAAAGCGACACTCGCGGCAAGACCGACCATCAGACCAACCTGACGTAGCAGGTTCAGGCGGTTGAACCCCAAAAACAAGTCGCTTTTGCTCTCGGAGCTATCACCACCTTGAGTGGTTGGCATATTTGAATTGGCTTCTGCAGGAACGCTGGCCATGTCTGTGCTCCGTTATCAGATCGGCATATTCATGATGCTTTCATAAGCTTTAACCACCCGGTTGCGCACCTGAGTTAAAGCTTCGAAAGAGACTGAAGACTTCTGGGCAGCAATCATGACGCGGGTAATGTCCACATTGGGATCACCCATGTCGTAGGCCGTTCGCAGCTCACTGGCATTCTTCTGAACGTCGTTTACCGTATTAACGGCTTTGCCCAGCATGTCATTAAAACTTGTTGTTTCTTGGGTTTGATCAACCTGGCGTGGACCGTCGATACGACCTCGCACCGATTGGTCCTGCTCAACACGCTGGTTTTGATTCATTTGCGAACGCAGTGAGCGAATATCGGATAGAACACTGTTGATGTCGGCACGCTGAACCATAACTTTCTCCTGACACCACCCCGCAGGGGCAGGTTTGCTGGTATGACTGTATGGATTAAGAGTAAGCAATGGTCAGGCCACAATCACTTTATCTATTATTTACATATAGTTATAGATAAGCTCTGAGAGCTAAAGTTTGACGACGACAGAGTTTTGACAGAGTAGACATGTAGGGCAAGCGTTGGATGAGGGAAATGGGCTCGACAGGTAACTGGTGCGAAATTGCTCAGGCTGCAGGGAAAGCCAAAAATCATTCAAAAAAAGGCACTCAAAAGAGTGCCGAATAAGGGGGGTTTAACGAAGGACTACTACAAAAACGAATCATGCCATTGCCAACTCGGCATCCAGATCAATACCAGCGTCCCGCATCTGAGCCAGCTTATACCTCAAAGTACGAGGGCTTATACCTAACTGCTCTGCGGCTCGGTTACGACGTCCGCGTTCATTTTTAAGTGTCTGGATAATAATACGGAACTCTTGCTGACGCAGATCATCTCCCAGCGACCCGGCTTCAATTGACGCCGCGTCGGCAGTGACCAGCTGGTCCTGATAGGCGGTGAAGGGGTCTTCCACATTTGGTGCAACTGGTTCCGCCACAGCTTTTTCAGCCACTGCACCATGGCCGTCGAAGCGCCCGCTTGTACCGATATCAAGGCACAGGTCAGCCGCGTGGATCACATTACCCTGATGCAGAACCAGAGAACGCTGGATAGCATTATCCAACTCCCGCACGTTACCGGGCCAGCTGTGTTGAACAAGCGCACTACGGGCATCGGCTGCAAAGCTTATGCCGGTCAACTTCATCTTGCGACAGTGCTTTTTAAGCAACGAGTTCGCCATGGGCAGAATATCCAGCGGGCGCTCCCGCAGGGGCTGCCAATGCATGGGGAACACACTTAGCCGGTAATACAAATCCTCCCGGAACCGCCCTTCCCGAACAAAATCCGCCAGATCACGGTTGGTGGTGGCAATCACACGCACATCCAGTGTAATGGTTTTACGTCCGCCTACTCGCTCCACTTCCCGCTCTTGCAGAACCCGGAGTAGCTTGGACTGAAGCCCAGGGTCCATTTCCGAAATTTCGTCTAGCAGTATGGTTCCGCCATTGGCTTGCTCGAATTTACCGGGAGCAGATGCAACCGCACCGGTAAAAGCGCCTTTTTCATGGCCGAACAGAATGGCCTCAAGCATATTCTCCGGAATGGCCGCGCAGTTTATGGCAATAAATGGCTGATCCGCCCGTGGAGATTGCTGGTGGATATACCGCGCCAACACTTCTTTACCGGTTCCACTTTCACCAGAAATCATCACCGTAGAATCACTGCCAGCTACTTTTGCTGCTAACTGGAATATCCGCTTGCTAGCCGGATCTTCAGCCACAGGCTCATCGCTGGATTTTTGACGGCCCCCACCCACCACTTTGGTCACCGCATCAACCAACACTTTCGGTTCAAACGGCTTTACAAGATAGTCCACGGCTCCGGACTGCATGGCAGAAACAGCATGACTGATTTGCCCGTAGGCAGTAATGAGCATCATCGGCAAACCGGGGTACAAGCGCTGTACTTCTCCCAGCAGCTCATGGCCGGAAAGCCCGGGCATGTTTACATCGCTGACAACCATATCAACCGGCGACTCAGCCAGCCGCACCAAAGCTTCGTGTGCGTTTGATGCTTCGCTTACGCGAAACTTAGCCAGCTCCAAGGTGGTTACCAGCGCTTCGCGCAGGTCACGGTCATCTTCAACAATTAGAATCTGGGCCTTGGCCATGGTTGCCTCCGATCAAACTTTATTATGCAAAAGCGGCAGGCGCAGTGTTGCAACCGCCCCCCCCTGCTCTGGCGATTCAATAGAAAACTGTCCCTGATGGGCCTTCACAACAGCTTGCACAACCGCCAGCCCAAGCCCGGTTCCGTGGGATTTCGTTGTATAGAAAGCCTCTGACAGCCGGCCGGCCTCCGTGGTCGCGAAGCCCGGGCCGTTATCCATTACCCGAATAAACAGCTCACCCGCTTGCGCTGTCGCTTGGATTGCCACGGCCGTGGCCCCGGCTTCAAGGCTGTTATTCACCAAATTGGTACAAGCTCCCACCAACGCATCCCGGTTACACATCAACCGGCAATCCGCTGAAACCTCGTTCTTTAACATTACATGTGAGCCAGCGGTTGGTTTGATCCCTTCGAGCGCTGATTCAATAGCCACAACCAATGTATCTGCCGATAATTCCTCTGCCAAACGGGTTTCACCCCGTGCAAAAATCAACATATCCCGCACCTGCTGCTCCAGATGCGTAAGGCGAGACATCAACCGGGAGGCGCAACGTTGGCGCATCTCCTCATCAAGATCGTCTTGCGTTAGGTGCCCGCCATACAGAATGGCTGCAGACAAAGGCGTGCGGATCTGGTGGGCAAGCGAGGCCACCATCTTACCCATGGCCGATAGACGCTGAGCATGGGCGAGTTGTGATTGCAGGTGACGGGTTTCCGTTAAGTCGGTTAGCAGAATCAACTGACCCGGCTGATTCTCCATGGTTCGGATTTCAATACTCACGCGGCGGCCGTCTTTTAGAGATACCTCATGACCATCATCCCGGCGCGGCGAGAAGCAGCGACGAATCACGTCTACCCAGCGCTCACCTTCCAACGGCTCCCCTAACAAGGCGATGGCCGCCGGATTGCTCTGGGTGACCACACCCTGACTATCCAGAACAACCACGCCTGCAGGCAGTGCTTTAAGCAGAGTGGAAAGCCGGTCAGCCAGCTGCTCTTTTTCTTCCAATTCCTGTTGGCGCTGCAAAGACTCCTGGCTCAATTCGCCAGAGAGCTGATTGACCCGCGACTCAAGCGTGCGATAAGAATCGGTAATCTGCCGCGACATCTGGTTGAACATTTCCAACGCAGAATCTACCGCCTCATCATCCTGCTGTGGAAACAACGCTCTAACCTTATCGTTAGCATCCGCTGCCGCATTGGCCTGAGCCTCATGCTCCACCGACTGAATGACAAACTGTGCCTGACTCATAACCTGACTCCCGATTAACCCAAAACAGCGGGCCACACCCTTAGGATGATTCGTTTGCAAGTTACTAAGCCAGCTCCGTGCCAACTAGGAATTTATATTTATAATCAATGACTAAGAAAAACAAAGAAAGGTAGGCGACGATTTTACGTCGTCCAAAATCGAGAAAACGCCAAAGGCTATAAACCTTTGACGTCTTATTGTCACAAGAAAGAGACGCTTAATACGCCATTGCACAAACGCTCAGGATCCCTCGGATTCTTCCTCCCGAAGCCCGTACTTCCGAACCTTCTCAACCAAAGTCGTCCGCCGAATCCGCAGCTTCTCCGCAGCCCGAGCCACTACCCCGCCAGCCTCGTCCAGCGCCTGCTGAATCAATTGTCGTTCAAGGCCAGACAAATAATCTTTCAAATCAATACCGTTAACTGGCAGCAGAGCGGGCGCGTCCAGCCCGACCAACCCCGGAATACCAGACGGCATCCCAGAATCCTCAACCGGGCGATTCTCGTCGAAATCATCCACATAACGAAACTTCTTTGGCAGTTCCTGCACCCCGATTACGCCGTAAGGGTGCATAATCGCAAGCCTCTCCACCAAGTTCGCAAGTTCACGCACATTACCCGGCCAGTCGTGCCTACATAGGCTCATAATCGCTGCTGAATTCATTCGCAAAGATCCCCGCTTTTCCTTTTCCATGCGAGAAATCAATTCATTTATCAGCAGCGGAATGTCTTCCACCCGATCCCGCAACGAGGGAACCTCAATGGGGAAGACGTTCAACCGGTAATACAAGTCTTCCCGAAAGTCGCCGGATTCGATCATTTCCTCAAGGTCTTTGTGGGTAGCAGCAATTACTCGAACATCTGCAGAAATTGTCCGGTTACTGCCCACCCGCTCGAAAGTGCGCTCCTGCAACACCCGCAGGATTTTTACTTGCATGTTTAGGGGCATGTCGCCGATTTCATCGAGAAACAGGGTGCCGCCTTCTGCCATTTCAAAGCGCCCTACCCGGGCCGTTATCGCCCCAGTAAACGCGCCTTTTTCATGGCCAAAAAGCTCACTCTCCAGCAACTCTGCGGGAATCGCGCCACAGTTTACTGGCACAAAAGGCTTTTCACGCCTTGAAGAGTGGTAGTGGAGATTTCTGGCGACAACTTCTTTACCCGTGCCGGATGGGCCCGTAACCAGCACACTTACATCTTTATCGGCCACTTGCTCCATAAGTTGCCGCACCTGCTGTACCTTGCGACTGGTGCCAACCAAACTCCGGAACAACTGCAAGCCACGTTGCTGACCACGCTCTTTAGAGCGACGGAACTGGTCGCCGAATATCTGAGCACGGTAAAGGGAGTCAACAAATTTAGTATAGTTAAGAGGCCATTCTATGCGGGCAATGATACGGGCTGAACACTGTTCCGACAGGCCTTTGAGCGCAGGGTCACCAACCAGAAGAAAAGGCACGCCTTCGACGGCTTTACAAACCGTTTCGATAGTGCCGACGATACCCGGGTCTTCACCATTTACAACGGCGACAGAAATGTCAGAGAGACTTTCCTCGTCGCCAGATTCAAGCAGCGCTAGAGCGTCCGCACCGGTGAGAACCTGCTCTTCGCCGATGAACTCTAGAATGGTCGCCATGTCCCGGCGCCTCGATTCGTCCTCGCTCAGCACCAGCACCTTGTTGTTTTTAGACATTCACAGGAATCTCTTTGGGGTGTGTGAGCGGTATTTAAGACTGTAAACGCAAAAGAGTCAATTTTATGACGCTATTTTGGTCGAGTTGTTGATACGTTCTGGTATGCCTTGGCCGCACTGCGATTCCGATTAACGCCTTTCAAAGCCTGTTCCGCTTCGGCCTTAGCGCGCGTAGCTCCTTCACCGGCTGCGTCCATAAACTGGCGCAACTCTTCTAACTGCGTACGCACCAACTCTGGATCAACCTGTCCAGCTTCCAGCGAGGTCATCAAGGGTTCTACTCGGGGTTTTACCTGCTCATTAAGGCGAGCCAAAGCATCCCAGTCTTGATCGCGGAGGGCGCAACCTAGCTCTGCCATAAGCTCATCAAGACGATCAAGGTGGGTTTGGAGTTCAGAAGACGAAGGGTTTTGAGGGTCGGCCATAAAGCAGTGTCCTTGCTGAAAGAGTTAAGAATCGGACGACCGTAATGGGTTGCCAGCAACCACTGGCAACCCAAATCTACTACACCGGTATCAGCGGCGAGCTGCGCGCCTCGCAGAGGACGCCGAAAACTCATTGCCTCGGTAACCCGGTTCAAAATCATAGGCTGGGTAGTTATCGTCCAAGCCATCTATGTAATAGCGCTTCGCTTTCAGGTCGTAGGTCATTTCCATGGTAGTCCAGAATGCTGGCACACTGTAATAACTGATGTTGTGGGCTTCGGATACGCGCCACAAATTGCCCGACTCATCATACTCTTCAGACATCAGGATCTGCCAACTGTCTTCATCAACATAAAAAACCCGGCGATCGTAAATGTGTTTTATACCAGTGCGTCGAGTAGCTTCAACAACCCAAACCCTATGCAGCTCATAACGTGCCAGCTGCTGGTTGATGTGGCCTGCACGGATCACATCATTCGGTTTTACCGACTGATCATGCAGCATGTAGGCATTGTAGGGCACGTAGAGCTCACGCTTGCCCTTTAGTTCCCAGTCGTACTGGTTCGGCGCGCCGTTATACATATCTTTCTGATCAACAGAGCGCAGCGACGAAGAGTTAGGCAGATCCGTTTCATAGGCAAGATTCGGTGAACGCCTCAGACGTCGTGATCCCGAATCATAGCGCCAAGCCAACCGAGGTGAGCGCACTTGATCCAAGGTTTCGTGCACGAGTGTAATCGTTCCGGCTATTGAAGATGGCGAAATCGTATCGGTCTTAAGATAGAAAATCTTATTATCGATTTCCTCGAGCTCGGCGTCTTGCTTGCTATAGGCGAAGTAATAATCGTATTGATTTACCACAGGATTGAATGAGCCGTCTACTTGGGGTGTCGCTGAAGCACTACGGAAAGACACCTCTTCACCACGGTATCGCAAAATGTGATTCCAAATGACCTCAAGACCGCTCTTCGGAATTGGGAAGGGACTGGCCGTAATAGTGTTACGTACACCATTCCCGTTGTCCAAAACCTCCGCACTCAGAGCATTCTCGTAGAACTTGCCATATACACGCTCAGGAAACGCAGCCGTTCGTCGAGTCTGGTAAACCGGCATGAAGAAATTCGGGCCGTATTGGCTCAACATTTTGCGCGAGCCGTCGGACAGTTTGTCTTTATAGAGGTGCATATTGTCCGCAGTGATCACGAACAGTGGCTCGTCATCCGGGAAAGGATTCACTTCAACCTGCCCTTTACGCCAGTTCGCAGGCGCCTCGGACAACCCGCCTGTCCACTCAGGAATGCTGCCGGAAGCATTTGCTCCACGCTCCGCACCAACCGGCGTCAAGTCCTGCTTTAGCTGTTGTGCCTCAGCAACCGACACTGCTGACAAAGCCTGCCCGGAAAATCCGAACGAAAGCAGTGCAATACATGCGATAAAGTGGCTCCGCATTCCTCACATCCTCCAGACAATCAAAAAACCCATAATCAGTATGTGCTTTTTGCCAAATTCAAACGCCCGTTTCAAGGAAATGTTTGTGTTTTATTGTCACCTGATGGCAAGACTGAAGGGGTAAAGAAATCTGCGAGCCAAAATGTTAAGATGGCGGATTGTTTTAAGGTAGCGCTTGATGGCTTCTCAATGGTATTCGCTGGTTTCACAAAAGTTGTTTTTGGCCAGTACGTTGCTAGACACACCCGCACCGGCCTCGATTGCTGCAAACCCGTCGCCGATACAAAAGCTGCAGCAAGAGGCTGCAACTCAAGGCTGTATCGAGTTACTGCTAAGGGCAAGGCGGTTGTTACTCGTAATGGTTGCCAGACTGTATCAAAAGCGGTCGGAGACGCCTTCCTCTATAGCAGAACTCGCAAACTTGATTGGCGACCAAACTGCAGAAATACAGATGCTTTTAGCGCTTAAGCAGAATAGCAGAAGCTGGTGGAACCATCTTGACCAACTTGAGGCCGCGCAGAACAACCCGCCAGCCATGCGCAAGACGGTAAGCGCAGAGAATATTATTGCCGTATCTGCAGAAGCTGGGCCTGAACGCTCTGCCCAGTCCCTCAGGGAAACCCTACAAGCTATGAAACAGTTTGCCGACAACTTGGAAGAACAGCACGGAGAGTGGTAATTCCTCACGTACACAGCTTTCGGTTCCCAACTTAAAAGGTTATTGAAATGTCACCATCGTTTTTCGAGATTGTACAATTGACCAATGGCGATTACGCCCTTCGACGCATTGACGATGATAGCGCGCCACTAGTACGCATTTCATTTTCAACAGAAGCCCGTGAAATGATGGAAGATCGGGATATGGCGGTTGCCAAGGCAATGATTGCTGCTGGCATTGAAGCGGTTGGAAATGTGTCTCACGACATAGATTGGGAAGATGACGAGCTGGACGTTTCAGACGCTCAGCCCGCTTATACACTTCACTAAAGTGCCATTTAACGCTGCCTGAGCACTACGCCGTGGCTGTTGCCTTCGGCAGCCGCTTTCTGCAAGGAGGAGAACGCAGCTTTGCCCAGCTTACCTGTCCACATGACTACTGCGTGGCAGGTTCCAGCACTGAGGGCAATTTCTGCAAGCTGGCGCGCCGGGTACTCCGCAGTGGAGCGCAAAACCAAAAGTTCACCAGTAACAATTCCGTGCATTTTCTGCCACTTGCTCACGAGTGCCTGGGGCGGATCGATCCATGCCAGCCAACGCTTCTCCTGATTGAGCTGGGTTAACATCGGCAATAGTAGCTGGAAATTTTCCACCTGACCTTCCGGCAAGATGATTTCCGTAACATTGCCAGCCGGGCCAGCCGGCTGTGAGTCTGCCACATTGGAAGTATGCCGAGCTCGAATGACCGTTCTCTGCTTTCGAGCTGTATGTTCCGGCACCGGGCTAGGCAAAACACTTTGCTGCCATGCCATGTTCTGATTGAAGCTAAGTTGTTCCATAAGTCACCCGTTTTTCAATGTGTTTGTTGGTATCCCGGTCTGATCAGTGCAGATCAGACCGTCGGATAACACCCACACCCAACCCTTCTATAAACAATTCCTGCTCTTTGAGGTCGATTTCAATAGGAGCGAATTCTTCGTTCTCAGCAATCAGATAAACCATCGAGCCTTCTTTTTTAAACCGCTTCACTGTGACTTCATCCCCTACTCTTGCCACAACTACTTGGCCGTTGTGGACATCTTGAGTGCTGTGCACGGCGAGAAGGTCGCCATCCAGAATACCGATATCCTTCATGCTCATACCCCTAACACGAAGCAGGTAATCGGCGGAGGGGGAGAAAAACTCGGGCTTCAACGTGCAGTGGTCTTCAACATGCTCCTGAGCCAAAATCGGGCTGCCTGCAGCTACTTGGCCAATCACCGGCAACCCGGGGTCTTCAGCAACGTCTGGCAGGCGTATACCCCGGCTGGCTCCCGGAACCATTTCGATGGCACCTTTCCGAGCTAATGCCCGCAAATGCTCTTCCGCAGCATTCGCCGAGCGAAACCCCATTTCTGTGGCGATTTCTGCACGTGTAGGTGGGTAACCGGTTTCATCGACCGATCGACGAATAATTTCCAGTACCTGACTTTGTCTTGCTGTCAGCTTCATTGTTTCGCTGCTCCGCTTTCTGCATGCAGGGCTTGTGCATGCCGGGACTGATATCTGATGGCGTATACAGTAAAACGAGCCATCCTGTTCGTTTATACAGTGTTTTGACTATATACAGTGTTTTATCCAGTGTAAAGACAGGCGCCCTATTTTCTTGCGGGCCGTTAACTATTGGCACTTACGTAGTGTGATAGAGTAAAAAAATCTTACATTCAGCATTAGTGAGTCTTATGAACCAAGCTATCGCATTGAAAATGCCAGACATAATGAACACCGCCGACGGCAACGAGCGCAGAGTGGGGGTGGAAATCGAGTTATCTGGGCTGGGGTACCTGCAGCTCGTTGAGCTGGTTGGGAAGTTGCTGGGGGGCGAGGCAAAACCGGAGTCCCGCTATATAAGCAAGCTTGAGACGCCTCTAGGCGATTTTATTATCGAGCTTGATTCAGACCCCATCAAAGACCTTGATCTGGCAGACGAACGTTTGCCCGAGTCCATTCGAGAGCTTGGCGGGCAGGCTATGGAAGTTATAGACGCAGCCGCCGAGATGATTGTGCCATTGGAAATTGTTAGCCCGCCGGTGAAGTTTTCGGACTTGGACCAGATTGAAACGCTGGTTGAGGAACTCCGCAAAGCCGGTGCACTGGGCAGTAGGGAGGCGATTTACTTCGCGTTCGGCTTGCAGCTTAATCCAGAATTACCCGACCTCAAGCCCGCAACGCTCATTCGCTACTACCAAGCATTCGCCGTTCTATACGACTGGCTAAAGGCTCGCCATCAACTGGATATCAGCAGAAAGTTCACGCCTTATATTGAGCCTTGGAGCAGTCGCTACACAGACCTTCTGGTTGCGGATGGCTATGAACCAGATCAACACCAGATGATGGTCGATTACCTTGAATACAACCCCACTCGCAATCGCGCTCTGGACCTTCTTCCACTGTTTGCCCACCTGGACAAACCCTTGCTCGACCAATACGTGGAAGACCCCCGCATTAAAAGCAGGCCTACGCTGCATTATCGGCTCCCGGATTGCGACATTGATAATCCTAAATGGCACTTTTCCAGTGTTTGGAACGATTGGGTGGTGGTAGAGCAACTCGCGAACCATGCAGAGGATCTTAAGGAATTGCGTGCTCTATTCAGAGAAAGCCGGAAGCTCAGCCTACGCAATCTAACCCATAGCTGGCTGGAAACCTCGGAAAACTGGCTAGAAAGCAAAGGTTATGTCTGAACTACGCAACCCCGAGGACAGCTTGCCGGGCCTAACGATAGGCATTAGTGGCCCTTCCCGAAAACGTGTAGCCCAACGCCTGATAGCGCTTGCACTTCGGCTCAAAGGCGCGCACACCTATTACATCCGCCCCGGAGCGCGTGTGGATGTGTCATTGCTGGATGGTTTGGTGCTTTCCGGGGGCACCCATGTGCATCCGGAGTTGTATGGGCAGGAGCCACAGGTCAGCGCACGTTATGACCGCGCACGAGACGCCACTGATCAATTACTGCTCAAACAAGCAGAGGCTATAGGTATTCCCGTGTTGGGCATTTGTAGGGGCGCGCAGTTCATCAATATATTCCATGGTGGGTCTCTGTGCCAAAACGTGACCCCTTTGCGGGTAAATACCCGGCACCGCCCTTTGTTGTTACCTATGCAGACTGTGCGTCTGGTCACTACAAGCCGACTGGGGCAGCTTATGGGAGCACCGGTAATCGGTGCCAATCGGATACACAGCCAGACCATAAAAAATCTAGGTAAAAACCTGAAAGTAACGGCGGTGGACAACGACCTGTTTGTTCAAGCCATCGAAAGTACCCGTGGGCAGTGGCTGATGGGGCTTCAATGGCACCCCGAATACCTGCTTTACCACAGCGGGCACCGACGCATTTTTGGCCAGTTTCTAGAAGCTGCCCTCTCATTCAAATTGGCCCGATTGGAGTTTTTACCCAGCAGAACTTAACCGTATACACGCTTAAGGGAGAAATATCGCATGGCAAAGAATCATCTGAAAACCCGTATTTTTTATACACTGCCGCTTCTTGTGCCAGGTCTGGTGTTGGCTGGGGAAGTGTCTTTGACCGGCGAAGGCACCGTTCGCTATGAGCCTGACAGTGCACGCTTAACATTTACAGCTAGAGCAGAACACGAGCAATCCGGTAAAGCCACCGAGAAAGTTTCATCCTTGATGAATCAATGGCGCGAGGGTATCAGTGAGTATCGGGATAAGCTTCAGGAGTATTCTGATGCCTCTGTTAACTTGTACAGCCGTACGCTGCCCTCTGAACCCAGAGAAAAGGAACTACAAAAAAGAGCCGTTGCCTCACAAACCATTAGCTTCAGCATTTCGGACCTTTCACTGCTAAACCCTATTCTGCAACAAGCTCAGTCGCTCGGCCTGAATTACAATCTCGGCCCCCATCAGTTTTTCCATTCCGAGGAAACACGAATGGAGCAGGAAGCCTTGGCTCTGGCCATTGCCGATGCGAAATCCCGCTGCGAGTTTGTAGCCAAGCAAGTGGACCAGAGCTGTGGCAATGTTGTGTCGCTTAACATTAACGGTGGCCACCGCCCTGTGCCGATGATGATGGCGGAAGCAAGAGGCGGCTCAGATACAATATCCAGCGTGGGAGAGCGGGAAATCAACGCCTCTGTGAACGCAACATTCGAGCTGGACTAGCTTAAAAATCCCGCGTGTAGAAGATATCCAGAGAAGCGGCCAAGCCACTGGCCGCTTCCAGATAGAAATAACGGCCCAAATCGTAGCGCAGTGCCACCGTGCTGATAGGCTCGAAAATTCCAACCCCGTAGCGAATACTAAGCTCGTCGGTGAGGTAGCCACTGGCCACCACCGATGTTTGATCGCCGCTACCTTCCGCCTCTAGAGTCAACTGGCGAATTCCAAAGCCTTCTCCGATCTGGCCGGTTACCTTATTCACCTGAGTTAACCCTAGTGAAATAGCGGCGCGGCTCATCTGGCCGTCATCACTCTGGCCCCGGGGAGCGCGACCGAGAATGACATAAGAGAGGGCATCGGACTGCGGCATGTCTGGGCTGGAAAACACTTCGGTTGTGGGCGATTGAACCGGCCCGCTTAGGCGAATTCCAGCCACCACTGTATCAACCTGCCGGATAGCTTCGATATCCAAATACGGCTGCACCAGATTGCCAACAAACAGCAACCGCGCGCGCCGCAATTCCAGCTCCTGACCGTAAGCTTCGTATTGACCATTGACCAGCTGCAGGGTGCCTCTGGTGTCCATGTCGTTATGAATGCGTAGGGTTCCTTCCAGATCGCCCGTCACGCCAAATGCTACAAAGCTCACCCGGTCTTCGCCCACTACAACGGTGACGTCCATTTCCAAAGACTGTATAAGTGGCTCCTGCTGTTCCACACCAACAATCACTTCGTCCTCTGATACCGACACCGCCTGCGCAGGCAAGCCTTCGATTTCAATATCACCCCGGGGTACCTCAATCCTGCCCTCCACACTCAAAGCGCCTTCACGGAATGCAATGGTAAGGTCTGGCGCCACTTCCAAATGTGCGTAAGGTTCGATACTGAAAGGCAGCCGTTCACCGGTAATGCGAACCTCGCCGCCGGGAGCGCCTTGCCAGTCGACTTCCCCCCGAATAACAGCTTCACTGCGAGCATTGCTTCGAATGCGGCCACGAATATCCGCAGAGTTGCCTTCAAACTCGACACTGACCGTTACTTCTTCCATAGGCAAAGGTAAGCGCGGATCGACCACACTCCCATTAGTAAGAGCCACCTCGCCTCTCACCGCAGGTTTCATTAGCGGCCCGGAAATGGTGCCCTCACCATTAACTTCGCCAGCCACTTCCTCAAGGCCGGTGAACAAGCCTGCCAGAGCAATATCCAAGCCTTCCAACTTGAACTTGCCTTCAACCGGTCGATCCTCGGCCATCGGATCCAGACTCATATCTACTGAAAGCTGGCCAAGTACCGGGCCTGACAAACGCAATGCGAGATCCGCCTGATCTGGCTTCAAATCCAGTTCCGTAATTAGCGTCTCGTAACCCAGAGTTTCCCATTCACCATCCAGCAATAGCTCAAAACGGCCTTCGCCAGCATCGAGCGCTATGCGGCCATCCGGCCCCGCACCGGAAGAGCTGAAGTCAATTTCGCCGTTTATGCTGGAATGCCAGCGCAAATTTTCTGGCATAATCGGTGCCAGAGCCGTGGTGGGAAAACTGTCAATGCGGTAAACAATTCTCGGCACTGGCAGCAGCGTTTGATCATCAGCGCAGATTGAGCTTTGCTGCCAGCGCCAACAATGTGCTGCAAAACTGAGTTCACCGTCTGCGCCATATACCAGCCCTGCAGGTGATGCCAGCTCCCAACTCTGCTCTTGACCGGGCACATCCACGATGCCTCGCGTAAGCTCGCCCTGCCAACTCGCCCAGGCATCACCCGCAGCCCCCTTAAAATCCAACTGCAACCTTGCGTCTTGGTGTTGGGCTTCAATAGCCACCGAGTGATCACCCTGAGTGCCCTGAGCCTTGACGGTGAGCGATTCAACAGTCTGCCCGGCTGCCGCAATGCCTTTGCCCTTCACCTCACTGTTTAGACGAAACCCGGACTCCAGTTGGGCATCAAGATTCAGAGTTTCAACCACCAATAGATCTTGCCAACGCAGCTCGGTCGCATTGGCAGTCAGTTCTCCACGGGGGTCTTCGGGGGTGCCCGTGAGCCTAAGCTGAAGATCAGCTTGCCCGCCAAGGCCCGGCAAGATCTTTTCCGGCGCCGGTAGTTTTAGGTCGAGATCCGCTTCTAACTGCTTGCCCCATCGGCCGTTGCCTTCGACGCGGTTGTCACCAATAACCAACTTTAATTGCGGCACTACCCAGTCACCGGTTGCCGTATCCAACTGGCCAGCAATGGTGGTCGGGCTAGAGCGCCACTGGCCCTTCAGGTCCCAGCTTGCCTCCATAGCGGGGACCGGCCCATCGGTGAGCTGCCCTTTTGTTGTAACGCCACCGCTAAGGCTGGCCTCCAGAATCGGTACCCAATAGCCCGGGTTAAAGTTCTTCAGTTCCAGTACGGCTTGCCAACTCAAAGGCCCAGAGAAATTGACAGCGCCATCACCGGTAAGCGAGCCTGCATCGGTTACCGCTGAAAGCTTCGTTAGCTGAGCCTGACTGGCATCACCGTTAATCGATGCTGCCAACTCTGAACTGCCCTGGGGGGAGTCAACGCCGGCGGTCAGGTTGGCTTGGTAGCGCCCATCGCGCCAGGAGGCATCACCATTCAGGCTACGCAAGCTAACCGGCGGTTCATCCAAACCAGAAATTAACGAATACCACGGAAATTGATTCAACTGTATATTCGCTTCCGCGCTCAGATCACCCTGCCACTGGGTAGTGCCGGTTACGACAACGTTTCGGGGTGAACCTCCCGCTTGATCCTTGTTTTCTTCGCCCTCTGCAGAGAGCTCCAGCCGTATGTCCCGGGCCTCGGCGGTTGTAACCAAGCCCTCTAACGCGAGCTCGATCGGCCCTTCTGTGCCCGGCAATGTAGCCTGAGCTTTGGTGTTGAACCCCCGCTGCAGGCTGCCTTCAGCCTCAGCAAACCAGTTTTTCAGTACCAGCGTATCCGGCAAGGCTTCCACAGCGCGGAAAGATTTTGAAGTAGCCCGTAAGCGCGCAGGTAGGCTCGCGGCCAACGGCTCCACCTTGCCTTCCAAAGCAGCATTGAGATAACCCCGGCTCTCGCCGGCAAGTGTCAGGTCTCGCACACTGCCGGAAAGCGCCAATTCTATAGCCCAGTCACTGCCATAGGGGGGCGGCAAAGAAGCACTGACTTCAAGATTAATTGGCCAGTCTCTTCGCGTCTCAACCCGGCCAGAAGCCGTAAGGGTATAGTCATCAAGCTGATAATAGACTCGCTCCAGCTGCCAATCGGCCCCGGAGCCGTCTGCATCAAGCTCCAGCTTGTCCCACACTTTGCTGCCATTAAACGTGAACGTGCCAAGCCTTACATCGCTGACTCTCACTCCAAGCGGTAACTCAAGCCTCGGCAGGCTGATATCCCCAGACGGGCTCGCCTCTTCTTCAGAGGGTTGAATGTTCACGGCAAGTTGTTTCAAGTGCAGGGTTTCAAGGCAGAGTTGAAGATCAAAAAGGCAGGAGGGCGACCAGTCTATAAGCGGAGCTTCAATTGCCACACTTACCCCATAGCCTTTCCACTTAATACGATCTGCCTGCCAGGTTCCAAACAGCGAACCATGATCGTTTACCGCCTCAAGCCCCGGCACCTGCTCAATCACCCAGGCGGTGCCTGTTTCTGAACGTAGGGCAAGCAAAACCGCAAAGACAAGAACAATCGGTAAAAGAACAAACAAACCGAGAAGCAACAACAACCAAAATCGAACGCGCTTCATAGGTTTGCGTTTAGGCTGCGGTGGGGTATCAACACTGTTATTACTTTTATCTGCTTCTGTCACAACTCTGGCCCCATGGAGAAGTGAACCCGCCATTCGCCACCAAACTCAGGATTTAGCCCCTTGGCGATGTCTAGTCGTAAAGGCCCAAGCGGGCTAATCCAGCGGATACCGGCACCCGTACCTGTGGCCAGAGGGTCAAATAAATCGTTAATGGCGTTACCATGATCAACGAAGAGAGCGGCACGCCAATTTTCAGCAAATTGGTACTGATATTCTGCGCTGCCTACCACCGTGTAGCGGCCGCCAACCGCAACTCCGTTGTCGTTTTCAGGCGAGAGAGTCTGGTACCCATAGCCACGCACACTCTGGTCACCACCAGCGAAAAAGCGCAAAGAAGGCGGTACATCTTCAAACCGATTGGTCCCTACACCACCAATCTGAACCCGTGACAAAAAGCGATGCTTGCCCGCGAGCGTAAACAAACCCTTGGCGACGGCATTTATATGCAGTATGTCCACACTGGAAAGCGCCGCCCGGTGTGAGCCGGTGACATTAAACTGCAAACGGTAACCCCGGGAGGGGTCAAGCGGAGAGTCAGCGTGCAACTTGGAATAAGCGACTCCGGGAAGCAAAAGTGTACTGGTGCCTTTCTCATCGTTTCCGATGTTAAAACGCTCTCCCTCCCAGCGTAACGACAGCACTTGTAGCCACTCGTTGTCGAGCTGGTGTTGCCATTGCTGCCCGAACGTTAGCAGATCAGACTCAACGTTCTCTATATCCTCACGCTGGTAACCCGCTGTGAATCGAATTAAGTCCGTCATGGGAGGGTCCAACGGCAGTTCATACCAAGTGCTCAGATTTTGCCTTGGCCCGGAGAGTTCCGTTTCTGCGCCCCTCTTGTGCCCCATCTGGTTAATCCAATGCTCCCGCCAAGTACCACGGAAGCGTGGCCCCACATCCGTGGAAAAACCAAGACCTGTCGAAATGGATCGGGGATCCCTGCGGGTCAGACCTACTTGCACAGGAATAACTCCGTTCTCGGCATTTGAAGGCCCGGCATCAATATCCACGCCCGAGAAATACCCGCTGCCGAGCAGGTCGCTGTTGAGCTTCGCGATTTCATCAGCGTGATAGGGAATCCCCTGCTCAAAAGTGACATACTCGTGCAGAAGGCGGCTTTCAAACCAGTGCCCTTCTTCGAAGTTTACGGCACCAAGCCGGTACCGATCACCACTCTCGAAAACCAGAGTAATGTGTGCCGCCAGAGCTTCCGGATCAACTTTAAGGGTGCGGGTAACAAGACGACCGTCAAAATAGCCTCTGCGCCGGGCGCGAGTTTGCAAGACGTTTCGAAGGCTGGTGTAATCGCCGTGATTCAGTATATCCCCTTCGGCGGGATGATCAGGCAGGTTATCGGTGAAATGCGAATCCGTTGCGGCAGCCCCCCGAATTTCAACCCTGCGGGATTTCACACGCACCGGATCACCGGGTGTTATATCCAAAATTAGAAGGGCTGCTTCTTCTGAGTCACCGTCTTCCACCTCCCAATCTATAGTTGGGCTGTAGTAGCCTAATGCTCGCAGCCCCTTGCTAGCTTGGCTAACAGCGGTCGATGCATAGCGCCTAAGATTGCTGGCACTGCGGCCTTCTACCTCACCGATAAAAGCTTCGGCGTTTTCCTTCAAGCGTGGATAGTCACCGTTGACACGAACCTCAACTTGTTGCGCCAAGCCAGTCGAAGACCAAAGCAGAAGCAGCAGGCCCAGAAGCCGAATCCGTCCCGATTTCAAAATGTGATCAAGTGATAGCATCCGGCTGTTTCAGTGTTGGTCGCAATAGGAGTGATTATCGCTCAAGCGTGAGAGTTTAACGGCGGCCGGTCAAGTTAATCTGCGGCCAGACAAGTCGTCGGCCCGGTTCAAATGCGCTAATCTGTCGAACGACCTGCGCAGGCTATTACACCACAGAGGATGGATACCAGCGAATGCTGAAAATTAACCGCGAGAATTTGAAATCCAGCCACCAACTTATCTGGCTGATTATCGACTTCCTGATGCTGGGCCTGATCATCATCAACCTCGCGTTCATTATCTGGGATTCTGTTTACAACTTCGTTGCCATACAGAACGTACTGAAGGAGCAGTTTCCGGCGCTTCAGGCGGCCTATCACCCGATCCATGAGAACTTCATTTTTTACGATGCCATGTTCGTTGCGGTCTTCTTAGCTGAATTTTTTGTGCGTTGGGGCTATGCAATCAAGGCCAAAGTATACGACCGCTGGTACTTTTACCCCTTTATTCACTGGTATGATCTGGTGGGCTGCATACCTGTAGGAAGCTTACGGTTCCTGCGGATTTTGCGAGTTATTTCCATTGTGTACCGCTTGCACCAATACAAAATCATTGACGTTACCGACACCGGAATTTACCGCTTCGTAAACTTCTACTACGAAGCCTTTATGGAGGAGTTATCAGACCGCATTGTGGCCAAGGTATTGAGCGGTGTGCAGCACGAGATAACGCTGGGTTCGCCGCTTTTCGAGAAAATTCAGAACGATATTCTGTACCCGCGTCGAGAGATGTTATCCGGCTGGATATCCCAGCGGGTTGCTCAAGCGGCGAAGGAAGGTTATGTACCCAATCGCGGCGCCCTGAGAGCCTACCTTGAAGACCGTGTAGACCATGCACTGAAGCAAAATGTTGAATTGTCGCGATTGAAATACCTGCCCGTGGTGGGTTCGACCATTCAGGAAACCCTAGAGGATGCGGTGGGCGATATCGTAGCCAACGTTATCCAACAGATATTGGAAGATCTGGCCTCCTCTGCAAATCATGCGTTTATTGAAGACATAGTAAACGCTTTTATAAGCGGGCCGGATGAACGAGAGCATGAAGCGAGAAACGAAGCTTTAATCGCGCTGATTATTGAAATTATTGACGCCATTAAAGGCCAAGTCCGCGTCAAGCGCTGGCGGGAGCAACTACCCTAACCCGCCAATGAATGCGCCCATTACAACAAAAACGATAGCCACAAGAGATGTGACATGGATCCTCTGCATTATCAGCCAGCCCACGACCTACTAGCCCAGCTTGAAGCTGGAACCCTGAGCAGCGAAAAGCTGGTAACCGATCTACTCGCACGAATCCGCGAACATAACCCGGCAGTGAATGCCGTTGTTACTCTTGACGAAGTTCGCGTGTTGGAACAGGCGCGGCAGGCGGATCAAAAGCGCGCCTCTGGCGAAGCAGTGGGCCCTTTGCACGGCCTGCCCCTCACGTTAAAGGACACATGGGAAGTAGCAGGAATGGCCTGCACCGCTGGCGCCAGTGCACTGAGAAACCATAAACCCGAGCGCCATGCAGATGTAGTGCAGCGCCTAGAAGATGCCGGTGCCATTATTCTGGGCAAGACTAACGTGCCTGTGTACGCCACAGATCTGCAAAGCTACAACAAGTTATTTGGCGTAACCAACAACCCCTATAATCTTGCCCACACCCCCGGCGGCTCGTCCGGTGGCGCGGCTGCAGCATTGGCGGCAGGTATGACGCCGTTAGAGGTGGGCAGTGACCTAGCGGGCTCAATTCGTATTCCCGCACATTTCTGTGGCGTCTTCGGGCATAAACCATCGCGAACGCTTGTGTCTTTTCGGGGGCATATTCCCGGACCACCGGGCACGCAATCGCAACCAGACTTGGCTGAAGGTGGCCCTCTGGCCCGCAATGCAAAAGATCTGGCGTTGTTATTCAAAGTCATTGCCGGCCCCAAACCCGTTGATAGCCGGTGCTGGCAACTAGAAATGCCCCCCTCACGACTGGAAACCCTCAAACAAACACGGGTTGGGCTATGGCTGGAAGACCCCCTGTGCCCGGTGGAAAAGGAACTGACAGACGGCTACCGCGAACTGGGCGAGCAGCTAGCAAATCAGGGCGCTCTTGTAGCCGATGCCAAGCACCCCCTTTTGAGCCTTGAACACACATTGCCTGCCTACTTTAATTTGTTGGGCAGTCTGCTTAGCACCTCTCTAAAGCCTGCCCAGCGCCGCCAACTAAAATGGATCGCCCGGCTGGAGAAGTGGCTTACCTTCTTCGGCCCCATGACACCTTTCATTGGCGAGTATGGCCGCGGAGCAAATCAACCCGCCTACCAGTGGATGGCCATGAGCGAAACGCGGGAAAAGATGCGCGCAGAAATAGAAACCCTCTTTGAAGAGGTGGATGTACTGCTAACGCCGATCACGCCCACTGCTGCAATCCGACACGACCACACTCAGCCGGTATTTAAGCGCCGCATTACCGTTGCCGGACAACCCCGCGCCTATATGGATCAGTTCTGTTGGATTGCCTTTGCCACTTTATTGGGCTTACCAGCTACTTCTGTGCCTATTGGGTGCACCAAAGAGGGTCTACCGTTTAGCGTACAAGTTATCGGGGCACCGGGAATGGACCTGACCACCATTGGCTTCGCGCAGCTGCTTGAAGAGGCTGGGTTGGCCGGGTTCGAGGTCCCGAAGGGATTTTAAAACAAATAAAACTCGGTAATAGGTATCATTCTCATTGCAATCTCAAAAGATTCATCTATTATATTTGTTAAAGATAGATAGGAGGTGAGCCATGAGATACCAAAGCATTCTGGGAAACTGCAACGAGACAACCATTGGCGGACTGATTAACCAATGCCCTCAAACATCCGCTGTATTTCAAAGCCACAGCTTGGATGTAAGCAACGATCACGACAAAACCGTGCAAGAGGCTGCAGCGAAAGCGGGGGTTCCAGGAAAAACCCTGTGCAGAGAGCTTTTCGATGTGTGCATGGAGCACAAACCACTGGAAGAGATGGAGACAGACACATTGCTGGAACTGCTGGATACAGAATATTACGCAGTCCACCTTGAACAACTGCCTGCCCTGCACCGCTTGGCGAGAAAGATTGAAGCGGTGCACCGCGCTACTCCAGGCGTACCTCTGGGAATAACTCGCACGGTGAAGCAAATTGAACAAATACTAATCAACCACATTGAGCATCAAAAAGACCCAAAACGATCCTGCTTGCAGCACGAACTGCTCAAACTGCAGCTCCGCGGATTAAGGGAGCTGACCGGCCAATACAAGGCTCCCGAAGCCGCCTGCCGCTCATGGCGCAGATTGTATGATGAGCTCAAAAGTCTGGACTTCAGCCTTTCGGAGCAGATCTATCTGGAGCGGGACATTCTTTCGCCACGATTTAAGGCCTAAAGTTTAATTAGCGCAGCTGCAAACCGCGTTAAGCAAATAACAGCGGACCTCTGAATAATGTCGCCGATTTTGGCTATGTTATTCAGAGGCCACCCATTTTATTTCAAAGGTTGGTGCAGCATAGCCGGTGTGCGGTCTTCCTCCACAATACCAGTCCTCACTAAAAAATCACCAAACCGCTCTTCAAAAGAACGCTCCTGCTGATACAACCGAAACAGCGGCCGAAGTTCATTAAGTACCGTATCTGTATCTATGTTTTCACGATACAACCTGTTCATACGCTGGCCTGAGAAATCAGCTCCCAAGTATAGATTGTACTTACCCGGTGCTTTACCCGTTAGCGCAATCTCGCCCAAATACGGGCGGGCACAGCCATTCGGGCAACCGGTAATGCGTAGGTTGATGGCATCGGGCTCCAACCCCTCTTCGGCCATGGCACGCTCTACGCGAGTCACAAACTCGGGTAGGAAGCGCTCGGCTTCTGCCATCGCCAAACCACAAGTTGGCAGAGCGACACAAGCCATGGAATTCTGTCGCAAGGGCGAACTGCGGTTACCCGCATCAAGCTTGTACTCTTCCACGATAGCGTCCACGGCAGCCTTGTTCTCGGGCGATACGTTGGCGATAACCAAATTCTGGTTACAAGTAATGCGAAAGCTGCCGTCGTGAATTTCTGCAATTTTTCGGAGGGCTGTTCGCAACAGGCCGTTTTCTGTATCCGCCACCCGGCCGGTTGGGATAAGCAACGTCAGGTGCTGATTGCCATCCTCGCCTTCCACCCAGCCAAACCGGTCACCGTTATGGCTCAGGCTGAATGAGCGCGGCTTCTCAAAGGCTTGCTTGTGGTATTCCTCAAAGCGCTCCCGGAACCAGTCCATGCCATAGTCATCAATGGTGTACTTGAAGCGCGCATGGGCGCGATTGGTGCGATCACCAAAATCCCGCTGAATAGCGCAGATGGCTTCACAAGCATCTACAATTTGTTCTTTGGGAACATAACCCGCCATGGTGGCCAGCCGGGGATAGGTGGCCGGATCGCCATAGGTCAGCCCCATTCCTCCGCCAACTACAACGTTGAAACCAAGAATTTGGCCAGCCTCAACAATGGCGATCAGGCCGATATCATTGGCGAACACGTCGCAGTCGTTTTCCGGAGGAACGGCCAGTGCGATTTTGAATTTCCGGGGCAGATATTTGTACCCGTAGAAAGGCTCCTCTTCCTCACCCAGCTTTTGAACACATTCTTCCCCGAGCCAAACCTCGGCATAGGCCGCCGAACGCCAACGCAAACGCTCACTGATGGCCAGCGACAGCTCATGAATCTCCCCGTGCAATTGCGACTGGTGGGGGTTCACGTTACTGATCACGTTGCGGTTCACATCGCCACAAGCACCTCGGCTATCTAAGCCTAGGGCATGTATTTTCTGCATGAACGGCTGCATCTGCTCTTTGAACACGCCGTGGAACTGGAAGGTCTGGCGCGTAGTCAGGCGAAGGGTTGAGTCTGCACAATCGTCTGCAATTTTGTCCAACCCCAGCCATTGGTCTGCAGTCAGCACACCGCCGGGCAACCGCAAACGCACCATAAACTGGTAGAGCGGCTCAAGTTTTTGACGCCGGCGCTCATCTCGCACTTCGCGGTGATCCTGCTGGTAAGAACCATGGAACTTGGTCAGTTTGGTGTCGTCTTCCGGCAAAGCACCCGTGGTGCGATCCGCCAGCCCTTCCAGAATGGTTCCGCGAAGGTAGTTGCTTTCACGCTTGATTACTTCGGCTTCAGGCAGTTTCTCACTCATCAGTACACATCCCGCTGGTAACGTTTATCCCGGTTTAATTGGCGCAGGTATTCTTCGGCCTGCTCCGGATTCAGCCCTCCCAGCTCACTGGCAATATCCAGCAGGGCCTGATGTACATCCGGCGCCATTTTTTCTGCATCGCCGCACACGTATAGGCTGGCACCCCGCTGCAGCCACGCCCACACCTCGGCGCTGCTCTCCTTCAAGCAATGTTGTACATAGCGTTTTTCTGCCTGATCTCGGGAGAAAGCCACATCCAACTTTGTAAGCAAGCCGTCGCGACGCCACTTGAGCCATTCCGACTGATAAAGGAAATCACTGCGGAACCGGCGATCACCAAAAAACAACCAGTTCTCGCCCTTCGCCTCCCGTTCTTCCCGCTCCTGCAAAAAGGCACGGAAAGGCGCAACACCTGTGCCGGGGCCAATCATAATCACGGGCTTACTGTCATCCGGCAGCGCAAATTTCTTGTTGGGATCAATATAGATCCGCACTTGATCACCCTCGGCCATGCGATCCGAGAGCCAAGCAGAAGCCACACCCTCACGATCTCTGCCATGGCTGGTATAACGCACGGCGGCGACAATGATGTGCACTTCATCATCCACAGCAGCCTGACTGGAACTGATGGAATATAGCCTTGGAGGTAGCTTACGCAGCAGGCTTACCAGTTCTTGCGGTGCCAGCTTGGCTATCGGCCATGCTTGAATCAGGTCCAGAAGATCGCGCCCTTCTGTCCAAGCTCTCAGCTCTGTGCTATCTGCCACCAACGCTTTTAGGGCATCATCATTCGACAAGTCGGCCCAGTGCTTCATGAGGGGTGGTGTTAGAAGGGTAATTTCACGGTAAAAAGCCAACGCTTCCCGCAACGAAACCTCACGCTCATCTGCCGAGACCAACTGTTCGCCATCAAAGCCCAATGTATTCAGTAATTCGTCAACTAGGGCCGGGTTGTTTTCCGGGTACACCCCAACCGCGTCTCCGGGTTTATAGGTCAGCCCCGAGTCTTCCAGCGACAGCTCTATGTGCCGCACCTCTTTGTCGGAGCCCCGGCCACTGAGTATTTGATTCTTAAGAATCACCGCCGCATAAGGATTCTTGCGGCTAAATATCGAGGCTGGCGCTTGCTCTGCCGTTACTGAGCTCGCAGCCGTTGGTTGACTGGCACCTGCTTCGCTAACAATGGTCTCCAGTACCCTATTGATCCAGTCTTCCGCCAGATCTTCGTAATCCACATCGCAGTCCACGCGCTCAGCCAATGCTGTTGCGCCCAGTGCCGCAAGCTTACTGTCAAAATCCTGACCGGTTTTGCAGAAGTGCTCGTAGCTGGAATCCCCCAACGACAATACGCTGTAGCGAAGCCCTTCCAGCTTCGGTGCTTTCTTACCATAGAGAAATTCGTGAAAGTCCAGCGCGTTATCGGGTGGATCGCCCTCCCCATGGGTAGATGCCAACACCGCCAGATACTGCTCACTCTTCAGCTGCTTGGGCTTGTAGTCCGCCATATCCAGCACCTTGGAAGACACGCCTTTATCAGCAGCGCGAGCCGCTAGCTGCTGCGCAAGCTCTTCTGTGTTACCGGTTTGCGAGCCGAATAGAATCGTTAGTTCCGGAGCCACGGGCTGAGATGCGTTCTCGGCATCGGCTATGTTCGCACCCGTACTCCCGGAACCACCGGCACATTTACCAGCTAAAAAACCGGCAAGCCAAAAAAGCTGTCCTTCGCTTATGCCATCAAGAAGCTCTGCAAGCCGCTCTCGCTGGCTCGCCGAAAGAGGAGATGAGTTCAGATCTGTCGTCATGTTGGATGATCCGTGTGGGCGGTAAATAAATTACTGGTTTCAAGCCAAACCTGTTGAAACCTGCACGCACTCTAGGAATCAAAAAATGAGCGACAAAATGGAATAGACGGGACAAATAAATCGAAAAATCCGATATACATCCCAACCCACTGTTTTAAATGAATATTAAATATATTCCAAATGACTCTAAGTGAAATGATCTTAATCATTCCGAAGAATAACGAGTTCCTTTTAAGCTAGCGCCTCTTATTTCCACGCCCAAGGAGCCACAAGAAATGCTCCTTTAAAGGAGTATTCAACATGTCTCAGATCGCACCTTCACAGGTACATCAGGTGGTCGTAATCGGTGCAGGCGCGGCAGGTACCAGCGTTGCTGCATCCCTGCTTCGTCAAAGACCGGGGTTGGATGTTGCTATTATTGAGCCGAGCGATGTTCATTATTATCAACCTGCCCTCACGCTAGTCGGTGGCGGGGCTTATTCACTCGCGAAGACTGCTCGCCCTCAGGCCCAAACACTGCCCAAAGGCGCACGTTGGATCAGAGCTGCCGCGCAGGAGCTTCAACCGGAAAAAAACCGGGTTATCTTGGATGACGGGCGGATAGTGGGTTATGACACCTTAGTGGTAACGCCGGGACTGAAGCTGGATTGGGACAAAATAGATGGCTTGCGTGAAACTCTGGGGCGCAACGGCGTTTGTAGTAATTACGACCCGTCACTGGCGGAATACACCTGGCAATGCATTAAACAATTCCGAGGTGGAAAAGCCTTTTTCACACAACCACCCGCACCCATCAAGTGCGCAGGCGCACCCCAGAAAATCGCCTATCTGGCCGCAGACTACTTCCGCAAAAACCAGATAGCCGGGCAGAGTGAGTTAAGGTTTTACGCAGCCGGAGGCGCTCTTTTCAGCGTTCCCGACTTTGTTCCCTATTTGGAAAAGGTCGCCCGCCGGTACAATATCGGCCTGCTGATGAATCACAATTTGATTGCCGTAAATGGTGATAAAAAAGAAGCCACATTCCGCTTTACCGACGGCAATGGAGATGTACAGGAAATAACCGAGTCCTTTGACATACTCCACGTAACGCCACCGCAAAGCGCACCAGATTTAGTGAAAAGCAGCCCGCTGGCAAATGCCGACGGCTGGGTAGACGTAGACCAACACTCACTACAGCATGTGCACTTCAAGAACGTGTTTAGCTTGGGTGATTGCAGTTCGCTGCCTACCTCGAAAACAGCGGCGGCCGTTCGCAAGCAATCGCCGGTAGCGGCAGCCAACATTTTGGCCCAGCTTGCCGATGGGCAGCTAAAAGCAAACTACGACGGTTACACCTCCTGCCCCATCGTAACGGGGTACGGCAAAGTAATGCTTGCAGAGTTTATATATGGCGGAAAGGTAACGCCGACACTGCCGTTGAGCCCGTTTAAAGAGTCTGCATTTTATTGGCAGGTTAAGAAGCGCGCCCTGCCTCCCTTCTATTTTGATTACATGCTGAAGGGGCGTGAGGGGGATATTGCCCATAAATACTAGCGCTCAAGTACCAGCCCTGCCTGCCGTTAACTTAGGGGGTGTATCTAACTGGAGTTTCGGGATGTTTAATCGTCAGCTAAAAAATGAACTCGAAGATCAACGTGCAGAATTAGCGGCGCTACGCCAGCTGACGCAACAGATGGATCGAGGCATGCTGTCTATACGACTAGATTCCGACTTCTGCATCTGTGCCGTAAACCAGCTATTTGCCGACGCTCTCGGTTATCAGCAGGAACAACTCATGGGGCGACCTTTGTCGTCACTTGTTCCCACTTACGTATCGAAACTGGCTTGTTTTCGCAACTTTAACAAGGCAGTCGCCGAGTTCATGCCTGTTAGTGACGATTACCGATACTTCGGTGCCGACGGTACTCTGGTCTGGTTAAACATTCATTGGCTGCCCGTGCGTGGAACGGATGGCAAGCTCGATTACATTCAGGGATATGCCCGCGACGTAACCGAAACAATAGAGGGCGCAAAGGAAAGTGAGGCATTCATTGATGCACTGATTCGCTCCACCGCGGTTGTTCAATTTAATCTCGACGGTACTGTGATAACGGCAAACGAGCAATTTTTGCAGGCCATGGGCTACCGGCTTGAGCAACTTGTCGGGAAGCACCACCGTATTTTCTGCACACCCGAAGAAGCCGCCTCGCCCGAATACACAGCTTTCTGGACGAAGCTCAACAACGGAGAGTTCGTGGCTGACCGCTTCAAGCGAATCGACAGCCGTGGGTCAGAGGTATGGCTGGAAGCTACCTATAACCCGGTCTACGATGCCGAAGATAACCTATGTAAAGTTGTGAAATTTGCATCTGTGGTAACTGACCAAGTGGCACGGGAAGCTGAAGTCAGGGACGGCGCAAACGTAGCATACGAAGTTTCACAACAAACGGATGTAAGCGCCCAGAAGGGCACGGCTGTTGTCCAAAAGACAGTTGGGACCATGCAGCAGATTGCTACGCAAATGCAGGCAACCACTGAAAGCATTGAAGCGTTGAGCGAACAGTCTCTTCAGATAAACTCCATCGTGCAGACCATCGGTGGAATTGCAGAGCAGACAAACCTGCTGGCACTAAATGCCGCCATTGAGGCCGCCAGAGCAGGCGAACAGGGGCGTGGATTTGCGGTGGTTGCTGACGAAGTGCGGCAGTTGGCAGCTCGAACCAGCAAGGCTACAGAAGAGATTGTTAGCGTAGTCGAAAAAAACCAAGTGCTCTCAGATGATGTCATGCGCGAGATGCTCAGCACGCGCGAGAAAGCAGAACAAGGCTTGGAACTGGCCAATCAAGCCGGTGCCGTGATTGTAGAAATTCAGGAAGGCGCAAAACAGGTGGTAGATGCTGTTGAACGCTTTGCCAACGAGTTGCAGTAGTAGTTAATCGGATTTTTTCCGAGCACCGGAACTTTTCGGGTACACACCTCCCAATGTGGCGAAGTGAAGCTGCTTTGAATGGCCCCAGCTTGCGTATCCAAAAAAACTCCCTCCATCAAAACGATAATTTACTACTACAATTTTTTCCGCAAATGATTATCATTGCCTCCTCATTTACTTAGAACCTCCAGCCAAAGTATGAGGTTAAATGGAGAGCAATCGGCGTATACAGCTACATAAAATTCAACAAGTACTCGACCATGTCCACCTTAATCTGGATAAGCCATTAGCCGTGCCTGCTCTGGCGCAGCGCTGCGGCCTATCCCGCTGGCAATTCAATCGGATATTCACCCACCAAACAGGCCTATCTTTGGGCCGCTACGTGCGAGAACTACGCCTTAGTCAAGCTGCCGAGATGCTGCTGTTTACCAGTCAGCGCATGATCGACATTGCGCTTGCCTGCGGTTTCAGCTGTGATATTAGTTTCAGCCGGAGCTTCAAGCAGCACTTTGGCTGCGCACCTAACAAATACCGCCAGCGCGGACTACCCTGCTTACTGAAAGCGCCAATGTCGTGCCATCCAGACCTGCTTCCCCCAGAGTCATTGCGCTCGCGAGTTCCTGATATTCGCCTTGATTACCGACCTACGTTCACCGTTGCAGGTGTTGCGGCCCAAGTGAACGGCCTATTTTCAAGCGCCCCTGACTTCCATGAGAAACTTCCCCTTTTATGGCAACAGTTTAGCAAAGCCAGCAGCCCAGACTCTGAACACTCCAGAATTGGTGTAATCGACGTTGGCGGAGGCTCCAACGAACCCCTCACCTATCTTGCTGGAACTGAAGCTCTAGAACTGCCAAAAACAGGCGGGCTAAATTGCATCACAGTACCCGGTCAAAATTATGTAGTGATTGCATTTCATGGCCCACTGCTCTCTTTGCCAGATATTCTCAAATGGTTCTTTCAAGCTTGGCTACCAAACTCCGGTTGCGAAGCACTTCACGCCTACGATCTTGAAATATACCCGCCCGGCCTGACACCTTCGGCACCTGAGGTGTCTATGGAATACTGGATACCGGTAAAGCTCTCCAGACCATTGATTTCATGGGATGCACCAAACTGTTAAGTATCGCCCTCACAACCAAATATAATGATAATGATTCGCATTATATTGGCAACAAACAATCCTGCCTGATTCTGAATATTACGGGGCTTAACCATGAAAAAATCTTTGTTGGCTTCCTCAATACTGGCCATTGCGGCGAGTGCTGGTAGCAGTTCAGTCGTTCTTGCAAACGAGGTTATGGAACTGGACGAGTTGGCGGTTTACGGCGACACCTATCGCAGCACCGCCACCAAAACGTCACTGCGCCCGGAAGAAACACCTCAGAGTATATCGATACTGGATCAGCAAACGCTGGACATGCGCGATGCAGACTCTGTCGCAGCCGCACTTCGCTACTCGCCGGGCGTCAACACAGAGCTGCGAGGCGGAGCTGTCGGCCGTCTTGACCTGTTCAGCATTCGTGGATTTATTAATTACCAAAACTATTACGATGGCATGCAACTGCTCTACAACGATTGGAACCTTCAACCGCAAATCGATTTGTTAGCTGTTGAGCAAGTAGAGGTTTTTCGTGGGCCTACCTCAACTCTGTATGGCTCCATGCCGCCAGGAGGCATGGTTAATCTAATCAGCCAAAAACCGACCGCCGGTTCATCCAATACAATTGAATTGGCCACCGGATCGCGCAACTTGAATGAAGCATCGGTTGAAAGTAACGGCCAACTGGGAGACTCGGATCTGTCCTACAGCCTAGTCGGGCTTGCCCGCACCCGAGACGGACAAGCGGCAACTGCGGAAGAAGAACGCTACATGGTAGCGCCCTCCCTAGATTGGCAGATTAGCGATAAAACTCTGGTGAATTTTAACCTGTATTATCAGAAAGACCCTGAGATGGGCATTTACACATCCCTTCCGGCATCCGGTCTTTTTCTACCGAATCAAAATGGTGAGCTGGATACCGATGCGTTCTCTGGTGACTCCAACTGGAATCAGTTTAACAAAGAGGTTCTTCTGGCAGGCTATAAAATTAACCACAACATCAATAACAACTGGAATTTTCTGCAGAATTTTCGCTACACCGATGCCAGCGCGTTTCAAACCAACACTTATGGCACCGGATTGGCCGCTGACGGGCGAACCCTCTCGCGGGAAGCTTATCTGACAGACGAAGCAACCACTGGCTTCACGATTGACAATCAAGTTTCGGGGCGCTTTCAAATCGGCGCTGTCGAACACAATCTGCTGGTCGGGTTTGACTATCTAAGTTTGAAATCAGATGTCATCTATGAGGATACGGCCGGCGGAAGTGGCGCCCCCTCCATTGACCTTTTCAATCCAAATCATCAGCAAATTTCACGCTCAACCATCAACATTACAAACACGCCGTATTCATCTGACTTCACGATTGATAAAAAACAGCTAGGCGTATACTTACAAGATCAGGTCAGAATCGACCGAGTTGTGCTAATCGGCGGCGTACGTTGGGATGATTTCACGGGTACGGAAAACGGAAAGCAGTACGGCACAGCCGTCGATGCAAAACTTGATCAGAACAACATCTCCGCACGTGCTGGAATCATGTACCAAGCCGCAAACGGTCTCTCACCCTACCTCAACTACGCTGAAAGCTTCGAACCACAGACTGGACGGGATCGAAACGGCAATGAATTTGATGTTTCCACCGGCGACCAATGGGAACTGGGCGTAAAGTATCAGTCTCCAGACCAACGCACCCATGCCAATCTGGCGTTTTACCAAGTCACCAAAGATAACGTACCAACCCGTGATCCAGCTGGCGGCCCCTATGACAAGATTCAGGCAGGTGCCGTGCGCTCGCAAGGCGTAGAGCTGGAAACACTGACCCAGCCTTTGGATAACTTGCTACTGACTCTAAGCTACACATTCCAAGACGTAGAGGTCACTAAAGACAACACTGGTTTGGAAGGCAAAACACCGGTTTGGGTTCCCAAACACCTGTTGTCTGGCTGGGCCGACTATAGCTTTGACCAAGGAGCCTTGAATGGCTTAATTGCAGGCATCGGTGCCCGCTATATTGGCGAGGCTGAATACGACGCGAGCACCAACGCAGGCAAGGTTCCTGACGCCACCCTTCTGGACATCGCCCTGCGTTATGACGTGGGCCAGTTAGCACGCACTTTAAAAGGTACAGAGGTTGGTGTGTCTATTAACAACCTCACCAACGAGCGCTACTACAGCTGCTTCGATAGCGCTAACTGTTGGTTTGGAGAGGAAAGAATGGTGGAGGCGTCCGTCGCTTACTCTTTCTAATACCTCTATAGCCGACGCTATATTAGGGCACACTGTGATTAACGTTTTCCACTCTTGGTATTTCGCCAGTGCCCCGCCGCCAATCGCTGGACCTCTCACTCCTGAGTTATGCCGTTAAGTTCGACTCCTTCTCAGCATTCCGGAAGTCAGACGGAATTTCCAATGGTGTCAGGAACACCGAGCAAACAGGCGAAAACACTTCAGGTCATGTTTTTTTATGAGAAGGTCATGGCAAAAAAAGGACTAAATTAGCTCCCCGATTAGGTCATCATGTCCTATATCCTGATGGCCACTCCCTCTCCTTTAGTACCAGAACTATATTGCAAGTATAATTGCAATATTGCTATCGATGTCCAATAATGCTGCAAGTATTCTTGCAATGTATGGTGGCCGCGTATGAGCCTTACCCTCCAAATTCACTGGGACAACCAGTGGCATGATGCCGGCGTGATCGAATTCAGAGACCCTGACCAAGGTCTCAGAGGCAACCCGACATTCTCTTACGACATCGAATACGCTCTGAAAGCTCTGGAGCAAATTGGAGATTTTGACCATCAGGATCTGATCGACCGGACAGCTGTGGGAGTGAATTTGCCCTGCATTTTGGCCGGCGACTACATGAATGGTGAGATTGTCCCGATCCTTAGAGACATCATTCCCCAGGGAGCTGGTCGCCGACACTGGATTAAAAGCCTTGGATATGATCGCGACCCCGAGCATCGAATCGATTACCAGCTCTTGGCTGAGGGTTGTGTCGGTCCAGTCGGTAACATGCGAATAAAAGAGGCGGCGGAAGCGTTCGAGTCTGAAGTTGCAAGGTCAGAGGTTGTCCTATTCGACCGTGAAGAAGTGTGTACCCGGGCCGATAGCCTTATCCAGTATGCGCACAGCCTGCATGTTGCAATTGGTGGCGCAACGGGCGCCGGGGGTGACGCGCCCAAGCTTTTGTTTGTTGAAAACCATTATGGCCGGTATGCGCTTGAGGGAACCATTCCTGACGAAGAGATTGCCCGGCACTGGCTGGTTAAATTTCCGAGGGGAAAGAGGACCAGCGACGATATTTGGGTACTTGAGGGTGAGGCCGCTGTTTACCAGTTCCTTGAGGAGCAGGGCTTTAACTCCATCACCGGGGCTGCTTTCGATGACTTCTACGGCAATGTTGCTCTCTGGTTACCGCGTTTTGACCGAGAAGTTAGGCAAGAAGGCATCTTGCGTCATGGAATAGAGTCTGTTTATTCAATGATGGGCATGATCGGCGACGGTGCTCGCCTGGATCACGTCGACGTGATCCGGAAACTCCAGAACTGTGTGACCAAGCCTGAGGACAAAGATGCTCTGCTCGCGGATTACCTGGTTCGGGATGTTTTGAACACCGCAACAGGTAATCGCGACAACCACGGTCGCAACACGTCACTGATTAAGCGAGGTCATGATATTGAGTTGGCGCCGGCCTATGACATAGCCCCTATGGTGTTGGACCCTGAATCGATCGCGATGTCTACATGGTGGCCACATCACCTGCTGGACCAACGGCGGAATCCAGATTATTCGCTGATTCTGGAGGAGCTTGCTGTTAATCCCAACGCAGCTGCGAGCATCATGGAAGGTGAGCTGCTGAAGTTGATGGACATGAAGGCTGGCTTGAAGCGGTATGGAGCTCCGGACGCAGTGCTGAATCATATTGCGATCAGAATGCATGAGCCGGAATTGGTGCATGATCAGCTGGAACGCTTGTTGTATCCGTGCTGAGTTATAGTGGGGAGTGTATTAAGCATGCCTAAATTGAAACGAACACCGCTAACGCCAAACGAACGGTCACTGATTCGAGAACAGACCTTTGCAGAGCTCGAAGCCGGAAAAATTCACCTGGGTCAGGCCCTTCGTCGGTTTCGCCTGAAGTTCACAGGGTTGAGCCAGAAGCAATTCGGAAGACTTACGGGGTTTTCTGCCACGACTATCTCTGCGATTGAGAGGGACCCAGAGTCGGGCACTGTTCGAACGATCAATAAGATTCTTCGAAAGTTTGGTATGCAACTGACAATGGGGATGATTAATCGAAGCAGTGAAACTCAGCTAGGGGTTCTGCCCCATTAGTGCGGACATTCCTAAAAAGAGGCTGATTTTCTCCAGGGGCAAGTCGTAGTTTATCCGCCTGAGTGTCCGCTTTGCGACCAATTCAAACCTCCGTATCGGTTATAAAGTAGACCGAGCTTCAGCTCGCACGGATACCCCCGGAAATCCGGGACACCTCAAAACTAAGAATAGTCGAGGTGAGATAAGAGCGTTCGGGAGCAACACTGGATTTACCATAACCCCTATTATCAGCAGCCCAGACCCTGAAATTTGGAGCCTGCAAAGGCTGGAGCTGTTCCGAGTACCTGTCTAGATTGAACTAGCAAGCCAGTTGCACCACCAACATGTTTGACCAGAGCATTTACCAACTATTATAAATTCCACCGCCTTTCTGGCCGGAGCGCTTATCCAGATTACGCCTCGGGCTGGCACTCATGCTATCCCGGCGCTGAGCGTCATAGTCGTACTGGTAGCGGATATTGTCACCGGGCCTGTTCAAATCGTACTGGTATTCGGCGCCAGAGTTACTTCTGTAACGATTTTGATCATTAGATGAGCTGCCATAGGAGTTGGAGTTATAGGTTCCGACCTCAGTGCCCAGGCAGTCGCCGTTCACAACGGGACCCACACATCGAGCCTGAGCGGTTCCTGCTATACAAAATATTGAGACAGCTATTGCTGCGATCACTTTATTTTTCATGGAGATACGCCTTAGGATCATGTGGTTACTAACCAATAGTACACTTTCGGCACGGTTCTCATAGAGCTATTGCATTCATTTCACAGTGGTTAACGATTTGATTGAGGAATGTTTATGAGCCATGTAGCTTCCGCATCAGTAACCTTAATGTATGGTCACGGTGCGACACTGCGCGTCGCGTCTGAAGCTATTTGTTAATAGGTGAGTGTTTTGCCTCTGCACCGTCTGTTGAGCATGTGGTTTTGTCAGCCTTTACCCAAGCACCCAATGCGGCAACCGGCAGCATTGAGGATAAGTATCTTTATAGTGTGAAGGTAACCCGCAACGCTTGGAGCAAGATTCACTTTGGCAACCTGGAAGCGCTCGATCCGGTGGCAGCGCTGGCAGCTTTTGATCTGAAACGGGACATGACAAAGACCGGGATTTTTAGAACTGTTGAGCCTTGGTGAGTTGCAACGACTTTTATGTATCTGGCAGGATGCTGAGTAATGAGGGACGACAATGCATGAACTTAGAGCGACCTATTCCAGAATCAAAGATCTCCTCGGTGACAACATTGAGCCTCTCGAATCCGTGGAGTTGGTCGAAGCTTATCGCCGATTTTTTAAGCCTGAAACAGTACGTGTCGTGCTCCTTGCGGAGTCACATGTTTATACCAGCGATTCTGAGAGGCAAATTCCCGTTTTGCCCACTCCCAGTCTTTCTGGCTATCCGGACCAGTACGCCCGGTTTGTGTACTGCTTAGGATACGGTGAAAAAAGTCTGACCAAGTCTGTAAACCATCCGAAGCGTGACGGCACGCCTCAATTCTGGAAAATCTTTTACAGTTGCTGCAACCCCATATCGAGCCCTGACGACTTCCGCCCTATTCTCGGTAAAACTGCACCCGAAGAAAGGTTGCGCAACAAAATAGAAATTTTGAAGCAGATGAAGCGTGAGGGTATCTGGCTTATTGATGCGAGCATCGTAGCCCTATACAAAGATGGCCAGAAAATGCCGCGCATGTTCGATGCGCTGAAAGAATCCTGGCAGTCGTACACACGAGATGTTGTCCTATCCGCAAAACCAGACCACGTTATTTGTATTGGGAAAGGCGTGGCCAGCGTCGTCGAGCCTGATTTGAAAAAACACTTTGCATCAAAGTACACAGTGCTTGCTCAACCAAACGCTTTTCTGTCCTCTGCGGAGCACTTTGCAAACTACCAGACTTACAGCCGGATCTGTGGCATCCAAACCTCTCGAAAGTGACGAAACTGGCGCACTATGGCGACCTACAACTCGTACTGAAGCGTTACTTCCCTTTGAGCAGCATCGAAAAAGCAATAATTGCGTTGGCCGCAACAAACCAGCTTACAAGGGCGACGCCGTAACCAAGCCAGAGCACTCCTTTTGAGATTGAATCTACAACCCGGTTAATTTTCTGTAGCCGCTCTGGCAAGGGTGGAGCGGAAAGAAACGCCTCTCGCAAGCTTCCGATCGGCTTTTGCTGCTTTGTGGAATACGGATCATTTCGCATGGCTAAGCTCCCCAATATTATCCAGAGTTAGTTGACAAAATAACTCATGATTGAACCAGCAAACCCGGTCAGTATTTCGACACCAATCAGGGCGAATGGAATCATCCAATACTCGCCACTCACAACGGCCCTGATCATGATTAAGCCTGTTACAGCGATCGACATTTGAGAAAGAGACATAGTTTATCCGCCTTGGCTAAGTGTTAAGGCTAGAAAATGGCATACGTCCGACAGCTAGTGTCGCTTTAGAAACAATACGCAGAAATGCAGAAAATAAAATGCCTGACAACACGTTCAGGCTTTCCTCGTGCGCTCCAGCGCCGCTGCTAAGGTTGCCTCAATCTCATCTCGCAACCATACCGGCTCTAGAATGTCACAGTGAGCCGCTTGTGCCGACAACCACCAGCGTAGATCTTGGGTATCACCCACCGTTACAGAGATTTCAAAGGTGTCGTTGTCAGTCTCAGTTGTGAGCTGATCAAAGCCCAGTGGCGACTCGATCAGATGGTTCAATGCAGGTTTGTCACAGCGAAGCCTCAGAAATACTGGCTCGTTTGACCTAAGAATTCCCATGGCACCGGAATGGATGTAGAGATCCAGATCAAAGTCTTCCGGGCGTTCTGTAGGCTGCTCGACTAACTCCCCGGTTGTGGCTCGATGCAGTACCAGCTGGCGCACGCCTTCCCTGCCATCAATGGTTGCGATCAGATACACGTTGGGATCCCGAAAAATCAGGCCCAACGGGTGAACGGTAATATCCTGAGGTTCGGGCCAGTTGCGTGCTTGGTACGTCAGCTTGCATTGATACTCGCGCAACAGGGCTTCGGTGACTGTTTCCAGCACATCCGCATCTATGGCAGGGCGACTTCCACTTAACCCCCGGTTAATAACACGCACACGGTTCGGCCATTGTCCTAGCGGGTTACTCTCTCGCGACAAGGTACGGTGTGCTTCATTAAAATGTGGCTTGAGATGGGACAGGGCTCTGGGCGGAAGCATGGGTGTGAGGTAGGCTTTGGCTAACTCAAAGGTCAGTGCTGCAGGCAGATCCAACGCCGGGATGATGTCGATGGTGGCGTCCCGGTCGAATGACCAACCAAAGGGGCGCGAGCTTTCGTCTACCAGCAATGGGAAATCCGCACTCAGCTTCTCCAAATCCCGTTGAATCGACCGCATGGTGACTGAGAAACTCTGCTCTTCGAGACGCTTGGCCAGCTCGGTTGTGGTTATGGTTTTAGGAAAGCGAGGCACCATACGGAGCATAGTGAGATAGCGGACAGCAGTGCTCGACATTATAGGGTTCCTTACCCAATACGAAGACGGGATGATCGACGCTTGATTTGCTTTATCACGAACCAAGCCAGACCACCAACAACAGCACTTACCATACACCAGACATGCAAGGCATCAATGCTGACGATACCATTGAGCGGGCTTGCCGTGCTGAATGGCGACAATGGCAAGACGTCTGAGTGCATAATGCTGTCTATGAATATGTGGCTGTAGGTTCCAATCAACCCACTTGCAAAGGATACTCGCCAGCTAATTGGTAGGTATTCCGGTGCACGAATAAAACGCAAACCAAACTCACCAAGATGCTTGCCAGTGAGGCCACCAAATAGCCCTATCAGGGTTGCACCCAGTAGCGTATGAGAAAAGCCGTGCAACTCACCTTTGTTGGTGAGCATGACAACGAGAGGCTGAATATCGATAACGATTTGCGACCAGCCAAAAACCATGAGTGAAAAGCTATTCTGCAACGTAGCTTTCACAACTATGCCTGGGCCCATATGTAATGGTGTAAAGGGCATTTTTCACCTTAAGGCTTTGAATTAATAGAATGAATGGATCACTTTGAATTAAGAGGTAGAGGTAGGCGGGCCGTTGCAGGCACCCTTATTTGCAATACTGGCCAAAGTGAAGAGTATCATGGTACACCAGCACTTGATCCAAACGCGACGATACCAGATTTTTAGATTCCTACGAGCGGTGCTGCACTCAAGGCTTGCATTCAGGGCTGAGCGGCTGAAAGTTCTGAATTTATTGCAGAGTGAGTGACAAAACAGTGGTCCAAGGTCAGGGTAAAAGGAACGTATTTAACATCATGATGAAGCTAATAAAAACTCTGTTGATTATTGGTTTCATCGCAGCCTTTTCAGTGCTTTATTCCACTCACAACAATTTCTACCAAGGAGTTCGGGCACAAGAGTCCTTCAGGTACGCAAAAAAGATGGCTGCGGCAATTTCAAGTTACTACGCGATCCATACAGCGTATCCCGCTAATGTCAGCGAGCTTGTTCTGGACAAGAAAAACGGGAAATACGTCGGCAAGACGACTCTTAACAGTCAAAACGGTGTAATAAAAATACAGCTGGCCGGGGAAACCTCCAACGAAGGGGTACTAATTTTTTCGCCAAAAGTGACCTATGATTCAGAAATATCATACACCTGCCGCCCCCTTAATGTTCCCTCAAAATACATCCCGGAAGAATGCCCAGAACAGGGATCTACGCAGTGACACTGCCCTCACACCCATTGGTATCTTAAAACAACCACTCAACCGCGGATCCGGTGGGGGCATCCAGTAGAGGTTATGTCCAAGCCGTCCCCAACCAACAGACACACGCTTTCGGTAGTTCTGGCTTTGGCTATCGGCCATGGCGCTATGAGAATCGCGCACGTAACGAGCGAGAGTAATGACAGGTGTGGTCGCAAAGCGAACGGTCAGAGCGATCACAAAAGGACCTTTTACACCACCCAAAACAGCGCTTTCCACGGGCCTCATTTACGTAGCTAACTATGGTATAAAGATCGCTAAAACGCCCAGCACATTTATGAGAGCACAATTATGGATTGGAATCCCTTAACGCGTAGAAGCATGGCCGCGATTGTTTCTACCGTCCTGATCGCCACCGGCTGCAGTGATGAGCCTGCCTCAACCGCAGCCATCGAACCGGCTCCAGAACCCACCTCGGAAGTCCAAAGCTCATCGGCGCCCACCGCACTCGATCAGCCCGTGGCCGGCCAGATCCGCGACAGTCAATTCATCGCGGAACAAGCGATCCTCGCTCACGGAACATTGGAGCTTCGGCAAGGCTCGGAATTCTTCGCCGATCTTGCAGCGGAAATCGTGCTCTTCGATGAAAACCCGGCCGAGAAAACATATACGGTGCCAACTGATGGCACGGGCATCACTCCTCACCTGCGGCTCAATAAAAAGCTGGAGGACCAGAGCACACCTGACCAACAAACCCTAATGAGTGACTACCAGTTAAAGCTGGTGTTTGGTGAATCTGAAGCGTTGGGTGTTCCGTTCACCATTGAGCTGACTGCAGCAAAGAATCAGGCGGAGCTGCAAGGCTCAGGCTTTGCCACGTTCGGAGATATCAAGGTAAGCAATGGCAAGCTGAACCGCCGCTACGAAAGCTTGGACACACTTAATTTATTAGCAAGGCAGTATGCCGCGGAAAGCTACCCTGATGTCACTGTTGAGAAGACTTTTGGTACAACACTGCATACCTCTGGAAATGCTAACCCGTCGACTGCATTTGTGGGTCTTGAAGGGCGAGCTTCTGATGACCACGTTATAATTCTTAAGCTTCAATTGCTCATGGAGCAAAATGGCTGGGAAGTCGTCAACGAACTCGCTGCCAATCAGATTCATCCAGCTCATCCGGTATTAAGAAGTTTAAAAGGGAATCTCCGTACCGTTGAAGGCGCTAAAGCTGCGCATGTCGCAGGGCAGCGTTTCGAAAGCGATCTGCAACAGCAGTTGCTGGTCAGCGATACGCGAGGCACATCGATTCGATGTTACCTGACCAAGACGGCTGACAAGGCAAGTTGCCGAGCTGCTGCCAATGTAGAAACCAGTGATGGCCGTGATTGCCAGAGGCAAAACTATCTTCTCACAAACCAGGGGGCTGAATGGGTGTACGAGTCGGACTTGTCGCCCACTCAGAGCGTGGACTATAAATCTGGGAAGGTGATCGAGGGGCGGGGCCCATCCGAGTATAGCTGCAGCGCCTGACTAAATCCGGCCTGTTGATTCTTCGATTAGACAGTTATCAGATTGCCATCCTTTTGCTAAGAGTCATAGGTTAGCAGAGGTGCAATGCGCTCGTTTATGCCCTGACTCGCGTGCTCGCTTTTGTTTACGACTGGAGAAACCTGATCGAAACCCGAAGGTAATCATCGACCGGATCTGGCAACGTCTGCAACATCCAGCGACCAAGGAGCCAAGTTACGCATTTAGATCTCAATACTCTCGGCTATCTCCAGAGCATCCTCGACTTCGACGCCAAGATATCGCACGGTGCTCGACATATTCGTGTGTCCCAATAGCAACTGTACAGCTCGAAGATTTTTGGTCTTCTTGTAGATCAGTGTAGCTTTGCTACGTCTCATCGAATGAGTTGCGTAGACCGAAGGATCAAGTCCAATACTGGTTATCCACTTTTTGACGAGACGGGCATATTGATGAGTGGTGATGTGGTCAAACTTTCTTATCCGACTCGGCCACAAATAATCCATACCTGAGAGTCCGCGAAGTTCGATCCATGCTTCGACCGATTCGCGCGTCTTTTTCGTTATCTCAAATTGAACAGGTTGACTGGTTTTTTGCTGAATGACTTGAGCCCGATCCAGAACCTCTCCGTTTCTGGAAATATCTCGAACCGAGAGTTTTACCAGATCGCAGGACCGGAGTTTGCAATCAATTGCCATGTTGAACATCGCCAGCTCTCGGATATTCTTAGCAATCTCTAACCGAATGCGAATAGCACATATTTGTTCGAGTTTAAGCGGTAGTTTCTGGCCAACGAGCTTTCCCTTGTTCCAGGGAGCTTTGCTGATAGGAAATGTCATGATGTGGCCCTCTTCGGAGGGTAAGGGTCTTTAAGTATGGCTCAGAAAATTGTTTCCTGTTGGCCAACCTGGTCGCAAAGCGAACATTCAAGCGGCTGGAGCAATGCTCTCCCCCCGCTGTATTAAGCCTCTTTCTTAGGAGTGTTCGCAGCGACAGGGCAGAACCCGGGGCTTGCCGAATAGAGGAGGTGTGTCAGGGTTAATTTGATACACATACAGAAATCTAGCGTACCAAACCACCATGTTAATAAACTCATCAGTTCCATGATGAAGACTGTGGTGAAGAATATGACAGCACAACATCGCGTCGCTTGGCGGTCCTTCCCGACAGGCCCCGTGACAGCAGCGTATAAACGCATGGTGGATGCGGGGGAGGTGCGACGAGATGACGCGCAGGTCGCTTTGGCGGCAAAATTCGATGCCCTGCACGGTTCTCTTACCTCGCTCCCACCTGTATCAGTACGCAGCGACGAACCGACAGAGAGCAGCTTTAAAAACAGCAGTCCAATGTTACGGTTACTGGCGCAATCCTGGGCACACGCTCAGTCTTTTCTTCGAAAGAAGTTCCATTTGTGGTCTTTTGGTCCACCACCGCGAGGCATGTACATTCATGGACCGGTCGGGGTCGGCAAGAGCTTTCTAATGGATCTCTTTTACGCGTCGGTTTCTGTTCCTGATGATAATGCTTGCTGTACTAATGACAGCCGCAAACACATAAACATAACCAAACGCCGCGTCCACTTTCACGAATTCATGCTAGGCGTCCATCATCGAATCTTTGTCTACAAACAGGAACACCCACAAGATGATGCGATGCCCATCATCGCGCAACAATTGGCACAAGAAGCCCAACTCCTCTGTTTCGATGAATTTCAAGTGACAGACGTTGCCGATGCCTTGATTTTGAAGCGACTGTTTTCATTATTGTTGGATTTGAATGTGGTGGTCGTGGCTACCTCGAATCGCTCTCCCGATGCCTTGTATGAGGGAGGCATTAACCGCTCCCTCTTTTTGCCATTCATAGACATGCTAAAACACACATTCGACATTATTTCCATGGAGGATTCCAGCAAGGATTATCGACGTGAAAATCGAGCGGATGGTCAATCCTATTTTTGGTCAAACAAGAAAGTTCATAGTGATAATAATAGTAAAAACAACGTGCAGGCGCAGTTGGAAAAAATATTTGGTAGCACTGCATCTGGAACTGAGGCTGAGATCATTCCCGTCCTCTTTGGTCGCACCGTCCAGGTGACCCGAGTGAATGACCGGTGCGCCTGGTTTGACTTTTCCGAGTTGTGCTACCAACCGCTCGGGGCGGCCGATTATATTTCTCTCTGCCGCCGATTTCCGGTCATCATCATGGAACGCGTCCCCCAACTGGATACCAATCACCTCAACGAAGCACGACGATTCGTGACCCTCATTGACGCGTGTTATGAATCTCGCACCCGCTTGGTGCTGGCGGCACAAGTCCCGCTCGACGAGTTGTTTGTTGATTTTGAAGCGCAAGTCGAAAGCAGCGACGGAGATGAAGAATTGATTGTCAATGAAAAGGGAGGAAACTCAAGTTCCTTTGCGACCACCATGATTCGCACCAAAGAGGGAGGATATTATGAGTGGTCGGCGACGGGTCGAATTGGCGTGTCGCTGGCACAATTATCGTCTGCCAATGATCTCGCCTTTTCCTTTCGACGCGCCGCTTCTCGGTTGGTTGAAATGGGAGGAAATGAATGGGGACGGCAATGACTAAAGGTCGCAGTGCGAACGTTCGCTTTTGTTTATTACCGAACCTTTGGCAAGTCATCCCAACAGGTCATATACGCTGGCGACAAATGACCCCGCCGCATCGCATAAGCTGCAGGCCCGGCCTCTCTAGCCATGTAGACCGTCGCTCTCGACTTCCGGTTAATGGCGTCCATCACCGCCATCAAGCGTTCCGATCTACCATTATCTGGCGCCTGCTCAAGAGCGGCCTGGAAGAGATCTTCTTGAACACCCGTTTCTTCCACCAATTCACCCAACATGACGCCTGCCTTGGCGTAATCAAATCCTTCGCGGTACATCGGTCGAAGCAGGTTCAAGGCCTGCTGAACAATAACCCGAGAGTCCTGGCTAGGCTGAATGAGCTTCACACTGGCGCTGCGTGAATACTGTGGTGCGGTCGTTTTGAAAGGGTTGGTTCGGATGAATACCATAAGTTCCCCAGTATATTGCTGTCCTTTCCGAAGCTTCTCAGTCGCACGTGTTGCAAAGTGCGCAACGGCTTCCTCAAGGTCGCTCAGTTTCTGAAGGGGCTGCCCAAACGATCGAGAGCACATGATTTGCTTCTTAGGGGCCGACACATCCTCCCATGGCACACAGGGCATGCCATTGAGCTCTTCGGCTGTACGCTCAAGCACGACAGAGAACCGCTTTCTGAGCGTCGCCAGATGGGTATCGGCTAACTGTAATGCCGTGACAATGTCCATATCCTGAAGTCTGGCACCGAGTTTTCGCCCGACACCCCAAACGTCCTCGACCGGTACCCGAGTCATCAACCGCCGTTGCCGAGCTGGGTCTGTCAGATCCACTACGCCTCCGGTCGCCGGATATTTCTTGGCGGCATGGTTGGCGAGCTTCGCCAGTGTTCGCGTGGGGGCAATACCCACACAGACGGGCAAGCCGACGTTCTGATACACGGTGTCTTTGACTGCTCGGCCAAAGTCCTCAAAGGACACTACCCGGTCAATACCGGTGAGATCCAGAAAGGCCTCATCAATGGAATAGACATCCACTCGTGGGGCCAAGGCTTCGAGTGTAGTCATAACCCGCCGGCTCATGTCGCCATAGAGGGTGTAGTTGGATGAGAACACCTGAATGCCGTACCGGTGAATTTCCGATTTGATGTGATGGACCGGCACGCCCATCGTTATCCCCAGTGCCTTGGACTCTTTCGAGCGGGCAACCACGCAACCGTCATTGTTGGATAGCACGACCACAGGCGTATTGCGCAGATCCGGACGGAACAGCTTCTCGCAGGAGGCGTAAAAGTTATTGCAGTCCACCAGCGCGAATACGGACTGAACTCGGCCAACCGATGCCACTTTACCCTCCCCGCTTGAGCGAACGGATCACGTTGGTGACCACCCCGAATACTTCCATCACCATGTCACCCTCAACCACAATGGGCTGGAAAGCAGCATTTCGCGGCAGAAGACGCACTGGTGGCGGAGTGATGTGTAATTGCTTCACCGTCATCTCGCTTTCAAGGCTGGCAATGATAATGTCTCCGTGCCCAGCCCTCAGTGACCTATCCACCACCAGAACATCGTCAGGATAGATGCCCGCCTCAACCATGGACTCTCCCTGAACCCGCACAAAGAACGTGGCAGCCGGGTGCTGAATACACAGCTCGTTCAGGTCGATGGTTTTCTCAACGTAGTCTTCCGCAGGCGATGGGAAACCAGCAGAAACACGCTCCAGAAACATCGGGATGTTCAGGCGTGAGATAGATTCGTAGTCACCTAGCAAAATGCAGGACATGCTTTACACCGAATACTGTTTGAATATACAGTATTTTGGCGAGACAATATCAACAGGTCAACTCATCATTGGGCACAATGCCCTATACTTGGACTAATGCAGCTGCCAGGAAGGCGGGAGGAGTCTGTATGAAATGCGTGGTACTGATGTTTGTTGGTGGCTTGGTGGGAGGCCTCATCGGGCCCGTGTCGGCGTTGGTCGGTGGAGTGACCGGTTATCTGGTTGGTCAAGCCCTGACGCACCCGGCTGCCGTGAAACCGAATGAAAAACCGTCAACTTGCCGTTAAGCTCAGCACCCACTGGCTTTAATCCTTCACATGCCCCCGAATCAGCTTCAACGCTTCTTCCATGTGCTCAAACCGGTGGCTGCCGCCTTCAAAGCTATGGACCGGAAAATAATCCCCAAGCGCTCTTACGGTATCATTCCAGGGAAGCAGTTCATCCCCCTGATCTAGCAGCACGAGCCCGCTGCCATAGTGGGTGAAAGGATAGTAGCCAGAAACCACTTCAGCCGTCAGTTGATAGGCTTGCCCCTGATGATCCACACCTTGCCCTATCCACGGCTTGAGAGTGTGAGCCGGATCCGTCACCGGATTGATGGCGACAAACGGAATGCCGGTTTCGGCTCCCAAAATCCCCGCCAACCATCCCCCCATTGAGGTCCCAACCAGAAGATCCGGGTTTACTTGCATCAGCTTGTCCAGGCTATCTTCAATGACGTCTTCCGAGCCCTGGGCGTAGTCGATGTCGTGACCATACACGGGGCCAAGTCTTGCGAGCGTTTTGAGTTTATCGCTGGTGATATCGAAGCGGCTAGCGAAGCCGTGGAGGTAGTAGGTTTTCGGCATATCCTTCGCTCTGGACGTTATATTTTTCCTGACCTTAGCACCGTTGGCGGGCAAATGCCTTCGTCCTATTTGAAGTGCTGTCCTTACGCCCCGACAGACAAAGAAAAGGGGTGTAGCCGCACCGTGCCACACCCCTCGCTTGTACTGTCCATCTGTCTCATCCATGAGCCTCAATCGATGGCCGCCAATACACGTTGTTTCCGAGCCGTCCAAAACCGATTGGCTGACGCTTTCGGTAGGCCTTCCGCTGATTGTCAGCCATGGCACTCTGGGCATCGGCGTCTCGAACATAGCGGGCAAGCGTCATGGCAGGGCTGGCACCATAGCGTGCGCCGGGCGATGCACAGGTCCAAATATGCCTGAGTGCAAGAGCCGCATCAGGGTCTCTCTTATCGAGATAAGCCAGGCCGTAGGCACAGGCCTCCAGAGTCAAGTCGGCGTGGTCAGCGATTTACTGGAATATCAGGAAGACGAGTAGGTAACAAAGCGAGGTGGCGCCAACAATTCCAAGGAGGGGTTTGCTGTGGCTGAGTTAAAAACTAAAAGGCTTATGAGCGTGACGCTGACAGACTTACGGTCGTTCTTGCCCGAGCGCACAATTTGCGCGTCACAAGGTTTGGCACATATATGTCACATATACGTCACAGAGATTTTCCGAAACCCCAAATGCAAAAAAGGCAGACCAGTAAGTTACTGATCTGCCTTTCTTTTATATGGTAGCGGGGGCAGGATTCGAACCTACGACCTTCGGGTTATGAGCCCGACGAGCTACCAGACTGCTCCACCCCGCATCAAACTGGTTGGTGGTCTCTCGATCACCGTGGCGCGCATACTACGGCGCTTTAGCCAATCTGTCAAAGCCTATTCGGGCTTTCGTGTAATTTATCGCTCCAAAATAGCCGTTATGCCTTGGCCGCCAGCGGCACAGATTGAAATCAGGCCTTTGCCACTTCCCTTTTCCTCCAGAAGCTTGGCGAGTGTAGCTACGATTCGCCCGCCGGTGGCAGCAAATGGATGACCTGTGGCTAAGCTGCTGCCTTTAACATTCAGTTTGGCGCGGTCAATGCTACCCAGCGGTTTATCCAAGCCCAGCTTATCTTTACAGAATGCCGGATCTTCCCAAGCTTTGAGTGTTGCAAGAACCTGAGACGCAAACGCCTCGTGAATTTCATAGAAATCTAGATCCTGCAGGCTAAGGCCTGCTTTCTCCAGAACCCGCGGCACAGCGTAAGCCGGAGCCATCAACAGGCCTTCTTTTTTATCAACAAAATCCACAGCCGCCACTTCCGAGAAGGTCAGCCACGCCTTTACTTCCAAATTATTGGCTTTTGCCCACTCTTCACTCGCCAGAAGCACACAAGAAGCACCGTCGGTCAGCGCAGTGCTGTTAGCAGCGGTCATGGTACCGTTTTCACGATCAAAAACCGGCTTCAAAGTTGCCAGTTTTTCCAGCGTGGTGTCCGGGCGCAATATGTTGTCTTTTTCAAGACCAGCCAGCGGCGTCATCAAATCGTTAAAGAAGCCTTCTTCATACGCCTTCATCAACTTCTGATGGCTTTCCCACGCTAGTAAGTCCTGCTCTTCGCGGGGGATCGCCCACTCTTTGGCGGTTACCTGAGCATGCTCACCCATGGACATTCCGGTGCGGGGCTCACCGTTTTGAGGTACTTCTGGCTTTAGGTGGGAAGGGCGAAAACGGCTGAGAATTTTGAGCCTGTCACTCGTTGTTTTGGCACGGTTCAAATCTAGAAGGATTTCCCGTAAACCTTCACCTACGCCAATAGGAGCATCCGAAGTGGTATCCGTCCCACCGGCAATACCACACTCAATCTGGCCGAGAGCAATTTTGTTGGCTACCAGAATGGCCGCTTCCAGCCCTGTGCCGCAGGCTTGCTGAATATCATAGGCTGGCGTTTCTGGTGCTAGCCCGCAGCTCAGCGCAGCTTCACGAGTCAGATTGAAATCGCGGGAGTGCTTAATCACAGCTCCGGCAACCACTTCACCAAGACGTTTATCCTGCAGGTTGTAACGATCTACAAGCCCACGCAAAGCCGATGTCAGAAGTTCCTGATTACCAATCTTGCTATAAGCTGTGTTCGAGCGCGCAAAGGGAATTCGGTTGCCACCGAGAATGGCTACGCGACGAACTCCGCTAGCCTTTTCTTCTGTGGCTTTAGGGGCTGGGGATTTCTTTTGGTTGGACTTCTGAGCCTGTGCCATGATGATATCCTTTCTCTATTGGGTTCCAGAGTACGAGGGCTTGAAGGTGCAGCCTCCACACGCTTGCACTCGGGTAAGCAGTTTATGAATGCAGTCTAGCGCCCACAGCCGCCATCTCATTGGCATGCCTGACAATGCCTTATAAGCGTTGAGTCAATCACATAGCTGATGGATTCATTACTCTGTAATCTTTGATACTCCACTCATCATACCAACACAAGGACGAAGCCATGTCAGACATCTATCTCAAACTCGTCAATACACCCGTGGGCAAAACCGCGGCTCAAACGCTTGGACTACCCTCACCGGCGCCCCTCAAGCGTCTCAAGCGCGCAGATCAACCGTTTATTGAAGGCGATGTACTGGTCGGCGCAGGCAATGGCGGCAAAGCTATAGCGGTGGTTGGCGGTGTTCTTGGTGCCAGCGCTGCAACACTGCACCATGCCAGCGGCAAGGCAACACTTGAAGATTCTTCAAAAGCGGGCAACAAAGCAAAGGCATTGGATTTAGCGGCAGCTTCCGAAACCAAATTTTCGGCTTTGGTGTTTGACGCCACCGGCCTAAAAGGCCCAGACGATCTTCGCGCGCTTTATGACTTCTTTCACCCCACCATCAAGAAGCTTGGTGCTAACGCCCGAGTTGTGGTTATTGGCCAGGACCCCGGGACCTGCCGCAAAGCACCACAAGCCGCAGCGCAACAAGCTTTGGAAGGTTTTACTCGGAGCCTAGGTAAAGAAGTGGGTAAAAAAGGTGCCACGGCCAACCTACTTTGGATAGCACCGAACGCCGAGAAGCAGCTGGAATCCAGCCTTCGCTTTTTCCTGTCTGCCCGGTCCGCGTATGTTTCTGGCCAAGTTGTGCGCATTGGCAAAACCACTGACGCACCCACCACAAACCCGGTTGCCCCGCTCACTGGGAAAGTTGCATTGGTCACAGGCGCCTCGCGGGGTATCGGTGCCTCCATTGCCGAAACCTTGTCTCGCGATGGCGCTACGGTTATCGGATTGGACATCGAGCCCGCAATGGAAGACTTGGAAAAAGTAATCGGTGCAATCAAAGGCAAAGCTTTGGCCTGTGACATTACCGCTGCAGATGCTCCGGCAAAAATTGCAGATTTTGTCGAAAAGCATTTTGGCGGGGTGGATCTGATTATTCACAACGCAGGCATTACCCGGGACAAAACTCTGGGCAACATGCCGGAGCATTTCTGGGATATGACCATTGCCGTTAACCTAACTGCGGAAGAGCACATTAACGACGAGCTTATGAGCCGGGAACTGCTACGTGAAGGTGGACGGATAGTCTGCATTTCGTCTATCAGCGGCATTGCCGGAAACTTCGGGCAAACCAACTACTCCGCTGCAAAGTCTGGCGTGATCGGCTATGTAGAAGCCATGGCAAAGCAGGTAAAGAATGGCATTACCATCAACGCCGTAGCCCCGGGCTTTATTGAGACCCAAATGACTGCGGCCATGCCCATGACCTTGCGCGAAGCCGGTCGACGTATGAACAGCTTGTCGCAGGGCGGTCTGCCCGTAGATGTTGCAGAAACCATTGCTTGGTATTGCAGCCCCGCTTCAGGCGGCGTTAACGGGAACGTTGTAAGAGTGTGCGGTCAATCGCTGATCGGGAAGTAAAAAAAAGGGCAAGTCCATCGGACTTGCCCTTTTTAAAATCTGGTGGGTGGTACTGGGATCGAACCAGTGACCCTCGCCTTGTAAGGGCGATGCTCTCCCAGCTGAGCTAACCACCCAGAAAGAGTGGCGGAGCGGACGGGACTCGAACCCGCGACCCCCGGCGTGACAGGCCGGTATTCTAACCAACTGAACTACCGCTCCGCATTGATTCGGCATTAAGCCTGAATCGCGCACCAAACTCAAGAGCCTGATGCTAGCCTTAGGAAGAAGTGGTGGGTGGTACTGGGATCGAACCAGTGACCCTCGCCTTGTAAGGGCGATGCTCTCCCAGCTGAGCTAACCACCCACTTCATAACCTTCCAAAGGCACTCACTTGAAAACGCTGATGTTGCCTGCAAACAGGCTTCATTGCTCAACCAAGTGAGAGGCGCATTTTAAGCATTTGTTCGGCGGTGTCAAATCTTTTTCGGGAAACTCTAAAAAAACCACCATCCACTCGACTCTGCCGCTTCACGACGTTCACGCTCCAGCTCTAACTGAGCATAGTCTTGCTCCAGCTTCTCAATCTTTTGATCCGCCTCAAGTGGAGCCGACGGACCGCCACCAAATGGCCAGTACCAAGACGAAGGCTCATATTTCCCTTCGCGCTCCAAGCGCTCCAACTCTAGCTCACGCTCTTCTTCTAGTAGTGCCATTTGCCGTTCGTAATCGGCATCTTCATTGGCTTCTACAATCGAAACCGCGGCATGGTTCGGTGCCAACAAGTCACTGTTCAGGAAGCGTGTTGAAACAATCTCCTGCTGCTGCATAGCGTATTCTCTGGTAACCAGCTGCAGGTCACCCTGCGCCAGAGGGTGTTCGGGATCGAGGTCAGGATGCGCCTGTGTAGGCTCAGAAAGCTCGTTGTAGCGTAGATAGTAAATCCCGCCCTGCTCAACCTCTAACGTGGCGTCTGCAATCTGGCTAAGACTGAACGAGTTCAACCCTTCCAACCCTAGTAGCGGCCTGCGCATGGCAATATGACGTTCGCCTGGGCTCACTACCAGCCATGTAAAGCTATCATTGCGGATATTAAAATAATGGGAGTCATCGATGTAGACGCTAGGGGCTTCAATTTCATCAGCGGCCCACTCAGAGTCCGTGCGATAGAAGTACAGCACTGCGTGTTCGCGATCCCACTTATCGTTATCAATATGCACGAAATCGTGGCCGGAAACCGGGTGCAGGAACGACCCGGTACTTTTGCCAATAGACTGGTAAATCGTGCACCCAGACGCCGACAGCATGGCCGCAATTAACAACGCACGAAAGCAAAATGAGCTCAGCTTAAAAGGCTCAAAAAAAGACACAGGGGTTTTCATTTTATTAACTCTTCATCCTTTGGTGAGTAGCTTGATCATAGCAACTGCCACGCGCTATAAATGAGAGCTACCGCAAGGGATGAATAACAAACCGTTACTGCACTGACATCTGGTTACGAAGCTGGTTAACCTCTTCTGATAACCGCACAAGTCGCGAGGTAAATTGGGCGCGAGACGAATCGATGGCCTGAACATCTTTCTTCAAGGCCGCAAGCTCATTTTCAAGCTGCTTATTACCGTCACCCCCAGCAACCTTTTTCTCCAAGGCTGACAAACGCCCCTCAATCCCCTTGATGCCAAGCTTCTGCTCTTGCTCAAACCGCCTCACCCGGCGCTCAACCACCTGATCCACATCCGCCAACTGCTTGCCTAAAGTAGTCAGCTTCTCCGTCGCCTGACGGTTTGCACTCTCCAACGCCGCAATCGACGTATTCGTCTGCTTTTCAAGTGCCGCCAAATCCGCACTCAAAGACGCCTGCACGTTTTCAACCGCAGATCCCACGTCTGCCAACGCCTTCTCACCTTCCGCAATGCCCGCTTCTAAAGCAGAAATTCTCTCTTGCTGATCATTAAGTCGCTTCTTATTTCGCTCATTCGCGACCACCCAAAGCTTGCGAATCTCACTATCCGCCTCATCCAGCTGTTTTTTCTGGGAATCCAACTGTTCGGTCAACGAAGCACCACGCTCTTCCAAACTCTCCCCCGTCTCGGAAAGATCCCCCTCAAAGCGCGCCAACGCCAACTTACTCTGACGCGCCCAATAATCCGCCTCCTCCAGCTGCGCTTCCAGCACCTGAATCCGTTGATTCTGGGAATACCAACCCGCTAATGAAGCCACGGCCACAGCAATAACCAACAACCACAAAACAGCCAAACCCGACCGACCGCTACCACCTCCGTTGCCCCCACCCTTGGCGGATTTCGATGGTCTGGACTTCCCCCCGGCTCCCTCGGCGGACGATTTCAGTTTCTTCTGAGCTGGCGCCTTATGCTCTGGCGCACCAATAGGCCGCTCGGCTCTCAGTTCATCGTCATCTGGACGGATGGGTTCCATTACAGCTCCTGAATATGGACGGTTAAATTAACTGGTACTGATAATACATGCACTTACAAATGGGTTGAAATGAAGAAAGAAAAAGGTGTTGATTCTACGTTCCCACGCCAGGGACCAGGGTACGGTAGGGGCTTCTTTTTCAGGAATGTCGTAGGCCATGGATGGCCGAAGACAAGCGCACAGGGAAGTGCTTGTAGCGGTTCCTGAAAAAGAAGCCCCTACCGTGCCATGCACCCAAACACCTTCCTTGCATGGTAGATAGCCAAAACATACAATGTCCGGCTTTCCAATTATCACAGGACAGTTGCGTATGCAGCCGCTTGTAGGACTTATCATGGGCTCCAAATCCGACTGGCCCACCATGGAACACGCCGCCAACATGCTCGAAAAACTCGGCGTTGCCTATGAAACCAAAGTCGTCTCTGCCCACCGCACCCCGGACCTACTTTTCGACTACGCGAAAACAGCCTCCGACCGCGGCCTAAAAGTGATTATTGCAGGCGCAGGCGGTGCAGCTCACCTACCCGGCATGGTCGCCTCACAAACATCATTGCCAGTTCTGGGTGTGCCCGTACAGTCCAAAGCCTTGAGCGGCCTTGATTCATTGCTTTCCATTGTTCAAATGCCCGGCGGCATTGCCGTAGGCACACTGGCCATCGGCAACGCTGGAGCAACAAATGCAGGCCTGTTAGCTGCGCAAATTATTGGCACTTTCGATGAAGGTGTTCGAAAAGCAGTAGATGAATTCCGAACGACACAGACCCAAACAATTCTGGACAATCCTGACCCGAAAAAGCAGTGAATCTACTGACCAGTCCCGATTGCGCGGCAGGGGCGAGGCTTTACAAAACTGTGCGGAGCCATGGATGGCGGAGCCAAGCGTACACGGACGTATTCACAGCGTGTTTTGTAAAGCCTCGCCCCTGCCGTGCCAACCACCCACGGTAAAATGCCCGACAACGGCAGGAGAATACAAATGAGAATTGGTGTATTAGGTGCCGGTCAACTGGGAAGAATGCTTGCCCTAGCCGGTTATCCGCTGGCCAAAACCTTTGTTTTCTATGACATGTCCGGCAGCCCCAGCGCTGGTCTGGGTGAAGTCATTATCGACCGCGAAGGCAAGTATCTAGACGACTTTTTATCGCGGGTTGATCGCGTCACCTATGAATTTGAACACCTCCCCGTAGACGTGGCCGAGAAACTGGCTAAAGAAAAACCGGTTCACCCCTGCCCCCGCGCCCTGCAGGTTTGCCAAAACCGCGAAGCTGAGAAAACACTGTTCGGTGAACTTGGCATCCCAACACCACAATGGAAAATTGCCGATAGCGCCGAATCCCTAAAAGCCGCTGCAAAAAGCCTCGGCTGCCCAGTTGTAGCTAAATCCAACACCGAAGGCTACGACGGCAAAGGTCAAGCCGTATTAAAGAGCCCGGAAGATGCCGAGGCTGCCTGGGAGAGCATTGGGCATCCACGGCTAATGGTTGAAAAGTTTGTAGAGTTCAGCCGCGAAGTTTCTATCATCGCTGTGCGTGGTGAAGATGGCCAGTTGGCGTTTTACCCCATTTCAGAAAATGTTCACCACGAAGGCATTTTAAGGTATGCCATTGCGCCAGCGCCAAAGCTTGAAAAACACGTACAAGAAGATGCAGAGCGATATATAAAGGCTCTGTTGAACGAACTGGGGTACGTAGGTGTACTTACTCTTGAGCTGTTTGAAACAGCCCATGGACTGGTCGCAAATGAGATGGCGCCCCGGGTTCATAACTCCGGACATTGGACCATTGAAGGCGCGATGACCAGCCAGTTTGAGAACCATATTCGCGCCGTGAGTGGGCACCCATTGGGCAGTGTTGAGTGTCGCGGCTTAAGCTGCATGATTAACATCATTGGAGAACACGGCAATGTTGAACGCCTGCTTGAACTCCCCTACGCTCACGTTCACCTTTACAACAAAGGCGAACGGGCTGGCCGAAAGCTAGGCCACGTTAACGTATTAGCCGACAGCTATGAAGAACTCGTTTGGCGAGTTCGGAACTGTGTGCAGTTTTTACCCGGCAGCCCTGAATTCAGCAGCTCATTACACAGTAACCGTATAGCCTGAATCATCTTATGGGGTTGATATCGCTCAAATCGACCCTATATTAGTGCAGTAACACTCACCATAATAGAGAGACTAGGGAGAACGACCTCATGGCATTTGAACTTCCAGCACTACCTTACGCAAAAGACGCACTGGCACCACACATCTCTGCTGAAACCCTCGAGTACCATTACGGTAAGCACCACAACACCTACGTAACCAAGCTTAACGGACTGGTTGAAGGTACCGACAACGCCAACAAGTCGCTTGAAGATATCATCAAGAGTGCTAGCGGCCCGTTGTTCAACAACGCAGCACAGGTGTGGAACCACACTTTCTACTGGCACTGCCTAAGCCCTAACGGCGGCGGCGAGCCAACAGGCGCAGCAAAAGACGCCATCGAAAAGGCGTTTGGCTCTTTCGATAACTTCAAGAAAGAGTTTAACGACAAAGCTGCCAACAACTTCGGCTCAGGCTGGACATGGCTGGTGAAGAAAGCTGACGGTAGCGTTGCCATTGCCAATACCAGCAACGCAGAAACACCGCTTACCGGCGCTGACAAGCCTGTTCTGACAGTGGATGTTTGGGAGCACGCGTACTATATTGACTATCGCAACTCCCGTCCGAACTATTTGGAAGCGTTCTGGAATCTTGTTAACTGGGATTTCGTGAACGAAAATCTGGCCTAATCAATTGGCTAGTTTTCCAAATTCAGCTGGTGACGGCTGAATGTAAAACGCCCGCATTCAGCGGGCGTTTTTGTGTGAGCGTTGATCAAGTTTACAAATTGAAACGCCAGTATTGTGAAGTATTCAAAAAAATCACCGATACTGCATGTGGTGTAGTTTAATCTGAATAATAATCCGTACTGTCGGCAAGCTGAGCCAAAGCCGCCGACATACTCCAGCTTCAGGTATCTGGGCGCCTAATAAATAGGCTAACGACGGGTCTAAATGCGGAAATCTTTTGAGGTTGAAAATCGTCTCGGCTATAGAATCCTCCGCTGGATACTGGCCGTCGCGCTTATCAGCGGTGTGATTTTAAGCGCCATACAGGTGGTGCTCGATGCACGCCGTGTTTCTGCTGATCTGGACAATGAAGCCATGCAAACCATCGCCATGGTTAAAGACGCGGCAACTCAAGCCGTGTTCAGTATTGATGCTGATCTGGCAGACCAAGTAGTGGACGGTCTGTTTGCCCGTAAAGCCGTACATCTAGCCCAGATACTACACACGAACGAAGAGCCCCTAAGCAAGCGTGAGCGACCTATGGCCGAAAGCGTCTTTAGGCCGCTGACTGACGCTATTTTTGGTGTCGAGCGCCAATACCGCACAGAACTGAAACGCAACAGCGGTTCAGATACTGTTTACGGCTATTTTGATGTTCACTACGATACTGTGCCTGCCGCCCACATATGGCTGGGGCGAGCCGCCGTGACCTTTACCTCTGTGGTGGCTACTGCGGTCATTCTCGGCATGGTATTGTTCTTCGTGTTTTACATGCTGCTAACCCGCCCACTGCTGCGCATTGTACATTCGGTAAAACAGGTAGACCCGGCGCATCCAGATGACCGCTTAATTGCTACACCTGTTGGCCATGAGAAAGATGAACTCGGGCTTTGGGTGGGTGCCACCAACACACTGCTAAGTGCCATTGGGGATAGCCAGAAGCGCCACCGGGAAGCAGAAGACCGAGTAAGCCGACTCTCACGCTATGATCAGCTTACAGGGCTGCTAAGCCGAGATAGCTTTATGGAGCTTTTAAACGCTGATATAGAAGAATCCAAACACAACCAAACACTTTTGTCGGTCATGGTTTGCGGCGTTGATGATTTCAAGTCTGTTAACGATCAGTGCGGGTTCCGCGCCGGGGACCTCTCCCTTCAAATTGTTGCCGACAGACTCATAAATTCACTCAGCGGATCACGCTTCACAATAGCACGCCTTGGCGGCGATCAATTTGTCGTTGTCGAAAAGAGGCTTAAAGACGGTTTTCAAGCTGCGGACACTGCTGAAGCTATTCTTGCCGGTATTAGCGAACCCATAAGGATCGAAGGCCAGAGTGTTTCCATGACCGCAACACTGGGCATTGCGCTCTACCCCGCTGACGCCAAGCAATCAGATAGACTGCTTCAAAGCGCCGAGCAAACTATGATGCTGGCGAAACAGAAAGGGAGGGACCATTTCCAGTTCTACGTAGCCAGTATTGATCAGGAAATCCGAGACCGTAAACAGCTGGAGAAAGATCTATCCAAAGCCTTGTCATTGAATCAGCTGCACCTTGTTTACCAACCTCAGATAAACCTAGAGACTAAGCGGGTTATAGGTGCTGAGGCACTGCTCCGCTGGGAGCACCCTGTACGCGGGCTGGTTCCGCCGGATTATTTCATACCTGTTGCCGAGAACAACGGCTCTATTGTCGAAATTGGCCAATGGGTTCTAGAGCAAGCCTGTCTTCAAGCCAAACTGTGGGCAGACAAAGGGTTGCCTCTGCGTATTGCCGTAAATCTGTCCGCGGTGCAGTTACGCCAAAACACCATTGTTGATGACATTCTGGGTACTTTGAAGCGTCATGAAATTCCGGCGGGCCGTCTCGAGCTAGAAGTGACAGAAACCAGCTTCATGACCAACCTGTCCGATGCTGTAGCCAAATTGCACACCCTGCATCGAGCTGGCATCAGCCTTGCGGTAGACGATTTTGGAACTGGTTACTCGTCACTTACTTACCTTAAAAAAATGCCGGTGCAACATCTAAAAATTGATAAGCAGTTCATTCGGGACCTGCTCATTAATGAAGAAGACACCCGCATCACCAACACCATTATCGACCTTGGCAAAAGTCTCAATTTAACCGTGGTCGCCGAAGGTGTTGAAACGGCAGAGCAAGAGTATTATCTCACCCAACGCGGGTGCAAACTGGCGCAAGGTTACTTCTTCAGTAGGCCACTGCGCCCTGCGGATTTCGAGACGTTTGTGCAGGGATTTCACGAAAAAATCGTAGAAAACAACGCCTGATTCATTACCTGTGAGGATTTGCCATGGGCACTACCATTATTGGCCTGATCGTTATTGCCGTTGCGGTAATCTATCTGGTTTTTATCTACAACCGTCTGGTTTCTCTGCGCAACCAGTTCAAAAATGCCTTTGCGCAGATTGATGTGCAACTCCAACGCAGACACGACCTGATCCCCAATCTGGTCGAAGCGGCCAAAGCTTATCTAACCCATGAAAAATCAACGCTCACTCAAGTTATGGAAGCCAGAAACAACGCTGTGAGCGCCCAGAAAGACGCAGCAAAAGACCCCGGCGACGGCACCAAAATCCAGCGTCTTGGCGGTGCCGAGAACTTGCTCACCAAAGCTCTAGCCAACTTCTATGCGGTAGCGGAGAACTACCCTGACCTGAAAGCCAATGAGACCATCCAGCAATTGATGGAAGAGCTTTCCAGCACTGAAAATCGCGTGTCTTTTGCCCGCCAAGCCTATAACGATGGCGTGATGAGCTATAACATCTTTCGCGAGCAGTTTCCCAACAACGTGATTGCGGGCATGTTTGCCTTCAAGGAAACCTCCCAGCTAGAGCTTGAGTCTCCAGAGGCCCGTCAGGCGCCTAAAGTGGCCTTTTGAGGCCCTGACACATGGCTCACCCCGGATTTTTCCAGCGTCAGGCTAGCGCCCGGCGCAACACCAGCTTGTTGGTGGCCTTGTTCCTTGCCGCTGTAGTGCTGATCACTCTGGCAGTGTGTCTGGTGGGTTACTTTGTAACCCGAAGCGAAACCTCCGGCCAACCCTTTCATCACTGGCTGCTGTCCAGTCACGGGCTAATTACCGCAGCAGCGGTGATACTTCTTATTTGCATGGGCTCATTGATACGCTGGGCGGATCTTGCCGGTGGGGGTAGTCGCGTTGCGAAAATGGTTGGCGCCCGCCCCATTGACCCGGATACCCGAGACAGCGACGAGCGCAAGCTGTGCAATATTGTAGAAGAAATGGCCATTGCCAGCGGTGTGCCTGTGCCGGAACTCTACATCATGGACAACGAAACCGGCATCAATGCCTTTGTGGCCGGGTACACCCCCGGCTCGGCAGTGATGGTGGTCACTCATGGCGCGATAACACAACTAACCCGAGACGAACTGCAAGGTGTTGTAGGGCACGAATTCAGCCACATATTTAATGGCGACATGCGCTTAAACGTTCGCCTGATTGCGCTGCTAGCGGGCATTTTGATGATCGGGCAGATTGGCGGATTCCTGCTTCGCTCGTCATTTTATAGCAGTGGGCGCACCACCGGCCGCAATCGAGACGGGCGAGCCCAAGCCGCCATGGGCGTTGTTGGCATAGCGCTGTTTATAATCGGGTATGTGGGTGTTTTTTTCGGGCGATTGATACAGGCCGCCGTATCCCGACAACGGGAAACCTTAGCCGATGCGTCTTCGGTGCAGTTCACCCGCAACCCAGACGGCATTGGCGGCGCCCTCTTTAAAATCGGGCTCAGGGGCAGCTACTTGGATACGACCGGCCATGCCAGCAACATGAACCACATGTGCTTTGGCGAAGCGGCACGCATGAAGTTCACCTCGCTGCTTGCGTCTCACCCACCGATTGAACAACGCATTCAAGCCATCCAACCCGGGCTTATGGCGCGCCTGAAAAGCCGCCTGCGCGACACTGAGCCTGGAGCTGACCTGCGCTCTGCAACCGCGGGATTTCAACCAACTGGGGTTTCAGGCATCGCAAGTGCAGCCACCGACCTCTACGGCACCGTCTCTGGCAGGCGCACGTCGCTTTCTGGCTCCGCAATTGCCACGCATGCTGCACCCAGCCCCGACAGCATGCAAAGACTCTCTGAAAGAGTCGGCACCATCAGCCCGGAAGGTGAAGACTTTGCAATCAAGCTCCTTCAACAACTGCCCTCAACCTTTCGCGGTTTGCTCTACACTCGGGCGGGCGCCATTCAACTGTGTTATGCGTTGCTTATTAGCGATCTACCCCAACAAGAACAGGCTGGTCGGCTCGCATTACTTCCCGAACACTCGTTATTTGGCCCGCAGTCCGACCTGCTGGCAAAGCTGATCCCGACACTCCAGAAAATAGGGGACGCCGTTCGCTTCCCGGCACTTGAGCTGGCAATGCCAGCACTCAGAAAGCTCGATCCTGAAGAGCGCGCGGATTTGATTCGGTGGGTAAGAGTATTAGTGAACGCAGACAACAAGGTTACGCTGTTTGAGCTGGCGCTTACCAGCTTTCTTTCGCGCCACCTCGGAGTAGATGCTGCCCGGGCCATTCCCGTTCGCTATCGCAGCTATAAGGCCGTGATGCCTTCACTGCAACGGCTTCTTAGCCTCTTGGCTCGAGCCGGTGTGGGCAATACTCAGCATGAGGCTCAAGCCTTGTACCATGAAGCTATGGCGGGCTTCGCCAACAACGACCATGAAGATCACCCAATGCTCGAAAAAGTAAGCATGCGCCAGTTACAGGAAGCGCTGAAAGCACTGAACGGGCTTTCTCCGTTATTAAAGCCTGCCGTTATCGACGCCTGCGGACACTGCATTACCTACGATGGAGTAATTGAGCCGAGGGAATACGAACTAATGAGGCTAGTGGCAGACCAAATGGACTGCCCAATGCCACCGATGGTGGTGTGAGCTAGCAGACTTATCGGGCCTGCTCACCCTCCCCTGCACTGAACAAGACATTTACACCAGGGTTTGCTTTAACTTCTGGCAGTCCCAGCTTGTTGCGTATGTCGAGATTCACCTTCCAGAGTTTATTGAACTTCTCCGAGGTAACCGTAACCGCTTCCGCCTTACCCAACATGATTTTCGGCCGCAAAAAAACCAGCAGGTTTCGCTTTACTCGGCGCTCAGACTCTGATGAAAACAGTCGGCCAAGATAGGGGATATCGCCCAGCAACGGCACCTTGCTCTTGCTCACCGAGTAATCATCGCGGGTAAGACCACCCAGCACTATGGTTTCGCCATCATCCGCGAGCACGGTTGTCTTGATCTCACGCTTGTTAGTAACGATATCAGAAGCGTTATCAATGCTATCGGCTACGCTTTCCGTTGTTTGCTCCACCACCAGTCTCACAAGGCCGTCCGCGCTGATTGTTGGTGTTACCTTTAGCGTAAGACCAATATCACGGCGCTCAATGGTCGTGAACGGGTTAGTGGTGCCATCACCTGCCACCGTGGATTGACCCGTGCGGAAAGGCACGTTCTGGCCCACAATAATCTCCGACTCTTGGTTATCCAGTGTAATGATGCTTGGCGTCGATAACAGGTTAGCCGCAGCTGACGTAGACAGGGCCTGTAGTAGAATACCCCAGCTAACTCCACCCTTGTCCCTCTGGCCAGCACCCAAGGTTATGCCGCCAACAGCTGGCGTAATCGCTGACTCGGTCAATATCGCGCTCAGCACATCACCGAGGCTCTTACCTACGTTGCCAAAATTGGTGCCCACCACAGGTGTTGAAGAGCCTGACTCATCGCCAACAGCTACCTGAACGCCCAGATCTTGACCCAGTTCATCACTGATCTCCACAATCGCAGCTTCAATCAACACCTGAGCACGGCGCACATCCAGCGCAGCGACAATTTCCTCAGCCTCCTGCATCAAAGACGGCTCGCCCCGAACAACCAATGCGTTTAGCCCTTCATCTGCAAATACCGCAAAATTACCCTGGGGCTTTGTACTGGCGCCACCACCGGCCGCACCACTTCCACCGGCTGTTTCTTTGGTGACCTCACCCATAATGCCTTTTAAAAGCTCACTAAGGCCCTTTGCATCGGCATGCTTAAGACGGATAACTTTGGTGGCCCCGCCACTGGCGGAAGGCTGATCCAGCTGTGCAATCAAGCCGCGCATTTTTCCGCGAAAGGTTTCATCGCCACGAAGAATAAGGCGATTGCTGCGCTCATCAGCGGTAACGCTGTATTTTCTTGCAGAGTTATCTGTACCTGCACGGCCAAGCTCATCCGGAGCAAGCTCTTGCAACAAAGCAACCATATCGCCAACCCAAGCCTCTTTTAGCTTGATAACTTCCACTTCGTATTTCGACGGGCTATCTAGCTCCCTAACAATTTGCTCCATACGCTTAATGTTGGAGGCGTGATCACTAATAATTAGGGCGTTGGCTGCAGCTACACCTGCAAGATGGCCATACTTTGCGACCAAGGGCCGCAGAATAGGAACCAGCTCCAGCGCGTTGGCGTTATCGATCTGAATAACCCGGGTTATAAGCTGCTCGGAGGGAATACTTGAGAAACGCCCCAGCACTTCGGCGGACTGCTTCGCATCAACTTGCTGAACAACCTTGATAACCTCTTCCCCGGGAATAGCCGTAAATCCATGCACGTTGAGCACGGCTAGAAACAGATCGTAGATTTCGTTTTTGTTCATCGGGGCACTGGAAAGAACCGTTACCTTGCCTTTCACCCTAGGGTCTACCACAAAGCTGTACCCGGTAATGTCTGCAACCTGAGTAACAAAAGCGCGGATGTCTGCGTCTTTGAGGTTAAGCCGCCAGGTTTCGTCCTGAGCGTAGGCTGCCGACATAAGAGGAAGAAGGATAAGCAGAGCCAAGGTCCGCAATAAATTGGTCTTGTAGTTATACATCTGGCGATTTCGTCCTGTATCGATGAACCCTGTCAGCGCCACTGCTCAGGTATGGCATAACTTATGGTGAGGATAGACCCGTCACGTTCGATTTCTATATCAAGGCTGGCCTGGCCACGCCAACTCTCCAACAGCGAGCGATCCTGCTCCACATCACCCAAGCGTTGCCCGTTGATGGCAGTAATCACATCGCCAGCTTTGAGATTCACAGCATTCAGCATGGCATTGGAACCGTTGTACACATAACCCGAGGCACCTGTGTCATCAACCGGGCTAAGGCCGTAAGGCGTTAGAGCGGCCACCCCAGCGCTATCGAGTTGCTGCCGTGCGTTTTCTAAAAACGCTTCGGGCGAGGATTCTGAAGGCCTGCGGGCAACTTCCGCAACCATTGTGGATGCGTCATCTTCCTCGAAGTTTAATGACTCATAGCGTCCGCCCCGGCGAATCAATATGCGCTCGGACTCAACTTCGGCCAGTTCGGCATTACCGGGCAAAACGTCGCCAACACGATACCAGGCTGTTTCGCCATTGCTCCCAGCCACTATAGCACCAGAGTCTTCCGGACGCTGACCTACTAGAACACCTTCAAGCCTAAGGCTCAACCCTGTTTCCGGCGCAGCTCGCTTAGCAGCTTCTGCCACTTCTCCCGTCGCTTCCGCGCGACCAAAAAACTCGTAGCTTGCCATGGGATAGCTACTTGAACTCAAACTCCCGGAAGCCCTACCCGCGGAGGAGTCAGGACCAGAAGAAACCGCAACCGGCTTGTCTTGCCAGACGAAAAGCCAAGTGACATTCGCCATCGCGATGCCCAAATAAATGACCAGCCACATAAGAAGTAAGTTGGCGACTGCTTTCGCTATTCGATGCTGAGTTTCCGGGGCTGGCATAGCCGTCATCAACGAGCCTCCGGCAATAGAGGCTGTTTTATGCGGAACACAACATCATCGGGGCTAGCTGTGTCCGACCAAGGCTGCCCAGCCAGATCTATCATGCGCTTGTAAACCCGCAATTCCATCATGCCGTTCCACAGAATATTGGCATCTGCAGCCGGGCCGTTACCCGCCTGCTCTGAAACAACCAGCCCCACACCGCCGCTTGTGGTATCCATATTAGCCTGCATGGGTGGGAACTGTGCCTGCCCTGTCTGGTTACCCATAGGCCAGCTTACACTCCCGCCAGCCCATCTTCCGAGACCGTCCGCACGAACCACGCGGTCATCCGCCCACTCGAGAATTAAGCGGTCGATACTTACATCACCCTCAATCATCGCGCCACCGCTGCGGCGGATCAGTTCTTCAAACTCAACCACGGCCACATGACCGCGAGCATTCAGCCGAGCATTTGCAGGCCAGCCCAAGGTTATATCGCCCGTAATAGACGACTGTCGAGATTCCACAGAAACCCGCACCGTCTGCTCCAAACCCGTAATAGACGGCCAGCCTAGCGCCCATTCAATCCGTAAAGGAAATCCCGCGACAACAACACCAGCCGCACCATCCCATAACTTACCCGCCACCTGCTTCACTTGAACCTGAGGTGGCAAGGAAATATGAGCAGAAGCCTGATGCCACACCCAGCCAGCAGGAACAAACACAATCAGTGCGCCGATATAAAAAAACAGCCCAAGCAGCATAAGCAAAAACAGCTTACCGAGGCGGAAGAAAGGCTTGGATTCAGCGTCACTCATTCAGATACACACAAACAGTTGGCAGGTTGCCGAGTCTAACAAACGCTCTCGCCAAGTTCATGACAAAAAAACAAAAACCCCACGCCAGTGTGAACCGACGCGGGGTTTTCGAGAGCAGATCAGGCCACGCCTCTCAATTTGAGACGCAGTCGGAATCAGCAAGTTATGAACGGCATCACATCATGCCGCCCATACCTCCCATTCCGCCCATTCCACCCATATCTGGCATGCCGCCACCGGCTTTCTCGTCATCCGGCTCATCTGCAACCATCGCCTCAGTGGTGATGATCAAAGATGCAACAGATGCAGCAGCCTGTAGTGCAGAGCGGGTTACCTTGGCTGGGTCTAGGATACCCATTTCCAGCATATCACCGTACTCTTCAATCGCAGCGTTGTAGCCGAAAGAGCCTTCGCCTTCGCGAACCTTGGCAACAACAACTGAAGACTCACCTCCAGCGTTGGAAACGATCTGGCGCAATGGAGCTTCCATCGCACGACGCAGGATGTTAACACCGGCTTTCTGCTCTTCGTTGATCGCGTCAACCTTGTCCAGCGCAGCAATCGCGCGGATTAGGGTTACGCCACCACCAGGCACAATGCCTTCTTCAACAGCAGCACGGGTAGAGTGAAGGGCGTCTTCAACGCGTGCCTTCTTCTCTTTCATTTCCACTTCAGAACCGGCGCCCACCTTGATGACGGCAACACCGCCAGCCAGCTTGGCTACACGCTCTTGAAGCTTCTCTTTGTCGTAGTCTGAAGAACTGTCTTCAATCTGCTTACGAACCTGCTCAACGCGAGCTTCGATATCAGCCTGAGCACCAGCACCATCAATAATCGTGGTGTTTTCCTTGGTTACGTTTACACGCTTGGCTGTACCCAGGTCGTCCAGAGTTGTGTTCTCAAGGCTCAGACCAACCTCTTCGGAAATCACAGTGCCACCGCTAAGAATAGCGATGTCCTGCAGCATTTCCTTGCGGCGATCACCAAAGCCAGGCGCTTTAACAGCAGCTACTTTTACAATGCCGCGCATGTTGTTAACAACCAGAGTTGCCAGCGCTTCGCCTTCGATGTCTTCGGCGATGATCATCAGCGGCTTGCCAGCTTTGGCAACAGCTTCCAGCACCGGGAGCAGCTCACGGATGTTGGAGATTTTCTTGTCAACCAGCAGCATGTAAGGGTCATCAAGCTCAACAGACATGTTGTCCTGATTGTTGATGAAGTACGGAGACAGGAAGCCGCGGTCGAACTGCATGCCCTCTACTACGTCTAGCTCGTCTTCCAGACCACGGCCTTCTTCAACCGTGATGACGCCTTCTTTGCCTACTTTTTCCATTGCATCAGCGATTAGCTTACCAATGGTCTCGTCGCCGTTGGCGGAGATGGTACCAACCTGAGCAATAGCACGGCTGTCGTCGCAAGGCTTGGCCATTTCACGGATAGCTTTTACGGCTTCCGTCAGTCCCTTATCAATACCGCGCTTCAGATCCATCGGGTTCATACCCGCGGTTACTGACTTAACGCCTTCATTAACAATAGACTGGGCCAGAACAGTGGCCGTAGTAGTACCGTCGCCAGCTGTTTCATTAGCTTGGGAAGCAACTTCCTTCACCATCTGGGCGCCCATGTTCTCGAACTTGTCTTTCAGTTCGATTTCTTTGGCAACCGACACACCGTCTTTGGTAATAACCGGAGCGCCAAAAGACTTCTCCAAAACCACGTTACGGCCTTTGGGGCCCAGAGTTACTCGAACCGCGTCTGCAAGGACGTTGACGCCTGCAACCATGCGCTTACGAGCGCTATCACCGAACTTAACTTCTTTTGCTGACATGTCTTCTATTCCTGTTCGTTAAACCGAATTCGTTGAATCAATCGGGTTACTGACTGTTCGTGCGAATTGCTTCAGCGATCACTCAAGCACGCCGTAAATATCGCTTTCACTCATGATGAGCAGCTCTTCACCGTCTACCTTTACGGTGTTGCCGGCGTATTGGCCAAATACCACGGTGTCACCCGCCTTGACTGCCAGCGCACGGGTCTCGCCATTTTCCAGAACACGACCGTTACCCACGGCGATAACTTCACCTTGAGACGGCTTTTCCTTAGCGTTACCCGGCAGCACGATGCCACCTGCAGTTTTCTCTTCTTCTTCTTTACGGCGTACAACGACACGATCGTGTAGCGGACGAATCTTCATTGCTCGGTTTCTCCAATTAGTCAGATTAATGTGGCAATGACATTTGCTGTTGATGGCCGAATTGCAAATGCAATCCGACAAAATTGCCCGGCCTCTAACTTGCTGTTTTCCAGCCAGTATCAGCCTGCGGCTAACTTGTGAAACCTATGTGGGGTTGGCCCGGGGGTTTTCAACACCCGCACCCATAAATTTTTCACTTTTTATCGAGGCGATCCCGGTCGGTTTTTGTCTCGTCCCGGTATTCCCCTTCGATAATATCGCCGCTCCCATCACGGTCGAACGGGCGCTGGCGCCCGAAGGGGTTGCTGCGATCACCAAAAGGGTCGTCTCCGAACGGAGAACGGCCACCGCCAGCGCGGAAATAAAAACCGCCGCCTTGGCTCGATACCACCATGCGCTTCAAGGCTTGCGCAGCTAGCCAGTGCCTGCTAAACGGCAGCAAACATAAAAACCCGACAGCGTCGGTAATGAAGCCGGGGGTAAGCAAAAGCACGCCACCCACCGCCAAAATTAACCCTTCTGCCACCTCTTTTGCGGGCAACTCGCCGCTGTTCAGGCGTTGATTGGCCTTGAGCAGCGTCGCCAGCCCTTGCTGCCGTAGCAACCAGGCGCCAATCACCGCTGTCAGCAGTACAAAACCGATAGTATTGAAAACACCAATTGCGCTACCAACCTGAATGAGCACAGCCATTTCGGCGATGGGCATGATAATAAAAATAAACAAAAATATGGGCATCAGGGTCTCGTCATCGCGGCACGTACTATTTAATTTAGGGCAAAACCTGAAACTTCAAGATTTGGTGGGTATTTGTCTGGCTAGGCGACTTAGCAAAACCTCTTATTGGCACAACCCGAATTGAATAAAATACTTTACAAAACAGGATTGAAACCTAATATGTAAATTAAATTAGTCATAAAAGTGCATATCTAAATGGATTACCAAACCTTAGGACAAACTATCTCTGCCTTGCGCCAGCAACACGGAGTGTCCCAACAAAAAATGGCAGAGCACCTTGGCATCTCACGGGCCACAATCAACGCGCTCGAAAATGGCCGGTCGGGCGACATTGGCATTCGGAAAATCATGAAGGTACTGGACTATCTGGGCAAAGAACTAGCCATTCGAGACAAGTCGCCTTTTCCTACGTTTGAGGAGCTGAGGGATGAGCAATGAGCTAAACGTATGTGTTGAAAACCAGCAAGCAGGGAAGCTATTTCAAGAAGATGAAGAGTTTGTTTTCCGCTACAGCAACGCCACGCCCTCGGATCAGTTCGTGTCGCTGACCATGCCCGTGCGTCGGAAGGACTACAGCCACCGCCAGCTGCACCCGATATTTGAGATGCATCTCCCTGAGGGCTACCTGCTCTCAATCATAAAAAAGCAGTTTGCCAAAATTACAGAAACGGACGACTTTGGGCTTCTCAAGTTGCTTGCCCCAAATATCCGAGGGCGCATTGAGTACACTCGCAATGACCAACTCGAAAAACCGCCGCTTCACTTGCACACACTTTTGCATTCCGGCAACCCAGATCTCTTCGAAGAACTTGTCTCACGTTTTGCATTGCGCTCTGCCCTGAGCGGCGTACAGCCCAAGGTGCTGGCACAACTTGAGAACAAAGCGACTCTGCGTTTGGATGATTTTATTGTTAAAGCTTGGGGGCAAGACTATCCAGCCCTTGCTCTAAACGAATACTGCTGCATGCTTGCATGCCAATATGCAGGTATCCCTGTGCCGGAGTTCTACCTCTCCGATGATGAATCACTCTTCATCATGAAACGGTTTGACCTCAACGACGACGGAAGCGCATTGGGCTTTGAAGATATGTGTGTCCTTCAGGCAAAGCAGCGAGAAGACAAGTACACCGGCAGCTATGAGCAAGTCGCAAAAACGATCAAAACCTTTGTGAGCCCCAAAAACAAAAACCGATCTCTGGAGCAGTTCTTCAAAATGCTTGTGATCAGTAACGTTATACAAAACGGAGACGCGCACCTTAAGAACTTCGGCTTGGTATACGAGAGTTCAGAGTCGGTCATACTGGCACCGGCTTACGATATCGTCTGCACAACGGCGTACATCCAACAGGACATCCCCGCACTCACCCTTGCAGGCAGCAAAAAATGGACATCCCGAAAGCAACTTGAGCGATTTGGTGTACAAGTCTGTGAGCTAACAGCATCCCGAGCCAACATTCTGTACGACGAGTGTTTGAATGCTCTGAAAAAATTGTCACCCTATCTAACAGATCGTCTTGCACAAAACCCTAACAACCAACAACAGATGGTGCTTGAGCATCTTCAGGCTCTTATTGCCAACGAAACTGCCTCATAGCCACCCGGCCATTGATTACTTCCACGCCTTCAGCCTCCAGTAAAACAACCTGTTCTTGGTAAATTTCGGAGCCCTGTGGAAAGGCAATTTGGCCATTGCTGCGGATAACACGATACCAGGGGACTGAGTGGCCCTGAGGAAGCTTGCCCAGAGCGCGACCAATGTAACGGGCCTGTTGCCCAAGGCCCGCCATTTCTGCTACTTGGCCGTAACTTGCGACCTTGCCAGCCGGGATAGCAATAACAACCTGCCAAATTTTCTGGTCTTTAGTCGGCTCATCTCGCTGCTCCACAGCATCTACCCTCCTGTTGGTTGAGGAACATCTGACTCGCTGCCACCCGAATGATCCGGCGCCAGAGCATCCAGTCTTTCACCCTGACGAATCATAAACACCGACAACAGAATAGCCGGGACACCCATAAGGCCCGCCACCAGAAAAAACTCTGCATAGCCAAACCCCGCAACCACCATGCCTGAGAAGCCCCCCAAAAACTTGCCTGGCAGAGTCATTAGAGAACTGAACAAGGCATACTGAGTGGCAGTGAAAGAGGCACTGGTCATACTGGAAAGCCAAGCAATAAGGGCCACATTGGCAATGCCGCCACTGAGATTGTCGGCACTCACCACAACCGCTAAGGTGGCCAGATTGGGCGGGTACTGCGCCAGAAACACGAACAAAAGATTGGTGCTCGCGGTCAGAATGGCGCCTATAAGAAGAATTTTCCTTGTGCCATAGCGCACAACCAAAACACCGCCCGCGAGGGAGCCAGCGATGGTCATGAAAAAACCGAAAATTTTGGTAACGTCTGCAACTTGGGTTTTGCTGAAGCCCATAAAATCCAGATAGAAGGGATTGGCCATCACACCCATGGCAATATCGGAAATGCGGTACACGGCAACCATTAACAAAATCGCAATGGATAGCTCTTTATAGCGGCGAAAGAAATCCAAAAATGGACCGGCCACGGCCGCATAAAACCAACCCGCAAACCGAGCTATCCGTGGACCAAGGTGGGTTCGCTTGGCGGCCTCTTGCTCAATTTTGTGCGCTATATCCTGAGCTGCAGAATAGTGGTTCACTCTAGGTTCTTTCACAACCAAAACGGTTACGGCTCCCACGCCCACCAGAGCAGCCATAACCTCATAAGACACCTGCCAGGACCAGAACTCTGCCAAATACAGAGCGCCAGCCCCGGCAACCAACAAAGCCAGCCGATAACCGAAAATGTAGGTTGCCGCCAGCGCGGCCTGTAGACGCTCCTCCGCAATCTCAATGCGATAGGCATCTATAGCCACATCCTGCGTTGCAGAGGAAAAGGCCACCAGCAACCCACAAAGTGCCATGGTTTCGGGCACCGCAATGGCGTCCACATGGGCCATCAGGTATAGGCCCGTTGCAATTCCCGCTTGCGCGAACAGAATCCAGCTACGGCGCTTACCCAGTAGCTTATCCAGCACCGGCAGTTTCAGGCGGTCCACAACCGGCGCCCAAAACACCTTGATGGAATAGGTGATGCCCAGCCAACTAAAAAAACCGATAGTGGCGGTTTCCACGCCCACATCCGCCAAGCGGGCGTTCAAAGTGGAGAAAACCAGCAAAAACGGTAACCCGGCAGAAAAACCGAGAAACAGCAGGGCAATCACCTGCCAACGGGTGTAGGTGTATAGCGTGTCCCGGATTAAGTCTAGGCGGGTGCCGGTTGAGATGGTGGAGCCTCCGGGTTAGTCGCGAAAATTATTGAACTGCAGAGGTACATCCAGTTCCGTCTCTCGCAACAACGCAATGGCGGTTTGTAGATCGTCCCTTTTCTTACCGGTTACCCGCACCTTGTCACCCTGAATGCTGGCTTGCACTTTCAGTTTGGCATCTTTGATAAGCTTCACAATCTTCTTTGCCATGTCGGTTTCAATGCCTTGCTTTAAAAGCAGGTGCTGTTTTACCAGCTTGCCAGCTTTGCTTTCGCCATCTTCAGCAAGGGCACGGCCGTCAATGTTGCGTTTGGCGAACGCCATTCGCAGCATATCCATTAGCTGCTCAAGCTGAAACTCCTCCGGTGCGCTAATGGTAAGGCCTTTCTCATCCTGCTCAATATCCGCATCCACGTTCTTGAAGTCCCAGCGATTGCCAAGATCACGCTTGGCCTGATCCACCGCATTGGTCACTTCGTGCATGTCAATTTCAGAAACAATGTCAAAAGAGGGCATGATCGTTATTCTCCAGAGGCTGTAGCGAGTATACTCTTTGCTTTAAAGTGAGGGCCAAGCATACCAAGCCCCGGAATTCCCCGCATCTGACAATGGACTGGTTAAAGTAGGTAACAATGCCAAACCTGGATCTTCCTATCCTCGTAGTAGACGACGCGAAATTCAGCAGTATGGTCGTTGGCCGAACCCTGCGAAATGCCGGATATCGCGACGTACGTATAGCCAACGACGCTCTAGCGGCCCTAAAACTGATGGAACAACGCCCAGTGAGTGTGCTGATTGCAGACTGGCTGATGCCCGAAATGGACGGGCTAGCGTTAACCGACCGGGTACGCCAGCAGGATGAACAGATTAATCACTACACTTATGTGATTCTGCTGACTGCTCGGGAGAGCGTAGAAGCCTTGGCAGAAGCCTTTGATCGGGGCGTGGATGACTTCATTTACAAGTCCGACATGACCAAGCAACTAATTCCGCGAATTTTTGCTGCAGACCGCATGGCAGATCGCCAGAACACACTGTTGCGCGCCAACGCCCTGCTCATCGAGAACAACCGCGAACTCGAATCCAGCAATATCATTGACCTGGAAACTGGGCTTTGCAACCACCGTTACGGCCGCGACCGCCTTAACAAAATGCTTCGGCATGCAGAATCCAGAGGTGGCGCATCCGCCTATGTGCTGTGCGGGATTCGAAACTGGCAAGAGTTGAAGCGCAAGCACCCACCCACGGTGATGTCCGAACTGGCGGTTGGTATCGCTCGCAGGCTAAGCACCCTGATTCGCCCTATTGATGTATTATGCCGTGTGGGCGACAACCAGTTCGCACTTATTGCGTATTTCCCCAACAGCGATCACTGCACAACAACCGCCTTCCGCCGGGTTTTCGATGGTATTAACCATAAAGCACTGAAAACCACGGCTGGCTATATTTCCGTCGAAGCAGGTATGGCGCTATGCAAGGCAGATGCACAGCATGGCACGCCATCCATTCAAGACATGGAGCAAGCGGCTGTGCACGGCTTAGTAGATGCCTACGAAACCCGGCGATTTACCGAGACCACACCAACGCTGGGAACAAGCGCCTGACGCAAAGAACAATCTGTAACATTGAGACACACATCACACACAGACATATTAAAGCGAAAGTCCTATTCTGAAATTGTGGATTTAAGCAGTATCCCCCATGGCGGAGGAGCCGAGTTGTACCTCCGCCGCCAAATGGGAAATCCACCGAATTAACGAATTTTTCAGGCACTTTCGTTTGTTCTCCTTTTTTAGGCCAGCTTCTTAGCTGGCCTTTTTGTTTTTCCCCCAGACAACTCCCAAGCTTAAAGTCGTTCGGCGCAAGTTTCGTTATACTCTGGTCATAATTTCTAGCAACTGTGCAGCCAACATGAAAAACCTTGGAACCGCCTCTGTCGCCGCGCTCCGGCAATATACCCGCGCCGCCGAATCCGCAGGTGCCGACACTACCGCCCTTTTTAAACAGGTGGGTCTTAATTCCGCCATTCTGGATTCCGACGAAGGCCGAATTAACGGTGAACAGTTTCAAAGCTTCATCCGCTTACTGTGTCAGCATACCAACAACCCCATACTTGGACTGGAAACCGGGGATTTCGTGCAGCCGGGCTCATACAGCGTGCTGGGCTACATCACCATGAGCTGCGCCACGCTGGGAGAAGCCGTCGCCCGGATTGCACCGTTTGAAAAACTAGTGGGCGACATGGGCACAACTGGCCTCACCATGGCGCAAGGCTCTATCAAGCTCACTTGGAACTGCAACTACGATGACCCGATTGTACGACCACAAGTTGTAGACAATGTTTTCGCCTCCTGGGTTAACTATGCCCGCTGGCTTGCAGACGATACAGCCGCCTCCCCCACCAACGTGCGATTGAAACGACAATCCCCCGGCGAAGATCTGGAGCAGGCTTACCAAAGGCGCTGGAATTGCCCCGTACACTTTGGTGCCGATGAGGATTCCATAACCTTAAAGCAAGAACTGTTGGAAACTCGCCTGCGACAACCAGACCCCCTGTTGCGCAAAACGTTAGAGGCGCATGCCCTCACCCAACTGGCTTCGCTGGACACGGATACCGATCTGATATCTCAGGTAAAACAGAGCATTCAGAAACAGTTGATGCATGGCATAACCCGACAAGATATGGTGGCTGAGGATCTGGGTGTTACCAGCCGAACCTTGCAACGTAAGTTGAGCCAGGAAGGTGTTTCTTATCAGAAGCTACTGGATGAGGTTCGCCAGAAAATGGCGGAGGATTATCTACTGAACAGTGACTTGGGGATTCCGGATATCGCATTAAGGCTGGGATACAGTGAAACTACGTCGTTTCATCGGAAGTTTAAAGCAGTGGCGGGGATGACGCCTGGGGAGTTTAGGCAATCGAAGCCTGTTAGCTGAGCATAAACGGCCTGGGCGGGCAGAGCCTCCCAGAAAACGCCCGTGAATACTTCCCTGTAGGGCTCGGTCGCGCCATCCTTGGCGCTCCACGTTTCTGGGAGGCTCTGCCCGCCCCGACCTGCCTGACTATTTGCCAGCCGCTTAGCTAAAACTTAAAGCTTGCGACCTTTCCCCGCAGCAATCCGCAGGCGCAGTGCATTCAGCTTGATGAAGCCTTCCGCATCCTTCTGATCGTAAGCACCGTGATCTTCTTCAAAGGTCGCGATAGTCTCATCGAACAGGGAATCGTCAGATTTACGGCCAACAACGTCTACATTGCCTTTGTAAAGCTTTAGACGAACAACACCGTTCACGTATTCCTGAGTCTGGTCGATCAACGCTTGCAGAGCCTCACGCTCTGGCGACCACCAGTAGCCGTTGTAAATCACCTCAGCATAACGGGGCATCAGGCTGTCTTTAAGATGCGCTACTTCACGGTCCAGAGTGATGGACTCAATCGCGCGGTGGGCTGGCAGCATAATGGTGCCGCCCGGTGTTTCGTAGCAACCGCGGGACTTCATACCCACGTAACGGTTCTCAACAATATCCAAACGGCCAATACCGTTAGCACCAGCAACCTTGTTCAGGGTTTCCAGCACTTCATGAGCCTTCATCTCCACACCGTCAACAGCGACGATGTCGCCCTTGCGGTAAGTAAGCTCAACGTAAGTCGGCTTATCAGGAGCAGCTTCCGGAGACACACTCCAGCGCCACATATCGTCCTCGGCTTCCGACCAGGGATCTTCCAGGTTCATGCCTTCGTAGGAAATATGCAGCAGGTTGGCATCCATGGAGTAAGGCGATTTGCCCGGCTTCATGTCCACCTGAATATTGCGTTCTTCACAGTATTTCAGCAGCTTCTCACGGGAATTCAAATCCCACTCACGCCAAGGCGCAATCACTTTTACACCCGGCTTAAGCGCGTAGGCACCCAACTCAAAACGAACCTGATCATTACCCTTACCCGTTGCACCGTGGGAAATAGCATCGGCACCGGTTTGGTTAGCAATATCAATCAAACGCTTGGCAATCAGAGGGCGGGCGATAGAAGTGCCCAGCAGGTACTCACCCTCATAAATGGTATTCGCACGGAACATCGGGAACACGTAATCGCGCACAAACTCTTCGCGCAAGTCCTCGATGTAGATTTCCTTAACGCCCAAGGCTTCTGCTTTAGCACGGGCAGGCTCAACTTCCTCGCCCTGGCCGATGTCGGCGGTAAAGGTAACCACTTCGCAGTTATAAGTATCCTGCAACCAGCGAACAATAACGGACGTATCCAGGCCACCGGAATAGGCCAGAACGACCTTTTTGATATCAGACATGTCTGTGCTCCAGACTGAATAGAATGGATGTATTGAAAAGAAGGGACGTATTGTACGGGATGGTGGGGGAGTTGGCTATTGGGAGCGGGAGGGAACGTCACCCCCTCTCCCGCGAGGGGAGAGGGGCTAAAGACTGCTGCCTGACACTTGGGGAGTAATCTTCCCCTCACCCCTTGTGGGAGAGGGACCGAGGGAGAGGGGCTAAAGACTGCAGCCTGAGAAATAGGGAGTAGTCTTCCCTCTCCCCTTGCGGGAGAGGGACCGAGGGAGAGGGGGGGGAACCACTTCAACCTTTAACCAACCTGAGCAGACTGCCCCACGGCCTCTTCACGAATACCATCCCAGCCATCTTTGATGGAGCGAAGCAGGTTAGCCACTTCATCTAGCTTAGCTACATCATTCTTAGCGTTGGCTTCAAACAGTGTACGCTCCATGTAGTCGTAGAGTGCTTCTAGCTGAGCGGCTAAATCACCGCCCTTTTCAAAATCTAGAAAGCTACGCAAGCCGCCAATAATTTCAATGGCCTTGGTAATCAACTTACCTTTGCCAGCATAGTCTTTAGCCTGCATGCGGGCTTTGGCCATGTTGATACGTTCCAGTGCGCCGTTATACAGAAGCTGGATCAGCTTATGTGGATCTGCATCGGTGATACTGGTCTGTGTGTTTACCCGTTGGTAAGCTTGTAAACCGTTCATGATTAACCTCATTTGTCACCGGCTACGCCGGAATGATCAATTCTTTAGCCGGGATCACTTCTTGTTAAAGTTCTCAGGCGCCAAAGCAGCTAACTGCTGCGTCAGATAATCCCCAGTGCTGTTTAATTGGGCAATCAGTGAGTCCGCGGCAGTAAATTGACTAACCAAGCGCTCCTGATATGAAGCGATCCTGTCATCCAGCCGAACTCGCTCTTCCTGAATACGCTCCAAATCGCGAGTCAAACTACTGGTTTTGGTATCAAGCGTTCCGTCAGGCCCCACAATGCTGGTTACCAGGTTAACAGCGCTCTCACCGATTCCTTCGATAAACTTCACATTGCCATAGGTGCGGGCTTCATCCCCGCTAATGCGCAACTGCATGCCCTTAGCACCGCCAGCACCCACAACCGTAAGCATTTGGCCCTCGCCCGTTGCTTCCTGACCACCTACAGTTCCTGCTACATCTTTACCCAGTATCCCGGTTTGCACGGACAGCCCAAGTGAAGTTCCATCTTCCACAGACATAACACTAACGTTCGAGCTACTACCATAAAGCCCAGATGTAAACGTGAGAGCTCCTGTTCCATCTAAACCAACACGTACGGACTGTCCAGCCGAATTCAGTGCGGTATTACTGTCTAGCTGACTCTGAATCTCATCGGCAAGCTCCTGAGCCGTGGCGTAGGTTTGCTGGGTCAGTTGCAGATTAACCGTCGTTTTGCCGTCAATAGTGAGTTCCAGCTCGTCATTGGTTCCGTCAATAGTGACTCCTGACGCCAAAGGCGCGGTCCCTGCAACTCCACCGCGCGTAGCTGGCTGGGTAATATCAATTTCATAATTGCCACGCTCAGTGCCACTGCCAGCCTTAACAAACTCAACGCCAGCATCCGATACGCGCCCCTGCTCGGCAAAAAGCGCCGTCACATCATCCGGGTTAGCTTTGAGCTGCTCTTCAAATTTAGCGCGATCAAATGTCAAACCACCGGTTTCATAATCGGTTGTAATGCCTACATCGGCCATGGTTCGAATGCTTGCATTCTCTAAACCCGGTACAACACGTGTTAAAACGTTACGCAGTTGAGACTGAATAGCCCGCACAGACGTATCGCCAGAGAGGATACCTCCCTGCCCCGTGTCGGCGTTGTAACCCGACAAACCTTTAATGGTCGACTGCAAGGCATTGAACTTTTCGACAAACGCGCCAACTCTATCCGCAACTGCACCAAAGTCTTGATCAACCTTAACAGTTGAAGTTGCACCCTCAGCTTTCGCCTCGAACGACAGTCCGTCAATTACGTTATCAAAGGTATTAGTAGAGCGAGTGATCTCGATACCGTTTATCTCAACAGAGGCATCTTTCGCTGCAATGGTTTCGTCCAGATTCTGCACCGAACCATTAAAGGCAAACTGCGACAGCCCAGCACCGTCTTCATCTAGCCCGTCATCGTCTGAAACAGAAATATTGATAGCGTTTTCTATACCGGTATTTTCAGACGACATAACAAGCCGATAGCCGCTGCCTGTATCCACAATGCCTGCAGACACCCCAACACCCGCTTCATTAATCGCATTGGCGAGACCTTGAAGCGTATTGTTTGAACCGTCGATGGTAAGCGTTGCCGAGTCTTCACCGGATGAAATGGTAAAGGTGCCCGTACCTACCGACGAAGAGTCGCGATCTGCAAAGGTGTTGGAAGCCAAAGATTGAGCCTGAGCCAACCCCAGAACTTTCACACTGTAGGAGCCACGGCTAGCCTTACTGCTATCAACCGTTACAGCAATATCTTCATTGGAGGAACTGGCAGAAAACGCCTTGAGGTTATCTGGGGCGCTGAGTTGCCTCATAGGCAACCGCAGTTCCGTTACGGCGCTACGTAAAGTGCCATAAGCGGAAATAAGCGTTTCTGCACGCTGGGTTTTAAAGTTAAGCCGATCTTCAACGGGCTTGCGTTCAGCCGCGACCAACTGATCCACGAGATCCGAGTTCAATACCCCGGAACCAATACCTAATGATGAAATGCCTGCCATAACAATGCCTCCTCGAGGGGGCGAATCTCTTTATCTATTCCGGTTATCGGCAGAGAGCGGCAAAACTTTGCCTTTTTCTCTACCAATTTTGTAACTGGCTGTTAAGACTAGCTTAGCCCAAAACGCAAAACACCGCCGGGCCTTTGTCAGGTACGGCGGTGCTGAAAAACCATTGCTAACCTCAAACCACAGGTACCGAGTACCTACACCTTGATGTTAAACAACGTCAGCGGTTCATCTTGCTGCAATTTCTCTGCCAACCTCATTGCCACTTCATCTGGAATCTGGCGAATAACTTTCTGGGTTTGCTGATCCACCACTTTCACAATGGTCTGTCCCATATCGTTATCAACCTCGAACTGCAGATCCCTTTGGACATTCTGAACATAATCATTCAGCTGCGAAACCGCACCCTTCAACTCTTCCTGCTGCGCTTCATTTCGCTTCTGCAATTGCTCAGCTTTTGAAACGTCTTGGGCCTGGGAAGTCGATTGATTTGGCAAAACGCGCCCGGTTGATGAAGGAGCAAGCTCGGAGGCATTCCTGCCTTCGGCCTGAGATGACGACATTGCCCTTGCCGGTGCCTGCGCGCCAGAACGCGCCAGCTTGAAATCCGGGTTGTTCAGGTTAACGTCATTCATAGCTCACCTCACTATCCTTAAACGGCTTAAAACCGGAACCCGAAGGTTCCGGTTGTTACCGCTAATCCCTTACTGCAGGAGGGAAAGAACCTGCTGCGGACGAGCATTTGCCTGTGCCAGTACTGAGATACCAGCCTGCTGCAGTACCTGAGCCTTGGACAGCTTGGCGGTTTCTGCTGCAAAGTCTGCGTCAAGAATCCGGCTCTGAGCGGCGCTCAGGTTTGTGCTGGTGGACTCTAGATTAGAGATGGTGCTTTCAAAGCGGCTTTGGATTGCGCCAAACTTCGCGCGCTGTGAGCTGATGTTGTTCAGTGCAGCATCAACGGTTTTCAACGCTTGAGTTGCACTTTCAAACGATGTCACGTCAAGCTCAGACACCTTTCTCATTTCAGAGCCAACGTCTGCGAACGCGTTAGAAGTAGTGACGGCAACAGCGAAGGAACGATCTGAATCAAGCTGCAAATACCCGCTACTAATGATATCCTCGGCGGTTGTATCTCCCGTTAAAGTTTGAGCTGCGCCTGCGTCCTTTAGCTCCCCGCTATCATCTCGGTACTGCTTTTTTACCTCCACGTTTCCGGCATTCTGCACAGATGTATCACCAACCTTAATATCGGCACCGGTTTCGTTAGTCAAAACCACTGACTTACCATCATCTGCTACTTGAGCAGCAACACCCGTCTTGGACGACTGATCATTAATCGCCGCTACCGCCGCTGAAAGAGCGTCTTGACCTTCTTTAGCATCAAGAGTGAAGGACACTGATTGCGCATCACTATTTTCAGATGTCAGATTCAAGGTGTAGCTACCAGAGGCAGTGAACGTCAAATCAACTTCCGTACGTGCTGTTGCAGTTACTCCAGTATCAGCAGTTTTAGAATTAATATCTGCTGCAATATCCTTAGAAGATGCACCGCCCGATGCAATCGCAATATCCTCTGACCCCAAATAACCATTAATCGCGACTGACCCAGATGTCACGCCATTAGTAGATCCACTCGACGCGGCCGCACCGCTAGCTATGACCTGATTGTTACCATACTTGTCTGTGCGGAGGTTAGATGTTGATGCCGAAATGGTCTCGTTAGCATTAGCGCCAACCTGAAACTGGACCGAGCCAAACGAGCCATCAAACAATTTCTGGCCATTGAAGTTTGTGGTGGTCGCAATGCGATCCAACTCTGATGTCAGCTGATTCACTTCGTCTTGCAACGCTTGACGATCCGAAGAAGAGTTTGATGCGTTAGCGGACTGAACAGCCAACTCACGAACCCGCTGTAGAATGTTACTGGTCTCATCCAGCGCACCTTCAGCCGTCTGGGCCAAAGAGATACCGTCGTTAGCATTACGGGTTGCTTGGTTCAAGCCGCGAATTTGAGATTCAAAACGGTTAGAAATTGCCAAACCGGCAGCGTCGTCTTTTGCCGAGTTAATACGCAGGCCAGAAGAAAGACGCTCAAGAGCCTGGTTGGACTGGTTCTGTGACTTGTTCAACTGGTTCTGAGCGGACAGTGATGCAACGTTGGTATTAATACCGAGAGCCATAATGCTTCCCCTTCGACAAAAGTCGTTTTACTGAAAACGGTCTAGCGCTCGGTTTTAGGTTGTGAGCGCCGCCCTGTTAATTCACTTAACGGCACTCCAACAACACTCTTTAGAAAATATTTCGCTTCTTTTGTAAAAAAGTGTAAAAGCTCAAAATTTCGTCCAAGCACGCAACCATTGCTGAAGATTCTCACCCTCGAGCATCCAGTCTCGCAGGATCACACTCTTGAGCTCATCCCCTTGTCTGGCCGTTTCATCCAGATCGCTCAAATGCATTCGTATCGCATCCATCCAGTCCTTATAGCGATTTTTGACTCGAGTCACGGGCAACCCATGCGCGCGGTATGGCTCGACATCGCTACAAACAACCGGGAACCCGCATGCGCCATACTCCAGCAACCGTAGATTGCTTTTACAACGGTTAAAGAGATTGTCCTCTAGGGGCGCAATCGCCAGGTCTAGGTTCATTGAAGCCAGCTTCGGGGGGTATAAAGCGATATCTACACCCTCATGCACCTCTTTTACGAAAGGCTTAAGGCTGTCGGGACACATTCCAAAGAGCACCCAGTCGACTTCCTCAGCAAGTTCGCGCACAACTGCTTCCACCAACTCAAGGTCGCCTGTATGCCCAATGCCACCAGCCCAGCCCACTCTCGGCTTGTCAGACTGACGCCGCATAGAATTCAAATCTTGCCACCATTCAAGCGGTAGCCGGTTCTCCACCACGCGGATATCAGAGTGGATTCCCTTAAAAGCTTCTGCCAAAGGATGGGTTGATACCACAAACCGGTCAACATGCTTTAAAGACCGCCTCAATGACTTGAGAATATCTTTAGGCATATTTTTCCGGTACGCGCTTTTCAGAGGAAGATTTGGAAGGTAGTCATCCAACTCATAAACCACTGGTTTTTTCAGGAAGCGCCTCACCTGCTTCATGCTGGCAATGGCTTCATCTGTGATTTGCCGTTGGTAGACACAGCTATCAGGATTTAGCTTCGCTATTTCGGGAACGGTCAGCCACTCACGAGCAATCATACCCCCAGCAACTCCCAGTGCCTTCATAGCTTCAAGAGGCTGCATCATTCGATAATGGCCACAACCCCATTGATCGGCGGGATAAACCAATACTGTCGACTGGCCGAGTAACTTCTGCGGTTGCCAGCTCAAATCAATGCGTTGCTCGACTTCAAAGCCAGGCCCCGCTAGGGAGAAATTGCGATTGTAAGAAGGGTCGTTCGCTAACTGGGTCAACCAGCGATCATAGATTAGGTTCTCACTCTCAGCTCGAGATGGGCTCACTCTTGAATTCTCAGGTGCCGTAGCTGAAACTTGGCTGGTCACAGAGGCCTTCATAACGACAGTCCGTGGAGTCCAGACATTCAAGCGCCCGGAATGACCAACCCGGAAACAAAAATCCGCACCACAAAAAAGGTCATCCAGCGACTCATCAAAGCCTCCGAGCTCGGCAAACATGGCCTGCGAGAACATCATACAATCATCCGTAACAAGGCTGCAGTTTTGGTCGACTTGCAAGCGGCTCATATAACCCAAAGCACTTGCATCTTCACCGACAAAGGTGCTGCTTGATACCCCGTTAAGTCCCGCGACAATGCCAGCGGAGCTCACATTTCCGTCTGCGGCCAATATCTTAGCGCCAACAATGCCAACTTCTGGCCTCTGTGCATGATTCAGAAGCGACTGAAGCCAATCTTTTCGAATAATCCCAGTGTCGCTCCCGAGCAGCACGAGATACTCACCTCGGGCCTCACTCACCGCTTTGTTAACAGCTACCGAGCGGTTCACCGTGTGAGAATGATGGAACACCCGAATATTTGATACCCCCATCTCCGCGAGGCCATTGAGCCAGGCCTTTGCCTCTGGGGTTTTACTATTATTATCAAAAATCAGTATTTCATAGTTGACGTAACCGGCCTTCTCTAAAATAGACTCAACGCACGTCTGTAGATGGGCTAACTGGTCCTTGGCGACAACCACTATTGAAACTGACGGCGCCTCTGTTGGGCCATAGTTCACATCATAGGTTGCTGGGGCGTAGCCTTCAGTAACCTCTGCACCGCTATAACCTCTGCGACGCAAGTGTTCCAAAATGACCGCTTTTGTCTCGCCGTCATCTGCATTACCTATTTCCTGATTCGAAATCAGCACAGGCTCGGCGACATGGCCGAAGGCACCGAATCCGTTATTCTCGAGAATCCGTAATATTAGATCTAGCTGAAAAGCAGACTTAAGCGAAGTATCAAATCCGCCCATATTCATAAAAGCTTCTCGTCTGAAAAACCAGTGCTTCGTTGTAACGCTTGGATGGCTTAGCAGCATATCGAGATTGAAGTCAGGCCGAAGCAGTGCTCCGTGGATATCACCACCCTCACTAATCAACTCATCGCCGAAGACGGCAACGCAAGACTCTGGTGCCGACTGAAGCTCCAAGGCGATGGTCATGACCCCATTGGTTCCAAGAACCGTTCCAGGCTCCGAAACCAAAAACCAACTGGCCTGCGAACTCATCGCTGCATCGTTAATTGAGCGCGCCAAATCTTGAGGGTCGAACGAGCTAATAACTAGATCTGGTGCGCTTACCTTCTCATCAAATTCGCTGCTATTGGTGAGGACTATGCAAGAAAGGCATGCCACTGCAACTCGAGCCAACCTGTAAGCTTTAACTGCCTCGCTCAACCTATCACCAGATGATTCACGGTCAACAATGATCACGCAGATCTTGAAATCACCTGAAATTCGATTCTTTAGCAGGGCGAACTGCTCTGGAGTGAGGGTGCGGCCCTCACTCCAAGATGCAAGCGGGTTTGCCAATGGTGGTGAAGAGTTTTCTGCCGCTTCTTGCGTATACTCCACGAAACGCTCTAATTGAAAACCTACCTCTTTATCCTGCTCGATACGATTTTGGCGAAACTTGGCAAGGCCATGCTTAGCAATGCTTATACTCGCGGGGTCATCCGAAAGCGCATACCCTAAACCGCCGTAGATCAAGAGGTTGTTTTCTGTGAAACCATACTTATGCCCAGACTCGAATTCTTTTACTACAAGAGGGCAACCGCATAACATAGCCATGGTGCATGTCGTCGAATACTCGTAAGAATACAAAACTTCAGCTTGCTTTAGCTTTCCCGCGAGCTCTTCATGGCTCAGCGGTTTACTCATTGATAGTACTTCAATGTCATCAGGCAGCTGATCGAAGTCTACCCCGTCCCTCGGATAACGGTTTAAGTATAAAAGCCGCCTAAATCTTTTTTCTTCTTTTGGCGGGCAGAAAACATCCAAATCGATCACAGGAACCTTAAGTTTGTACCCCTCTCTAGCCATCCCTTCCATGAACGGCTCATTGTAAAAGAAAAAAAGATCAGACTCCGATGCGTTGATCTCATTTCCTCTAATGACACCCTCTCTATTAAGCATATATCTGACGCAAACCTTGGCGCTCAAAGGATTACCGGAGATTATCTCAGGGTAAACAGCGATTGGATTGTTACCATTTTTTTGATGCGCCACCATGTCATTGTCTTGCAACACTGGAGCGTTTAGTGAGCTATCATTCTTCGTCGACCCTACAATGAAAGCGTCGAATCCCATGCCATTTAACTTGTCACAAAGCGCGTAAAGAACATGCACGCCAGCAGAGGTATTCCTAAAATCAGGGGCCATAATATAATACGGATTCTTCATATCTCACTCGAACTTTTCATAAGCAGCTTTCGCTTCCTCGTGACTGTACTCTTCCAACCTCCAGCTTTCAGAGGATAAGAATTCAGTTTTACCAGTATAAATTGGTTTAAATTCATTCCTTTCCACCAAAGGTGAAACAATTTCATTAAAGTAATATTCAGGATCCAAGCAAAAACCCTCATACTCAACAATGATTTTTTTATGTTTAGGTAAAGTCTCAAATCCACTTTCAATCGATTTATTAATCGCTGAAATCTGACCAGCCACAGACTCTAAAGGGTTTAAATTATTTAGTGCAGAGCACTCTTTTATCTTGAAAGAGTACCATGTATCAATGTCTCCATATTGGCGCTTACGCGCCTCAAGTACAGACTGCATATTGAAGACCGGGTCTCGGCGAATCCAAACAAATAGCGCCTTTTCGAATTGCTCAGCCAACTCTGTAATATTTTGGTTCATTATCATCGCCTTCATGGCGAACGGTTTTTCAAAGATATTTGCCAGCGCGTTAAACTCATCTCGCAAACCAGTCAGGTTTCCTTTGCTCCGCAGTTCATCTGGAGGCATGTAATCCAGCTGTTCGAACGGAAGGAAACGACGCCAAAAGTACCAGAATTCATTGGGCGCCAAAGCACCTTTAGTTTTTCCATTATCAGAGCTAAAATTTATCTCAGAATTGAAATCTAGAATTTCATCACGGAAATTATAGCGAGGATCGGTAAGTAATTGCTGAATTCTCGCACCAACCAGCGGAGCCCCAAAGAAGCGTGAGAGTAAATTGGTTGGATAAGCTACAAGGCCAGTATTTGCAAGCCATTGCATAAACAGTGTGGTACCGGACCGAGGTGGCCCCACAATAAATATTTTCGAAAACTGCTCAGATGTATCGGTAAGGTAGGCATCGTTTGCGCTCGCCAAATTATAATTCAGATCCTGCAAAAGTGTCTCAAGTGCAGAAATACGTCTGTATTCACTTGTCCGCTTTATAGGTTTCACAACGCAGCCAAACCTCTCAATTAGTTACCAACGCATATATCATATCAAAAACCATCGATCATTATATAACATTGATAAAAATGAATATTAAATACACCAACTACCTCAGACTCATTACTCAAGGGAGTTTTGAGGTGGGATCAAAATACACATCATCAGATTCTTCAGTTAAACTCATACTGACTCAACAATCTAACGACCTCTCTAGGAGAACAGTTCATAAGCACATCGATAATAGAAAGATTTGGTACAAATTCAGTAGTACGCTGCTGATACCTCACAGGCAATGAATCAACAAACATTAATTTCACTCCATGCACCGCAAAACCTACTTTCGTATAGAGCTGCCTGCCACCCGGAGCATTAACGTAAAATTCAGCATCGAACTTATGACATAGACTAACTAGCTTATCTTGCGCAGACGCCGTTCGATCATATTCTAAACCACTTGCCTTTCTGAACTTCTTATCGATGCCAAGATACGAAAAGATAGCTTCAAAACCATGTAGACAAACGGAAGCGATTGAACGCTCTTCATGCTTTAAAACCTTTAGAATCACTGGATATACAAACTCAAAATATGGTGCATCTGAGTAACTGTACTCAATCATTTTTAAAACTTTACTTACATCTTTTGAGAATGACAAATCACATATTAATCTATTTTGAGATGCTCCCAGCACTGGCACGGTGAATCTAACTACACCACTTGGAGATAATACTTTATTACGATTTATATTTCCCGACTTTATATACGAAACATCGTCATATATAACAAACAAATCAGATGCATATATTAGATGAAAATACCCAATATAAGGAAATAAGTAAGGTTGCATGACTGCAAGCTTCATACCCTTAACTCCGCCCTTATCAGCGCTATGATGACTGCTTGAACTGAATCTGGTAAACTATAGAAGATAGGCAGACAAAGTATTCGGCTTGCCAAATCCCTTGAAACTGGTTGATCTACCTGTGCACCTAAGCACTCCAGCGACTCCAACGACGGATAAAAATACCTTCTTGCCAGCACACCACTTTCTTTGAGTTTCGCAGCTATATGTACAACATGCTCTTCTCTGTCAAAAACAACAGGAAAATATGCAAAGTTATAGTCTAGGCCATGACTCTTGGCTTGCAGCTGCATGTACATACCTAGTGCCTCCTCGTATCTTTGCCAAACATCTGCCCTTAACTTCAAATTTTCTTCAACCTCATCGAGCACACACAAACCCATCGCTGCTTGTAACTCGTTCATTTTGGCATTGATACCCAACTCTTCGATGGTTTCCGGCCCGGTAATACCAAAGTTGATCATTTTTTTAGCCCGTTCCAGATCTTCCTTTCGCTTAAATACGATCGCGCCACCTTCCCCTGTGTGGAAAAGCTTGGTTGCGTGAAAGCTCAGCGTGGAGGCATCTCCATGCTTAAGCAAACTCTCACCCTTGTACTTCACTCCAAATGCATGAGATGCATCATAAATCACTTTAAGGCCATGCTCTTGGGCAATGGCCCCAATGCTCTCTACATCGCAAGCGTTACCAAATACATGGACTGGCACTATAGCTCGAGTGTTGGCAGTTAAGCCTGGCACAATATTTTTTGGGTCGAGGCACCAAGTGAGCGGGTCTATATCGACAAATACAGGCTTCACACCATCCCACTTCAGCGAACTTGCCGTTGCTATAAATGAGAAGGGCGTAGTAATCGCTTCCGGGCTACCGGTTTTGGACGAGTCGCTAACACCCAACACTCGGTAGGCAATTTGGAGAGCCAACGTGCCATTAGCCACCAATAGAAGGTTATCTACCTCTAAATACTCCTCTAGCCGGGCTGTGAGCTCTTGCACTAGTTGGCCGTTATTTGTGAGCCAATGCCTAGAGTAGATGCCATCCAGAAGCTTTTCTAGCTTCTTCCGGTTGGGGAGATAGGGCTTTGTGACAGGAATCATATGCTGCCTTCCAAGTGACTAATAATTCAGTGATTACAACTAAAGGCCTTTTTTGAGACTACGTCAATTAGAAGCTGTTCGCCAAACACATCCTCAGATCTTAAGATTTTTTCTTTGCGCCCATTAAAAATCGGCGCTTTAGAAACTCTACTGTCAGCAGGGAAAACATCTGGAAACCTGCTGCATGGCCACCTGCGTCAATTAACTGTTCATTCTGTATTATCGGCAACTCCTTTCCCTTCTAGCGCGCCTGAATATTGCCACCCTGCCAGAGTCACTCTTCGCTGACTCTGTAAATAAACTGCGAAAACAAAAGGATATCGATAAAAATCAAGAGCTGGCACACCTTTCGCTTACTTCCTATGCAAACGGCAAACAAACGAATTCCAGCCGGCAAAGGTTCACCATAAGTTTTATGAACCTGGTTTCCGGCAATGCTGAGCAGGGAGAATAGACATGCCTCAGATTATTAACACCAACATCGCGTCGCTGAACGCTCAACGCAACCTGAATGCTTCACAGCGAGATGCGGATACAACGCTTCAACGTCTGTCTTCCGGCTTGCGCATAAACTCCGCGAAAGACGATGCAGCAGGCTTGGCGATCGCTGAGCGATTTAGCTCTCAAGTGCGTGGCCTGAATCAGGCGGTACGAAACGCTAACGACGGCGTCTCTCTGGCTCAGGTGGCGGAAGGCGCACTGGGCGAATCCGGCAATATTGTGCAGCGTATGCGCGAGCTTGCTGTTCAGGCTGCCAACGCAACGAATTCGGCTTCTGACAGAAAAGCGTTGCAGGCGGAAGTAAACCAGCTCAAGCAAGAGATGGAGCGCATAGCGACCACTACTGAGTTTAACGGCCTCAACCTTCTTGATGGCACTTTTCAGGCGCAGAAGTTTCAGGCTGGGGCTAATGAGAACCAAACGATTTCAGTGTCGATTACAGGCACTCGAATCGACAGCCTTGCAAACAATACTCGGGATACTGTGGCTAGTGGCACGGGTACGGGCTCAATAGCAATATCGACAGCATCTGGAACGGCGCCTACCGAGAATAATCTGGACCCTCAAACTCTCACGATCTCAAGCTCGCTAGATGAGCAAAACGTTGATATTACAGCTTCTGGCGCAACAGCTGAATCTATTGCCGCCGAGGTCAACAAGAAAGCTGAAACCACAGGGGTGACAGCATCTGCCAGAACATCTGTAGATTTTGGACCACTTTCAGCTAGCGGCACCGTTACCATGAAGCTATCAACTGGCGACGGTAATGAAGCTACGGTATCTGCGCAGATTTCAGACACCACAAACATTGAAGCCCTGGCCCGTGAGATCAATGCCAGCAGCGGCAAAACCGGCATAACGGCGGAAGTCGATGGCGGTAAAATGAAACTTATCCAGGAAAGCGGCAAAGATATTGTTATCGAGGGCTTTTCCAACAACGGTGGCGGCACCGTTGCGCTTGAGAGCTCGTCCGGAGACACCGCAATACTCACTGATGGAGCCAATGATGACAGTGCGCGAATTGCTGGCGAAGTTACGTTTGATTCAGCCACCAGCTTTGCGGTCTCCAGCAATGTAGGCGGTGCCACAGGGCTATTTACGGCTACCAGCGCCTATGGTTCGACAACGGAAACGCTGGCAGATATAGACATCAGCGATTTTGAAGGCGCAAGCAGCGCCATGCGGGTACTCGACTCTGCTCTTGAGACCATCAACAGTATTCGTGCAGATTTGGGTGCAGTCCAGAATCGACTGGAATCGACCATTGCGAACTTAAGTACCACAGCAGAAAACCTCTCGGCCGCTCGATCGCGCATTCAGGATGCGGACTTTGCAGCGGAATCTGCAAACCTGGCGCGCACACAGGTGCTCCAGCAAGCAGGCCTCTCGGTATTGGCTCAGGCCAACGCTCGGCCCCAGCAGGTTCTGCAGTTATTGCAGGGATAACAGCTCAAGTAAAAACTAAAAAGGCCGGGCGACACCCGGCCTTTTTAGTTGATTGAAGGGGCATATTTAGACTTCGAACATTGCCTTCAGGCTTGGGGCGCTGGCATCTTTTTCTGAGATGATCAGCTCGGCGGAATCAACATCTCCCCAGTCAATCGCCAAAGTTTCGTCATCCCATCGAATGCATCGCTCATCATCCGGATCGTAAAACTCGGTACACTTGTATTGAAAATCGGCCTCGTTACTCAAAACGCGAAAACCGTGAGCAAACCCCGGCGGTATCCAAAGCATACGATGGTTTTCGCAAGATAAACGTTCGGCTATCCACTTCCCAAAAGTTGGCGATTCTCGGCGTACATCCACAGCCACATCACATACCTCACCGCGACTGACCCAAACGAGCTTGCCCTGAGGTTTTGCCTCTTGAAAGTGCAATCCGCGTAAGGTGTTGCGGCAAGAGCGGCTAAAATTATCCTGAACAAACTCTACGTGTAGCCCATGCCGGGCAAGCTCACGCTGGTTCCAGACCTCCTTAAAGAACCCGCGACTATCACCGAATACCTTAGGCAGCACCAGCTTCACGTCAGGCAAGGCCGTATCTTTAATCTCCATTTACGACACCCCTACAGAGTCTGATTCCGCCAACTTTTTTAGATATTCTCCGTAACTATTCTTGTGCAGTTTTTCCGCCTGTTGCATCAACGCCTCACGGCCAATGTAGCCCATTCGGTAGGCCACCTCTTCGAGGCAGGCAATTTTTAGCCCCTGACGCTTTTCAAGAGTTTCGATAAAGCCAGATGCTTCGTACAAAGAATCAAACGTGCCTGTATCCAGCCAAGCGAATCCCCGCCCCAGCAACTCAACATTTAGCTTTCTCGCACTCAAGTACGCTTGGTTAACGGCGGTTATTTCCAGCTCGCCGCGAGCTGACGGCTGAACGGATTTTGCCACTTGAATAACATCATTATCATAAAAATACAGACCCGTAACTGCGTAATCTGAGGCCGGTTTTTCAGGCTTTTCTTCAATGGAAATGGCGTGGCCAGCCTCATCGAACGCCACTACACCAAAACGCTCTGGATCTTTTACCTGATAACCAAAAATCGTTGCACCGGTATCTTTGCTGGCCGCTCGCTGGAGCCGTTGACTCAACCCTTGGCCATAATAGATGTTATCGCCCAATACCAAGCACACGCTGTCTTCACCAATAAACGATTGGCCAATCAAAAAAGCCTGAGCAATACCCTCGGGACGCGGTTGTTCGGCGTAGCTCAGCTCAATCCCAAACTGCTTCCCGTTGCCCAATAGCCTTTGGAAGGAAGGGCCATCCTCCGGCGTGGTGATAATCAAAATCTCGCGGATACCGGCAAGCATAAGCACCGACAAAGGGTAATAAATCATCGGCTTGTCATATACCGGTAGCAACTGTTTGGATACCCCTTGAGTAATGGGATACAAGCGAGTTCCAGAACCTCCAGCAAGTACAATCCCTTTCATCTAAATATCTCCTTTTCCGAAAGAGAAAACCGCTCATCAATTACTCGGGCTACACCGTCTTCCCAACGAGGTAAGTGCAAACCAAAAGCCTTTCGCAAACGGTCACAGCTCAAGCGTGAGTTAAGTGGTCGCGCGACGCCACCAGCATAGTCAGCACTGGGTACTGGTTTGATGGCATCCGTATCCATTACCGTTCGCATACCCTTAGCGCGTAACTGCTCCGCAATAAGAACAGCGAACTGCCACCAAGAAGCTTCTCCAGATGCAGTCAAATGATAAAGCCCGCAGTGTTTTCTATCATTAAGCGCCGCCCGCACCCCGTGAGCGGTGATATCCGCAATCAATTCCGCAGAGGTTGGCGCACCCACCTGATCACACACAACACTCAGGCTCTGCCGGGAGGTTAAAAGCGGCAGCATAGTGCTGAGGAAATTTTTTCTACGCGCGGAGTACACCCAACTTGTTCTGAACACAAGGTAGTCGCAACCACTCTGGGTAATAGCCATATCTCCGGCGAGCTTGCTCTTGCCGTAGAAGTTTAAAGGTGCCGCTTTACTATCCTCATCGTATGCTGAGCCCGAAGTGCCATCGAATACATAATCCGTTGAGTAATGTACAAATAAAGCACCCATCTGTTTGGCCTCTTCAGCCATCACTCGAGGGGCTTCTGCATTGATGCGAAATGCCATTTCCTGCTGGGTTTCTGCCGCAACCACATCGGTAAATGCCGCCGCATTTACAATGAGATCTGGCCTAATGTTTTGAATACAAATGCGTAGGCTCTCGGGCTTTTCCAGATCAACCTTCAGCCCGTCATTACGGGCGACCGGCTCTACGTTTCCCAACACAGAGAGCGAACGGCGCAACTCCCAGCCCAGCTGCCCTTCAGCTCCAAAAAGAAGAATTCTCACTCTTCTACCACCTGCCGGTATGCGCCACTATTAACTCGCGCACACCAAAGCGGGTTATCAAGATACCAAGCAATCGTTTTTCTCAACCCCGTTTTTAAGTTTTCGCGTGGCTGCCAAGCCAGATCTCTTGCAATTTTGCTCGCATCAATTGCATAGCGCCTGTCATGGCCCGGTCTATCTTGCACGAACGTAATCAGATCCTTGTACCATACAACTCCCGCGGGCTTTTCTGGAGCCAACTCTTCTAATACCTCGCATAAAGCATGAACCAAATCAATATTCCGCCTTTCCGCGTTTCCGCCAATGTTGTACACCTCTCCGGGCCGAGCTTCTGTCAAGACTCGGTAAAGTGCTTCGGCATGGTCATCAACATAAAGCCAGTCCCGAACCTGCCCTCCATCTCCATACACCGGCAATGGCTTACCTTCCAGTGCATTTGTAATCATCAAAGGAATCAGCTTTTCCGGGAACTGATAAGGGCCATAGTTGTTCGAACAACTCGTAATCAATACAGGTAGCCCATAGGTTCGATGCCAAGCCCGCACGAGATGATCAGAACTGGCTTTGCTGGCGCTATATGGGCTGCTGGGCGCATAGGCTGTTGCTTCGTGGAAACGCTTTGTTGCGCCCCCTTCTTCATCGGCAAGGTCGCCGAACACTTCATCGGTACTTACATGGTGAAAGCGAAACGCCTGCTGCTCCGGACTTCCTAAACTATTCCAATAATGTCTAGCGCTTTCAAGCAATGTGTAGGTGCCAAGAATGTTGGTCTCGATAAATGCCGCAGGCCCAAGAATCGAGCGGTCCACATGACTCTCAGCCGCCAAATGTAAAATGGCGTGAGGGCGATACTCCTCAAGGATGCGATCAACAGTCTTTCGATCGCATATATCCCCGTGCTCAAACCTGTATCTAGGGCTTTGACTGAACTCAGCAAGGTTATCCAGATTGCCCGCGTAGGTAAGCTTATCGAGAACAACCACCTGATCGGCCGTGGCGTTCATTATATGCCGCACCAACGCCGAACCGATAAATCCGGCGCCGCCGGTTACCAATAGTGTTCGCTTAGTTGCCATGCCCACTCCCGCCAATAAAACGCAATATCGATTAGCAACATACTACCTCATCAGTAAACCCACGGCATTTGCCAGCAACGTTGTGAGCAATTGAAAGATAGATGCAGGTGTCCTTGTATTGCCTGCGCCTTATGTGTGACCTACAAATCCGGTTCACAGGACCTTGGAACATACCTCGACGAATGGCATTATATGCCAATCACTAAGCTGGAGGTGCTCACATGGCAACGAGAAATATAGTTTTAACCAATCACCAGGAGCAACTGCTGGGCGCCCTTGTTAAAGCTGGTCGTTACCAAAATGCTAGCGAGGTTCTTCGGGAAGGCCTTCGCCTTGTCGAGGAGCAGGAATTGCAACATCAACAGAAGCTTATGACTTTGCGAGATGCCGTGGCTGAAGGCCTGCAAGACGTTGAAGAGGGACGCACTGTCAGTCTGGGCGTTGGCGAAGATATTACCAAATACCTCTCACGCAGGGCTTCTGAGCTTACTAAAAAGGACTGAGTCTTATGCCCCCACTATGGGACGGTGGAATTTTCACAAAGAGCTGCGGCGGATTTTGACGAGATTATACTTCATACCTTGAAATACTTTGGGCAGCATCAGGCCCAACGCTATAGCGAATTAATAGCTCATAGCGTGAGGGAACTGTCTGAATCAGGCCCAGATCATTATCTCGCAAAAACCCGTCCGGAACTGCATGCCGATATTCAGAGCATGCCGGCTCGAAGGGTGGGAATGAATGCGAAGCACCTTCTTTTCTTCAAAGAAGTCGTCGATAAGCAATCAAGAAAATTCGTGATCTTACGTATCCTGCACACATCGATGGATTTTGAGGAACACTTCTAAACTGGCACACCTTTCGCAATACCTCTTACAAAGCACAGAAAACCACCAAAAAACTGCAGGCCTTTGCCGCAATTTTTTAGCGCAGCGGCAGGTAAACGAGGTATCCCATGCAAGCCAAACATCACACTCAGGAATCCCATTCCCAACAGGCACAGGCGGCTCGGCTGCTTTTGCAGGCCAATCTTGCGTATGGCGAGTCCAACAGCAGCGGGTTGAGCCATATCCAGCGTTTACAGGCCCGGCAGGAATGCCGTGTGTATTTGGAAGAGGTGATTGCGCTTGATCCAAACAATGCAATTGCTTTGGGTTTATTGGGGCGTGTCGAAATGGACGACGGGCAACTTGAAAACGCCCACGACCTCTTCAACGCCAGCCTGCAGGTCCAGCCTGGTCAGGCGCAGCAGTACGCAAATCTGGGATACTGGGCACTGAAAACCGAGCGCCCTGCTCTGGCAGAGCAGCACTTCCTGCAGGCTCTGGACCACGACCGGCAATCCGCCGCCGCTTTTTGCGGTGTCGCCCACGCCAAGCGGTTGCAGGGTCAATTTGATGTGGCCTATCTGCATTACCGCAAGTTGTTGGAAACTGGCACCGAATGGGATTCCGTATACAGCGGCATGCTAACCTGCGCCCAACATCTTGCAGTAAACAAAGCGGATAGCAACTTGGCTTTGGATGCTATCGCGCTGCTAAGCCATGAGGGTTTGCCGCATCAGGAAATCGGTCGTTTTGTAGCGTCCATCATCCGCCAGCAATACGACTTGGATAACCCTCAAGCAGAGATTTTTCTGGATTCTGCAAGCGCCGATGAACTATTACTTCTGGCCCTGCAAAAAACATTGATGCCAGACCCGGCGGTGGAAGAGCTGGTTGTTATGTTACGCCGCGCGATTTTGACAGAAGTCGCCCAGACGGTAGAACTAAGAGACGACTTACAACAGCTCGCGCTCGCTGTCGCTCAGTATGCAGACCGTACCGGCTATGCGCTCGCGGCTGCGGAAGATGAAACACGCCTAATAGAAGCGGTTAACGACAGCCTCAAAGCACAGATCGTAATGGGCGAACCTCAGGAAGCCTTGATTGGCTCGCTAATGATCAGTGCCATGTACGGCGCCCTATTTCATCAAGACTTTGCTGTGCAGCTAGGGCAGTGGAATCTCGTGGACTGGCCGCTGGCACTTCAGGTTGTCCTCGCTGCCAGTTATTACCACCGCGCCGCAGAAGAAGGCATCAAACAGTGCTTTGATGAGAAGGCGGCAGAGCTGTGCCTTGATAAAACCGACGTAGCGCAAGCTTGGCCGGTCTGGTCGAAACTTGCTTACCGCACCGAAAGCAGCTTGAAGTCACTGATGGCAACAGAGCTAGGATTAACCACAGACAAGCTACCTGACACCTTGCGCGTTATCGTATGCGGCGCTCAATCTGGCCAGCGCGCTATGGAGTTGGCTCGCTACTTGGCAGATGTTGAGGTGATCGCCGTAGATGAATCCTTGGCTAACATTGCCAGAGCGACTCGCATGGCCGCGGAATCAGAGATCAGTAACATTGTGTTCTGGCCCTGGTCTATCGCGCAGCAGTTCGTGGCGGATGGCCATAAGGTGCATTGGGTTGAAGTGGGCCGCCTGCCCTCACCAGCCATGACAGAACTCTCTCTAGCGGCATTGGTGAACAGTGCCGCCGGTTCTGGTGCAATAGTTCACCTACATACAGCCATAGCCGAACGCACAACCGGCGACCGGCAAATGCGGAAGTTAATAGCTGAACACAACCTGCAACCAACCCGCGCTACCCTGCTACAACTTAGGCGAATGGTTCTGAGCAACCGGCAGGACACAACATGGCAAGAGCTTGCCCAAGAAGATGATTTCTACAGCCTTGGCGGCTGCAGAGATCGCTGGTTCCAGCCACAGGACGAGGCCCAGCTAAGAGACTTGATGGCAATGGTTAGTAACGAAGTGGAATGGAAGCTGGTAAAGGCGCGCGATGAAGATGGCCACAGCTTGGCCACCAAGCCAGTGCAAACACAGATTCAGGCAGAGGCTCTGGGGAGTGAGGTGCAGAGTTTGATGGGGCAGAATTTGAGTGTTTATTTTCAACGGCGGCGGTGAGGCGGCCCCCCCTCTCCCCAACCCCTCTCCCGCGAGGGGTGAGGGGCTTTTAATGCTCTGACCTTAAAACTTGGCGGAATCTCGCTGGTTTTGGGTGTGTAGCTCCCCTCTCCCCAACCCCTCTCCCGCGGGGGGAGAGGGGCTTTTACTGCACTGGTCTCGAGTCTTGGCGGAATCCTGCAGGCTTTGGGTGTGTAGCTCCCCTCACCCTTTACGGGAGAGGGGTTGGGGGAGAGGGTGCATTTTAAAAGCAGCCCGACAGGCCAACATCATTTAGCCCCTCACCCCTTGCGGGAGAGGGTTGGGGCGGTCCGACGCCTCGGGAGGGGTCGGCCGCTCTAACTCCCAATTCCCCTGCCCTCCAACTCGTCATAAATTACAGAAAGCACCACATCAATCTGCTTCAGAATTTCATGATTCCAAAACCTCAGCACGGTAAACCCTTGCGAACGCAACCAAGCATCCCGTATCTGGTCACTCTCCGAATTATTGTGCTGACCGCCATCGGCTTCAACAATCACTCTTGAGCCAAAATGCACGAAATCGACGATGTAGGGCCCAAGGGGCTGCTGGCGTCGGAAGCGTTTGCCGTTTAAGCGATAGGCTCTTAGGTGAAACCAGAGTAGTTTCTCCGCATCGGTCATGTTTTGGCGGAGGTGTTTGGCGAACTGAGCTTGGTTCATTGGGCCATCCTTGGCTTTGGTGGTTTTTTGGTTGTGCTTGGTTCTTAAGCACTCCCCCTCTCCCCAACCCCTCTCCCGCGAGGGGAGAGGGGCTTTTACTGCACTGACCTTAAAACTTGGCGGAATCTCGCTGGCTTTAGGTGTGTAGCTCCCCTCGCCCTTCACGGGAGAGGGGCCGGGGGAGAGGGTGCATTTCAAAAGCGGCCCACAAGGGCCAACATTACTGGCCTTGGGCCTTGGCGAAACTCTGTGGGCTTTGGGTGTATAGCTCACCCCCTCTCCCCAACCCCTCTTCCGCAAGGGGTGAGGGGCTTTTACTGCATTGGTCTCAGGCTTTGGCAGAATCTTGCAGGCTTTGGGTGTGTAGCTCACCCCCTCTCCCCAACCCCTCTCCCGCAAGGGGAGAGGGGCTTTTACTGCACTGGTCTCAGGCCTTGGCATAATCCTGCAGGCTTTGAGTGTGTAGCTCCCCTCTCCCCTTGCGGGAGAGGGGCCGGGGGAGAGGGGACGGGCAGACATTCTTTTCACATATACGGAATCAACGACTCCCCATACAAATGCAAATCCTCCAAAATCTGCTGCTTCTGCGGCGTCAGTTCCGGATCACTAGCCAGCCGCTGCAGCTCAAGCCCGAACGCCTCAAGGGACAACCAACCTTTTTTCGGGGTCATTAAGCGCTGAGTACGAAACTGCTCCCAGCGTTCGGACTCTTCACTGGTCAGTGAGTCAGGATAATTACGAGCACGGTACCGGAAGAGCATTTCCTGCAAGCGCTCGTCTTTAAAACTGAAGGTTTCGTCAACCAAGGATTCCGGCGGCGTTTTTAGCGCTCGGTTCAGTTCACTGCGGTCGTTCGTAGAAATAAAGCCGCCAGCATAAAGTTGTTCATCCGGGTCCGTTAGGTCGCCTTGGTGTGGCTGGTCGAATGCTTCAGCAATTCGCTTCGCCAGTCCCGGCGCCTTTCTCAGCAGGGCAAGATTAGCTCGAAGGGTGTCGCCATCAAGCTCCAACTCCTTCAGGCGTTCGGCGGAAAGCGTTGTGAGCATGTTCGCGGGTGCCAGCACTGGGCATTTGTTCAGCTGCACACCTTTTAGCGGGAAACGTTTTTTGTCTCCCAGTTCCGCCTGAGAAGTAAACACCCGCTCGCGAATCTGCTCCGGTGTGGCGTTAATCAGTTCGCTCGGGTCTTCCCTTAGGTCATAAACAATCACCAGATTTTTATTGCTGGGGTGATCCGCCAAGGGCGCAACCATGGCGCAGCAACCACGGGTTGCCGGGTATTTTGCGGATATGTGGAAGACCGGTTTCATGGCAGCCGTGTCCAGCATGGCTCGTGCGGAGTGTTTGTCTTTGTTGTTGAGAACAAAATCAAACAGCTTCGGCTGCTTGTCTCGGATCAGTTTGGCAACGGCAAGGGTTGCTTCCACATCCGACATGGCATCGTGGGCAGCTTCGTGGGCGATGCCATTGGCGGTGGTGAGCGCTTCCAGCTTAAAGCTGGGGCTGCCGTCTTCCTTACGCGGCCAACTGATCCCTTCAGGCCGCAGTGCGTAGGTCAGCCGCACCATATCAATAATGTCCCAGCGGGAGTTACCGTTTTGCCACTCACGGGCATAAGGATCTTGCAAGTTTCGGTACAGCGTATGGCGGGTTACTTCATCATCAAAGCGAAGGCTGTTATAACCTACTACACAGGTTCCGGGCTGGCTGAAGGCCTCATTAATCTGCGCGATAAATTCAGTTTCGGGGAAGCCGTCCTGCATTGCCTTTTGGGGCGTAATACCGGTAATCAGGCAGGCCTCTGGCGAGGGGAGGTAGTCATCGGTGGGTTTGCAATAAATAACCAACGGATCTTCAATAATATTGAGATCCGCATCGGTTCTAATGCCTGCAAACTGCGAGGGCCGATCATGGACCGGGTCCACACCGAATGTTTCGTAATCATGCCAGTAAAAAGAGCGGATCAAGCTAAGACTCCTGCCTTATGAATCATTAAGTTCAGGAGTCTAGCAAAATCAAAACAGCTTGGTACCCATATCTACCTGATGAGTGCGCAGGCGGTCAATACCGCCGCTGGTGAGGTTGGTAAGATCAACCGTCATATTCGTTGGCAGGTTAATGAATACACCCTTGCCCACGTCAATAACGTTTGCCCCATCAATGGATTGCCACTCCATATTATCGTCTCGTTGGAAGCCGATAAAAAAACCATCGGTGAATCCAATTGTACCGTCACCAGCACCTGTATCCTCACCCACCGTTATAGACCTGAGGTTGGTTAGCGGAGCGCAATTGGCCAAAGCACCATCAATATTACAACCCGCCGCTTGACCGGGACTGCTAGGCGCAAGACCGATGTGAGTGGCGCGCTTATTCGTCGCCACTCCACCAACACCGTCAAACAGCATGGCATCGTATACTTGGCCGAAATATTCTACCTTCATGCCAATGTTGCCACTAAAGCTAGTGGTATGGGATGAAACCGAACCACGGGCCTGTTCAAAGCCCATACGAAAACCGGCCAGCCCGGCACCATCTTCTGCCAGTTCGATATACGGCTTGCGAGCTTCAAAAGGTATGGCGTCACCCTCGTTGTAGGTTACGCCGTTAAATTGTTCACCATCAGCCCGGGCAATATGCCCAAGGGCTAAATGCTGGGCTGAAAAATCGGTACCGCCATCAATTTGGCCAATCTGAGCATCATCGATGTTTACACGGGTGTCTACATCCATACCTAGAGTCATGCGGGTATAGTCGTGATTTGTACCATTAATATTTTGAACTTTCATAAACGCCTGCCCTGTTACATCTCCCATCGTCGACTCGGAGATGGGTGTTAGTTCAGCTTTGGCAACAGGCGAAATACCTACGCAGAACGCAATGAGGGGGGCGTATCCATACGCGTAATGTCTCATAACACAGTCTCAAGTATAGAGTTTAACTACCAGCTTAAGTGGACCGCGGCGCACAAGAAGATTTTCTTGAAACTCTCACTTAATTTTATTTTCATTGACTACACTGACACTATAATTGAGGCAACTCGGACTATTGAGTGAGCTTAGTCACAAACCAGAATAACAAATTGTTACAGTATCCATTTCTGTCGAGTTGATTTTTAATGGTGTCGTTTATATGTACATATATTGCCCTAATGCTATAATTTCAGAACCAACTACCATTCCCGTTTGGCTACAAACATGACCACCCGCATACTTATCTGCGACGACTCCACACTTGCCAGAAAACAAATGGCCCGAGCCCTACCCTCCGGCCTTGCCGAAACGATCCTCTTCGCCAATGACGGCTTGGAAGCACTGGAGAAGCTGCGAGCGGGCGAGGCAGACCTGATGTTTCTGGACCTCAACATGCCAGAGATGGACGGCTATCAAGTATTGGAGCATGTACGGGCGGAAGACCTTCCGGTAATGACCATTGTGGTTTCCGGCGATATACAGCCTGAAGCGCGAGAACGGGTACGCAAGCTTGGTGCTATTGATTTCATAAAAAAGCCCACAGACATGGCGCTTGTTCTCAGCCTGCTGGCCGAGTACGGTTTCTATCGCCCCGGCGAGCTTGAAAACACCGCGCTAGAGGATAGTGAGCTCACGCCAGACGACCACTTCCCAACCCATGAAATATCAGTTTCTTTAAGCGATTATCTACAGGAAATCGCCAACGTTGCCATGGGTCGCTCTTCAGACTTACTCGCCCGGCTGTTGCGGGTGTTTGTTAAACAGCCCATTCCGAAAGTTGATTTTATTGCCAATTCCGAACTTCACATGGCCATTTCTGCAGCCAACGACAGCGAAACATACTCAGCCGTGTGCCAAGGCTTCACCGGAGCCGGTATCGCTGGCGAGGCGTTACTTCTGTTTGCAGATGCCAGCTTTCACGAAATGGCCGAACTGCTTCACTACGAAACCTTCGGGAACGAATCTGTCAACGTAGAAGTGTTGATGGACATGTCTAGCATTCTATTCGGAGCTTTCCTTAATGGTATCGGGGACCAATTGGATCTCAAACTGGGGCTAGGCCATCCGAGCGTACTTGGCCAGCACCGCCAGATTACGGAGCTACTTGAGCACCAAAATTCTCGTGATGAACAACTCCTGTGTATTGAAATCAGCTACGCTCTGGAGGATCGCAATATACAGTGCGATATGTTGGTGCTTCTCACAGAAGACTCAGTACCCTTTTTAGAAAACCGTCTTCAATATCTGGTGGACTAACCCATGGCCATAAACGAACTCGAAGCACAATCCTTCCACTGGTTGGTCGATATGCTTGAATCCGTTGAGGTGGGTCTAGTCGTGCTAGATCTCGAATTCAAAGTGCAAGCCTGGAACGGCTTCATGGAAAACCACAGCGGAATTACGGCTAGCAAGATTCGCAATCAGAGCATCTTTGAGGTTTTCCCCGATATACCGCAAGCCTGGCTGACCCGCAAAGTAGATGCCGTCGCACTACTCAACACCCGGGCATTCATCTCCTGGGAACAACGGCCCTTCCTGTTCCGGTTCCGCAGCACACGCCCCATTACCGGCACAGAAGACTACATGTTCCAGAACCTCACCATCAGCCCACTCGCTGGCAGTACCGGGCAGGTGGAGAAAATATGCATCATGGTTTACGACGTAACCGACATTGCCACCGGCAAACGGGCGCTGGAGCGGGCAAACGAACAGCTTGCCAAACTCAGCATGACCGACAGATTAACCGGCCTGCTAAATCGGGGCACTTGGGAAAACCTGGTGGATGCGGAGTTTGAACGCTTCCGGCGCTATGGCCATACAACCAGCCTTGTGATGTTTGATATCGACTTCTTTAAAAAAGTGAACGATAACCACGGCCACCTAGCCGGAGATGAAGTCATCAAACACACAGCAACAACGGCTAAAAGCAATTTAAGGCAGTCTGATAGCATTGGCCGTTATGGTGGAGAAGAGTTCGGTATTATATTACCGGAAACCGATGCCAAAGGAGCTCGCATTATATGTGAGCGAATACGGGAAAGTATCGAAAAAAGCGTGGTTCAAACCAGTGTCGCACCGATTAACTACACCGTAAGTGTGGGTATCTCGCAACTCACTGGCAGTGTAGAGAACCACATGAGTTGGATGCAGCAGGCAGATGAAGCCCTATACACAGCAAAGAAAAGCGGAAGAAACTGTGTTGTCGTATTTGAGTAACCTTTAAACCGTTCAACACTGCAAAAGCACCCACAAAAAAGGGCCGAATGACTATTAGTTCATCCGGCCCTTTTTAATTTCTAGCTTATCAGTCTTGCTGCCAGCTCTGTACCGCTTCCTTGCCGTGCTTTTGACGCCACTCATTCAGAACCTTATGGTTGCCACCGCGAGTTTGAACCTCTTCGCCGGTGTGCGGGTTCTTATAAGTTTTCAAAGGGCGCTTTGCACGTGTTCCGGTGCCGCTTTCAGCCTTCGCTCCAGCAATGGAGGGATCAATCGCTGCTAGAATCTGAAGCACATGCTTCGGAGACTTATCGTATTCAGCCATCAACTCACGAATGCTGTTCTCAAACGCCAGTTCACTTTTCAGAGCCTGATCTTGCTCCAGTTGGTTGATCTCGGCTGCAAGCTTTTCCATAAGCTGCTTCTTCTGGTAGTAGTCGTTAATTTTTGCCATGGAAATAAACCCTATTATTCAATGCGAGAGTACAGGAAAAACACCTTAGCGCAATAGAAAACTGGACAGTGTTTAACAGAGTACATATTAAAACCGGGATTATAATACACGCACAGCGGTTATTAATAAACACATATAAACATGACCATTACATTAGAATATGACCATTACATGAGTTTAGTGTTGCAGACTTCTATAAACACTTAGGGTTTTGCGGGCAGTTTCATCCCATGAGTAACGCACAGGCGATAGCCGCTGAGGCATAGAAGACAATGCTGCCTCCAGACTTTCAGCAAGGTTTTCCAAATCAGCGAGAAAGGCTTGATCCCCAGCCACCTCCGCCATGGCACCAAAACCCGAAGTAAGCACCGGTGTGCCGCAGGCACGGGCTTCCGCAATCGGTAGGCCAAAACCTTCATAAAAAGAGGGATAAGCAAACAGCCTAGCCCCCGACAATAGCCCCGCCAGATCACTGCGGGGCACGCGGCCTGTTAAAATCACATACCCGCCCCTGCTTCTTACCGGACCAATAAGCCGGTATAGCGCCTGACTACTCCAACCCTCGCCGCCAACCAGAACTAAAGGCAAATCTGCCTTAATACGTTTCGGCAATCTATCGTAGGCGCGGATCAAGCCCACCAAATTTTTCCGTGGCTCCAACGTAGCCACCGACAGGATATAGCCCTTGTAGTCGAGGCTATATCGCGCCAAAACCTCACTGGCTGCAACCCTACCTAACTCCCGTATAGTGCTATCTACGCCAAGATGTATAGGGACAATTTTACTCGCCACCGCCGGAAAAAAAGACGCTATCTCATCCTTAGTAAACTGGCTATCCGTTACTATCACATCAGCCCGTTCTAACGCTGCAGGGAGGCGTCGAGACAGAAACCGCACGCGACTGGCAGGGTGATACTGGGGGAAACGCTCATGGGAAAGATCATGCACCGTTAGAACTAGAGGGCCAGAAAACTGGAACGGAATAAAGTTAGGCTCGTGGTACACACAATGGCCAAAAGCCGAAGCCGCTCCCTGCGAGCGCCAATCGCGTAGCGCCTGCCGCAGCGGGTATGCACCCGGCAATGCCCGCAGCAAGGGTTTGCAGCGGCGCAGCGCCCTTGTCGTTATACCACCAGTACTTGAAAAAGCATCAGGCGCAGCGGGAACATCCTCTTCGTTCAAAACCTTATATAAACTGTTGCCCTGCAACAGTTGCCCGCGAAACACCCCAGCAACACCCTCTTTCTGCTCACGCAGAAGCTCACGGCAAAGGTGCTCTGTGTAATAGCCGATTCCTGTTCTGGGATGCTCAAGCGAATCCAGCCTGAGCATCACCTTCACAGTTCGCCCTCGCTATACATATCTTGAAGGGTTTGCGACATAGGAACGATGGGCGTATTGCCGATAACACCATGAAGTCGGCGGCTGTCACCCACTAAAAAAGGAATTTCATTAGCCCGCACAAAAAGAGGGTTTACCCTTACCTCGATTCGATAACCCGCTATCTCAGCCATCATATCCAGCACTTGTGAAATCGAATACGCTTGGCCCGAGCACAGATTAACCGGTGAAACCGACTTATCTGCCTCCAAAAGCTGAACATAATAACTGGCAACATCTCTTACATCAGAAAAGTCTCGGCTCACATCAAGATTACCCAGTTCAATCACCGATTCGCGACGAACGAAATGGCTGACAATTTTGGGGATCAAAAAGCGCTCGTTCTGCCCCGGCCCGGTGTAATTAAAAGGGCGCGTGATGGTAACCGGCAAATGCCCGAACTGCGCGCTTACCAAATGTTCCATAGAGAGCTTACTGGTACCGTAGTGATTAACCGGTGCTGGGCATAAACTCTCGTCTATTCGCTCTACCGCTGGGGTTCCGTACACATTGGCGCTGCTGGCCAAAATAATGCGGGAAGGCTTTGGATCAAGTTCATCCAACGCCTCCAAGAGGTTAAGCGTGCCAAGCGTGTTTACCCGGTAAAAATCCTCAGCAACACCGTGCCCAACAAACGATAAAGCCGCAAGATGAACAATGCCTTGGGGGCGCACATCACGGACAACCGAAGACAGCGATGATTTATCTTCTAGACTCGCCTTAACCACGCGTTCTCCATCAATGCCACTGGCACCCATGGAGTAAACGTCGTAACCGCGGTCCAGCAACAACCTCACAACATAACGACCCGTGAAGCCGCTCGCTCCGGTGACCAAAACCCGTTTCATACCGCCCCCTATTGCTGTTGCTTTAGAAAGAAAAGCCGCTTTCAACCCGATTAAGGTCCGCTTTTACCATCATGTTGCACAAGTCTTCTAGCGACGTTGTTGCCTGCCAGCCTAGCTGTTCTTTGGCCTTAGTCGCATCCCCAATCAGCAAGTCCACTTCCGCAGGGCGATAAAACTCAGGGTTAACCGATACCAACACACGGCCAGAAGCGCTATCTATACCTTGCTCGCCTTCGCCCTCGCCTTCCCAAGTAATATTCAGGCTCGCCGCGCGGGCCGCCATGGTGACAAAATCTCGCACGGTTTCAGTGCGGTTGGTCGCGAGCACAAAGGTATCCGGTTCTGGCGCCTGCAAAATACGCCACATCCCCTCGACATAATCTTTGGCATAACCCCAATCGCGTCTAGCGTCGAGGTTGCCCAACTCCAGCTTATCCAGGTTACCGGTTGCGATGCGCGCTATTCCATCAGTAATTTTGCGCGTAACAAACTCGCGCCCACGCAGCGGCGACTCGTGGTTAAACAGAATACCGCTGGAACCAAAAATACCGTGAGACTCGCGATAGTTTACCGTCATCCAATGGGCATAGAGCTTGGCGACACCGTATGGGCTGCGGGGATAGAAGGGCGTAGACTCAGTTTGCGGCATCGCCTGAACCTTTCCGAACATCTCAGACGTAGACGCCTGATAAAAACGGATAGCCGGGTTAACAATGCGAATAGCTTCGAGCAGGTTAACAGCTCCAATACCGGTAATTTCGCCTGTGGTTATCGGCTGATCAAACGACACCCCCACAAAGCTCTGCGCGGCCAGATTGTATACTTCCTCAACGCCTGTGCTTTGCAGTAGGCGAATAGCGCCACCCAAATCTGTTAGATCGAATTCAACCAAATGCAATGCGGGGTGAGTGTCGATACCCAATTCTTGTAAACGCCAGAAATTGACCGAACTGGTGCGACGATAGGCGCCGTAAACCTGATACCCTTTGTTTAACAACAGCTCAGCCAGATAGGCTCCATCCTGACCGGTGACGCCTGTGATCAGTGCTTTCTTCATGTGATAACTCCACTCACTTAGTGTTCAAGACAGTAAAAACAGTCAGCCGAGAACCGGCTGTTTTTGCGTTGCTAAACGCTGATAAATATCGAAATAGGCGCGGCCTACCTGTTCGCCAGAAAACACACGTTCCAGACGTTCACGTCCTGCACGGCCCATTTGTTCGGCCTTCAGCGGCTGTTCAGCCAGCGTTTGCATTGCCTGAGCAAGTGCCGCCGCATCGTTGGGAGGCACAACCAGGCCGGTTTTTCCGGCCAGGTTCACAAACGTGGTTCCAGTGCCAATATCGCAGCTGATAAGCGGTTTGGAGTGCAACTGGCCCTCTAGCAAGGTGACACCAAAGGCTTCTGAGCGCACGCAAGATGGAAACACAATGGCTGAACATTGCTCGAACAGCGCTTGCTTCTCATCATCGGTAACAAAACCGGCAAACTTTACGTTGGTAAGGCCCAGTGCCTGCGCCTGGGCTTTTAGTCTTGCCTCTTCCGGCCCATGCCCGGCAATTACCACCGGCAGATCGCAGCGCGCGGCCGCCTCCAGCAAGGTGTCCAGCCCCTTGTAATAACGAAGCACTCCCACAAATAGAAAAAAATCCGTGCCGTACTGCTCTAACATCCGCGCCCGAACTTCCTCTTTTGGTGGCTCGTAGGTGTCTGGACTGAGTCCTAACGGAATCACTGAGCACTTCTCACCCAACTCTCGCAGAACGGGGCTAGAGGCTTGGTAATTTGGTGAGGTGGCGACAATGGAATCCACCCGAGAGAAAAACAGCGACCGCAACGGCCGATACAGATGCTCCAATAAGCGCTGGCGCACAATATCCGAATGGTAGGTTAACACCACGGGCTTACGCACACCCGAAAGCAGGTGCACCAAGTCAGCAAAGGGCCAAGGATAATGAATATGAATTACATCGGCCCATTCCGCATGCTCACGATACAGCCGAAACAACTCATAGCCCATAGAGCAGGACGCCGGCGCCCACTGAAGTGGGGCCTGTATAACCTGCGCCTCGGGCCGCTGGATTTCTGCGACACGTTTTGTACGGGCGAGCGTAAGCACCCGGTGTTGAGCACCAAAAGCTCCAGAGGCAATACAAATCTGCCTTATGGCCTCTTCAACTCCGCCGTGGGATTCGGGCAGATAAGTGCGGTAAAACTGCAGCACGTTCAATGTAGATTCTCCGAGCCCCGTGCAACATGGGCCACTTAAAAATGTGCACAAAAGCCAATTAGCTTATCACACTGGTAATGCACAGTTATGACCTACCTATTAGGGATAAGTAACTTTACGGAGGGCTTAGCGGCAAACAGCAGGAAAACTCAGTCATCCGAAGAACGCTGCTAGAAGCACAAAGGGCAGCCACCAGAGCTGCCCTTTTTTGTCATTGGTCAAAAAAAGCTTTGAATCAGTGTGTTACCTGCGAGCGCAAATTGCTAACTTCATCCAGTGTGAGGCCACTCACCTCCGCAATCAGTCGGTCATCCATTTCCGTGCGGCTGATCAGATTACGGGCAATTTGCTCAGCCTTTATGTGCCCACCTTCCAGCCGACCTTCCTGCAGTCCCTCCAACCGCTCTTTCTTAACCAAATTATCCAGATTCTCTGCCAACATATCTCTGTCCTCCGTTAAACTCTCAAGCTTCTCTAACTGAAGCTCTGCGCCCAGCCTACTCAAATGGCGCTTGATCCAGCGGGTGATGATGCGATCTATCCGTTCCTTATTAGGACCCGTCTCGATAATCCCAACCACTCTATCCACGGCCTGCTGCAAAGCTTCCCAGCTATGGCCTGCGTTCTCGATGCCAAACACGCCACTCAGAGGTGTGTGGTGATGGCTCAATTGTTCATCCGTGAAGTGCCCTTCGTCAATCAGATAATAGCGAAGGTGGGGCTGGTACGCCCGCAAAAACTCTGGGGGCTCCGGCTGCACCATGTCGTAAATATCTTGTCGGGCTGACCACCGTTGGGAGCCGTTATACAAAACCACCGGAAAGATCGGCGGTAAGCCCTGCCGTGCAGTGGCCGTCCGGTTCTTCAACAAGTGATCGTAAAAACAAGCCACGTACAGCTCTTTATAGCCGGTGTCGTGGTGGTTGCTGGCCATGAATACCCTGTCCTGTTTTGATCACACATTGTACCACATTCGGTGTTGTCAAGTATTTTCCTCACGCGTTGACTCGTACCGCCGTAAAAAGCATCAAAAACCAAAGCTCCATTCTTAACAAAGGGTTTAGCGGTGAAAAAACCAGCAAACATCTGGCTACGCGAGGTGATGAAAGCTACAACATTCCCATAACCGCTATTGTTTTTGGTCAACCCTACATCATGGAGAAAGCGTTTGGCGGGGACAATAACCGAATGCGTGGAACCGGCACCGTCTCGCGAAGCCTTTTTACCTACCCTCTTTCGGCTATTGGCAATCAGCATGGCGCGCTCGGAAGAACCCTCTTTGACGACGACATCGTTCAGCCACACATTAATGCCCCATATACAGAAAAACGATATTGCCAATGGGCCACAGAAATACTGAATCAAAACGTCACGCTTTTTGAATCTGGAGGTAGCCGCCGCCGACTCAAGCTTTCAAGGGATGCCTTAGATATGTGGTATCGAGGGCGGGCAGAACTTGACATTGAGCTACGCTCGGGTGGCCGCTATGCTGATTTTCCAGACCATGGGAAGCGCTTACCGGAGCAGTGGTTAAGGGTCGCACTGGTGATCCATGGGTACAACCAACCCGAGCATGAAGAAATTTCTGTCGAAACGCTCAGGCTAGCGATCCAGCTCGTTCACAGCTTCTCGGTTGAATTTCAAAATCTGTTTCGCCCCATCTCCACAGAGGAAAGGGATGCCATGAAGCTGCTCAAATGGAGCTTGATTCAGCAATACACGAAGCCAGAATGCTAAACCACCGTTAGCACCGGCTGAAAAAGCACACAGCATTTACCGCAGCCACCAGATCCTTCTGGGTCATGGGCTCGAACATCAGGTGCTCGTAAGCTTCGAGCTCTTGGAGCAGGCGGGCGGTGTTGGTGGGTGCGGGCACGATATATTCCTGCGTTTTTTTGGGTGGGGCTGGCTTTGATGTTCGTGGGGTCTGACCCTCGCGGCCACACCTGTATTCATGGCCTGTTTCAATCAGGAGCCCTGATTCATGGAAGTATCATAGCACCCACACCCGGCAGCGGAATGAGCGCCCGGCTCCCCTTACTTCAATGCGACGCCGCCCGCGCAGGCGGGTTTCCAGTGCTGGTGTTCGCCCAGGGCAAATCCACCGGCAGGTGCCAGTTGGCTTTGGTGGCGTGGGTGATCAATAGCTGCAGTACCTGATGCACGTGGGTGGCTTCCAGCGACAGGGCCAGTACGGGCCTCTGGTGGCCGTTTTTTAGCATGGCCTCGGGCATGGGCAGGCCCCGGAAGGCCAGGTGCAGGCGGTCACTGGCCTGTTGGCAGGTCAGTTCGGTGGCCAGAAACAACCGGTTGGCCCTGGATGGCTCGGTGTCGGCTGTGTTCGGGGCCGTGGTTGGCGGGCTATCCGTGGCGCTGGCCGTGGTGCCGGCCTCTGCCTGTGACTCCGGCGCCTGTTCCGCTGTGTGGCGGGCCTCGGTTTCCTGCCGGTGCTGTTCCACCGCCTGCTGGTGGGTGAGCTGCAGCACTTCCTGCCAGTAACGGGCCGGGGTCTGGTCCAGGCCGGTGAGGCCGGGCAGGCGGTTGAGCATCTGCTTGAGCATCAGCAGCACCATGCGGCGGGTCAGCAGCAGGGTGGTGTGGCCCTGCTCTTTTAGCTCGGTGGTCAGTACCAGGCGGTCTTCCACGGGGTTGAAACCGATGGAGAACTGGTGGGCGACCGGGTAGCTGGTTTGATGGTTGCCGGCGTTGGCCATGTCAGAAGTTAAAACTCAAATCGTCGTCATCTTCGCCGAACAGGTCTTCCAGATCCACATCCTCCTTGCTATTGGAATCCCACTTCTGATGGAGCTGCGAGCGCAGCGTAAGCTGGTCGATCTGGGCCATGGAGTACACTTGAGCGTAAGCCAACTGTATCGGAGCACCCCGCAAACCGGCAAACACGCGATCCTCGAGGTTGTTAAGCGCTTGCTCATCAATGCCTTTCAAGCCTCGAAGTTGCTTGTGGCCCTCTCCGACGGGCACCACCAGGTTCCAGTCCGTCAGAACACCGGCCTGTTCCAGCCTTTTGGTTGCCTGCAAAGTGAGTTCGTGATTGTGCACGCGCTGACCCAAAAATGTCAGCATTTCGGCCACCGACTCCGACGGCTCGCCATTTTCAAACAACGGTACGTCGCCCTCGCCAAGGTGCTCCGAAGCGATCGCCAGGGTTTTATCTTTACCCTGCCCCTTCGCCAGATTGAACGGAAAGCCTCGCAACGATGCGGGTACGTATTTGGCCAGCCAGCGACCGTCCCGGTGCAGATACAGGTTCTGGCCCTTTTCTACACCCAGCACCGCCATCGGGGACAGCCCTTCCTCCGTCTTCACGAATCCAATGACATAATGCGGGAGCACTTTGGCCAGCTCCGCCACCAGTACGGGCACGAGCATTTGACCTTCAGCGTGTTGATAGCCCTCTCGGGCCTTGTAGGTTTGCCCGGCATGCGTCGTCCGGGATAACGCGATCCACTCGGTCATCGTGTGTCTCCTGTCAGAAATAAAAAACCCCCGGCCGGAGCCGGGGGTTCTTTGCGTTAACCTACCCGGAGGCAGGCATCCTTCTCAGAGAGAGGGATTAGGCAATCTCAAGAACTGCAGTGCCATTAGCAGTTACATCAGACACGCCGGTCAGAGTAACTTCAACGGTAGCAGTGCCATCGAAGTAAGTCAGCACACCGGTGTCCGTAGCAAGCTGCCACTCACCAGTAGCATCTACAGTGCCAGTATCAGTGCCACCGTCTACGGTGCCGATTGTATTATCGCTCGTGTCAGAATCGGTAGCGGTAGCGAATGTGGCAGTGCCTGTTGCGTCGATAGCATCAAGCGCAGCCAGACCATTCAGCGTTGCGCTGTCACCGTTAGCCAGACCAGACACGTCGAACGTGTCAACGGCGTCAGTGGCTGTCAGTGCGTCGGCATTGGCAACACCACCGACTGTCAGCGCGTCTTGAGCGTCTTCATTGGCCACTTTGGACAGCTGAGCAGTACTGATGATTGCATCAGTAACATCCGCCAAACCGAAGTCCAGGGTGTCAACAGAGGCATTCAGGGTAGTCAGATCACCTGTGGTGCCTGCAATTTGTGCAGTCACGTCCAAGGACGCACCCATGGTGCCAACAGCTGTGTTGACATCAGCAACTTCGCCAGTCGCTACAGACACGAAGTTGATCGCACCTTCACCGTTGTAGACATCTGCGCCAGCACCAACGATGTCAGCAGCTTCGGCAGTGAGGCTACCGGAAGCCGTTACCAGAACGTTGTCACCAGCGGTGATGCCAGTAACGTCTGTCACAGCTGTGTCGATCACAACGTCTGCAGTAGCATAGTCTTCGATGCTTTCAGCAATGGCTGCTTCGGCTGCGACAGCTTCGGGAGTGCCAGCGAAATCAGCTGCGTCCAGATCGTCCAGGTCAGAGAAGGCTTTAGCCAGCTGGAAGCTGCCCTTCTCGGCCACTTCGAAGGTCACGTCACCATTCTGAGCGACAGAGGCGATGCGTACTACATACACAATCGCTTCGTCCTTGTTGGCAACGTTAGCACCAAGAGTGCCGTCTTCGTTGATCTCCTGGTCTTTGGCAACCAGCAGAACAGAGGTCATGCCAACATCGTCCTGATCGTAAGCTGTACCCTGGTTGTTCTCTTCCAGAGCCGCCTTCACTTGGTCCTGAGTCAGGCCGTAGAAGTTGCCCGGCTTGTTGGTACCGATGTCGGCCCACAGAGCACTCAGGTCCTGAATGGCAATGGTGTTGTGGTAACCGAAGTTGCCAGCACCACCAACAGCCGTGCCCACGTTACCGATGAAGTCGTACTGAACCGACTTATCAACCACTTTGTCTTCTGCGTTAGCAGAGGTACCACGGCCGTTCGCAGCAGCGTCCAGGTAGCTGGTGAAGTCCAGCACGTCGCGGGAAGTACCGCCAAGGGTGTCAGTGTTGAAGTTCACAATGGTGTCGTGACCAAAGTTGCCTTCGAATACCACAGTATCGAAGCCGCCAACTGTGTTGGAACTCAGAACAATCACGTCGTCCCCAGCGCCGGCATTGACTACGTTTTGAGTCAGAGCGCCAGAGTTGAAGCCTGCATTGTCCTGGTGAGCACCGTCGGTCAGGTAGGCATCGCCGTTCAGGCCACCCACAATGCCATCAATGGTGTTCAGTACATCGCCTTCAGCGTTCAGTCCGTTGAAGGGGTTGCCTGGGTTGATGGAGTTAGAACCGTCGCCCCAAGTGGAGTTCACGTAGGTTTCCCACGCGTCCTGCAGCTCGGTATTGCTCACGGTTGACTGGGCATCGTAGTCGTCAGAAACCAGTTCTTCGTTGGTGCCATCGGTCATGCGCGGTGCCAGGAAGCTGATATTGAAATCAGAGCCATCGGCAGCCAGTACACGGTCAACCAGGGACTCGATTACCAGGCCCTCGTTACGGGTATCTTCGTAAGTCAGCAGCTTCGCCAGCTCGTTGTCATTGTCGATCGCAGACTTGATGGCGTCATTGATCTGACGGGCGGTAGTGCGGAAGTTGCTGCTGTCGATCTCGATCCAGTCAGACTCCACGCCCAAGAACTCAACCTTGACCTTGGTCTTGAACATGTTGTAGGCAGTGTTGCCATCACCTACCAGGCTGTTAGCCCACTGGTCAGGGTTAACACCGGATACCGCCGGGTCACCGTTGAGCAGGAACTTGGCGAAGTCGCCGGAATTATCCGTGCGAATCCAGTCGTTACCAGAGCCGGTGGTAATATCAGCCACACCATAACCCTGTGTGACGACAGTATCTGCGCCACCGCCAGTGCTCACGTTGACGTTACCCAGGTTCAGGTGATCGTTGAACTGAGACGCGGTGCCGTTTGACCCGATCCCGAGCTGGCCAGCCGTGTCGATGTGGATGGTGTCGTTACCACCTGCTGTGGTGACGTTCAGGGAGAAGTTGGCGTCAGACGCCAGGTTGCCCTGAGACGTGCCGATGGTGAGATCAGGATCAATTTCACCTTCGATGTCGATGTACATAGTCGCATTGGTATCACTGGTGTTGTAGTAGTGATCTTCTGCGTCCAGCAGGTCGACACCGTCTGACGCCGGAGTACCCAGTACCAGATTGGCACCTTCAAATCCGGTGGCATTGAACGTCTGAACGTCTTCCAAGTTGTTGATGCGCAGGCTGCCATCGGCACCGGTGGAGGTCAGCTCGATTTCCTGCAGATCACGAGTACCCTGGGCTTCCGCCAGGCCACCAACGTTCAGGGAGTTGATGGCAGAGGAGCGGTCAACCACCAGGTTGATTTTCTCAACGCCTTCGTTGGAGTTGGACGCACCACCGATGCTTACGTCACCAATGGTAGAACCGCGACCGGCATTGTCCAGAATCAGGTTGGACTCGATCAGGTTGCCAACGATCTCCGGCTCTTCTTCGGAGAAGCGGCCGTACAGGGTAAATTCGGTGGTGTTACCTTCCTGTACAAACTGGGTGCCTTCCAGAGTGCGACCGTTTTCGTCGCGGATCACGATGCTGTCACCGATTTGCGCGGTGGAGCTACCGTCTTCCAGCAGGGCAACGAACGGAGCAGTGTTGAAGCCGTTTTCTTCCAGGCTTACTTCCAGGCCTTCCAGTGATTCATCTTCAGCCGCAGCGGCTGCGATGGCATTCTGGATGGCGGCGAACAGCTCGGCGTAGGTCTTGGCCGCGTCGATCTCTTCGGAAGTGATTTCCTTCTGCACACCGTCGACGGTGAAACGGAAACCGTTCACGTTCAGCTGGCCCAGGGGCGCGTCGGGCTGGAAGGGGTTGTCTTCGGTACCCAGGTCCATCAGGTTGATGCGCAGTTGGGAACCGGTTGCCGCCGGGGCCTGAGCCACCAGAGCTTCAGTATCGAACTGAGCGTGGAAGTCAGAGCTGTGCTCCGCATCCTTGATACCAAAGGTGATGTCCTTGGTGATGGCCAGCTTGTCGCCACGGATGTTGATGTTCTCGATAGTCAGGTCGTCGCTGCTGAAGTCGGACCAGAACTCTTCGACGTCTTCCATGCGGGTGGCGTCGAGGGTCACGTTTTCCAGAGACTCAATGTAGACTTCTTCAACGCTGTTGGTAATCGGACGCGGTGCATTGTTACCACCGATATCAACTTCGTTGTCAAAAATCATGGTCGCTTCAATGGTGTCGCGACCAGTTCCACCGTCGATGCGGTCGCCAGTGGACAGGGCGTTGGAAATCGCACCATCCTGGTTCTGACCAACCAGACCAACAAAGGTGTCGTCGTCGGCAGTACCAGTTACAACGTCGCGACCTTCAGTGAGCATGAAGCTTTCGCCAGGAACTGAAGGATCAGTCGGCTCGGAAGGCTCCTGATCAAGTGCGTCAGTCGCAGACTTGGAAGCGTCGACAGAGGCAGAATCACCATCAACATCTTCAACTGCCGCACGTGCATCGTCACGGAACTCTTCGCCAGTAGCACCAGCATTGTCGGTGTAGTACTGAGCAGCTTCGACTTTGTTAGCCAACACCTGAGCATCGGCTGTACCAGCACCGTTAATTAGAGCCAGAACTAGCTGATCAGCATTTACACTAGCGCCATCGCCATTAACCCAGTATTCGAGGCCGGTAGCGTCCGGAGTCTTCTCGAAAAGATTCTCATACAGCGCTGTCACGATCTCTGTACGGGTTTTGCCAGAGTCGAAGATAGCCTGACCTTCGGGCTGCTCGTTGACGGCATTAGAACGCACTTCCTCAATGGTCATTGCACCGGATTCGATTTCACCAACCCAGTAGTCCAGACCTTCTTTATCCGCAGCGCGACCTAGAAGGCCCACGTAAATCTGCTGAACCTGTTCTTTAACAGTTGCCATAACTATTCATTCTCCATTAGTTAAGTCGAATCGACCAATTTCAGGCTTGGCATTAGCCAATGGCATCCGTCGATGCCTGCCTGACATGCATCTTCTTCTTAGGTCGCCCAAAGAAGCCAGTACATCTCAGATACAGTTTTAAAGACGCCTGATCTTTAAACTGTGAATTCAATCAAGCCTAAGGCCACAATTTTTAACGTTCAAAACTGTAGCAGCTTCTAGGGCTTGCGACAAGGAAATCTCTTTTGATTTCAATTTTGAACCGTTACGCTCATATCAAGCTGCGGCCTTTATATCTCAGTGTCAACGCCCACGTCAATCGAGATACGGTCTAGTTTTGTAAATATTAATATAGCGCAACAAACAGCCCTCCTTCGTACATTACGTTACATTTCCCTTCAGGCAAATACACAGAGAGTTGCTGTGCAGCCAGCCTTAATTTTCAGGACGTTTGCCGCTATGCTTGGTACCACACTCAGCGAGCGCTATCATTCATCCTCATCCCCAACACCAAGGAAACTTTCATGGCTGTCTTTTTGCAGCGGTTGCGCGAACGCGACAAGCAACAACACTTCGCCATATCCTCTGCGCTGGTTCTTTGCGCCTCACCTCTTGGATTAACGGCCGCGCTGGTAGGAACCTTATTGATTGGCCTCGGCAAAGAAGTTTGGGACAGCTTCTATGGCTCCGGCTTCTGCTGGTACGATATGCTCGCCAACACACTCGGCGCACTGGCTGGCGCTAGTTTTATCCTACTGATTAGTTATTAATCCAAAGCGAACGCACCATGTTGAACGTTCGCTTTGCGACCACAGGGTATGCGCGCGCGTCTCGCCAACGAAGCGCTTCTTCTGGGTCTGGCAAGCCACGCCCCAATAGTGCCTGCGACAACCCTTCTTTAATGTAATTAACACTGGTTCCTTTAAAAGTACCTACTGCTGGCGCCACATCAGAAAAGATGGGCAGCGGGGTAACCAGTACCGGCCGACCTGAGGCTATAGCCATCTTGGCAGCACCACTGGAAGACTCGCCCGTATCTTGATAAGGCATCACTACTACTGTGGCATGCTGCAAAAGCCCCATGCTTTGTGCGTCTGGCAAAAACCGATGTTCAGTAATCACAGCGTCCTGCAAACCCAACGCTTCAATTCGCTGATGCAGGCTTTGAATACACTCTGCAGACACCGTTGCCTGATGTTCGGCGTTAAGCAATAGCAGCACTAACTCCGGATGCTGCTTTTGCAGTTGTGCGAAGGCTTCCACCAACTCCTCTAACCCCTTATGAGGCAGCGCGAAGCCATAAGAGGCTATGCAGGCGCGGTCACCAAACGGCCAATCGACAGTATCAACCTCAATATTGGCGACGCCATGGGGAATTAAGGTTACGTTGTTGACTATACCAATATCTGCCAAACGGTTGATATCGGTAACCGTGTGCACCACAACACGATCTGCTAGTTCTAAACCCGCATAGAGGTTGACAAGCGCCTTGCGGGGCTCCGGGTCTGCGGTGGAATGCAAGGTGATTGTCACCACGATGCCATGGTGCTTCAACGTTGCGATCAGATGAATTAGTGCCTCGTAGTCATAAAAGTAGTAATTCATCTGGATAATGACAGCATCCAACTTTGCCGACAAAAGGCGCTTGGTTAAGCCTTCGAGCGTGTCACTATCATCAAGCTCCCAACACCTCTCCACTCTCGCGTTCTTAGCTTCCTCACTCTGGGTTTCGTTGGTATGGGGGGCAAATATAGTTATATTGTCTTCAAGGTTTTGCTCGATCAGGTGTTGCGAATAGGTTGCCAAGCCACAGCGTTGATTAAACGTGCTTACCCACCCAATGTTCAGCGGCCTGTTAAAATCTTCATTTTGCTGGCGCTTTATGATGCTTTCAGTTTGGTTTGCAAGTCGCAACGCTACCTGTTCCCAGCTAAAGTGTTCGCGAAGACGGCTTACTGCCAAAGCGGTCTTTTTTTGCAAGTCGCCGGCATCAGCGCTGAAAACGGCTTGCATTTGGCTGGCCAAATCCTCAGCACTGGGCTTCGCCCATAAAGAGTCGCTTAGTTTAAAGTGCGTATCGGCTGGTTCAAACTCAAACCGGACTAACCAGGCGGTATTATTATCACAAAAATCCATCTGCCCACTCCACCCGGTCGTGATAACAGGCAAGCCGCTGAGCATGGCTTCCGCCAGTGGTAGGCCGAAACCTTCAGCTTTACTTGGGGCTACCAGCGCACGACACTGCTGGTACAAACTTTTCAGTTGGCCATCCGGCAAGTCGTCCTTAATAATGACAACGCGAGGATAATTCGGGTCAGCACTGCGATATTCCGCCAACCGTTGCTCTACGTCATTGTGGGGGTTATCAAAAGTTTTTATAACCAAGGTTACATTCTGGCCCTGACTGAACGCAGCCCCCCAAGCTTGTAACAAAACATCTATACCTTTGCGAGGAAAGCACGAAGACACATGTAGAAAACGGAAGCCTGGCGCTACCGGGAGCGTGTAATCCTGAACATCTAAACGATCCCAGTGATCTACACCGCAACCGCTCACTGCCATCGGCAAACATACGCCGTTGTTTATTAGCACTTCTTTAACGTGCTCCGACAAGCAAGTAAGACCGGTAAGGTGTTGATTGAAATTTGCGACCCATTCCTGCGGAAAGCCAGTTTCTTCCCAAGCGTATAAGTGCAGCAACCTGGTCTCTGCGCCCATATCGTGCACCCTTGGGGGGTAAAGGTTCCGGCTAACGATGTCTGGGTGTAGGCTGCTTTGGTGGCTAAGCGCTTCCATTTGGGCTAAATCAGAGTTTTTAGACAAAAATTCCGCTGAGGGGAGGAAGTCGCCTGGGCCTTCAGTGGAGTGTAAACTGACGGTCTGCCCTATGGCAGCAAGGCCACGCGCAACTTCTCGATTCAGCAGCGCAAGGCTGTAACTGGAATCAAACGGACCCTCAATGCGCCAATGTCGCTTACTTTCCGGCATCCGGTGCTCTAGCGTTAGGTCATTAGAGGCTAAGCAGTTAGCTATTTGCCGCAGTCTTTGATCTTCTAGCTGCCAATTGATGCACAGTTCCGCCAGTCGGGTAATGCGATCGGGCCTGGCTGTCACCTCAGTTGATTGAAATTGTGCAACGGTTTGTTCTACTTGACCCAGCAATTTTTCAGCGGTTTTGCGCCAGCAGAACTTTTTTGCCTGCTTCAAGCCGTGCTCACGCAGCTGCGCGCTGAAGTGCGGTTCCGTTAGCACTCGAGTTATCAGGCTGGCCAGCCGCTTTGTATCGTTGGGGCCGAACATAGCGGCTTCCAAACCTATTACTTCTGGCAGGCTGGTGGTGTTAGCGCAAAGTACAGGGGCGCCGCAGGTCATAGCCTCAAGCACCGGCAGACCGAAACCTTCATGCTTTGAAGGGAATACAAACACGCTGCACTGGTTATAGAGCACGTTTAGTGTTTGTTGCGGTATAAAGCCTGTATAGATTATGTGAGCTGGCATTATGTCGTGCTGCTCAGCAAAATGGTTTAACGTGGCCCTATCGGCATCGCTAAACTTGCCTACCAACACCAAGTCAAGATCTGTCTTAAGAGGTTTTTCCAACTGGCTGAAGGCCCGCAGCAAAGCGTTTAGGTTCTTGCGCTCATCCGCAGCGCCACTATATAAAATGTAGCGCTTAGTTATGCCGAGTTCAGTTAGAGCAAGGCTGTCGCTCTCGCTAAGACTAGCCAAGGGGTGATAGCCCTCGTCGCATGCCGACGATATTGTAACGACCGAGGAATCTCGCTGCGGCAAATGGTCTTCAAACTCTTGCCGAGCACTTTCTGATATGGCAAAAATGACGTCTGCCCGCTGCAAGCTTTTCAGCTTGTGGTAGTACCATTCGTGTATGAGCGGGTCGCCTAAATATTGCACCGGACTGATTAGCGGGATGAGGTCGTAGCCTATTACCCCAACTGAATATTGTCGGGCCTGTGGTATTTCGCATACGTAATTGTCTGTCATCCCCTCGAATAAAGAGCCAATTAGAACGAAATCGGGCTTTAAACGAGCGATAAAGTCTTCACGAAGATACTCACCCACTCGAATAATACCTTGATTCGGGCAACCCGATTCAGCAGTGTCCGGGGGCGCCTGAAATACTCGGATTTGAGCGTTCTCAAGCATCCCCGCCCACTGCTGGCGAATATTGTCGACCAGTTCCGGGTGATATCCATTAAACAGCAATGTGATGTCGTGCGGCTGAGGACGGCTACGGTTAACATCTAGCAGCATTTTAACCAGTGAACTTACGTAATGCCCAATACCACGATAGCGGCTGCTGGTTTGCAAGCACTGAAGGTCTATAAGGAGTTTCATGATTACTTCTGCTGGCTGTCGTTGTTTTGCAGGCTATCTACTGCTGCCACCAACTGGCGGTAGATATCGTGAGAGCGGGGTGTAAGCGTTTCCTGATTGGTGCATTGGGGCGTCGAGGGTGTATGCCTTATTCGATATAGGCGCTTAGCCAACCAGGGCACCCTGTGTATGATCGCGAGCATGAAACCACGCAGTTTAGGGTAGCGGCGGCTGTAGTAGTCGATTGCTTGCGCTCTTAATTTAATGCGATGCTTAATGGCCAACTTAACCGCATCGCGATCGCCTTTACGAACCTGTCTAAACGCAGTAGCTCCCGCTCTCAACGGCGCAGTAATACGCCAAGACCGGCTATTCAATAATACCTGATGCTGGCCAAGCAAAGCTTGATGACTGCTGAGCAATTCGCTGTGGTTAGACTCTGTTACAGCTAATTCGCGTTTCAGTTCACGAATTTGTTCCTCGCTTCGCTCGGCAAGCTGACTGAGATTGTGTATGCGCTGGCGCAGCGTGTCTTCACGGCGATGCGCCGCCTGTAAGTTAGTGTCTGATCTCTCGTGTAAACCTATCAGCTCAATTTTCTGTCTTTTGATCAAATCGCGGTATCGGGCGAGATCTACGCTGCACCCAGGTTGGCCAACAACCTCGCTCCGCTGCGGCGCTGCTCGTTCACGCATCGTTGCTATGCGTGCCAGCATATCTTCTGGTTTTCCTGCCTCAAACCACCACTGATGCACTTTGGCTTCCAGTGCACGAAAATGCTCTTGCTCGGACTGACTAAAAACCGTAGTGGGGCTTTGGCAATCGCTTAAATCTAATCCGCAAACACCTTGAGCTGCAAATTCTTTTACTGTCTGCTCCTGAACATCTGGCTCTGAGCTAAGCTGGTCTATATTGATCAACAAATCCGCGTGTTCTATGGCCTCTTCAAGCCCCAGAAGCCAGAGAGTGTAAAAGGCCAAGTAGGCGTTATCTGGCGTCATCGGGCGGTTCGCAAACCAGTCGAAAGCAACCTCCAAGCTCTCTCCGTGCCGCGGGACGAATCCGATCTGCTCACTTACTTTATCAATCAGCGCTGGGTGTGGATCGGCATTAAAAATAAGCTGCGTGGTCAAGTCAAAATACGAAGATACTTGATATGACCACCACTGGTCCCAGGGGTTGCGCCAGAGGTAAGCGTGAAAACCGCCAAGGTTATTCTGCATCGCCTGAATGCGGCCCGCTGAGCGACACTCCTGAATTACCGGCTGGCTGGTTGCATTTTCGATCAATGCTTTCCAGTAACTCAACCCTTTACAGCTTTCTGAACCTCCAAAATAACCGTCGTAAACATCTTCTTCTTGAAGATGAGGAAGCACCTGTTCTGCCATCTCATGAAGTTCGAAAAAATAGGGTAAGTTAAGCTCGGGGTGGCGGAGCGATTCCGCCTTAGCAGAATCCCGAGCATCGTTCAGCAAATGGCTATCATGCTTAGCTTGTGCGGAAATCTCATGCACTGGCTCCTGAAAACAGGTGTAATCCTTACCAAGTCGACGAAAAGCTTGATATAAGTACGTGCTACCGGTGCGAAACAGAGCGTGCAGAAAAATAGGCTGCTTTTGCCCTGATTTAGTCATAGCGGGTGTTCCTCAATATCAATTTCTGTTGGTACGTTAATCAGCCCGGATTTCACTATCGTGTTGTCATCTGTTCGAACCCGGAATAGAAGAGCATCTAACCGGCGATGCAGAAAAGCCACTTCATCGCTGCGATCATCACGGATACCGCAGTTCACATAGTAGGTACCAGGGGCAAAAGCGTTCTCAATGCTATAACTTAGTGTAACGATTTCATGCTTATGGAAGTTGCGATCGCTGAGCGTTGCATGGTCGCTCGTATCCAGACCAAAAAGGCTGAGCCCTTCGCGGGTTTTTATCATGAACGCAAAAACAGCGTGTTCGACATTCTCGTTGAAACGTACTCGAGTTTTCAGTACGAGCGGCTCTCCGCTACCGAAGAGGTTAACGTTATTACCGCTTCGGTTTTCCAACCATATTTTTTCGATTGTCGCTCTGCCATCGCCATAGCTCACCTCACAATCTGATGTGAGCGTTGTATCTAGCTGGCTTTGGCTTTCAGGTTCTTGCGAAATAGGCAGGTTTGGATCAGCCTCCGAGGCTTCAGGCGTGCTACCTCCGAACAGGTATTTTTCGTATTGATCGCATACGGATTTTGCAGGGCCATAAGATGCCACTCTTCCTTGCTTCAAGAATACTGCGCTTTTGCACAGCTTCTTTACTGCATCAACGTCGTGGGTAACAAACAGCAGGGTAGTACCCTGCTCTAGAAACTCGTTAATTCTTCGAAAACATTTGCGCTGAAATGCGGCATCACCCACTGAAAGCGCTTCATCGATTATAAGAATATCCGGCCGAATAGCTGTAGCCAACGCAAAGGCCAAACGCACTTGCATACCGCTTGAATAGACCCGCACAGGCTGGTCAATATAGTCATCTATGCCAGCAAATCGCTCTATTGCTGGCAATTCACTCGAAATCTGCTGCGGCGTTAGGCCCTGAAGCTGGCCAGCCATAAATACGTTTTGCCGGCCGGTAAAATCCGGGTGGAAGCCCATACCTAACTCTAGCAACGCTGCAATTCTGCCGTTGACACTTATTTCTCCAACGGTGGGGTGTGTAGTGCCAGTGATTAGCTTTAAAAGTGTACTTTTACCAGCTCCATTCACACCGAGTATGCCAACGGCCTCACCTCGTGGCACATCAAACTGGATATCCTGTAAAACCCAATGCAAACTATGGCGCACGCGATTGCCGGGCAATATCCATTCAGCCAGCCGAGACCATTTGCTAAAGTATTGCTTATACGCTTTACCCAACCCGGTTACAGAAATTGCGGTCATTACAACTCATCTACTATTTCGTTTGCATGTTTACGAAGGAAATTAACCGCCAGTAGAAAAAACACAACACCAACACCCAAAGCTGGCAAAATACTTGACCAATCAGGAACTTGAGCTCGAGTGAAGAGGTTCTGGTAAGCGGACATGAGGCCAGTCATGGGGTTTAGGTGAATAATCTGCTGTAGGCGCTCCGGCAGTATATCCAGCGGGTAAACGATCGGGGTAAGCCAGAACCAAAACTGCAGAATCACGGTGTATAGCTGGCCCACGTCGCGGAAAAAGACGTTGAGCACACCCAACATTAAACCCAGACTACCCGCCAGAAAAAGCTGAACAGCCATAACCGGTATCCCCGCTAAAATCACCCAACCGGGAAAGTTGCCTGTTACGACTAGGAATATGACAAATAGCGCAAATATGATTAAAAAGTTCAACCCGGCGCTCGCAATAACCGTTACCGGTAAGCAATACCAAGGGAAGCTGAGCTTTTTCAAGAGATTAGCGTTGTCCAAGAACATGTTTTGAGTGCGGCTAGTTATCTCAGAAAACAGCCCCCAAGTTAAAATTCCTGCACATAAAAAAATGCTATAGGCGTATTGGCTTTCTACGCCCGGTAGCTTAGCACGCATAATTTGCGAGAAGATCAGGGTATAAACCAAAATCATGGAGAGCGGCTGAATGACTGTCCATGCCACGCCCAGCAATGAGTTCATGTATTTACTTTGGAACTCTCGTTTAACACTACCCGTTATGAAATTACGGTAGAGCCATAGCTGTTGGGCGATTCGTATCATAATTAATTTATGCTCGCCCGATTAGCACCGCGCACCTGTTCCATTGTTAGTGTTCCAGCCATCTGGTGGAGTTCAAACTGCAACATGTGATTTTGGTGAACTTCGTTTACCAAATTACGACGGATTCCAGACAGGCGAGTACGGCTATCAAAAACGTCTGACAGGCTGCGAACGCCTCCGCGAAAGCCTTGTTCTGAAGCATCCACGGCTGCAAGTGCCGATTTTTCTGCCGTTGTTAAGGCACGTATGCGGCTGTAACTTCCAAGAAGCGATTCGGTAATTCGGGCAATTTCAACTCTCACGTTGTTTTCTGTATCGCGTAGGCTGTACTCAGCAGCATATTCTTTCTGCCGCGCCTGACGAACACGAGAAGAAGTACCCCCACCCTTGTATAGCGGTAAGCGCAACTGCAGCTCTACACGAGTTTCTTCACGCAAGTTAGTCGCAAACGTGTCGTTATTGGTGTAGCTCGCATTTAAATACAACTCTGGCCAATGTGCTCCTTTTTCCATTTCACGGGCAGCAGATGCCAGCTTCAACTCACCTTTAGCCCGCTGTATTTTCCCGGCCATGCTACGCGCAACGTCTTGCCAATCGGCTTCGAGTATCAAAGGCGTGCGCTCCCACAAGCTGCTCGGCAGAGGGACTAGTTGCTTGTCCAACATGTTTAACCCGGTAACAGCTTCTAGGTTTTTCAAAGCGGCTCTGTGAGTGTGTATCAGCCCAGTCAGTTCTGCTTGCGTTTCATCGAGCATGGCTTTAGCGTCCAAAGCATCTGCCTTGCTGGCAAACCCGCGTTCACGCATGCTTTGTATTTGTTCGAGCCGACGTTCATAGCTAACCAGCTCGTCTTGAACAATTGCTTTTTCAGCATTGATAGACTGCGCCCGTAGAAACGCTTCAATAGCTGCGTAACCAATATCGATGCTCAAAGCGTCTAATTCTTCTTGCGCTAATTCTTCGGCCACTTTGGCACGGGAAATAGCCTCAAAAGCGCGTTCAGAATAAACAACCTGATTCAAACGCACGTCGTAACGTGTGTGCTGATCCCGGTCTGTAATACTACTTTGAAGGTCAAAATCCCGTGTGTACTCAGATGTACCGTAACTGGCAGTGGCCTCGACCTGCGGTAACACACCTGCCCAAGCCTCGCGAACACCCTCTTTTTGCGCCTGATAACTATATTTTTGGCTCTGAAGGCCAAAGTTCTTTTCAAGAGCGCTTTGGTATACATCTGCCAGAGTAACGCCTGCTTGCTCTTGAGCTAGAGCTGTCGTGGCGTTTGAAAAAAGCACACAGCCACACGCCAAGATGGTTAATAACTTCATTCTCACTCCTCCCGGAAGGCACGTTCAACCATGTGCGTGACCGGGTCCAGTAGATACTGAAGAGCGGTGCGCTCTCCAGTTTTGATCATAATGTCAGCTGGCATACCTGGAACCAAGTACATGCCTTGGGCCTGCATGGTTTCCAGTCCTTGCTGAGTTATTTCAATTTTTGCCTCGTAGTAGCGCTCTTCTCCATTCTCCACTTTGAGAGAATCTGCCGAGAGGCCAAGCACTTCCCCTTCAATTATGTCTGCTGTTTGCTGGTTGAAAGCGGACAACCTCACGTCTGCCTTCTGGCCAACTGCAACCCTGTCAATATCTTGGGGCTGCACTCGGGCTTGTATCGTAAACTCCTGATCGCTTGGGACTATTTCCATAAGGGTATCACCCGGCCGCACAATGCCGCCTACCGTATGAACCGCAAGGCCGACCACGGTTCCGGTAACCGGTGACAGTATTGTCGTTCTGTTCAGGGTATCCTGAAGCGCTGTACGCCTTGCACGTAAGTCTGCAACATTTCGTTGTGACTCTCGTAACTGTTCGGACACTTCTTCAGCATAATTTTGCTTGGTCACTAGCGCCTCTGATTCTGTCTCGCCAATCTTGATTTCGAGTTCAGCTAGCCGAGAGTCATTGCCGGATTTCTCACCCTGCAAACGATAGAGTTCACGCTGCATTTCATTGATGCGGTTACGATCCGCAAGCTCTTGATCAAACAACTCCTGCCAATTTGAAAGCTCTTCCTCGTAGCTTGCGACGCGTGAATCAAGGGTGCGATTCATGGCGCGCAAACCGTTTATTTGCTGAGCAAGCGCTTTTATGCGCTGTTTATAAATACTCAACTGGCCTTCTAAAGCTTCGGTTCGCGACTTAAATAGGCCCTCCTGGCCTTCGATGATGTTTCGCGCGGCTGAGCTGTCTTGTTCAGTGAGTTCATCGGGAAAGCTGATTTTTTTTGCTCCAACACGCTCCGCTCGAAGTCTAGCTTCGCGACCAAGCTCTTCACGAAGTTGTGATTCGACTATATTAAGTTCTGCTCGAGGCTTAGTGTCGGACAAAATTACAAGCGGGTCGCCATGACTTACGCGCGAGCCGTCCCGCACCATGAGGCCGTCGATAATACCGCCTTCCAAATGCTGAACAACTCGATTCTGGGACTCAACGATTACTCGCCCGGGCGCTATGGCAGCGCCATCTAAGGGCGCAAAAGCTGCCCACCCACCGGCACCAACAAAAGTAACAAGCAGCACAATAAGACCGACGCGAACGCGACGACTATAGTCTGTTGGAATCTCATTGATACCAGACGAGGCTTTACTATTCTCAGTACGCGTATACTCACCGTGAAGGGTGCGCTCATCGACTTCTTCCCACGCGCCCTCTTGCGGCTGCGCCTCCACTTCACGATGGCCTTGTCGGCCTTTATCGTTTGCCATGTATTATGCTCCGCCGTCTTGGTTCGATTTGCTTGAGCGATCTGCGCTGTTCTGGCCAATTGAAATTTGGCCATCCTTAAGCGCACGCATGACATCGTCCCGTTGACCAAAACCAACCGCTTGACCGTCAGAGAGCACAAGCATTTTATCAACAAGACGGAGTATGGGTTTGCGGTGGGTGATCAGAACAACCGTTACACCTCGATGCTTTAGTGCCTCAAGGGCTGCTAACAAAGCGTTCTCGCCCTGATCATCGAGGTTACTGTTAGGTTCGTCGAGGACAACGAGGCTTGGATTTCCGTAAACAGCCCTTGCCAGACCTATCCGCTGCCGCTGCCCTCCGGAAAGTACGCCGCCGACTACTGCAATGGGAGTGTCGTAACCATTGGGTAACCTGAGAATAAGCTCGTGAACACCTGCTAATTTGGCGGCAGCGACGACTTTTTGCGGGTCCACTTCTCGGAATCGGCAGATGTTCTCACTTATAGTACCTTCGAAGAGCTCGATATCCTGTGGCAAGTACCCTATGTGGGGGCCCAATTCATCTTTGTTCCACTGGTGAACATCCGCGCCATCAAGCCGCACGGTTCCGTTTGCGACTGGCCAAACTCCAAGCAGCGCTCTAGCTAGGCTCGATTTACCTGCTGCACTTGGCCCTACGATTGCAAGCATATCGCCTTTGTCTAATCCAAAACCGATCCCTCTCAGCGCTGGTGCCTGAGCTCCTGGGGGGACTACTACCAAGGATTCAACTGACAAGCTACCTTCCGGCTCGGGAAGGGGCATTGACTGCTTGTCGGAATGGTAGGTTCGGAACAAGTCTTGTAGCCTTCCATAAGCGGACCTGGCACTGGAAAAACCCTTCCAAGACCCAATCATCAAATCCAGCGGCGCAAGCGCGCGCCCCATAAGAATAGATCCTGCGATGACCATTCCAGAGGTAATTTCCTGTTCAATCGCCAAGTACACGCCCAAGCCCAGCATCAGCGACTGAAACAACATACGGAGGGTTTTGGATGCGTTTGTAAGAATACCAGCACGATCGCTGGCAACACCCTGATTGAGCAAAAAATCCGTATGGCGCTTACCCCAGCGTTCTTTGAGGTTGTTCTCCATACCCATGGCGTGTACAACCTCTGCATTGCGCAGGCAGGAGCTGGCATACTGGGTTGATTGGATACTTGCCTTACCGGCATTAGCCAACATTGCCCCCGTCAGCTTTTCATTGGCGTAGGCAAGCGCAATCAATATAAGGGCTGCGATGATTGAAAAAACGCCGTACCAAGTATGAAAAACAAACAGCACAGCAACGAAAATCGGAAGCCACGGCCCGTCAAAAAAAGCTATGGGGCCCTGCCCCGTCAAATACTGCCGCAAAGTTGTCAAGTCTGTAAGCGGCTGTGCGCCTTGCCTCTCCGGGTTATCAATTGCCTGCTTGAACATTGCAGAAAATATTTTTCCGCCCAGCTGTTTATCGATATTGTTGCCAACGCGCACGAGTATGGCTGAACGAACCATTTGCAGCAGCGCCAAGGTGATAAACAGGCCCACCAGAATCACCGTCAGCATGATCAGCGTCGCTTCGCTTCTACTGCCTAACGCACGGTCATATACTTGTAGCATGTAGATAGCAGGTACAAGCATAAGAATATTAATGAACAAGCTGAATACACCTACCGCAATAAAACCGCGCTTGCATTGCTTCAGAGCCAGCTCTAGCTCTGTATCTGCAGCATGCTCAGCGTTCGCTTTTTTTGACATAGAAGCGGTACCATTTTGAATATCGAATTAGAGGACGACTTTGAACCGACCCTTGACTATGTAGCTTTCGAAAGACTCGACGCTCGGGGGGCCAACTTGAGGAAAGGCGCCATTCTATGCAGCGCCCCCAACGGTGTCAACGAGCATCAGGAGACCAATAAAGCAGACAGAAAACTGAGATATAAGCCCAGCAACGAGGCTATATTGTGGTTGGCTCGCAAACTTCAACCCCTACGCGGCGTGTCAGAAAATTAATATGGCCCGGCAGAGAAAATAGGGGCAATTTCGTGTATATTTCGCCACCAAGATATCTCTACTATCTCATCTACTTAACTTAATTGACTGCATCAACGGTGTTGTTATGGATAGCATTACCCTCGACGGGAAGACCTACAAACTGGACAGCCTGCCTGAAGAAGGTCGGCAACTTGCCCATCAGGCATCAATCACAAACACCCACATTAAAAAGTTAGAAGCGCGCCTATCTATCGCAAGAACCGCGCAACATAGCTACTTGGATCGTTTGCGCAACATTGCTGACAAGAAGGCGTAACAAGCGGCAACGATTTATTTAGAAACCATTTTATCGAGATGATTGGAGTTCTCCGATGACTGACACGAAGAAAACAGGTGCTGCCCCGAAACCTCGCAAGGCCGCAAGCACAAAGGCGCCTGCCAGCAAGTCGACTGCGCGCAAACCTGCCACCAAGGCCGCTTCAAAAAAACCAGCGCAGAAAACAGCAAACAAAGAAACGATTACAATAGATGGTAAACAATACGCTCTAGACTCGCTTAACGACAACGCGAAAGCGCAGATTACAAATATTCGGGCAACAGACCGACTGATCGGTGAGCTAGAAAATGAGCTGGCAATTACGAAAACCGCACGTCAACGCTATGGAGAAGCTCTGGAGCAAGAGCTAAAGGCAACGCGGAAATAAGGTTTACCAAGCCTGAAAAGACTCTTCAACTGATGGCTGTTTGTTCATACGGTCATCAGTTGATTAGAGAACGCTAAAATCATTTACCTAGACACACCTTCTTCGACAGCAAGAGTGTCCTGAAAGCCCTGTAACCCAGTCATACAAGGCGCCCACCCCAACATGCCTCGTGCCTTCGAATCATCTAGAACTAGAGACCCCGTCAAACGGTCCATAATCCCTTTTAGTCCTGGCAACGCCCCCGCTAGTCTGAAAACCCAATTCGGTATAGATAAGCTGTAAGCTGAGAGAGCACGTCCGTATGCTTTACGTAGCTCACTCACCACCTGTGCAGTAGAAAGGCCCTGCCCGTCACTCACCAAAAACGTTTGATTGGTAGCCACAGGATGCCGCAATGCCAACTCCGTGAATTGCACCAGATTACCAATATAGATCATGCTTCGTTGGTTTTTTATGCCATCGATAAATATGGGTATTCGACTGTTGGCCCATCGCATCAGTAGCCGAAAATTACCTTTTACACCCGGCCCATAGACTAGCGGCGGGCGGATAATAACGTACTCCATTTCAATTTGGCGGCAAATTTCCGTAAGCTTTTCTTCGGCCTCGCACTTGCTTACAGCATAAGAGCCGCGAGGATTGAGCGGGCTACTTTCGGTAAAGGGGCCACCGGTTTCGCCATGAACTTTAACAGTACTAAAGTACACAAGGCGGGTTACACCCTGAGCTGCTGCCTCTCGCGCCAATCGCTCCGCTCCCAATGCATTTATCTCATGCAGCCTTTGCGCACGTTCTGCGGCACTTCTGCCCTCGGCTGAGTTTGCGGCTGCGCAATGAATGACTATTCGTACGCCTTCCAGAGCCTCGCTCCAGTTCGTCGTTGCACCAAGCTCTCCAATCCTTACCCACTTTAGCTTTGGGTGGCACTCCGGCCCGGGCTCGCGGCAAGCTGCAACCACAAACATCTCAGGCTGCTTTAGCAGTGATTGCACCAAGGCACTACCAACAAAGCCTGTGGCGCCGGTAACCAAAACCTTCATAACTCAACCTGTTGTGTATTAAAGACATTACCCGCTGGGGATAAGAACTCTGGAATAACCCAAATCGTCAAGGCGCTGTTTGAAGGCACGCTTTGCAGAGTCATCACCGTGAACAACACGTATTTCTGTTGGTCTTTTAGGTATGCCTTCAATAAATCGAATCAAATCTAACTGCCCCGCGTGAGCGGAATAACCACCTACTTGATGCACTCCCGCTCGGATATCAAGCCTCTCGCCATCCAACTCTACCCAACCACCTTGAGGGCCATAGGTAAGAATATCCCGCCCCGGGGTGCCCGCTGCCTGATAACCTACAAACAACACATCGTTTCTGGCTTCGCCAAGCATTGCTTTAAGATAGTTGACCACCCTGCCCCCGGCGCACATGCCAGAGCCAGCCAGCACCACGCAGGGGCGATGCGAGCGCGCCAGATATTCAACGGCGTTTAGGTGGTCTTCGTGGCTGTTAATAACCGTTAGCTGCTCAAAGGAAAGAGGGTGCCGGCCTTGGCGAAGCAAATCCGCTGCTTCGGCATTCCAAAATGGCTTAAGTTTGCGATAGATGCTCGTAAACTCTGCCGCTAACGGCGAATCTACCACAATTTCCAAATCCTCCCAGACCACGCCATCCGCAACTGCGTCATGCTGGAATTCGTGTATCAAACCTTCGATTTCATACAGCAGTTCTTGAGTTCGGCCAATACTGAATGCGGGTATCAGCACTGTACCGCCATCCGCCAAAGCGTGCTCCAGAATCGCTTTCAGGCGGTAGCGTCGCGTCTCCCGGCTCTCGTGGTCTTTGTCGCCATAGGTGCTTTCTATCACTAGGCGATCTGCCCGCTCGGGTGATTCGGGCTCTTGCAATAACGGTGCATGAGGGGCGCCTAAATCTCCGCTAAATACCACCCGTTCCCGTTGGTCTCCGGAAACCGCCTCACACTCAACGTAAGCGGAACCCAAAATGTGCCCCGCGCGCTGGAAACGCACCGAGAGTGAGCAGTTTGATTCGGAAAATACTGAGTGCCACTGCCCGTAAGGCACAGGCACCAGCCTTGAACGGATCAGCCCAAGCACCCGGTCTATTAACCGCTTATCCCTCGTAAAGCCAATCTTCAAGGCGTCTTCGAGTATTTCAGGGAGCATTAAGGCCGAAGGCTCGGAGCAGATGATCGGCCCCTCGAAACCCGCTGCCAGTAAATACGGAATTCGCCCAACGTGATCGATGTGCACATGGGTGACAACCAAAGCACGGATATGCGAAATAGGAAAGTCAATGGAGAGGTCCGATGCGCTGGCACCATCGCCCTTTTCTTGACCTTGGAACAGCCCGCAATCAACCAGAATGCCAGCAGTTGTAGAGGTTGAGCTTGGCTCTGCGACAGGCTCGATCCCGAAGCCAAGAGTGAGTTCATGGCAGGAGCCGGTAACCCCAGTGGTTGCACCGTGATGAGCTATATCTATCATTTTCAACAATCCTTGTTGTTCGCTTTAATCAAACAGGAAGGCGATGTATTTTTCCAGTACCTTCTTTTGCAACGATCAAGTCATGCCCACTATTGCACCAGACGAGATCGGCTATATCACCATTCGGCGTAAATCCGGTGGGTGCACTTTTGAGAGTTTCGACAATCTGGGCGCAGTCGAATTCGCGACTCGCTCGCGAAAGCTTGTTTAAAACCAACTCCAGATCCTCCCAATCCATGGAAGCCTCTCTCGCCATCATAATGCGTGGGTGAGATGTGCCTTGGGGGTCGTCACCAATCAACAACTCCTCAAACAACTTTTCACCCGGCCGCAAACCTGTGAAAACGACTTCTATGTCGCCATGTGGCTGTTCGGGCGTTTTTTCCACAAGCCCCATCAGGTGAATCATCTTGCGAGCCAGATCTGCAATTTTAACAGGCTCTCCCATATCCAAAACGAATACGTCACCTCCGGAGCCCATACTTCCGGCTTGCAGTACTAGTTGGCTGGCCTCCGGGATAGTCATGAAATAGCGGATAATGCTGGGGTGTGTAACGGTAACCGGCCCCCCATCGCGAATTTGATCACGGAACAAGGGCACCACTGACCCAGAAGAGCCTAATACATTGCCAAAACGAACCATCGAAAAAATCGTAGCATTCTGGCGTTGCGCCAAGCCTTGCAATACCAATTCGGCCATGCGTTTGCTGGCACCCATTACATTTGTTGGGCGAACGGCTTTGTCTGTTGAGATCAGCACAAACCTTTCTACCCCGGCGGCTATTGCTGCCTCAGCCATGTGCAGGGTTCCGAATACGTTGTTCTGGACGCCTTCGATCACATTCTGTTCTACAAGCGGCACATGTTTGTATGCGGCAGCATGGTAAACCGTTTGGATGCGAAAACTACGCATCACCACCTCGCAGCGTCGACGATGGAGCACTCCCCCAAGAATAGGGTGTATCTCCACATTCAGGCCCTCAACCCGATTGATAGACTGCAACTCTCTCTCTATGGCGTATAAGGAATACTCGGACTGTTCAAATAGTACAAGAGCACTCGGCCTATGGTGAATAATCTGCCGACACAATTCTGAACCGATTGACCCGCCAGCACCGGTCACCATTACTGCCTTCTTATACAGGCTGCCCGCCACTTGCGCGCTATCAGGCCGAACGGGGTTGCGGCCAAGCAAATCCTCAATTTCCAGATCGCGGATATCGTTGATTCGGGCCTGCCCTGCAACCAACTCTGTCATTGAAGGAACTGTTTGAACCGGCAGCTTTAATGATTCTAAACGGCTGAGAAGTTGCTTGCGATCAATCTGTATATCGGCATCTAGCGCCAACAAAAATCGCTTAACACCATGGACACGCATAGCTCCCTCTAGCTGATTCATTGCAAGCACCGGCAGACCGGCGATAAGGGATTTATGCTTGGTTTTTTGTAGGCCAATAAAAACCACGGGGTGATATTCGGTACCCTGTTGTAGAGCCTTCGCTAATTGAGCGCCGGTTTCACCAGCGCCCACAATCGCGATGCATTCTTTGCCACGCGTGAACGTATGCTGCACTAACATGCGCATACTCATCCGGCTTCCGCCTACGAAAATAAACGCTAAAGCGGCGTATATCACTGGAACTGAAGGGGGTACCGAGGCGCGAAGGCTGTATCCCAAAATGACAAAAAACAGGGCAGAAATGCCAACACCTATGATGATGGTAAAAAAAGCGCGATCGCTCATGTATCGAATAACCGCGCGGTAAAGACCAAGGCGAACAAAAACACCAAGAGTTACTAGGACTGTAAGACCTGTAATGAGCAACTGACTCTGATCAGGCAGCCAGAAACCCTGCTCCAAGCGCAAAGCAAACGATGCCCAAAGTGCAAAAGACAATGCTACGGCATCAACGGTTACAGAAATCAGCCGCTTTTGAACACGGGGCAGCTTTAAGAATAATTCAAACATCTCAACATCCTGTCACGCCTGAGGTTAGGAACCTAATCGCCGCTGGGTATTCTATCACCCAAACCTTTACCAGATATTGTCAAAATCATGTATTTAAAGTAATTCGAAATGCTCAGGCTCGCCAGCATCTTTGCATCAGTTTGCGCTAACAATTGGGGCGTAGACATATCGATGCCTTGCACCTGAGCCAAACCGGTGACACCCGGCCGAGCCTTGAACACGCCCAGCCGCTCACGCTCAGCAATCAGCTCTTCTTGGTTGAATAAACAGGGACGTGGGCCCACCAAGCTCATTTCACCTTTTAGAACATTCCACAGTTGTGGCAATTCGTCTAGCTTGGTTCGGCGTAAAAAACGGCCAAGCTTGGTGATGGAGGAGCTGCTTGCTAAATGGCTGGCAACAGAGGCCGTGTCAACCGACATGGTTCGGAACTTCACGAGCGTGAATGGTTTTCTGAACCGCCCCACGCGTTCTTGTCTGAAAATTGGGGCGCCTGTGTCAAACAGCCCGATAATGTAAAGGACCAAAAAAACCGGAAAGCCCAATAGCAAACCGAAGAACGCAAACAAGAAATCCAGAGTGCGAATCAAAATGCCCAAACCAAGGGTATCAACCCAATAGCCACCGCCCCTACCAACGCCGATAAGGGCGCACCTATACGTACATAATCCATAAAGTGATCCCGGCCGCAAACCATCAACAGAGTCAACTTAATTGCTCAAGAGCCGCGCCGACATTCTGATTGCGAAGAATACGAACTATCGTGACGCAGTTTCCATCAGTTCGATAATAAATAGAATGGCTTTTGTATACACAAAGCCTATACTCCGCTTTAACGTGATCTATCGCGGGGTATAGCTGAGGTTGCCGAGCAATCTGCTCAAATTTCGCCTCCAAGCCGTCAGCGTAGGCATCAGCTTGAAGTAAACCGAAATTTAATAGCCCAAACACATAGATAGATTCAAAATCCTCATCGGCTCGCTCACTGAGCCTGTAACTTGCCATCGCTTTGAAGCCTCTCCTTGGCTGCCTGTCGAATCTCCTGAGGAGTACGGTTGCTAAAGCCGCTTTGCTCGCCCTCCAAAAGAGCGGCGCGTAACTGCTCCAACCCAGTATTCCGTTCCTGATCCCTGCGGATCAAATCTCGAAAGTACTCACTGTCGTTTGTAAAATCGCCATGGGCAATGCGCGATTTCACCCAACTATTCTGGGTATCAGTGAGTGTTATTGTTTTACGTATCGTTGTCACAAAGACCTCCACATCAAAGCTCATACTATTGGTGCAGATTAACATACTTTTGTATTCTTCATCCCCTCTCCCCAACCCCTCCCCCGCATGGGGGGGGAGGGGCTAAAGCCAAAAGGAGGGAAACTCCGCCCCTTATTTCCTCTCTCCCTTGCGGGAGAGGGCTAGGAAGAGGGGGCATCAATCAAACCTTAATCCACCCTCTAAAACTCTCTCTAAACGGACATGCGCCGCTGACCCAGGTATATTTTTAAAAATGCCAACCTCCCGCAGCAATAAAATGCGGATTCAAAACATCTTCCTTTCCATACCGTAACGGTTCGCCATCCAGCTTTCGCACATCGCCGCCCGCCGCTACCAATACGGCATGGGCTGCTGCCGTATCCCACTCACTGGTAGGCCCTATGCGCGGATAAAGGTCTGCGTGACCTTCGGCTATGCGGCAGAATTTAAGGGAGCTGCCCGCTTGAATGGTTTTATGGGGGCCGAGTGCTCTTATAAAGTCCCGGGTTTCATCGTTCATGTGGTTTTTGCTGGCGACGACACGCTTGGTTGCGGGCGGCTCTGCCACATAAATTCGGTGAATTCGCCCAGTTCGGTCGCGCTTGTGGGCACCTTCGCCTTTTATTCCCCAAAAAGCTTCTTTTAAAGCAGGAGCTGTCACAACGCCCATTACCGGCTCACCGTCTTCAATCAATGCGATATTCACTGTGAATTCACCGGTACGCTGGGTGAACTCTTTGGTGCCATCAATGGGGTCAACCAACCAGAACCGCCGCCAATGCTTGCGCTCTTCCCAGGGTGATTGTGTACCCTCTTCCGAGATGATTGGAATATCTCTGCTGATATTGCGCAGGCCTTTTAGAATGGTTTCGTGGCTTGCGACATCCGCAGCGGTGATGGGCGATTGATCTTCTTTATAGCTCACTTTGAAATCGGATTGGTATATGTGAAGCACTCTTGTACTGGCTTCATCGGCGATCTTTATGATTTCCGAGAGCATTGAACTAAGGGGCATATATCGAGTCCTGCTTTGCGGGTGTCGGCGCTATGGTATCAAATAATGCAAGCACACCCTTCCAATTTTGACCAAGCTATTTACTGATTATTCACCGGCTTGCCTAACCAGCCTTTTCTAAAGCGACGCTTTCAGGCAATCTGACTAGGCCCGTTTCAGGCGTTTTCCATCCTGACTAGCCAGAAGGCCTTGTGTTATGAAACTTCGCTTCCTCGGCGGAACCGGTACGGTGACCGGTTCGCGCTACCTGTTATCTGACGATAAACACCGCGTATTGATCGACTGCGGTATGTATCAGGGGGTTAAAACCCTACGCAGGAGGAACTGGGCGAAGTTCCCCGTAGACCCGAGCACCATTGATGCTGTGGTGCTCACCCATGCCCACATAGACCACTCGGGCTATCTTCCCGCGCTGGTAAAAAACGGCTTCAAGGGTAAGATTTACTGCACTCAAGGCACTCACGATTTGTGCAAAGTATTGCTTCCGGATGCGGGCTATCTGCAAGAAGAAGATGCCAAATATGCCTTCCGAAAGAAGTTCTCAAGGCACGAGAACCCGGAACCACTGTTTACGGTGAAAGACGCATGGGAATCTCTAAAGCACTTCGAGTCCTATCATTACCACCAAACCTTTGAGCCGGTAAAAGGCTTTGAAGTGACCTTTACCCCCGCCGGACACATTCTTGGCTCCGCTTGCGTGCACGTGCACCACAAAGCCAATGACCGCACCGTGGTATTCAGCGGTGATGTTGGCAGGCAAAACGATCTGATTATGCGGCCGCCTGAGCCGATCAAGAAAGCCAATGTGCTGGTGTGTGAATCTACCTACGGCGATAGACTGCATGAGGATACCGACCCGGAAGCGGAGTTGGCCGAGATTATTACTCGCACCGCTGGCCGAGGCGGCATTGTGCTGATACCGGCTTTTGCCGTGGGTCGAGCCCAGATGCTGCTCTATGTGATTCACAAGATCATGAGAGAGGGGCGCATCCCGAAGCTGCCGGTATTCCTCAACAGCCCCATGGCCATCAAAGCGACAGAGATTTTTTGCACGCATCACAAGGAACACAAACTCAGCGCCAACCAATGCGAGGTTATCGACAGTCACACTGAGTTCGTTCGCACGGTGGATGAGTCCATCAAGCTGGATTCTTTGCGCTACCCTTGCATTATCGTATCTGCCAGTGGCATGGCTAGTGGTGGGAGGGTTCTGCATCATTTAAAAACCCTGCTGCCAAATTACAGAAACAGCGTGGTGTTCGCGGGTTTTCAGGCGCCGGGCACTCGGGGGGACAGGCTGGTTGCAGGGGCAGAATCGATAAAAATTCATGGTGAATACTGGCCCGTAAAAGCCGAGATACACAACATGGGCTCTCTCTCGGCTCACGGCGACTACAATGAACTCCTGCAGTGGCTTGAGCAAGGCGCTCTAGAGCCTGAACAAGTGTATGTTACCCACGGCGAAATGCTAGCCAGTGATATTATGCGCAAACGCATCAATGAAAAATTTGGTTGGAGCACCGAGGTACCGGACTTGTTTGAAGAGGTAGAGATTTGAAGTTAACTGCGCTCTTTTTTGGCTTGGTCTTATTGTTCACTGCGATGGGCACTACTCAAGCCCAGCCCTTTACGCTGCCCGGAATTCCCGGGTTTTCGAGCCAAGCAGAAAAAGAAGAAACAGCTTCACCAGAGGAGTTGGAGGCGTCTCTTGAGGTAACTATTCAGGCTCTGGAGGATGACGAAAACCGACGGGCCTTGGTGCAACAACTGAAGACCATACAGGAGGGATTGCAGGCGGAGTCATCTCAAAGCGGCCAAGGGGCTTCCAACGGAGAGGGTTTGTTAGGTGCTCTTGCCCTTTTGTTTGATCAAACCACTAATGCAGACAGCACTGCCGAAACACCTCTTGGCCAATGGAAAACACATTTCCGTAATGCCTATGGCGCAGCTGAGAAGCTTCTGGCCAGTGCCTCCCATCGCGTACTGGCAGAAACCGCTGCCGGGCTTGTTGTTTGGATAGCGGCACTCTGGGGCCTTTCACGTCTTGCTCGTCTGTTTTTTTCATGGCGCGGCTGGCCACTCACAATGCCAAGGCAACCCCGGCCCTGGATGTTAATCGCCCACTTTGTGCGGCGGATTGTGCCTTGGCTTCTGACTTTTGTTGCTCTTTTGGCCGGGCTGCCAACGTTTGGCATGTCTGAAGAGGCGCAAACCACGATTCTTATTCTGGCTTATGCAGCCTTGAGCGCGCGCGGATTAACATCGCTATTTGATGTGATGATTTCGATTTTCTCCAGCGGCCATCGCTTAGCGGCTGTTCAGATTTTGCGCCGCCGAATGCTCCTACCGCTATTTATTATTGGCGTACTGTTCGCATTGGAGGACGCTCTTGGCACCAATGAACTGACCGAACCATTAGGCAACGAACTGGCCAGCGCGCTCGCGCTGATCTTTAGTGTGATTGCGGCCATACTTAGTTTTTATCTGATTATCCGAAACCGCCGCCCGGTCACACACTTGATTCGCAATCGCCCTTACAAACAGCGCCAAAACCAAGGTGTTTGGCGGGAAGTGACCGCTCTGTTGGCGAGGCTCTGGCATATCCCCATGCTGATGGCCATCAGCGCATCAGTAGTCGCTGTTTTTGCAAACGGCGGCGAAGCAGATGCAGCCTTGGGCAAGGCTATGGTTTGTGCGCTACTGCTTGCGTTGACTCTCGCCCTTCAGGGGCTGATTGGCATTCAAGAGAACCGCCCGCAACATCAAGCGCTTAGCACGTTCAGCCGCAGGCTAGTGCGTTTCGGTTACCGCTTAATACAAACGGCGGCGTGGCTGCTGTTTTTCGAGTTGATACTACAAATATGGGGTCTATCTTTGCTGGGTGTTGGAGAAAAACCTCCAGTCAGCCCCGGGCTCGCGAGCAGTATGATTGGCATCGTTTTTACCGGTCTGATTGCTAACCTAACGTGGATCTTCGTGGATGAGCTTTTAGAAAGAGCCATGCGCGGCGGCGACCGTAAAAAGCGAATCAACCCGGCAAGGGCCCAAACAATTCTGCCTATTGCGCGAAATACGCTGCTCATAACAATTCTGATCATAACCACATTGGTAGGTCTTTCTACCATTGGCGTTGATGTAACCCCTCTGCTGGCTGGTGCGGGTATTATTGGTTTGGCCGTTGGTTTTGGTGCGCAAACACTGGTGCAAGATTTGATTACCGGGCTGTTTATTGTTGTTGAAGATTCCATGTCCGTTGGGGATTTTGTTGAAATCAACGGGTTCATGGGCACAGTGGAAGGTTTCAACATGCGCACCGTGCGCTTGCGAGATCTCGAGGGGGTTGTTCATCACATCACGTTCAGCAAAATCAGCTCTATTCACAATATGTCCCGGCAGTTTGGTATCGCTCTCATCAAAATCCGCATTCCCCGTGAATTACCAATTGATGATGCCATTCTTCTAATGACGGAGACGGCCGAAGAACTGCGCACACTGCCAGATATGCGCTGGCTAATCTGGTCGCCGCTTGAAATGCAGGGTATTCACTCGTTTGAGGAAGGTTGCCCCGTGCTGCGTATGCGGATGCGCACTAAACCGGAGTATCAGTGGGATGTGTCCCGAGCCTTTAACCTGCTACTTAAACGGCGCATGGAGGAGCGGTACATTGATGTTGCAGCACCAAGGATAAGTGTGCAGATGGAGGGCGAAGGTGGTACCCGGTCGCCGCATATAGATAGGCAGGCGCCGGGGGCATAACACGGCTTAACCTATGCCTTATATAAAGCGTCACACCTACTTAATCGCGCATTTTCTAACCAATCATTACATAGCTGACATTTTAATCAAAGGGTACTAAACTGAGAATAATAGTTCTGGCACCCGCGTGTTCAGTGGCTATAAAACCAAGGACGAAGGAGAGAGCAATGCATATAACAAACAGTACAATTTTCAGCTCAAAAGCTGGATTAGCAGTAGTGTTTTCAGCGTTACTAGGTGTTACTGGCTGCGGCGGCTCAAGCAGCTCCGGTGGAGGCGATCCGGCTAACGGAGGTGACAACGGCGGAGGCAACGGTGGCGGCACCGTTAACGAACAACCCGCAAATATTCAATCGGAAGATGATGCCGAACTGGGTGCTAATGCAGCCGTTGAATCTGCTCGTCAGGCTATTCTTCTTGAAGATGTCCCCACCGGAGGCTTCCCTGGTGGTGTAACCATCGCAGAGCAAAGCCAATCAGGCTGGCTTCATACCCACACTCTTGATCTTGTAAAACTCAACCAGCTACCCACAGCTGCCGATGTTGTCGTAATTGAAGGCGATTGCGGCGGTAACGTCACGTTCGACTCCAATGACGGCGGGAACAGCCTTAGATACAATTTTAACAACTACTGCGTATCAGATGGTAGCGGCGGCGATCGCCAAGTAGTTGACGGTACAATGTCTTATTTCGGTTATGAAAATATTGGCACCGAAGGGCGCTGGGGCTACGATTTCAACTACACCATTACATACCGAGGCGAAACTGAACTGGTACAAGGAAGCTACACCTGCAACGGAACCGGTTTCACTGGATGTAGCTACGCCAATAACTACGAAGGGAGAAACGGCAGAAGCTACCGCTCTGAGAATGTCTCCGTTTCAGAATCCAACGGCAACTACGATGTAAGCGCCCGGGTTTATGACGAAGATATCGGCTACGTAGACTATCAGGCCAGCAACCTTGTTCTTTGCGAAGGCGGTTACGGCTTTTCTTCGGGCACCATTACCGTATCGGACGAAGCCAGCAATGAAGTGCTCACCGTTACTTTCTCTGGTTGCTCTTCGTTCACCATGACCTATCAGGGTACTGGTTACACTATCGAGTACTAACAGGCTTAGAACCTCAAGCCTACTGCAAACCCGGTCAGCCAGCTTTGGCTGGCCGGTTCTTGTACCTGCAAACGCCCCCCTCCTGCGCGGTTCACGATTTTGGTGTCACTTTTCCCAAACTGCCAAAAATGACTAAACACCTTAAACTCAACCGGCCCCATAAAAGCGGCAGCCTGAAAACTCGCACCAGGTTTTGAGCCCAAACGGATAGATGGCGAGCCCGCATTAATTTCAGTTAAATCAACCTTTACACTTGCCTCAAGGGTATAAAGCGCCCAACCCTCTAAACACCAAGCATCCACCCAGCCCAGCGCTACGTTTTTGCAAACCGAGCCACCAAGCCCCAACTCCCGCCACCGATACGCTTCGTTAAGTCGCAGAGTATTGCTCGTAGGAAGAATATCCCTCTGCCACTTTCGCAATCCAGCACGCACCATGGGTGTAAAGCGGTAATTGTGAAAACTGATCTCTGGTCTACCCAGCGTTAACTCAAAAAATGTTTGCTCTGTATCTGTGCGTGTTTTTAACGGGCGGCCAGATTGGGTCATCCCACGGTAGCGCACATCGTCAAAAAGCCGGGAGCCGGAGAGTTTTATCCAGCCCAAATCAGAAACATCAAACGCCAGTTCAGCTTGAATACCCGGCAAGGTTCCGCTTTCCTGATTGAACGTGGCTCCGGAGTCAGAGCGCTCCTCATACTCGAAATGCCCAAGCACACCGCCAACTTCAACCCGCGCACCTGCCATGCCGGGTAGGCTGTAGCTCATAAAGAAGAGAACAGTGAAAAGGCGCATTTGTATTGCGTTTCGTGCACCCAATCTGATCCTGAAGCGCCCACCATACATAACTTTAACACCCTGATTTCGGAGTCACTTCAGCTTAGCTGAGTTTCTATAGCTCACAATCTTCGGAAAATGCGCAGAAGCGCTTAGACCATGCTTTATTACCAATTAGTTTGTCAAAATACTAATTATTGATTTTAGATACTATGGGAGAATCGAAAACAAATATGCTGCTTGTACACGCCCACACCGGCGCAATATTGAAGTCATAGTCAAATCCGGATGTAGCAACGCCTTGCGAATATGCATCGCTTGGGCGAAATCATGGTGGGGTTGACCCGAGCCGCACTGAAAAAGCAGCTTGTTCTTACCACCCCACACTGAAACAATTGGCGCGACAATTACCTTCTCATATGGTCCATCATGAAACTATTAGTCCGTAATCTCGCCCGCACAACCACAGAACAGGAAATTCAAGAGCTGTTTTCAGCCCATGGCACGGTTGCTGAGTGTACTTTGGTACTGGATAAAGAAACCGGAAAGTCCAAAGGCTTCGGCTTTGTGGAAATGCCGAATGCTAAGGAAGCCAAGATGGCCAAGGCGCAACTGAACGAAACCCGGGTAGGAACAAACAGAATTCGGGTAAGGATTGCTCAGGAGAAAGAAGGTTAACCTGACACCAAGCGCTAGGGCTTTAGGCTTTAGGCTCGTTGGCGGTGCGCTCTTCTATACACTCGTAGCCGCCCATTTCGAACTCGCGGCAAATAAACGGCCGTTTTTCATATATTGAGCACGACATGGTAGTGCGGTCCAACGCCGCACACCAGCCGTCGTCCAACCGCGCCATGGTTCTGCCGCCCCATTGATCGGTTTCAATAAAGCGCTCTGGCACGCCTGTCTCGGTAATTAGCATTACTTCAAGCCTGCAGCAGCAGGCTTGGCAGTTTGAGCAGCTAATACCGGGATCAGGCATGTTAGATATCAGAGCAGGTCTTTGCGCAATTGCGCTGGGGTTTTGGGTGACAGCAAGCCGGGAGCCACATCAAATACAGATCTGGCACCGGTTTCGCCTGCCTGGGCCATTTTATGAACCGCGCGAGTGTAGGCTACCAGCACACTGGCGGTGAACTCCGGGTTGCTGCCAAGGGCGAGCGAATACTCAATGGTTTGCTTGCTTTGTGTGCCCGTATCGCCACTGCGAATCACAAAGCCGCCGTGGGGCATGGCGCTGTGCTCGGCCGCGAAGGTGGCTTCGTCAATAAAGTTAACCGTGGTGTCGAAGGGCTCGAAATAGTCCGGCATGGTGACAATGCTGTTGCGCACTGTGTCTTCATCGGCACCGTCTTCCAGAACAATGAAGCATTCCCGCACGTGCTTTTCACGGGTACTCAGTTCTGGCTGCTCACCGTTGCGCACACGGGCGATGGCATCCTGAGAGGGCAAGGTGTACTGCACGCCTTTTTTAACACCCTCAACACGGCGTACTGCATCCGAGTGACCCTGGCTCAAACCCTTGCCCCAAAAGGTATAGGTTTCGCCTTCCGGCAAAATGGTTTCACCAAACAGACGGTTCAGTGAAAACAGGCCGGGGTCCCAACCCACTGACATGAGTGCAAGCTTGCCCGCCTTGCGCGCGGGCTCATCCAGCGCCGCGTGGTATTCATTCACTTTGGCATGGGTGTCGAAGCTGTCGACAGTATTAAAGAACTGTGCCAGATAAGGCCCCTGCTCCGGCAGATCGGTTTTCGAGCCACCACAAAGAATCATTACATCCACATCGTTCTGGTACTGCTCAATATCGGCCATGGCATAAACCGGCACTTTGCTGTCCAGAAGTGCAACACTGGCGGGATCGCGGCGGCTGAACACGCCAACCAACTGCATATCCGGATTCTGCGCCAATGCAGATTCCACACCCCTGCCCAGATTGCCGTATCCGGCGATGCCTACTCTAATTTTGTCTGCCATGATAATTATCCTTTAGCGTTTAAAGTTTGCGAGGGCAGCTCGATACCGGCCTTGGCGGCTCGTGCTGCATGGAGCTTTTTGTAGCTGTCGATCAGCCGCAGGTGCCTGTCCAACCCTTCCAACTGCATGTTGGTAGGCGTCAGACCATAGAAGCGCACGCTGCCATCGAGGGAGCCGGTTACGGCGTCCATCACCTCATCCCCGAACATCCGCCGGAAGTTAAACAGGTAATCACTCAGCTCCAGCTCATCGTCCAGCGTGGCTTCCAGCGCGGCGCACATGGCCTGATAAAAAAGACCGCGCTCTACTGTGTTGTCATTGAACTGCAAGAACATTTCTACCCTTTCCAGGGCGTCTTCGTATTGCTTGAGTGCCAGATTGATCAGCAGTTTCAATTCCAGAATGGTGAGCTGGCCCCACACGGTGTTTTCATCAAATTCAATGCCGATAAGGGTAATGATGTCTGTGTAATCGTCTATCTGGCTATCGTCCAGGCGCTCTACCAAAGCAGCAAGCTGTTCATCACTCAGGATGTGCAGGTTAAGAATATCTTCGCGATAATCCAAGGCCCGGTTGGTGTTATCCCAGATCAGATCCTCTACCTGATACACCTCGGAATAGCCCGGCACCAGCATGCGACAAACCGGGGCGCCCAGATCGTCAAAAATAGCAGTGTAAACTTCGTGGCCCATGTCTTCGATGATTCCGAAAAGTGTAGCGGCCTCTTCTTCGGTGGTGCCACTGAAGTCCCACTCCTGAAAATCTATATCCGCCTTGGCACTGAAGAAACGCCAGGACATCACACCGCTGGAATCAATAAAGTGTTCCACGTAATTGTTGGGCTCGGTGATGGCCAGGCTGTTAAACGTGGGCGGAAGAAAATCGTTCAGGCCTTCAAAGCTGCGGCCTTGCATCAATTCGGTAAGGCTGCGCTCCAGCGCAACTTCCATGCTTGGATGGGCACCAAAAGAGGCAAACACACCGCCGGTTTTCGGGTTCATCAGGGTGACGTTGGCTACCGGAAAATGGCCGCCAAGAGAGGCGTCTTTTACCAGTATGGGGAAACCCTGAGCTTCCAGAGCCCGTACCCCCTCAAGAATACTTGGGTACTTTTCCAGAACATGCATAGGCACATCTGGCAGGGCGATTTCTTCCTGAATGATCTGCTTCTTCACAGCCCTTTCGAGGATTTCCGATAAGCACTGAACCTGTGCTTCTGCCAAGGTATTGCCCGCGCTCATGCCATTGCTGAGGAACAGGTTTTCAATAAGGTTGGTCGGGAAGTAAACGGGCACACCGTCGGAGTGACGCACGTAGGGCAACGCACATATTCCGCGATCCACACGGCCGGAGTTGGTGTCGATCAGATTGGAGCCCTGCAGTTCGCCATCCGGGTTATAAATGGCCAGACAGTGATCGTCCAGAATGCCTTCCGGTAATTCATCGTTGGGGCCAGGCTTGAACCAGCGCTCTCTCGGATAATGCACGAACTCGCTGTTGGCGATGTCCTCACCAAAAAACTGGTCGTTGTAGAAGAAGTTGCAGTTCAAGCGCTCAACAAACTCCCCCAGCGCTGAGCACAGTGCACTTTCTTTGGTCGAGCCCTTGCCGTTGGTGAAGCACATGGGTGAGGCTGCATCACGCATGTGCAACGACCAAACGTGAGGGACAATGTTACGCCAGGAGGCAATTTCAATCTTCATACCCAGATCGGCCAGTATGCCGCTCATATTGGCAATGGTTTGCTCCAGCGGCAGGTCTTTACCTTCGATGTAGGTATCCTCACCCCCTTCTGGCTTGATCGTCAGCAGCGCCTGGGCGTCTTCATCGAGGTTATCAACGATTTCAATCTGGAAGTCCGGGCCGGTTTGCACCACTTTTTTGACCGTGCAGCGATCAATAGAACGCACGATACCCTGACGATGCTTTTCGGGCAGATCATCCGGCAGCTCAACCTGAATTTTGAAAATCTGTTTGTAGCGGTTTTCCGGATCAACAATGTTGTTCTGGGACAGGCGGATGTTATCGGTTGGAATATCCCTCGCCAGGCAGTACACCTTCACAAAATAAGCGGCGCACAGGGCGGATGATGCGAGAAAATAGTCAAAGGGGCCAGGTGCCGAGCCATCGCCTTTATAGCGAACGGGCTGGTCGGCAATCACCGAGAAGTCATCAAACTTGGCTTCAACTCGGAGGTTGTCGAGATAATTGACGTTAATTTCCATTGCGAGGGTACTCGGTTTAGAGATTTCGGCGCGCCTTAATTACACAGTGCGGACCATTCAGGGGCGGTCATTATAGACATAACGCCGCGCCACTCCTACCTAGTACCAATCACTACCTCAGCAGCACACTTATTCAGCGGGGCTGGCAGCTGCTGGCCGGAAAACTCGCCATACCCGTTGCAGTTTCTCTTTGGGCAGAATGACCAACAAGTTACCGGCAAGCACCAGGGATACCCCTGCAACCGCCTCAATCGTCCAGATGTAATTTTCAAAAACCGTTGATAGCGCCAGTGCCACGATTGGGAAGAGCACCATGCAGTAGGCTGCACGCTCAGGGCCAATACGTCCAAGTAATGTGAGAAAACTCCCGAAACCAAGTACGGAGCCGATCAAAGCCAGATAAACCAGAGAGCCTGTGTAAGCCCATGTGGTTTCAAAACCAAAGGCTTCGCCCCTACTCCAAGCGATTAACGCAAGTGCAAGTGCGCCATAAGCCATTCCATAGGCGTTGCTTTGCATAACAGGTAGCTGCACCGACTGATTGCGTGCAGATAACATATTGCCAAAGGAGGTAATGAAGGTTCCTGCCAGACTCAGCATCATAGCTCGCAATGTTGTGCCATCAGCATCCAGAGCACGAATTTCCGGCAGGAATACCAGACAAATGCCCACTAGCCCAAACGCTGCCCCAACGATAACGGAACGCGGAACACGGTTACCAAAAAACAGTGCCCCGTTAACGATGTTCATGACGATAATGGTGGAGAACACAACCGCGATAAGACCGCTGGTGATATTGGCTGCAGCCTGATAAACCAGCATGTAATTGAACCCGAATAGCATCAGGCCCTGACCTGCCATCCAGAGGTGTTGGCGGAAATCGAATTTCATCTTCCGTCGGGTAAGGCTGCACCAAAGCATCAGCACCAGTGCAGACAAACCGAACCGGTATGCGATAGATACATCGCCGGGCACTTCACCCAACTGCAAAGGGATTGCGATAAAGGTTGATCCCCAGATCAACACGGTCGATAAATAGAGCACAAAGGTGTTTGTCAGCATAGGTAAAGCGGCCTGCAACCGTGATCAACAACCGGCTACGTTTTTCGCGCTACCGATCTTTCATTTAAAAAAATCATTCTCCTACTTATAGTTATCTTGCTCAATAGTTTTTAGATTAAAACCGGTTCTCTGCTAAATGAAGTGGTACTCTGTGAGCTCCGCGTACTTGGTAAACCGCTCGCCGTCCCAGTGCAACGAGTAGTGGCCAGCTTGCGTGACTGGGCTTGTAGCGGGGGGCCGTAGTAGCGCCACGGCCTCGGCTCCATCAGCCCGTATAGAGCTGTAAAGAATTCCGAATTCTCCGGAGTTTATAAGGTTGGCTGCCACCTGCTGTCCGGGTGAGTAGTTTGTATCGTGCATGTATTGGGGTTGGCCCCGGAGATCCACCAGAGGTTCAACAACCTGCCCGGTGTAACAGCGAACCACTGCCGAATAATCGCTGCCCACACCGAAACCGCGCCATACCTTACCTGAATGATAAATCCATTCTTTGAGTGCTGTTTCCAAACAGTCTCCTGCGTAATAGGCGCCTCGGGAACGGGTATTGAATCGCCCTTCTGACGGGTAACAAAACGACGCCATCACTGCGCCCCATCCAGGGCCAGCCCGATAATCCTTTTCATCAATATAGCGCGGCCAGTGAACAACTCTATCGCTGGTTGCCGACTCCAGTTCACCAAGAAGAATGGAGTCGGGGCTCTCAAAGCAATCTATCGGTGGGTATTTACTGTGAATAATACGGTAATGCTTCCAATGCGGTATTACTCGATCCATCGTTTTATTTCCTAGCCACGCATTGCGTCTAGATTACGACGAATGTAGTAAAGGGCTTCCATGGAGCCCTGTTCCAGCAAATAACTCTTGATGGATAATCCTTGTAGACCCACCAAGTCAACCGGCTTCTGGAACCATTCGTTGGCCATGTTTTCGTGGCCTGACGGAGCTATGAGAGTAAGTGCCTTGTGGATACCAAGTAGTAAACTGATTCGATCCATCACATCTCGAGACACTTCTACTGTTGCTCCGGCATTTACTTTAGCTTGCCACCCAGTCAAAGTGCGACGACTGATACCGCCAAGGAGCGTTCCCAGATCGTCCATGGTCAACCCCCAACGTTCGCGGCGATCAAACAGCCAGCGAAGCCCTGCGGTGCTGTGAGCATCAGTCAGTGTCGGGCCGTCATTTCGAGGTGGCACTGTGTCGACGGGGTAGTGCTCTCGCAAAACCAACATACTCCCCTCCCCTAATGACTTTTACATTGTTTACCCATTTATATGTTGATTATAGTGCTCTCTCAACCGACAGGCAATAATGCTCACACTTTAGGAATTTGCGCAGATTCGCCATCCCTGAACATACTTTCCGGGGCACAGAAAACTGCGCCCCGGTATAAGCTACTCCGGCTTGTAAAAACGCTGGATGCTTGAGAAATCCAGAGTTCCGTTGCCTTGCTCGGCATGGAGTGTGAACAGGTTTCGGGCGAGAGAGCCCATGGGGATGGCGGCCTGATTTTTCACGGCGTTATCGAAGGCCAAACCAAGATCTTTGTTCATCAAGTTGACCAAAAAGCCGCCCTCGTAATCCCGTGATGCGGGTACTCCGTCCATCACGCCCGGCCATGGGTTGTAAACATTCAAGGCCCAGTTGCCGCCGGAGCTCTGCTTCATGACTTCAGATAGAACCGCAGGGTCCAATCCGTTTTTCACGCCTAGAGCTAGGGCTTCACTGGTGCCTGCCATCAAGATGGCCAATAGCATGTTATTGCAGATTTTAGCGACTTGCCCTGCGCCGTGGTCGCCAGCATGGAAGATATTCTTGCCCATGTTTTCCAGAATCGGTTTTGCTTTGTTGAAGGTGTCTTCGTCGCCGCCGCAAATGAAGCTCAGTGTGCCCGCTTTGGCGCCACCGACACCGCCGGAAACCGGCGCATCGAGGAACGGAATGTGCTTTGCCTCTGCCTGCTCCGCCACGCCTCGAGCGGTCTCGGGAGAAATGGTCGATGAGTCAATTACCAGCGTGCCCTCGGGCAGAGCCGTCAGCAAACCATCTTCTCCCAGATACACCGCTTCAACGTGTTTGCCAGCCGGTAACATGGTAATTACGCACTCGGCACCCTTGGTTGCGTCGTGGGCTGTATCTGCTGTTTTTGCACCTTCGGAAACCAGTGCGGCTACGGCGTCTTTTGATAGATCAAACACGGTTACGTCGTGCCCGGCTTTTACAAGGTTGCCAGCCATTGGGCCACCCATGTTGCCCAAGCCGATAAAGGTAATCTTTGCCATATTCATCCCCTTGTTTTTGTATTCGGTTGATTAGGCCGCTTATGTTCAAGCGGCCTGTTTGGCTAGCTCTCGAAAAAGCTGTCGATCCAATCGCTGTCCATTTCTTCCAGCGATGTATAACGCCAGCGGGGTTGCTTATCTTTGTCGATTAAAAGCGCACGCACGCCTTCGGCAAACTCGCCTTTACCAAGGCAGTTTTTGGACAACGTAAGCTCTTTGTCGAGCACCTCACGAAGGCTATCCTGTCGGCAATTGCGCAAGTGCTGCCAGCACAGTGCCAAGGATGTTGGCGAAGCGGCACTCAACGGCTTGGTCGACTTGGCCAGCCAGCCTTCACCGCTAGCCAGCTCCTTCATTTGAGCCACTATGTCGGCCAATGTGTCGGCATCGGTGACGCGGTTGATGGTATCGAAATGCGCCCGCACCGGAGACTCTGGCAAGGCATCGGCGCTTTGGTTTTCGTGCTGCCTGAGCACACTGCTCACTACGGCAAAAGCGTCTGCCCCCTGCCAGTTATGGGCAGTGAGATCAGCCACTACGGCAGCTTTTGTTTCATGCTTGATAAAGCGATCTGCAAGGCCCATGAACAGTGCATCTGCCGCATTCATGCGGGCACCGGTTAGCCCCAAAAACAACCCTGTGCGCCCGGGAGTGCGGTTCAAAAACCAGCCTGCTGCTACATCCGGGTACAGCCCGATACTGCTCTCCGGCATGGCCAGCATGGATGCTTCCGTAACTACCCTATGTGAAGCGCCAGCCATGATGCCAATACCGCCCCCCATAACAATCCCATGCCCCCAACACACCACAGGCTTGGGAAACGAATGGATTAGATAGTCCATTTCGTATTCTTCCGTGAAAAACGCGGTACCCACGCTGGTGCCGCTTCCGCTCTGGGGCTCGGTCATGCTGCGGTATAGCGCAACTATGTCGCCGCCTGCGCAAAACGCCTTGTCACCCTCAGCCTCAATCCAAACGGCACGAACGCGATCATCTTCAGCCCAGCTTTTGAGCTGTGGCGTCAGCATCCGAATCATCTCCAGAGAGAGTGAGTTGAGCGCCTTGGGCGTATTCAGCCGAGCTACGGCAATTAGCGCGCCGTCAGCGGTTTTCCACTCTTCAAATACAATCGGTTGGTTGCTCATAAAAATCCTTAAACCGGTAGGTTTCGGGTTTCAGCGGTTTTTCCATTCCGGTTTACGTTTTTCCAGAAAAGCATTCACGCCTTCTTTCTGGTCCTCGGTGGAGAACAGCTCAACAAACAACTCACGCTCCATGCGCCAGCTATCGGAATGGCTGCGTCCATCACGGGAACTCATAACCAGAGTTTTGCAGCGTGCAACCGAAGACGGGCTCTGTTTGCATGCCATTTCTGCCAGTTCCAGTGCCTTCTCAAGGCTCTTGCCAGTGGGCACAACCTCTTCAACCAGACCAATCTGCAGTGCCTTGTCAGCCTTGACTCGCTCACCGCAAAGAATCATACGCTTGGCCCAACCCTCTCCAACAATCCAGGGCAGGTTCTGGGTGCCGCCAGCACAAGGCAGCAAGCCGACCGTTGCTTCTGGCAGTGCCATCTGGGCATGCTCTTCGGCAATGCGGATGTCACAGGCCAGTGCGCATTCAAGGCCACCGCCCATGGCGTAACCGTTTACCGCGGCGATGGATACGCCCCGGAATGCTGTCAGCGCGGCAAAGGCTGCCCCGAACAGCTGAGCCATTTCGTTAGCACGGGCCTTGTCGCCATCCGCAAAGGTCTTAAGATCAGCCCCGGCAGAAAAGAACTTCTCGCCCTGCCCGGTCAGAACCAGCGCAAAAATGTTTGTGTCTTCGTTAAGCTCACGAACGATTTTTGTCAGTGCATTTAGGGAATCCGCCGTCCATGTATTGGCCGGTGGGTTATTGATCGTCAATACTGCAATGTGTTCGCGTTTTTCGAGTTGAATCAGTTCGCTCATCATGGTTCTCCTGTTATTTTTGTGCGTTATTGGATGGCCTCGGCCACTCCATCATCCAGCAGGCGACGGGCAACAATTAACCGCATGATTTCGTTGGTGCCCTCCAGAATTTGGTGCACACGCAGGTCGCGCAGGTAACGCTCCAGAGGATACTCCCGGATATATCCGTAGCCGCCGTGCAGTTGCAGTGCGTCGTTCACCACATCAAAACAAACATCGGTTGCGAAGCGCTTGGCCATGGCACAGTGCAAAGTGGCTTCGGTATCACCGCTATCGAGTTTGAAGGCACCTAGGCGCACCATCTGCCGGGCTGCCACTAGATTGGTTGCCATGTCTGCCAGTTTGAACTGCAGTGCCTGAAAGGCTGCCAAAGGTTTACCGAATTGTGCCCGCTCATGCATATAGTTGCGGGCTCTGAGCAAGGCAGCTTGTGCGCCGCCTAAAGAGCAGGTAGCGATATTGAGGCGACCGCCATCAAGCCCTTTCATCGCAATGGCGAATCCGTCACCTTCTTCACCAATGCGGCTGGTTGCGGGAACACGAACGTTCTCAAGGCTAATCATGCGGGTGGGCTGGCTATGCCACCCCATTTTCTCTTCATTCTTGCCGTAGGAAATGCCTTCCGCATCCGCAGGAATCACGAATGTGGAAATGCCCTTGGCACCGGAATCCGCCGCACCGGTGCGGGCCATCAATACAAGAATATCGGTTTCGCCAGCGCCGGAGATAAACATTTTACTGCCATTGATGATGTAGCTATCACCCTCTCGAACCGCCTTGGTTCGCAGGCTTGCTGCATCGGAGCCAGCACCGGGCTCCGTAAGGCAATAAGACGCTAACCACTCACCACTGGCCAACTTTGGCACCACATCTTGCTTGAGCGCATCAGACGCAAAGCTTGCCACCATCCAGGTTGCCATATTGTGGATGGTGATAAAGGCAGCCGTTGAGGGGCAGGCTGATGCCAGTTCCTCAACGATGACCGATGTATCAAGCCGCGACAGCCCCATGCCACCCAGTGCTTCCGGGGTGTAAATCCCCATAAACCCCATCTCCCCGGCTTCTTTCAGTACCTCAACCGGAAAGATGTGCTCGTCATCCCATTTGGCCGCATGGGGGGCCATGGATTTTTCAGCAAAGGCACGGGCCGCTTCGCGGAACGCCTGCTGGTCTTCTGTGAGGTTAAAATCCATCGTTTCTCTCCTCATTTACCTGGATCACCAGGCTAAAGAGCTCTTGGTCACGCAGAATTGAAATTGGGCCGGAAACAGGTTCCGGCCCGCACAATCCCACTGCCAACGCAATTAACGTAGCTGGATAGAGAAGTTAGCTTCCGATGATGCAGCCTCACTGGAGAACCAACGGGATGTGACCGTTTTGGTTTCAGTATAGAAGCGCACAGCCTGCTTGCCGTAAGCGTGTTGATCGCCGTAGAAAGATCCTTTCCAACCGGTGAACGAGAAGAACGGCAGGGGCACAGGAATGGGGATGTTCACACCCACCTGCCCTACTTCGATTTCATGCTGGAACTTGCGGGCAGCGCCACCGGAGCTGGTAAAGATGGATACGCCGTTACCGTATGGGCTCTTGTTAATCAGAGCAATGGCATTTTCCAGGCTGTCTTCTTCCATGCAGGCAAGCACCGGGCCGAAAATTTCTTCATTGTAGATATCCATCTCGGTGGTTACACCGGAGAACAAGGTTGGGCCAACCCAGTTGCCGTCAGGCAAACCATCAACCGTACAGCCACGACCGTCGAGAAGCAGGTTTGCACCCTGCGCTTCACCGGTGGCAATCAGCGCTTCAATACGATCTTTAGCCTTGGCTGAAATCACCGGGCCGTAGCTGGCGCCGGAATCGTTCCAGGCACCGGGGCGAACTTTTGCCATAGCCTCTTTCAGTTCCGGAATCCAGGCTTGGGCCTCACCCACAAATACGGCCACCGAAATAGCCATACAACGCTGGCCAGCTGCGCCAACAGACGCACCTACAAGGGCATTAAGAACCTGCTGTTTATCTGCGTCTGGCATGATAACCATGTGGTTCTTAGCACCAGCAAAGCTCTGAACGCGCTTCATATGACGAGTGCCGGTTTCGTAAATATAACGGCCAACCGGCACAGAGCCTACGAAAGAGATAGCCTTGATGGCGGGATCCGTAAGCAGTACATCGACCTGCTCTTTGCCACCGTGAACAACCTGGAGAACGCCCTTGGGTGCACCGGCTTCTTCAAACAGTTCGGCAAGGCGCATCGGAGTCAGCGGGTCCTGCTCGGAAGGCTTCAGAATAAAGGTGTTACCGCAGGCAATGGCCATGGGGAACATCCACAGAGGTATCATGGCCGGGAAGTTGAACGGCGTAATGCCCGCACACACACCCAGTGGCTGAATCCAAGAGTGGGTGTCCACCGAACGCGCTACGTTTCCAACCGTTTCACCCATCATCATGGACGCAACATTGGCTGCATGCTCAACCACTTCAATACCGCGCCAAACATCGCCTTTGGCGTCATCAAAGGTTTTGCCGGTTTCCTGAGACAGGATTTCCGCAATCTCGTCGTGGTGCTCTTTCAGCAGCGCCTGATAACGGAGCATCACGCGGGCACGGTCAGAAACCGGAACTTCTTTCCAGGTTTTGAACATTTCGCCAGCGGTGTCAATGGCTTTACGCATTTCGGCAGCGGTGGCGCAAGGCGTCCGGGCGATAACTTCATTGGTGGCCGGGTTGGTTACATCAATCCATTCGTTGGTCTGGCTCTGAACAAATTCACCTGCTAGGTACAGCGGAACGTTTGTCATCTGGGTATCCCTGTTTGTTGTTGTGCGGAAAACGCGCCAAAAGCACGATGCCTTTGACAATGAGAGTGCAATCTATGTTGAGACCTTAGCACGGCCACTGGCACTTGATGATTGACTAAATTTCGACCTTGATGGACTATCTTTCGATCAACCCACAAAAAACATAAGCATTCAGCATGACACAAACGTCCTTATGGCCAGTACCCAAAGACAGCATTCGCTACGTGGTACCAGCTCCCATTATTAGGCTTTTGTCTGAGCATCCACTCACTCGGGATCTCTATCCACTGGCATTCGGCCACTATCGCAGAGCCACAGGCCACCACATGCATCGGGAGCATCATCGCGACAATCTTTTGATTTACTGCACTGAAGGTAGGGCTTTTCTAAACTTGAAAGGAGAGCCTCATACAATGGAGGCGGGAGACCTTCTTCTACTGCCAGCTGGTGCCAGCCACCGTTACACAGCGGATCCGGAAAACCCCTGGACGATTCACTGGGTGCACTACACCGGGCCACTAGCCAACGAGTTTCACGAATACATGGGGTTTGACGCTTCAACACCCATCCGCCATTTGGGGAGGCAGCCTAGGCTGCTGGTGGATTTTAACGGCCTGCTGTCTGTTCGTCAGACGGGCTTTCGGGCGCGCGGCCTGATTCACGCAGCCAATCGTCTAAGGCAACTATTGGCAGCGGTTCCAATCAGTTTTGATGAAACAAGCCAAGAACGAAAAGCCGAGCTGGACACCATCAACAACTACATGCACGAACATCTCGATGAGCGCATTACTCTTGAGCAGCTTGCCGATCTTGCAGGGCTTTCTCCCGCGCATTTTGCGACCCGCTACCGTGAACAAACGGGCACTTCTCCCATCCAGCATTTCCTTCACCTAAAAGTAGAGCGTGCTTGCCAGATGCTGGACGCCACAAGCCTGAGTTTTACGGAAATAAGCCACCGCCTGGGCTATGACGATGCCTACTACTTCTCTCGGCTGTTCAAAAAGGTTATGGGGCAGTCACCCATGGATTACCGGCACACGCCCCGGCATTAACTAGACACAGACAAAGTTTCGACAAAGCACAACAGGCCAGTTACTCACCTGTCTCCATCTACGACTTTTGTTGCAGAAGCGAAACCGTTAGTCTTGGAGGGAAAGACACAAAAGAAGCATAAAAATGGCTACACATACTTTTGAAATTGACGAAACCTTCGACGTACCGCGCAGCAAGGTGTTTGCGCTATTCGCTGATCACAACAGCTTTGGGAAGCTTCTCGGGGCGCCAGTTAAGAGAATCAAGAACAGCAATCAAGCAGACCCCAACGGCCTTGGCTCTGTGCGCAAACTTGGCATCGGCCCGATTGGGTTGGAGGAAACAGTAACCAGTTTCGAACCGGATATGCTGATTGAATACACCATCACCAGTTTAAGTCCAATCCGCAATCACTTGGGTCGAATTCGCTTTGAAGACACCCCGGAAGGCCATACCCGAGTACGCTACCGTATTACCTTTGACGATGTTGTGCCCTACACAGGGAAACTGGTCAGTGTTGGGCTGGAACACGCCATACGTCGCGGGATCAAGCAGGTTCCCAAACTAGCCTGATTCACAGCTTCGAGCGATACATAACGTTACTTGATGGATATCAGATAATTGACCTGTGGCAATTGTTGCTATCCGTCAATTTTGTACTCTCCGCGCCACTTTCAACTAAAAGGCCTACCGGCCGATCCTCATCACTGCGGAGATCAAAATGGCAAACGAGCCGATCGTCCTGTTTGATAACGGGCACCACAAGTGCCTAATGTTTGACTCTCTGGTTACCGGAGAAGGCGTTCAGTCCAATCAATTTTTGATTGTTGACGGCAAACACGAAGCTTTGATCGATCCCGGCGGCGACCTCACCTACACACCGCTCGCGGTTGCTGCGTCCAAGTACATGAATATAAAGGAGATGGACTTTGTATTTGCGTCGCATCAGGACCCCGACATTATTGGCGCCATTGATCGCTGGATTGTTCATACCAGTGCAAAAATTGTCACATCAAAGCTCTGGGCGCGGTTCCTCCCGCATTTGGTATCGAGCTACGTTACGAATCAACTAAGCGGCAACGTTTACGATCGCATCGTTAGCATTCCGGATGCGGGCGCCAATGTAAAGTTTGGCGAATCTTACCTACAATGTTTGCCTGCTCACTTCATGCACTCTGTGGGCAACTTGCAGTTCTATGATCCTGTCTCAAAAATCCTTTTCTCCGGAGATCTGGGGGCATCGATGGGTGCTGCAGACGACCACCTTCCAGTTCAGGATTTTGACCGCCACATTCCTTACATGATGGGATTCCACCGGCGCTATATTGCCTCAAACAAGGTATGTAGGCTGTGGGCTAACATGATCCGAGAAATGGATGTGGCAATGATTGTGCCCCAGCACGGAAAACGCTTTGAAGGCCCGGTGATGGTTGACCAGTTTTTGAATTGGGTGAGCAGTGTGGAGTGTGGTATCGACCTGATGACGCAGGACAACTATCGCGAGCCGGTTGACTACATCTAAGCTCTTGCGGGACAGGTCAACCAAATAGGCCTGTCCCAAACGAGGATTCTTGCGTAAAATCTTGCCTTTTCACCCGCAAGTAGAAGGCATCGCAAAAATGGGCAGAGCCTACCAGAACCGCAAAGAATCCATGGCCAAAACCGCACAGGCCAAAACCAAGGTTTACAGTAAATACGGGCGCGAAATCTACATGAGCGCCAAGTCCGGCGGAACTGACCCGGATGGAAACCTATCACTACGCGGGCTGATTGACCGTGCAAAAAAAGATCAGGTGCCCTCTCACGTCATTGAGAAAGCCATAGATAAAGCCCGGGGCGGCGCTGGTGAAGACTACTCACCGGCCCGCTACGAAGGCTACGGCCCCGGCAACTGCATGGTGATTGTCGATTGCTTAACCGATAACCCTAACCGCACCTTTGGCGACGTACGCCTGGCCTTTACCAAAACCAAAAGCAAAATCGGCACACCGGGCACTGTTGCCCACATGTTTGACCACAGTGCCATCTTCGTATTCAAAGGCGAAGACGACGAAGCCGTGCTTGAAGCCCTGATGGAAGCCGACGTCGACGTTACCGATATTGAAAACGAAGACGGTCAGATCACGGTATTCACACCAAACACGGAATACGCCAAGGCTCGTCAAGCACTGACAGAAGCCTTTGCCGATATCGACTTCGAGGTAGATGAAATCCAATTCCTACCGAAAACCACAACGCCGGTTGAAGGTGACGACATCCCCATGTTTGAGAAGTTTTGCGACATGCTGAACGAGCTGGACGATGTGCAGAACATTTTTCACAATGCGGAATTGCCAGAACAGTGAGCCAACCTAAGCCGCAAGTGGCTGTTCTTAAAACCGGTAGCACCTACCCGAGCATCAAAGAAGAGTTTGGTGATTTCGATCAGTGGTTCTTGCGTGGCCTATCATCAGAGTTAGACATTACCGTATTTGATGCCGAGGCCGGTGAGCTGCCCGCCAATCCAGCTGACTGGGACGGTGTTGTGGTAACCGGCTCTCCGGCCATGGTAAGCGACCGCGAACCTTGGAGCGAAAGCGCTGCTCAATGGCTGGCTCGTGTGGTTGCTGAAACCATCCCCTTACTCGGGGTGTGTTACGGACACCAGCTTCTGGCACATGCTTTGGGTGGCGAAGTTGGTTACCATCCAGAAGGCCGCGAGAGCGGGACAAAACGCATAAAGCTGCTCGCCAGTGCTCAGGATGACCCATTATTCCGCGACATGCCTGCTAGCTTCAGCGCACAGCTCACTCATAAACAGTCCGTATTGAGCCTGCCTACGAGTGCAGTTTTGCTCGGTCGTAATGAGTTCGAGCCACATCAGGCATTCCGTGTAGGAAAGTGTGCGTGGGGCGTGCAATTCCATCCGGAGTTTTCCAGCGCTGTTATGAAAGCCTACTTGGGTGTGCAGGCGCCAGATTTGGAGCGTGAAGGGTTCGATCCGCAAGCTATGATCAGCTCGGTTACCGATGCTCCGGAAGCTACCGGTCTGCTGAAACGGTTTTCTGATTTGGTTAAAGAAAACCATGCTGGCTAAAACGACACAGAGCCGTTTATGACATTGAAGGTATTGTTCGCAGTTATCGTTCTGGCGTTGGTCGGCGTGGGGATCTATCACAGCTACAAGCCCCTGCCGCCCGGCATCAGTTACAACGGCGGCGCACACCCACTCAGTGATGCAAAGCTGTTGATAGATACCACCATCCACCACAGCGACGGCTCCGAAACCCGCGACCACGAGATATTTGATGAAATCCTGCGCCTCATCGGTCAGGCTCAATCCTTTGTTCTGGTCGATATGTTTCTCTTCAACAGCAGCAGCCCTGAAGGTGTGGAGCACCGCCGCCTTTCGGAGCAACTAACCCAAGCGCTTGTCAATCGGAAAACAGAGCAGCCGGAGTTGGAGATTGTTGTCATCTCTGACCCACTGAATACTCTTTACGGTGGCTCTGTATCGCCATGGTTTCAGGCTCTTCGGCAAGCGGGCATCCCCGTTACAGAAACCAACCTGCGACCGCTTCGGGACAGCAACCCTGCATGGTCTGCAATCTGGCGGGTCTGCTGCCAGTGGTTTGGTAACAATGCTGAAAGTGGCTGGCTGCCAAATGCACTAGGCACAGAGCCCGTTACTATTCGCAGCTACCTTGCCTTACCCAACTTCAAAGCCAACCATCGCAAGGTTCTGGTTGCCGACGACGGAGATACACTGCGCGCCTTGATAACCTCTGCCAACCCGCATGATGGCAGCAGCAGACATAGCAACGTTGCGATTAGTTTTACTGGCCCGGCGGTTATAGATGTTCTGAAAGGTGAGCAGGCGGTTCTGGCTATGTCTCGCCAATCTAACGCGGCACTGAACAAGCTGATCAACCAGAAAATGCCGCCTCAGGCAATCGCCGAGAATGCGGCCGGGACGATTGCAGTGAAAACAGAATCTGCGATTCGGGATACGGCACTAGAGATGATCTCCAGCGCTCAAAACGGGAGCCAGCTTGATCTCGCCTTTTTCTACCTGTCACACCGGGAAATTGTTACTGCTCTGCTTGATGCCCATAAGCGCGGTGCAAAAGTGAGGGTACTGCTTGATGCCAACAACGAAGCATTTGGCCATCAAAAAAGCGGCATACCCAACCGGCAAGTTGCACTGGAGTTGCACAAAGCGGACATCCCCGTGCGTTGGTGCAACACCTCCGGCGAGCAATGCCACAGCAAGCTGTTGATGCTACACCCGTCAACCGGCCCTACTGAGATTTTGCTAGGCTCCGCTAACTTTACTCGGCGCAATCTTGATGACCTGAATCTAGAAACCAATGTGTGGGTCTCCGTTGCATCAGATTCTGTACTAGCCACAAAGGCCAAGAGCTTCTTTGACCGCCAGTGGCAGTCTGGACCCGGCTCTGATCCGATTATGAGCTTACCTTACGAGCATTGGGCCGACGATTCAGCGCTGCGTTACTGGCGGTACAGGTTGATGGAAGCCACTGGGCTTTCGACATTTTGACCCAGCTGAATTACTAATTAGCATCTCATTTTTTTACACGGGCTTGTGAAAAATCGCCACGTCTTTACAGGGCACCGACATAACCCAGCCCATGCGTTCTGCAACAAGCCTCAAGGTTGCTTCACGATAAAACACAACATGAGTGGGGTCTCGGCGGTAATGCCAGTTGTCGAACCGCGCATCGCAGGTTTGAAAACACGTCATTATGCCAAGCCATCCTCCTGGCTTTAACAAGCTATCCAACTGAACAAATACCTTTGCCGGCTGATGCAAATGCTCCACTACCTCCGTGCAGGTGATGAAGTCGTACTGTTGATTTAGAACAGACGGCTCCGGGTAGAAGAAGGGGTCGTACAGCGCCACATCCATTGCAGATTCGCGAAATATTTTCGCAAGCGCCGGGCCGGGGCCGCAACCAAAATCCAGCCCTACCGCTCCCGGCGGGATGCGTTCAATCATCGGCAGCGCTAGCTTTTCCAGAAAGGCTCTATAGCCCGCATCGTCCGGATCATTGTTGTGAAGACCGTACACAGCCCGTTCTTCTTCCGCTGAAAGCCAGTTTTCCTGCGCCATTAAAGTTGCCTCGCAGAGCGGGCAACGTAAGTAGCTTTTGTCACCTACAACTCGAAAGCTAACCAAAGTAGCCTGCTCACACACAGTGCATGCGGCATCCTCACGAACGGCGGAATGTGCGGATCTGTCTACTGTTAGTGTTAGTTTCTTCAAACATCCTCCGGCTATATATGCTTAACCTGACAAATGTTTCATTTGTCATATTCGGCCATCGCGACCATTTCGTGACGGGCTGCCAAATCGACTCGATAGCTTCGTGCCTATACTGCACGCAAATAAAGAAAGTAACCGATTCACGCCCGAACCAGTAGCAAAACACGACGATTTTACGGGCTTCGCTCGTATCAGGGATAGGAATATGGATATTTCAAATCGTATGGCTCTTGAGGTGCCCCTGATCTCTGCACGCTATGCGCGTCGCTTCATCGAATTTATGGAACGCAGGGGTGTAAAACGGGCAGCCCTTCTAAACGACAGCAATATTACTGACGCAATGCTGGATGACCCAGACGCAAGTATCAGCATGCAGGAGATAACCTCCGTGCTGAGAAAAGCAGACTGGCTGATGAAAGACGAGAGAGCGGCCTTCCAGTTCGGGCAACAGCTGGATTTGCCCAGCCACGGTCTGCTTGGGTTTGCCGTACTTGGTCAGGATAACCCGCGACAACTTATCAGCATGATTGTCCAGTACCTGCGTGTTGGCCTGCCCTTGATGGATATGGAGCTTAACTCTACCGGACCAACCTTCAATATTCGCCTGCTCGACACATGGGGGCTTGGTGAGCTCAACCCCTGTATAACCAAAATGTACATGGGCAGTATTCACCGGGTGTCTGCGGAGGTATGCGAGCATTTCGACATCCAATTTGCTTTCCCGGCACGGCGTGATGCCAGCTCATGGCAGTCACTGGCTACGGATTGCGAGTTTCACTTCGACGCGCCCTATAACCAGATAACCATGACATTGAAAGGGCAGCCTAGCCAGAAGGATAACGTAAGCCTTCAGTTTCTTTTGGCCCGCACACGAAAAATAGCCGGACAACAAACCGGACAGGCCGATGAAACACTGATGCAGGTTCGGGAAATGATCATGAGCCAGCCTGGCCGACCTTGCACGACAAGTAATATTGCCCGGCGCCTCGACATAAGTGCTCGCACCCTGCGCCAACACCTTGCCAGTGCAGGTACTTCATTTCGTGAGGTAAGAAACGAAATTCGGGAAAGCTTCGCAACCTTATACTTGAGAGACACCAATGTGCCACTGGAATCCATTGCTGAAAAGCTTGGATTTAGTGATCAGGCAAGCTTCACCAAAGCCTACCGCACATGGACAGGAAAAACCCCCGGCGATGTGCGCAAGCAGTCGCAAAAAAGCCAGTAACTGCTCCAGTCAACTGAACAGCGAAGCAATTTGAAGCCGGTCACGGTTTGGACATTCTCTGCACATTATCGCCGCTTTGAACAAAAACCATGCCGCGAACGGCAATGACCCACGGCGGTCTTCAGGGGCCTAATAGGCCTGCACACTTGCGTATAAACGCGTGGCGAAAGGGTATTTTGCAAGTCCGATTGAATTAGTCGTTTTCGGTGTTGTCTGCGCGCCCTCCTATAATAACGATGCTTTACAGAGGACGAACTCATGAAACTCAGGAACACCAACCCCGGCGGACGCATGCTTGCGCCAGCTCTGGCAGCTGCGGCATTAATGTCTGGTGCCGGAAGCGCCATGGCCGCACCGGTCACTACCAATCTGCAATTCACCTGCCCGTTCCCCCTGATCGGCGATCAGCCTATCAGCGCGGAGATCAGCGCAGATATTCCTACCAGTGCAACGGTTGGCTCGCCTTTGCCTGCGTTCGCTGTAACCGCGATGACACTGGTCAACGAAGACTCGCGTACCGGCCTTAAGCTGGTGGGCTCTGAAACGGTTGAAGGCACCGCGGTAAATACCAACCAGATCATTACTGCTGGCCGAACTGTTGAGCAGACAGTAACGCTAACTATTCCCCCAAGCCCAATCCCATCAGAATCTGGCCCATTCACGGTTCCTGCCAACGGTCAGGCACCAGAATTCACGTTTACCGAGCAGGATATCGGTAATGCAGAAATCCGCGTTGGCGGTCTGACACTGAATCTGGTTGCTCGTACTGCTAACGGCTCCATTGCCCCCGCACCGATTGGTGAAATTACAACCAACTGTACGCTGCTTGCAGGCCAAGATAACTTGCTGCAAACCGTTGCTGTCCAATTCGACACTGTCGAAACACCACGCATTGCGGTAAACCGCGACGAAGTGGCCTTTGGTAACGTGCAAGCTGGCACCACCAAAGATGAGATCGTAACTCTGAGCAACACCGGTAATGCGGCACTTGGTATCAACGGTGTTTCGATTGCTGGCGCGAACGCCAGTGCATTCATGCAAAGCAACAGCTGTGGCACCATCGCCGCTGGCGAAAGCTGTGATGTAAACGTTACTTACATCCCCGATGGCGAAGGCACCCAAAGTGCAACATTAACGGTCAACTCAACGGATGCAGAAAACAGCTCTGTAGATGTTGCCCTGAACGGCCGCAGCGTGCTTGCGCCAATTCCGGAAATTGCTGTAACACCTGCCTCTGTAAACTTGGGCCGAGTTCAACTGGGCCAGAGCAACTCTACTTCGGTCACAATTTCCAACAATGGCAACGACACACTGCTGATCAACGGCATCGAGCTTGCCGGTCCTGATGCAAGCGAGTTCCTGCAGACAAACAACTGCACCACGGTCGCACCCGGCCAGACTTGCGCAGCTGAAGTAAGCTTCACAGCGGCGGCTGCAGGCGTGCGCAACGCACAGCTGGTCATCTCCTCTGACGATCCCGAGAATGCAGAAGTCTCCGTACCAGTAACCGCAGAAGGCTTTGAAGCACCGACTAACGAAATCGAGCTTCTGCTGGGTCTTGCAGGCTCTACCTATATCAACTCGTCGGACAGCACTCTGCCTCTAAACGGCAGCATCGCAACTCTTCTAGAGTTGGCGAGCGGCACCTTCGAAGCCGACCTAAACGTTGAGCCAACTGTTGGTAACTTCTCCATCAAGCTTCTGTTCAGCCGCCTAAACGCTACAGCGAACGTGGAATTCGAGCAGTCAGAAATGACCACCGGCAATCTGGTTAACGGCAAGCTGACCGCTAACTCCCACCTGTATGTGAAGGTTCCCAAAGTTCAACTCAAGCTGTTCGGTATCCCAATCCGTGTTGGTGGTGGTAGCCAGTGCCAGACAATCGAGCCTGTAGATATCACTCTGACCTCGGTTGAAGGCTCTAACTTCTCGCCTGCAACTGGCGGTGACGTGAGCGGCGTTTACAACCTGCCAGCACTCGAGAACTGTGGTCTTCTGACCAGCGTTCTTAACCAGTTCCTGACTGGTTCCGGTAACACCATCGACCTGACGTTGACCCCGGAGCTGTAAGGAAAAGAGGGCTAATTGAATAAGGCCCGTCCGGGCCAGCTGGGATCACACCGGCTGGCCCACATAACAAAAGCAAAAAAGCAAAAAAAGGAATAACTATGAAAAGCCTGAAGAAATCAGTACTGGTGCTGGCCATTTCAAGCCTGTCGTTCGCGGCAAGCGCAGAACTAAAGCCACTTGAAGACACTCATATGGGTAACATCACCGGTCAGGCCGGTGTCACCATTGAGCTGGAAACCAAAGTTAATATCGGTGAGTTTATTTATACGGATGAAGGCTCGCTTTCTGTGAAAGACATCTTCATCGGCGGCGCTAACCGCACCGATATGTTTGCCGAGTTTACAGACCCGACAATCCGAAACTTTTTGTTCGCCGATACAAGCGACCTGATCGATAACATTAAGATCGAAATCGATATTGCGGACGACGGCGACGCTTTGATCAACGTATTCCCACTCGTTGCAGCACCTATCGACTTTGCCGTTAGCACCGGGGAATGGTCATTGCAAGGACACACAGACTCCACTCTGCTGGCCAACAATTTTGCTATGGACGGTATTGTAACGGAGCTAAAAATCCGCATTGATACTGCAACCGACAAGATGAACGTGCAAACCTTGTTCGCCATCGACGATCTGGATGTTGATATCCCATTTTTGGCCCTTGGCATTCGTGACCTGCACCTTACTGGCGCAGACTTCGATCCAAACAACCCGATCATCACCAAGCTAGGCGCCAAAGTGAATATGGACATTTACAACGGCACCAGAGCCAATGGCGGCTCCGCTTTGGCAATCGACTTGAATACCTTCGAGGCTGACATGACTATCGGGCAAGTGCTCGTAGGCGGCACCTCTATCGGCTCTGTTGCTCTGGACAACTTGTCTGTTCAGAACACAGCTATGCGTATCTACGGCCACTAAGGCTGTTGGGGCCTCCGGCATGCCGGGGGCTCTATCTTCCCCCTTCACCCCCCTACCCTTTTATCCCGCTCAAGGGCGCAGAAATAAAATCTGGCTGGTATCATGCCCGAACTCTGATACGCAACCGGGTAACCGATGACCAACAACCAATCTACGCGCCTCAACAAATACATTAGCGAAAGCGGCATGTGTTCACGCCGTGAAGCCGACCGTTACATTGAGCAAGGCAATGTCTTTATCAATGGCAAGCGCGCCTGCGTGGGCGATCAGGTTTTACCCACAGATACCGTTAGGGTAAACGGCCAGATCATCGAGCCCAGAGCGGAAGAAGACTTGGTGTTTATCGCTTTGAATAAACCAGTGGGCATCGTCAGCACCACTGATGATGCGGAAAGACATAACATCCAGCGCTTTGTTGGTCACAGCACTCGCATTTTTCCTATCGGACGCCTCGACAAGGATTCGCAGGGGCTGATCTTCATGACCAGCAACGGCGATCTGGTCAATAAAATCCTTCGAGCTGGCAACAACCACGAAAAAGAATATGTTGTAACCGTCGACAAACCCATCACCAAGTCGTTTATTCAAGGTATGGCCGGAGGCGTTCCCATCCTTGGCACCATGACCAAGAAGTGCAAGGTGGTGCAAGAGAGCCGGTTTGTATTTCGCATAACGCTGGTGCAAGGACTGAACCGCCAAATTCGCAGGATGAGTGAGCATTTCGGGTTTGAGGTTACCCGGCTGGAGCGCGTTCGTATTATGAACGTTAACCTGAAAGGGTTGGCGGTAGGCCAATGGCGGGATCTAACGGAGAAAGAGGTAGCCGGACTTTTTGACGCGATTCGCGATTCATCTTCCGATGGCACCCCAGACAAGCCTAAAGCTGCTAAAAAGCAACCCACTGGAAAACAAAAGCGCTCTCACGGCCACTCACAAAACCACCCATCTAAAGCGCCGAAGTCGGGTAACAAACCGGGGGCTAAAGCTCCCCGAGGCAGGCCTGAAACCAGCAAAAAGCCCAAATCATCAAAACGACCCAAGGCTGGGAAACCGCGTCAGCGCAGCGTTAAGCGATAGAAAATACTCCCATTTCTGGCCCGATAGGCTATTTGCAAAGCCAGCCCCCTTTTGTGACATTTAAGTTGTTTCCTATTTAGAGCATAGTGCGACTATGCTTTCAGGGCCAACTTTCAAGATACGGACAACTCATGTTCTGGATTATCGCTGTCGTAATCGTGGTTATTGTTGCATTGACGCTGCTTATGTTTCGCATGGAGGATTTGTCGCACTTCGATCAAGAACAGTATTCCGTTAGGGGGGCAAGCCCCAGTGCCGAGAACCAAAATGTGCTGGAGCGGTTAAAAGAAATGCGCAGAGCAGGCAAGGGCCTTCGCGGCAAAGCGAGGCTACTTGCTATGCGAAAGCATATGGACAGCCTGAGTGACGGCCTGGATTTGCAATCCGAATTCCGCCAATGCAGCACTCCGAAAGGCGAGTGGGTGATTGCCCCGGGGGCCGACACACGGCGAAGGATTCTCTACATCCACGGCGGTGCCTGGGCTGTCGGTAGCCCCCGCAGCCACAGATCTATCACGGATCGGCTGTCCCGCATTACCAATGCTGCCGTTTTTTCTTTGGATTATCGCCTTATGCCAGAGCACCGATTTATGGACGGTGTGCGTGACTGCCGCAAAGCCTACGCCTGGTTATTGGAAAACGGTCCAGATGGCAAGTCAGAGCCGGAATTTATTCTGATAGCGGGAGATTCTGCCGGCGGAAGCCATACCCTTGGGCTGCTAGCATGGATTCGCGAGAACGGGTTGCGTCAGGCTGACGGTGCCGTGGCGTTTTCACCCTCTACTGACCTCACAATGTCCGCACCCAGTAACCGTAACAATATCTCTACAGACCCTATGCTTGGGCCAATGTTCGGCGGCCTCTCTAAAGTTCCCCGGCCGGTGATCTGGTGGGCGACCTTAGCGGCCTTTCGTATTTCACCCACCAGTCCTATCGCATCACCCCTTCTGGGCAATCTCGCCAATCTGCCGCCCACATTGATTCAGGCCAGTGATTCGGAGATGCTATTGGATAACGCACGGCGGTACGCCGCCAAAGCGAGAGCAGCTGGGTCACATGTAGAACTGCATACATGGCCGGGAATGGTTCATGTATGGCAAATTTTCACGCCCATGCTGCCAGAGGCTGAAGAAGCGTTTGCTGACATAGAGGTGTTTATCAGGGAAATTGAATCCCGCAAAGGCCAGCAAGCCGAAACGGCTTAGATCTGAACCTTGCCACGCAGGGCTTTGGTTTTACCCTTCTGGGTTTTGCGGTCAACGCGTTTACGCCGTGCAGATTTAGAAGGCCGGGTAGCGCGCCGCACCTTTTGCACCTTGACCGCCTCCTGAATCATTTCTTTCAGGCGCTCAAGGGCATCCTCCTTATTTAGCTCCAGCGTACGAAACGATTGCGCCTTAATAATGATAACGCCTTCTTTGCTTATGCGCTGATCCTGCAGCGCCATAAGCCGCGCTTTATAAAATGGCGGCAGAGCGGAATTTTGAATATCGAAGCGCAGGTGCACGGCTGAGGCCACTTTATTAACGTTCTGGCCACCGTTACCCTGAGCTCGAATTTGTGTAATTTCTATTTCCCAGTCCGCGATTTCGACAGTATTGGATAGTTTCAACATGACACTAGGATACCAAATCCTGCAAACCGTAACCTGCTTATAGACTGCCGTTGAACGCAAGATGAAACGCGATAGCCGCCATCATTACACCAATTACGCCATCGATGATTCGCCAGGCCAGAGGGCGCGAAAGAATAGGTGCCAGTGCCGACCCGCTCCAAGCGAGCACGCCAAACCAAAGAACAGATGCACTGCTGGCGCCTGCCACAAAGGTGGTTGCGTTTTCCTGCTGTGCGCCAACCGCCGGAATCAATAAGAGCGTATCGAGATACACCTGCGGGTTCAGCAAGGTGACAGCCAAGGTGGTAAAAAGAACGCCTTTTAAACTGCGACGGGACACCTCCCCGGTTTCAAGTGCCGCCCTGCCCCGACTGGCCCGATAAAAAGCCTGAAGAGCCAGCCACCCGAGAAAGGCCACGCCTAACCAACGCAGAATTTCCAGCGCCTGTGGCATGGCCATCAAAGCCGCACTCACTCCAAACATACCAAGTGTAAAAAGCGTAATATCTGCAGACATGCACAAGCCAGCCGCCCACCAATGGTGCTCTCGTCGGATCGCTTGGCTCAGTACGTAAGCATTCTGCGCTCCAATAGCAACAATGATTCCGCCGCAGACAATCAATCCCGTCAAGTAGCTCTCTAGCGAACCTTCAAGCACCATTTTTACTCCTTTTTTGATGCCGCAAGAATAACCGCATGGCGGTATACTTGAAATTCATATTCATAATGGTGCATCAGTTTTTCTTATGATTGATTATAAATTATTAGAAGCTCTCGCTACGGTTATCGAGACGGGAGGTTTTGAGCGGGCAGGCGCTGTGCTCGGCCTAAGCCAGTCCGCTATTTCGCAACGTATTCGAACATTGGAAGTGCGCATCGGGCAGCCAGTATTGTTTCGCAGCCCGGTTCCCAAAGCCACACCCGCGGGCCAGCAGCTGCTAAACCACGTTCAACAGGTTCAACTGCTTGAACGCGATTTAGCAAAATCACTTCCGACCCTTTCCGAGCCGACCGCACGACTGCGTATTGCCCTAAATGCAGACAGTCTCGCGACCTGGTGGGCAACGGCTGTTGGAGAGTTCTGCCAAAGCGAAATGTTGTTGCTGGATATGGTGGTAGAAGATCAAGACATTGCACTGCGCCGAATGCGCGAAGGTGATGTTGCCGCTTGCCTATGCAGCAACTCACAACCGGTAGCTGGAGCTCGTTGCATTCCACTTGGCGGCATGACCTATCTGCCATTGGCAACGCCTTCCTATAAAACACAGTATTTCAATCAAGGCTTCACTGAACAGAGCTTGCAGACCGCGCCTGCAATCGTATTTGGGCCAAATGATCAGTTGCAGCACCGGTTTTTAGCTCAAAATGGCTATCACGGCGCCTTCCCTTATCATCTATGCCCGTCTTCTGAAGGGTTCGTGAAACTGGCGTTGGCAGGCATGGGTTACGGCATGATTCCGGAGATTCAGGCGCAGCACGAGATCAAGGCGGGGCGTCTCGTCAATATTGCTCCCGGGCAATCTCTTAAAGTTGAGCTGTATTGGCACTTCTGGCGTCATAGCGGAGGGGTTATGGAGAGGCTGACAGCTGCGCTGAAAGCGGCTCGGCCTTAATCTTTTGGTCGTACATTAACGCCAAACCACTCAGGAAACCGGAGCAGGCAGAACAGGGCTATCATGTCGTAAACGCCATGCCAAACCATAACCAAAAGAAGACTGTCGGTTATCGCATAAGCCATACCCAGCACCATCCCAAGGCCGGTTGCGATAACAAAGTAAGTGAAGGAAACGTAGTGTGCGAGGCCGAAAAGCAGAGATGCTGCAAGCACTGCGGCAGTAGACCCCACGTACTCGGCAAGCCAGCCTTGCACCGCTCCCCGGAATAAAAGCTCCTCTCCTACGCCAGCGAAGACCGAGAGTAAAATAAGAACAGGCCACGAGTACCCAGACGCAAATTTGTATAATCCACGCATTTGCCGGTCGAGACCTGCCGGGAACAACCCGGGGATTTGCGAGGCCAGTAGCAACCCAGCATAGGTGCATATAGCTCCCAGAACACCATAGAACACACTTGGCCAAACCCCGGCTCCAAAACCTTGAACCGGGATGCCCGCAACCAGAATAACCAAAAACCCGACAACCCCAATCCCACCCTGAAATATCAGGGCGGCAATTGGAGTAATTTTTGATTTATTCGGGCTCTTCACTGCCATTTATTTTTCAAACAACCCCTTCACAGGAAAGAGGTCATCATACTGAGGCGTTTGCTTCTGGGCTTTCGCTTGGAAGGTTTTCATCATATCAGTCGGGCGGAACATACCTGCTTGCCAGGTAGCCATGTACTTCAGGCTATCCGCTACCGTGTGATCGCGGCTGTAATTGAGCATCTCTTTACAACCCGTAACCGCCAACGGTGAATTGGCTGCAATTTTAGCGGCAATCTCCATTACACCGGCAACCAAAGATTGCTGGTCAGGGTAAACCGCATTCACAAAACCCAACCTATTCGCTTCTTGCGCAGTCAGTTTGCGCCCAGTGTATGCGAGTTCGCGTACAACGCCTTCCGGCATCAGCTTGGGCAGCCTTTGTAACGTGCCCACATCGGCTGTCATGCCAAGCTCGGTTTCCTTGATGGTGAAGTACGCATCTTCCGTGCAGTAGCGGCTATCTGCCGCACACACCAAATCCAATGCACCGCCTATACAGCCTCCATGTATGGCCGCCAGTACTGGCAGACGCACAGTTTCCAACGACGTTAAGGTGTCTTGAAGCTGCATTACAACCCGCCGCAAGTTTTCTGCCATGCGGCCGGGGTCACCACTCATAGGTACCGCTTTGGGGTCTGTAAAGACACCAAGATCCATTCCCGCAGAAAAGTGCTTCCCCGTAGATGACACCACAATTACTCGAGCATCGGTGTTCGCTTCAATATCCTGCATGCAACGGGGCAGCTCAAGCCAAAAAGCTTTGTTCATGGAGTTCAGCGATTCCGGGCGATTGAACTGAACATGGGCAATCTTGCTTTCAACGCTGACGGCAAAACTTTCGTAGGTGGATAACTCAGACAAGACAATACTCCTCTGTTGATTTACGCAATTTCTGAAACGCAGACGCAAACATACCCTATGTTGCTAGAAATGTCGGGTTTATACGTACAAGAAAGTTCTTTGCTTTTCATTAACCAGCAGGTAAAGTGGCCCTCGTTGGAAAGATTTAGCAAAGCACTTCATCAATATGACGCATTCCAGTAGTTGTACGTCCTGTTTTTGATCACGCCCGTTTTTTGTTTCCGCATATCGCTGACCAGCCATCAAAATGATGATCTGGCGGCATTTTAAAAGATTGAATTCAGGATTATATTATGTCTACTGTTACCGGTACTGTTAAGTTTTTCAACGAAGCAAAAGGTTTTGGCTTTATCACTCGTGAAGGCGGCCCCGACGTATTTGTTCACTACAGCGCTATTCAGGGCGGCGGTTTTAAGACTCTGGCTGAAGGCCAGCAAGTTGACTTCACCGTGACTCAGGGCCAGAAAGGTCCTCAGGCTGAGAACGTTGTTGCTGTTTAATTAACAGACAACGTTAGAAAAAGGCAGCTTCGGCTGCCTTTTTGCTATCTGGAGATCAGTGTTTTATTGCTCTAAAACCTCCTCCCGCTCAACCCTATTCCTACCCCCAGCCTTGCTACGGTAAAGCGCCTGATCTGCACGGCGAATAACAGAAGCTATATCGTCACCTTCAAAAAATTCGCTAACGCCCACGCTGATAGTGACATTCATTGCCATTCCATCGATAGCTTTCCAGTCATAACTGCAAAGCGCATCTCGCACTCTTTCCGCGCTGGACAAGGCACTCTCGATACTCGTAGTTGGCAGAATGATCAAAAACTCTTCACCACCCCAGCGAGCTACAAGGTCTTGGGTTCGTAGCTGCGCCGATATTAACTGCGCGATCTTGGCAAGTACCCTATCTCCCATTTCATGCCCGTAACGATCGTTGACCAATTTAAAGTGATCCACGTCGAGCAACATAAACGACACCGGGTGCCCTTCCCGGTGGAACCGTGCAATTTCCTTTTCTGCCAACTCGCTTCCGTGGCTCCGATTAAGTAGCCCTGTTAACGGATCTATAGTCGCCAACCGACGAAGTTTTCGCTGGGCTGAAAGCACCATGCTCAGATAGAAAAAAGATAGGTAACTGAACATGGCAAACACAATGCTCAGGTTAAACAGGTGAACGCCCAACAAGGCACCGGATGATACGGGCTGAATGGGCGCAATAAACCACATCAGAATATCCAGACCTACGTAATACCCCCAAAGCCCGACCAATGAAAGAGCCGCACCCTTGAGGGGCATGGTAACGAACAAGGCAGGAATAAACATAAGAAGGTAATAATGGAAGCCGCTACCCCAGCCGATCAGAACAGTACCTAAGGCAGAATGAACAATAACCTCAATCCAAATGAGCCGGATAGCCAAACGATTCTGCTGGCGCCCTAATGCGTAGTATGCGGCAACGTACATAGACACACTGATAACGTTGACCCACGCCAAAATGGGGGACCCTAGAATGTGGAACAAGAAGAAAAAGGAAACATCTACAGCGCCTGCAAGTTGGCAGGTTAGGCGGGCTACGCGCCAGAACTGGGGCCTGCGCTCATTGTGATGCGAGGAATCAGGCACGGCTGCATTGCTTTCCATGAGTTCAAAAATCCCTAGTTATTTAACTATCTGCCCCACCAACAAGAACGCTCTCTGTCCAACGCGGGCTAGCAAGATAGTTCAGCCTGCATGCAAAGGTGTCTGCGCAACACTACCGCCTACCTAGAATAGACGCACCTGCCCCTTCAAGCAAAACCTAGATTCCGAAAAACACACGTTGACTGGCACCAAAAATACCAATAACATTCATCTAAAATGACGCTTAACATTCTGAGCATATCAAACGGCTCTTAACGGCAGGAAATCATTCTATGACGCAATTATTTAAGGAAGTAACCAGCCCCAAAAATACCGATAAGGCAGAAGCTGAAAAGCTGAATGCTGGCGCGGCGCAAGAAAGCTCAGAAGCTTCCGTTGCCGCTTCGGAAAGCTCCCCCAAAAAAGGAAAGCACGGGGATCCGGGTGTTTGTTGTGGCGGTTGCTCGTAAGCACACAGAAATCAATACGGTGCCCGTGACGTTTCTATAGCATACCTTGCACACTGGAAACGCCACTGGCCACCCAGAATAACAGGGTCAATGCTCCATGTTGTGCCCGGAATGATCCATTTCTTTCTGCCCCATGTCAGCGTCTAGCGACTGTACACTGAGTTCCACATCCATCGCGTCCGCCCCCTTGAATTCCAGTCTGAGGGGAATGCGCTCTCCCGCCTTTAGCGGTTCAACCAGCTTCTCCAGCATCAGGTGATAGCTATGGGGTTTGAGTTCCACAACCTCCCCTGCCGATATAGTCAGCCCGCTTTTAAGTGATTGCATGCGCATCACACCGTCTTTCATAAGCGTTTCGTGGATTGAAACACGATCGGCCCTTGGCGTGCTTGCGCCCACCAGCGTTATATCAGCGTCACTATGGTTCTTGATAACCAGATAGCCGACTCCCATGGGCGTGCCCGGCGGGGTTGGTCGGCTCCAAGGGTGATCAATTTCAACGCTCCCATGAGAGTACTCATGGGCCACCGCACCACTGATGAAAGCTGGGAGGGCCATTGTGCTGGCTACAATAAGAAAAAGGATTCGTTTTATCATGGTATCTCGCATCGCTACGGTTAATCTGAAAATGACTGATGTCAGGAACTGCAAGCAGAAGGCTAACAGTGTTGCTTTCAGTTCAACTCAACGCAAGGAATGGAGTGCGTCGAATAGTCGCAGCGAGCGAGACAATATTAGGGGGCTGCCGGCATCAGGCCTTTTTAACAAACTCAGACTTAAGCTTCATGGCGCCAATGCCATCAATTTTGCAATCAATATCGTGGTCACCCTCAACCAGACGAATGCTCTTAACCTTGGTGCCAACCTTAACAACCAAGCTTGAACCCTTAACCTTCAAATCCTTAATAACGGTTACCGCGTCTCCATCCTGAAGCTCGTTGCCGTTAGCATCTCTCACAACTTTACCTTCGGCCTTCGCTGCCGCCTCGGCTTCTGTCCATTCGTGAGCGCACTCAGGGCAAATCAGCTGAACACCATCTTCATAGGTATATTCAGATCCACACTGAGGGCAAGGCGGTAGTTGGGACATCGGAGGCTCCTGTAAATGAATTTGAAGGGATTATACCACCAACACCCCTGCAAATCCGGGGGCTGGGAGCCCTGATCAACTAAAGGTAAACTCAGTAACCAAAATCAACTATTTCGAGGAATCTGCTATGCCAATCTGGGTCGATGCTGACGCCTGCCCTGTCCCCATACGGGAAATACTTTGTCGCGCCGCAACTCGCTGGCAGGTGCAAACGACCTTCATCGCCAACCATGTGATCAAGCTACCGCCGAGCCCCTATATAAAGTCTAGACAGGTTATGCAGGGTTTCGATGTGGCGGATAACGAGATTATGGACCAGCTGAGCCCGGGTGACCTCGTAATTACCCAAGACATCCCCTTGGCGGCCGAGGCTATTGAGAAAGGCGCAGATGTGTTTAATCCAAGGGGCCAAGCTTTTACTAAAGAAAATATCCGTCAACGTCTGGCGATGAGGAATTTCATGGAAGAAATGCGCAACGCCGGGCAAGTTACCGGAGGCGCAGCGCCGTTCAGTCAAACCGATCGCAAAGAATTCGCTGATAAATTGGATCGATGGTTACAGCGCAACCGCAAGCCCGGCAACCACTAAAGCAACGAAAAGGCCGGCGCCTGCCGCAAGTTTTAGCCCTTCAATCATTTCCTGCTCTGCCGTCATAGCTGTATCTCCCTGAGCTTATGGTGTAAACAGACCGTATGGAATGTTTGTGCTCCTGCATGTTAGCTGAGCACAAAAATATATTAATGATATTGATTATCATTTGCAATAGAAAAGGGGACGAAAATGCTCTCTGTCCGATCATTTATCACACTCAGCAGTCTACTTTTGTTATGGCTGCCAATTGTTTCAACGGGCCAAACATTCACCAGCGAGAATACTCACTTCAAGCTGGAAACCGTTACCACGGGTCTTGAGCACCCTTGGAGCTTGGCGTTTCTGCCAGATGGCTCTGTGCTCGTTACAGAAAGAGCGGGGCGACTGCGCGTTATTCAAAATGGCGAACTGCTACCCCAAGCTGTACGCGGCCTTCCATCACTCGCTGTATCCGGTCAGGGCGGGTTGCTCGATGTTCTCCTGCACCCAGATTTCCAAGAAAACAGAACTCTGTTCCTTAGTTACGCCCACAGCTCCCGCAAGGGGATGACAACACGGGTCGCTCGCGCGGTGATTGAAAACGGGCAGTTAAAAGAGGTAGTGGTGATTTTTGAAGCCCTGCCCCGCTCCAATACGTCGCGCCACTTTGGCGGGCGAATGGCCTTTGACGCATCCGGTTACCTCTATATATCCGTTGGCGACCGCGGTGAGATGGATCGGGCTCAAGACACACAAGACGGTGCGGGTGGGGTTCACCGCATAACCGTCAATGGTAAGCCGGCGCCCGGTAATCCAGGACTTGATGACAAAGGCACCAAGGACACACTGTTCACTTGGGGAAACCGCAATATTCAGGGCATGACCGTACACCCGGAATCCGGTGATATCTGGACTCACGAGCACGGCCCGCGCGGCGGTGACGAAATCAATATCTTAACAGCCGGTACGAATTACGGGTGGCCCGAAATAACCTACGGCATAGGTTACTCTGGACTTCCGATCACTCTGGATACCGCAAAAGAAGGCATGGCGCAGCCCTTACACTACTGGGATCCATCCATTGCACCGTCAGGCATGGCCTTTTACACCGGCTCCGAATTTCCTGAATGGCAAGGCAACTTGTTCGTAGGTGCTCTCAAGTTGCGCAAACTGGTGCGCTTGGAAATCGAAAACGGACGGGTCACTAACGAGGAAGATTTACTCACCAACCTGAAAGAACGAATACGCGACGTTCGAGCTGGCCCAGATGGCGAGTTGTGGTTACTCACCGACTCGCCAGAAGGCAAAGTCTACCGGATTGTACCGGCTCAATGAGGGTCACCGGTACGCTCGGTTTTTTCGTACTGAGCAACCGTATCGGTAATTTCAAACCAGTCGGATTTTGAGCCAGTATAAACATGCTGCGCAGGGCCTTTGCCCAGAGGCTCGTTAATGACGCCAACACGCAAGCGGAGAATACCCGTTATTGCATCCACCCGGCTATACAGGTGGCTGCCACAGCGGCGACAAAATGCCCGGTACTTTCCCGGACGCGATTCGTACTCGGTAAGTTGCTCTTCTCCCGATAGGAACCGAAAACGAACCTTCTGAACCGGAGAACTGGCAGAAAAAGCACTGCCATGAGCACGGCGACACTGGCTGCAATGGCAGAGAGAGATAGGCCCCAGAGGGCCTTCATATTCAAAGGTAATATCGCCACACAGGCACTGACCGGTATACATAAACATCCTAACTGATTGGATCTTGCTGCTCTCAAGCTTCTGCTCGATAGCAGGCTATGATACCCGTCTAATTGCCCATGAAACAGAGTGAACGCTGACGTGTTTTAACCATATTGCGCGGTCAGGTAGTCCAGTATGCGCGCAGACTCAAACAACCCTTCACCGGTATTCGGGTCTTCAAGGTAAGGCACCTGCACTCGACCGTGAGCCTTGAAAAAAGCATCACGCTTGCCGCCAGCTATAGGCTTATAGGGCCCGGGCTTGAGACGTTGCTTGGCAGGGCCAATTTCAGTCCAGTGTTCTTTACCCAAATTATGCAGAGTGTATGGAAGTTCCAACTCGCACAGTTTCTCGCGCACCAAACGAGAGAATGGACTGCCCTCAAAACTCCACAAATGCAGCGGTTGCTCTGGCCGCTTTCCTGCATTGGCTCGCAATCCTCTCATAGCACTGGCAACAGAGGCCATCGAGCCCAAAACCGGCTGCCAAACGCGCTCACGATAATAGCCGGGCACCGGCCGCTGTGCATATTGGCGGAAAAGGTACTCGATAATGGCTTCCGACTCGTACATCACGGTTTCGGTATTACGGTCAACCAGCAAAGGGAATTGCTGCTTGCCCCCCGTCGCTTCAGCCTGCGGCCGAAAAACTCGCCCGCCCTTAGGGCAGGGTCGAATTTGTACATCAAGGTTGAGCGCGGTCAATGCTTCGCGAACTCGCCGACAGTATGGGCAACCTTCCATGTCGTAAAGCACCAAGGGTTGCTCAGGTTGCGCAACAGCCTTTACTACAAGACACCCGCGCCAGGCCGTTAGCGATGACGTTGCCACAGAACCAAGCACATTTGCGTGATGGGCCAACATATTAAGCATAGAGCAATTCCTCTGTTGAAAACTTCATCATTATCACCAAACATGTAGCTTTTACATTGGCTGACGTTGCTGTCGGATACTGACAGCAACGCAACTTACACGCTGTGACAAACTCCAATACAAACAAGCAGTCTACTGGCATTTATTAACGTCATGTAGAGGTTTTCTGCATAGTACAATGAACAAAGATGGGCTATTGTTTAATCAGCGGATCTATCCGCACATTTCATAGCCTGGCCAACATGGTAATCTCGGGTATGCCGCATACGAATAGCGCAGGAAATATCCGCCGTAAAATACGGCGCCCAGCCTTGATCCTTGCTACAGCTATCGCACTAGCACCGGGTCTGGCGCATCTGCCTTCTGCGCTGGCTGCGGATGGCGACGATAAGAGCTACAGCAGTAATCGCCTTTGGGCCAGCCAGATGCAAGATTACGCCACAAAATCCCTTAACAGCGACGAAGCATTGAGCATGGCCGCGGTGCCGCTGAACGGTCCGGGGCTTGACCAGCATATCAATGCCGATATACCTATGAGCCCCGGCTCGATTATGAAGGTGATCACCACCTATGCAGCGCTGGAAATCCTTGGCCCTACTCATCACTGGGATACCGATTTTCTGACAGACGGACAAATGGTAGGCGATACCCTTAAAGGGAACCTGTATGTGCGTTTTGGCGGCGATCCAAAACTGACCTTCGAGCGATTATGGGCAACCCTGCGGGAACTTCGCGATATGGGTGTAAACCGCATCGAGGGCAATCTCGTTCTGGATGGCAGCTACTTCAAGGTGGATGGGGGCTTTCCTGCATTTGCTGACAATGGCAGCAATCCATACGCACCGTTTTTGGTTGAGCCATCGGCTTACCTCACCAACCTCAACCTTTTGCACTTTCAAATTCGGGCAGATGAGCGCGGCACCCAAGCTTGGAGCACACCTGCTTTAAGCGAGGTTGTTATCGACAACCGTGTAACTGCTGTACCTGAAGGGCCCTGCCCCGCACGTCGGAATTTTGATTGGCAGCCCGTGGTGCAAGATGGTGGACAGGTAACCGTGCGAGTAACGGGCAAATTGCCACAGGGATGCCGCACGACAGCCTATTTCTCTTTATTGCCCCACGAGCAATACAGCGCTTCGATGATTCGTTCTCTGCTTGGCGAGATGGGCATTATTGTGTCAGGCGGAAACCAAACCGGAACAACGCCGGAAACGGCACGGCTAGTGATGAAAACCACCTCACCCGATTTGGTGACCATGGTACGGGACATCAATAAGTGGAGCAGTAACGTGATGGCACGGCAGTTGTTGCTGACTATTGGCGCCCAAAACCGGCTGGATAACGAAAGCGATGACCGCGTTGCCGGCATACGCGTTATATACGATTGGCTTGAGAAAAAGGGCATCGATACCGCAGGTATGGTCATCGACAATGGGGCTGGCCTAACACGTCATGGTCGAATTACTGCAAGACAGGGTACCAAAATCCTACAACACGCTTGGAATAGCCCCTACTCGTCAGACCTTATGGCCTCCATGCCTATTATCGCTATGGACGGAACCATGGCACGGCGTCTTCGTAATACCGGAATGGACGGAGAAGGCCGCATTAAAACCGGTTACCTTGAAAATGTTCGCTCTATTGCGGGCTTTACGCGAGACGAGAACAACACAACTTGGGCTGTTGTGGGCATGGTGAATAATGACCCGGCGTGGAATGGGCAGGCTGTGCTTGATCGAATTCTCTATTCACTGCACTTCCAACCGCCTACGGGAACGGCTCTATCAAGATCCAGCTCTGGAAGCTCAAGTACATCCATCCAGTAAAACAAACAACCCCGGCTTAGCCCCGGGGTAGTTACCTTACGCACTCTTACTATCTTTAAGGCGCGATCCCAAGGTCATCTCCGTAAGTTTCACCGCAACAGGTGCGATGAAAGTTACCAGCGGAAATGCGACTGCCCATGCCACCAAAAAGGCTGGAATCCAACGATACAAAAAGGCGCTATCCATCCCTGTGTTGATGAAGGTGATGACCCCGGACATCAATAGGGACATCATTCCAGACATATAAAATCCGAACACTAGCTGTCGCAAACGGGCGGGTTTAATTCGGCTCATGAACTCTCCTGATCTGGACACTGGCCTTTTAATAGCTACATCTGAAAGCTTCGGGGTGTCGTACACTGTACCTACCAAGGCAAGACATAATAGTAAGCTTGCAATCATTTTTCGATAGGCTTTTTTACCGAGCAAGGCGCCTTATGGATCAGTATGGACATTTATCCAAAGTAAATTGCATACGAACGGCAGCACTCTTACTTGTCACAATTCTGTTTCTTTCCGGGTGCAGCTCAACGCGATTGGCGTACCGTTACGCCGACTGGGGCATTGTCTGGTGGGTTGAGGATTTTATTTCGCTCTCTCAAGCTCAAGAGCAACAGCTAAATGCAGACATTGAGAAGTTAAAGCAATGGCACTGTAGCACTGAGCTGCCGCGCTACCGAGATTGGCTCAGTAATATCGACAATGATCTGGCTTCCGGCAAACCGACCTCCGAGGCTGTTGGTCGCCTTCAGGATCAACTTGTTAGCTTCTTTCCGCCTTTGATGCAGAGAATAACCCCCGTTGCCATTAACCTTCTCTCCAGCCTAAATGATGAACAGGTCCGCGAGCTGGCGGGCAACATGGAAGACAATCACCGGGAGTTGGAAGAAGAATTTCTGGCTGGTAATGCTGAAACAATTGCGCAAGCAAGAGCGGAACGGACAATAGAACGAGTTGAGCGTTGGCTAGGCAATTTGAACGATAGCCAACAAACAATCGTCAAAAACTGGTCCGAAAGCCGCACAGGACAAACCAAAATCTGGCTTGAGGGCCGCAGAAACTGGCAAAAGGCACTGCTGGAAGCACTGGAGAATCGCCGGGCCCCGGGCTTTGAACAAGAAATCAGTGAGTTGATCAATAATCCGGAAGCAGGCCGTGGCGATGCCTACGCGCAAAGAATGGATGAAAGCATGGAGGCCATGTCTTCATTAGTTCAGGATCTTCTACACGCAAGCCAGCCTTCACAACTTGATCACTTGGCCCAACGCACATCGGAATTAAACGGCGACTTCAAAGCCCTTACCTGCAAGCCGGGCCCGGAAGTCGCAATGCAATCTAACCAATGATTAGATTGTAAGATAACCACCGTCTGCATTGATGCAGGCGCCCGTGGTGTAGCTGGAAGCGCTTGATGCCAGATAGAGCACCGTGCCCGCCATTTCACTGGGATCCGCCACCCGCTTCATGGGGATGTGCGCCATAGCTTGTTTCTTGATGGCTTCGTTAGAGGTCAAAGCGCTGGCAAACTTGGTATCGGTAAGGCCTGGCAGCAAGGCATTCACGCGAATATTTTGCTGGCCCAGCTCCATCGCAAACGATTTAGTCATGGAGATAACCGCCGCTTTGGTGACCGAGTAAATCCCTTGGTAGTGCCCAGGATTCACACCGTTTACCGAGGCTACGTTAATGATCGAACCACCACCGTTTTTCTTCATCAGTTGCGCGCCACGGGCACACATGAAGAAATAACCGCGAATATTTACGTCGACGGTTTTTTGGAAGGCTCCAAGATCTGTGTCTTCAATCGGGCCGAAATACGGGTTGGCGGCGGCGTTGTTCACCAGAATATCCAACTTGCCGTGCTCTTTTTCGATATGAGCCCAAATGGCTTCAATCTGATCCATCTCGCCAATGTGGCAGGCATAGGCTTCAGCACTGCCACCAGCCTCGCGAATACTGCTGGCTACAGCTTCACAACCGTCAATCTTGCGGCTGGTTACAATCACATGGGCGCCATAATCTGCCAGCGTGCGCGCGATGCTCTCGCCAATTCCACGGCTGGCACCGGTGATTAGGGCGGTTTTCCCGGTCAGGTCAAACAGGTCTTTCTTACTCATTCGTTCACCTCAATTCGTTATCGGAACGTCACCAGAGCGGGGTCTTCCGCTTCAAGGTGGCTATAGTTATTGAAAACAGACAGGCTGCGGCGCCCTGAGGAGTAAAGCACACGGGTAACGCTGGTGTTGGCAATGACTTCGTTCAACCCTAATGCCCGCTCGTCGCTTAGGCTTAGAAGATGCTGACACATAACGGCGATGGGGCCGCCGGATGTGGACACCAGAACATCGCCGCCGTCCGCATACTCGATCATTTCGTCAAAGGCCGCGAGAACCCGTGCTTGGAAATCTGCCCAGGTTTCATCGTATTCGGCATCGTGCTGACCGGAGGCCCAGCGGCGAACAGCTTCAACAAATGCCTTCTGAAAGGCTGCTGCGGGCTTTGTGGACGCAGCGAGTTCTTTTGCCATGACCTGCCGATCACGCCACTGGGGACGGTAACAATTTACGATGGACTCGTGATCAAATTCGTTAAAGCCCCGAGCAACCTGCATATCCGGCAGACTAGCTCCGTACCCGGTAGCAATGGCCTCTACGGTTTCCCGGTGACGCTGTAAGTCGCCGCCAAAAATCGCTGCCGGTTCGAATTTACCGGCCATCCATCGCCCAAGAACCTTGCCTTGTTCCCAGCCCTTTTTGGAAAGTTGGTCATAGTTCTCTTTACCAAAACTGGCTTGGCCATGGCGCACCAAGTAAACAGTAGCCATTAAAGCGAGCTCTCCGAGATCAAACGCTTGCAGCGCTTTTCAAGGTAGTTCGCCGCATGACCAAACGCTGCAAAGCGCTTGTCACTGGTTTGGCCGTGGTAGAAGCGGTAATAGATCTGCTGCACGATCACCGCCAATCGGAACAGCCCGTAGATCTCATAGAAATCGAAGTTCTCTGCCCGAAAGCCCGACTTCTCCATGTAGTACGCCACCACTTCCTTACGGGTAAGCATGCCTGCACGATGGGTGGGTTGGCGGCGCAGCATCTGGAACGGCCCTTCGTCGTCCGCCTCAATCCAATAGGCCAGCGTGTTGCCCAGATCCATCAGCGGATCACCAATGGTGGCCATTTCCCAATCCAATACACCGATCACTTCAAAAGGGTTGTCTGGGTTCAGTACCACATTGTCGAAACGGAAGTCGTTATGGATAACAACTTGCGCAATATCGTTCGGCATTTTTTCGCTGAGCCAAGTCATCACCTCCTCGAAGTCGCCAACGTCATCAGTGCGAGCCTTGCGGAATCGGTCGCTCCAGCCACCGATTTGTCGCTCAACGTAGCCCTCGCCCTTCCCCAGAGAATCGAGACCTGCGGCTTTGGCGTCAACACGGTGCAGGTCTACCATCTTGTCGATCACACTCAGGCACAGTTTGCGCGTATCGGCTTCGTTTAACTCCAGATCGTCCGGGAAGTCTTGGCGCAAAATGATGCCTTTCATTCGCTCCATGACATAAAAATCGCACCCCAGCACATCATGATCATCGCAAATGGCGATTATGTCGGGCACATAGGGGTAAACAGGTTTCAGCGCTTGCATTACTTTCGCTTCGCGCAGCATGTCGTGGGCAGATTTTGCAATTTTCCCAAACGGTGGGCGACGCAAAACAAATGATCGGTCGCCATAGTCCACCTGATACGTCAGGTTGGAGGCGCCCCCCGGGTATTGGCGGATGACTGGCTCACCGGTCAGATTGGGGATGGCCCCTTTCATGAAGTGATCTACTGCTGCAAGATCCAGTTCTTCACCTTCGCGAATATCTTGTGCCTGATCAATCTGGGTCATTCATCTCTCTCCTTTTGTTCCCGGGTGCTGGTCAGGCTTTGGCCTTGTTGCCCATCTTTTTCATCCAGCGTTTACTTTCTTCGTACATGAGCTTGTCAAACACCGCAGGAGCATAACGCTTGAGTATCCACAAGCGGCGCTCTTTCACATGGGGCAGTACCCAGAAGTCATTTTTCTTTACCGAGCGAACGATATCGTCGGCAACCTGATCGGCAGTGATTGTTGAACGCTTCATCAGCTTGTTCACGTTCTGCTGAATTCCGGGAATGTCCGAACGCATGCTCTGAGTGAGGTTTGTCTGGAAAAACGCTGGGCATACGCAGCTTACGTGTATGCCATCACCACGCAGTTCCTGCCGCAAGGTTTCTGACAATGCTATAACACTGGCTTTGGATACGTTGTAGCTGTCCATCAGCGGCGCAAGCATAAGGCCCGCCATGGAGGCGATGTTCACGAAGGTTCCTGAGCCCTGCTTTTTGAACTGCGGTGTAAATGCTTTACAGCCACGCACAACGCCCAGCACGTTGATGTCGATAATCCACTCCCAATCGGCCATGGTGGTGTCTTCAATGGAGCCAGCAGAGGCCACACCTGCGTTGTTTACCACTACGTCCACCCCACCCCACTTTTCGGTGAGATCGGCGCAGATTTTTTCCAGATCTGTTAGCCGTCGCACATCACATTCAACAAAGTAGCCTTCGCCACCAGCATTGTTAATTTCCTGTTCTACACCAGCGCCCTGTTCTGGATTGATGTCGCCGATGCAAACCTTGGCACCTTCTCTGGCATAACGCAGTGCAATGGCTCGGCCAAGGCCGCTTGCGCCGCCGGTTACGAATACTCTTTGTGTCATGGGTTTGTCCGTTGTTTGTTATTGAAAAACAGCACCTAAGCATTGGAGTATGGTGGAGCCGCCGGAGGGACGGGTTGCTGAAACACGCTGTGGATACGTCCTTGTACGCTTGGCTCCGCCATCCATGGCTCCGCACAGTTTCATCAACCCGTCCCTCCGGCGGCTCCTCTCATCATTTTCGCTGGCCGTCAGCTTTTGTATTTACGCAGTTCCAGTCTAGCAACTGTTGCGCGATGCACTTCATCCGGACCATCTGCCAAGCGTAATACACGAGCATAGGCGAATAGTTGGGTAAGCGGGAAGTCGTCATCGCTCACACCGGCACCACCGTGAATCTGGATGGCTTGATCCACAATGGTTTGCAGCATGTTGGGGATCACGGCTTTGATCATGGCGACTTCCTGAATAGCTCCGGCAATACCTTTGGTGTCCAGAGCCCAGGCACATTTCAGGGTCAGTAAACGCGCCTGTTCAATGGACATACGGGCGTTGGCAATGATGTCCGGGTTGCCACCGAGCTTAGCCAACGGGCGCCCAAAGGCTTCGCGGCTCAATGAACGCTTCACCAACAACTCCAGCGTGCGCTCTGCGGCGCCGATAGCGCGCATGCAGTGGTGTACTCGGCCTGGCCCGAGGCGGCCTTGGGCGATTTCGAAGCCACGGCCGGGGCCTGCGATGAAGGCGCTTTTGGGCAGGCGAACGTTTTCGAACAGCACCTGGCCGTGGCCGTAAGGTTCGTCGTATTCGCCGAATACGGGGAGCATACGTTCAATCTTTACGCCCGGTGCATCGAGCGGTACCAATACCATGGAATGACGACGGTGTTTGTGGGCATCGGGGTCTGAAAGACCCATAAAGATAGCCACTTTGCAGTCTGGGTGGCCAATGCCGGTGCTCCACCACTTGCGACCATTGAGCACCACTTCGTCACCTTCAACAATAGCGGTTGCTTCCATAGTGGTGGCGTCAGAAGAGGCTACTGCAGGCTCGGTCATGCAGAAGGCAGAGCGGATTTCACCGCTGAGCAGGCGGGGCAGCCATTCTGCCTTTTGCTCTTCAGAACCGTAGTGAATAAGCACTTCCATGTTGCCGGTGTCTGGCGCATTGCAGTTGAAGATTTCAGGCGCGATAAAGCTGCGACCGGTTTCTTCTGCAATCAGTGCGTAGTCGGAGTTGAGTAAGCCGCAACCATGCTTTTCATCCGGGAAGAACATGTTCCAGAGGCCTTGGGCTTTGGCCTTTTCCTTCAATTCCTTGATGATGGGCAGCACAACCCAGCGATTTTCAAGAGATGCCAGCTCTTTGTGGTACTGGGCTTCAACCGGGAAAATCTCTTCCGCCATAAACGCTTTTACACGCTTGAGATAATCCTGACCTTTCTCGGAGATACTGAAATCCATTGCCGAACCCTCTCAGAAATTGAACAGCGATTTTAGACTAGCAAACAGTGCATGAAGTTTAAGCACGATTAGGTCAGTCTAAGGTTGCCTACACTATTACGCGACTGAATTATTCTTATCGTTTACTATCAGAAATACTTATTCAACTAGAGCTAACTGACTATGGCCGGGACTCGTTTGGATCTCAATTTGCTGCATGTATTTGACACGATATACCGGGAAGGCAGTCTTACCCGGGCGGCGAAGGCGTTACACCTCACCCAGCCTGCCGTTAGCCATTCGCTGTCTCGACTGAGGGACCATTTTGACGACCCTCTGTTCACCCGTCAGGGCAACCAAATGGTGCCGACACCTTTGGCCCGACGTTTTCTGGAATCCATGAAACCGGGACTTACCCAAATTCAGGGCGCGGTGAATCAGTTCCACGCGTTTGACCCTGCGAACCAGCGCAAAACCTATTCTTTGGGGCTACGGGATGTTCTTGAGTCAACGTTTCTGCCGCCGCTTATGCAGCGATTAAACCCCTACCCTGAACTCGAAATAGCTAGCAAGCGCATTCCCCGACGGGATATGGAAACGCAATTGGCCGCAGGCAAACTGGACTTTGCTGTGGATGTTTTGCTGCCCGTCAGCAACCATACATCCCATGAACTTCTCAGGCAGGACAGACTTGTGGTTCTGGCTCGGGAGGGACATCCGCTGGCAGAAAACACGCTGAACATGGACGGATACCTTTCAGCGCAGCACGTGTTGGTTTCATCACGCGCTGAAGGGCCGGGGATTGAGGATTTTGAATTATCAAGGCTAGGGGTTCAGCGCAGCATCCGCCTGCGCTGCCAGCACTATTACGCCGCCTGCCGGGTGGTCGAAGGAACGGATATGTTGCTGACTATGCCGGAAACCTACGCCCAGATTATTTCCGAGCGGGCAAACATCACCATAATGAACCCGCCAGCCGACTTGCCTTCAGTGGATGTGCATCTGTACTGGCACACTGCCTACGGTCAGGAACCGGCTCTCATTTGGTTTCGGGAGCAGCTGAAGGCGATTCAGTAGGCCCCCACAGCCACCAGAAAGCCGAAGAAACAAATGGCGGTAATACCGAGCGAGGCCAACACAATTCCAAACCCCCACCAGATGGCTGCGCCATCGGAGATATCAACTCCGTGGCCGCGCAGGGTGCGGTAAAATGCCCAGGGGCCGAGTAGAAAAGCGCCCACCACAGCAAACACCAGCCCTATGCTCATGCCAGCAAAGGTCCAGGTGGCAAGTTCAGTGGTTCGGCCTGAAAGGTTATCGATAACGCCCTGACGCTGCAGGAACTTCTTGCAGAAAAACCACACCAGCGCAAAAAGCGCTGCCACAAATACCAAGCCGCCAATAACGGTAAGAAGTCGGTAAAGCAAAGCTGCCTTCCTGTAGTAAGTAGACCCTATAAAATTACGCGAGTGCGCGAATTGAGGACACACTATAGCGCCGGGTTGCAGGCGGGTAAAACGGCTTTCTTGCCTTCACCGGTGGCAACCCCGGTTTCCCTGACTAAACTGGGTTGGTTATCCATACCAGTCAATTTGAAAAGGAGTCTCCAAAATGGCCCAAACGACCCGCATTGCCGTTACACCCGGCGACGGAATTGGCCCGGAAGTTGTGGGGGAAGCCATACGCTGCCTGGAAACCCTGCGAACCAAGCACAATCTCGCTCTTGAGTGGACTCATTTTCCATGGCCATCCCATGCTTGGCATCAAGAACATGGTGAATCCATGCCCGAGGACGCATTAATCCAGCTCAAAGCCTACGACGCTATATTACTTGGCGCGCTGGGTGATCCAGGGCCTCTGGATGACCCCAACCGCTACTTGCTGACAGACAGCGTTTCACTGGCACCTTTGCTGGAAATGCGTAAGGGCTTCGATCAATGGGTGTGTGAACGGCCAGCGCGCCTGCTGCCCGGCGCTCGCCAGTATCTTGCTGATGAGCGTGCAAAAGATATAGACATGTTGGTTATTCGGGAGAATTCCGAGGGTGAGTATGTGAGTCAAGGTGGGCGCTTGCGCAAGGGAACCGAGGATGAAATTGCGACCCAAATGGAGGTGTTTACCCGCAAGGCCACCAATCGCATTATCCGCTATGGTTTTGAGCAAGCTCGTGCTAGAGCAACGGAGCGGGCAAACGAAGGCCGCACCCGGGAATTCCGCAAGCTTGATGGCAGCACCTGTGAAAGTCAGGTGTGCTTGATCACCAAACGCAATGCTCTGCGTTACTGGGGTGATATGTATACCGAGGCGTTTGAGGAGATCAGCCAAGAGTTTCCTGACGTAGCAACCCACCATGAACTGGTAGATGCAGCTTGTATGAAGTTCGTACAAAGCCCCTGGGCATTTGACGTGGTGGTTGCCAGCAACTTGCAGGGAGATATCCTTACGGATTTGGCCGCCGTGTTATCTGGCGGCATGGGCGTAGCCCCATCCTGCAACCTAAACCCAACAGACCCAAACATGCCCTCTATGTTTGAGCCCACTCATGGCAGCGCTCCAGACATTGCAGGGCAAGGCTTAGCAGATCCAACTGCCATGTTATTTACCGCTGCTCGCATGCTGGAATGGTTTGGCCGGAAAGATCCGGTGATGGCAGCGGCAGGTAAGGAGCTATTCGACGCAGTGGCCGCAGACTTGGCGGAAAATTCCGGTGCGCGGCGTGGAACTCAAGCCATTGGTGAAGCAATCTGCGCGAGACTGTCAGCCTGATAGACCACAGGAGCGGAGCCAGAGTTTTTTTCTGACTCCGCTTCAACTGCAGCCTTTTATTCGTCAGCCATCACAAATTCTAGACGGCCCGGTGCTACGCGCACGTCCATAGGCACCATCCCAAACATGCGCTGCGCCAGCTTGGTTTCATCCAAACGGTACACTGGCATGGTTTCCAGCATCTGAGCCACAACGCGCATGACTGTATCTGTAACCGGTGCTAGATCACCCTTGAAAAAGCTCGAATCAATGCTGCTTTCAAGCAGCTTTATTCTGCGAATATAGATCGCTTTCTCTTTGCTGTCGTAAACCGGGGCACCCTCCACTTTCAAGGCCAGATCAACCGGAAGCTTGGCCAAAAACGCATTAAGTGCAACCTGCCCTTTGAGATCAATTACCGCCACATCGCGGCCATCCGGCCCCAACGCCACGTTTGCATCACTGAGACTGAGGCTCAGGGGCGAGCCGCTTTTCAACTGCGTGCGATCGTAATCACTTACAACGTTTTGGAGGTGCCGCTCAAGCTCACCTTCAGAAATTGCATAAGGGGATATGCTGGCACAGCCGCTGGTTAAGGCAAGGGTCATCAAAACCATGCCCCAAAGGCCGATTAGGTGTGGTTTCTTCATCGTCTATTCTCCATGAATGAGCACCCATCCTGCGGCAGAGCGGAAGGCGTAACAAGACTGGCGGATTAATGATTGGTCAGAACTCGGGCCATCTACTCGTTTTCAGCCCGAGCTTCTACATAAGGGATCAGATTATCATCGAAAATAACCCGCAATAGAATAGGCTGGCAGCATACCTGACAATCTTCGACATACTCCTGCTCCGCTACTGATGGGTCGACGCTGATATCCAGCGCCTCCCAGCAATAGGGGCACTGGACGATTACAGAGTCCAGAGCCGACATAGGTGCTCCTTAGAGTTCTTTTAGAACTGCTGCTTGGCCATCCACGGAATGATGCGGTCAAACGCTGCATCCAGCTTTTCACAGGTGGTGGAAAAGCTAATGCGCACAGCGTTAGTGCAGCCTTCGCCGAAAGCATCACCAGGCACTACACACACACCGGTTTCTTTAAGCATGCGCAGTGCTAAATCCGACCCATCAACATGAGGCGGCAGATCCGGGAACGCAAAAAACGCTCCGCCCGGTTTGTACCCGGTCATGTAGGGAGTTTGATCAATAAGCTCTACAACTTTATCGCGGCGTTCTTTGTAGATGCCCAGCATATCCCTCACGCACTGTTGGTCACCTGTTAGTGCAGCTACGCCAGCGAACTGGGAAGGTGTATTGGCAACCGACGTGGTGAACATGTGATAGCGCCGCAAGGATTTAATCGCAGCCTGACTGGATATTACCCAGCCGACACGCAACCCTGCCATGCTGTAGGTTTTGGAGAAACTGCTGATGCACATGATGTTGTCCAGATCCATGGAGCAATTCAGAACACTGGCAAAGTCATCGTCATCAAAAATCATGTGGTCATACACTTCGTCGGCGTAGACCTGAATGCCCCGGTAAGCGCATTCCTCCAAAATAGTCTCTACAGTACTGCGCGGATAAACCGCCCCGGTAGGATTGTTTGGGTTATTGAGGATCAAGGCGAAGGTGCGCGAACCCATGGCCCGGATCACTTCATCGGGATCGAGCTGATGATCGTTTTCGGCCCGAGTTGGAACAAACTTAACCTCTCCCCCGTTCATACGAATGAGTGGGGCATACAATAGAAACGAGGGGTCGGTTACGATGAACTGTCGACCCGGTGCCGCTGTCGCCGAGATGGCTAGATACATGGCTTCAGTCGCACCACTGGTCACCAAAATATTATCTCTGGTGAGTTTGCGGTTGTAGCGCTTGCCGTAATAATCCCTTAGCGCCACCAACAATTCAGGTAGCCCGGCGTCCATGGTGTAGCCGGTTTGCCCTGCATGGAGAGCGTCAACATAAGCATCAATAATATGCTTGGGTGTTGGCAGATCAGGCTGACCGATTGAAAGATGGATTACGTCCTTCATGGTGGCAGCCATATTGACCATACGCCGAATACCCGGCACCGGAACAGCCTGCATGGCAGGGTTCCAACTGGCCTTGGTTTTCCGGTACTTCACTTTGCGCACTGCATCTTGGCCAGTATCTCTGTTGGCGGCATTTGCCATAACAACCTCCTGCAACGGGGACGACGGGGCAAAACAGACCCCCTTGCAGGTTAGTCAGTAAAATCAGGGCATACAAGACAAAGCCGCGAAAGATGGTGTAGGTACAAGTACCCAGCAAAATAGACGGGGCTTGAGCCCACAAAACCGAACCAAGGTTGACCAGACCGCATCTGCCTACCAGACTCTTTGCAGGGCCTTGCAAGGAATAAAACCGGCCCACAGAAAAACACTCACAGAAACCAGCTTTTTAATCAGGCGGAGGTTCAATGTCTCAGCGCAACAAACCTGTTGTAACCGTACTCACTGCCCCCGGAGAGCAGGAACCTCCGGGCATGGATTCTCTCAGGGCACGCGCCGAAGTGCGTTTTGCCAGCGATGAGGCCACCCTGCGCGCTACCTTACCGGGTACCGATGTAATGATGGTGACGGATTTTCGAACCGAGGCACTCGAAGCGGCTTGGGGCTGTGCGGACACATTGAGATGGATACATGCCACCAGCGCGGGGGTAGATGCGCTGATGTTCCCTGCCCTCACGAAAAGCAGCGTGGTAGTCACTAATGCCAGAGGTATATTTGACAAAACCATTGCCGAATACGTGCTCTGTACTATTTTGATGTTTGCCAAAGACTTCCCGGCCTCAATTCGCCTTCAACTCAAGCATCAGTGGAAGCATAGAGACACAGAAAGAGCAGCGGGAAAGCAGGTGCTTGTAGTGGGTGCGGGCTCTATCGGCCGACAGATTGGGCGTTTGGTTGCTGCTGCGGGCCTACAACCTCACGGTATTGCAAGAACAGCACGTACAGACGATCCAGACTTTGTGGCCGTGCACAGTAACGACGACCTATATAATCAGCTAGGTCACGCAGATTACGTAGTCATCGCTGCACCACTGACACCCCAAACAGAAGGCTTGTTCGATGAGAAAGCCTTCAAGGCCATGAAGAAGACCGCACGCCTGATTAACATTGGCCGAGGCCCGATTGTTAAAACCAAGGATCTGATTGCAGCGCTGGAGAGTGGCGAAATTGCCGGTGCCGGACTCGACGTATTCGAGGAAGAACCCTTACCGGAAGATCACCCGCTTTGGGACATGGACAATGTCATCATGACCGCACACATGGCGGGTGACTTTATCGGGTGGAAGCGCGCACTTACTGATCAGTTTTTGGAGAATTTTGACCGCTGGCATGGCGGTGAGGAACTGTTCAATCTGGTGGATAAGGACCTTGGATACGCTGGGAGCAAGTAGCCGAGTTCCCGAGAATGCCGGATCGGGCAGGGGAGGTGTTCCCAAAACCGTGCGGAGCCTTGGGTGAAGTGCAAAGCACTTCACGGGCTGGCCAAGGACGGCCAGTCCAGGACTTTCACTGCGACGCAGGAGCAATAAGCAGTGAAAGGCGGAGCCGAGCGTACAGGGAGGTATTCACAGCGTGTTTTGGGAACACCTCCCCTGCCCGCTCTCCTAACTTACTGAACCTCAGCTCCCAGACAACGACTGGTCCGCTGGATCAATCTCCATCTGCTGTATCGCAATCACCGCTTGAGTACGGTTGCGAACCCCAAGCTTGCGGAATACCGCGGTGATGTGTGCCTTGATGGTTGCCTCAGACACCTCAAGATCGTAAGCAATTTGCTTGTTCAGAAGACCTTCCGCCAGCATACCCAGAACTCGGAATTGCTGCGGGGTCAGTGACGCGAGCTTTTCAGAGAAATCCGTGGTGTCGGCATGCATGCGTTCAAGCTTGTCTGCAACGCCTTCGGGGAGCCAAACATCACCTTCCAGCACAGCCCGAATGGCTTCTGTGATGGTTGGCAGCGGCGCCGACTTGGGAATGAAGCCAGACGCTCCATAGTCAATGGAACGTCGCATTACCTGCAACTCTTCAGAGCCAGACACAACCACCACGGGTAAGCCGGGGTACTGCCCCCGCATAAACACCAACCCGGAAAAACCGTGGGCACCCGGCATATTAAGATCAAGCAAAACCAGATCTGCATCCGGGTGCGAATCTACCGACGCTTGGAGTGCCTTGATGCTGTCGACTTCTACGGTTTGTGCATCAGGTACTGCTTGATTGACCGCCTGTTTCAGGGCGGCCCGAAACAGGGGATGGTCATCAGCGACGATAATTGTTTGTGTCATTAAACCGATTCCTCACGGGTTTATGGCCTGTTTTCAGACCTTATTTGAACGCACGATTGCTGACGAGATCATCAACCACGCTAGGATCTGCAAGTGTTGAAGTATCTCCCAACTGGTCGTGCTCGTTAGCGGCAATCTTACGCAGAATGCGACGCATGATCTTGCCTGACCGTGTTTTAGGCATACCCGGTGCCCACTGAATGACATCCGGGGAGGCGATGGGGCCAATTTCCTTGCGAACCCATTGTACCAGTTCTTTTTTGAGCTCATCGGAAGGTTCTTCACCCTGCATCAGAGTCACATAAACGTACAAACCCTGCCCCTTAATCTCATGGGGGAAGCCGACAACCGCAGCTTCTGCCACTTTGTCGTGGGCTACCAGCGCACTTTCCACCTCGGCAGTACCAAGACGGTGGCCAGATACGTTGAGCACGTCGTCAACCCTGCCGGTAATCCAGTAGTCGCCGTCTTCGTCCCTACGGGCACCGTCTTCAGTAAAGTACATGCCTTTGTAGGTGCTGAAATAGGTTCTCACAAAGCGCTCATGGTCACCGTATATCGTGCGCATTTGCCCCGGCCAGCTGTCTAGGATAACAAGGTTGCCGTCGGCTTTACCCTCCAGCAGATTGCCTTCGTTATCCACCAGAGCTGGTTTTACTCCGAAGAATGGCACTGTTGCAGAGCCCGGCTTCAAATCAACCGCGCCCGGCAGTGGCGCAATCAGAATACCGCCGGTTTCGGTTTGCCACCAGGTATCCACAATCGGGCACTGGCTGTTACCGATAACACGGTGGTACCACTCCCAGGCTTCCGGGTTTATCGGCTCACCCACAGAGCCTAGCAGTTTCAGGCTCTTGCGTGACGTACCCTCCATACAGGCTTCGCCTTCGGCCATCAACGCCCGAATAGCCGTCGGGGCTGTGTAAAGAATGTTGACCTGATGCTTATCAACAACCTGCCCCATTCGTGAACTGTCCGGATAGTTGGGAACGCCTTCAAACAGAAGCGAAGTGGCGCCATTACAAAGTGGGCCGTAAAGAATGTAACTGTGCCCCGTTACCCAGCCAAAATCTGCTGTACACCAGTAAACATCGCCATCTTTATAATCAAATACATACTGGTGGGTCATGGAAGCGTATACCAAGTAGCCTCCAGTCGTATGCAGGACGCCCTTGGGAGCGCCAGTAGATCCTGATGTGTATAGCATAAACAGAGGATCTTCCGCGTTCATAGGTTCTGGCGGGCAGTCAGCAGAGGCCGCTTGCACTAGATCCTCATAGCGCACGTCACGCTCGTCGTTCCAGGGTACATCTTTGTTACCGGTGCGGCTGACAACCACAACTTTCTCGACTGCGACACCTTCCCTGTCTTTAAGCGCTGCATCCACGTTCTTTTTCAGTGGCACCTTACGACCACCGCGAAGGCCCTCATCGGCGGTAACAACAAAACGTGACTTACCATTTACTATGCGGGCACCCAAAGCTTCGGGCGAAAAGCCTCCAAACACAACCGAGTGGATAGCACCAATACGTGTGCACGCCAGCATAGCCACTGCGGTTTCCACGATCATTGGCATATAAATGGTGACGACATCACCCTTTTTTACACCCAGATTTTTTAACACGTTGGCGAACTTGCAGGTTTCTTCATGCAATTCACTGTAACTAACGTGACGGGACTCTGCCGGGTCATCGCCTTCAAAAATAATAGCCGTCTGGTCGCCACGGGTTTCAAGATGACGGTCAAGGCAATTTGCAGACGCATTTAGCTGCCCATCTTCAAACCATTTAATGGAAACGTTGTTGTAATCAAAAGACGTGTTCTTAACCTTAGAATAGGGTTTGATCCACTCAAGACGCTTGCCGTGTTCTCCCCAGAAACCATCGGGATCCTCGACCGACCGACGATACATTTCGTCATACTGCTCCCGGTTTACTAACGCCCGTTTGGCTACTTCTGGACTTACCGGATAAAGGTGTTTATCAGTCATAGTGTTCCCCTTTGGTCAGAGTTTGTTGTCATTGTCGATTTTGCTGATTTAAAACGAGAGGGCACGCGAGCCCTGCGGACACATAGCCGTAGTTCAACATGTGAGCTACCACCTATTGAATTAGACTAACGTCCTAACACGCTTGAACTTTTAGCGCAAAACGTTCAGTAACCTGCAAGAATTCAAGGGTAAATTCCTGACAAAACAAGCCACAAATTAAAGAGTAGTTCGGTTTCCCTGAGAGGTAAACCAACCCCGCACAACGGGACCAGACGAAATCAAGCCGCTTTTTTACGCCCCCGAATGCCACGTGGAGCACGCGCTTTTTTCGCTTTAAGTGCGTACCGGTTGAGACCTGCCAAGTGAATTTTACGCAGATAGACAGCCCAATCGATTAGACCAGCATCTACTGGAAACAGGGCTTTATCTACCTCACCCATACGTGCTGCCAGAGCTAGCAAGTTATCGTTATGGAAGATGTAGTCCGGCGCGGTATAGAAGCCGAAAATCGATGCAAGGGAACGCGTGGTATCGAGGTTTTGAAGTACCTTGAACTCACTACCCCGCCCCAGCGCGCCCATCAAGCGGCTCGTAAGACTGAGGGGAATGCGTGCACCTCCCACCAAGGCATCGAACAAGGTTCGGTTTACAGCAATAAAGGGCTTCACTGGCCGGCGATAAAACAGGTTTTCATAGGCCGCATAATTGGTTTTGGCTTCCGCCATAAGGTGATCAATAAACTCACCCACAGACACCGGGTTTGAGCTGCCACTACAACACTGGTAAATCCGGGAGCGCGGGGCTTCTCCCAAAGCCTCTGCAACCGCAAGAATAATAGTATTTGCGACCAAATCCACAGGGATTACATCAACAATGCCTGAGCGCTTACCGGGGAATAAAGTGACTTTTTCTCGTGCATAAGCAAGAATAATGGCGTCTGCCACTTTCACCCCTTCAATCCAGCCGGGTGCAGGCTCTTCGAGAGCGCTCTCGATTATAGATGGGCGCACAATAGTAAGGGCTCGACCGTTCAAAGCCTTCAAAAGCAGCTGCTCGCCCAACCACTTTGTGAAGGTATAGGTGTCACTCCAGCCATAGCGGTTGGCCTCACGAATCCCCAAATCCACGAGCTTTCGTTCTAGGTTTTTTCCAGTGTAGCGAGAACGGACATCTGCAATGCTGTCATTAAGTACCCGTATCAGTTCTTCAATTTCATAATAGCCAGCTTGGCTGCGGGGAATCTTGGCACCTGCGGGCTTAATCACCGATTCCGTTACCTGCCCAGAGTTTTTCCCGTTTACATAGCAGGTTGAAACTTGGACAACTGAGAGCGATGGATTCTGGCGCGCAAGTTCAGCAATGTTATTCAAGCACAGAGTGTTGATGGTTAGTGCTTTGTCTAACTCTTCGCGAAAGTTAACGCTGGCCGCCGAGTTAATAACGGCATCTACGCTGCACGCCAAGTTTCGGAACGCCTCTGGCGGCAAGCCAAAGTCAGGCTCAGTGACCTCTCCCGTAACGCAGTGCAGCCGCTCTTCCAAGAAAGCTTCAAACACTTCGTTATTCTCTTGCCGTAATCTATCAAATACCGAGGAGGTGGCAATTTCATCGAGAAAGCGGCCACGGGCGTCAGGGTGTTGTTTGTTGCCTCGTATCAGCAGGTGTAAACCGCCAATGTCCGGCACCGCACGAATCAGTTTTTCCAGAATAACTTTACCCAAAAAACCCGTAGTGCCAGTAATCAGAACATGTTTACCACGTAGCTGTTCAAGTACTTTTGACGAAGACACTTCTGCCCCCTTTATTCGTTTTGCCATTGTGAAAACTCCTTTTCGTGGATGCCAGCAGCATCCGATCCTTGCACATTTTTCGGGACAATGCGGTGACAAACTGCAAGATTGCCACGAATAATCAACGGATGGTCGTTTAGGTGTTGTTATTCTCTTTGTCCGCCAGCGACCTTAGCAGTTGATTTAGCGAAATGCTCGAAGGCTGCTCTTTTAGGGCTTTAACCAAGCTCTCCTGATCACCAAAACGGATACGATCATAGACAGGTTCAGGTGGGATAGGCTGCGAAATCTCGAGACCAACCTGTTTACCATCATCGGAGGAGGCATCAACGGGCGAGATCTCACCAGCCAAATGCCTGAGGTGCATTGCCAGATGCTGGCGCTGTGCTGGGCTAAGCGCTTCCCAGTTAATCGCACCAAGTCCGGCCTGGATAATTTCAACCGTATCGTTGTCTAGTGAGCCCCCGAGCAGCGCAAACAAACGCATAAACACATCGTAGCGCAGCATGGCGTTCACATCCGTGCGCCCGAGTATCGTTTCCAATTCACCAACAGCCTGAAAGCAGCGTTCATCCGGTGACATCGAAGACCGGCTTGCTTTTTCCGCCTGAGCCGGCTGGCGCTTAGAGACTGTGTACCAATAGGCCGCTATACCGGCTTTGCGAACGGGCATCTGCGCCAAGCGCACATCAAGCATATCAGCCAAGGTACTGAACTGCCGACAAGACGGGTCCGCCTGAGGTAAGAGGGCGACAGGCTTTTGATTCAGCACTGACTGGCGCAAAGTCTCATCGCGCCAAATCCCACCCATGTAATGGAGAGAGCATTGCAGATGGCGCCGCGCCGCTGAATCCAAGCGCTGAAACACCGAGCGAGCCTGACTGGCCCCTTGGGCCATATTAATCAACACACTGGGCGTTTTACGGTACCCACGGCGCCTCAAGACCTTGATCAAAGAGAAAGCATCTGTAACCGAAGCAGGATCTGGAGTCACAACCACACACGCCAGCTCTGCTGCCGCAATCATGTGCAAACCTGTCGACTGAAGGCCGGCAGCCGTATCCGTTATCACGAGGAATAAACTCAGTAGATCAGGCGCTAATGCGTCTTGGAACTCGTCGGTTCAAAACGTTGGTGCTGACCGCAGCTATGCGCCAGATACTTTTCGATTTGGGCGGTGGCGCCTGGCAACAATTACGAGACTTCTGGCGACATGCCCTTACGACTGCGTTGACCGCTCGGGCACTGGCAACCCTGACTCGATACCCGGAAGCCGATGAAGCGTTTATGCTTGGCCTGCTCCATAACATCGGCGAGCTGATAGCCATTAAAACGCCAGATATGGAAACCAGACAAGAGTATATGAACCGACAGTCAGAGATAGCGGCTGAAGTGGTGACCTCTTGGGGGCTGGGGCCCATGGCGGCGGACGCCATGCGTTATCAGCAGGCACTTCCATCAGATTTGCGAGATGCGGGGCACTTGGTCAAGGTCATCAGTCTTGCGGCGCGTTTAGCCTTGTCTGACTCAGCGGGCATTGCCGCTGCCGGTACCATGTTCGGGCTCAGTGAAGAGCTAGTTAGGGAAATCAACCGGCGGATCGCGCAAGACGTATCTACAATGGCGGAATCTCTGGGAGTCCCGCTGATTAACAGCTACAACGCTGAACCCGCAGCACTAAAGCTACGACACACCGTATTACAGCAGGCTATTACCCAGCAAGCCATTGGGCTTGCTGATCTCGAGACCACGAATGCCACCATTCTAGCGGAATCTGTAAGCAGCCTAACGCTGATTACCGGCCTTCCAGCCTTATGCTTTGGACACGTAGATGACAACCTTGTTCTTCTTTCAGGCACCGCCGGCCAACATCCACATTTGGCAGTGAGCGTAGTAGCAGGCGGCAGCGCTTTGACAGAAGCCTTTGCCACCCAAACGCTCACCAACCTCAGCGGCCGCACACCTAACGTGCTCGACCATCAACTTTTATCGCTGTTAAGAACGCCGTCATTGACCGCTGTCCCAATCCTTACGGGTAACCTCTGCCCCGGTGTATTTGTGCTGGGCACGGATTAAACAAATACCGAAACTGACTGATAGGAAACGGACTCAAACCGATGGCATCAGAGCTAACCAAGAGGACCTCCCCGTCCGAGGCAGCGCGCATTTTGGTGGTTGATGACGAGCCACGACTGGTGAGCGCGCTAGCCTCGCTGCTAAGCGGTTGTGGTTATGATGTCACCGAGGCCTATGGCGGAAAACAAGCCTGTGAATTAGCAGACACTTCGCACTATGACCTCGCGCTGATCGACTTACGCATGCCTGAGGTAGATGGTTTTGCCGTTATGGCGCACCTTGAGAACCGGCAACCGGAATGCGGAGTTATCGTAATCAGCGGCGAAAGCTCGTTTACAGCAGTCAGCCGCGCCCTAAGGCGTGGTGCTCTGGATTACATCCGCAAGCCCTATGATCCTGAAGAACTCCTTGCCTTAGTAAAAGGCGTAGTTGGAAAACAAACCCTCCTTAAAGCCCATGAAGACGTACAGGGGCGCCTTGAAAAATCTGAAGCTCTGCACCGTTACATCGTAAACAGCTCGCCCGACATCGTTTTCATGCTTGATGCCCATGGCCGTTTCTGCTTTATCAACAGCAAAATTGAAAGTCTGCTGGGGTACAAGCCGGCTGAGCTTTGCGGTAAACACTTTCGGCACATACTCGACGATCGGGACGTTGCCAAAGGCACCTACGCTCTCAATGCACCAGATATAAGCGCGGACAACCCACGCACGCTGGAAATACGTATTAAAACTCGCGGTAGCAGGCGCGCAAACCGGTATTTCGAAGTGACAGCCTTCCCAATTGCGCCCCAATCCTGGACCCACAATAGCGATACCCAAGGCGGTGGCAGTGGGCAGAAGGCCTGCTATTACGGAACGGCTAGAGACGTTACTGAACGCAAAGAAGCTGAAGCTTTTATCAACTTTCAGGCCTATCACGACTTGCTCACACGCTTACCGAATCGAGCCCTATTCAAAGATCGTCTGGAGTTAGCCATTACCCATGCGCGCCGCGCAAAGCAAAAGCTCGCCGTGATGTTTCTTGATCTTGATCGTTTCAAGGTTATTAACGACACCCTTGGCCATGCGATGGGCGATCGATTGCTGCAAGCCGTAACCCAACGTTTGGAAGGATGTTTGTGCAAAGGCGACACTTTGTCGCGCTTCGGGGGGGACGAGTTCACGCTACTACTGCCCTCAATCCATGGCAAAGACGATGTCAGCCAGATCGCGAGAAAGCTAATCAAAACGCTCAAGGCACCCTTCCAACTTGGCGAACATCAGGTGTTTATCGGGGTCAGTATCGGGATCGCTGTATATCCAGAAGCGGGAAATAACATGGATCAACTGATCCAAAATGCCGTATCTGGCTGATTTTTCGGTACGACCATCCTTTATTGTCTGACACTCCTAACCCAAACCTTGATGTTGTTTGCAAAGTATTGCGTTGCGTTAAGTTGTGTATCCCGAAATGCGCATTGCGGCACATATTTCTCCTACCCTGTTCATTAAACTCAAAAATCCCAAGGTCTTAGCCACCGAAGCGCTCTGAACCTATGGGCAGAGCAAAAATGACAATAACGGTGGCAGCATCAAAGCAATCAAGAGCAGGCAGCAGTTCTATGCGCGACAAGTACCGCTACATCGGCCCCGTATACGATTTCCTCAGCAACCTATACAGCGGCAAGAACATCCACCGTTGCAAAACCGCCATGCTAGAGGTGGAAACAGTGAAGCCCGGCGACCGCATTCTTTTTGCTGGCGTTGGCCATGGCCGGGATGCGATACGTGCGGCTGAACTTGGCGCAGATGTTACGGTTGTTGATCTGTCAGAAACCATGTTACGGAAGTTCGGCGAAGCCCAAGAGAGCGAGGCACCCCACCTAACCATTCGCCGCATTCACAGCGATATCATGAAGGTAGACGAAGTCGGCCAGTACGATATGGTTGTTGCCAATTTCTTCCTCAATGTTTTTGAAGAAGGAATGATGGTGAAAGTTCTGGAACACCTAATCCAACTGGGTAAAGCAGATGCCAGCATTGTTGTGGGCGACTTCTGCTACCCCACCGGCAACCTGTTCTCGCGCACATTCAAAAAACTGTATTGGTATATGGCCGTGTTCACCTTCTGGCTATTTGCTAACAATGCCTTCCACAAAATCTACAACTACCCGGAACACATGCGGCGTCTGGGTCTTGAGGTTACAGAGAAAAAGCACTTCAAATTGATGAACATGGACTGTTACTGGTCCATTCTCGGCCGCAAGCAGGCATAGCTCAGCACCTGCAAAACAATAACAACCGGGGAGAATCACTATGTCAGATCAAATTCTTACACTCGACCAAACCTCAGAATTTGAAAACACTGAATTTACCTTCAGTGAAAGAGTGACTTACCTGAAAAGGTTTGGTGGCCACTCTCAATCCTTCTCTACCCTACAGCCAGACATGCAGTATTTCGACGTGCCCGATGTGGGTTATATGGCCTACATGCGTAAGTGGGGTGCGACCATTGTCCTTTCCGACCCGGTTTGCGCACCCGAAAATTTCGGACCAATTCTTGAACTTTTTCAGAAGCGCTTTCCAAATGCTTCCTATGTTCAGGTCTCCAAACCGGTTGTGGACTTTTTGCACCAGCGTTTTGGCCTATACGGAACACAGTTTGGAAGCGAGTCACGGATCGATCTAGGCAAATGGTCCCTCAGTGGCAAGAAAAAGCAGATTCTGCGCACGGCACTAAATCAGGCCGAGAAAAGCGGAATTACCGTTCAGGAACGCTTCAGTGACGACCACACCCGAGAAATTTCAGAAGCCTGGATTCGCACCCGGAAATGCAAGAGTAACGAGATACGCTTTCTCATTCGCCCTATGGAAATGGATTATCGGGAGAATGAACGCCATTTCTACGCGTATCAAGATGGCAAGGCGGTTGGCTTTATTTACTTTGACCCCATTTACCGCAACAACGAAATCATCAGTTACGTGCCTAACATCTCCCGCGCAAACGCTGACTTTAAACAAGGTATTTTTTATACCCTTATGGCCCACGCGATGGATGCTTTCAAAGCCGAAGGCGTTCCTTATCTGGATCTGGGTCTTATCCCTCTGTCTCTTGATGCCACCACAGAACATCAGGAAAGTAAGCTTTTGAAGCGAATCTTCCACGGCCTCTACAACAGAGGAAACTTTATTTATAACTTCAAAGGATTGGAATTTACCAAATCACGGTTCCGGGGCGACAATTTTAAAACCTACTGCTGCCACAAACGGAGCATACCGGCCTTGGAGTTCCTTGCCATGTTCAAACTCACCCAAGTGCTATGAGCTACCCGGCCAATTCCCGATAACCCTCTTTGGCTGCAGACTCAGCTCAGCCATATAGCGGGCAATACCCTCCGGGGGTTTGCCGGAGAAGAGCGCCACAGGCACAGGCAGCGTCCTGTGGTCGCTAATTGCATCGACAGGCTTGTTCGCTTGCGCTAGAAGCGACGCAACACGGCGGGCAATAGCCTCCCCGGAATCCACCCAGAATTTCACCTGAGGCAAACTCAGCTTAAGGCTGTCCAGTAAAAGCGGATAGTGGGTACACCCAAGAACCACGGTATCTACATCAGCGTCACGCAGGCCCGCCAGCACACTATTGAGCTCGGCTTGTGGCACTGCCAACCCTCGAACCAAGTCTTCCGCCCACTGCACAAGGCCAGGGTGACCCAAGCGCTCAACCCTGCAATGGGATGCAAACTCCTGAATCAGCTCATCTAGATAGGGTCGGCGCACTGTTGCTGGCGTGGCAAGAATGCCTATGCGCCGATTCTGCGTGCAGGCTGCGGCAGGCTTAACCGCTGGCACCACTCCAACAACTGGCACATGTGTTAGCGCCCTTAAGTGCGGCAAAGCGACCGTGCTGGCTGTGTTGCATGCAACGACAATAGCGTCGCAAGGGTACTGCTCAAGCGCCTTCACAATGAGCCTGCAAGAGCGCTCAATCACTACAGATTCAGGCTGACTACCGTAGGGGAAGGCGGCGTTATCGGCGAGGTACACAATGGAAGCATGCGGTAGCTTTTTGTGCACACAAGCCGCAACACTCAGCCCGCCAACACCGGAATCGAAAATCAAAACTCTGGGCGCCTCATACTCACTCAAGGCTTAATCTCTTTACCGAGAATCATCTTTTCCATTTCCCGAATCAAACGCCCGGAAATCGTTGTATTCGGAGGCACAGGAGGCCTACTCCCGGGTAGAAACCAGCCAGCATCCGCCAGCTCATCTTCCTGTAGAACCAAATCGCCACCTGCATAATCGGCGAAAAAACCGGCCATCAACTGGTGTGGAAATGGCCAAGGCTCAGAGGCCTGATATTGAATATTGGTAACGTCGAGGCCGGTTTCTTCTTTTACCTCACGGGCAACCGCCGCTTCTAAGCTCTCGCCGGGCTCGACGAAACCTGCGATTAAACTATAAAAATCCCGTTTAACACGTGACGATTTTGCCAGAAGATAGCGATCTTGATTTCTTATAACCACGATCACACACGGAGCCAGTCGCGGGTACCAAGGGATATTGCAGTGACTGCACCACTTTGCCCGCTCCCGCCGATGAAAACCTGTTCCACTGCCGCAGCGACCACAGAATTGGTGGTCCTGAAACCATTGCCACACTTGAAACCCGGTACTCAACATCGCCGCTGGCACATCACTGGCCGTTAACAGAGCATCCCGCAAAGAAACAACATCATAACCAGCGCATTCAGACTCCGGCACTTGCGTCACGAAAACCGGACGGCCATCGGCGCTTCCCAAAGACACAAAACCCGTATTCTCAGCATGCCCGGGCATGCGCTCCAACGGCTGCAACCAGCCGTCATCCGGCTTGAACACACCAGACCCGGACAGCATCAGCACAAGATCACCCGGCTCGGGCGCCTTGGTAGTCCAACCGGGACTCCACTGAACGGTTGTTGTCGCCATGGTCTCTCGCACCTTTATGGATGGGCAGGCCTTAGTGATAAACAGGCCAAACAGGAATGTATCATAGTGTCGCGAGCTTCAAGAATGACACAGTGGCTTTCCGGCCTTCACTCAACCAAGTAAACTTGGCGCCTGATTTTCATCGGAGCGACATTTTATGCGTCTTTACCAGGGTATTCGAAGCCTGATTCTGACTTTTTTCCGGAAAATACTGTTTTTGTGGGTCCGGACAGATGTCAGCGGAAACAGCGTTGATGCTCTCGGATTGTCCTCCGAAATACCGGTTTGTTATGTGCTTCAATACAGTTCGTTGTCGAGCCGACTGGTGCTCGAGCAAGAGGTAGTCCGGGCACAGTTACCGGGAGCCACCACATCGCTACCGGTTAAAAATGGCCCCTCCCACTCATTCTTTTTTCTCTACCGCCGCATTGGCCGATCGTTCCGTAAGCGCCAAACACCGGTTCCCACCTCGGAGTTTCAGGCGCTCGTGCGTTACGGCCTCGAGAACCCTGAGCAAGATGTCCAGATTGTTCCCGTCTCGCTCTTCTGGGGGCGCTCTCCAGACAAAGAGAAGTCGCTAGTCAAACTGTTGCTTTCAGATACCTGGTCGGTCGCCGGCAGGTTGCAGAAATTTCTGATTATTCTGGTGCACGGTCGTAATACGTACGTGCAGTTCAACAAGCCTTTTTCTCTGAAACAGGTAATCGAAGAGCATCGCCATAGTGAGGAGCGCGCTAACCGTAAACTTGCACGCATTTTGCGAACCCACTTCCGTAAGGTGCGACAAGCCGTTTTGGGCCCGGACCTATCACATCGCAGAACGCTTGTATCTGGCCTGCTACGAACTCAGGCAGTAAAAGAAGCCATAAGAGAAACTGCGGCCAATGAAGGCGTAGCTCCGGAAAAGGTCCGTGCCCGCGCATACAAATACGCCGATGAAATAGCGGCCAATATGTCAGTTGTTACCATTCGCGTATTTGAAAAGCTGCTCTCGTGGTTATGGAACCGAATATACAACGGTGTCTCCGTCAACAATATTCGTGTCGTAACGGAGTCCGCGCAAAACAGCGCCGTGGTTTATGTGCCCTGCCACCGCTCTCACATCGATTACTTGCTGTTGTCTTACGTGCTCTATAAAAACGGCCTGATGCCGCCGCACATTGCTGCAGGCATCAACCTGAACATGCCCATTGTGGGCCCCATTCTCCGCAGGGGCGGTGCTTTCTTTATGCGCCGCAGTTTTCGCGACAACCCCTTGTACGCCACAGTATTTAACGAATACATGCACGTTATGTTTTCCCGTGGATACTCTGTGGAATATTTTGTGGAAGGCGGGCGCAGTCGCACCGGGCGTATGCTGCAGCCACGCCCCGGCATGCTCGCCATGACCGTGCGCAGCTTTCTCCGTGATCACCGCAAGCCGATTGTGTTTGTGCCTGTATACGTAGGCTACGAAAAGGTGATGGAGGGGCGCTCCTATCTTGGCGAGCTTAGAGGCAAGAAGAAACAGAAAGAAAGCGTATTTGGGCTGGCCAAAACAGCGCGCAAACTCACCAACTCCTTCGGTCGGGTTTCCGTGAATTTTGGTGAAGCCATTCACCTATCCGACGTTCTGGATGATGTCCGTAGCAGTTGGCGGGACGAGGCCTATGATTCCCAATACCGACCCGAGTGGTTGAACGATGCCGTGTCCGAACTGTCAGTGCGGGTTGCCTCCAACATCAACGCTTCTGTTGCCGTTAACCCCATCGGTATGATCGCAACCGTATTGCTCGGCGCAGAAAGACTGGCCATGGATGAAGGCCAACTTGAACGTTTGGCGGATCAATATGCCACCCTTCTGAAAGCGTTTCCTTACGCCGAAACCGTTACCCTACCGGAAGGCTGCGGCAAAGACTGGGTTGCCTACTGTGAGTCCATGGGGCTGGTTTCGCGCCAACCGCAGAAGCTCGGCGACATCATAGGGCTGGAAGGCAGCAATGCCATTCTGATGACTTACTACCGAAATAATATCCAGCATCTGTTTGCCCTTCCCGCCTTGGTGGCCAGCCTGTTCGAGAACAAGAGCTCTCTGGCGCGGGAAAGAATCGTTTATCTTGCCAGCGTAGCCTACCCCTATGTCCAGTCTGAACTGTTCCTGAAGTATGACGACGACGAGGTAGAAGCAGTGATCAATCAGTGGATTGATGTGCTGGTCGATCAAGGCTTGCTTGTGGCTCTGGATAACGAACGCATTGCACGCCCGGATGAAGGCACCGAAGCCATGCTGCGCCTGAGAGTGCTTTCCCGGTTCATTATCCAGATGGTGGAGCGTTATCACATTGCGCTGGGCATACTCCGTAAATACGGCACGGGCAAGATCACTGCAGCCGAACTGGAAGAGCAAAGCACCTTGCTAGCAGAGCGAATGTCTATACTGTTTGGGCTGAATGCGCCCGAGTTTTTCGATAAAAGCCTGTTCCGAAACTTTATCGCAAACATGCAGAAAAACGGCGTTCTCACTACCGACGATAACGGGCTACTCTGCTACGGAGAAGGGCTTGATGAGGTGGCGGACGATGCCAGACTGGTGTTGAGCGTGGAGAAACGCCAAGCTATTCAGCAAGTTACTATGTTGGGTGTATGAGTTAGGCGTCTAAGTTAGGCGCCTGACAGTCAAGGCGCTAGCGTGTAGGCAAGGCGCAGATTGGGTAGACATCGTAGCGGCTGCTCTTACCCTCTACCCGGGCACCGGGCTCTGGACCAGATATAGCCGGAGCTTTGCGCGGACGCTTCACCACTACGCGGTATTTGGCGACAGCCAAGGCTGCCTCCAACAACACTGGCGAATCATCATCGTCGCCCACCAGGGTTCGAAACACCTGCATTTCCTTCTTCACCAGCGCCGATTTATCCCTGTGAGGAAACATAGGGTCGAGGTAGACCACATCGGCTGCATGGGATACCTCTGCTTCCTCTTCCCGTGCATTAGCCAGCCAGCCGATACTGCTACCCACATGAAGCGTCATCCGGGCGACGATCGGGGCGCAATCGACATTCAACGCTGCGCGAGCCAGCCCGTCCGCCAGCAACGCGTGAATCACAGGATTGCGCTCAAACATAGTGACCCGACAGCCAAGCCCAGCTAGCACAAACGCATCTTGCCCCAAGCCTGCGGTGGCATCCAGCACATGCAAGTCCGCCTTTGTTTTCTGCAAGCCCACGGCGCGCGCCACCAACTGGCCAGCGCCGCCACCGTGCTCACGCCGGTATCCCATTTTGCCGGTTACAAATTCCGCCCTCACCGGGCCCGGAGCACCTTTACCAGCCACCTGAAGACACAAACCGTTTTCATCCAAAAACAGCAGAGCATCTGCATGTCGCACATCTTTAGGATGCACTACGCCAAGGTAGGGTAAGGAAAGTTCGGCACCAAGAGCCATGGCCTGATGCTCATCACCAAGCTGGCTTCTGGCTATTGCCAGTGGGATGCTTTTATCTTTGGAGGACGCTCTTGCGCCGTTGGAGCGAGACATTAAATCAGGATATCGATTCCGGCGAGCGTCGAGCCATCAGAGTCCTGCCCGGCAGCAGCTACACTGGCAAAGGTCGACAAGGCGCGGGCTGCGGGTAGAGGAACCTCATCCGCGCGAAAGCGCTCCAGACGCACATCTTCAGCCGCACGACGGGCCTCTACACGGCGCGCTGGGTTGTCATTGACACTCCGCTCCGACGCAGTCTGGCTAGGGCTATCTGCTAAATCACGGCGGGCCGCTTCGGCGGTTTTCTCGGGGGCAGACGCAGGGGAACGGGCAACATCACCACGCTCACGCACGGGGCTGTTAGTCCCCGACTGATAGGAAAGCGTATTGCCTGAGTTGATTCCACCAATCATCGTCAAAGCACCATGGGCTTCAGAGAAATAAACGCGGTTAGCTGGAGTATGGAAGAAGTCCGCGCGGATTAAAAGCCTTACTCACGCCCCGGCAGCTTCTTCCAAGTAACTTCGTCACGAATATAGACCGGTTGGGCTTGCTCCGCTGGCACAGCTAAGCCCTGATCGAACTTAGCAACGGCCAAACGCGCTACCCAGCTAGCCCGGGGAATCATGGCTTCATCCACCGAGTTGATTCGGCCCGAAACGTCGGTCGGCATGGTTTCGCGGAACGCCCAACCATGACCTGCGCCAACCCACTTTTTGACATCAGTCTCTAACGCAACCCGCGATGGCGCACAGACCCGCTCTTCACCGATTAGCTCCGGCAGGCCCGAGCTATTTTGGAAGCACCCCCAATACAGCTCACTCATGCGGGCATCGAATGCGACAGCTATACCTTCGCCTTCTTTTACCTGCAAGGTTTCAATGGCACCCAGAGCCACAGTTTCCAGAGAGGAAACAGGAACAACGGGAAGGTCGAGCCCCCATGCCAAGCCTTGAACCACACCGGTAGCGATGCGAACGCCGGTAAACGACCCTGGGCCACGGGCAAACGCCAGCGCGTCAAGGTCGGTAGGCTTGAGTGCTTGCTCCGTCAATAACTCGCGCAACATCGGCATCAAGAGACGGGTGTGGCCTCTAGGCGCAATTTCAAACTTCTCAAAAACCTCTCCATCAACAAAAAGGGCTGCAGAGCAGCCCTCTGAGGAGGTGTCCAGTGCCAAAAGTTTCACAGGCGTGAATGGCCTCGATAAAAGGTCAGTGGATTATTTGAGGCTGGCTCGAATCTGATCACGAATGCTGTCCAGACTCCCCACACCTTCTACGCGCACGTATTCAGGCGCTACGTCCGGCTGGTTTTCGGCCAGATTCTGGTAATAGCCGATCAAAGGCGCGGTCTGGTCGTGATAGATTTTCAGGCGCTTACGAACAGTCTCTTCTTTGTCGTCAGCACGCTGCATCAGCGGCTCGCCGGTTTCATCGTCTTTCCCTTCCACCTTGGGCGGATCGTACTTAACGTGGTAGATGCGGCCACTGCCTTCGTGTACACGACGACCAGAGAGACGACTTACAATCTCTTCATCATCTACAGCAATCTCGACAACATAGTCGATAACAATGCCTTGATCTTTGAGTGCTTCAGCTTGAGGAATTGTGCGAGGGAAGCCATCAAGCAGGTAACCGTTTTTACAATCCGGCTGTTTAATACGCTCTTCAATCAGCGCAATAATGATGTCATCGGACACCAAACCGCCCGTTGCCATTACTTCTTTCACCTGTTTGCCAAGCTCGGATTCGGCTTTAACGGCTGCCCGCAGCATATCGCCAGTAGAAATCTGGGGTATCCCAAAACGCTCGGTGATGAATTGGGCCTGAGTCCCTTTTCCCGCGCCTGGTGCGCCTAACATGATGATTCGCATAACGCTGTGCTCCCGTTTTCGTCATTATCGTTTGAAAAGTTGTGGCAAAAACTTATGCCTTTGCGACAACCTCTCCTGCCGGAACAGGTGTTAGCCAGATTTGGCGATGGCGCATTATACGAAGTCAGGCACTCCAGAGAAAGTCGACCTCCGTATCATCTTTATAAAACGGGACACAACCAATCTTCAGAGACCGCCGTTAGGTGATAAGTGACGATGCCAGTGCGTCCAGCTCCGGCGCAACCTTATCAATCTCGTCAATCATTTCATTCACGATTGCAGGCTCCAATTGCAGCCCACGCAGCAGCGCCGGAATATCATCGGCATTAAACTCGTCGCCTATGTTCCGTTCCTTCAAAAGCGCATTCGCTAGCTGAACCATCATCACGTAGTTTTCATGCTCACCTTGGTAACCCAGCTGCTGATGCACGCCCGCGGCTTTGACCACAGGATCCGGCAACTCCCATAAACGGTGCAAGATTCCGCCAATAGCGCCGTGACCTACGGCGATAATCTCCTGTTCGCTCCCCTGTCCGAATACCTGCTGCTCCAACGATTGCATGCTGGTCTCGAGGTTGGCCTCTCTAAGCCTGTTGAGTTCTTTGAACTCTGCCGGGAACAAATGGCCCACCAACAGCAACCCAAAGTTGTGCAATAAGCCACAGAGATAGGCCAAACCCTTGTCTGCACCGCAGCGGGGCGCCAAGCGCTGGCACAGGAAGGCGCAGTAAAGCGAGTGGCGCCAAAAGTTATCCATGCCCAGAAGGCCTGATCTTGGCACGTCAAACGCACGAACCGAGGCTATACCCATTGCGATGTGAGCAACGCGATCAAAGCCCAAAACGCGGGTTACCGCTTCCTGAACAGAGGTGATTTGACCAGGATAGTTGAATAGGGCCGAGCGCGCATAGCGCATCACTTGTGCAGTTAGGCTGGGGTCGAACTCGATAAGCTCTGCCAATTCCCGCGCAGTCGCCTCAGTGTTGGAAGTTAGGCGTAAAATGCGTAACGCCAGTGCTGGCATGGGCGGCAGCCGGTACAGCTTTTTCAGTTTGCTAGCGACTTCTGCCAGCGTCAGTGCTTCCCGGGCGTCATCACTGTCCGGACCGCGAATCGCCAAATGCCCTTCCCGGGAACCAACCATCGCAAGGCGCAGTGACCGCCCTTCCAGCTCCACCATCGAGTGGTCTGTACCACTGGAAAACAGAACCCGCTCTGATCTGGTAATACCTTCATCGACAAGCACCGGCAAGTCATAAGCATTGCCGATTGGCGGCGTAAACCCGGGATCACAATCACTGAATAACCGGAAGGCCTGCTGCTCGGTAAGGGGTTGCAGATGGCGCCCCGTCATTTGCCAGAGAGCTTCTGTATCAAGCGCACTGTCAAACCTGTGAACAACCATCACAATGCCACCGATGTCGATCAGCAGAGTTGCTTTGATGACGTCCTGACGGGATTGGCCAAGCGTAGCCACCGCCTCGTCAAGGTTGGCGGCCCTATCGATTGGCAGCTCCTGATAAGCTATACCCTGTTTATTGAAAAACCGCTCCAGTCGCGCTGCGAGAGCCAAAAGAATACTCCTGTTATCCATGGCCGGGGCATTCTGCGCCCCGTTGTCCGTTCCCGGTGGTGTTAACCCGTGTTACGCATACCGGCGGAAATTCCCGCCATTGTAACCTTAAGCGCACGTTCTACCAGCTCAGGCACTTCGCCTTTGCCCTCGCTTTCCCGATCGCGCTTCAATAATTCCGCCTGAAGGTAGTGCAAGGGGTCTGTATATGGGTTGCGCACGCGCATGGAGTGGGCAAAGACCGGCTCGCCCTCCAGCAACTCATGCTGTTCTTTGAGCTCCAGAAGGCGCTGAACGCAGCCTTCAAGGCGTTCACCTAAGCTGGTACCCAAGGCACGGAGCTTGTCATCGTCCAACAGTGTTTTTTCGTAATAACCGGCGATGCGCAAATCAGCCTTGGCCAAGACCATTTCGAGCATGTCGACATAAGTGCGGAAGAAAGGCCACCCCTGCATCATTTCACGCAATTCGGGCAGACGCCCCTCTCTGGCGGCATCTTCCAAGGCCACATCACTGCCTAACCAGCTGGGCAGCATTAAGCGCATCTGGGTCCAAGCGAAAATCCACGGAATGGCTCGCAAGCTTTCCACACCACCACTGGCTTTGCGACGCGCAGGCCGACTACCCAGCGCCAGTTTGCCCAGCGCCTGCTCCGGGGTGACTTGGCGAAAATAGGGTACAAAATCGGGATTTTCCCGAACCACTTCGCGATAAGCTTTGAGCGAACGCTCCGTCAGCCAGTCCATAGTATCGCGCCAAGCTTTTTCGGGCTCGGGTGGCGGCGCCAGAGTCGCCTCGATCACCGCAGTGCTATATAGCGTTAAGCTCTGCACCGCAAGCTGAGGCAAACCAAACTTAAATCGGATCATTTCCCCCTGCTCGGTAATGCGGAAGCTACCGTTTACGGAACCCGGTGGCTGAGACAAAATTGCTCGGTTGGCCGGGCCACCGCCACGGCCGACGGTTCCGCCGCGGCCATGAAACAGCGTTAGATGCACCCCGAATCGGTTTGCAACTTGAGTGAGCTTTTCCTGCGCCTGATACTGGGCCCAAGCAGCCATAAGCTGACCCGCATCCTTAGATGAGTCTGAATAGCCAATCATGACTTCCTGCCGCCCCTGACAGTAATCCCGATACCAGTCCACCTCATACAGGGCAGACATACTGTCGGGAGCGCCGCGAAGGTCATCCAGCGTTTCAAATAAAGGCACGATCCGCATGGGGAATTTCATACCGGATTCGCGAAGCAGTAGGATCACGCTCAACACATCCGACGGCTTGCTGGCCATGGATATAACATAGGAACCCAGAGCTTCCGGGGTTTGTTGCGCAACCACTTCGCAGGTGTCTAGAACTTCCCGTACCGGTTCAGAAGGTTCCCAGTTGCGGGGAACCAGTGGGCGGCGGCCCTGAAGTTCTTGTATTAAAAATACTTGGCGCTCTTTTTCAGACCAAGAAAGGTAATCACCAAGCCCCAAATACTCCACCATCTCGGCAACCGCTTCCGCGTGGCGGGTCGCTTCCTGACGAATATCGAGACGGCTTAGGGGCAAGCCAAATGTATGGGCGCGACGAATGGTGTCTAACAAAGCGCCATTGGCGATTTTTTCAAGCCCGCACTCCACTAGCGATCGGTAACAGAGTTCTAGCGGTGCCGTCAGATCTTCATTCTCAAAGAGTATGCCCGAGGTATCAGCTGGCTCGCCATTAACGCGAGCCTCCGCCCAATCCCGCGTTTTGATAAGCCGATCCCGCAATTCTGCCAATACATAGCGGTACGGCTCCCGGGAATCGCCAGATAGGTCACGCAGCTCATCGCTTGCCTGCCACATGGAAAGCTCCGCTCTCAGTGACTTGATATCACGTAGAAACAAGTCCGCAGCCATCCACCGCCCGAGCAAAAACACTTTCTGGGTTACCTGATGGGTAACATTGGGATTACCGTCCCGGTCGCCGCCCATCCAGGATGCGATACGCACGGGCGATGCCTGTAACGGAAGGCCCTCGCCTGTCGCCTCCTGAAGTGACCGATCCAGATCACCAAGGAATCGCGGCAAAGCCTGCCATAGACTGTTTTCGATAACCGCAAAACCCCATTTGGCTTCATCAACGGCCGTGGGGCGCTCATGGCGAATCTCATCGGTATGCCAAGCTTCGGCTACTAACCGTGACAGGCGTTCTGTAATCGCCTCTCGCTCGGATGGAAGCAAGTCTGCGTGGTCCAGACTCGCCAAACAATCCGACATTTCATCGTATTTCATGATCAGTGTACGGCGCGCAACTTCTGTAGGGTGCGCTGTCAATACGAACTCCACACGCATATCTGCAACACATTGGTGCAAGGCTTCCGCACTTACGCCACCGTCTTTAAGGCGATCAAAAACACCCGCTAATGGTTCAACCATCAGATCAGACTGATGATCACGCTTGCGGCGAATGCCGTGGTATTGCTCAGCTAGGTTCGCGAGATTAAGAAACTGGTTAAATGCTCTGGTGACTGGCAGCAGCTCGTCATCGCTTAGCTTGCCAAGAAGGCTGACCAGCCGTTGGCCGGAGCCACTTTCCTGCCGCCGGTCGGATTTGGCGGCAGCTCGAATTTCTTCGATTCGTTCGAAGCATTCCCGCCCGGGATAGCGCTGGATGCTTTGCCCCAGCAATTCGCCCAACATGCGGACATTTTCACGGAGATCAGGGTGTAGCTCGGTCACATTGGCGTCCTTATGAATTGACGGAGACAAACTAAACTTACGATACTAAGGAACCACCGGAAAAGTCTATTAGCGTTTGGGGCTGCAACTGCGCCCGCACCAGCGCCAGAGAACCCACTTTTGAGAGGACCCACCATGAAAGTCACAGATCTGCCCAAGCACTGGGAACAAAAGAAAAAGCCAGTAGAGCTAACCCATGATTACAGTTTGAGGCTTCCCTTGGAAGACGCGGCCAGAGTTGCTGCTCTGGCCGAGCTTTACCCCGACCGCAGCGAAAGCGACATTCTAAACGATATGATCGCCGCCGCGCTGGACGACTTAGCCAGTCAAGACCCACTAAAAGACAAGCTAGAGGGTCACAACGGCTAACAGAGCTTGCTGGAGGACTCGTTATTAGGCTACTGACTCAAGCTGGCGAGCCTTCAGGCGTTCGATGTGCTTTTGGCTGAGGCGAACGAATTCCGGAGTCAGCCCTTTGTCTTCGTATATTTCGAAGCCGTCTTCATCGTAGGCGACAACCTGATCACCTTGAACGTAGGGAAACTCGGTTTCGATCTCATCGAGCGCAGCGGAGATCAGGTCGAGAATAAGGTCCTGAGATGATTTTAGAGGGTACAGGGCCGATAGCTTTTCAAGCTGCCGATGATGCTGGTCAGATAACGCCATAAAACAAGCATCGCGGGTAAGCCTGCCTTTAGCGTGCTTATCCCAGTAACCAACCAGATCTTTGATTTTCATCGAGCCAGACTCCCAATTCTTGTTGATAATTCCTGAACTTTTTAGGCGCGCAAGTTTATCGCGCAAGCTCCTTACACAAAGCCGCCAAACACCCTATTCAATAAGTGTAGACGAAGCTCAGGAGTGAAAACTTAAGGAATTGGTAACGGATTGTACCTATTCTGGCTACCCGCTTTTCTTTTCCACACCCTTGACCGATTGCCAGATCTGATCAAGAGCTTCCAATGTCTCTTCATCAAAGGAGCGGCCTTCACGCTCAAGAACCTGTTCAATGGCCCGGAATCGCGCCTCAAACTTGTGATTGGTGCGTCCAACAGCCTGCTCCGGATTAACTTTCATGAACCGTGCAAGATTCACACACACGAACAGCAGATCGCCCAATTCATCTTCGACAGCATCGTGGTCACCCTGCCCGGATTCTGCCGCCTGCCAAGCCTCCTTGAGCTCATCGATTTCTTCATGGAGTTTGTCGAATACCGGCTCTATATTCGGCCAATCAAACCCGTGCCTTGCCGCCCGCTTCTGCAACTTTTCCGCGCGTACCATCGCGGGCAGCGCCCGTGCGATACCATCCAACCGGCTTGGCAATCGGCTTGGCAATCCGCTTGGCGACGTTGCATCCGCAGAAGTGTCTGATTGTTTCTGAGCCCGCTCTTCTGCCTTGATACGCTCCCAGCTCTCCTTGATCCAGGCTTCGTCTGGCCGGTTGTCCGGATCAATACGGCTTTCCAGTGTCCCCTGCGGGAACACATGGGGATGGCGTCGCACAAGCTTGCGCACGAGATTGTCGACCACAGCATCAAAGCTGAAACGATTTTCTTCCGCCCCAATCTGTGAGTAAAAGATCACCTGAAACAGCAGGTCACCCAATTCATCTTTCAGGTTTCCGTAGTCCTTCCGCTCAATGGCATCTGCTACTTCGTAGGCCTCTTCCAGCGTATGCGGCACAATACTCCTGAACGTTTGCTTGGTATCCCAGGGGCATCCGGTTTCAGGGTCACGCAGCCGTGCCATCAACAGTTTCAGATCGTCAATCGAGTAGGTCATGAGCGTTTACGCTTTACGTCAATAACATTGGGCAGATTGCGGATTTGGGCGAGTAGGCGCGCCAACTGCTCAAGGCTGGAAATTTCAACCGTCACAACCATAGTTGCCGTGTTGTCATCACGATTGGTCACGGTATGCAATGCTAGAACATCGCTCTTAGACACTGACAAGACCTGAGTGATGTCCCGCAACAAACCGGATCTGTCGTAGGCTTCAATTTCTATATCCACCGGGTAAACGGAGGCTTGCTGGCCTCCCCAGCTCACTTCAATAATTCGGTTAGGCTCAAACTCCCGTAGATTCAGAAACGTTGGGCAGTCCTGCCGGTGGACGGTCACACCCCGGCCAACGGTAATGTACCCGCCTATGGCGTCTCCCGGCAGCGGTTTGCAGCACTTGGCCACTTGAGTCTTCAGCTTGCCCACGCCCAGTATGTGGATATCCGACTCGGTATCGTAAGGCTTGCCGCGCTGGGCCATCAGTTTCAGGTCGAGCTGCTCGGATTTGGGCTCGATCATCTGCTGGGCAACATTGGCAACATGTGCAGGGCGGAGATCACCGGCACCCACAGCGGCAAACATGTCCTCGGCGCTGTGATAATTCACTTTTACCGCCAGCTGGCTGAGGTCCACATCGTGCAACGACAAGCGGCGGAACTCATCCTCAATAATGGCACGACCATCCGTCACGTTACGATCGCGATTTTGCTCTTTAAACCAATGGGTTACCTTGGCTCTGGCGCGGGAGGTCTGAATGTATCCAAGGCTGGGATTTAGCCAATCCCGGCTGGGCGCCGGATTGTTCTTTGAGGTAAGAACAAATACCTGCTCACCGGTCTTCAGTGGGTAGGTCAGTGGTACTATGCGGCTGTTTACCCGCGCACCCCGACAGGCATGACCAATCTCAGTGTGAACTCGGTAAGCAAAATCTACGGGTGTCGCCCCCTGAGGCAAATCAACAACGTGCCCCTCAGGCGTAAACACATAAATTCGATCCGATACGATATCGGATTTGAGATGGTCCGCCAGCCCGGAGAGGTCGCCCAACTCTTCCTGCCACTCCAGCACCTGTCGTAGCCAGTTAATCTTGGCATCATAGCCGGACGACTTGTTACTTTTGTCTGTGCCCTTATATAGCCAGTGAGCACATACGCCCAGCTCTGCATCTTCATGCATGCTATGAGTGCGAATCTGCACCTCCATGACCTTGCCATCCGGCCCGATCACGGCCGTATGCAGAGACTGGTAGCCATTCTCCTTGGGGTTGGCTATATAGTCATCAAACTCATTCGGGATGTGGCGCCAAAGCGTGTGCACAATTCCGAGGGCGGCATAACAATCCTTCACCTCAGGCACGAGAATACGCACGGCCCTGATATCGTATATCTGGGAAAAATCGAGGCCCTTGATGCGCATCTTCCGCCAGATGCTGTAGATGTGTTTGGCACGGCCCGAAAGGTCGGCTTCGATACCGGAAGCTTTCAGCTCTGCCTGCAACTTGGCAATTACGCGACGGATGTAGCCTTCCCGGTCCAGACGTTTCTCGTCCAGCAGTTTGGCAATTTTTTTGTACGCTGTTTCGTGCAGATAACGAAATGAAAGGTCTTCCAGCTCCCACTTGATGTGCCCGATGCCCAAACGGTGAGCAAGGGGCGCATAGATATCAAACACTTCGCGGGCGACTCGCATACGCTTTTCTTCCGGCGCATCTTTAACACCACGGATAGCGCAGGTGCGCTCGGCGAGTTTGATCAGCGCAACCCGCACATCATCAATCATGGTTACCAGCATTTTGCGAACGTTATCCAGCTGGCCTTCACTCTGCCCGAGCACGTTGCCTTTGAGCGGGTGGTGTATGGAAGAAATGGCCGCCATCTGCTGTACGCCATTAATAAGCATGGCCACTTCATCGCCAAACTCTTTGCGGATAACCTCAAGAGCTACCCGCTCCTCCCGAACCGCGCGGTAAAGAATGGCAGCAACCAGACTGGCCTGATCCAAGCGCAGCTCCGCCAGCACCTGAGCCATCTCGATGCCAATACGAAAGCTGCTGGAGCCAGACGCCCATAGGCGATCCTCCCGGAAGGCCTGCAAATCGATTTCAGCGGCTTTTTCACAAGCCCTGCGAAACTGGTCCACATCGTCCAGATGGGTCTGGGAAGCAATTTGCTGTACCCAGCCCTCGATATCGATCTGGCCATCGCCATCCACTGCGTAATCTTCGCGAACTTTTACCATATCTGTTTTGTTATTCCTGGTGATTCACACAACTGTCCTTTGCTGTGCACAGCAAAATTCAGCGAGAGCCACGCTCAAACAGCGCAATCGACTCCACATGCGTGGTGTGAGGAAACATATCCATCACACCGGCGCGCACTAGCCGGTAACCGTTGCTGGCCATCACACCCGCATCCCGCGCCAGAGTGGCAGGGTTGCAGGACACATACACAATGCGCTTGGCACCGAAGGCAGTTAAGTACTTGCAGATCTCCTCTGCCCCGGAGCGTGGCGGATCAATAAGGATTTTATCAAAACCCTCTTGCGCCCAGCGTTGGCCGGTAAAATCTCCGTGCAAATCAGCGCCGTGAAATTCAACATTTGTAAGCCCGTTCAGCTCCGCGTTTTCGCGACCCCGAACAACCATGGCATCATCACCTTCCACGCCAATAACTTGACCGCCTTTCCGCGCAAGTGGCAGGGTAAAATTGCCCAGCCCGCAGAACAGATCCAAGACCCGCTCACCCGGCTGCACGTCCAGCCACTCAACAGCTCTACTTACCATGGCTTTATTGATGCCCGCATTGACTTGGGTAAAGTCCATAGGGTGAAACTTCATGGTGAGGTCAAATGCATCAAGCTGGTAACTTAGGCGCTCATCGCTTCGACCCGCAGATTCAGGCCAGATGCGGTGAACAGTATCTGGCCCTTTGGGCTGCAGATAGATGTGCAAATCGTGGGCCTGGCCAAAAGCAATCAGCTTTTCGCGGTCGCCGCTGCTCAAGTCATCCATATTGCGGAAAACCATCGCTGCGGTGTCATCACCACACGCAATTTCAACCTGAGGCACGCGGGCGTATGCATCCATGGTGTGCAACAGCTCGCGCAACGGAACAATGCGCTCGCCAATACGCGGGTCCAGCACTACACAGCGGTCAATATCCGTAAGAAAGCTATTGCGCTTCTCCCGGAACCCTACCAGAACCGACTCCCGCGCTTTGACGTAGCGCACGCCCATGCGCGCCTTGCGCCGATACCCAAGGTTACTGTCTGGGCGCAGCGGCTCTATCCACTCCTCCGGCTCGATACCGCCAAAGTGTTCAAACTGCTCGCGCAGAGTCTCTTCCTTAAAGCGAATCTGGGCATCACTGCTCATGTGCTGAAGGCTGCAGCCACCGCATAAATCGGCAAAATCACAGGGGGGATTTTGACGGTCAGGCGCCGCTTCGAGCACCTCAAGGGTGCGCAACTCATCAAATTTACTGCGGGTGGAAACCACCTTGGCCATTACGGTTTCACCCGGCAACGCGCCATCCACAAACAGGATTTTGCCATCCTGACGAGCTATGCCACGGCCATCATGACTAAGCTTTTCCACTTCACAGCGTACGGGTTCCGTAGGAAGTACCTTCCTGCGTCGTCTGCTCATAATCTATTCTCTTGGTGTCGTCAGGTTCAGGCGCCGGGGAATACGCCAGTCGATAAGTAGCGGTCGCCGCGATCACAAATAATGGCCACAATAATGGCGTTTTCAACCTGCGAAGAGAGCTTAAGTGCGGCAGCGATAGAGCCACCGGATGATACACCACAGAATATCCCTTCGCGCTCTGCCAAAGCGCGCATGGTTTCCTCCGCCTCTTGTTGGCCAATGTCCAATACCTGATCCACGCGAGTGGAATCGTAGATGCTGGGTAGGTAAGCTTCCGGCCAACGACGGATACCCGGTATAGATGCGCCCTCTTTTGGTTGCAAGCCGACAATATTGATATCCGGGTTACGCTCTTTGAGGTAACGGGAAACGCCCATAATGGTGCCGGTGGTGCCCATAGAACTGACAAAATGGGTTACACGCCCTTCAGTTTGCTCCCAAATCTCCGGGCCCGTGGTGCGATAGTGCGCTAAAGGGTTGTCCTGATTGCTGAACTGATCCAGCACCCTGCCCTTACCTTCCGAAGCCATTTTCAAGGCCATATCTCTGGCCACCTCCATGCCCTCTTCCTGACTCACGGTAATGATCTCTGCGCCGTAAGCTCTCATGGATGCTCGACGTTCTTCACTCATGTTTGCGGGCATGATGAGTACCATTCGGTATCCCTTAATAGCCGCAGCCATGGCCAGAGCAATACCGGTGTTACCACTGGTTGCCTCAATCAGCGTATCGCCAGGTTTGATTTCACCACGGCGTTCGGCCTCTTGAATCATTCCTATAGCAGGTCGGTCTTTTACAGAACCGGCCGGGTTATTGCCTTCCAGCTTTGCCAGAATCACGTTACTGGTATCCCCGGGGAGACGCTGCAACCGAACCAGAGGCGTGTGCCCGACATAATCTTCAATTGTGGGAAAATGCATAGTAAGAACCCTGTGGTACACTTTTGCGTTGGCATGATACGCCTTATAGCCCCAGTCGCCCAATACAGCTTCTCGCTAAAACCATGACTGAAGGCTATATAAGTGGTGTATTTTTCGGCTCGCCCGGCACTGACTCGAATATAATTTCAGCCCGGACGAACTACTAATACAAGGACGTAACCCGCCCCAACAGGCGGAGTTAAGTTATTTGCAGGACATTGGTATGCGACGTTGGGGCATTCGCAAAAAAGTGCTGGTGGTAACCTTGGTTCCCACCCTGATCACTACCTTGATGCTGGGGCTGTTTTTTACCTACAGCTGGGTCAACAACATTGAGAACCTGCTAAAAGATCGTGGCGAGTCGTTGTCTCGCCAGCTTGCGGCTGGCTCGGAGTATGGCTTGTTTACGGCGAATCGCAGCCTGTTGAGCAGTCTTTCCAATGCCCTATTGGAAGAACAGGATGTGCGCTCAATTACATTCTTCGATAGCGAGCGCCGTCGCTTGCTGCACACCGGCCCGGGCAGTTCCGACAATCTCGACAGCAAAGAGCTTGCGAAGGAACAGGCAAGCCGGATTGCCAGCAAAGACAGCACCCGCTTTGTGAACCCGGTATTTCTGCAAGACTTGATGATTCAGTCTATGCATGATCCAGACGCCCGGCAGTCTGCCTTTAAACAGCGGGAGCCGCTTGGCTGGGTAGCCGTCGAGATGTCGCACATCCGCACGGAAAAAGAGACCTACAAGGCTTTGTTAATATCACTGCTGCTGGTTCTCGGTGGTGTTGTTTTCAGCCTTCTCATCGCCCTGCGGCTCAGCCGCGCTTTCACCGGCCCGGTGCTTGAACTTAACGAAGCCGTTGCAAAACTGAAGGAAGGCAAACTCGACACCCGCATTCATACCAACGCTGGCCCCGAATTCGAGCAGCTTGAATCCGGCCTGAACGCCATGGCGGAAGAACTGAGCAAAGCGCAGGCGGAAATGCAGCAGAACATTGATCAGGCCACGGAAGACCTAAGGGAGACTCTGGAAACCATTGAAATCCAGAACATTGAACTGGATTTCGCTCGCAAAGAAGCGCTGGAAGCCAGCCGCATTAAATCCGAGTTTCTGGCCAATATGTCCCACGAAATCCGGACACCACTCAACGGCATCATCGGTTTTACAGAGTTGCTGCTCAAAAGCCCACTACCGCGCCAACAACGGGATCACTTAAGCACCATACGGAAATCTTCCGAAATCTTGCTCACCATCATCAATGACATTCTGGATTTCTCCAAGATTGAAGCAGGCAAGCTGATTTTGGACCGTGTGCCCTTCCAGCTTCGGGATATTGTGGAAGAGGTAATGGTGATGCTGGCACCTGCTGCCCACGGCAAAAATCTGGACCTTGTACCTCTTGTTTACAACGACGTGCCAGACAACATCACTGGTGACCCTTTAAGGGTAAAGCAAGTAATTACAAATCTGGTCAACAACGCCATCAAGTTTACCCAAACCGGAGAGGTGGTTTTGCGTGCCAGTCTGGAGGACGAAGATAAAGAAAATAACCGGGTTACTCTGCGCCTGAGTATTAGTGATTCGGGCGTTGGCTTATCCAGAGCCCAGCAGCAGTCTCTGTTCAATGCCTTCAGTCAAGCGGATGCCTCTACGGCCAGACAGTATGGCGGCACCGGCCTTGGACTGGCGATTTCCAAACGCCTTGTGGAGGAAATGGGGGGCGAGATTGGCTTGGAAAGTGAGCTCGGCAAAGGCTCCACTTTCTGGTTTACCCTAACTCCCGAACTGTCCTCGGGTGGTGAGGCGGTTGCCCCTAGGGACGCTCTGAAGGGCGAGCGAGCCATATATCTGGAACACCAGAAAACCTGTGGCCTTGCGGTTGAGCATCTATTGCGGGATTGGGGCATGACGGTTGATCGTGTTGCATGCCCCGGCGCTATGCAGGAGAAGATTGAAGAGGCCCAGAAGAGCCAACAGGGGTATGCGGTGGCCATTATCGGCATTACCCGGCATTTGCTCAACTCAAGCCAATATTGTGGGCTGGTGCGAACGATTGAAATCGAGCGGGATTGCCGCACACTGCTACTCACGCCAACTTTGGAAATTCACGACACCCCGCTTTCCGGACTTGCCAGCGGCCATCTTACCAAGCCTATATGTCGCGATGCTCTCTATGACGAGCTGCTGCTTCTGGTACACGGCATTAATACGTCCGGGCAAGGCATTGCCCATCAGGACCATACTGCTCGACTACCCGCACCCGTTAATATGCCGCGGGTTCTGGCTGTAGATGATAATGAAGCCAACCTAAAGCTGGTTATGACCCTACTGCAGGATTATCAGATAGACGCCGAAGGAGCTTCAAGTGGTTTTGAAGCCCTGAGCAAGTCCCGACAAAAACCGTTTGATCTGGTTTTTATGGATCTGCAAATGCCGGGTATGGACGGCGTAGAAACAACCGCGCGGATTCGTGAAATGGATAAAAACAATAATCATAGAACAGCCATCATCGCACTCACGGCGCACGCGCTGGCTGATGAGCAAGAGCGGCTGGCCCGACAGGGGTTTGACGGCTACATGCCTAAACCCATTAGCAGTGTGCAATTGGCCGACACCATACACGAGTGGACTGGCTATCAGTGCCGGAGTAGCAGCACAGGCCGCATTCAGGTTCCCGAGGTGCGGGATACAAGGCGCACCTTGAGGCCCTCTACGCGACAAATGCAGCGGGATTGCGTAAGCGTGGATGAGAGTATCCAACTGGCTGCGGGTAAAACGGATTTGGCGGAAGAGCTATTCAGCATGCTGGTGGAGCAATTGCCCACAGATCTAGACACTATTGAACGACTCTGGGCGAGCAACGACTTGGAGAACCTTCTGGAATGCGTGCACAAACTGCATGGCGCCACACGTTACTGCGGCGTTCCCGAGCTACGCTCCGCGGCAAATCACTTGGAAACGGCGCTCAAATGCTCAGCGCCGGACATGGAGTTGCAGAAAAACCAGCTAACCTCTGCTATCGAGCGCCTGCAAATCTGGAGTGAGCAGACCGACTGGCAGCAGATGTTCCGGGAGCACTTTCAGCAGGCTGACGCTTGATCAAGAATTGTCTTCATATCCCGAACCGCTTCTTTCAGCCCACTAAACACGGCTCTAGCGATAATCGCATGGCCAATATTCAGCTCATTAATCCCCGGAATCGCGGCAACCCGCTCGGTATTGTGATAATGCAATCCATGACCCGCATTCACAATCAGTCCTTTTTTGCGGGCGTAAGCCACCGCGTCGGTTAGGGCTTTGAAGGCTGCGTCCTGAGCTTCGGCACCAACAGCCTCAGCGTATTCGCCGGTATGAAGTTCAATCACGGGCGCGCCGCAGCGTACAGCGGCATCAATCTGCACCGGATCTGGATCTATAAACAGAGAAACTTCCGCGCCCAACTTGGCAAGGCGCTCACAAGCTCTCGCTATACGTTCTTCGTGGCCATCAACATCAAGGCCGCCTTCGGTTGTAAGCTCTTCGCGCTTTTCGGGCACCAAACACACACACTCAGGCTTCACTTTTTCGGCGAATTCCAGCATGGCATCTGTAACCGCCATTTCCAGATTCATTTTAGTCTGCAGCACTTCTTTAAGTAACAACACATCACGATCTTGAATGTGTCGGCGGTCTTCCCTTGGATGGATGGTAATGCCGTCGGCGCCGGCTTCTTCAGCAATCAGTGCAGCCTGAACCGGATCGGGGTAACGCGTTCCCCGGGCCTCGCGTAACGTGGCAACATGATCGATATTGACACCAAGCAATACTCTAGGATTCATGTGGTTCTCCCTTAAGATGAGCGAACAGAGTGATGAGTAAAAAGGCTGCGACTATTCAACGGGCGGCCCTGCAGCAGGTAGTCCGTTAGCACGCGCATAACCCGCTTCGATAACCGGCGGCTAGCGCTGCTTTCATAATCCCCGCTGGCAAGGGCCAGCAACGTTTCCCCGTGCAGGTTTTGCAAACGCACGCCACTGGAAGCGTTAGCAACAATACCTTGTTCGGGGTTATAGCAATAGGTTTGCCCGGAGTGGACGGGCTCGCCAGTATCCATCGCCAGATCCCATAAAAAATCGTACCCCAGAGCTGCTGCAAATGCCTGTTCAAACTTCCGTAAAACCGGCTCCACATCCGACGCCTGCGCAAGTTGCTCAAGCGCCCCGATGTATGCGGCAAAGAGAGTTGGATGGGGGTCTGCCTGGGGCAAAATTCTTTGCATCAGTTCATTGAGGTACAGGCCACTGTAAAGCGAGGCGGTGCGATGCAGTAAGGGGCCTTCACGAACATCTACTTCGGTGAGCGTTTTCAGGTCGCCGCGTCCTACCCAGCCCAGAAGCAGTGGCTGAAATGGCTGTAACTGAGCCTTTAACGGGCTCTTATTACCAATAGCACCACGGGCTATGACGCTCAGGCGGCCGTGATTCAGGGTAAAAAGATCAACCATGAGGCTGGTTTCCCGCCAGGGTCGGCGGTGAATCACATACGCGGGTTCCTGCTGCTGCGCTTCTCTACTCATAGTGCCTCAAGGGGGCAGAGCGGCCTCAACGTTTAGAGATCGTTCATACCCAGACTCTTTAGCGCCCGGTCACTATCAGCCCAGCCACGCTTTACCTTCACCCACAACTTCAGCATAACCTTACTGTCGAACATACGTTCCATGTCGGCGCGGGCTTCCTGCCCAATACTGCGTAGCCTGTCGCCTTTATCGCCAATCATGATTTTCTTCTGGCCTTCACGCTCCACAAGAATCAACGCCGATATGTGCAGCGTTTTTCCATCATGTTTGAACTCTTCGATTTCTACTGCCACAGAGTAAGGTAGCTCAGCGCCAAGTTGCCGTGTGATCTTTTCCCGCACCATTTCCGACGCCATAAAGCGCTCGCTGCGATCGGTAATCTGATCGTCGGGATAGAAGTGGACGCTCTCCGGCAGAAAACGGCCCACCGCTTCTTCCAGCGGCTCCAGATTGGTTTCCTTCAAGGCGGAGATGGGTATAATTTCCGCAAACTCGCGCTTTCTGGACAGCATGTCTAGGTGCGGCAGCAGATTTTCCCGCTTTTCAATCCGGTCCACTTTGTTAACCGCCAGAATAACCGGGCATTCTAGTTTGCTCAGTTTTTCCAATACCATCTCGTCGGCGGTGGTCCAAGCCAATTGGTCCACCACAAATACCACTACATCCACACCGGAAAGCGCCGACGTAGCCGCTTTGTTCATATAGCGGTTCAGAGCTCTTGGCTCTTCCACGTGCATCCCGGGTGTATCTACATAGATCGCTTGATCCAAGCCCTCGGTTTTAATTCCCAGCACCTTGTGACGCGTGGTTTGAGGCTTGCGGGAGGTAATGCTCAGCTTCTGCCCCAAAATATGGTTCAACAAGGTGGATTTACCGACGTTGGGGCGGCCAACTATCGCGACGAAACCACAGCGACTGTCAGGATTCTCCGGGCGGGTAATATCGTTCATCAGGGTGTCTCCACGCCGAGTTGTTTCAGCGCACTACGGGCTGCTTCCTGTTCCGCAATACGGCGACTGCTGCCAACGCCGCTGGTTTTGCGCTCGAGCGAAGGCAACACACAGGATACGTGAAATGTCTGTTTATGAGCTTCTCCGTCCACAGAAACCACATCGTATCTGGGCAACGGGAACTGGCGGGACTGTAGGTACTCCTGCAATCGGGTCTTTGGATCTTTTTGAGTATCCTGAAGGTCGAGCTGTTTAAGGCGTAGCTCGAACCAGCGCAGAACCTGCTCCCGGCAGGTGTCGAAATCGCTATCGAGGTAAATAGCACCAATGACGGATTCCACGGCATCTGCAAGAATGGACTCGCGACGAAAGCCGCCGCTTTTCAGCTCGCCGGACCCCAACCTCAAATAGCTTCCCAAGTCGAACTCCCGACCAATCTCGGCCAGAGTTACACCTTTCACCATACGAGCGCGCAAGCGGCTCAGGTGGCCTTCCCGGGCTTTATCAAAATTCAGGAACAAGTACTCTGCAATCACCATGTTAACGATGGAGTCGCCAAGAAACTCCAATCGCTCATTGTTCTGATTGCCATAACTTCGGTGCGTAAGCGCCAGCAAAAGACGCTCGGGCGACTTGAACTGATAACCAATGCGCCGTTGTAACTGATCCAGATCTGGTTGCGAACTCACTTACCCTTCAACTCGTATTTGTGCTGGAAGTGAACAATGACATCCATATTGCGGACAAGATTGTTACGTACTTCATAATCCACGTTGACCAAAACAAGCTCGCCGTCTTTTTCAACCACAATATCTTTGGCATCAAGGCTGCGGATATTGTTCACACTTAGGCTCTTGTTGATCAAAGTACGAATTTGGGCTGGCCCCATCCGCGACAAGCCTTCCGTGCCATCCAGATTTTCAAGCGCTTCCTGAATAGTCAGGTCGTCCATGTACGCTGGGCCAACCTTAATTGCCAAGGAAAGAACGCTACCGAAAAACAGAACCATAATCAGGATAACAAGCGCCGAAGCACCGCCTTGACGCCCCATGGCGGAGAGATTATTTTTCTTCATTACAACTGAACTCCAAGATGGTCAGAATTACTCAATACCGCCCACACGCTTAAAGGATGGCAAACTGGTGAAAGATTTCCAGTGCATCCAGATCGCAAAGGCTTTGCCCACAATCAATTCATCGGGAACTGTGCCCCAATACCGGCTGTCGTTACTGTTATCGCGATTATCGCCCATCACGAAGTATTCACCTTCCGGTATTCGCCATTCCCCTTCACCCGGTGCGCCTGAGCGCCCCATTGTGTGAAAAATATCGTGCTCTACTGTGCCCAAATCTTCCCGGCGCACTTCTACCGGCGGCAGGCGCACGACAAACTCGCTCTCGATTTTTTCACCGTTGATAAACAACTGCTTATCGCGATAGCGCACAGTATCACCGGGCAAGCCAATCACACGCTTGATGTAGTTGGTTTTGCCGTCTTCGGGATAGCGGAACACCATAACATCACCCCGTTCCGGGTCCCCTATGCTCACAACTTTGGTTCCAGCAACGGGCAGGCGTAGGCCATAGGCGTACTTGTTAACCAGAATAAAATCACCAACCTCCAGAGTTGGCAGCATAGAACCTGAAGGAATCTGGAAAGGCTCCACCAGAAATGACCTGAGTATAAGCACAATCGCCAGTACCGGGAAAAACGAGCGGCTGAGATCAACCAAATACGGCTCTTTGGGCAGGTCTTCCTCGGCAGTGCTTTCGGAAGACACGGCAAGGCGACGCTTACGCAAAAACAGTATGTCTGCCAGCCAGATTAGCCCCGATGCAAACGTCAGGACGACCAGTACCAGTGGAAAATCAATATCCATCAAAGTCCCTTCTAATTATCGACTTTCAGCACGGCAAGGAAGGCTTCCTGAGGCACCTCAACATTACCAACCTGTTTCATGCGCTTTTTGCCTTCTTTCTGCTTTTGGAGCAGCTTTTTCTTTCGGCTAACATCACCGCCGTAACATTTTGCCGTTACGTTTTTCCGCAATGCTTTAACACTGACTCTGGACACCACCTGATTACCGATAGCGGCCTGAATGGCAATATCGAACATCTGACGGGGAATCAGTTCTTTCATTTTCTCAATGAGCTGGCGCCCCTTATAGTGGGACTGGTCTTTATGAACAATCAGCGCCAATGCATCCACACGCTCACCGTTGATGAGTACATCAAGGCGCACCAGATTCGCCTGCTGAAAGCGGACAAAATGGTAGTCCAGCGAAGCGAAACCACGGCTGGCAGACTTAACCCGATCAAAGAAATCCAGCACAACTTCGGCCATGGGCAGCTCATAGGTCAGCTGCACCTGGTTGGTGGTAAAGTGCATGTTTTTCTGAACGCCACGCTTCTCTTCACAAAGGGCAATAACGTTACCCAAGTGCTCTTGAGGCACCAGAATATTCGCTTCAACAATGGGCTCGCGCATTTCCTCAATGGAGCCAATATCCGGCAACTTTGAGGGGCTGTCCACCGACAATGTCTCGCCCTGCTTCGTCAACACCTCGTAGATAACCGTAGGTGCCGTCGTAATCAGGTTAATATCGTATTCGCGCTCCAGACGCTCCTGAATAATTTCCATGTGCAACATGCCAAGGAAACCACACCGGAAGCCGAAACCAAGGGCATCGGAGCTCTCAGGCTCGTAAAATAGGGAGGCGTCGTTCAGGGTTAGTTTTTCCAGCGCATCGCGGAAATCGTTGTAGTCGTCTGCGCTCACCGGGAACAGACCGGCATATACCTGTGGCTGAACCTTCTTGAAACCGGGCAGCATGGGAGTTTCTTCGGCAAACTTGTGGTGCACTATGGTATCGCCCACAGGCGCACCATGAATATCTTTGATGCCCGCAACCACAAAGCCAACATCGCCCGCTTCCAGAATGTTGGTATCGTAGGGCTTGGGCTTAAAAATCCCTACTTTATCAGCGTTCCATGCCTTGCCGGTCGACTTGAGAACAATCTTGTCGCCCTTTTTCATAACGCCCTGGGTCACCCGAACGAGAGAAACAACGCCCAAATAGTTATCGAACCAGGAGTCGATGATCAACGCTTGCAAGGGCGCCGAACGATCGCCCTGAGGTGGTGGGATCTTCTTGATCAGATCTTCCAGAACGTCTTCAACACCCATGCCACTCTTGGCAGAACAACGAACCGCATCTGAAGCATCGATACCGATGATATCTTCAATTTCAGCCGCAACCCGCTCCGGCTCAGCCTGTGGCAGGTCCATTTTGTTCAAAACAGGTACAACTTCCAGCCCCTGTTCAATGGCTGTATAGCAGTTGGCAACAGACTGCGCCTCTACACCCTGACCGGCGTCTACAACCAACAGCGCGCCCTCACAGGCGTAAAGGGAGCGTGACACTTCGTAAGAAAAATCAACGTGCCCCGGAGTGTCGATAAGGTTCAGCTTGTAAACTTCGCCATCCCGTGCCGTGTAGCTCAGCGTGACGCTTTGGGCCTTGATGGTAATGCCCCGCTCCCGCTCAAGATCCATGGAATCCAAAACCTGCTCGGCCATTTCCCTTTTGGTTAGGCCGCCGCATATTTGGATAAAGCGGTCAGCAAGGGTGGATTTGCCATGGTCAATGTGGGCAATAATGGAAAAGTTACGGATTCGGCTCAGTTCAGTCACAGACAATGAATACTCATAATAAAGACGAAGGATTGAGCCCGGAGAGGCCAATACCTGAATCCGGGACCGGCGTGATTTTACCGGTTACCGACCGCCATTGCCATGATCAGGAAATAAGCGGCCGTTCATATTGCCGAATCAGGAAACCAATCAGGGCATCTTCTTCCAGCGGATAACTGAACAAGTTACCCTGGCACTGGGTGCATCCGGCGGATTTCAGGAAGCTCAGCTGCTGCGGCGTCTCTACGCCTTCCGCCACAACAGTAAGGTGGAGCTGTTGCGCGAGCGCAATCACTGCAGAAGCCACATCGGTTGCACTGACATTGTACGGAATATCACGAATAAAGCGGTGATCAATTTTTATGACATCAAGAGGTAACTGCTGCAGGGCAACCAAGGAGCAGGAGCCAGCCCCGAAATCGTCCAGAATAAGACAAACACCAAGATCGTTGAGTGATAAAAGCAGCTCGCGCACCATTCTCGGGTCTTCGTTCAGCAGTTCAACAGGCATTTCGAGTTCAAGCTTTTCCGGGGAAACACCGGTCTCGGTAATTACCTGCCGAACCATATCAAGGAAGTGGGAGTCGGTTACTTGCGTGACGGACAGATTAACCGCCATTTTCAGGGATTCAAAACCGGCTCTTTCCAACGCCTGAACCTGAATACAAGCCTGACGCAAGGCTACTTCACCCAAACGGACAATCAACCCGGTTTCTTCAGCCAAACCTATAAACTGCTGGGCCGACACTAGCCCTTTCTCCGGGTGGTGCCAGCGTAAGAAGGCTTCAACACCAATAACCCGCTCACTAGCCAGATCAATCTTGGGCTGGTAGTGCAAGACAAAGCGCTCTTCTTCAAGCGCACTGGCCAATTCTTCCTGTTGCAACAAACGGCGCGCGGCTTTGATGTTCATGGCGGGCGTAAAGAACTGGTAGGTGTTCCGGCCCATCTCTTTCGCGCGGTACATGGCTAGATCCGCAAATTTCATCAGGGTTCCCGGGTCTTCGCTGTCATGGGGAATCATGGTGATACCAATGCTTACCGTGATACCCACTTCATGGTCGTTCAAGCGCACCCGCTGGCACAATCGGCGCAATATGGTGTCTGCAACTTTACCCGCGGCTTCTGTGCCGCTGATTTGTGACAACAACACAACAAACTCATCACCGCCAAGGCGAGCTACCGAATCCTCTTCACGAACACACCCCTCAAGCCATTTAGCAACTTGCTGCAAAAGCTCGTCACCCGCATCGTGGCCAAGGGTATCGTTAATACGTTTAAAACCATCAAGGTCCAGGAACATCAAGGCAGCGGGTTTACCACTCCTTCGGCTTCGGCGCACCACATTGTTTAAACGATCCCGGAACAACTGACGGTTAGCCAACCCGGTAAGTGGGTCGTAAAACGCCAATCTGTGCAGCTCAGACTGAGCCGCTTTGAGCTGGGTCAAATCACGCAAGCTAAGCACAACACCCTCAACTCCGGGCACTGCAAGCATGTCGGTATAGGTGCCCTCCATGTTGCGCCAGCTGTCTTGTGCGTCGCAAATACGTGCCAGAATTACCGGCATTTGCTTACCCGGCGACTGCACCGCTTCGTCAAAGCCCTTTTTCAACTGGGGCCAATCATCTTCATGTACAAGTTTTTCCAATGTGAGCGTATGCACTTCACCGGGGTCGAAGCCGAGAATATCGTAGCTCGACGGGCTGGCATAAAGCGGCGCTCCCGCTTCGTCCATAACCAGAGTGACGTTGGCGGCCCCTTCCGTGATAGCGCGATAGCGTCCTTCACTGATTTGCGCCATGAGGCGTGAGCGGATTAGCACCAAAGCGATGACAAATAGCAGCAGGCTTATGACTGCACCACTTCCAAGCACGATGAGCGGGCGCGGATCTGACGCCAGATAATCAAAAGCCGGAGTGGAGCGGGTTTGTAGAAGCCAGTCTCGCCCACCGTGGCTGATGGTTTGGCTCATTTCAAAGCTGAATTCATTATCGAGCGACCCCAAATTCGAGCCGTACATGAGGTTTTCGCGGGCGCTCACGCCATTGTCGTATATGCGAACATCAAGAAACGGTGAAATAAGGCCAATAATGCCATCGAGAAGGTTGTTCATACGGAAGGCGCTGAACACAAAGCCCGCCAACATCATACGGCGTTCAGCCCGGATTTCGGGAACGTCTCCACCTTGATAAACCGGGTAATACATAAGGAAGCTGGCTTGGTCTTCCGCCAGCTCTTCTTGCACCAGAACCACCTTGGCCGTTACCGTCGGAATGGCATTATCCCGTGATTTTTCCATGGCCTTGCGGTGCACCGGATCGCTGAAAGCATCATAGCCAAGTGCTCGCAAGTTTCTCTCGGTACCCGGCTCCAGATACACCATAGGATAGTAGAAGGGTCCTGTTCCGAGGGGCTTAACTAGATACTTGTGCACGCCTTCTTCTCGCACCAGTGCGATATGCTCTGCCATGTCACGCACTTCAATGCGCTCGACAAAACCTATGCCCTGAATGCCCGGGTAATACCGGTCTATATCTACTTTTTGCACATACTCCCGCCACTGCTCACGGGATACGCTCCCGGCAACCGCAAAGAGCCCAGCACTACCAGCCAGAACCTGCTCGTAATTGAGCAAACGCTCCTCGATGGCTGTTTTGAGTTGCAATGACTGGGTTCGGAACCTGGCTTCAGTGCGATCTTCCACCAAGCGTATGGAAAACTGCCAGGACGCAGCGGTTAAGGCGGCTGCCACGACAAGGAGCAGCCAAGCAAGCCAGGAACTGCGGAGTTTAAGAAGCTGCAGGAGGGGGAGATCCTTTCTATTCATAATACGTTAACCTGATCCGTTCCGTGGCAGCTCTAGTTTTGGCGCGAGGCATTATAACAAAAGCCTCCAGACCTGTCGTTTTTAACATCAGGCCTGAAGGCTTTTTTACTATCGCCAGCGGGTTATCGGATAACGCTATTAGGGCTTCATTACCAAATAAATTGCACGCCCCTGACGCACTACGCGAACGGAGACCGCCCGCCCTTCCGGCAAGCTTCTGACAACTTTTCGGAAGTCCTCGACTGAGGATACGGCCTTCCTGTTAATTTCGGTGATAACGTCTCTCGCACGAATGCCCGCATTGTAAGCTGGCCCCCTGCCAACGCCGGTCACTACAACACCGCCGGATACTCCGATGGAATCGGCCAAATCCGGGGCCAATGGCTCAACGGTAAGCCCAAGAGGCGCTGTAGACGAGTTATCACTCGAGGGTGCCGCTTGTTGCGACCCGCGCTCATCCGGCAGTTGGCCGATTTCCACATCCAGCGTAATCTCTTTTCCACTGCGAAGAACGGTCAAGCGAGCGGACTCGCCTACTGGCGTGCGACCAACCATTGGCGGAAGATCTGACGACAAGTGAATGTCTTCACCATCGTACTCAAGAACAATATCTCCAGACTGCAATCCGCCTGCCTGAGCTGGCGAGCCGTCCATCACTTCTGCGATCAACGCACCCCTTGGGCGCATAAGGCCAAACGACTCAGCCAAATCCCGATTCACCTCTTGAATCAGCACACCCAGCCAACCTCGGGAAACTGAACCTTTATCACGAATCTGGCGAAATACGCTCATGGCGTCATCAATAGGAATGGCAAACGAGACACCCATGAAGCCGCCAGAGCGGGTGTAGATCTGGGAGTTAATACCAATAACTTCACCGTCCAGATTAAACAGCGGACCGCCGGAGTTACCAGGGTTGATGGCTACGTCTGTCTGGATGAAGGGTACATAGTTTTCTGATGGGAGTGACCGCCCCAAGGCACTGACAATACCCGCGGTAACCGTGTAATCAAAACCAAACGGAGAACCAATGGCGAATACCCACTCACCCACTTTGAGATCTTTGGAGCGCCCTGTTTTAACGACAGGCAAATCATCGCCATTATCCAATTTCAGTACAGCCATATCTGAGCGAGGGTCTGTACCAACCAGCGTGGCGGGCAACTCACGTCGATCGTTGAGCCGAACGATAATCTCGTCGGCACCTTCAACCACATGGTTATTCGTCAGCACGTAACCATCAGCTGACACAATGAACCCCGAACCCATAGAGCGGCGGGGCTGAGAACTTCCCGGTGCTCCGCCAAAAGGCGATTGAGGCCCACGAAAGAATTCTTGAAAAAACTCTGGCAGCTGGTCGAGCTGTCGCTCATCAAAAGGCAAACCGTGGAAGCGTGTATTCCCAGCTGATGCTGCACTAGTGGTACTTATATTGACTACTGCATCTGCATTTTCTTCAACCAGCCCAGTAAAGTCTGGCAGGCCCCGCGCCAAACTTGTCTGAGTCCAAACCAAAAGTAAAATCGCAAGTAGCATCATCAGCACAGAAGCCGGCACCCTCTGAGTGAGTGATGCCGGGGAAAACCGGGTCATTGCTGGTGCTATTCTCAGCATATCAGGATCCCCTGTTAGTCATGTTAGCGAGTCTGAATGGGAAACCACTCCGGCCGGGATACGGTTAACCCGAAGCAGTCTGGGTTCATAGCTGCCGGCATTCCGGCGTTGTAATTTTCGGCTGATTAAAAAGCCTGATGCAAGCCCGACAGCAGCGCCAGCCATAGCAAAAGCATCGCTGCCACCGGAAAGTTGGTGACCAACCATGCTGGCCACCACCATGAGCAGTAACGGGAGCGCATACACTAGCAGTGACGCACCGAGGAGTGCGCTTTCATCAATACCAAGAGTTACGTCTTCACCCACGCAGGCGTTTACGGAATTAACAACCCGAACCTGATTGGCGCGCCCGCCGGTGGCTGACGCCAAAACTTTCTGCCCGCACCCGTTGCGTGCCGAACAGCTCTGGCATGCACTGGTGCGGATGGTCTGGACCCAAGCATGCCCACCTGTAACGGCCACAACTTTTCCAGTTTCGGTAATCACGGTTCTCTGGCACCCAGTACAAAAGCTTCATCAATTCGAACAGACTCGGCCACCTGACGCGCTGAAGCAGGAGGCAATTCGCCCACCACGGTTACCAGAAACGCTCTATCGCCGCTCTCCAGCTGTCGCATATAAATGGTTGTAGCCCCTATGCGCGAAGCTCCCGTGGGCATAGTAACTTTACCGGCTGGCTCAACAAACACCGAAAACGCCGCCAGCCCATCCGAAAATGCTACCGCCTGTCCTTTTCCGGATCTCGGTGCGGCAGCCGGCTCAAATCCTTCCGGCCGCCAACCAAGATGCCACCCGTGCATGCGCGGCATTTTCGAATACTCTTCCCCTGAGTCTTTACCACCCAAAGTACGGGAAATTTCGCGGCCCTCGGTGCGAATCTGTAACTCACTGTCTGGAATATCGTCGGTAATCTCCAGACTGGTGAACTGGAAGTGCTCGAGTACCTCACCGCCTGCTGTGCGCACATGGCTTTTTACCAAAAGCCCGGTAGATTTTTCCAGCCATAGATTGTGACTGTATCTATGCCGGTCTTTGGCAGTTAACCCGATGGTAACCACCTCATACCCTGCAATTCGGTCTTCACCCTTTAATTCCGCACTGTACCAACGGCTAACCGGAACCAGCTTGCTGGTGAAAGCTTCCGCAAATGGCCCCGATGGAATAATTTGCTCAAGATGCACCTTGCCCTGCTCAGGGAGCACGCAGACTACATTCATGCCCCGGCGTACTATCTCGCCACTGCCGCCATCTTGCATTACCAACCGCTCCTCAACAATGCCATTGTGATAGCGATGCGCAATCTGCATAGAATGAACACTGGCCCCGCGAGCGTATACGAATACACCTCGGTAAGAGGTCATATTGAGGGCAGGCCCCAATTGTTCAAGCCAGTCGGCTGCTGTTTTCTCAACAGCAGCTACATGTGCTGGCATAAACATCGCCAACAAAAGCGCCAAAAACCCGCTTAACGTCAAATCGGTAGGGCTCCGGCCAAAATAACGAGCTTTGCTCATGGACACCTTCATTACTTACAGTCAGTAGCCGCCGCTTGCACTAACAAGGCGGGCATAGCCCACCGAACCCTGTCCGGCACCCACACTATTATGTTGGGCATGCTCCAGCAGGTAGCGGCTCATGTGTTCCCACTGTTTCTCATCAAGCCCCTGTAAAGTAACTTCCTGAACCGGGGCAACCTCGCCTACGTTTTCATTCACAGGCGTTACCGTTACGGAGTTCGATGCTATAGCACCTGCAGGCGATGCTGCACCGGAGTCCCAACCTGTGCCAGCGCCGAAGCCAACTAGCAACGCGGCCGCAACCATTGCAACCGCCGCGGGCCATTGCCACGGCCGTCGCGACTCGCGATACCGGGAAACCGCAGGCGTTTGCGATTTTGCCCGGCCATCCAGCTCTTCACGCACAGCAGCGCTTACATCGAAACCCTCCGCCGGAGAGTGGCCTCGATGCATCAAATCATGCACACCTTGCCACCGCTGCCATTGGGCACACACATCTGCTTGGTTTTCATGGGATAACAAACGCCGAACCGAAAGTTCGTCGGCCTCATCATCCATCATGGCAGACAATGTTTCTCTGAGACGATCATCCATAGGATGCACCTTCAATTACGTCACCGAATGATTGAGCAGAGGCCCCAGATGCTTATCAACTGCATCTCTGGCCCGAAAAATACGCGAACGCACGGTACCGATGGGGCATTCAAGAATCCGCGCTATGTCCTCATAACTGAGGCCGTCGTACTCCCGCAGGAGGAAGGCAGAGCGCAGCTCTTCCGGCAAGTTGGCAATTGCATTGCTAAGCTCCTTCTGCAACTGGTCACGTTGCAGCAAACGCTCTGGCGAGGCGACATCGCGTAGTCGCCGCCCGCCGTCAAAGTTCTCTGCTTCAGCAGAATCCGCACTGCCCTGAGGCCTTCGGCTGCGGGACTCAAGATGGTTTTTTGCGGTGTTCACTGCAATCCGATACAACCAAGTATAAAAAGCACTATCACCACGAAAGCGGTCAATGGCACGATATGCCTTGATGAACGCCTCTTGAGTAAGGTCCATGACTTCCTGACTGTCGTAGACATAACGGCTGATAATTGAAGCCACCCTTGACTGGTATTTCACAACCAAGAGATCAAACGCTGCGCGATCACCGTTCCGGACTTTGCGAACGAGTTGAAGATCGGTTTGGCTGTCTGGCTGATCTGCCTGCTTTGGTTCGTTATCGGGTGCCATGGACGCTATGCCGGTAAGCTCCGGTTTGGTGGCCAGTTTACCGGCCGATACGAGTTTCTGATGGTTCATATTCACTGTCCGGCGCCCGTGATTAGAAAACGACGACCCAGCCATTAAAGGCCAGTCATCCATCAGGCCAAATAGACAGCAAGCGTAAAGTTTAGTTCAATACACACCCACATTATGGCCTGCGATAACGACCCGATGCCACAGCCTTATGAATACGACGTGCTTATTATTGGTAGCGGAGCTGCCGGCTTAACCGTTGCACTGAACCTGCCAGAGCATTTAAAAATATGTGTTGTAAGCAAAGCCGACATTAGCAGCGGCGCAACACTCTGGGCTCAGGGTGGCATCGCCGCCGTTCTGGACGACCAAGACTCTACCGAAAACCATGTGCAAGATACACTTGCGGCAGGTGGCGGGCTTTGCAATGAAGAGGCCGTGCGCTTTACGGTAGAGAACAGCAAAGAAAGCATTGAATGGCTTATCGGAACGGGTGTTGACTTTACCCGGGACACAGACGCCCAGCTCCACCTTACCCGTGAAGGCGGCCACAGCCATAGACGCATTATCCACGCTGCCGATGCCACCGGGTACGCCGTATCCACAACACTCACCGCCCAAGCGCAAGCCAGACCAAACATTGAACTCAGATCAGGGCGCGTTGCAGTAGATTTGATCACCAACCGTAAACTGGCTTTACCGGGCAACCGCTGCGTTGGCGCCTACATACTGAACCTTGAAGATAACCATGTGGAGCTTTTTAGAGCGCGTTTCACTGTTATCGCAACCGGCGGTGCATCCAAGGCGTACCGGTATACCACCAATCCAGACGGCGCCTCTGGAGATGGCATCGCTATGGCCTGGCGTGCGGGCTGTCGCGTGGCCAACATGGAATTTAACCAGTTCCACCCAACCTGTCTGTACCACCCCCATGCAAAGTCGTTCCTGATAACCGAAGCCGTTCGAGGCGAAGGTGGGCTACTGAAACTGCCAGATGGCTCTCGCTTCATGGATCGTTTTGATAAGCGTGGAGAGCTGGCACCTCGGGATATAGTGGCCAGAGCCATCGACCATGAAATGAAACGGTTGGGTGCCGACCACCTGTATCTTGATATAAGCCACAAACCGGCCGACTTCATCCGGCATCATTTTCCCACTATTTACGAGAAATGTCTGGAATTTGGCATCGACATTACCCGCGAGCCTATTCCAGTGGTTCCAGCCGCGCACTATACCTGTGGCGGCATTGTCAGCGATGAGCGCGCACGAACCGATATCAACCAACTTTACGTGGTCGGGGAAGCAGGATTTACCGGGCTTCATGGCGCCAACCGAATGGCTAGCAATTCGTTACTGGAATGCCTGGTATATGGCCGAGCCGCTGCCGCCGATATAACGCGAAGGGAAGCAGACATTCCACCTCCGCCAGATGCACCGGCATGGGACGAAAGCCAGGTTCGAGATTCCGACGAAGACGTTGTGATCTCCCACAACTGGGACGAACTGCGTCATTTTATGTGGGATTACGTGGGCATTGTGCGCACTACCAAGCGCCTTCAACGGGCGAAGCACCGGGTTGATCTACTGTCCGCCGAAATCAGCGAATTTTACAGCAACTACCGAGTAACCAACGACCTGTTGGAGTTGAGAAACTTGGTCACAGTATCTGACTTAATTATCTGTTCAGCATTGCAGCGAAAAGAAAGCCGCGGCCTGCACTACACACTGGATTATCCGGGACTACTACACGAAGCCCGTGATACCGTACTGATACCAACGACCTACAGAACCCCTTCGCCGTAAAGGGATGACCAAGAGAGCAACTATGCAAGACACCCTCCGTTCTTCAGAAAACCCAGAGTTCAAACGCCTCTGGTGGCACAGCCGTCGTGGCATGCTGGAGTTGGACGTCCTACTGATCCCATTTCTAGAAGAAGCCTATCTTGATTTGGATGCGGGGGATCAGGCGCGCTACGAGAAACTTCTAACCTGTGAAGACACCGATATCTTCGAGTGGTTTATGCAGCGCAGCCGCCCAGAAGATGCCGATCTTCAGCGCATCGTTGATATTATTCTTACCCGTGTCCAGCCAGATTGATCTGAAGCTAACACGCTGTGGTGCTGTTGGCTGCCTAGCTGCCGCACCATGGCTGGCTGTAAGCATTTTCTTATTGATTGCCGGCGCTGCAGGAAAAAACTGGATGTACGGGCTGGTGCCACTAACTCTAGCGGGCGCTCTATTCCAATACCGAATAAACGGGCTTTTGGTTGGGGCATCGGCGGTTGTGGGCTTGAGCCAGAATCAAAACACCCTCTACGCACGCCTCGGCAATGGGCAAGTTCTCGCGGTGAGCGCTTGCCCTTCGAGCCGCATGAACTCCAAGATTGCGCTCTTGAAACTCAAGCCTGTCGCCTCCAAATATACTGCATACTCGGTAGTGTTACTCTCCGCCACACGGATTGCTGGTAACCTACCCGAAGATCAGTTTCGTCGCCTGAGAATGTGGCTCCGACTCGGACGCGCTCAGCAACCCTCTAAATAACATTTTGCCCGGAGTTCTCCAATGACTGGTACAGAAGCACCTGTTTCAGCCCCGGCTGTCTACACATCCGCGGAGTTTCCACCCCCAGCTTCCGGTCGCGCTGTCCTAACCAATCGCGTTCTGGTTCGCATCTCCGGACCAGGAGTAGATAAATTTCTGCAAGGCCAGCTGAGCCAAAATCTTGACGACGTAAAAACCGGCAAATCACCTCGTGCCGCAGGTGCCACACCTAAAGGACGGGCCTACTGCCTGACGCGTTTAGTCCGCGATGGTGAGGACATTCTAATGGACCTGCCCTCCGAGCTGGCAGAATCCATCATGAGCCACTTGCGCAAATACTTGATGCTCTTTCGTGGCACCTCTATGGAACTGCAAACAGAGGCACAAATCATTGGGCTGCTAGGCAATGAGGCTGCATCGAGCCTTGCTGGAGATAATCTAAGCACCCTGGCGTCCTCTGGAGATACTCTGGAGCTGAACTCAGGGTTTTTAATTCGGACAGAAAGTACAGCTGAGGGGCTGCCGCGTTTTGAACTCTGGCAAATCAGTGCAAACGATGTTGGTCTAGAGAGCATCCCCCAGAAAACCCTAGCCGATTGGCAAGCTTCTGAAATTGCCGCCGGAGTTCCAATGTTGAGCACGACTACCAGCGAATCCTATGTGCCGCAAATGCTCAATTGGCAACATCTTGGTGGCATGCATTTCAAGAAAGGCTGTTACACCGGCCAAGAAGTCATCGCTCGAATGCACTTTCTCGGGCAACTCAAAAAAAGCCTATTTCGATTTAGTGCCGCAAAAACCGACTCCATTCCTGCACCGGGCACCTCCATTATGGCGGGCGAACGTTCAGTGGGCGAGGTGGTTAATGCGGTCGGCTTCAATGATGGTTCTTGCGAATTACTTGCGGTGATCAGACACGATGCCGCTAACGGCGAACTCACTGCGAACGGTCTATCAGTGCCTTTGCTGGAGCAAAAGCCCCTGCCCTACACCGTGAGCGAACGTGAGGATACCGAACTAAAGGATACATAAGTTGACAGGAAAACTCGCGAGAGTTTGCTATAAATAGGGTTTACAATTCTGATCTTCGAAGGGCCCGATGAATAACACATCGGGCATCTCGAACTGACAAGCGGATCCTTACAGAACCATGTCGAATATTGCTGAAACCATCAAAGCTGACCTCACAGCCGCAATCGAAAACGACAAGCTGCTACTCCCCACCCTACCGGAAGCTGCACTTCAAGTGCGTGAGATAGCAGAGTCAGAAGACTCTGCAATTGGCGACCTCGTTAAGGTGATTAGCAACGATACGGCGCTTTCTGCTCGTATTATTCGTGTGTGCAACAGCCCTTTGTTTCGGGGTAACCGCGCCATAGAAAATTTGAACATGGCGGTAAGTCGGTTAGGCATGGCTTACACCAGCAACTTGGCTATGGGTCTGGCCATGCAGCAGATGTTTCAGGCAACCTCTGAAATGATCGACAAGCGTCTGCGCGCAACTTGGCAAACCAGTACTGAGGTTGCGGGCGTATGCCACGTACTGGCCCAGCACTACATCAAACTGAAGCCGGATCAAGCTACTTTGGCTGGTTTGGTTCACCTCATTGGTGTTCTGCCCATTTTGCGCTACGTGGAAGACGAAGACTTGCAGATCAGCAGCATTGTGCTGGATAACATCATTGAGGAGTTGCACCCTAAAATTGGTGTCGCCATTCTTAAGAAGTGGGATTTCCCCAAGGATTTGCAGAATGTTCCTCTAGAATTCTCGAACTTCCAAAGGGAAGTACCAGCCGCCGACTATGCTGACTTGGTTATGGTGGCAAACCTACAACTGGTTGCTGGCACTGAGCACCCTTGGGCGCAAATGGACTGGTCTACCATTTCAGCATTTGATCGTCTTGGCCTTGACCCGAATATTGATATGAGCGAAGAAGAAGACCTGAACGCCCAGATGGAAGCGGCTATGGCTTTGCTTCAGTAGCTCTTCTACTGATGGTAGCTGGCGAGTAGTCGTGAGGGGAAGCTTTTCCAAAACACGCTGTGAATACGTCCGTGTACGCTCGGCTCCGCTCCTCACTGCTTATTGCTCCTGCGTCGCAGTGAGGATCCGGGGCTGGCCATCCTTGGCCAACCCGTGAAGAGCTTTCTCTCTTCACCCATGGCTCCGCACGGTTTTGGGAAGGTTCCCCCACGACTACTCTCGCATCATCGGAGTTTGGGTCACAAACAGTCCAAATCGGCTTTGGGCGGCAATTCCCAATTTATTGGATCGAGCCCCTGTTTCCTGAGCCATTCATTAGCTCGGGAGAAATGCTTGCAACCAAAGAATCCGCGATAGGCGCTGAGTGGTGACGGATGTGGTCCTTCGAGGACCAGATGGCGGTTACGGTCGATGTGCTGCCCCTTCTTTTTGGCATAGCTGCCCCAGAGCAGAAAAACAACGCCATCACGTTCGCGGTTTACCGTCTCTATCACTCGGTCGGTGAACGTCTCCCAGCCTTTTCCCTGATGGGCGCCAGCCTGACCCTGAACAACGGTGAGCACACTGTTGAGCAGTAAAACACCCTGCTCTGCCCAAGGCTGCAAGCAGCCGTGATCTGGCGGCAATATTCCAAGATCGCTTTGGATCTCTTTGAATATGTTAACGAGGGACGGCGGCGTAGGAACGCTGGGGCTTACTGAGAAGCATAGGCCGTGGGCCTGGCCGGGGCCGTGGTAGGGGTCTTGGCCGAGGATAACAACACGAACCTGATCCAAAGGCGTTCTGTTGAGGGCATTAAAGCAATGTTCACTGTCGGGGAAGAGTATCTTTCCGGCGCTTTCTTCCGCAGCGAGAAATTCCGCCAGCGCCTGCATGTAGGGCTGGCGGAATTCGTCTGCGAGGTGTTCTTTCCAGCCCCGGTCGGGCCTGAGATGGTTTGCCAGTGTCTCAACCGGGTGCATGGTTACTCCTTGTCTTCAGTGCTCTCGCTTTTCGAGCTTTCGGCTTTGTGCTCAGGGCGCATCGCCGGGAACAGGATGACGTCGCGGATCGATGGTGAGTCGGTCAACAGCATGGCCAAGCGGTCAATGCCTATACCCTCACCCGCAGTCGGCGGCAAACCGTATTCCAGAGCCATCACGTAATCTTCGTCGTAGAACATGGCCTCGTCGTCACCGGCGTCTTTCTCGGCTACCTGCGCCTGAAAACGTTCAGCCTGGTCTTCGGCATCGTTAAGCTCGGAGAAGCCGTTGGCAATTTCACGACCACCTACGAAGAACTCGAAGCGTTCCGTCACAAACGGGTTGCTGTCTTTGCAACGGGCAAGAGGCGATACTTCTTTCGGATATTCGGTTATGAACGTAGGTTGCATCAGGCGATGCTCAGCAGTCGCTTCGAAGATTTCGATTTGAATCTTGCCCAAACCCCAACCGTTTTTGACGTGAATACCCAAGTCCTTGGCAACCTGACGGGCAGAAGCTTCATCCGCAAGCTGCTCAGCAGTCACATCGGGGCAGTAGCGCAGAATGGCGTCTACCACTGTCAAGCGCTCGAAGGGTTTGCCGAAGTCGTATTCAATCGACTCTTCCGTACCGTCGGCCAAAATACGGGTGTTCACTACCGTGGTGGTGCCCAACACTTGCTCCGCAATCGTGCGCAGCATGTCTTCGGTCAAATCCATCAGGTCATTGTAATCAGCGTAGGCCTGATAGAACTCCACCATGGTGAATTCTGGGTTATGACGGGTAGAGAGCCCTTCGTTTCGGAAGTTGCGGTTAATCTCAAACACCCGCTCAAAACCACCCACAACCAAGCGCTTCAGGTACAGCTCAGGTGCAATGCGCAGGTACATATCAATACCTAGAGCGTTGTGATGGGTCATGAACGGCCGTGCTGTTGCTCCGCCGGGAATCACTTGAAGCATGGGCGTTTCCACTTCCATGAAGTCGCGATCAGCAAAAAACTGACGCATGGCGGTAATGATCTTAGAGCGCGCAAGAAATACCCTGCGGCTATCTTCGTTAACCATCAAGTCAACATAGCGATGGCGATAGCGCGATTCCGTATCCGTCAGGCCTTTGTGCTTCTCCGGCAGCGGGCGCAGCGATTTAGTGAGCAGTACGTACTCATCCATGGTCACATACAGGTCGCCCTTGCCGGATTTTGTCAGCATGCCGCGCACGCCCACAATGTCACCCAGATCCCAGTGTTTGGTGTCTTTCTGCACATCTTTGGTAGCGTAAATCTGCATGCGACCAGTCATGTCCTGAATCACTTTAAATGCTTTACGATCAAGCATCATGCGACCGGCCACGGCAACTTTTATGCCCATGGACTCCAGCTCTTCCTTGCTCTTATCACCGTATTTCGCCTGCAGTTCGGCGGCGGTGGCATCTCGGCGGAAGTCGTTGGGAAAGGCGTTGCCGTTCTCGCGCAGCTCTGCCAGCTTGGCACGGCGCTCAGCAATCAGCCTGTTGTCCTCTTGCGGTGCATTCTTGGTGTGTTCAGTCATGTTGGCTCACTAGAAAATCAAAGGTGCTCGGGTTGGCTTGGCAATAGCGCTGGTTACAGCGCCATTTTCAGGCTGGCTTCAATAAACTTGTCGATTTCACCATCCAACACCCCTTGGGTGTTGCTGGTTTCAACCTTGGTACGCAAATCCTTGATGCGGCCATCATCCAGCACGTAGGAACGAATTTGGCTGCCCCATCCAATATCAGATTTTGCGTCTTCAGCTTTTTGCTTCTCGGCGTTACGCTCTTGCATCTCACGCTCATAAAGCTTGGCTTTAAGCTGCTTCATGGCTTGATCTTTGTTCTGATGCTGGCTTCGACCGGCCTGACAGGCAACAACAATACCGGTTGGGTTGTGGGTCAAACGCACTGCGGATTCTGTCCGGTTAACGTGCTGACCACCGGCACCGGAGGCACGATAAACATCCACCCGCAGATCTGCCGGGTTGATTTCGATTTCGAAGCTGTCATCCACTTCCGGTGATACAAACACAGACGAGAAGGATGTGTGGCGGCGGTTGCCGGAGTCGAAAGGCGACTTACGCACCAACCGGTGAACGCCGGTTTCCGTACGCGACCAGCCGAACGCATACTCACCTTGAATGTGAATAGTGGCGCTTTTTACGCCTGCTACATCACCTTCCTGCAGTTCTACAATTTCGGTCTTAAAGCCTCGGCTCTCTGCCCAGCGCAGGTACATACGCAGAAGCATATTCGCCCAATCCTGGGCCTCGGTGCCGCCCGACCCAGCCTGAATTTCAAGATAGGCGTTATTGGGGTCCATCTCGCCGGAAAACATGCGGCGGAATTCGAGCTTTTCGAGTTCGGCATCAAGTGTTTCAAGATCCGATTCGATTTCGGTTACTGTATCTGCGTCGTCTTCCTCCACAGCCATTTCGAGCAGGCTTTCTGCATCGGATAGTCCGGTTGTGAGGTTATCGATGGTGCTAACAATCAGATCAAGGTCAGAGCGTTCTTTGCCCAACGCCTGTGCGCGCTCGGGATCATCCCACACTGTGGGCATTTCCATTTCTCGTTCTACTTCGACCAGCCGTTCACTGCGCTGATCGTAGTCAAAGATACCCCCTGAGCGTCTCAGTGCGCTCACGAAGCTCTTTAATCTTCGTCACAATGGGATTAACTTCCATAAGACCATTACTCAATGTTGGAAAATGATGCGAAAAACAGTGGCGAGATTCTACCCGAATTCTGGCGGTAAATCAGCCGCGAAAACCGAGCTTCAGCATTGGTGCAAGCGCTGGTCAGCTAGGAAAGCGGCTCCAGATAATCCACCAAAAGCTGTAGATTAGTCCGCCCCCGAAATGTGTTGGCATCAGGCTTATAAACCACACGAGCCCCAGTGCGCGTGTAATCAGGAACTTCCGGCCCGGTGTTGAACGCTATGCCATCAATAATGCCGCTGCCATCCACAGGCTGCAAAACCAGCTTCAAGTGGTTTTCGCCCACAATACGCTGGCTGACCACCCGAAACTCGCCATCGAACAAAGGCTCCGGGAAATGTTGCCCCCAAGGGCCCGCTCGCTTGAGCAGTGCTGCCGTTTCCAGCGACAGTTCATCCGAACTTAGCGGGCCGTCGGTGGTGATCGCCGCCTCAAGATCTGCGGCTGTGAGAGTATCCCGCACAGCCTGATCGAAAGCATCCGAGAATGTATCGAGGTCACTCCGGGCTAAGGTCATTCCAGCCGCCATCGCGTGGCCGCCGTATTTATGCATCACACCTGGATACCGTGAATCCACAACCGCCAACACATCGCGGATATGAAGTCCCGGAATGGATCGGGCTGAGCCTTTTATATCCACACCGTTTTCATCTGGCGCAAACGCGATGGTGGGTCTATGGGTCTGTTCGCGGATTCTGGCCGCAAGAATACCAATGACCCCTTGGTGCCAATCCTGATCAAACAGCGCCAGCCCCCAGGGTAGCCCTTGCAGATCCAAAGACATGGAGGCGAGTAAATCCTGCGCCTGGGTTTTCATGTCTTTTTCGATGGTGCGCCTTTCCCGGTTGAAGGTATCCAGTTCACGGGCAAGTCTGCGGGCTTCGTCCGGGTTGTCTGCCAGCAGGCAGGCTATGCCAACACTCATGTCGTCGAGCCGACCAGCGGCGTTGAGCCGTGGGCCAACCACAAATCCGAGATCGGTTGAGCTTATGTTCCCATGCTCTCGGCCAGCCACTTCAAGCAGAGCAAGAATACCCGGGCGGGCTTCGCCTTGGCGGATGCGACGCAAGCCCTGCTCGACAAAAATGCGGTTATTGTGATCCAGCGGAACTACGTCAGCGACTGTGCCCAACGCAACCAGATCCAACAGGTTACCCAAGTTGGGCTCTGGCTGTGGCAAGAGGCCAGCTTCCCTTAGTTTTTTGCGCAGAGCAGTGAGCACGTAGAACATAACACCCACGCCAGCAGCATTTTTACTCAGGAAGGCACAACCGGGTTGATTGGGATTTACAATCGCGTCGGCATCTGGGAGCATTTCGCCAGCAAGGTGGTGGTCCGTAACCACCACTTTGATACCCAGCTCCTTCGCTGCGCGTACACCCTCGATGGCTGAAATCCCGTTATCCACCGTCACCAAAAGATCCGGCAGTTCACCCTCTTCTTTCAGTCGCTCAATAATCCCCGGGGTCAGCCCATAACCATCCGAAAAGCGGCTGGGCACTCGAAAATCGATGCGTTGCAATCCGAGCATGGAGAGCCCGAGCATGGCGACTGCTGTGCTGGTTGCGCCGTCAGCATCAAAATCACCGAGTACAAGCACACGCTGGTTCTGGGCAATGGCACCTGCTAGAAGTTCAACCGCACGGTCGATGCCGCGCAACTCAAAAGGCGAAGCCAGGTGCTTGAGAGTGTAACTCAATTGGCTATCGGAGGTAACACCGCGAGCGGCATAGAGGCGGCGGAGTAAAGGGGGCAGATCTTGCCCCCAACCCGGAAAGTTTTCCGGACGGGGGCGACGCAGGATCTTTTTGGGTGTCATACAGGGTTATGCATTCTTCCAGTGCTTTGCGATAAACGCCTGAACCCCTGCTCTATCGTTGTCGAGCACGGTGTATCGCTCCTCCCGCTCGAACAGATCCGCCATGTGAGCCGGAAGTGCCGGTTTAACCGTCAGCCCGGATTCAACGATGGCATCAGGGAACTTGGCAGGATGAGCGGTGCCAAGGGTGATCATCGGAATTTGATCATCACGGCGACAAGCCCTAGCAGCATGCACGCCAATGGCGGTGTGGGGGTCTAGCAGATATTCGTTCTGCTGATAGACTTCACGGATGGTGTCACACGTAGCCTTATCATCAACGGCAGCACTGTCAAACAGCTTACGCGCCTTCTTCCAGCGGTAATCTTCAATGCTAACAGGGCCTTTAGCCGCGTTTTCGAGCAGTTCTTTAACTGCAAGCCCATCACGGCCGTGAAGATCGAACAGCAAACGCTCAAAGTTGCTGGACACCATAATGTCCATACTCGGCGAAAGGGTGTGTTCAAGTTTATGTTGCTCGTATTTGTTGCCACTCATGAAGCGATGGAGAATATCGTTTTTGTTGGTGGCGATAACCAACTGCGATATGGGAAGCCCCATCTTCTTTGCCAGATAGCCGGCAAAGATATCTCCAAAATTACCGGTAGGCACAGAAAATGCCATGCTGCGATCCGGGCCACCGAGAGCTAGGGAAGCATGGAAGTAGTAAACAATCTGAGCCATGATCCGGGCCCAGTTAATAGAGTTCACTGCTGCCAGCTTGGCTTTACCACCCAGAAACGACTGGTCGCCAAAGCTCTCTTTAACCATGCGTTGGCAGTCATCAAAATTGCCTTTAATGGCAATATTGTGAATATTGTCACCCTGCACCGTGGTCATCTGGCGGCGCTGTACTTCCGATACACGCTCGTAAGGATGCAGAATAAAGATATCCACGTGCTCGCAGCGGCGACAGCCCTCAATAGCCGCAGACCCGGTATCCCCGGAAGTCGCACCCATAATTACTGCGTGTTCCTGACGCTTTTCAAGCACATAATCCAGCAAGCGGCCTAGCAACTGAAGGGCAAAATCCTTGAATGCCAAGGTTGGCCCGCGGAATAGCTCCATCACCCATTCGTTTGCGTCAAGCTGCACCAACGGAGCAACCGCTTTATGGGCAAAGCCACTGTAGGTGTCATCAAGCATCTGCCGGAAATCAGCCTCTGGAATGGCCTCTTCCACAAACGGATACATAATATTGAACGCAAGCTCTGTGTATGGAAGCCCGCGCCAGCCTCGGATTTCTTCCAAACTAAAGTGCGGGAGTGATTCCGGCACATAAAGGCCGCCATCGGGGGCTAAGCCTGTGAGCAAAACGTCTTCAAAGCCCAGTGCGGGTGCTTCTCCCCGCGTACTGATGTATCTCACGTGAGTACCTGCTGGTTATGGTTTTCTCAGTTAAAGTTTTCGGCGCGAATGCGTACAACCGGGCCATCTGTATCAGAGAGGGACTCCAGCTCTTCAATAGCGCGGTTGATCTGTCGCTCTTGCACAGTGTGAGTGAGGATAATGACCGGAATGCGACCGTCTTTCATTTCCGACTCTTTCTGCATGATCGACTCAATATTGATGCCGTGCTCACTCAGAATGGATGCTATCTTGGCCAGCACACCCGGGCGGTCCAAAGCGGTTATGCGCAGATAGTAGGCAGACTGAATATCTTCCATTGAAAGCACATCCAGATTTTCCATGGCATCTGCGGTAAATCCAAGATGAGGCACTCTCAATGAGCTTTCGCTCGCAACAATGCGCGCAACATCCACAATATCGGCAATTACCGCAGAAGCCGTCGCTTCATCACCAGCACCAGGGCCGTAATACATGGTTTGGCCAACCGCATCACCATCCACGAGAACGGCGTTCAGTACACCGTCAACCTGAGCAATCAGGTGGCTTTTAGGAACAAGTGTTGGATGTACACGCAGTTCGATTCCCTCATCCCTACGACGCGCAATACCAAGATGCTTGATGCGGTAACCGAGTTGCTCCGCATGGGCTATGTCGTAAGGTGTTAGTGATGAGATCCCTTCGGTAAAGGCTTTCTCAAACTGTAGAGGAACACCGAGGCCTGCCGAGGCAAGAATGGTCAGCTTATGGGCCGCATCGATACCCTCAACATCAAAAGTCGGGTCTGCTTCCGCGTAACCGAGATCCTGAGCTTCTTTAAGCACTTCAGCAAACGCACGGCCTGCGCGCATTTCGGTAAGAATATAGTTACCCGTGCCATTGATAATGCCAGCAATCCAATCAATGCGGTTACCCGCCAAGCCTTCACGGATTGCCTTCATTACGGGAATACCGCCTGCAACACCCGCTTCATAAGCAACCACAACGCCAGCTTTTTCTGCAGCGGCAAATATCTCGTTACCATGAACTGCAATCAACGCCTTGTTGGCCGTAACTACGTGCTTACCATTACCGATTGCTGCTAGCACAAGCTCACGTGCGGTTTCATAACCACCGATCAGCTCTACCACAACGTCGACCGCCGGGTCGTTCACCACATCGAAGATCTCGGTGCTGAAGGCCACATCGCCAAGATCTAAATCGTCACGGTTACGCCGGCTAGCTACCCGGGTAATCCGGATGTTACAGCCCGAACGGCCCGCTATAAGTGCAGCGTTACGAGTCAATACATTGAATGTACCGCCGCCAACGGTTCCCAGTCCGCAGATTCCGACATTGACGTCTTTCAAGCTCTCACCTCTGATCCCGAAGGGTTCCTGATGTATTGTAGTAGTGCAGCAAAGTGCAATTGCGACACTGAAAGGCCGCATAGTATACCGATTCAGGGCTTGATGAATAAGCCCTGAACCAAACGCAAGTCACAGAAGTTCGTAACCCTTTTAAAGCAGGCCAAGCCCATCGGCAAGACTCTTGGCTGGCACATAGCCTCGCACAATATTGCCGTCCTCCAGCACAATTGCAGGCGTGCCCGTAACACCAATCCGCTGACCAAGCTTAAACTGTTCCAACACAGGGTTTTCGCACTTGGCCGCAGGCACTACTTTACCGGCTTTTGCTTCGCTCATCGCAGCTTGCTGGTCCTCCGCGCACCAAACGGATTCGTATTTCACAAACGATGGCTGGCCAGGACCGGAGCGCGGATAGGCATAGTAGTTCACAGTAATACCGTACTCATTGAGTTGCGGTACTTCATCATGGAGTTTGCGGCAATATGGGCAGTCAATATCGGTAAACACGTCGATCACGGCCTTTTCATTGCTCGCTTTGAATGTGATAAGTCCATCTTTGCCATAGCTTTCCATGGTCATATGACGCTGACCAGCTCTAGCTTCTTCTGTTACGTTGGCGATGCCTTTTTCAGTAATCTTAAGCAAGTCACCGGTAAGCAGATACTGCCCGTCAGACGTGGTATAGATGGTTTCACCGTTAGCGCTTTGAACTTCGTAAAGCCCCTCGGCTTCGGACTCTTGCACCGACAGAATCTTCAGCCCCGGCACAGCATCAGAGAGCCTCTCGCTGATGCCATCTTCAACATCGCCTGCAGTACCGTAGGGCGAGCCCAGAACACCAACCACCATCGCAACCGTCACAAAAAACCGTTTTACATTCATTCTGGCAAACACACCTATTCCGTTGAATAATAATTGGACTTGCGGGAACACCCACGCCAGCCATGAAACCTAGAACCCTGCGACACCCGCGTGGAACAAAAGTTCAAAACACCACCTTACCGAAAAACCACATACTCAACCACGGGGATGATGAGCCTGATGCAGCGACTGCAAGCGCTGGCGTGCAACATGGGTATATATTTGGGTAGTCGAAAGGTCAGAGTGACCCAGCAACATTTGAACCACACGCAGGTCAGCACCATGGTTTAGCAAATGGGTTGCAAAAGCATGCCTGAGCGTATGGGGTGATAAATGCTTGCGAATACCAGTGCGCACGGCGTATTGACGAACACGGTGCCAAAAGGTTTGCCGCGTCATGGCTGCTGCTCGGTTACCAGGGAACAACGCATCGCAAGCACGACCCTTGAGAAGCTCCGGGCGTCCCTCTTTCATGTATCGCAAAAGCCAGTCTATCGCCTCTTCTCCCAAAGGAACCAATCGCTCTTTGCCGCCCTTACCCGTCACACGTATAACTCCTTGGCGCAGGTTTACCTGATCAACACGCAACTCGGTGAGTTCAGACACCCGGAGGCCGCACCCATAGAGTATTTCCAGCATAGCCTTGTCGCGCTGCTCGATGGGCAATCCGGGATCCGGCTCAGCCAGCAGCGCGTCTACTTCCTGCTCAGTCAGTGAGTCGGGCAGTCGGCGCGGTAATCGGGGGCTGTCGATACGCAGTGTGGGGTCTTCAGTTATCAAGCGTTCGCGAAGAAGAAACCGATAAAAGCGTCGAATACCAGAGAGCCGACGGGCTGCCGTGGAGGTTTTAAGGCCTTGAGCAAGGCCATTGGCCATCCAGTCCAGTAGATCTGTTCGCCGTACCTGCGCTAACAAGGGCTTATCGGGGCGACCCTCTAACCAGACGGACAACCGCTGCAGGTCGCTACGATACGCCTGACGGGTCTTTTCACCCAGACCATCCTCAAGCCAAACCGCATCGACGAACCGGACAACGACTGCTTCATCTTCGGGCCTCATAGACTCGCTCTCTGACTTCCTCATTCACAATACTGCATTCTGGCTCGCCAGAACCGAAAAAGGCAGCCCTAAGGCTGCCTTTCTCACTGCAAGGTTGCTCAGCAGATAGCTGATCAGCCCAGCTTTTCCTTGATACGTGCCGCCTTACCGGACAGCTCGCGCAAGTAGTAAAGCTTGGCTTGACGCACATCACCACGACGCTTAACTGAAACACTGTCGATCAGCTTAGAGAAGGTCTGGAAAGTACGCTCAACGCCTACGCCGTAGGAAATCTTCCGTACGGTGAATGACGAGTTCATGCCACGGTTACGCTTACCGATTACAACACCTTCGAACGCCTGCAGACGCTCACGGTTGCCTTCCGTTACACGAACCTGAATAACCACGGTATCACCCGGTGCAAACGGGGGGATTTCCTTGGTCATCTGCTCTGTTTCAATTTGATTGATGATGTTGTTCTTGCCGCTCATCGCAATGCTCCTGATACCCAATCTTTTAATGCCCTGATGATTCAGAGGCACACGGTTCGTTTAAAATCTCACCCAGCAACTCACGCTCTTCATCCGTAAGCACCCGCTTTTGGAGCAGGTCGGGGCGTCGTTCCCGGGTTCGCCTCAGCGACTGCTTGAGTCGCCAACGCCGGATCTGATCATGGTGACCGCCCAACAAAATATCCGGCACCGCCTGACCTTCGTAAACTTCGGGCCGGGTGTAGTGCGGACAATCCAGCAAACCGTCAGCAAATGAATCTTGCTCTGCCGACTGCGCATGACCCAGCGCTCCGGGGATGAGGCGTGTAACCGCATCAATAACAGTCATCGCTGCTAACTCGCCGCCAGAAAGCACGAAGTCTCCCAAAGATATTTCCCGGTCGACTTCTGTTGCTATCAGGCGCTCATCAACACCTTCATAACGGCCTGCAACCAGAATCAAACGCTCTTCTGCAGCCAGTGACTCGACTACAGCTTGATTCAGCGTTTCACCCTGAGGTGATAGATAAACCACACAGGCTTTTCCTGGCGCTGCTTTCCGTGCTGCGTGGATGGCATCTCGGAGCGGCTGAATTTTCATCAGCATACCCGGGCCACCCCCGTAAGGACGGTCGTCAACGGTGCGGTGACGATCTTCGGTAAACTCGCGAGGGTTCCAGCTATTGAAGGTCAAAAGACCATCACGCACTGCCCTACTCGTTATCCCGTAATCCGTTACCGCCTGAAACATTTCAGGGAACAGGCTAACTGCGCCAATCCACACCCGTCAGAACTCCGGATCCCAGTCTGCAACCAACTTGCGCGCTTCCAGATCAATTTCCCGAACCACTTGGTCAGGAAGATATGGAATCAGGCGCTCACGCTGATCTATTGAATCAGCCGTTGCGTGCACAACCAGAACATCATTGGAACCGGTTTCTATTAGGTGGTCCACTCTACCGAGGCACTCACCCTCAACCGTAAACACATCAAGGCCCTGCAACTGACGCCAGTAAAACTCGCCTTCAGGGAGCTCTGGCAACTCAGCAGTCGGAACCTTGATCTCAGCGCCACAATAGGTACGCGCCAGCTCACGATCGCCAATACCTTTAAGCCTGACAACGATCGCTTTACCTTGGCGGCGACCTTCCTCAAGCTTTGCAGGAATACGCTTACCTTCCAGATCAAGAACCCAGTTGGTATAGCCAAGTATTCCGTCTATGGGGTCGGTAAAGGAATAGACTTTAAGCCACCCTTTAACCCCAAATACCGAGGTAATCCGACCGATCACAGTTTCCTGCGAATTCTGCGTCATACTACAACCTCGGCTGTCAGTAAAAGCTTACTCAGCAGTCTTTAGCAGCTGCGCAACGCGATCGCTGGTTTGTGCACCCTGACCCACCCAGTAATTCACTCGGTCGCGATCAACACGCAGACGCTCTTCCTGACCGCGGGCGATCGGGTTGAAGAAGCCAACGCGCTCAATGAAAGCACCGTCACGTGAATTACGGCTGTCAGTTACTGTTAGGTGATAGAACGGGCGCTTCTTGGAACCGCCACGAGCCAAACGGATTGTTACCATTTAACCAATATCCTGTTCTGTTATACGAACTTTGTACGTTTCACGCTTGCCACAACCGTGGCTGACGCGGAGACCCATACTCGAAAGGGGCGCTATTCTATGCTAAAAATACGCCAAAGAAAACAGGCAAACAGACTGAATGCAGGTTTTCCTTGTAAGGCTTTTTACATACGGCCAAACGGAGGCATTCCACCGCCACCACCACCGCCCGGCGGCATCATACCACCAAGACCGCGCATCATATTCGCCATTCCGCCCTTTTTGCTAAACTTTTTCATCATCTTTTGCATTTGCTTGTGCTGTTTGAGCAGGCGGTTGACGTCCTGTATCTGCGTTCCAGAACCTGCAGCTATGCGGCGCTTACGGGAATTATTGATAACATCAGGGTGACGACGTTCTTTTGCGGTCATGGAACAGATGATCGCTTCCAGCTGCCCCATAGATTTATCATTGACCTGCTGCTGGGCTACCTGTGCCATTTGCCCCATGCCCGGGAGCTTATCCATCAAGCCACCGATGCCGCCCATATTCTTCATCTGCTGAAGCTGATCCCGGAAGTCCTCCAGATCAAAGCTTTTACCCTTTTTGATTTTTTTGGTGAGCTTCTGGGCCTTTTTCTGATCAAGCTTGCGCTCCGCCTCTTCAATAAGAGACAGCACATCGCCCATGCCTAGAATCCGGGACGCAACCCGATCTGGATAAAATGGCTCCAAAGCATCGGACTTTTCACCGACACCCATAAATTTAATAGGCTTACCGGTAATATGCCTGACCGAAAGCGCAGCACCGCCACGGGCATCACCGTCGGTTTTTGTCAGTACCACACCAGTCAATGGCAGAGCATCGTTGAACGCTTTCGCTGTATTAGCGGCGTCCTGCCCTGTCATGGCATCAACCACGAAGAGAGTTTCCACCGGCTTGACCGAATTATGCAGCCGACCAATCTCGCCCATCATCTGCTCATCAACGTGCAAGCGTCCGGCGGTATCCAGAATTACAACATCAATGTGCTTCTTGCGGGCCGCCGCTACAGCTCCCTCGGCAATGGTAACCGGGTCCTGATCCGCGGTACTGGGGAAAAATTCAACGCCCACCTCGCCCGCCAGCGTTTCCAATTGCTTAATAGCTGCAGGTCGGTAGATGTCAGCACTCACCACCAAAACAGATTTCTTTTGGCGCTCTTTTAGAAAACGCGCCAGCTTTGCAACTGTGGTGGTCTTACCTGCGCCCTGAAGGCCTGCCATCATGATCACAGCGGGGGGCTGAACTGCTAGGTTAAGGGTTTCATTCCCCTCACCCATCACTCGTTCCAGCTCCTGCTGAACCACCTTCACAAATACTTGGCCGGGAGTGAGGCTGCGCTGAACTTCTTGCCCGATTGCCCGCTGCCGGACACCTTCAACAAAGTCCTTTACTACCGGCAAGGCGACATCGGCCTCCAGCAGCGCCATGCGCACTTCCCGAAGAGTGTCCTTTATATTGTCGTCGGTGAGCCGCGCCTGACCGGAAATCTTGCGCAGGCTACCGGAAAGTCGGTCTTGGAGGTTTTCAAACATGTTGCTCTTCCGTACCCCGGGTAAATTGAGTGCACAAACCTCAGAGCCAGCTTTGGCTCCTTGATTCCTGTTGCATAATCGCGACATTATAACCAGACTATCGTCCTGAAACGACCAACCCGGTCAAATCGGCAGCCAAGCTTGCCGATCTCCAGCCAGCACAGTGGTGAATAAGGAAGTTATGGGAACGCTGATTCTCGCGGTCACCTCTCTTTTTCTGTATAGCGTCGGCACCGCTTTGCAGGCGCTCCACTTTCGTGGGCGCGTACAAAGTAACATTGCCATCACAACCCTTATTGGCATGCTGGCACTCACATCCCACGGACTCCTGATCACCCAAACCATTCACCATGACGGCGGTGTTGATCTGGGTTTTTTCAAAAGCTCAGTGTTAATTTCCTGGCTGATTGTATTTCTACTGCTAGGGCTAAACCTGAGAAAGCCGGTACAAAGCCTTTTTTTAGGCGTTTATCCGCTGGCAGCCTTCACCATCATAATGGCCTTAATCACGCACACACCGTCGCGACTGGTTTCCGATGAGAGCTATGGCGTACTTTCTCATATCGCATTATCAGTGACAGCCTACAGCCTGTTTTCTCTGGCGGCTATACAGGCATCTCTGCTTTACTTCCAGAACCGACAACTTAAACAGAACTACAATAGCCCCTTACTACGTAATTTGCCGCCATTGCAAACTATGGAGTCCCTGCTTTTTGAAATGGTCTGGGCAGGAGTGGTTATGCTCACTCTTGCCATTGTGACGGGTGCAGTTTTTATAGAAAACCTATTTGCCCAGAACTTGGCCCACAAGACTGTTTTCTCCATACTCTCGCTACTGGTTTTCGTAGCCCTACTAGTGGGACGGTACACCAAGGGCTGGCGTGGTATGACCGCAAGCCGTTGGACACTGGCTGGTTGCGCACTCTTGATGCTGGCGTTTTATGGCAGCAAGTTTGCACTTGAGCTTGTCTTTCAGAATGGCGGCTAGCTCTCGCCCCATTACCTCTTGACACCGGGCGCAATCAGAACCAAATTTCGCTAAATGCCAGCAACATAAGGACACCTTTAGTTTGGACGGTACATCGCTTACTGCGCTGTCGATAATTCTTGTCGGGCTTATCATGCTGTCGGCATTTTTTTCCAGTTCCGAAACCGGAATGATGTCACTGAACCGGTACCGCCTGAAACACATGGCGAAGACCGGCCACAAAGGCGCAAAGCGCGCCCAAGGCTTGCTGCAGCGTACCGATCAGCTGATCGGCATCATTCTTATAGGCAATAATTTCGTTAACATTCTGGCCTCGTCCATAGCGACGGTCATAGCCATACGCATATGGGGCGACGCAGGCATAGCCATAGCAACACTTCTGTTGACCATCGTGATTCTGATTTTTGCAGAAGTCACACCGAAAACTCTTGCCGCACTATTTCCCGAAAAAATTGCATTTCCTGCAAGTTACATTCTCGGCCCCTTACTGAAGGTTCTTTACCCCGTGGTATGGGCGGTCAATCTGTTTACAGGCGCCATTCTACGAATTTTGAGAATTTCGCCGAACGACGCTGCCAGCGACCACCTGAGCCGAGAAGAGCTCAGAACACTTGTGAACGAAGCTGGCGCGCTTATACCAGCTAAGCACAAAGACATGCTGGTTAGCATTTTGGATCTCGAAAAGGTGACGGTGAATGACATCATGGTTCCCCGTAACGACGTCTCTGGCATCGATTTGGACGACGACACAGACACCATTTTGCGCCAATTGAGAAACAGCCAGCACACCCGCCTGCCCGTTTTTAAAGGCGACATCAATGAGATACAAGGCATTCTGCACCTACGCAGCGCTACCAAGCTGTTACAGCAAGAAGAAATAAACAAAACCATGATCTTGCAGCTCTGTCAGGAGCCTTACTTTGTGCCGGAGAGCACGCCCCTTAATACCCAGCTAATCAACTTCCAAAAGGGTAAGCGCCGGTTTGGCATAGTGGTGGATGAATACGGCGATGTGCTCGGGCTTGCCACTCTGGAAGACATTCTTGAAGAAATCGTTGGTGAGTTCACTACCGATTACGCAGCAACCAGTCCCGACATCATTCCACAGGAAGACGGCACGTTCATTGTGGACGGCACAACCGCTGTGCGCACAATCAACAAAACTCTGGGCTGGAAACTGCCCATCGATGGCCCGAAAACCCTCAATGGCCTGATCACCGAGACTCTTGAGAACATCCCCGACACCAACGTCTGCCTCAAAGTAGACGGCCACCGGGTAGAAGTACTTCAAATCAAAGACAACGTTGTGAAAGCGGCAATTGTTCATCCGAAAAAACGTAAAAAACGGACGCTCTCCATCACCTGATAAAAGCCAACCCCCACTCTTCGCTATAGACGTTCCAGTTATAGCGAAGCCTGTTCTAGAAAGATCAAAATGTAACCAGCTCCTTGACGCATATCAATCTGGCGCCAACACTTAAGGCGTATGCGAAACAACAATAATCGCAAGGAGTTTTTCCATGAGTCTGACACACACCTTTGGCTTGCTGACCAATCCTGACAACCAATGGAAAGCTATTCGAAAAGATTCGGAATCTGTTACACGCCTTTATACGGGGCACGTATTGTTGCTTGCACTTATACCTGCCATCGCGGGCTTCGTTGGAACCACTCAGGTGGGCTGGCAAATCGGTGACGGTCAGGTCACCCGTCTGTCTATAAACAGTGCATTAAGCCTGTCCGTGCTGTTTTACGCTGCCATGCTGGCTGGCATATTCATTCTTGGAAAGTTTATCGATTTCTTTGCGGCGACCTACGATGCGGGTGACCAAACACCGCGAGGCGTTGCCATGGCGGCCTACACCGCAACACCTATGTTCCTGATTGGCGTCATCGCGGTTTACCCTAATATCTGGGTGAACATGCTGGCAGGGCTTGTTGCCATTGCCTACGCCGTATACCTGCTTTACGAAGGTCTACCCATTCTCATGAAGATCCCTGAAGACCGGGGATTCATGTTTGCCACGGCGGTACTCACGGTTGGGCTGGTTATGTTTGTCGGCCTACTTGCCATTAGCGTGGTCATTTGGAGCGTAGGAGTTGGCCCGATATACGTTAACTGATAACGGAAACTCGCGAACCAATATAAGTTATCTGTAATAAGGGTGTTCTTCCGGAACACCCTTTGTTTTGTTGATTGAGTGCGCAACTTTGTTTTTAATTATGTTAACCAAGCTGAAAATGGGGTAGATTTAGTCTATAACTCAAAACAGGCAGTCTGGCTCGATTATAAATTCGGTTGAGCCATCAACAGGAGTCGGCTATGAACAAGCGGTCCGGCATACATTACCTCCGCGAGCACAAAGGAACCGCTAATAGCGAAGCAGTTCCCACGGAGGTTGCCCGCATCCGCGACACCGTTGTCGCCGGACTAGGCGATTTGCTGCAGGGCGCGTTTGATGCCGTTGATGATTCGCTGTTCGAGCTGGCCAACAATGCCCGCAGCAACAACGAGCAGAACCGCTACTTTGAAGCCATGCGAGAAATTCGCATCAAGCGCAAGGGTGTGGAGCGGCACTTCCAAAATACCGTTGCGCAATTTTTTGCCAACCCTCCTCATACAGACCAACTGCACGAAGACTCTCTTGGGCAACACGCAAACGCAGATGGTCTAGCGCTCGTTGGCAATGATGATCTTGAAGAGCAAGTAGCTCTGAACGCCATGATCACCAAAGCTAAGGCCCATTTTCAGGGACCCCTTATCCAGCTGCAAGCTCGCTTTAGCCACGTCTATGAGGGTGCATCGGATCAATCACCGGTCAACCCTATGGCCCCTGAGCACCTTTGCAGCGCCTTTACCGAGGCTATTCAAGCTTTGGAGATACAAATCCGTGAACGATTGATTCTGCTAAAGCAGTTTGATCGCTACGTGGTCTCCAATTTGGGCATGCTGCTAGACGAAGCCAATAGAATTCTCGTTCAGGCAGGCGTCATCCCCAACTTTCGCTTTCACGGCAAAACAGGCCAACAGCACAGTGCTTCAGGGAATCGCGAGAGCCAAGAACACGCTTCTGAACAGAAACAAAACCGGCCTGATGGCGACGCTGCAAGCAACAACGCGGTTTTTGATCAGATCCACCAGCTGTTGGCACGCCAAAGGGCTAACTCTGGCATATCACCATCGACGCACGACCCAGACATACGGATTATCGGAGGCAGCGAACTCTTTAGCCTGCTTGCTTCGCTGCCTTTGGGCACCCAGACGGGCAATGAGCACAACCTTAGCGAAGGCGAACCCCTAACGATTGATCTTCGCAGCGCGGTTAAACAAATTCTAGCCCAGACCAATACCAGCGACGGCAAGAAGCCCGCCTTGAAAGAAGTAGACGAGGACCTAATAAACCTTGTCTCTATGCTGTTCGAGTTTATTCTTGATGACTACAGCTTGTCCGCTCCGGTGCAAGTTCTCATCAGTCGGTTGCAGATTCCCATTTTAAAAGTTGTCCTCAAGGATAAAAGTTTTTTCAGCAAGACAACCCATCCTGCGCGCAAGCTACTCAATGCTCTCGCCCGAGCAGGAATCGGTTGGAGCAACAGCGACGAAAAAGCGAGAGACAAGCTCTACGAAAAAATCCACAGTATTGTGCAGAAAATTCTTTGTGAGTTTGATGGCGACGTCACACTCTTCGAGAGCCTGAATCAAGAGTTTGAAGAGTTCCTTGCAAGAGAAAACCGAAAGTCATCTCTGGTAGAGCAGCGCACTCGTGAATCGGAGCGCGGTCGGATCAAATCCCAGAAGGCACAAGAGTTGGTCGACCGGGTTTTAAAAGAGCGAGTTGCACGCTACCGCCTTCCAGAACCGGTGCACAACATCCTCATCAATGGCTGGAGCCGGTTTATGTTTCTGGCCTACCTTAGGGATGATGTGGAGCATCGTTGGCAAGAAAGCGTAAAGGTTGTTGATGATTTGATCTGGTGCTTGCTCCCACATGAGGATGACTCCGAACGGGATCAGTGGGTTCGCGTTGTTCCAGGCTTACTTAAGTCGCTGCGCGCAGGGCTGGAAGAAGTTTCTTACAATGCAACAAAGCTTGACGACACCATGAGCCTGCTCAAGCATGAATTGGCTGAAGCTTTCCGTGCGAGCCCAAATATTGAAATAGCGGAAGAGCTGCCAAATCAAGAGGACTCCGTTACCGAGGCCCATAATGCTGCATACCTTCAGCCCGAAGACTCAGCCATGGCGGAGCACATGGTTGAGGTTGACAGCATTGAGGTTGGTAACTGGGTAGAGTTCCGGCTGGTAAATGGCGCAAACTTCCGCTGTAAGCTCTCAGCGATTATCGACGAAGCAGACTGCTTTGTTTTTGTTAACCGTATGGGGCTGAAAGTCATTGAAAAAACTCGCATTGAACTTGCCCAAGAAATGCGACGCGGCCGAATGACTCGGCTCGAACAGGGAGCGCTCATTGACCGGGCTCTGGATGCCGTGGTTGGTTCACTGCGCAGCAAAACCGCCTGATTAAGCTTGGGGCCTCAACCACTTGCGGGCCCAAGCCCAACGCAGCGATCATTCCGCAATATAGGAGAAATCTAGGTTAAATGCTGGAGTATGGCAGCAACAACAGCCTTCCGGCGAAATATCGGATCGCCCTCGCGTTATCAACCGCCTTCCTGATTCATACGGTACTATTGTCCGGGGTTCCTTCTATTGTTCAGGACCCACCTGTACAGCACCGAGAACAGCTGAATCTGGAGTTGGTAGCGGCAGATAGCCCTCATAGTACAGCGGCATCTGCTAGCGAGCAGAGCCCTTTCGAAAAAAGCTTGTTCCATAATCCGCCCTTCGAAGCGGAGCCAGTGAACACCAAGCCGAAGCCTATCGAACCATCGCTTTTAACGAATCAATCACCGCAAAAGACCCTGGTAAGCGCAAGCTCGCAAGCTACGCCTGCCAAACAAAAGGTGGATTCACTCCAACCATCTCCCGTTACACCCCCCATCAGCACACCGTCTAACCCCGGGGCTCGCAATCAGATTGCGGAAAAGCCTAGTACTGAGGAGGTCACAAAGGTTACGCAATCACCTTCTGAGCAAGACCCCTACCTAATAAAACTCGCAATGCATTTGGCCACTAAGCTCGAATCATCGCGCATTCCGGCAATCAGGGAGCTGACTGCAACGAGTACGATGGAGTTGGAGCTGCAATTATTAGGAAATGGTGCACTGACTAGAGCGCGGGTACTTAAGTCGACAGGAATAGAGCCGCTCGACAGAGCCGCGTATCAGGCTGCACTATCGGCTAGCCCATACCCCGCGCCACCGCCGGATCAAAACAATAAAAGCCGCTTCGAAGTAAAACTGGTATTTGCTCCGTCGCGGCTCTAATCGGCAAAAAACTCAGGCTTCGGCTTGCTTTGCAGCCTCCTTCACCAGAGTAGCCAGCTCACCGTTTTCCGACATCTCCATAATGATGTCACAGCCGCCAACTAACTCACCGTTAACATACAGCTGGGGGTAGGTCGGCCAGCTTGAATAGACCTTCAAACCTTCTCGCAACTCTTGGTTATCAAGAATGTTCACAAATGCAAAACGCTCTCCGCACGCCATTAGCGCCTGAGAGGTCTTTGCAGAGAAGCCGCACTGCGGAGCTTGGGGTGACCCTTTCATGTACAAAATAATCGGGTTTTCAGCGAGTTGATTTTTAATGGTTTCGTTAATATCCATGAACATTCACCTCTGGTTAAAACGGAGCGGTCTGTGCGCTTGTTTGCGCTGTTTATCCCACCCAGACTGGCGCCCATTGTACACGCTGGCTAGGCTCCTCAACAAACACGGCAATTTGATACAGGACAAGCCTGTGCGCCGCAGCGTTGTCATCACTGGCGCGAAGGGCTAGACTTGTTCCCCCCGTTTTTTTCACCAGTATTTATACTCACCCAGGGCTTCATCAAGGTAAGGGCCATCCCATGGCAGCAAGGCATTTTCTGACACTGAATGACATGTCTACAACCGAATTGGAGAATTTAGTAGATCATGGCACTAAGCTCCGGAACGAATGGCGTCAAGGCAAAGTCAGGGACTCTCTAAAAAATCGCGTGCTGGCGATGATTTTTGAAAAGTCCTCAACCCGCACCCGGGTTTCTTTCGAGGCTGGCATGGCCCAATTGGGCGGCTCCGCGATGTTTCTCTCTCCTCGGGATACGCAACTTGGGCGCGGCGAGCCGATTGAAGACTCCGCCATTGTCATCTCCAGCATGGTCGATGCGGTAATGATTCGCACCTTCGCCCACGACACAGTTGAAAAGTTTGCGCGGGCTTCCACAGCGCCAGTCATCAATGCGCTCACAGATGACTTTCACCCCTGCCAGCTATTGGCTGACATGCAAACGTATCGAGAGCACCGGGGAAGCATTCGCGGCGCCACCGTCGCCTGGATAGGTGATGGCAATAACATGTGCCACTCTTATATCAATGCCGCCACGCAGTTTGATTTTCATCTAAACATTGCAACACCCGAGGGTTACGAACCGTCTCCAGGGCTGGTGAAAGCCCATAGCGACCGCATTACACTGATGCGCGAGCCAGAGGAAGCTGCGCGCAATGCAAATCTTCTGGTCACTGATGTTTGGGCGTCCATGGGCCAAGAAGACGAGCAAAAGGCCCGGGAAAAAGCTTTCAGTAACTACCAGATCAATCAGGCGCTGATGGATGTAGCCGATAAAGATGCTCTGTTAATGCATTGCTTGCCAGCCCATCGTGGCGAGGAAATTTCTGCCGAGATGATCGAGCATCCTAACTCAGTGATATGGCACGAGGCCGAAAATCGGCTTCACGCCCAGAAAGCACTGCTGGAGTTCTTGATTCTGAACCGCCTGGACTAAAACCTATGAGTTCGCCCGATACTACCGCCCACAACTGGTTGCTTGAAGTAAACAACCTAACCTGCGGCTATGGCGGCGACGCCGTTGTAAAAGATGTAAGTTTTGCGCTCAGCCACGGGGACATTGGTTGCCTGCTGGGGCCTAGCGGATGCGGCAAAAGTACCATTTTGCGGGCTTTGGCAGGCTTTCTTCCGCTAACTGGCGGCGAGATACGCTTGCAGTCTCAACCCATCAGCTTACCCGGCCGCACACTGGCACCGGAAAAGCGCCGCATCGGTATGGTTTTTCAGGACTATGCACTGTTTCCGCACCTGAGTATTGCCGACAACGTTGGCTTCGGTTTGCGCGGGCTCGACAAGGCCGAAAAGCGGCACAAAGTTATGGAGCTGCTGCACGTTGTTCACCTACAGGATCTGGCAGACAACTATCCCCATGAGCTTTCAGGTGGCCAGCAGCAACGGGTTGCATTAGCTCGTGCACTTGCCCCGGAACCAACACTCATTTTGCTTGATGAGCCCTTTTCCAATCTGGACACTGATCTGCGCCGCAGGCTCAGCCTCGACGTTCGCGAGATCCTGAAAACCTTAGGCATCAGTGCCATTCTGGTCACTCATGACCAGCAAGAAGCTTTTGCCATGTGTGATCAAGTCGCAGTGCTTCAGAGTGGAAAAATCCAACAATGGGACGTGCCTTATAACCTATACCACGAGCCCGTAAATCGCTTTGTAGCAAGCTTTGTGGGGCAAGGTGGGTTTATCCCGGGGAAGGCCGTAGGGCCAGATATCATTGAGTCCGAGCTTGGCATCATCCACGGCAACCGAGCTTACAAGTGGCCAAGCGGAACTCTGGTGGATGTACTTATCCGCCCCGATGACATTGTGTATGACGAGGCCTCCAACTTGCGCCCGAAAGTTGTCGAGAAAACCTTCGCGGGCACCTCAACGCTTTATCGCTTCCGTTGCTCTGAGGATACAGAATTTGAGGCGCTGTTCAGAAGCCATTTAGACTTCCATCTGGGCGAGACAGTTCCAGTGCGGGTAGAAGCCGACCATCTTATAGCTTTCGAGCGCAATAGCTGATCAGCAAAAGACACAGAAATGAATGCAAGGATGCTAAAAAAGAAGTAAAAAAAAGGGTCGGAAAACCGACCCTCAAATGACGAATGAAACAAGGAAAGTTCGTAAGAACCACAACCTCAAAAGTCATCCCTTACGCTTTTGAGTATCATGGTTGCCAGCCAAACGTTCAGTAGCACTTGTGTAGTCGCTTTGTTACATCAGGTTAATGCCCGAGACCTGCTTCACAAACTTTCTATAGCCCTGACTCTATCGGTTTTTTGCGGGGCCAGACCAAACTAAAGCGTGCACCACCAAGGCTATCACTTCGGCTCACAAACGCCTGCCCGTTATGCCAGTAAAGAATTCTTCGTACAATGGATAAACCAAGCCCGTATCCACCAGAGGTACGGGTTCGACTGTCGTCAAGTCGAGCGAAGGCAGTGAAAACCTTCTCCCACTCATCTTCGGGGATGCCCGGGCCATCGTCCTCGACATCAACCCGACAATGATCCTCGTCGATACTGCACCGAACAAGCACCTTGCCCGAAGCATAGCGCCCTGCATTACCCACTAGGTTCTGTACAGCGCGATGAATATAGCGCGGCTCAACATCGGCCATGGCTAATTGCTCGGAAGCCTCATCAATTTCGCCCACGATGCTAAGAGCCGGGCGCACAAGCTGCTGCTCGGTTACTACCTGCTTAACAATGTCGGTTACGGACGCTTCTTCGAGGGAAAACACAGGGCCACCCTGTTCGAGGCGAGCATAGGTCAGGATTTCATCAATAAGCTCATCCAACTCCTGAATATCGCCATCAATGCCATCAAGCTGTTTCTGGAGGGCCTTTTGGCCCTGACAATCCTCTATCATCTGTACGCCAAAGCGTATGCGCGCAACCGGTGTTCGTAATTCGTGGGACACCGCATGGATCATTTCACGCTGAACGTCTACAAGACGCTGTATATGCTCCGCCATGCCATTAAAGGCGGCAGCCAATCGGGAGACAATACTGCCTTCACCAGATTCCACTCGAGCACCCATCTCCCCCCGAGCAATACGCACCGCCACGGACTCTACTTTACGGAGATTACTGTCCAGGCCTCGTAGCACAAAAAACAAGGCCAACGCCAAAACACTTCCGGACACCACCAACAATAACAAGATGACCGGCCATGCCCAGAGATTGAACGCTGCTGGCACAGAAACCAGAACGAGCTCGCCATCTGCCAACTGCAAAAGCACCCGCGCTACTTGGTTGTCGTAGTAAAAAGCCGAGCCTTGGCGGTACACTCGTTCGAGAACCTCATCATCAGGCAAGGCTGCCGGGCTCTGCACTCTCCGAACACGCGCCTTCAAACTTTCTGAAAGGCGCTCAATAGCTTCCTCTCGCTCATCTAATCCGACAGAATCAAGATAAACCCGCATTACCTGTGCAGACACGTTGGCTATATCGCGATAGGGCTGGGAAGCTCTAAGTTGCAATGCTTCGCCATGAAATCCGCTTATCAAAAACCGATAACCCAGGCTGCCTTCAACCGCAACAACCTGACCATACCCCAAGCGTTCTCGAATCACTGGTGAGAGTGGCGGGTCTCCTGCGTCTACAACCTGAAACCCATACTCGGGGGTCAGCCAGTGATACTGTTGTTCCGGTGCCGGCGAAGACGCCAGCCAGCGCATCAACGGCTCGGCAAAACGTTCATGCCAGAACTGTGAACGCACGGAGTTTATGCCGACAAACAAGACAATACAGAGGAGTATTACCAGTGCCGTAAGGCCAGCAAGGCGGGCATATAATTTGAGGAAAAAGTTCAGGGGCATGTCGGAGAACCCTGGCAAGGAAGCATCGGCCGAGACAACCGTACCGATGCAAAAGACTGAATCGTCAGACTTCCTTCACAAACAGGTAGCCTTTGCTTCGAACGGTCTTAATCCTGCGAGGGTGAACAGGGTCATCGCCAATTTTTGGGCGAATTCGGGATACTCGAACGTCAATCGATCTATCCTGACCATCGTATTCAATACCCCGCAAGGCAGTGAAGATCTCTTCCCGGCTCAACACTCGCCCAGCATTACTGGACAGCAGCCAAAGCAGATCGAACTCGGCACTGGTCAAATCTATGCTGTCTTCGCCAAGCCAAGCCTCGCGCATAGCGCGATCCACAATTAGATCGTTGAACTGAAGACGTGAAGGCTCTTCGCCGCTCACTTCTTCTGCACTATTTTGCGCATTTTCCGTAACACGCCGCAACATGGCGCGTATTCTCGCCAGTAACACGCGGGGCTTAACGGGCTTGCTGATGTAATCATCCGCTCCCATCTCAAGACCAAGCACCTGATCCAGATCATCAGTGCGTGCAGTAAGCATGATGATAGGGCCAGAATAAAACGGCCTCACACGCCGACAAATGGAAAGACCATCTTCACCGGGCAACATCAAATCAAGTACGACAAGATCTGGTTGCTCGTTGCGGATTCGCTCCACAGCGGGACTTCCATGGGTTTCGAGTGACACAGTCAGGCCATTGCTTTCAAGGTATTCACGGGTCAACTCGGCCAGCCGCTCGTCATCTTCGACAATAAGAATTCGCCAACTTTCGTTTGTCTGTTCCACGGGATCCATCTCTGATTTTATTTTTCCGGGTTCAGTTTTTTGCCTGTAACCGACGGCGCAGGCAACCTGATGTAACCGTAATTATACATGCTATTCAGAAATATACATGGAACTACACTGCGGTTACACCCAATTACAAACGATAGACTCTAGATGCTGCCCCCTAAAAAAGCCAACTCACTCGAAAAGTGGTCGGCCCTGAGCAATTTCATCGGCAGTTGCTGCGCGGCGCTCAATGATTTCCAAATCGAAATACAGAGTAAAGCCTGCAAGCGGGTGATTGGCGTCAATTCGAATAAGATTGCCGTCGATTCCCATAACCTGGACAATTTGAGCATTATCGCCGGTGTTGGTCTGAAACTTCATACCGACGCGCAGGTTTTCTACCCCCTCAAACATCGAGCGCGGCACCTTGCGGACCAAATCCTCCCTGTGCTCACCGTAGGCCATGGACGGAGGTACAGTAACCTCCAAACAGTCTCCCGCGTTGCGGTCTTTCACAGCCTCCTGAATACCCTTGATGACATCGGGGCTGCCGTACAAAAAATGTAAAGGCTCACCGCCCTCAGATGTGTCGACCAGCTCGCCGAGCTTATTCTTCAAAACATAGTGAACCGTAAAAACGTCAGGTTTTTCTTGAGGAGCTTGCATCAGGCTTTTGAACTTCCTGTGTCTGATGGATTTTCAGTAAGTTGCAAACCATGGATCACAAGGCGTTGATCCAGCTTTTCACGCAGGCCCGAGGGTTGATGCAACCCCATTCGCTGGAGTAGTTCAGCATAACGCCCTTGCTCATCTTTGGCTTGAACAGCTTGCAATAGAGTCGATATTTTACCACGACTAGTCGCCGTTTCCGCCTTCAGCCTTTTTAGCGCTTTACCCAATTTCAGCTCTTGATCGGTAAAATCCCGACCAAAAGGAAAGGCGGGGAACCAGTCTTTATCGCCAGCACCAGCAAATGCCTTACCGATAGCCTCCGGCGTATTGTTCAGCCAACTGGCCGGTAACTGGAAGTTCTTGTCTACCTTACCGGCCTTCTGCGCCTTTTCGAGTAGATCCGGCTGGAAGCGTGAATCAGCGATGCGTATCAGGCGCAGATAAACCTGCTCATCCGACTGGCCGCGCAGATCAGCAATACCGTATTCGGTAATGACCACATCCCGCAGGTGGCGCGGAATCGTGCAGTGGCCATAATTGAACACGATATTAGACACCGCCTTGCCCCCGGTATTTCGACAACTGCGCAGTGCAATAATTGAGCGGGCGCCCGGCAACTCGTGGGCCATGGAGACAAAATTATACTGGCCGCCCACACCGCTGAGCACCCGGCCATCTTCAAGCCCGTCAGATACAGCAGCACCGCTAAGCGTGTACATTATGGCTGTATTGATAAACCGGCTGTGTATCCGCTGGGCCGCTTTAAGTCTTTGATTACCGAACGGATGGTCGTAGAGGTGATTTATATAGTTAACGCTGGTCATGCAAATGCGGTTTCGTTCCTCATCGGAAAGCTCCCGCAGGGACTGGTAGAATTTTTGCGGGCCCACGTAGAAACCGCCGTGCATAGCAACGCCACCAACGAGCCGCTCGCCAAGAGCCAGAGTTTCTATCGCCCCTCTCGCCTCTGGATCATCCAGATCGGCATTTAGCGAGTGATCGCCTACCTTTAATCTACCACCCTTGAACTCGACTGTTTCACGGAGAATGCCATATCGCCGCAGCCAAGCTACGTCGCGTGCCCGCATGGGCGAGTCAATCAACCCTTCCCTGCGCAGGACATCAAGGGTAGCAACGGAAATCTGCCCATCAATCTCACCGCTGTTGATGAGAGTTTGCAGGTCGGCATGGTCATAGACCTCACGCCGGATAACACCCGCTTCCATCAGATAAAGAAAGCCGTCGACCATCATCTCGCTACAGCCATAAAGGCCTTTTTCGAACGGCCCAGTACCACCTTCCTTTTCCGCCAGCGGAAAGTTCTCGGCAACTTTCAAATAGTCGAAAACCGCCCGCCAGGCTTCGTTGTTCTTGTGGCGCAAAATGGCACTGTGTACAAGGGCCGCCCCAAGAGAACCTATGCCTACTTGCAAGGTGCCGCCGTCCTTCAACAGGGTGCTGGCATAAAAGCCGATTAGATGATCTGCCGGGCTGATGGCCATCTGAGGTGCGGAAAACAGCGGGTACTCAGAGGCTTGGTGCTCGAACACCATATCAAATTCGTCTTCAGCAACCGCAGCATCACGTCCGAACCAGGGTAACTGGCGATTGATTTCTCCCACCACAGCCACCGGGCTTCCCGCCGCCTCGCGCTCCCTCAGCATTGGCAGCAAATCTATACTCAGATCGGGGTTGCAGCTCAGGCTTACCATGCCCGGTGCATCATGCAGCTCGCCCGGCGCTATCATTTGCGCCACCACGTTAACCCCTAAATCCATAAGATCACGTGCGGCATGGGTATAATTGGTGGACACATAGTGGCGCTGCTGACTGCGATTATTGAGATAACTGCCAGCCTTGAAGAAAAACTCCGATACTTGCACATTATGGGGCAAGCAGTTGTCGCTTACATCCCGGGCATATTGCAGTTCCGGAATCCCGCCATAAAGGCGTTCTGCAAAGGGGCCCATAAAGCGCTTTTCTAAAGAAGAACTTCCTACAGGCGCCAATAATGAGAGGGCAGTAAAAATGTGCAGTTTTATCTCAGGATCGTCCTTTGCCCGCTGATAAAGCGCATTCACCAAGCGGACGGGTTTTCCCAACCCCAAAGGCAACCCTAAGTTAATGGTCTTACCTACTCGGCGGATGACTTCATCCACGCAACGCTCTGTGCTGTTCACGCGCTGTCTGCTGTTTACCGCCATACAAAGATCCTCATTGATCATTCGACATGTGACTACCTGTTAAAGAATCATCACATGACAGATGCACTCAAACAATGCACCAGATCATGAATCCTGCGTTAAACCTATGTATTGTCAAAAATAGACTTTACAGAGCGTACAGAAAGCAGTTAAGAGCAAAAAGAGGGGGAAAATGCTAAGAGAAGAAAGAGCCAGAGTGTTGCGGACTAGAGAATCAGAAATTCCACTTAAGATTGAGGCAAGCGCCCTCATTCAATAACGCTATGCCGTGATCAGCCTGAGCTGGCTGGGAGGCATAATGCTTGCCGGTGCTGCTTGAATGCACCAGAGAAAGACTCAACAAGCGGGAACCGATTTCGGCAACGGCAATAGTATCTGAATCGTCTTCGTCAATATCGCCGGAAACCCGCTGTTGAAGCTCGTAGACATCTTCAACGGTCATGGTTTCGTTTGTCGCCTTGAACGCGCGCTCAGACGCATCGGCGCGAACAACAAACGCGGCGACGTTGAGAACAAGCAATGCGACAAAAATGCGGATAATCATGATACTTAAGGCGACCTCTTAAACGGAATGGAAGTTTACTCATACCCTAGGCCAAAGTCTAACCCTTGAGCTGCAAAATAATGTGAAACGACGCGCAATGACACCGCTTTTTTGTCACGAGTTCACAGGCTTTTTGTCAAAATATGATCAACTAGGTTTCTAAACGTAACTTAATCTTCACCAAGCACGGCCAATTCCTTTTGGCCTCAAAATCTTAGCGTTTATTAATAAACACCCGTCTAATCACGGGCAAGGATAGGTGAACTCTTGGTGAATTGCCTCAATAGCTTCCAGAGTTTCTTGGCTGAGGCTCACGTTGCTTGAGTCTAGATTTTCGCGGAGCTGTTCCATATTGGTGGCGCCAATAATGTTACTGGTCAGAAAACTGCGGCTATTTACGTAGGCCAGCGCCATCTGGGCCGGAGCCAACCCTTTCTGCCAAGCGAGCTCCGCGTATGCGCGAGTGGCATCAGCTCCGCGCTCGTTGGTATAGCGGCTGAAGCGTTCATAAAGCGTGAGACGCGCCTTTTCTGGCCACTTTCCGCCCATATATTTACCCGACAACATACCGAACGCTAGCGGGGAATAAGCCAACAACCCCGTTTGCTCTCTATGGGCTATCTCAGCCATACCGGCTTCAAACGACCGATTTAAGAGGCTGTAAGGGTTCTGAATACTAGCAATGCGCGGCCAACCATTCTTTTCCGCCAAACGCAAATACTCCATAGCGCCCCAAGGTGTTTCATTGGAGATCCCTATGTGCCTGACTTTACCGGCTTGTACAAGCTCATTGAGCGCTTCCAGAGTCTCCTCGATCGGCGTGGACTTCTCTTTCGGGGCGTGATGGTAGCCAAGCTTACCGAAAAAGTTCGCGTTACGATCCGGCCAGTGCACTTGGTACAAATCAATGTAGTCAGTTTTCAAGCGCTTTAGACTGGCGTCACAGGCTTCGATGACGTGATCACGGGTGAGGCGCGGACCACTCCGCAAATAGCCGAATCCATCCCCCGGTCCAGTAACCTTAGATGCAATCACCAAATCGTCACGACGACCACGTTGTGCCAGCCAGTTGCCCAGAAACGTCTCAGTCAGCCCCTGAGTTTCAGCCCTCGGTGGCACGGGGTACATTTCTGCCGTGTCTATAAAGTTCACACCTTCAGACGTGGCGTAATCCAGCTGTTCAAAGGCTTCCTGCTCGGTATTCTGCTCGCCCCAGGTCATGGTGCCAAGGCATATCAGGCTCACATCAATGTCTGTACGGCCTAGTTTTCGGGTTTGCATAGCGCCTCCGCTTCAGGTTTTTGAATGCGTAAAGAGAATGTCATAAGAGTGTCGCACGCCTGTCACCGGCCGCTCCCATAGTAAAAGCATACCAATGAAAAGCCATGGGGAACGTCGTGACAGAAACTAGACTGGCTGGCCCGCGAAAACAACACATTACCATCGTTTCCGAGACGTTTCCGCCAGAAATCAACGGGGTTGCCAACACACTAAGACACCTTTGCCTTGGACTCGTTCAACACGGCCACGAAGTTACCATTGTACGGCCTAGACAACGCTACGAGAGAAAGGGTTTGATACCGAGTGCCGGCAATGCATTGTTTGCGAATGAGCATGTTGTAGCTAGCCTGCCCCTCCCCGGGTACGCCGACTTACGTGTTGGCATCGCCAGCAGCAGCCAGCTTCAACGACTGTGGCAAACAAACCGCCCCGATGCAGTCTACGTAGCCACCCAAGGGCCTTTGGGCATAGCAGCTGTTTCAGCAGCGCGAACAATGGGGCTACCTGTCGGCTCCGGCTTCCACACGAACTTTCACCAGTACAGCCGATATTACGGCTTTGGGGCCTTGGAAAAGCTAATGTGCGCTTATGGCCGTTGGTTCCACAACCGCACAGACATCACACTTGTTCCAACAACCAAGATGCAACACGTCACCTCAAACATGGGCATCACGCCAACTGGCCTTTGGAGTCGGGGTGTGGACTGCCAACGCTTCACCCCAGATAAGAGGGACGAATCTCTGCGCGCGAGCTGGGGGCTTGAGGGAAATGACCGGGCAGTGCTCTATGTCGGACGACTAGCAGCCGAGAAAAACATTCGAACAGCCGTCGCATGCTATGAACGAATACGCAAGCTATACCCACGAGCCAAGTTCGTGCTGGTGGGCAACGGCCCCATGCGCAAACAATTGTCTGAGAAGCACCCAGACTATATTTTTTGCGGCGCCCAGTCTGGCAATGAGTTGGCTCGCCACTATGCATCCGGCGACTTGTTTTTGTTTCCAAGTAAAACAGACACCTTCGGAAATGTTGTACTTGAAGCAATGGCCAGTGGCCTCGCCGTTGTGGCGTACAACGATGCAGCCGCCCATGAACACATTCGCCATGAAGAAAACGGCATCAAGGCCCCCCTAGATCAGGATGAGCGGTTTATTAACGGAGCCCTTCGATTGGCAAATCAGCCAAGCCTGCTCAAACGTATTCGCACCCAAGCGCGGATTGAAGCTCTCAAGCTGAACTGGGAGTCGCGGATCAAACAATTCGAAAAACTTGTGTTGAACCAAAACCCAAAGGCCCGACTCCATGCCCGAAACAAGCAAAGCATTTCGATTCTTTGAACTGGCAGATCGGCGTGAGTACGCATTCTGCCAGTCCATCAACCGAGTCGTTAAGTTCCGACCGGTCATGCGTTACTTCCAATGGGTAAGCCGGTTGGGAGACGGTTGGTTCTGGTACGCTTTGATTTTAGCTATCCCTTTCCTAGAGCCTGAGATGGGCGCTGGCCTAGCATTGTTAATGACCCTAACCGGGCTGACCTGCACCCTAACCTACAAACTTCTTAAACGCTGGCTAATCCGCGAAAGGCCTTTTATATCGTTCCCTTCCATTAACTGCGGAACGCCGCCTTTAGACCGCTACAGTTTTCCTTCAGGCCACACGCTCCACGCTGCCTGCTTTCAAACCATACTGTTCATGACAATGCCAAAACTGGCGCTGGCAACGGCTCCGTTTACTTTGAGCGTAGCTGCATCGCGTGTTGTACTGGGCTTGCACTACCCGTCAGACGTTGTAGCTGGCGCCTTTATTGGTGGTCTAATGGGGTACCTTTCAGCCGCTTACTTTTTCAGTACCTCTCTAGGCTTATTTTCGGGGTGAGCTTAATCGAAGAGCCTTAACTGGGTAACGGGTGCATCATCATTCCTAAACCGCACGCCCAAGCCTAACAAGCGAACCGGTCGCTCGCGATTGGTTACCAGTTCATTGAGAAGCGGTAAATAATCGTCAAGCTCAGGCTCCTTTATGTTGTCTCGTACTCGCTCCAGAGTGTGTGTTGAAAAGTCGCTGTAACGTATTTTTATAAACAGTTTATGAATGGGTTTATCTTTGGCCTTTCGGGCGAGCCGTAAATTCAGATCGGCCGCCAGCGACGCCAATACGGTTTCACAAGCGGCCAAATCTGGTAAGTCCTGAGAGAAAGTGCGCTCTACGCTCACAGATTTGGCAATTCGGGAAACCACCACCGACCGCTCGTCCCGGCCGTGCGCCATTTCATGAAGCCGATAACCTTGTTTACCAAAACGCTCGATCAATACATCCACGCCCAACGCCTGCAAATCTCCGCAGGTTTTAACGCCAAGCGCGTGAAGCTTGGCGGCCGTTACCTGCCCCACCCCAAACAGTTTTTCAACGTTGAGCTCGCGAACGAAATCCTCCACCTCATCAGGCTTCACCACAAACAGCCCGTTGGGTTTTTGCCAGTCGCTGGCAATCTTGGCGAGAAACTTATTGGGAGCAACCCCGGCGGAAATGGTGATCCCGACTTCTTTTTCTACCCGCTCTCGCAAATAGCGAGCCATCAGCGTGGCACTGCCCTTATGGTCGGTTACATCGGATACATCCAAAAACGCTTCATCCAGCGACAGTGGCTCAACCAGATCAGTGAGTTCCCGCAGTATGCTCATGACCTTCTGTGATGCCGCGCGATAACGGGGCATATCTGGCGGAACAGTAACTAGGCCGGGGCAGAGCCGGCGGGCCTCTCCGCCAGGCATGGCCGAGCGCACACCGAAAGCCCGGGCTTTATAGTTGCAGGTTGTTACCACCCCTCGGCCGCCCTCACCCCCTACCGCCAGCGGAACATCGCGCAATGTTGGATCATCTCGCATCTCAACTGCTGCATAAAAGCAGTCGCAATCCACATGGATGATCTTGCGTTGAGGCATAATTACTGGGCTCACGTCGGGTTTCTGTACATTCATACAGTCTTGTATCTTAAAGTAAGATGCTGAGAATGTCAGGAATCTCCAAAACAACCATCGGATAGCATAACGAGGCCCCATGTCGAACCCTATTCCAGACTCTGAGCGCACTGAAATTGAAGCAGCAGCTTTTCGCCGTTTGGTTAAGCACCTAGGAGACAACCCTAGCGTTCAGAACATTGATCTGATGAATTTGGCCGGATTTTGCCGCAACTGCCTTTCTAAATGGTATCGCGCAGAGGCCAGTGAACGCGGCTTCGAGATTTCCGACCCGGCTGCGCGGGAAGAAATTTACGGCATGCCATACGAGCAGTGGAAAGCCCAGCACCAAACGGGTCCAAAACAGGATCACAAGTAATGAAGGTAAACGAAGCGCTACGCATCCACTTGGCTTCGATCGATGGCCGCCATGCAGACTTTGATGACACTCTGGCCCTAATCGAGCGCTATTTCGACTACAAGCCCACAAGCTTTCAGAATGGCCCTTTAGTGAATGCCGAGGGAGAAAACGCAGGTTCATGCAAAGTATTTGCTCTCGGCCTTCATTGCTCTCTCAACGAGGCAGACACCCTGAAACTGTTCGCGCAACACTATCAGCAGGTGCTAAATGACCCAGCCGGCGAAAGCCATAGCAATATTCGTCAGTTTATGGGCTCTGGCTGGTCGGGTATACGTTTTGAAGATTCACCACTACGCCCACGCAGCCCATCAGAGCCAACCATCAAGGAAGAGACCCACTCATGAGTGACACCGCTACTACAAGGGAACAGCAGGTATTCCAACTAAAAAGCGCCAGTGTTTCCATGACCGCTCTAGAACTCTATTACTTTGATAACGACGAGTTTGAAGACACGCTGAGAAACAAAATCAGTCAGGCTCCCGGATTTTTTCGTGATATCCCCCTGATTATAAGTCTGGAAAAGTACGAAGGTCTGGACAGTGAGTTGGACTTTTTTAAGATTATCGGTGCCTGTCGGCGCAATAACATTCACGTTATTGGTGTTCGTGGCGGCAATGATGACCAACGCCGCCTTGCTCGTGGCGCTTCTCTCGCGCTTATGCCCGGGAACGGTCAACGGGATAGAAATCACGAAGCAGAAGCCGAAACTATACAAACACCGGCAGCGCCGGAACCTCAGGTAGTGAAAGAAGCACCCGCAACCAAGGTCATCAGCCATCCAGTGCGCTCAGGCCAGCAAATTCATGCGCCAGAGGGCGATCTGGTTATACTGGCACCGGTTCAGGCGGGCGCAGAAGTGCTCGCTGCTGGCAACATCCATGTTTACGGCCCACTGCGCGGCAGAGCCTTGGCGGGCATTCATGGCGCCGAATCTGCACGAATTTTCTGTCAATCCCTTGAGGCAGAGCTTGTGTCCATCGCCGGACACTATAAAATCTCCGAAGATCTTCAGAATAGCGGCTGGAAAAGCGCTGTGCAGATTCAGCTCAGGGATGACCTGTTAGTGGTGGCACCACTGGACAAGGCCTGACACTGGAATCGAACAGAATAATGTGACCGGGCCAAAAGCCGGCAGACACGACGAATCCATCGAGATACAGGAATTAAACCTTGGCTAGAATTATTGTCGTTACCTCAGGAAAAGGCGGTGTTGGTAAAACCACCACCAGCGCCTCCATCAGCACAGGCCTTGCCAAGCGCGGCCACAAAACCGTCGTGGTTGACTTCGACGTAGGCCTGCGCAACCTAGACCTGATCATGAACTGCGAGCGCCGTGTAGTGTATGACTTTGTTAACGTCATACAAGGCGATGCTACCTTGAACCAAGCACTGATCCGGGACAAGCGGGTAGATACGCTCTACATACTCCCAACGTCCCAAACCCGAGAAAAAGAAGCTCTGACTAAAGAGGGCGTTGAAAAAGTTATCAACGAACTCTCTGAAACCTTCGACTACATCATCTGCGATTCACCCGCTGGGATTGAGCACGGGGCCCAAATGGCTCTGCACTTTGCAGATGAGGCCATTGTGGTTACCAATCCTGAGGTTTCATCCGTTCGAGATTCGGACCGCATTCTTGGCATCCTGCAAAGCAAATCCCGCCGCGCAGAAATGGGTGAAGACCCAGTTAAAGAGCACCTGCTGCTAACACGGTATAATCCAGATCGCGTCGAGCGGGGCGAGATGCTTTCCGTTGCAGACGTTGAAGAGATACTGGCCATCCCTTTACTGGGTGTGATTCCCGAGAGTCAGGTGGTTCTCAATGCCTCAAATCAGGGGTTGCCGGTTATTCTTGAAACCGAAAGCGACGCAGGTCAGGCGTATGACGACGCCGTTGCTCGCCTGTTGGGTGAGGAGCGTGAACACCGCTTCATGACCAACCAGAAAAAAGGTTTCTTTTCACGGATGTTCAAGGGGGGCTAACGGATGAGTTTCCTCGATTATTTCAGAGGCAAGAAATCAAGCTCCGCCAGCACTGCAAAAGAGCGTTTGCAAATTATTGTTGCCCATGAGCGTGGGCAGCGAGACCAGCCCGATTATTTGCCGCAAATGCAGCAAGAAATACTGGCGGTCATTCGCAAATATGTGCAAATCAGTGATGATATGGTTCAGGTGGAAGTGGACCGAAATGGCAGTTGTTCTGTGCTCGAACTGAACGTAACCCTGCCCGAACGTTGAGCTTAATTAAGCGCCTGCACACTTCTTGGATGCAGGCGCTATGTATTACCACCGCGCGAAATGGTCCTCGACCAACCCCTTCATATTTTGAACGGCAACCTTATTACCACTCTCATCGATAATAGTTCCGTTAAACCTTCCCACGTATTGCCGAAAATTAGATGCCAATACCCCCGCGTTAAGCTTTTCTTTACGCGCAGCGGCAGGCTCAAAGTGTAGGTCAACGCGATTATCATCCGTTGTTACGTGCCAGTTGCCTCCAGACTGATAGCGATCGAAGCGAAACTGAGCTGCGCCAAGCTTATGGCATTTACCCTCCAACCAAAGTGCATTTTCTGTCATACCGGTTTCGTTTACGCCCGCAGCCAGATTGAGGCCCAGCGACCGTCCGTCTTGCAGCTGCCCTGCCAAACTGGCCCAATTCCAAGCTGTTTCGCGGCGCATAAAGCCGCAACTCCAATCAATGGCACCACGGGCGGTTTCGTCACATCGCCAAATACGATGATCCCAGCGAATTTCACCTTCAACCGGCACACCTGCCGACTTGCGTGTGAATACCCAGCCGTTGTAACCCGCTGGGCAAACTAGTCGCAAAGGATCGTTATCCTCTTTCAGTGTTAACTCCACGCGGATACCATTAGGCGCAGACACCGAGATGGATCTACCCCCGACGAAAGGCAAAATGCGCATAGAAACGTCTCCTTTTCTGAAAGACGCCGAGCCATGTTCAGGGTTAGGTTCTATTCGAGTTCCTATCGCTAGTGGGCTCATGAAGCTGTGCTCAAGCATTTGCCCGGATGCGAAATCATAGAGGTAGAAAAACCCGCTCCCCACCAGCTTCAGGTCGACCAGCGCCATGCCAAAGACCCAATCTGGCCCAGTGGCACTTACAAATTGGAACTGGTTAAACCGCCAGCGCCGAGCCAGCTTCGAGCGCGGTCGATCCATCACCGTACGCAAGTCGTAGTCCATGTAGTTTATTTCATCTACAGCTTGGCTCAGCACTCCAGGCGAGAATTGCCCTTTCGCATCAATCAGTTTTTTTATCGTCATGTTCTTCGTCAGATCGGGCCAATTTAACGAATTGCTACATCGGGTGGTTACCTGGTTCACAATCCCCTGTTTCGGCGGCTAAAGCACCCCACTGCGCATGTTAGACTCCGCCCACATTATTCTAGGAAGTGTAGCTTATGAGAAACACCCATGCCCAAAGCTTTAAAGGCTGGGCCTTAGTTGTCAGTGGTGCGCTTTGCGCCCTATTGGTTTCAGCCATGGCAACCACCACCGCACACGCAGCTTTACCAGAAGAAGACAGCGAGGCCTGGACCTTGCGCAAAGAAGCTGGCGATATCCGAATCTATACCATGGATCAAGGCAGCTCCAGTTTTCAGGCATTCAAGGCCGTGGCTCTTCTCGACGCCCCCATTGAAACCATAATGGCGGTGATGGTGGATCCAGCATCGTGCGTTGAGTGGGTACTCAATTGCAGCGAGTCCTACGGCATCGGTAAAGGCAACTTTCACGACCGCTATGCCTACTCGGTAAACGACATGCCTTGGCCGGTAACAGATCGAGACTATGTTCTGCACATCCGCACAGAGGGAAACGAAGCGTCTGGCGAGATTATTATGGAAATGAGCGCGACACCAGGCATGCGAGTAGAAAACAGCAGCCGCGTAAGAGTTGAACACTCAGAAACGTTTTACCGCTTTATTCCAGAAGGCAATAAAACCCGGATGATCTGGCTGCAACACACAGACCCTACGGGCGCTCTGCCGGGCTGGCTGGTCAACTCACTTCTGGTTGATATACCAGTGCAATCCATGGAGGAGCTGGAGCGGCTAGCAGGCCATGAACGCTATCAGGGTTTTGAACTGACCTATGACGAGAGCGGCAATCTGGTTGATGTAAGGCAAACCGGCAGCAACTGAGGGGTGACGAACAGGGTATGAAAGGCTAAGCTCTGGACAAAGGACTTTACAAGGCAGATACCACCTAATGACCGTACTCGCATACGAGATAATGACGCCCAGTATCAAGGCGGTGCCCCAATCCTGGACAATGGATCGTCTAGCGCGGTTTCTTACCGACAACGAAATTACCGGTAGCCCTGTTACGGATGAATCTGGCGAAATTGTTGGCATTGCCACCCTCAAGGACATCACAGAATTTCGCTGGAACGCCACCCGCTCTGATGCTGACAAAGAGCTTACAGCAGAGGAGCATCAGGAAGCACGACGCTTACGTATGGTGCTTTTTGAAGAGATGGGGAAAGTGCCGGTAGAAGTGCGCGATATTATGACGCCCATCGTATTATCGGTTGACGAGACAACACCGGTGCGCGACATTGCCAACATTATGATGAATGAACACCTGCACCGTATTTTTGTCACACGGGATTCAAAGATAACCGGTATTGTCACCACCTACGATATGCTAAAAATCGTCTCGGATGAGGAGCTTACAAAACGCTGCGCCCGTAACGACTGAACCATCACAGAGGTAGCGCCCCTTATGCCCAGAACACCGGAAAGTGCACCGCAAGCTCGAAGAACCATGTATGTCCTCGATACCAACGTCCTGATCCACGACCCGAACGCCCTCCTCAATTTTGAAGAACACGATGTCATAATCCCGATGACCGTCCTGGAAGAACTCGACGGCCTGAAAAGCGGGAAGCAGAGCGTGGCGGCGGATTGTCGTCAGGCTATCCGCACCATCGACAGACTTCTTGGTGATGCCAGCCCCAAAGATATCGAAAAAGGCGTTCCGATCGTGCGCGCAACAATGGCAGAGCCCTTAGGCACCCTGTCCATTTTGATGAGCACCGAACACACCGGCAACCACTCACTGCCGGAGCACCTGAACGACAACAAGATTATCAACACACTCGCAGCACTTCAGGGGCGGCACAAGTCACGGGACATCATACTGGTCAGTAAAGACATCAACATGCGCCTGAAAGCCCGAGGCTTCGGTGTAGAAGCTCAGGACTACCAAAACGACCAGTTGGTTGATGACATCGACCTACTGCCAAAAGGCTACATTGAGTTCCCCAATTCGTTTTGGGACACCATCGCCAAAGTGGAAACTGTGCAAAGGCAAGGCGCAACCGAGCATATTCTCAAACGCGAGGGCGAGCTGGCAAAACTCAACATCAACGAATTTGTGCTTGATGAACAGGGATTTATCGGCAGAGCCGTTGAGATTACAGACACCCAAGTGGTTATCCGTGATCTGCACCAGCACGACCTGATGAACGAAGAAGTCTGGGGCCTAGTACCTCGGGATATCTATCAAGCCATGGCACTGAACCTGCTGCTGGACCCCGATATCCATTTGGTTAACCTCACGGGCTCCGCAGGTTCCGGTAAAACCATTCTGGCGCTGGCAGCCTGCATTGAGATGACCGTGGCCAGCAAGCTCTACAAGCGGATTATTGCTACACGTTCAACACAGGGGCTGGATGAAGACATCGGCTTTTTGCCCGGCACAGAGGCGGAAAAAATGGAGCCCTGGTTGGGTGCCATCGTGGACAATCTGGAAGCCCTACACGAAGACGATGAGAATATGACCGCTAGCGTGGACTATATTCTCAGCAAGGTGCCTTTGCACTTCAAATCCATGAACTACATTCGTGGTCGCAGCTTCCAACACAGCCTGATCATTATTGATGAGTCCCAGAACCTGACTCCGCACCAGATCAAAACGATCATCACCCGCGCAGGTAACGGCTCCAAGGTGATCTGCCTAGGCAACTTGGCACAGATCGACACGCCGTATCTTAGTGCATTGAGTTCTGGCCTCACCTATATGACCGAACGCTTCAAGACCTTCAGCCATGGTGGACATATTCACCTGCAAGGTGTACCACGCTCACTACTCGCGGAGTTTGCAGAAGCCAACCTCTGATGAGGTTGGCGGTTGCTAAGGTTTTTCAGCTTTCGCGATAAGCTACCGGAGTAATCCCTTTACTGATGACGGACAGCACTGCTGGCAGTGGTTTCTGTTATCAGTGCATCTAGTAGTTCAATCACCTCTAATGATGACGACTTTAACTTACTCATCAGCTCTTGGGATTGAGCATTATAGTTGTCTGGATCAATACGGCTGCTGTTGAAGTCTTGTGCCAACTTGAAAAGCTCTCTCCCTACAGCATGTACTTTGGGGTGAGCTTCCTTGATCAGGCGCTCTGCACTACTTAGTTTCAAAACTCCTTTGGCTTTTTCACTGATCAGGAACTGACCAAGACGGCATTCGTTATGATCTTTGATTTCATCCTCTGTGATCGTTTTTTCACCGAAAATTGCGAAACGAATGATCCTGTCAACCCAAACAACGTGATCACGTTTTGCACTGGCAAGCGCCAGACACGGTGTAACTACGCGCACGTTCGAAAAGATATCCCTAGCATCGGTTCGTAGCGGTGCCAAGGCTTCCATCAGCCCACGAAAAATTCGGGCCATAGCATCGGAATCTTCAGAGTTGGAGCTAACTTGTTCCGCCATGTCATGGGAGACCTGACTCTGTTCTTCAGCGGCTGAAGCAATAGCTGTCGCCTGATCAAAGTTCTGATTCGCAGATTCCCGTGAATGCTGTATAGCATTATAAACTCGCTCCCGGCTCTCCCCAGATTTTTTCACGGCATCAACGGACCGGCTCAACCGTTGCTGGACTCCTCCAGAGCTAGCTGTAATGTTAGTAACGATGTCGTTAATTTCTTCGGCCGCCTCAGCACTGCGTGCGGCAAGCTTACGCACTTCATCTGCAACCACGGCAAACCCACGCCCGGCTTCACCGGCACGTGCGGCTTCAATGGCAGCGTTAAGCGCAAGCAGGTTTGTTTGATCTGATATTTCGTTGACGGTATTCGTTAGGAATTCAATGCTTTTAGTCTTCTCCGCGAGGGCTGCCATCTCTTCATACGCCTGAGTTAGAGAGACATCGACTTCTGCCAAACGAGCTTCCATTTCATCTAATGCCGAACTTGATTCCTTAGTATACCCATGAACACTAGACGCTTGATGTAAGACATCTTGACCAAGGCTACCTACCTCTGAGGCACTGGCTGACATTTCTTCGATAGCGGCTGCAAGGGTTTGGATTTTGTTAACCAGATTATTAATCCGGGCGTCAAACTCCAACGCATTTAATCCCAGCTCGGAAGTGTGCAAAGAAACACTTACCACACCATTAGCGATACCCAGTTCTTTTTGGCTCGAATCTTTTAAGTAGGCCACCAAAGGTGATAACCACTCAGGCGCACTCTGCCAATTCTTGCCATCCAGAACGTCCTCGAGCATGTGTCTGGCATTCTTTTTCGTTAAAAGCATAGCGTTAAATTTACCTTTATTTCGATTAGCCATTTAATGTCTAAGATGCGGAACTTTAGCAGCTAAAATTCGATGTTCTTTTGTGTCATAAATCTAGCTCTGTAATCGTCTCAGAGCCAATAAAACCCGATCCCTGCATTCACGTATTTCAGACAGCTTCTCGTTAACCACATGCTCACCGCCATGGGCATGCGCGGCCACAGCCTCATCTCCTGCCTGATGCAAGCGTTCGTGATCAATCACTAATTCGATAAAAGCCGGGTTATTTTTGAAACGACGGCGCCCATCTTGTTCAATCCAACTACCGACCTTGCAGTGGGTGGCCTGCAAAGTTGGTAAAACATCAACTTTACCTTGTAGCCACTGCTCTAACCGGTTCACCCAATATCGGTGCTCCACCTCAGCGTGGAGAAGCAGTATGTTCTGGAACGCGACTGGCTTCTGCTCATGCCAGTCACTGGGGATCTGCCAGTTGAGAACCCAGCCCGGCAGATCTTCAGCTTTCATTGGCCGGGCGATACCGTAGCCTTGGCCCAACTCACATCCAAGGCGTAGCAATAGATCACCATGCTCTTCTGTTTCTACACCTTCAGCAAGAACCTGCAAACCGAAAGCCTGCGACATACCCACTATGCCGGAGATGATAGACAAATCACCTGGATCATTGAGCATGTTGCGAACAAAGCTTTGATCAATTTTTAATATGTTGGCAGGTAAGTGTTTGAGATAAGAAAGCGAAGAAAAACCTGTGCCGAAATCGTCTAAAGCAAACTGTACGCCCAGTTTCCGGCACTCCCTCATAACCCTGCTGACTTTCTCCAAATCGTGCAACGCGCTGCTTTCCAGTATTTCGATTTTAAGCGCTCGCGCCGGCACCAGAGGGTGAACTGCCAACTCTGCTTTCAGTTTACTCGTAAAGCTGTCGTCCAGAATTTGTAAGCTGGTCACGTTCACGCTTACTTCCAGATGTAACCCATGTTCCTGCCATACCCCTATCTGGCTCAATGCTGCATTGATAACCCAGTCCCCAATTTCCACTTCTAACGGGTGATCCTGAATCACGGGTAGAAAAACTCCCGGTGGCACAATTTCACCCGACGGTTTCTGCCAGCGTATAAGTGCCTCCACCCCGAGGACGGTTCCCTCGGCCATACTGACCTGTGGTTGGTAGTAAAGTACGAACTCTCCATCCAACAGCGCTTGTTTGATCTCCTCCAGTTTGCAAGTCAATGCTCGCGTGTTGTGTTCCAGCTGGATGTCATATTGCTCCAAGCGATTTTTGCCCTGCATTTTGGCTTGATAAAGTGCCTGCTGAACCTGCCGGAATAGTTGTTCTTCTGCCGGATTCCCAGGTTGCGGATAAGACGTGACACCGATGCTGACGGTTATATTCACCTCTACACCTGAGACGACCAGTGGTTCGTTGATTGCGGCCAGCAACCTGCGCAGTTGTGGAAACGCATCGTCATCTGGAACCATTCTCGGAAACAACACCACAAATTCATCGCCACCAATACGGCTAACAACTGCGGATTCGCCGCAAACCAGTTGCATGCGACGACTCAACGCCACCAGTATTTCATCCCCCAGCGCTGGGCCGTAACGGTCGTTTGCTTCACGAAAGTTGTCCAGATCCAGCAAAGCCATAACCAAATGCTTACCATGCTGTTTACAGTGCTCAACTTCCTGCTGAAGTTTCTTATCAAGTGCTCTTCGGTTTGGTAAACCGGTCAGTTCATCTTCATAGGCAAGGCGACGCAATTGTTCCCTGTGCTCTACTCGCTCACTTACATCTTGAACCGTACCTTCTACTCTGGCTGGCTTGCCATCGGGCCCAGCTTCAAATTGACCACGAACTTCCAGATATTTGTTCCGATCGCCCGAAAGGCACACCCGATGCTCTGTTTGCAGATGACTTATTTCGTTTTTGGCTTTCTGGAAAGCCTCGTAGGCTTCCTTACGGTCTTCTGGATGCACCATATCCAGATATGTTGGCGCTGAAAATGTTAGATCCCGTTCGATAATCCGGGAGGTTTCCTCAGACCAGAATACCTCGCCCGAATTCAGGTCATAGCCCCAGTGGCCCACATGAGCTTGCTGCTCCGCCCGCTCGAGACGACGCCTTGCTTGCTCGCGGTGCTTTTGTAACTGCCTGTATTCCAGAGCAATACTCAAAAGATCACTCATCAACCCCAAAAACTCTAAAACATCCGCACCCCAATTCTGTGCCGCTTGAACCGCATCGTTTCCCAAAAACCCTGTAAGCTCATCTTTCATATACAGCGGGTACACACAGACAGACTTAATACCCTGAGACTCCAGAATGACATATTCGGCATGCGCTTCAGGGGGCATACCACTCACCTCGGGAACCAGCACATAGCCGGTAGAACTCAATTGTTGCCACCACCAAGGAACCAGATTCGAAGGAATGTTCTTCAAATTATCTATTTCTGGAGAAATGCCGGCCGCACACCATTCATGGGTATTGCTCATGTACTCGCGATTGTCATCAACAAGAAAAATGTAGGTGCGGTCTGCCCCCATGTATTCACCGCCTCGCTGCAAGGCTCGTTCTATAACCGTATCGAATTCTTCCGGCGCAGACGTCATAAAGTCTGATGCAAAATCACTAATCAATAAGCGGGTATCCCTTTCCCGCAGTAGAACCAACTCTTGCGTTTTGCGCTCAGTGATATCTGTTTGGGTGCCAATTATACGTAACGGGCGACCATCGGAATCATGAGCAATCACTTTGCCCCGTGACTGCACCCAACACTCTTTGCCGTTGCTTTCCAAAACACGATAGTGATGGCTGAACACCTCAGTGTTGCCCAGCAAATGAGCGATAAGATCTTCTCTCACACCCGGCCAGTCTTCGGGATGAATCCGCTGGCCGGCTTTGGTTAAAAATTTCGCAGTGTCTTCACGGTCGGTTACATCCGAAACTTGCAGGTTGCAGTCCCAAAGAGAGTCATTAGTTGCCCCCAATACTGACTTCCAGTAGCTCTCCTGTTCCCGCAACTGTCTCTCGGCCATATCACGAGCATGCACCTCTCTCTGCAACGCAAGTGTGTAGCCCGATAGCTGCTTGTACATCGCGAGTACACTATGAATCAAGCTCGATGCCTGACCACTCAGTGCCTTTTTCGATATCGCTTTGGCGTCGGCCAGTGTCTGTCCCTTGCGGAGCTCTTTGAGTGCAAAGGCCATGCTTCTATCGTCGTGTAAAATATGATGCGCAAGCCAACTAATCAAAAACGAAAGTAAATCATCAATACCAGACAAAGTTGCGCTGTGTTCAACCTGTGCCTGCATTTCGCGAACTTTCCCAACAAAGCCATCATGGGAGTTGCGGTGCTGAACAAGCCATTCATCACCTTCGAACGCTTCCTCCCAAAGGCACTCCTCTGTTTCGAAGTGATACTTAGCGTAATCGACCAGACCACTAACAATGTCTTTGAATTGTTCAGCTTCGAAGCCATAGACATATTGGTGTGCAAGATTGTTCAACAGGTTAACCAGCTGGCGATGCTGCTCGTCAATAATTTCTACACCCGTCTCAAAGCTCTGGCTCCAAGGGACAATATCGAATGCGTCGCGAGACTTGTTTCTGGTCATGTTAGCCCATTCAACTTGTGGGTATATATGCTACATATTATGAAGAGTATACGTTCTGCCCACAAAAAAGGGGCGCCTTAAGTGCATCTATTTTTAGAAACTATCGGTAATAACCTATCAGATCTTAGGACACCAAACACTCCACTCCAAAAACTTCTAATCCGCCTTTGGCAGCTGCTGCCATGCTTAACAAACAAAACTATGCCTTGGCCTGAATTAAAGCGCCGGATACCGGTAAGCCAAAACCGGAGCTGTGCACGAGGATAAGGCTTAGTCCTTAAACTGAGCCTTATCCAAGCCATGTTTTTTCATCTTATCGTAGAGCGTTTTTCGAGCAACACCCAGTTGCACCATGGTGTCTTTGATACTGCCGTGACACGCATTGAGGGCGCTGGTCAGCACGGAGTGTTCAAAGCTATCCATCATTTCTGCAAGCGTTCTCCGCCCACTCACATCTGCTTTTGCCACCGGCTCACTGTCATCCAAAGCCAACGGCCCCAACAACACATAACGCTCTGCCAAATTACGCAATTCACGAACATTTCCCGGCCAGCTATGGTGCATCAAGCGCGCAGCCTGACTGGCATCTAGCGGAATGCTCTCCCGGTCATACCGGGCTGCGGCGATCAGCACAAAGTGGTGAAATAACATGGGAATATCTTCTTTACGCTCCCGTAGGGGAGGAATATCCACTTTCACCACATTCAGCCGGTAATACAGATCCGCACGAAAGCTCCCCTCATCACTGAGTGCCTTCAAATCGGCTTTGGTAGCCGCAATAATGCGAACATCCACATCCTGCACTTGGTTGCTGCCCAAGCGCTCTACCTTTTGTTCTTCTAGCACACGCAACAGTTTGATCTGCAGCGGCATGGGCATGCTTTCCACTTCATCCAAAAATAAAGTGCCCAAGTGTGCATGTTCAATCTTACCTATACGGCGTTTATCCGCACCGGTAAAGGCCCCTGCTTCGTGGCCAAACAGCTCACTCTCGATAAGGTTTTCGGGCACCGCGCCGCAGTTAATCGCCACGAAATTGTGCGCGCCCCTTGGGCTGTTCTCATGAATATAACGGGCCAGCGCATCCTTACCGGAGCCAGTCTCACCAAACAACAAAGTGTTGGCAGAAATATCCAGAATGGGCGTGATGGTATCCATCACCTTTTGCATGCTGGGCGTGTCGCCGAGAATTCTCGGGCCGGGGCGGGCCAGGTGGCGCAACTGCGCCTTGAGCCTGCGGTTTTCCAACGCCAAATGGCGCTTTTCCAGAGCATGACGCAGGAGTTCAATCAAGGCATCGTGATCAAACGGCTTCTCAATAAAATCATAAGCGCCCTGCTGCATGGCAGACACTGCCGTACTGATGTCGCCTTGGCCGGTAAGAATGATAACGGGGATGGTCTTGTCCACTGCTTGAATCGCGTTCAGCATCTCAAGCCCATCCATGCCCGGCATGTTGTAATCGCACAGCACAACGCCGTTGTATTCCGGCGTAATAACCTCAAGGCCCGATTCGGCACTCTCAAAGCAACTCACAGGTAAGTCTTCCAAAGTGAGTGTTTGGGTCATGGCTTTACGGATGTGTGGGTCATCATCTACAAAAATAATCGAGGGTTCCGTCATTCCGTGGCCTCCCGTTTTTTCAGGGTAAATTCAAATTCTGCACCTGGCGCATCGCTGCGATTGCGCCCAGTAAGCCGGCCACCCAAGGCATCCGCAATCTGCCTTGAAATAGACAACCCCAGCCCCAGCCCCTGCTTCACTGACTTGGTCGTAAAGAAGGGTTCGAAAATCTGCTCTGTATTTGCTGGTAGGCCTGGACCGTTATCCCGAACAAAACAACGCCAGCTCTCTCCCTGTTCTTCAACATCTACAGTAATGACCGGCTGCTTTTGGTTCTCAACGGCCTGCACCGCATTGGCCAGTAGGTTAACCATAACCTGTTCAATTCGAATCAAATCGCCATGGCATAGCACCGGCTGTTCAGGGCGGTTCCAACGAATATCAATGTCTGCACTGCTCTTCTGCGCCGCGATAATTTTCAGAGACGCATCCACAGACAGGCGAAAATCCACAATGGTTGGCGGCCCTTCCGATTTGCGAGCAAACACTCTGAATTGGCGGGTAAGCTCTGCCATTTTGTCGCACAGAAGCACGATTTCACCGAGGTTCTCATCCACCATATCGGCGGCGCCTTTCTCTAAAAACCGCCGACTGTTTCTGGCGTAAGTTTGGATTGCAGTAAGCGGCTGGCTCATTTCGTGATTAAGACCCGCCGACATTTGCCCCAACACCGCCAGTTTGGCTGCTTGAATCAACTCCTGTTGAGTTTCTCGCAACTCACTCTGGGCGCGCTCGCGTTCGCGAATTTCATCCAGCAGTTTGCGGTTGGAATGTTCCAGATCGGCCGTTCGTTCAGCAACACGGAGTTCAAGTTGCTCCCCTCTTAGGGCCAGCTCTGCTTCACGACGATAACGTTCACGCAGGTACCCCCCTCTGTCAGCCTAGTTGTCCAGTTGGCGATTTCGCCTGAATTTAACCAATCAGGGGCGGCATGGGAGCATTCATGCCACGTTATTCCGAA
>NZ_JALKAP010000039.1 GCF_023016045.1 Marinobacter sp. S6332 | reverse complement strand
CCCTGATAAGGGTGAGGTCGGTGGTTCAAGTCCACCCAGACCCACCAAAATTGCTCAGCTCGGCGTTATCGAGTGACTTGCATAGCAGGCTATGCAGGGCCCCCGATGCCTTGATCTGAACAATTTACATCTCAACTCAGTATGAGTGAGATGGCATAGCTTAAATTGGGGCTATAGCTCAGCTGGGAGAGCGCCTGCCTTGCACGCAGGAGGTCGGCAGTTCGATCCTGC
>NZ_JALKAP010000038.1 GCF_023016045.1 Marinobacter sp. S6332 | reverse complement strand
GCAGGATCGAACTGCCGACCTCCTGCGTGCAAGGCAGGCGCTCTCCCAGCTGAGCTATAGCCCCAATTTAAGCTATGCCATCTCACTCATACTGACTTGAGATGTAAATTGTTCAGATCAAGGCATCGAGGAGCGCCGCATAGCCTGCTATGCAAGTCACTCGATAACGCCGAGCTGAGCAATTTTGGTGGGTCTGGGTGGACTTGAACCACCGACCTCACCCTTATCAGGG
>NZ_JALKAP010000037.1 GCF_023016045.1 Marinobacter sp. S6332 | reverse complement strand
TTGGGGCTATAGCTCAGCTGGGAGAGCGCCTGCCTTGCACGCAGGAGGTCGGCAGTTCGATCCTGCCTAGCTCCACCAAATAACTGACTAGCTTAATGATTAAGTTAGCAGTGTACAGAAACAAGCGTTTCGAATTAATGACAATGGTTGTTAATCGAAGTTCTTCTTTCTGATCACTGGGTCAGATTTGCTCTTTAACAAATTGGACGAGATAGAACACGAAGACATTTTCTCATTATCTCCGA
>NZ_JALKAP010000036.1 GCF_023016045.1 Marinobacter sp. S6332 | reverse complement strand
TGGCAAGCAAAACCGGGTCTGTAGCTCAGGTGGTTAGAGCGCACCCCTGATAAGGGTGAGGTCGGTGGTTCAAGTCCACCCAGACCCACCAAAATCGCGTAGCTCGTCGTTGTGTCCGAACTTGCATAGCAGGCTATGCGGCGTCCGAACACGCCTAGATCTACACGATTTTACGAGATAGCTTTTGGGGCTATAGCTCAGCTGGGAGAGCGCCTGCCTTGCACGCAGGAGGTCGGCAGTTCGATCCTGCCTAGCTCCACCAAATAACTGACTAGCTTA
>NZ_JALKAP010000035.1 GCF_023016045.1 Marinobacter sp. S6332 | reverse complement strand
AATAAGGGCGAGGCTAAGAACGCGCTGGCTCGTGCCGTCTTCCTGAACCGGCTCGGTGAACTCCGCGATCGCAGTTACGAGAATCAACGCTACCGTGCAAGCGGACTCAATCTCGTCGTCAGCGCTATTATCCTTTGGAATACGGTTTATATGGAGCGGGCGGTTCAAGCACTGCGCGAAGACGGCCGGGATATCGACGAGACGCTTCTGCGGCATCTTTCTCCCTTGGGCTGGGAGCACATCAACCTGACCGGCGACTATATCTGGCAGCAGGACAAACAGGTCGAACAAGGAAAGTACCGATCGTTACGAACACTGCAGAGGTCTTAGCGTACGATTTTTTCCGTTTCGTGAGCTG
>NZ_JALKAP010000034.1 GCF_023016045.1 Marinobacter sp. S6332 | reverse complement strand
GAAGGCATCTCCGATGTGACTCTGTATAGTTGGTTGAAACAGTGTCGACAACAAGGAATGCCCGTGCCAGGTAATCGTAATACCGGGGAAGACTGGTCCCCCGAGGCCAAGCTAGCTGTTGTAGTGGAAACGGCCTCTATGTCCGAAGCCGAACTCAGTGCTTATTGCCGTGAGAAAGGCCTGTATCCAGAGCAAGTGCAGCGCTGGAAAGAAGCTTGCCTGCAAGGCGCTGGCATGCAGCCAGACCGGGACAAAGTCGCTCAGAAGCAACAAAGGGATTCCCGGAAAACCATCAAAAAACTGAAGGCCGAAGTGCGCCGCAAAGATAAAGCTCTGGCTGAGACGACGTCGCTTCTGGTGCTGTCAAAAAAGCTCGAAGCCTTGTACGGCGAAGATCCGGACAGCGACGAGGATATCTGACACCGCTGGATGAACGTGCAAGGCTCCTGGA
>NZ_JALKAP010000033.1 GCF_023016045.1 Marinobacter sp. S6332 | reverse complement strand
ACTGCGCAACTTTATGAATTGTGGAAAAAATGGTGTCGATATCATTGATGCCAAAGGCTTAGCGTACAATTTTTTCCGTTTCGTGAACTGACCCCAACAACATCATCAACCACCACTTCGAAAATAATAAATCCCGCAAGCTTTTCTTGCACGGGAGCTGGCTTATCTCGAATAAACTGCACTGCCATCAAAGCCGTCTTGGATGAATTACTTTGGTAATCAGAGAAAAATCATCAAACCATAGCTAAGGAAGCACCAGGCATCTTCTGGTTTTAATTGCTGACCAGTATAAATCATGCGTAATTGAGTTTTTGAGTAAATGAGTATTTACAGATTATCCTGGTTTCAGAAATAACTACTCAGTAGGGGTGTGCTCACGAAATGGAATAAATCGTACGCCTAGTGTAACGTTCGGTTAATTCGCTCATTTATTATCAATTAAACTCAGCTTTGCCCGAGCCACTGACGTCATAATCGATTCTGCGCTTTTATG
>NZ_JALKAP010000032.1 GCF_023016045.1 Marinobacter sp. S6332 | reverse complement strand
GGTGCTGTCAAAAAAGCTCGAAGCCTTGTACGGCGAAGATCCGGACAGCGACGAGGATATCTGACACCGCTGGATGAACGTGCAAGGCTCCTGGAACTGTTCGATGAAGCCGTTGCCGGTGGTGCAGCCCGATACAAGGCCGCCGAATTGATCGATATGAGTGAGCGCACATTGAAGCGTTGGCGAGGTGCTAATGGCGCCGTTGCAGAAGATCTGCGTCCGGATGCAGAGCGGGCTGAACAGCCCCATAAACTCACGCAGGCCGAGGAAATGGCCATCCTGAGTGCGTGTAATCAACCCGAGTACCGGAGTTTACCGCCCTCCCAGATCGTGCCGTCGCTGGCCGACAGGGGGCTTTATCTGGCATCGGAATCCTCGTTTTATCGAGTGTTAAAAAAGTATCACCAACAGAGCTACCGAGGGCGCATGAAGCCCCCTCGCAAGGTACCGGAGCCGACCAGCTTCACCGCAACAGGCCCGAACCAGGTGTGGAGTTGGGACATCAGTTATTGT
>NZ_JALKAP010000031.1 GCF_023016045.1 Marinobacter sp. S6332 | reverse complement strand
GGTGCTGTCAAAAAAGCTCGAAGCCTTGTACGGCGAAGATCCGGACAGCGACGAGGATATCTGACACCGCTGGATGAACGTGCAAGGCTCCTGGAGCTGTTTGATGAAGCCGTTGCCGGCGGTGCAGCCCGATACAAGGCCGCAGAGTTGATTGATATGAGTGAGCGCACATTGAAGCGTTGGCGAGGTGCTAACGGCACCGTTGCAGAAGATCGGCGTCCGGATGCAGAACGGGCTGAACAGCCCCATAAACTCACACAGGCCGAGGAGGTGGCCATTCTGAGTGCGTGTAATCAACCCGAGTACCGGAGTTTACCGCCCTCCCAGATCGTGCCGTCGCTGGCCGACAAGGGGCTTTATCTGGCATCGGAATCCTCGTTTTACCGGGTGTTGAAAAAGCACCAGCAACAAAACTACCGAGGGCGCATGAAGCCACCTCGCAAGGTGCCGGAACCGACCAGCTTCACGGCGACAGGCCCGAACCAGGTCTGGAGTTGGGACATTAGTTATTGTGTGCCCGGAGTCCAGGGCGAGCATGGAAGCTCAAATGGACCACGAGTCTATCTGGAATATTGAACCGGTAATTCAGGAGGAAGTAA
>NZ_JALKAP010000030.1 GCF_023016045.1 Marinobacter sp. S6332 | reverse complement strand
TGGAAATGGTCAGGCGAACTGGCTGGCTGAAAAACTAGAGATCGTAGGCGGTGGAATACTCGCTCATTTTTGGGTTTTTCTACAGCCTCGTTATGAGTATCCGCACTCGTGAAGGGAGTCATCTGTGTTTGAAGTAAAAGCCACTCAGCATGTTTTGGCGGTCAAGGATCTTGAGGAGACCGAAAGCTACTTTCTCAACGAGCTTGGATTTTCTGTCCGGTTCCGTGTGGATGGCTGGTCGTTCTTGAGTCTTGGCGGTTTTCATATCATGTTGGGGCACTGTCCGGACGAGCTTTCGGCCCGTGATACGCATGACCATTCGTACTTCGCGTATGTGAACTGCGTGGGCATTGACGACCTTTACCGTGACTATCAGCAACGCGGTGCCGAGATTTTCCAGGTAATTTCGGACAAACCTTGGGGCTTACGCGAGTTTGGTGTAGCAACACCGGAGGGGCACCGAATCATGTTCGGAGAAGACATTGAGCCATCGGGGAGCTCATAACCAGGCGGTCAACCGGACGCCAAAAGCGTGCCGCTTTTGGTCCCCTCCGCTTACGCTCCGGCGCCGGTTACCTCAGCGTTGAGGCTGTAGAAAAACCCCAAAACGGATGGTTTTTGGTAGCATTGAGCAAACAGACAAGGAGCCGTCGGCATGCCCCGCTTCAAGCACTA
>NZ_JALKAP010000003.1 GCF_023016045.1 Marinobacter sp. S6332 | reverse complement strand
GTAAGCGCTCCACGAACTACACCGGAATGGTTTCCCCCTGATTCCAAGGCAGTAACCGGTCGAGTTCATCGTCGGTCGTCAATGATGGCAGTTTGGTAAGCACTTCTACCATATAAGTATAGGGCTCAATGCCATTGGCTCGGGCGGTTTCGATCAGGCTGTAGAGTCTGGCGCTGGCATGCGCACCCTTTGGTGTCTGGCTGAAGAGCCAGTTTTTTCGACCAATGACGAACGGGCGTATGGCATTTTCCGCCGGGTTATTATCCAGCGGGATCCGACCATCCGTCAGGAAGACGGTTAGCTTGGGCCACTGTCGGTTCAGGTAGATCAGCGCTTTGCCAATGGCCGTTTTCGGCGGCACTTGATTCAAGGATTTCGTTAGCCAGACTTCCAGTTTTTCGATGAGTGCACGGCTTTGAGTGTCTCGCAAGGCCAGCCTTTCCTCCGCGCTCATCGTTTTGGCCTTTTGCTCTACGGCATACAGGCTGCGGATCAGACTCAAGGCCTGATCGGCACGGCCGACCTTGCCTTTAGGTTGTACTTTCTGGGCCTCCACGAACTTGCGGCGGGCATGCGCCCAGCAACCCACATGGGTCAGCTGATTGATCCGAACCACTTGGGCGTACCCTTCATAACCATCGGTCACCAGAATGCCCTGATAGTTTTCCAGCAGTCGCGTTGGTACCTGACCGGAACGGCTGGCGTCGTAATCGTAGAGCACTACTTGTTGCCCGGGCGGCCCACCTCGTTGTACCCACATGTACGAAGGACTGCTGGCCTTGCGATCCGGTTCGGTATTCACTTGCAGCGTAGTTTCATCCATGTGGATGACTGCACTCGCGTGCAGATGCTGTCGGCACTGTTCAATGAGGGGCTCGATCAATTCACTGGTCTGGATCATCCAGCGAGCCAAGGTATTTCTGGGCAGATCAATGCCCAACCGCTTGAACGCCCGTTCCTGCCGGTAAAGCGGCAAGGCGTCCACGTATTTGGCGATGACAGAATAAGCCAAGAGGTTGGGGCTGGCATTGCTCTTGGGTAAGGGTTGCGACGGCATGGGTGCGGTGACGACACCGTCTTCGCAGGTCTTGCAGGCATACTTGCGTCGAATGTGACGGATCACTTGGATCTTGGCGGGAATGATGTCGAGCTGCTCGCTGATCTCTTCACCGATGCAGACCAATTCGGTTCCGTCGTTATGGCAGTGCTTCTGACCGTCCGTCACGTCGTGGACAATATCCACTCGCGGCAGTTCCGGTGGCAGCGCCAGACGGCCACCGCGAGTGCGGGACTTGGCAGAGTCTGGCTTGGTCGGTGTGTCCGCGATGTCTTCTGGAACGTCGTCACTGTCTGACGCCGGTTCGCTCTCTACCAGCGCTTCGGCTTCGTCGAAGAACAAGTCTTCCTGAGGGATGTTGTACTTCTCGGTGGAAGGCCCAAAGCGGTTTTCAATCAGCAGGCGCAGTTGTTCGAACAGTTCCCGCTTCGCGGCTTCCAGAGATTGAGCCTTGCGTTCCAGAGACTCATTCTCGCGTTCCAGCGACCGGCTTTGTTTTTTTAGGCGAGTAATATCCGCCGCTTGAACACGGAGCTTTTGCTCCAGTTCAGCGATGATTTTCTGTGAGTCGGAAGCGGCGCTTGGCATGAAACTATTGTATCAAAACGCCTACAAATCAGCACCTTGAAATCAACCAGCGGCGTCAAAAAATAAGGGTTTATGAGGCTGCATCTGGGCAATGTCGTAACCGTCCAGAAGCCAGTTCAGTTGTTGGCCTGACAGGGTCATAACATCGTCACCCACTGTGTCGGGCCACTTAAATCGTTCCCGTTCCAGACGCTTATACCAGAGTACAAAGCCATTCCGCTCCCAAGCCAGAATCTTGACCTTGTCGCGTTGGCGATTGCAGAATACGAAGACCGCTTCATCGAAGGGATTCAGTTCCATCGCCTCCTGAACCAGCAGCGATAGCCCGTCGATGGATTTACGCATGTCGACCGGCTCCCGGCATAGGTAAACCGACATCGTCAGTTCTGGACGCATCATGAGACCACCGCCACACTGACAAAGCGATTGGGGCGGTGCATGTCGGGAACAACAATCTTCTGGATCATCAGTCGCTGCCGCCAGACCATCAGATCGGCGAAGCTCAATCCTTGTTCATGAGCATAACGACTCAGTGACTGGCCCAATGAAAACGCGTGGTGCAGGTGCCCCAGCCAAAATGCCTGAGTGGATGTGAGTTGGTGATTCATCGTCAGCCTCCTTATTGAGAGGCTTTGATTCTGGCGAATTCCGGTCAGGTGGTTAAGATGGGGTTCGTGGAGCGCTTACTTTCATACACATCATAAATTTCAGGTGATGTGCCTAAAATGGAAAGGTCTATGTCGAGGACGTAGCGCTCTTCCAAAGAGTCAGGAATGCTGGGGTGCTTAGTTGCCATGATCAGTTTATGGACAAGGTTACGATTCTCTTCAGAGATATTCAGTTTTGCGAGTGTCTCAAAGGCATAGTTCGCGCTTTGTGCTTCATTATCGATTTTGTGGGTGTCGTAGATGACGTCGTGATACCAGATGGCCATCTCGATAGCGTGAAAATTTGTCAGTTGATCTCTGACGCTATCCAAGTGGCGGAGGCACGCGTCAATATGCTGAAAATTATGGTAGGTACGGTGGGGTTCTGCGTAATGCGCGCGTAAACGTTTATAAGCGGTCGCCGCTAGGTCTTTTGGGGCTTCTGGGAACAGTGCTAGCCACCGTTCATAGTGCAGGTCTAACATACCTACTCCCCTCGCTCTGCCAGCTTTTCTGAGGCTGTGAAAATGGAGCTAAACTGCTCCCGCATGGCGTGCAAATCCCGGCGGGTTATGTTTTTGCATCAACTCTGAGTAGTCCATTCTCCTTTTCAAAGTCTACCAGCACCTCATCCGGACTGAACTGATGGAGGTAATCTGGAATGTCCCGTCCTTCAAATCGTCGTTGAACAAAGTCGTACACCTGAGGCTCCAGAATAGGGCCGGGGTAGAGGTAACCTTGAGCTTCATTCTGTTTAATGAAAACGACAGAGTAGTGGGTGAGGGTAAAACCAAACTCGATCGGGAGTTTGGGGGTCGTTGCCTGCGGGTCTAGTACAAAAAAAGCCCAGTGATCACCAGCAGAAGCGGCAAAGTTGTTGAGATAGTACGCGAAGTCGCCATAAGTCTCGTCGGTGTTGTCAGGATTGGGGCTGGTAGTGATGACGATGGCTTTGCCTGCATGCCAGGCCTCCACCAGTGGATGGGTGGCGGTATCGGCCGACGCGCAGGCGGATATCAATAGCGCCAGCCCTAGAGTAATTGATGAACGTAGTAGCTTCATGGTCAATTTAGGTTCTTGAGAGGTATCGGGTGATTATTGGCGATGGTGCGCTGGTTGAAGAAGAACTTGAATTCATAGGCATCGCCATAGGGGTTCAGCCGTTTGTCGAAGTGGGGCGTATCGGGATTGGAAAAATTTCCGCCCCAGCGGTAACCAGCGTTTTTCATATCGTCGATAAAGTTGGTTGCCCCTTCGGTCTGTCGACCGGCGGCAAAAGTGCGGCTGTTGTTCCAGTTGCTGCCATCAACAATGTTGCAGTCGATAGCGTGGCCAATCAAATGTTGAGAGCGGGTTGCCGGGGTTACCACGGCACCGGAAACCGGTACGCCATTTACCCGAAACGCCTGATTTAGCACTAGCTTCACACAGCGTTCACCGGCTTTTTTGTTGGCAGTGCTGAGCAGGTCAGCGGCAGCTGCGGAAAGCACTACGTCGCCCTCACAAACCGACACGTGGCTCAGTACTCGGAAACCAACGCCGACTTCGACGTGGTCCAGTTGTTTGCTGTCTAACCGTATAAGGTCGCCTGTACTGACATAGCCTTGGGCGGTCCATCGGTTAAGCTCACTGGCTGTCTGGGTGTCCAGTCGCCCGCTTAAGGCCTGAGTGACCTTGCAGGTGTCGGTTACTAAAGACTGATTGAATCGCCTGTAGGGATGCGCTGTGAGGCACCACTGGAACATTTTGAGCGCCTGCTCGGTGCCGGGCCCGAATTGACCATCCACAATGGCTAAGGGAATGTCTACCGCTCGCAGAGCCTCCTGCAATGCGGTGACATAGCTTGCAGCGTTCGGGCGCCGATGGCCGCCAAAAATTTGTTTTTTGTCACTGTCACCACTCTTGAGCTCGAACGGGCCGAAACATGAAGACCTTGCCATTGGATATCCTTATCTCTTTTGGTTCAGAAGCAGAGCCCAGCAATGAGCGAGCTGTAGAATTTTTACGGATACCTACACTTTGACTGGCAGGGAAGAGATTGGCGCGTGCGATCCTTCCATGTGATCTGGGCCGGCATCCTGAGGTGGACAATAGGCGGCACTCTTAAGACTGTCAATGACGCCTTCGGTTGCACATGGCTCGTTAATATAAAAATAACGCCTCCAACAATTGACACCCAATACAGCCTACATTAATGTTGATTTTCAAATTAGCCAGGAAGGCGTTACGTTCAGGGATTTAGAACATGTAGTTACTTTCAGCACATCGTTAATTGATTTGAAAGTACCCTGCCTCAAAACACCAATGTTCTTCATCTACTGACTCTGTGCCTTCTGTTCCGGGACGGTGTTGTCTTGTTTAAGCGCTTCTGGATTTTTTCTGTTATTGCATTGGCCGTTTTAATGGCGACTGGGGTTTACGCAGGTATGTTTGGGTTTACGAAAAAAACAACTGTTCATCTTTCTCCACCGGTTGAGGGCGTTGTAACCCTAAATGGGCAGCCTTTGGTGGGAATTGAGGTGTATAGAACTCTTGATTACGACCAAGAGTACAAGGATAAGGCTCTTACCGATGCGGGAGGGCGCTTTGCCTTCCCAGAGAAAAATCTAGAGTCACGAAGACCAAATCAATTGGGAGACGAGACGCGAGTCCGTCAGGTGATTGGTTTGGATTATGAGGGAAAAAACTACCTGCTTTGGTACGCAGTCCCTGGCGGAATCACTCCCCGGGAAGCTCTATCTCAGCGTTTAGCTGGTATGAAATGTGAACTTACAACTCCGGAAAAAGAGCAGGTTTTTGAGAATGTCGAGCGACCGGAGTTTCCCCATAGCGTTTTCAGTATTTGTCGCTGGTAACTTAAAACAAGCAAAGGATTATGCAGATGAAAGCTATATCTCCAAGGATGGCGTCAGAGTTCGCGGAACTTGTTTATCAGATTCGAGCGCCCAATACCGAGGGTAATTATCGCGTTCCAGTGGCGCACCTTTCACTATCGCGCGCTTTCGATCTGGAGCTATCAGGTGGCCCTGTAACCGGTCGCACGGGTGGGGTATTTGGGTTGTTTCGAAAGACATCCGGATTTGCTTTCCTCGCGAACGGAAAACAGAGTTTTGAGGGGCACCATGTGATCGCTGTGCGTGGCACGGCGACTAGTCATGACTGGCTGACCAATGGGAACGTTGGGATATCGACGTCGGTTAATGGTAGCTCTGTTCATGCGGGCTTTAACGCTACGTTTGAGAGTATGAAGCCGGCACTTGACCGCCTGCTAACGCCAGCAATAGCTCAGGGGCCGGTGCGAGGTATTCATTGCGTCGGCCATAGTCTGGGGGGGGCGCTGGCTTCGCTCACTGCGGATTGGGTTAGAAGTCGCTACCGGCAACCGGTAAATCTTTACACCTTTGGCGCGCCCAGAGTTGGAATGATTGGTTATTCTCGATCCGCGTCGGAAGGTGTTCATGCCCTTCATCGTTGTACCCACGGTGCCGACCCTGTTCCGAATGTACCGCTTTGGCCTTTTGTTCATGCGCCAACCAGTGGGGCTGAGTATCGTTTGGACGGTGGCACAGGAATTAGTGTCACCGCGCACGGAATGAGTGAAGACGATGTTCCCGGCTATCGCAATACCGCAAACGTTGAAGACTGGTCTCAGCTACATCGGCGCTCCGAAAGTAACTTGAATCGGCCGGTTCGTCTTGAGTATGAGCGCCGCAATGAAGCATTCTTTTCCAGCCAGTGGGCCGATAAACTGTCGGCAGCCCTAATCACACTGCTTCGAGACTCGGGCTACTACGCTGCCGTGGTGGCGCAAGCTGCAATAAGCCCGACGCTGACTTTTTACGACCTATTGGCAAGAACGTTAGAGCAGATTGCTGCCGCATCCAGTCGTTTTGCGAATCAGGCAAGGGGGCTTTTGGGGCATATGCTGGCCTTTGCTAGGGTTGCCGTTACCACAGTAACCGACCTGACTTTTCGCTTCATTCGTTGGGTTTTTGATCAGACAGCTGGGGCGCTATATCGGGCCGTTCGTCAGGCTATAGAGCGCACTTGATATAAGCTTGCTCAAGTACCTGTGCATTTTGTCTGTCGTTGTATCGAGCGTTTCAATGGCGACAGAGGCCTATGCAGAAATGTTTGGTTTCCTCAAAAAATATGATGTTGAGCTTTTCCCTATAGTCGAAGGCCAGCTTTTTCAGAATGGGGAGCCTCTGGAAGGCGTGGAGATCATAAGAGAAGCGACCTATGACGACGTGGAAACCGAAACGACTGTGACAGGTGTAAGTGGGCACTTTGCTTTTCCCAGATGGAGAGCTCGATCGAATACTCCCGGTAAACCTCTGGTAGAGGCTCGGCTTCGGCAGGTGGTGGCTGCATGGTATCAGGGTGAGTTTTATATTCTGTGGCAGTACACAACAGATCAGATTACGCCGGAACCTATGATTGCTGATCTTCTGGGGCGTCTTGATTGCGATATTGCGAATGAGCAAGCTGACTACTATTTCCCTATTTCAGATAGTCCGGGTTTTGAGCACATCATTGGTAGTATCTGTAAATTGAAACCCTAACCATAAGGATATGTAGGCAGGTACAGGGTCGCTAAGGCTGGCTGAATGGCCACTTTTATCGAGCTGTCCAAACTGCCTTACAAAGGACTTAGGAATAATCGCTATGTCGCTAGATGATTCGTTCTATTTGCGCAATGAGTTGAATCAGCCGGTCGTTTTTACGGCCACGCCGAGGCTTGATGAGTCCGGGGCGCCAGAAAGCGAGGCGTTTTTGCCCCACGCCACCTATGCTAAGGAAGCGTTGCGTGCGATCGTTGATGCGCAGCAGGATCCCTTTGCCAATCTGCTTACGGAGTTGTGGCTTTACGCCTATCAAAAGCCGTGGGCTGTGCCTGATACCGTGGACAAGTTAATTGTGGATATCGCAGACAAAATTGAAGGCAGAGAGCTGTTCGTCTATCTGGATTGATCTGCGTTTTCGTACGGGGACGTCGTAAGGTGCGGGCACAAAAAACTCAATCAGAGTCTTTTGTGCCCGATAGTTTTACTGCAGTTTTGGACCGGCTGCGACAATTGAGTCGGAAACATCAAACTTCTTGAAGTTTTCCACGAACTGGTTGATCAGCTCTTCTGCTTTTTTGTCGTAGGCGTCTTTGCTAGCCCAAGTGTTGCGTGGGTTCAGTAGGGCGGTATCAACACCCGGTACTTGCTTTGGAACGCTCACATTGAGGGTGGGCAAGTGTTCGGTTTCAACGTCATCCAAGTCGCCGTTTTGAATTCCGCTAATAATCGCACGGGTCGTCGGTATGCTGAAGCGTGTGCCTTCGCCGTAGGAACCGCCAGTCCAGCCGGTGTTTACTAGGAAGACCTTACTGCCGTATTCGTCGATGCGCTTCATCAGCAGCTCTGCGTAAACGCCAGCCGGGCGCGGGAAGAATGGAGCGCCGAAACATGTAGAGAAGGTGGATTTGAGCTTGGACGATGACCCCATTTCCGTAGAGCCAACCAAGGCGGTGTAGCCGCTTAGGAAGTGGTAGGCCGCGCCTTCACGGCTCAGGATAGACACTGGGGGCAGAACACCGGTCATGTCGCAAGTCAGGAATACAATGTGCGAGGGCTCACCTGCACGGTTTTCCAGCACGCGTTTTTCGACGTGCTCAAGCGGGTAGGCACAACGGGAGTTTTCGGTTAGTGAAACGTCGTTGTAATCCGGCTCACGGGTTTCCTGGTCAATAGTGACGTTTTCAACAATGGCACCGAAGCGGATAGCGTCCCAGATGATGGGCTCGTTCTTCTTGCTTAGGTCGATGCATTTGGCGTAGCAGCCGCCTTCGATGTTGAACACGGTACCCGGGCCCCAGCCGTGTTCATCATCACCGATCAGGAAACGGTGCGGGTCGGCAGACAGGGTGGTTTTACCGGTGCCGGAGAGGCCGAAGAACAGGCAGGTTTCGCCGTCTTCACCTACGTTGGCAGAACAGTGCATCGGGAGTACGTCTTTTTCCGGAAGCAGAAAGTTCTGCACGGAGAACATGGCTTTTTTCATCTCGCCTGCGTAATGCATGCCGGCTAGAAGCACTTTGCGACGGGCGAAGTTAATGATCACGCAGCCATCGCTGTTGGTGCCGTCACGTTCTGGTACGCATTCAAAGTTGGCAGCGTTCAGAATCTGCCACTCTTGCTTATCAGCCTGGTTGTAGCTTTCCGGGCGAATGAACAGATTGCGACCAAACAAGTTTTGCCAAGCGGTCTCGGTGGTCATCTTCACGGGCAAATAGTGCTCAGGGTCTGAGCCTACGTGCACTAAGGAAACAAAGCTGTCTTTTTCAGCAATGTAGGCCTCTACACGATCCCAAAGAGCATCGAATTTATCCGCATCGAACGGGCGGTTGATCGGCCCCCAGTGGATGCTGTCAGAGGTGCTTGGTTCTTCGACAATATAGCGATCCATAGGGGATCTGCCGGTGCGTTCGCCGGTCTTAACGACTAGTGAACCGTTGGAAGCCAGCTGGCCTTCGTTGCGCGCCAGTGCTTGCTCTACCAGCTGTGCTGTACTCAGATCATTATAAGTGTTGCTCACTTCGACCTCGCCCTCGGGATGTCTTAGTGACTGCTCAGGCCGCCTGCCCAAAATTGACGGAAATCTGAACAATCGGGTCAATTCAGGCGCGCTATTATGCCAGAGGCGCCGGTAAAAAACGACTGCTCCAGAAGCCGCATGATTGCTGGCTTCCGGGCGAATTCGTAACCAAGCTTAGTGTAGCGTGTGGCCAGCGAAAAGGTGATCTATATCGTTTCTATCGAAGCGATAGTGTGCGTGGCAGAACTGGCAATCCATATCGATGGCGCCTTGCTCCTCCAGTATGCTGTAACACTCGTCTTTGCCTATGGCTTCTAGCGCGACGAGGGTTCTGTCTCTGGAGCAGCTGCACTGAAACGCTACCGGCTCGGCGTCGAAAAGCCGAACGGTTTCTTCGTTAAACAAGCGGTGTAGTAGGGTTTCGCTATCTAATTCAAGCAACTCGGCAGCTTCAACAGTGCGCGCAAGGTGATTGACCCGCTCCCAAAGCTCGTTGTCCTCCTCGGTAGCACCGGGTAGACGTTGGAGCATTAAGCCAGCAGCGCCGTTTTCATTGGAAAATAGAAACAGGCTTGTGGGGATTTGCTCCGAGCGCTCAAAATACTCTTCAAGACAACCGGCGAGGGTTTCGCGCTCCCGGGGCACAACACCCTGATAGCGGTTGCCCTGTCTAGGGGTAATAGTAATGGCCATGCGACCATCGCCCAGCAGGTTGTGGAAACTGTCTTCGCTTATGGCCTGCTCATCAAATCGCGCTAGGCCACGGATTTTCCGGTCATGGCTGCATTCGGCCATGAGTGTCCGAAGCGGGCCTTCGCCTTGCGCCTGAATGGATAGGGTGCCCTCGAACTTTAAACTGCTACTCATTACGATGCTGGCTACTAGCGCCTCGCCAAGCAGGCCGCGAACGGACTCGGGGTAGGGCGCCTGATTGGTTATTTCCAGAAAGCTTTCGTTAAGCTGAACCCAGGCTCCGCGCACCTGGCTGTGTTCAAATATAAAACGCTGAAACTGGTCGCGGGATGCCATGGTGGTTCTCCTAAAAACTGGGTGCTTAATTAGATAGGCGACATCAGATCGATGTGGCTCAAATGCTGTTCTGGTCGCGAAATTTTTGAATGTCACGGCGATCTTTCTTGGAAGGCCGACGGGCTGGCGGTAGCTGGGCTGCTTGCATGGTTTTGCGTTGCCACGAGAGATCTTCTCGCTTTTTTACGCTGTCTTCGGTTTCGTGATAGAGCTTCTGGGCTTCTGGCGCACCGCGCCTGCGCTCACTTATATCGTCAACAATCACGACTTTTTCCATAAAGCCGAGGCGCAGGGTGAGTGTGGCGCCAGGCTCAACCAGCCGTCCGGGCTTGCAACGTTGGTTGTTGTAGTGAACTTTGCCGCCTTCAACCGCTTCTTTGGCAAGAGCGCGCGTTTTATAGAATCGCGCAGCCCAAAGCCATTTGTCGAGTCTAACCCGTTGATCGTCCGAAGTGGATGCCGCCATGTCTCCTCACCTGATAGGCGTTTGACAGCATTATAGCGCTCTCAGCCATTAGATGGCAGAGGCCTTTGCCGGTGAATGGAAGGCAGAATTTCGTCAAAGTGATGAACACAGGGTATGTCGGGATGCGTCTCCCGGGCAGCTTGCGTACTATCTGGAGCCAAAATACCCAAGCACTGAGCAATGCCTGCGGCTCGAGCACTTTCTAGAACGGGAAAGCTGTCATCCACCATTAGAGTAGTGGCGGCACGGTATGGCGCCAATTGCTGTAGGTCTTGCCAGAAAGCAGTGTCTTCTTTGGGCTTGCCCAGCTGGTGGCTAGAGACAATGCTGTCTACAAAACTGTCGAGGCCTGTGCGCTGTAGCTTTAGCTCAAGAGGGTCAGGGTGGCAGTTGGTTACAATGACCGATCTCAGCCCGGTTTTTTTGAGTGCTTGAAGGAAGTTCGCTACGTGAGGGCGATAACCAATTCGGTCACCGACTTCGGACTTTAGGCCCGTGATGTCCATAGCGAGCCGCTCACTCCAATAATCGGTGCAATACCAGTTAAGAGTGCCTTTCTCGGCCATGATCATGCTGATAAGCTGGTGCTTTGCTTCTCCGGGATGCAGGTCGTAATGTTCGGCGTAGCGCCGGGGCAGGTGTTCCAGCCAGAAGTGGTTGTCGAAGTGTAGATCAAGCAGTGTGCCGTCCATGTCCAGAAACACGGTTTCGAGAGACGTCCAGTTGATCATAAGTAAAAACAGCCTGAAGAATTTTCGTCAGGCTGCCGCAGATGCCAGCAAGAGGCAAGCCGGAATGTTACTTATCAGACTGCTCGACAGTCTCGGTTTTTTGGCCAGTTGTGGTGCAGCCAAGGCAGCGTACAAAAGTCGCTTTCGCTGGGCCCACTACCAACGTTTCTCCAGCTTCAGCGGCATTGCCACCAAGTAGAGAAAACGGCAGGGATACTAGATAAACGGCGGCACCAACAACGGTAGTGGCCAATAGAACGGGGCGCACAAACACTGCGTCACCGGCCATCGCCAAGGCTGACGGGCTTTCATCGATGGCTCGGGCGTGGCCTACGGATGAAAAAGCTAATAAGCAAGCCGCTAGCGTGGCCATCAAGGTGCGTGAAATGGTGCGGGTCATGGTGTATCTCCTGAGTGTTGATCCTCTGTTAACTATGAATCATATTTGCGCATTTTCAAACGAATATTCGTTGGGAGTTGTGCAGTTTCATGGGGTTTAGGCAGAGAGTTGTCCGGAAAACTACCTCTGGCACCGAGTGCAGTACACCGTTGACCGACCGCTCATGCGGATTTCCTTCAAGGGTGTTTCGCACTCTGGGCAGGGCTCCCCTGTTCGGCCATAAACGAGCAATGATTGAGCAAAGTAGCCCGGCTTGCCATCACTATTCACGAAGTCCCTCAGGGTCGTACCACCCATCAAAATCGCAGCACCGAGAATTTCGCGAATGGCCTCCGCAAGGCGTTGATAGCGATCGAGGCTGATGCGCCCAGCTTTGCGTCGGGGGTGAATGCCAGCTTTGAATAAGGCCTCGTTGGCGTATATGTTGCCTACGCCTACAACCACGTGGCTGTCCATAATGAAGGCTTTCACTGGGGTGTTTTTTGAGCGCGAGAGTTGGAAGAGCATTCGACCGGTAAACTCCGGTGACAACGGCTCTGGGCCGAGGCTGGCAATTAGTGGGTGCGTCGCAGCAGGTTCGGCCCACAACCAACAACCGAATCGGCGTGGATCATTGAAGCGCAGAATAACGCCGGAATTCAGCACAAGGTCGATGTGGTCGTGTTTCTGTGCTGGCGCGTTATCCGTGACGATGCGAAGGCTGCCGGACATGCCCAAGTGGATGATGGCTGTGCCGTGATCCAGATTCAGGAACAGGTATTTCGCGCGCCTGTCCACTGTTCGGATAATCTGGCCTTCCATTTGTTCAGCGATGTTCTCAGGCACGGGCCAGCGTAGGCTGCCATTGCGAACCTTGATTTTGTCGATGGTTTGGCCTTCACAGTGTGGCGCAATGCCGCGCCTTGTGGTTTCCACTTCAGGTAATTCGGGCACGCAGACTGTCTCCGGTCAAATGTGTGAGCCGTAATGTTGCGCAAATGTGAACAGTAACAAATTTGCATTTTAAAGCTGTTGTTCTGGCTAACAGCTGTACGCTAAAGTAATCGTGCCGGTGCCAAAAATTGCAGGCGCCCAAGATTTTGATTTGAGGATAAATTATGTGGTTTAACGGTCTCCTTGACCTATCAGTGATGCAGCTGATTTTAGTTGCTTTGGGTATGACCCATATCACTATCATCAGTGTAACGCTCTATCTGCATCGCCACTCAGCTCACAACTCATTGGATTTGCACCCTGTTCTGAAGCACTTTTTCCGCTTTTGGTTGTGGCTGACCACTGCCCAGAATACCAAAGAATGGACCGCGATCCATCGTAAGCATCACGCCAAGTGCGAAACGGCGGAAGACCCACATAGCCCAGTGGTGCTTGGGATAAAGAAGGTGTTGTTTGAAGGCGCGGAACTCTATGCGTCGGCGGCTACACCCGAGACTCTTGAACGTTACGGCCAGCGTACTCCGGATGACTGGGTCGAGCGCAACATATATAGCCGCCATAAGGTGTTGGGTATTGCGCTGATGGCGGTTATTAACTTAGCGTTGTTTGGTGTGCATGGTATTTGGATTTGGGCTGTGCAAATGGTCTGGATACCCTTCTGGGCAGCCGGCGTGGTGAACGGAGTTGGCCACTGGATGGGCTACCGTAATTTTGAGTGTGCAGACAATGCCCGCAACATTTCTCCGTTAGGCATTTTGATTGGTGGTGAAGAACTGCACAATAACCACCACACCTACCCGAACTCATCCAAGCTCTCGCGTCGTTGGTACGAGGTGGATATCGGCTGGGGCTACATCCGCACTTTCCAGCTGTTTGGTCTAGCCAAGCCCAAAGGATATCGGCCCATTGCGCATTATGTACCGGGTAAGCAGGACGTCGATGTCGAAACCGTTCAGGCCATTGCCAACAACCGGTTTGATATCATGCGCCAATATCGCAAGCGCGTAACAGAGCCGGTTCTGCGCCAGCAAAAGAGCCTGATGGATGACGAGATTCGGCCCCGTTACCGAAAGCTCAAGCAGCTTTTGTCCCGGGAAGTCACCCTCATAAAGCCACGTGAGAAGGAAACGCTGGAGTCGGCTCTGGAAAGCAACGCTGTTTTGCGCCAGATCTACGAGATGAGCAACGACTTACAGGCTCTCTGGCGCCAGCGGGGGCTCAAACCACAGGATAAGCTGCACGCATTGATGGAGTGGTGCAAAGAGGCTGAAGCCAGCGGCATCCGCTATTTGGAAGAGTTTGCCGCCCATTTGCGAGCTTACTCGCTGCGCCCTGCAGCCTGAGAAACTCGATATAAGCAGTAAGTGACCTGTCCTGCGGTTTTTTGCCGGTGCAGCTGCCAGTCGGCGGGTGCAGTTGGCGTGGGCAGGTCGCTCTCATGCTCCACATAGACCCAGCCCCCAGACTTAACCCAGCCCTGAGAATCCAGCAACGGAAACAGTGTTGTTAACCAGCCCTGCCGGAATGGCGGGTCCATAAATACGATATCAAACGGCTGCCGCGCCCGCTGGCTGAGATAAGTGTCTACGTTGGTGCAGGTAACCGTGCCAGCCTCGGAGCCAAGAAGCCGAAGGTTGTTGCGCAGCGCCGTTGCCAAAGCGGGGTTATTGTCAACCAGCGTGGCATGGGCGGCGCCTCTGGAAAGCGCCTCGAAGCCAAGCGCGCCTGAGCCGGAAAACAAATCTAAACAGTCGCTTCCCGCCAAATGAAATGAAAGCCAGTTGAACAGAGTTTCCCGCGTGCGTGCTGGCGTTGGGCGCACCCCTCCCGCGTCAGGGAAGCGGAGTTTACGGCTGCGCCAGTCGCCGCCGATAATGCGCAACTCACCGCTGGTTCCCGAGTTCCGGGCTTCGTTTTTTGAGGGCTTGCTTGAAAGCCGCGGGCCTGAGGGTTTTCTTCGCGCCATATCCTAAGCTCCGGAAGCTGACTGGGTTCTTGCTGGCTGGCGTATCTTAGCGGAAAACCGGTGTTCCATGATAATCCACACGACCCTCACTTCCAGAGGACAGTCTGCTAGAATGTGCGCTTTATTTGTCCCGCCCAATCAGACTGACGGTATGACTTTATGATGGCAGAGTGGATTTCAGTCGGCCTTTTGGCCCTTCTTGTATTCGTATTTGTTCTGGATATCGCCAGCAACCGGCGCCGGGTTCCGCGGCCGAAGCCCGTACCCCAGCGCAAACCGGAGGCTCTGAAAGGTCCCGCACCCACCGCACCGGTTGAGCGCAAAGCTCCGGACGCTACCCCCGAGCCCGTGGCAGAAGAGCCTGCGGATGCGCCAGCCGCCCCTGCGCCGAAGACAGTGGCAGAGCTTGAGCGCGCACCCGAACCAGAAAAGATACCGGAGCCGGAAGCTGCGCCCCAGCTCAGCGTATTCGAGCGCATCAAACAGGGTTTGGGTAAAACCCGGGCGAGCCTCACCGGTGGTATGGCCGATCTTTTTGCCGTTGGTAAGAAGATCGATGAAGACCTACTGGAGGAAATCGAGACCACTCTGCTGATGGCCGATGTGGGCGTGACTGCCACTTCAGAAATTATTGAATCCCTCACTGACAAACTCCAGCGCAATCAATTAAAAGATGGCGAAGCACTACGCAAGGCGTTGCGAGATGAATTGCATGGTTTGCTTAAAGATGTCACCAAGCCGCTGACGATTGATTCGGGAACTAAGCCATACGTCATTTTAATGGTCGGCGTGAACGGCGTTGGCAAGACCACCACAATCGGCAAACTTACGAAAAAGCTCCAAAGCGAAGGCAAATCCGTCATGCTGGCGGCAGGTGATACCTTCCGTGCTGCCGCTGTTGAGCAGCTTCAGGTTTGGGGTGAGCGCAATAATGTTCCCGTTGTGGCTCAACATACCGGCGCTGATAGCGCATCGGTGATTTTTGATGCCATACAGTCAGGCCAGTCCCGGGGCGTGGATGTTGTGATCGCCGATACGGCAGGCCGGTTGCAGAATAAAGACAACCTAATGAGCGAGCTGGAAAAAGTCGTTCGGGTCATGAAAAAGCTAGATGACACTGCGCCTCACGAAGTCATGCTGGTACTGGATGCGGGCACAGGGCAGAACGCACTGAGTCAGGCACAAGTGTTCCAGAAGGCGGTTGGCGTAAGCGGTATCACCTTAACGAAGCTGGACGGTACAGCCAAAGGCGGCATCGTGTTCGCCATTGCCCGCCAGTTGCAGCTTCCTATTCGCTTTATCGGTGTGGGTGAGCAAGTTGATGATCTGCGCAGCTTCGATGCCGAAACCTTTGTGGACGCATTGTTCGCAGAATAGTTTGCCTTGCTACCTGAACTAGTGGAGCAATAGCCCGCCATGATCGAATTTCGTCAGGTTACCAAGCGGTATGACAGTGATCATACCGCATTGCGACAGGTGAATTTTCATCTAGCCCGTGGTGAACTGGCCTTTCTGACAGGGCATTCTGGTGCGGGCAAAAGTACCCTGCTGAAACTGCTTATGGTTATGGAACGTCCCAGTGCCGGGGAAGTGGTGGTGGGTGGCCAGATCTTGAATAGCCTGCCAAGGCGACAGATTCCTTACATTCGTCGCCACATTGGCGTGGTGTTTCAAAACCACCAGCTGCTTTTTGATCGTACCGTATTCAACAACGTCGCCATGCCTTTGGAAGTTATGGGCGCTACTCCGCGTGACGTAGGGCGGCGGGTAAGAGCTGCGCTGGATAAGGTTGGTTTGCTGAGCAAAGAAAAAATGAATCCCTTACAGCTCTCGGGCGGTGAGCAGCAGCGCGTAGGCATCGCCCGGGCTGTGGTGAACAAGCCACCGCTACTGTTGGCGGATGAGCCCACGGGTAATCTGGATCCAAAACTGTCAGCAGACATCATGAACCTATTCGCGCAGTTCAGTCAGGTTGGTGTAACAGTGCTCATAGCCAGTCACGACCTTGCGCTGATCAACGAGATGAACCGGCGCACATTAACTCTGGATCACGGTAATCTGATTGCCGGTGGTAACCCGCTTCAGGGAGGTGCCGGTGGCCGCTGATCCTTCATCCAAACCCCGTAAGGCAGACGCTGAAAGAGGCGCCAAAACGTCTCGATCCCCTTGGCGCGAGCAGGCTGAATCCTATTTTATCCATCACCGCAAAGTAGCTCGTGATAGCGCAGTTCGTATGTGGCGAACGCCGGTGGCGAGCCTGATGACGTGGACTGTTATGGGTGTGGCTTTGGCTTTGCCGGTTGCGCTCCTGTTGCTGTTAGCCAGTCTGCAAGGCGTGAGCGCTGGGTGGGAAAGTAGTGCCCGTGTAACCGCCTACATGAAAATGAGCGCTAGTCTTGAGCAGACTCAAGCCTTAGCCGGTGAGATCGGCGGAGATGGACGCGTAGCCGAGCTGGAATTGATTGATCGCGATCGTGCCTTGGCAGAGTTCCGGGCATCGTCGGGCCTTGATGATGCTTTGGACTATTTAGAAGAGAACCCCCTACCCCACACGTTGCTGGTCACGCCTGAGGAAAGCGCTCGGTCTGCCGACGGTGTTGCAGCTCTGGTAACGTTTATAGAAGGCATGGAGGGGGTTGAACGGGTTCAGGTGGATCTAGGCTGGCTACAGCGCCTCAACGCTATGACAGACCTACTTGCGCGGGCTGTGTGGGCGCTTGCCATATTGCTGGCCGCAGCGGTGGTACTGGTGATTGGCAACACCGTGAGGCTGTCCATAGAAAGCCGTCGTGATGAGATTCTGGTCGCTAAACTGGTAGGTGGCACAGACAGTTTTGTGCGCAGGCCTTTTCTTTACACCGGTGCTTGGTTTGGTCTTGGTGGGGGCGCTGTTGCCTTGATACTGTTGCAGCTGTCCCTGTGGTGGCTGAGTGGCCCGGTTGAACGCCTCGCTGGACTGTACCGTAGTGACTTCTCACTGAACGGCTTGAGCCTTGATGGTGCGTTTGCGTTGATTATTGCCGCAATGCTGCTAGGCTGGCTGGGCGCTTGGGTAGCGGTGAAGCGCCATCTTGATGACATTGAGCCGGGTGAAATTGCCGGTAGTTGATGATCCGGACTGCGGAAAGACCGTATTGAAGTAAAGTCCATTCCGGAGTAGGTTCGTAAGCAGTTAAAGTTAGGGAGAATTCTCCATTTAGTTGATTTGGAACGTTTTACTTGGGGATTCGGGAACTTTTAGGGTTCGTGACGGTCTAATTTCTATTCGTTATATTATGCGACCGTCAGGTTCGGAGGATACAGCATGGGTACGAGCTTACAGCTCATTGAAAAACTTGTTCCGGGCGCAAATCTTGAGGCATATATTCAGGCCGCGAGTCGCATTCCGGTACTCACCGTGGATGAAGAACGGGAGTTGGCCGAGAGACTGCACTACGAAGAAGACGTAGATGCGGCTCGCCAACTGGTGTTGTCCCACTTGCGTTTTGTTATCCATATAGCCCGCAGCTATTCCGGTTATGGATTGGCTCAGGCGGATTTGATTCAGGAAGGTAACGTTGGCTTGATGAAGGCCGTCAAGCGCTTCAATCCGGAATACGGGGTGCGGTTGGTGTCTTTCGCGGTGCACTGGATCAAAGCAGAGATTCACGAGTTCATTCTGCGTAATTGGCGCATTGTGAAAGTGGCGACGACCAAGTCCCAGCGTAAACTGTTTTTCAATTTGCGCAGCCAGAAGAAAAAGCTGGCGTGGTTGAGCCACGATGAACTGCACGCAGTTGCAGACGACTTGGGTGTTGAGCCCAGAGTTGTGCGCGAAATGGAAGGCCGTTTGGCGTCCCACGACACTGCCTTTGATGGCCCGATGGACGATGATGACGACAGCGCCTACAAAGCGCCAGCGTACTATTTGGAAGACCACCGCAGCGACCCTGCCGTTCAGCTTGAAAAAGCGGACTGGTCAGAGGACTCTAACGGTCGCTTAATGCAGGCGTTGGAACTGCTTGATGAGCGCAGTCAGGATATTCTGCGTGAGCGTTGGTTATCCGAGAATAAAGCAACGCTGCATCAGTTGGCAGACAAGTACGGTATTTCAGCCGAGCGTATTCGCCAGCTGGAAAAGAATGCCATGAAGAAGATCCGCACGCAGATGACTGAAGCTGCCTGATAAGGTAGCTCATCCGCAAGTGTTCTGAAAACGCCACCACCGGCCACCGGTTGGTGGCGTTTTTGTTTGTGCCTCTTGTGACTTATAGTTTGGTGCACGAAGTAATTGGGCAGGCCCTTCCAAAACACGCTGTGAATACATCCCTGTACGCTCGGCTCCGCCATCCATGGCTCCGCACGGTTTTGGAAGGGCCTGCCCAATTACTTCTTCCCGATACTTGAAGCCGAGACCTCTAAAATGACTGAAAAACTCCCCCGAATCGCCTTTCTTGGCATCGGCCTCATGGGGGCACCCATGACCCGTAATCTGCTGGATGCAGGTTTTTCCATGAATTTATGGAATCGCACCGCCAGCAAGTGTGAGCCGTTTGCTGCTGAGGCAACTGTCGCGGCCACCCCCGCTGACGCAGTGCGAACCGCCGATGTCATTATCACCATGCTGGAAAACAGTGATGTGGTAGAGCAGGTGATGGTTGCCAGCGGTGCTATAAAAGCCATTAAGCGGGGCGCTCTGGTGATTGATATGAGCTCCATTCAGCCATCGGTGGCTCGTCGGCACGCTGCACTTGCAGCGGAACAGGGGGCAGGTTATGTGGATGCGCCGGTTTCCGGTGGAACTCTGGGGGCAGAGGAAGCACGATTGAGCATTATGGCTGGCGGTTCTGAGGATGATGTTCTCCGGGCGCAGCCGATATTTGAGGTGCTGGGCAAGTGCACGCGGATTGGGCCCGTAGGCGCCGGGCAGCTTGCCAAATTGGCTAACCAGGCGATTGTCGGGATTACCATCGGGGCTGTGTCTGAGGCTCTGTTGTTGGCTGCCAAAGGAGGGGCTGATCCGGCCGCTGTGCGGGAGGCGCTAATGGGTGGTTTTGCTGGCAGCCGGATTCTTGAGTTGCATGGTCAGCGCATGATCGACAGGGATTTTTCGCCCGGCGCGCCAGCGCGCATCCAGTTGAAAGACATGCGGATGATTTTGGATGAAGCCCGCGCTGAAGGATTAACGCTACCCTTGTCACAGCAGGTGCATAATGAATATCTGTCTCTGGTTGCTAATGGCCACAGTGACGCAGACCACAGTGGCCTGCTGTTGGAATTGGAGCATATGAATCGCACCCGCCTTGGTGCTGCTGGCTCGGGATCTAAGGAGTAACTGCCATGCCGCGTTTTGCTGCCAATCTATCGATGCTATTCACCGAAGTGCCGTTTACCGAGCGCTTTGCCAAGGCGGCGGAGGCTGGGTTTACAGGCGTGGAGTTTCTTTTCCCCTATGAGTGGCCCAAGGAACAGCTCAGCAAGGCCTTGGAAGACAATGGTTTGACTCAAGCTCTGTTCAATCTTCCCCCAGGTGATTGGAATGCAGGGGAGCGTGGCATTGCATGCTTGCCGGATAGGGTGGATGAGTTCCGCGCAGGTGTTAGTCAGGCGATTGAGTACTCGCGAGCGCTGGGGTGTAAACGGCTGAACTGTTTGGCTGGATTGAAGCCAGTGGAACTGGATGAAGACACGGCCTGGCAAACGCTGGTGGCGAATGTGGCCTGGGCAGCGGATAAGCTGGAGGGTGAGGGCATTACGTTGTGTGTTGAGGCAATAAACTCGCGGGTCGATATGCCCCGTTTTTTTCTTGATACGTCTGCTAGAGTCATGGCGCTGATTGAGGAAGTGGATGTCGATAACCTGCGCCTGCAATATGACATCTACCACATGCAAATCATGCAGGGCGATCTGGTGCGCTCCATGGAGTGCTTGCTGCCATGGATTGGGCATATCCAGTTTGCCGATAACCCGGGCCGACATGAGCCGGGAACCGGGGAGATTAACTTTTCGAATGTTTTTTCTGCCATCGACAAAATGGATTATGACGGCTGGGTAAGTGCGGAATATCGGCCCTCTGGCACCACGGCAGATAGCTTGCACTGGTTGCCAATCTAAGGCCGCCCGTCGCCATTAGCGACACCCTCTTACAAGATCGTAACTGGCCGGTGTCCCGAGATATTCGTACTCTGTTGTTAATGTAATCCGCTATCAGGAGGGGATCCGGTGAAAGCGCTGGTAATCGAAGACGATCAGGACGTAGCAAATTATCTTGTTAAAGGGCTGAAGGAATCAGACTTCGTAGTCGATCATGCTGCCGACGGCAAAGATGGCATGATGATGGCCGCCAGTGAAGAGTACGACATCATGATTGTCGACCGTATGCTCCCGGGCATGGACGGGCTCTCTATCATCAAGACGGTCCGCGCTACGGGAAATCAGGTGCCGGTACTTATATTGAGTGCCTTGGGCGATGTTGATGATCGCGTTGAGGGCTTGCGGGGCGGCGGTGATGATTACCTGACCAAACCTTTTTCTTTTACAGAACTTCTCGCCCGAATTGAGTCGCTGGTTCGCAGGAATCGCCAGTCTGCGGAAACCGAAACCGTGCTTCGGGTTGCCGATTTGGAAATGGATCTGTTGGCTCGAACCGTAAAACGCTCTGGCCAGAACATTGACGTTCAACCCCGTGAGTTCCGGTTGCTGGAGTACTTGATGCGTAATGCTGGTCAAGTGGTTACCCGAACCATGCTGTTGGAAAAGGTCTGGGATTATCATTTTGATCCCCAGACTAATGTGATCGACGTGCACATCAGCCGTCTACGGGCAAAGATCGACAAGGAATTCGAGACACCCTTACTGCAAACCATCCGTGGTGCAGGATACATGCTTCGTGAAACTGCTTAGCCAGCTCAGGACATCGTCCTTCCAGCTTGCCCTGCTGTACATGGTGGTGTTTGCCACCTCGGTATTTTTGTTACTGGCCTTTATTTACTGGCGTACAGCGGGCTTTATGACCGCTCAGACCGACGAGACCATTGAGGCGGAGATCGCTGGGCTGGCGGAACAGTACAGGGGGCGTGGCGTAAACGGCCTGATCACGATTATTCGTGAGCGGGTTGCTCGCGACCCCAATGCAAAAACGATCTATCTGCTGACTACCGAAGATTTCCTCAAACTGGCAGGTAACTTAGAAACCTGGCCGGAAGGCAGCCCCTCAGAAGGCGGTTGGGTTAACTTCACGCTCAGTTCTGCAGTGGGCTGGACGGGGCCGGAGCGCTTGGCCCGGGCTCGAATCTTCGAAGTTCAGGGTGGATTGAGGTTATTGGTCGGCAGAGATGTCGACGAACTCACCAACCTCAAACGAGTGATTGAAACCGCCATTAACTGGGGAATGGGAATCACCCTAGCTTTGGCGTTGCTCGGCGGTTACCTGATGAGTCGAAACACCATTCGCCGCATCGAGGTCATCAACAATACCTCCCGACGAATTATGAACGGACACCTCTCACTGCGCATACCTACGCGCGGTACAGAGGATGACTTTGATCAGCTTGCAGAAAACCTGAATCAAATGTTGGACAGAATCGTCTACCTGATGGAAGGTATTCGGCATGTGTCTGACAGTATTGCCCACGACCTTCGCACTCCGCTCACCCGCCTGAGAAACCAGCTCGAAAACACCTTGATGTCCGTTGATAACGATGAGGCCCGCGAGCAAGCAGGCCGTGCTGTTGCAGAAGCGGACCAACTACTTGCCACCTTTAATGCTCTTTTGCGTATCGCGCGCTTGGAGACGAAAGGTAATTCTTCTGACATGAAGCGGGTGGCACTGGATGAGTTGGTGTCAGATGCCTGCGAGCTATATGAAGCATTGGCGGAAGACAAAGAGCAAACGTTTGAGCAGTCCCTTGAGCCGGGTGTAATCATTGAAGGCGACCGTGATCTGCTATTTCAGATGATCAGCAACCTGATTGATAATGCCATCAAATATACACCCGAGCAGGGCGCCATTGGCGTGGTTGTGCGGAAGGAGGGGGAGGACGCTGTTTTCGAAGTTAGAGACAGTGGTATCGGTATTCCTGATGATGAGAAAGATCAGGTATTTCAGCGCTTTTACAGGGTTGGTAAGAGTCGCTCGCTTCCCGGCAATGGTTTGGGGCTCAGCTTGGTGAGCGCGGTGGCGGAAATCCACAAAGGGCGGATTGTGCTGAGCGACACTAATGAAGAAGCGCAACCATCAGGCCTTACGGTCGCGGTGTATATGCCTGCCCCCACCCATGTACGTAAACGCATCAGGGCTAAGCAGGCGGGGCAGGAAAGTGACTCTGTCAGTGCTGGTGCCGCTGTGGCACAGAAACCGACCGTATCCGAGTCTTAGTGGCTCGGGCGGAACCGGTTTACCTGTGACATAACCGGAGCGATCAGCGTGTCGGCACGGGTTTCAATTTGCTGGGTAATACGCTCAAACTGTGAGCGGCGAAGGTTTATGCGCACCTGAATGCTGTCCCACTCACCTTCTAGATGCTTCTGTTCTGACATCAAAAAAGCTGCAATGTTGTGCCGGTTAACTTTTCCGGTAATGCCCATCTGGTCAAGACGGAAACCTACGGCGTCTATGCCTTCTAGAGCTATATTCAGGAGCTTCTGTGTGTTCATTATGCTATCTCCAAAGCTGGAAGCGGATATAAGGTTTGTTACCCGAAAGCTATAGGCGTTCCCTAGAGTGTACAACCTAATTCCTGATGCAGAGGCTGACCAAAAGGTAACTCGCCGGCAAGGGCTGGGTAATGCAGGGTGTGGAGAATAGGATGGGTAGTTTGAAGCAAGCATGTATAGCCGCTTGTTTCTCCCTCCAGCACAGCGCTAGCCTTACCCCGTTTTTACGGGGTTTTTTTATGCTTGATGGAAAAGCTTCAATAAGAGTGGTTGGCCAGTTGCACTATTTATCGTAAGCAATGCTGTTGATATACCAAGTGATTGTTCCTGCATCGGTTCTTACCTCAGCCTCGTCGCCCACTTGCTTTTTTAGCAGAGCCCGGGCCATGGGCGAATCAATGGAAATGTAATCATTGCGGTTGAATATCTCATCGTAGCCTACGATTCGGAATTTCAGGGTTTTGCCATCATCGTTTTCGACTTCTACCCAAGCTCCGAAAAAAACCTTCCCTTCTTGCTCCGGATGATGCTCTACCACTTTGAGGTTGTCCAAACAGCGCCTTAAATAACGCACCCGGCGATCAATTTCCCTAAGCCGCTTCTTGTTGTACTGGTAGTCTGCGTTTTCGCTGCGATCACCAAGACTGGCTGCCCAAGTAACCTTTTTGGTGATCTCCGGGCGTTCAAATCGCCAGAGTTCATCAAGCTCTTTTTGCAGGTCATCGTAGCCCTGTCGGGTGATAAGTGGTGTCTTCAAGGCTGCTCCTATTTTTGCAAGAGAGTGTGTACCGGGAACAAAGAGGCTGCAAGCGTGGCGGTCTAATCATTTTTACCAGTGAAAGTTGTCACAAAACGGTCAATCAACTGAGAAATACGGCCGGTTTGGCGATAGACTGATTAAAATTTGACACATTTAAGACAGAGTGTGTCTCGGAGGATGGACGCCATGAACCTGTTACAACGTATTGCTGGATCGCCTGAATCGCTTCGCTCTAGGTGTGTTCCTGCTTTTCTATTGCTCATGGTAGCAGGATTGGCAAGCGCACAGACCAGTTCCGGCGAGAATGAGGTATTTGAAGTTGAGGAGCGCTCCACTCTGGAGACAATTTCTTTTAGCTCAATTGAGGAAGACGCTCTATCAGAAACGGTGATTGAGGGCGCCCTGTCAGCGCCAGCCGAGGGCATTCCGGTACAGCAAGTAGGAAAGGGTGACTTTTATTTAGACCCGCTTGCGTTGCAGCCCGGTGATGGCCGCACAGATCTAGGGCGCTCTGAGATTCCAGTCGAGTTTCGCTTCAGTACACCCAAGTCTATTCCTGGGCAAACGCACAGCGATAATTTTGTGATTCGTCCGCCGAACAACCGTACTTACGATGCGCTCAATTTGAATGTAACCGACCGTTGAGTGCTTCTTCAGGTTAACCGGTACATAGGCAGAGAGGCGATCCCGGCGGTATGTTCCAAGCCGGGATCGAAGTGCAGGTTGGCTTACTTGAGGGACTCGAGTTTGTCGATGTACTTTTGCATCGCTTCTTCTTTTGACATGCCTTTGCACTTTTCCCAGGCGTCATACTTGGCGCGGCCAACAAAGTCCATCATGCCCGGGCGCTTGCCCGATACGTCGCCTTCGGTGCCTTGTTTGTACAGCGCGTAAAACTCCAGCTTCATTTCGTTGGACGGCTTGAAGTCACCTTCCGCAGTCTGAATGTAGTTTACCGCCTCGTCGAAACTGGTTTTCAAATCGCTCATATCAATCTCCTCCTTGGTTTTTGTGATAATGCCTTGAAGCTATACATGTGCTTGCAGGAGTATAGCCATCGCGTTGCTTGCCGTCATTGACCGATTTTCTGACTGCTTTGGCCAGTAGGTCACAAGTGTGTGCGCAGGTACAGATGCCTTGATAAAAGTATGCCAGCGCTCACAGTTTGGTGCTCTATTGGTGAGTTTGCTTGAGAAGTCTGGCTTGTCTGTGTAGGTTTTTAGCCAGATCAATGGACGATAAACGTTAAGGATTAGACGCGTGCAAATGATGTGTACATGGAGGTTCATTCCAGCCTTATTTTTGCTTTTAACCTGTGCTGCGCGTGCCAGTGAGATTGAACCGCAGCCGGTACCTCTCGCCAGCACTTATCAACAGGGGGTTGCCCTAGAGGATTACTGGGTCAGCGAAAAGTTGGATGGAGTGAGAGCTTATTGGAACGGGCATGCGTTTTTATCCCGTAATGGCAATGTTTACAGGGCGCCAGAATGGTTCATTGCTGGCCTTCCTGATATTCCACTGGATGGCGAGCTATGGATGGGGCGGCAACGCTTTTCGGAGCTGTCGGGTGCGGTTCGTAAGCAGGCGCCCATCGACGCCGAATGGCGCCGTATCCGATTTCATGTATTTGATTTGCCGGGCGCCGGGCTATTTCATGAACGCTATGAGCGGTTGCAGGCACTGATAGACAGTGCGGATTCACCCTACCTGAAGCTGGTGCAACAAAAGCCAACTTCCTCGCACTCTGCGTTGATGGCTGATTTGGACAGAGTTATCGCTGAAGGTGGTGAGGGCCTCATGTTAAAGCGGCGGGAAAGCTCTTACGAGGCAGGCCGCTCTGATGACCTGTTGAAGGTGAAAGCCTTTGAAGATGCAGAGGCTGTGGTGGTTGAGCGCATAGCAGGCAAAGGGCGCCTGCGGGGCATGATGGGAGCGCTGAAAGTAGAGCTTCCAAATGGCCGCCGTTTTCGCATCGGAACAGGGTTTAATGATGAGGTCCGCGCGCACCCGCCCGCACCGGGAACGCATATAACCTTCAAGTACTACGGCCTAACAGCAACCGGCCTGCCACGCTTTGCAAGCTTTTTGCGCGTGCGTGACGATGAGCCACCAAAACCTTAGATAGCCACTGGCGAGGCATGAAGCCTCAGATTACTGTCTATAGCTGTTTTCAATTCTGTCCAACTCGCCTGCTTTGCGGGCCTCGTCCAACGCTCGCTGAAAGTCGGCCACAATAGCGGGGTCAGTGCTGTTACTGAAAGCCAGGTACATGGGCGTTTCGCGGAATACCAGCACCGGCTTTAAGCCGGTGATACCATGCTCTTCTTTGGCGACCAGAGGGCCAACCAAGCCGTCTGTTACCCACAAATCCGCTTGTCCCAGCATTAGCCGCCGTGTATTCACGTCGCCTGAGACGGCAGTGAGAACATTGAACCCCTTGTCGATCAGGTAGTCCGACATTACGTCACCCTTGTAGCCAGCAATCTGTAGATCTTTTGCATCGTCCAAAGAGTTCAGACTGATCGCTGAATCCGGAGCGGCAAAGAGTGTCCATTTAATGGATGCTAACGGGCCTGCCCACTGGAACTGGCTTTCACGCTCATCCGTTCTAGCGGTGCAAAAAAGGCCGTGGTTTTCACGCCCCTGAACCCAGCTATAGGCATAGCTCCAGGCTCGCATTTTCATGACATAATCGTAATCTAGCCGGGCGAGGGCGGCTTTAACCATATCGCTACAGATGCCGGTAATATCGTCTTCGTCATGGGCAAACGCCTGACCAGACACAGTATCGTTGTAGGGTGGATACTTCTCGGTAAAGATATATAAACGGTCGGCAGCTATTGTTGATGCCGCGAATCCCGTCAGTATCAACGACAACAAACCAGTTTTTACGCCGTTTAAGATCTTACGAGAGGTTAAAGTCAGCATAGGCATTAGCTTGTCCTTATTTTTTGATTCCGGTGCCCCAGAAGGGCTGCTGTTTACCACGACGTTTTATCATGGCTCGTCCGTAGGCAAATGTCAGTGACAAAACGTAGCAGGTTACCCATTACAGGCGCTCTGCTTTCTGCTGGGTTAGTGTACAGTTACGAAACTAGAACCCTGTGCTACAGTAGTTTTCGAGCGGTCTTGCATGGCAGTAAGTAGGTTAGTCTAGCTTAGACCGTCGTCGAATGAACTCAGGAATCGAATCAGGAGACAGCTCATGGAAAAGCAAACAGCAAAAGATGATTACGCCCGCGTTAAAGAAGATCTCCAGCTACTGCGGGAAGATATGGCATCACTTACCAAGGCTGTTGCAGATGGCCAGAAGGCCAATGCCAGTAACCTGAAAGATGAAATCAGCCGCGAGGCGCAAGCCGTGTTTGATAATCTGCGCAAGCGCGGCGATGCTGCCCTTACTCGCGCTACAGAGGCGGGTTCGCAAACCGTAGAGAGTGTGGAGCACAAAATTGAGGAAAGGCCGTTTCTCAGTATCATCCTCATGTTTTTGGCAGGTGTTATCGTAGGCAAAATGCTCGATCGCTAATGCTTCCCGACTCTGCAACGATCCAAAGCACCCTTCGTAAAGTTGTTGCGGCCATCACCGGTGTGGTGTTGGCCTTGGTGCTGCTTACAGCGCTGCTAGTTACCGGCTTTTATTTTTTGGTCAATGCAGCGGTTCTGGCTTTGGCTCCTTTTGTGGGAAAGCCAGGGGCCATGGCGATTACCGGGTTTGCATGCTTGTGCTTGCTCGCACTGTTCTTCTATCGCATGACTCGTCCTGCCAAATCCCGCAAAGATAGCGAGGGCGGCGCTTCAACCTCTGGCTCAGGATCCCCCATTGAAGTTTTGCGGTCGCTAATAGCGCAAAACCCCCTTGAAGCTGCTGCTTTGGCCTTTGCCGTGGGCGTTGCTGAGCAGGCTGACCCCAGATTGAAAAATTTATTGCTTCAAGGCGGTATGGTTCTGATGCGCCAGGCTCCTACCTCCGCCACCTCCGAATCGCACGGTTCCGCGCCTTCCGCAGACAAGCCCTCAGCCGAATAGCTTTCTCTTGGCCCTACCAGCTCGAATAAACCTTCTGGGAAATCCTTTGTCCTGTGCTTTCGAGTAATTGGAGTGGTTTGGTGGTTTTCGTATAACCATATGATTTATTTTAATTTTTCATTAAGAATTAAGAGAGCATGAAGAGATTTTAGTTTGGATGTAACCCAAAACTGCCATCAGAGCCACTAGGGTAGAGGCACGTATTTCGGGGGCGGTAAGTCGAATGACTCAGCCACCCGAAGAACGCTATTAACGAATAGAACTCTTAACTAGTGAGGATGATGCATTATGAACTCCAAAGCTCGTATTGCCTGTGCCACGATTTTGTCTGCCAGTGTTTTTGCAGCCCCTGTAGCCTTGGCGCAAGGCTCTTCTGATCGTGACGCCTCCGGCCCATACATTAAGGGTAGTTATGGTGGCTATAAATCGCACGGCGGGGATTTCGATGATTCGAATGATCTTTATGGAGCGGGGTTAGGCTACCAGTTCAACGAGTTCTTCGGCCTGGAAGCGAACTATGTGGACTTCGGCAATTTCGGTAAAGACGACACGAAGGCAAGCCTAAAAGGCGGCGCGCTTGTGGTCATCGGTCGACTACCGCTATCAAGTAGTTTTGGTGTCTACGCCAAAGCGGGTGCATTCGCTGCGGCGCTTGACGTGGACGCCTTTGACGAGGACAAGACCTATGACGATGTAAGCCCCGTTGTGGGTGCAGGTGTTGATTTCCGCATTTCAGAGCACCTGACTACCTTTCTGGAATATAACCGCTATAACGTAGACATTGATGAAAATGACTTTAACGGTCAGCTGAATAACGATGGCCCAGATTTCGATACTGCGCAGGTTGGCCTCAAGTTCCAATTCTGATTGGAGTCAGTCTGACCCTCAAAAATGGCGCAGAGGTTTAACCTCTGCGCCGTTTTTGCTTTTAGCCGCTTCGATAGCCTGCCTATAGCTCGTACCGATATACTGACAGCTGGCTTCCCCGGCAGGGAACCGGAAAGCACATCTGTACTCAACGAAACGGAATGAAAGCTTATGTCTGAACAGCATCCTTTTGACTGGTCATCAACTCCGGCTGCGGTGTGGCGCCGCCATCGTTCAGGGCTGCGTGCCGTTCGAAGGCTGGACCCGGTGCAATGGGGCTCGCTTACGGGTATTGATCGCCAGCAACAGGCGCTTGCCCGCAACACAGAACGCTTTCTTGCAGGTGAACCTTCCAATAACGTGCTGCTTTGGGGAGCTAGAGGAACGGGAAAATCATCCCTTATCAAGGCGCTGCTGAATCGCTACCAAGACCAGGGTTTGAGAATTATTGAGGTGGATAAGGACGATCTGGTGAACTTGCCGGAGATTGTGGATGACATCTGTGATCTGCCGTTCCGCTTCGTTATCTTCTGTGACGACTTGTCGTTTGATGTGGGTGAATCCGGTTATAAAGCGCTGAAAAGCGTGCTTGAAGGATCGCTGGAATTACCGCCAGAGAACGTTCGTGTTTATGCTACCTCCAACCGGCGTCATTTGATGCCGGAATTCATGTCCGACAACTTAAAGGGCCATACTCAGGATAGCGAAATTCATCCTGCGGAAGCCATTGAAGAGCAGGTTTCTCTGGCTGATCGCTTCGGTTTGCAGCTGTCCTTTTATGCGTTTTCCCAAGAGGTGTATTTGCAGGCAGTGGATGCGCTTTTCCCGAAGGTTGCTGACAGAGAACATTTGCGCCGTGAAGCCATCCGCTTTGCCACCCAAAAAGGGGTACGAAACGGCCGCACTGCGCAGCAGTTTTACCGACAGTTTGCCGGAGATGAAAATCTGGGCTGATGCCTTGTTGCTACTGCCGTCTTGCCATACGGATAAAGTGATGGTGAACAAACCGAATGGCCAGATACACCAATGCAAGTGTAGCGGGAATGGCAATCCCCAGCGCCAAAGTTTTGTTGAAGATAATCCCTGCTTCGTAAATGGAATCCAAAGCTAGCTTGAGAAGGCCGATCAAGTAATAAGTGATGGCGACAACCGAGAAGCCTTCAACTGTGTGCTGCATCATCAGTTGGATTTTTGAACGTCTGTCCATGGAGCTGAGCAGTTGTTGGTTTTGGCTTTGGATGGCCAACTCCACTCTGGCTCGCATCATGTCAGATGTGCGATCTACTCGGCGGGAAAGGTCTTCCAGCCTAATACTGACGGCTTCACAGGTTTTGACGGCGGGGGTTAGTCGGCGAGTCATGAACTCAGAGATGGTTAGGTGGCCGGACACTTCGTCTTCTCGCAGTTCTTCCAGCCTGGTTATCACAAGCTGATGATAAGCTTTGGTGGCGGAGAACCGAAAGGTAGAGTGGGCACGGAAAGCTTCGATTTTGGCTGCAATATTGGTGAGTTTCGCCAAAATAGTTTGCTCATTCTGAGCTTCATTGTCAGCCAGAGCCTGAGTAATGACGACGAGTTGCTGGTCCATATCATTTAACGCAGGCGTAATGTCGCGGGCTACAGGCAGCGACAACAGAGACATCAAGCGATAGGTTTCGATTTCCATCAACCGTTGAACAAGCCGACCTAACTGGCTATCCGACATACTGTAATTGAGCACCATGAAGCGGCCGAAATTGTCGGAGTGCAGCTGAAACGTTCCTAGTACCCGGGCAGCGCCTTCTTGTGGGCTGCTGCCTATCAGTCGCATACCCTCAAAATGCCGACGCATGAACGCAGGTTCGTTGCGGGCATGCTCTGTGGATGGGCTAACGTCAATATGGAAGGCCGCAACTACAGTGCCGTCGAGCTGTTCGAGCCAGCCGCGGGGCAGCGCGCTGACCCCCGTTTCCTCAAAGGGCTCGGCATCGGACGGAGCCAGATTAGTAAAGGTGTAAGCGGTAAATTCCAGATGGACCTCGCGGCGAATGCGCAGCTTATCAAAGGTTTGCTCATAGCAAGTTACCTCCTCCTCCGGCCAGGGTTGCCCCAGCATTCGATGTAGGCTTTGTAGATGTTTAAACTGGCTTTTGCGCTGCTCTGATGTGGTCAAAACTGCGATGTGACTTACCCTTGCCTGCGGTGGCAATACCTGAAACGGGCGCGAATGCAGCTCCTGATACAGGTCAGGGCGCAGGGGGTGGAAATCCAGTGCTACGGGTTTAGCGGTCACGGGTCAGTCCTTGGTTTATCCGGAAGCTTGGGGATGATAACGCGGAAGCAGGCTCCGTCAATGCCATTTAAGCGCTGGCTTTGAGCGTCAACTCGGCCACCAAGGAAGTCGGCAATCAAGCGCACAATCAACAGTCCTTGGCCAAGGTGCCCTTCGGTTTTGCCTTCTCGTTGCGATACAAACGCTTCAAAAATATTCACGCCCGAGTTGGTGGGCAAGCTTGAACCTTCGTTAAACACTTCGATCTGGCAGTGTTCCGGGTATTGGTCCAGACGTATTTCAATTCTGCCGTTTTCGGGTGTGAAGTCGCGCGCGTTATCGACCAGTTTGTCTAGCATTTGTACGAGCAGTTCCGGGGCACCTACAAAGCTGATGCCTGACTCCGGTCCTGTGTAGATAATTTGATGATCTGGATCCAAGGCCTTATAGGCAGCGCTTGCCTGATTGATCACCTCTGCCAGATCGAAGTCTTCTTTGTCGGCGTGATCAAAACTCTGCTCCAAACGGGCTGCTTCGCTCATGCCGTTGAGGATTCGCCGCAAGCGCTCGGTAGCTGTAGTGGCACGCCCGATGTATTGCGAGCGTTCGCCTTCAGTTTCGGCATGAGATAGGTTTTCCAGAGATGAGCGTACTACGGCCACCGGGGTTTTGAGTTCGTGGGAGAGGCGCTTTGAAAAGCTCTCCAGATAGCGATTGTAGCCGTGCAGCCGGTCGGCCATCTGGGCGAAATGGTTCTGCAGCTGGCCCAGCTCATCCTTTGCCCCGGAGCCCGGCAGTGTGCCGATAATCCGGCCATCCTGATCAATGGTGGCACTGACCGCACGCTGTAAACGGGCAATGCGCCAAGACAGCCAACTGGCGTAGCCCAACAAAACCAATGTCAGGCCGATAATAATCAAGGTGCTTCGAGCGATAACTGAGCCCAGCGTAGAGCCGGATAGCGTTAGTAGCTGATCAAGAGACTGTTCGACGATCAGTGTTCTGCCTCCGAATACAGGCTTGGTGGTCATCAACCAAATGCTGTCGTCTTCATGCCGTACAAGCCCTTTTTTGGGGAGGGCGTTTATATCTAGGCGGTTGCTGTTAGCGGTAAGCGTTGCAGGCGCGGGTTGATACATCTGCACCAGTGCTCGCAGGGTGTTGAGGCTTATGTGCTCAACAATTTGCAAGGGGCTGAGTGCTTCAAACTCTGGCGGCGCCTGTCGGGCAGGCGTTGACTGTTGTGCGATGACCCAGCCTGCGGGCTCGATCAGCCGGGTAACTTGGCCTCTGCTCATTCCTGAGGTCAGTTGGCGCTCCAGTTCGGGTTGGCGTTCCACAAGAGCGGGTAGCGGGTTTATTGATGTGGATGTTTGCGCCGAAGTCGGGCTGTCCTGCCACTGGATAGCAAAGCCTAGGCGGCTGTCTGGTGGTGGTTTGGGCAGTTCCAGTTCAAGCTGCCAGCCGTTACCCACGCTGTGCCAATATCCGCTTACACGGTAGTCGGGCTTGTTTTCGCTGTCTCCGTTCGCCGCATCAATGGCGGTTGCGTAGACCTTGCCGGGCGCGGGGGTGCGTATGAGCCACTCTGCGGTTTGGGCATCGGGGTTCAGTTTAGCGTTTGCGGGCTCTAGCCAGAGCTTTAACCGATCGTGAGGCTGCTCGGGCGCGCCGGGGTTGAAGAATATGGGCTGGCGGTTGTTGATGCGTACTAACAGATACAAGTGGCGTTGGTCGGTCGCAGCTTGCCAGCGCATGGTGGGCTTGCCGATGGTTTCTGTGGGGTGATCTGGCGTTGTAGCAGATTGCCAGGGTTGGAATTGTTCACTTTCGTCGTAGCCTGGCCAGTCATCGCTGTAGCCGTCCAAGTTTATGGGGCTTTGGAGGCTTTCTACGTAGATGGCGGGCGCATGAGGCGCTGCGACCGGGAGCCCAAGGCTTAGATCACCGGCGGTTTGTGCAAGCCGATCTGCCTGATCCTGTAGTTGTTGTAGCGCCTGTTGCCGTAGGGCTTGATCCAACTCCAGCACAAACTGGAGGCCAGCCCATGGTATGAGCAGCATCAGTAGGCTGGCGATAAAAAGCTGGCGTTTGAGAGTCACGAATCAAAGCTCACGGGCATTCCAGCGGTATCCCATGCCGTAGGCGGTTTGGATACCGTCAAAGCTGCTATCGATCTGCAGGAATTTGCTGCGGATGCGTTTGATGTGGGAGGTGACGGTGTTGTCGTCCAAATGCGTGCTGGCGGCTTCCATGAGTTGGTCACGGTTGCGCACATGGCCGGGGTGTTGTGCCAATGAGTGCAGCATCCAGAATTCTGTAACAGTGAGGTCTATGGCGTTTTCATCCCAGGCTACGGTCATGCGATCAACGTTTAGGCTCAGGCGGCCACGGTTTACCACTTCGTCTGGCTTTTGCAGAGCGTCCGCCCAGGCGTCTGCCCGGCGTAGTAGTGCAGTTACTCTTGCCAGCAGGTGTTCCATGCTCATGTCTTTGGTGACGTAGTCGTCAGCGCCCAGTCGCAGGCCGTGTACTGAGTCTATGTCGCTGTCGCGAGCGGTCAGGAAGATGATGGGTAGGGTTGCGGATAGTGAGCGTAGGTCTTGGCATAGGGTGAAGCCGCCTTCGGGTTCGTCGCCTAGGCCGACGTCGATTATGGCGAGGTCGGGGAGGCTTTGGCGTAGTACTTGCCAGGCGGATGATCGGTCGCTGTAGGTGGTTACGCGGTAGCCGCGGCGTTCGAAGGCGGCGCGGTAGTTGTCGCGGATGGCGGGTTCGTCTTCTATTAGGACGAGGTGTTTTTTCATGGTTTTGGCTGTTTGTCTGTGGGCGTTGGGGTCTATTTAAACACGGGGGGCGTTTAGAGCAAGGTTAGCTTGCGGTGTTGTCATAATTCATCATTTTTTGTTCGTGGAATGTTGGATTCTGCCATGGGGGTGCCTTTTTGGGTTGGTGAAATGGCTGTGTCTGATTTAGTCATGTAGCCAAAGGATTATTGCCATGATGTTTTCTTCTCTGTCATCCAAAAATAGTTTGTTTCCATACCGTCTGAGCCCGCCCTTCCAAGCGGGTGACGAGCCCCCCGAAACACGCTGTAGATACCTCCCTGTACGCTCGGCTCCGCCTCTCGCTCCTTCATGCTCCTGCGTCGCAGCTAGAGTCCTGGGCAGGCCATCCTTGGCCAGCCCGAGAAGAGCTGGTCGCTCTTCTCCCATGGCTCCGCACGGTTTCGGGGGGCTCGTCACCCGCTCGGAAGGGCTCAGAGTGGGCCGGAAGCAGCGAGTGGTGCGCTTTATGGAAGGCGTGAGCTTATGGATGGCTATGTTGCTGGTTTTGTTTGTGCAGCCTTTGTATGCAGAGGCCAATACCGGTAATGAGGATTCCGCAGGTGTGCTGCATTTTGTTGACGGTAAAGGCCAATGGCAGGAACCGGCGTTGGTGCTGGGGAGCGATTTTGATGTTCGGGTTAGTGGTCTGATTGCAGACAGCAAGCTGGTGCGGACGTTTAAAAACACGAGCGATGATTGGCGTGAAGGAGTGTTTGTGTTTCCTCTGCCGGAGAAGGCCAGTGTTTACGGGCTGACCATGAAGATTGGTGAGCGCACGATTGTGGGGGAGGTTCAGCCTCGCGCGGAGGCGAAGAAGACTTATGAAACGGCTCGGGATGCCGGGCGGCATGCGGCGACGGTTGAGCAGCAACGGCCGAATGTGTTTACCACGCGGGTGGCGAATATTCCGCCGGGGGCTGAGGTGAGTGTGGAGCTGAGTTATCAGCAGCTGGTGAGTTATCAGGATGGGGTGTTTGAGTTGAGTGTGCCCACGACTCTGACTCCCCGATATATGCCGGGTGAGCCTTTGGCGGTGGCGCCGCAGCAGTGGCAGGGTGGTTGGGCCCTGCCTACGACCGAGGTGTTGGATGCTGATGCGATCAGTCCGTTTACGGTGGATGTGGACGATGTTGCCGCGGATAGTCACAGGGCGTCGGTTCGGTTCACTATTGATGCCGGGCTTGCGTTGGCGAATGTGTCTAGCCCCAGCCACCCGGTGGTTGCTCAGCAGGATGGTCAGGTGTTTACGGTTGAGCCTCAGGTAGGTGAGATTGTAATGAATCGGGATTTTGTGTTGCGTTGGCAGGCGTTTGCAGGTCAGGAGCCGGGGGCGGCTGTTTTTCATCAGCGCTGGGACGGTGAGGACTATTTGTTGGCTATGGTTGTGCCGGGTCGGGCGGGTAAAACCCGGTTGCCCCGTGAGCTTACGTTTGTGATTGATACTTCCGGTTCTATGGCCGGAGAGTCGATTCGGCAGGCTCGGGAAGCTTTGCACCTTGGTTTGGACACATTGGCACCCGGTGATCGCTTTAATGTGATTCAGTTTAATTCTCAGCCACATGCTCTGTTTATGCAGCCGGAAATGGCAACGGCGAATAATCTGGCTCGGGCGCGGCAGTATGTGAGTGGGCTAAGTGCCGACGGTGGCACGGAGATGGCGTCAGCGTTGACTATGGCCCTGCAGAGTCAGCGTGCGGTTGGGCGGATGGTAGCTGTTTCATCAGAATCAGATTTGGCCCCGAAAGTGCGCCAAGTTGTGTTTATGACGGATGGTGCGGTTGGGAATGAGTCGGCGTTGTTCGATCAAATTCGCCGCCAATTGGGTGACCAACGGCTGTTTACTGTGGCCATAGGATCAGCGCCTAACATGCACTTTATGCGTGAGGCGGCGCGGTGGGGGCGTGGTAGCTACACGTCAGTGCAGGATCCCACGGATATAAGTGGCCCGCTGGCTAAGTTGTTTGCGGCTATGGAGGCGCCAGTGCTGACAGATATTAAGGTGAGTTGGCAGGGGCAGTCTGCATCGGCACTGGAAGACAGTTTTCCACGTAGGTCAGGAGATTTGTTTCAGGGTGAACCCTTGTTGCAGGTGGTGCGGGGTGTGTCGCCTGCGGGTGAATTGAGTGTTTCAGGTCGGTTACCGGGTGGCGGTGTATGGCAACAGCGTTTGGATTTGCAGCAGGCGGCTCCGGGTTCAGGGCTGAACCGCTATTGGGCGCGGGAGAAGATAGACAGCCTTCTGGACGAAGCGCGGGTTCAGGCGCAAGAGCCGCAGAAGTCCAAGATTACCGAGTTGGCAGTTGAGCACAACCTTATGTCGCCTTATACAAGCTTTGTCGCTGTTGATAAAACGCCAGCCAGAGCTCCCGAGAGCGCTCTATTAAAAGACAATCTGCCAACACTCCTGCCAGAGGGGAGCCAGTCTGGGATGGTCCGCTACCCGCAAACAGCAACCTTTGCTCCCTTGTTGATTGCTTTGGGGTTGCTTGGTTTGATGTTTTCGGCCGCTATTACGCTGCTTCAACGGAGAGCATACCCATGAACCGTTCGCTACTATTGTTGATCACGAGTTCTTCCATGCTGTTGCTGTTCGGATTATGGGTTCCTGTAAAAGCAGTGGTGGCTCAGGAGTTGCTGGAAATTGCCTGGGCTGAGAGTCAGGCCCGACAAACCGAATCCCGGCCTTGGCCTTGGGCCGATACCTGGCCGGTGGCGAAGCTGTCTATGCCGGAGCTTGGCAGTTCGATGATTGTATTGGCGGGCGTTCACGGTGAGAGCTTGGCCTTTGGGCCGGGGCAGATGATGGGTGGCGGTGGCCAGCAGGAAGCGGTTGTTATTGCCGGGCACCGAGACACCCATTTCCGGCCCCTGAAACAGCTAGAGCTCGGCAATGAACTGCGGCTTCAAAGCCGCGACGGACTCTGGAAAGAGTATCGGGTGCAAACCACAAGAGTTGTAGATAGTCGTACAGAGCTCATCGACACTCATAAACTGCCTGCAGGTACTCTTTTGCTGGTTACCTGTTATCCCTTCGACAGCATGGATGCCGGTGGCCCGCTGCGCTACGTGGTGGAGGCCCGCGCAGAGGGTGCCGCCCGTGTAGTCGATGTAGAAAGTTTAGAAAGTGATCACAATCAGGTTCTTTATAGTCAGGCCATATTGGACGAAATTGACACTGTTGCAGGCCTATAAACTTGGCGTACACTTGTGCGCCAAAATCCTGATGCAGAGTTTGTCGTATGGGCTTTATTAGAAGTGTTTTGGCTTGGTTGAGTGTTCCCGTGCTTTGCATACTCGCCTTGCCGTTCTTTATTGCCAGGCCGTTCAACCCGGATAATAACCGACTATTGGCCATTGCATTGGCACGCACCGGCCGCGTAATACTCGGTATGGAGCGGCCAGTGGAAGGTGTGGAAAACATGCCTCAGGATCGGCCTGTCGTGGCAATTTGCAATCACCAATACAACGATGATCTTTTTGTGGTGGGAGATCTGGTAGCGCCTCGCACCGTAACTGTGGGCAAGTCCTCACTGGTATGGGTTCCGTTTTTTGGCTGGGCATTCTGGCTCGGCGGCAATGTGATATTGAACCGTGCCCGCTCCCGCAAAGCCGTTGCAGTCATGCAAGCCACCAGCGAGGCGATCACCCGCGAGAATAAAAGCCTGTGGGTTTTTGTAGAAGGCACGCGAAGCAGGGGCCGTGGTCTACAGAAATTCAAAAAAGGCGCCTTCTACGCAGCGGTGACCGCAGGGGCGCCAATTGTTATGGTGTGCACAGCCGAGTACCGGAATAAAACAATGGGGTGGCTGGCCCGGCGTGAGCCGGTTACTATGCGGATTCTGCCCCCGATAGAAACCGTAGGCCTTACCACTGAAGACGTTCCTGCTCTGGTCGCACGTTGCCACAAAGAAATGGCGGAGGTTATTGCCAGCCTCTAACATTATTATCGGGTTGCGGCGTACGGGCTGTTTTCAACCAACCTAGGAAGAACTGAATATGATCGTACCTGTTACGGGAGTGTTTGCCGCTGTACTCGGTATATTGCTGTTGGTGCTTTCAGGCCACGTGGTTAGGTTTCGCCTGAAGTATAAAAAAGGCATGGGTGTTACTGATAACCCTGATTTTCAAGCCGCCGTTCGTGCCCACGGCAATCTTGTGGAGTACGCCCCCATCGGACTTATTATGTTGGGGATCGCAGAGTTGAACGGTGTGGCAAGTGGTCTTATTTACTGGACTGGTATGACTCTGGCAGTTGGCCGCCTTCTGCATGCTTGGGGCATGATCAATGGCCATGGAGAGGAACACATAGCGCGGGCAATTGGCATTGTAATGACGTGGCTTGCCATTCTGGCAGCAGCAATTTTGTTGTTGTGGAATGTTTGGCAGGTAAACGGCTGATTGTCTGAGTTAAATCTCTGGGGCCATGTACTTTGGCCCCCGACTCTTGGCTTGTTTAGTTCTTGGCTCGTTTAGAGAGCTTTCGCCATATCGCTGGTTAAATATTCTATCTCTACCCGGCGATTGGCGGCCCGGTCATCCGGAGTTGTGAAGGGTCGGCTTGAGCCCCAACTGGCAACGAGAATGCGCGATTCAGGCACCCCTTCCTGAACCAGAAACCTGACGACAGCGTTAGTTCGTTGTCGGGATAAAAAACGGTTGTAGTCCTCTGCGCCAAAATTATCAGAATGACCATGAATGCGAACGCTTACAGACGGATGCTGCTTCAGGTAGTCCGCATGCTGACGCATGATTGCCGTGTCTGAGCTTTCCAAAGCGTGCTTGTTAAAGCCGTAATGGAACCTCATGCGGTGTGGGCGCTGTGTGTCAGTAAAAAGATCCGCTGTATTAAAACTTGAGGCCACGGCTGCTTTAGCCATTAACTCCGGGTTGTCCAATACGAGTACAGTCATCTGCAGTGTCCTTGTTCCAGGTCTCTGGTTTTTCTTGTTATTCCCGCTCACTATTACCCAGAGTGGGAATAACGGTAATTGGCGGATGGTCTAGTGTACCTAGACCGTTTCGCTGAAAATCATTAAAGCGCGAAAATAAGACACTGGTATGATAGAAAACAGTTTTTCACGGACAGATTATGATGAATTGTGACCGCCCATGCTGATTATTCCTGCTGAGAATGCCATTAACTGGAAGCGCCCGCCCTGGGTGACCCTTGGGTTGATGTTCGCGTGTTTGTTGGTTTTCCTGTTTTATCAAGGAGGAGACAGTCGCAAACTTGAACAAGCAGTAGATGTTTATGTGGATGCTGGGCTGCCGCAACTGGAAGAGCCAGCTTATGAGGACTATCTGCAACGAAAAATCCGCTTTGAGGGCGAGGATGAGCGTGCTCTTGAGTTACGGCAGTTTCAGCAACTGAGAGAGGAAGGAGATGACTTCTGGCTTTCTGTCAGCCTGCTTATGGACCGTGAGTTCTACCAGTATTTGCTGCAAAATCGCGACATAATATGGGCGCCTGCAGAGCGTATGCACTGGTTGGAACAGCGCAGCATCATTGAAGAAACCTACATCCAACGCCTAAGTGCCAACCAGCTAGGGCTTGTCCCCGCAAAACTGTCGCTTTACACCCTGATTACCTACCAGTTCCTGCACGGCGGCTGGGGACATATTATCGGTAACTTGCTCTTCCTATTCCTGCTCGGTTTTACGGTAGAAAAAGCCCTTGGCCCGGGCCGGTTCTTGCTGGCTTATCTTGCCTGCGGTGCTTTGTCTGGCGTTGTTTTTACGGCCTTTTCGCTAGGAAGTTTTATTCCCTTGGTGGGGGCTTCCGGCTCTATTTCCGGCCTGATGGGAATGTATGTAGCCATCTATGGTCTGCAGAAAATCCGCTTCTTCTACTTCCTTGGCGTGTACTTTAATTATTTCCGTGCCCCTGCACTGGCCATCTTGCCCGTGTGGCTGGGTAAAGAAATCTACGACTACTGGTTTGCGGGCGCCACGGGCGTTGCCTACATGGCCCACGCTGGCGGTTTGCTAGCGGGCGCCGGACTGGTTTGGCTGCTAGGCAAAAGCTGGCTGCAGGTACGGGAAGAGTTTTTCGAGCCGGAAGAAAGTGAGCAAGACGAACGCTTTACCACCGGCTATGCCCAAGCTATGGCTAGCCTCGGGCGCATGGATTTTGATCTGGCCCGGCGCCAGTTTGAGGCATTGCGTGAGAACTACTCCGACCGGCCAATATTGCTGGAGCATCTGTATAACCTCGCCAAACTGCGCCCGGACTTACCTGAGTACCAGTCCCGCACCCGTGAATTAATGAACGATGCCCAGAGCCGTAGACAGCCAGAGCAGATGGTTGCCGTGTGGCAGGAATACCTGAGGAAAGGCGAGGAACACCACCCGCTTGCTGCGGAGGATCACAATAGAGTGTTGTTTGCCAGCCTAAAGCAGCACGACATGAAGGCGGCAGAAAAGGCTTTCGAGCGTTTGCGTGGAGCTGATGATCCGTTATTGACGTCAGAAGCCTGTCGTTTACTTGTAGAAGAGTTCGAGAAATTGCAGATGGCTCCGAAGGCCCAGCACTACCGTCAGCTGCTTCATGCAAGCTGATGGTTTACGGCAATCTGGGTGTGGTGCATTTCCAAAACACGCTGTGAATACCTCCCTGTACGCTCGGCTCCGCCATCCATGGCTCCGCACGGTTTTGGAAATGCACCACACCCAGATTGCCTAATCAGGCATTGCGAATGAAGCCCTGGGCCCCTTAAGCAATTCCCGCTTCTCAGCCTGCGCCAAAAACACCGGAACCTGTTCATGCAGTGGGTGGCTCTCACAGCGCTTCTGAATAAACGTTAAAAATGCCGTCGCCTTCTCCCACTGGTTCAGCCCGTTAGCAAGACTTTGCGCAACAAGCAGATAAGCCGGGGCCAGCTCATCGCTGTCTGGGAAGCGCTTATGGAAGTCCTGCAACAGCCGTATGGCGGGCTTATATTGACCCCGTTGATACAAGCAGCGGGCACAGCGCACGGCCAGCTCCGGGTCATCCAGTTTAAAGCCCGGCTCTGCCTGCTCCAGCATGACCAACACCGAGGTTATTCCGTCGCCGTCATTGCGGTCTGCCAGCCACCCCAGAATTCTGGGATGGTATTGATAAAGCTCCGTTGTATCATTTTTGGCTTTCAACAACTGGTACAACTGACCAATACGCACAGGGTCGTTGCGGTTACGTTTTAAGGCTTCCTTCAACATGCCCTGAACCCGATCATAGTTGCCGTCCTTTAGGTTCATATCAATATCCGCATCAAAGCGTGCACCGCGATCCCGTTGGTGCATATCCTCACCAGAGGGTTCATCATGAAGATCCGAAGCGAAGCCTAACTCTTCCTGATACTGGAATAGCAGGTAACCAAGCATATTGAACAGAATCAGAGTGAAGGTACTGTTCAAAAAGCCCGACAGAGGCTGTGAAAACCAAAACGGAAAGTGGTTGTATGCAAAGTCTTGAGCCACGCCTGAGGCGAGAGTCAGCAGAATAAGGTAACCGTACAAGAGGAAATAGGGGGTGCCAATGCGGGAGATGAGTACTGCTAAATTCATCGGGTTCACCGCAGCGCCCACAGAGCGCTCCATGGCCAACACCATAATGCTGGCGGGAAGCGCGAGAACCACGAAAGCCAGTGCCAGCAGCATTAGCAATGGGCCACCCACCATAGCGGCTGCGCCAACCAAACCGCCCATTACAATGAATACCAGCAATTGGAGAATAACAATGTTAAACCCGCTACCGGTGAAGGCCACTGAAACAGAGGGTGGCGCTAAATGGCCTTCCGCTGTGTGATTGATGACCGCATAGGTGTACTTGAACAGCGCCAATGCCAGCACCAACCAAATCACAATTCCAATTAGATTGGCAGGGGCCAAAAGCGGAACTAATGTGCAGATAGCAATAACAATCAGTGGGTCTGTGTGAAACGGATAGCGAAAAAACGATCCAATCCGGTTCCAGAAAGGTACAACTTCCGTCGCTGCACCCAAATACCGCATGGCTTTGCTGCATGAAGGGCAAAGCCCTCGTCGCTGCCGGGTGTCGGCATCGGGCATGCAGCGGGTGCAGTAATGCACTTGGCATTCGCCGCAGTGCCATTTGGCAGGGTCGCCGGGGTGGTAGTGACAATCGTGTTTCATATTTTGTGGCGATCCTGCTTCAGTATAAATAGGCTTTATGATCGCAAAAATGATGCTTAAAGAATATGCCGAAATGGCCGTAAATCCTTATGAAGCCCGCAGTCGTTGTATAAGGCTCATCTAAACTCCCATGGCGAAACTCACATTATGAAACCTGCCTCCGCCATTCTTATACTGACAGCCCTCGTGTTGGCCGCCGTTTTGCCGTTTTTTCAGGGGTTATCGAGTGAATGGGGCGGAACGTCTGGCTATTACGGCTATAAAACTGATGTGCCTGTTCCTCCGTTGCCCGGTGCGAGTGTGCCCGAGAAAGGGTTGAATGTGGTGTTTTTTGGTTATCGGAGTTGCGGCACTGTCTGCCCGCTGCAACTAATTAACCTAAAAGCTCTACACGATCAGTGGCTCGATCGACCCGTAAACTTTGTGTTTGTGACTCTGGACCCTGAAAACGACAGTCAGCGGGAGTTGAACCGGGTGATGGTGGCACTGGGCAAGAATTTTAGGGCGGTACGGCCAACTGATTTCCGGCAAGCTCAGGCGCTGGCTGATCGATATGGTGATTTTGCTACCAACGAAGGCGCAGTAACCGGAGAGATCAACCACGGGGCTAGACTCTACGTTGTAACAGAAGGCAACCGTAGACAGCTTTTATATGCCTCGCCCGAGTTGGATTTACCGCGGGTTAACGACGATCTTGCGCGGCTTATTGGCGTGGACCGAAGTTAAGCCGTAAATAGGGGTTTCGAACGAATTTTGAGCAAGCCAGCCTAACGCGGGTTTGGATGAGAGGTATACGTATGAATGCAACAAATGACATCCAAGGCCTGCAACAGCAAGACCTATTGCGAGTAGACCGTCACATGCTTTGGCTCTTACTGGCCCATGTGCCGGTAGTTGGCTTACTTGTGCCTTGGGGTTATGGAACCTACAGCTTTGCGCTCACAGCATCGTTGGCAATTGGAGCTCTGACCATCGCCGGTTACAGTTTTTTGCGTGGAACCCGTGCATGCGGCGTGCTTTTCTCTATGTGCCTGATGCTGTTCTCGGCCACCATGATTCAGGCCCAGTTAGGACGCATTGAAATGCATTTTCATATTTTTGCTGCTTTGGCGCTCACGATTGCCTACCGCGATTGGTTACCAGTGCTTGCTGCAGCTGGGTTGATCGCAGTGCACCATTTTGCATTGACGGCGCTACAGCTGTCAGAGGCTAGTGTTGGTGGTGTGCCAGTGATGCTATTCAACTATGGTTGTAGTTGGTCGATTACAGCAGTGCATGCCGTTTTTGTGGTGTTTGAGGCTGGTGTGTTGTCTTTTTTTGCAGTCAAGATGTTGGCTGAGCAAAGGCGTTCGTGGGAAATGATTGCACTGGTTAGTGCTTTTGACGATGAGCATGACCTGCGTGGCCGGCTTGCAAACGCAAATGGCGATCTTGCCGCTACTTCTTTTAATATGATGATGACGAAGTTTGCCGTGTTGATTGAATCTGTTCGGACGCTCTCCGGCCAGTTGCATGGCCGCGCTTCAGATCTCACGGCAGCCAGTGATTCAACTAACCGTATCATGGATGCACAGCAGGCTCAGACTGATCAGGCTGCCGCTGCTACTAACGAAATGACGGCAACCATTCAGGATGTGGCACGCAACGCTCAGTCTGCAGCTGAATCGGCGACCCACTCAGCGGGTGCATCTGCCGAGGGCACGCGCCACATTCAAAGCGCGATTGCCATGACGGAAGCCACGAATACAGCTCTGGTAGACTCTTCTCGAATGGTTACCGAGCTGGTAGAAAAGGTTCAGTCGATCGGTACGTTCATCGCTTCAATCAATGATATTTCAGACCAAACTAATTTGCTTGCCCTGAATGCTGCCATTGAGGCAGCGCGTGCGGGTGAGCATGGGCGTGGTTTCGCAGTCGTGGCTGATGAAGTGCGGAATTTGTCACGCCGCACTCAGGATTTCACCACCGAAATCCGTGCGACGATGGATGGGTTAGCGCATGTTTCTGAAGCCACTTTGGCAGCCATTGAGATGGGACAGACACGATCAAAAGAAACTCTGGGAGCAATGACTGAGACGGGCAGGGCGATTGCTGATATTGAAGCCGCGATTGCCGAAGTGAATGGCATGAATTTGCAAATAGCCTCGGCGACTGAGCAGCAGGCGGTCGCCTCGGGGCAAATTAACCAGAGCGTTCAAAAAGTTGCTGAACAGAGTCAGGATGTTGTGCAAGAAGCTGCAAAGTCTCAAACTATAGCTGCCGAAATTGGGCGCATGATTGCAGAAGTGGATACATTGATTGCTGACTACAAAACACGCTAGCCTCCGAACCCAGCGTGTTTTTGACTAATCAGGTATCCTGCCAGCGTTCACGAACTTCCAGAATGGCCGGTAGGCATTGGAAAAATGCCTCGACCAAATCTGGGTCAAATTGCTTCCCGGCCTGTTCACGAATTAGCCCGGTCGCTTTGTCTATCGGCCAGGCGCTTTTATAGGGACGCTCACTTGTCAGTGCATCGAACACGTCTGCGAGTGCGACAATTCTTGCAGATACGGGAATATCTGCCCCTTTGAGGCCTTTCGGATAGCCGCTGCCATCCCATTTTTCGTGGTGATTTAATGCAACTTCCCGGGCCATGTCGAGCAGGTTGGAACCGTCATCTCCAATAATCTCTGCTCCAATTTCAGGGTGTGTCTGCATCACGGCCCATTCGTCCGGGTCCAGCTTTCCGGGTTTTTGTAAAATAGCGTCGGGGATGCCGATCTTGCCAACATCATGCATGGGGGCAGCATTTAGTAAGGTCTCTGCCCAGTTTTCTCCAAAACCTGCTGCCAGCGCGATCAGTTTGGAGAAGTGGCTCATGCGGATAACGTGCAGCCCCGTCTCGTTATCTTTGTATTCGGCGGCTCGGCCCAGGCGTTGCACTACGGACAGGCGGGTTTTTACCAGCTCGTCCATGCGCACAAGCGATAGGTGGGTTTTGACCCGGGCACGAACAATGGCGGCATTCACGGGCTTGGCAATGTAATCCACAGCACCAAGAGCAAAGCCACGGGTTTCATCCTCGGAACCCGAGAGAGCAGTGACGAAGATAACCGGAATGTTGCTGGTTCGGTCTTCTGCCTTTAGCGTTTCACAGACGCTGTAACCGGTCATGCCCGGCATCATAACGTCGAGTAAAACCAAGTCTGGCCGTTCGCTCCTTGCCAGCTCAAGCGCGCGTTCACCGTCTTTTGCGAACAGTAAACGATACTGGTCAGACAATATGTTTCGAAGCACCTGGAGGTTTGCTGGCTCATCGTCAACCAAGAGAAGCGTTTTCATATCAGTCGGCATCAGCAAGGCTCCAGAGTTTTACGGAAGTTGATCAGTATGTCTGCGGCTTTTTCTGGCTCGAAGTCCTCCAGCAGCATCTCCATTGCTTCAACGCAATCAACTGGCAGTCCCGGCTTGAGCTTCTCTATGTCTTTATCCGGCATCTCGCCTTGACTCAAACGCTCAATTACGTGGTTCAGCAGCCCCGTATCCAGCGGCGTAGCGACAGTTTCCGGGGCACTCTCGAGCAGGTCGGGCTGTTGTCGGAGCCAGTCGTCGGCTGCATCAAAGTGGCGTTGTATGCTGTCCCATAAAGAGTCGGGCGCTGGTGCGCCGGTTTTCAACAGAGACTCCAGCTCTGCCAATGCGTTAGCGAGGTGTTTGAAGCCTAGATTGCCTGCAAGGCCCCGAAGCCTGTGTGCGGCAGCAGCTTGGTGATCGGTTTGCTGTCTTAGAGTCACGGGTTCGCTGTCCGGGTCATTCAGAAACCGGGCGGCCGCGCTACGGTGTTTCGCAGCGCTCGGCCAAAGCTGATTTAGAGTACTTTGATCAATGACCCCATTGGTGGCCTGAGCCGCGATTTTCTTTGGCTTGGCACTATCAACAGTACTCTCAATAGTACTATTAATGCCTAGCACCCTTGCCATTTCGTGGGTCAGGTGCGCCAGATCTATAGGCTTGGCGGCAAAACCGTCCATACCAGCTTGCAGGGCCTCGTGACGATCAGCTTCCAACACGCTGGCGGTGAGTGCAATCACCGGAGTATAACCCCGTTGCTCGGCCGCTTCGTATTGACGGATGGCGCGCGTGGCTTCGTGGCCATTCATTTCGGGCATTTGCACGTCCATCAAAACCAAGTCGAAGGTATCTTCGCGATAGAGCTCCAGTGCCTGTTGGCCGTTGTTGGCTGTCACCACCTGATGCTTTCGCTGGACCAAGAGTGTGGTCAGCAGTTCAAGGTTTTGTGATACGTCATCGGCAACCAGAATCCGCAATGGCGGTAGAGCAACTTCTTGCTCGGAGTGCTGTTCGTCGTCTACCGGTGCACCTATCTCAAGCGCTAAAGTTACCCGGAAAACAGAGCCCTTTCCGGGTGTGCTGGTTACGGTAATCTGCCCGCCCATTTGCTCCGCCAGTTGTCTGGCTATGGTGGTTCCAAGGCCGGTGCCACCAAAACGGCGGGTCATACTGGAGTCTGCCTGAGTAAAGGGTTCGAAGATTTTATCAAGGCGGTCCGCAGGGATGCCGACGCCGGTATCTTCAACCAAAATCACTACTTTCTCTGCTTCTGTGTAGTGAATTCTTAGGGTGACACCACCGGTTTGCGTGAATTTTACGGCGTTGCTTAACAGGTTCAAGATCACCTGCTGAATGCGCAAGGGGTCACCTTTGAAAAAATCCCCGGCCTGATAATCAAAGTTCAGATAAAGGCCTTTGCGGCCAGCGCTGAGTGATTGGGTTGCTATGATTTGTTCACAAAGTTGTCTGAGATTGAAATCCCGGATTTCAAACTCGATGTGACCGCCATCGAGCTTTGCTGAGTCCAGAATGTCGTTCAGCAGGCTCAGAAGTGATCTGGCAGAGGTTTTCACAACGCACAAGTGCCGTGCCTGAGCCTCTTGTAGAGGCGTGTCCAATACCAAGTCCGTGAAGCCGATGATGGCATTCATGGGCGTGCGTATTTCATGGCTCATGTTGGCCAAGAAGGCACTTTTAGCCGCAGCTGCTTGTTCCGCTTCCTCTTTGGCTTGCCGCAGCTCGGTTTCCATTTTGTGGCGTTCGGAGATGTCCGTTAAGAAGCCAACAAAGGTACTGATGCCGCCCAGCTTGGATTCGCCTATCGCAAGCAGAACGGGAACCTGATGGCCATCCTTATGGAGAGCCCACACCTCGCGGTTGGAGCCAATGATCTTGCGTTCTCCGGTACGCAGGTAGTTCTTCAGATAACTGTCATGGGCATCACGGTGGGGGTTGGGCATCAGCATGTTCACATTTTTTCCGATAACCTCTGCTGACTTGTAACCCAGAATCCTTTCGGCGGATTCGCTGAATGATAAAATGATGCCGCGGTCGGAAATCTTCACTATGCCATCCACAGCAGCGTCTAAAATAGCTTTGATTTCACTCGCTGTTTCTTGGCTTCGCCTCATTAGCGCCCAGTAACGGGCTAAGGCATTCACACTAGCGGCTAATAAACTGAGGCTAACGGTGATGAAGGCAATCGTAAGGGCAAGTGCAGTGTGGCGGTTACTGCCGGGAAGAAACCCTGGGTCGGGTTCGCCGATGAAACGAGCCGCCTCCATGGCGGTATAGTGCATACCGGCGATGGCCAACCCCATCACGATTCCGGCAAAAAGGCGGCGTTTGTATCCGCGCATGTTGGTTCTATGCCGCAGGCCGAAACTGATCCACAACGCCAAAGTGCCCAGCAGAACCGCAACAGCAATAGACAACACAAATAGAAATGGGTCGTACCTTAGAGCTGGCCCGATTTCCATCGCTGCCATACCCAGATAATGCATGGTTCCGATGCCTGCCCCAACAATCACGCCACCGCCCAGCAAGCGTGAGCGGGTTAGATCATGGCCAGAAAGCAAACTTAGGGCTACCCAAGACGCAAGCAGGCTGGGTGCCGCTGAAATTGCGGTAATCCAAGGGTGGTAGTGAACCATCGCGGGCATTTCGAAGGCCAGCATACCAATAAAGTGCATCGACCAGATGCCAAACCCTAGAGCCGCTGAGCCGCTGACTAAATGCAGGCGCTGTAGATGAGCCGTTGTACTGCGTCGCGCTGCTGCTGCAAGAGTGAGGGCCAGATACGATGCACCGATAGCAATAACTAGTGATAGAGCAACCAGAGCGGTGTCGTATTGGCCCGTCACCAACTTGTCGGCTGTGGGGTTGAGTACAAAAAAATGATCAAGCGCCAGCAATGCAGATTACCTGTTGAAAAATATAGTCAGCAAAAGTTTACCTTAACCCTAGGTGATGGGCTCGCAAATCATATTTCGTTTAAATTTTGTACGCTGGCAATGATTGCCTGAATACCGAACATTCACCAAAGTGAGGTTGAACTATAATTATTCGATGCAATAGTAGTAGTTGACTTCACATTCCCTGACTTTTGCGCCAGCCTGCTTGTCTGAGGTCGCAGCGCCAGCTGTAAAAGTGCTCGGATCATGACGAAGAACGGAGGCACAATTATGTCTAATAACAGCCTTGGCAAAGACAGCCTAAATACCCTCACCAGCCTGAGTGCTGGTGGAAAAACCTTTCATTATTACAGCCTGCCCAAAGCGGCCGAATCCCTTGGCGACATTAACCGTTTGCCATTTTCCCTGAAAGTCCTTTTGGAAAACCTGCTGCGCAACGAAGACGGCGTAACCGTGGATCAAAGCCACGTAGACGCCATGGTGCAGTGGCTGAAAGACAAACGCTCAGACACCGAGATTCAATTCCGCCCGGCCCGGGTGCTAATGCAAGACTTTACCGGTGTGCCCGGCGTCGTTGATTTGGCCGCCATGCGCGAGGCGGTTAAAAAGGCTGGCGGAGACCCTGCCCTGATCAACCCTCTGTCGCCTGTGGATTTGGTTATCGACCACTCGGTAATGGTTGACAGGTTCGGTAGCTCATCATCCTTTAACGATAACGTTGCCATTGAAATGCAGCGCAATGAGGAACGCTACGAGTTCCTGCGTTGGGGCCAGCAAGCCTTTGATAACTTCCGCGTGGTTCCGCCGGGAACGGGGATTTGTCATCAGGTAAACCTTGAGTATCTCGGCAAAACCGTGTGGCAAAAAGAGCAGGGCGACAAAACCATCGCCTACCCCGATACGCTGGTGGGTACAGACTCCCACACCACCATGATTAACGGCCTCGGTATTCTTGGCTGGGGTGTTGGTGGTATTGAAGCAGAAGCAGCCATGCTCGGCCAGCCCGTATCCATGCTGATACCAGAAGTGGTTGGTTTCAAAATGACGGGCAAGTTGCGCGAAGGCATCACGGCTACAGACTTGGTACTGACCGTTGTTGAGATGCTGCGCAAGAAAGGCGTGGTGGGCAAGTTCGTAGAATTCTACGGCGACGGCTTGAAAGATATGCCGATAGCGGATCGTGCCACCATTGCCAATATGGCGCCGGAATACGGCGCAACCTGCGGCTTTTTCCCAGTGGATGACCAAACCCTCACATACCTGCGCCTGACCGGTCGCGACGACGAGCAGATCGAGCTTGTGGAAGCTTACGCCAAAGCTCAGGGCTTGTGGCGCGAGCCAGGGCATGAGCCGGCTTACACGGCCACACTTGAGCTTGATATGGGAGATGTTGAGGCCAGCATGGCTGGGCCGAAGCGGCCTCAAGACCGGGTTGCCCTGAAGAACATGAAAGCGGCTTTTGAGTTGTTGATGGAAACCGCCGAGGGTGGCCCGGACGCACCTGAAAAGCGTGAAATGGAACTCAAATCGGAAGGCGGACAAACCGCCGTGGGCGTCGATAAAAGCTACCGTCACCCCTGTAGCCGCGAGCTGACTCTGGACGGGCAGGATACGCGTCTGGATCCTGGTGCAGTGGTGATTGCAGCCATCACCTCCTGTACCAATACATCCAACCCGAGCGTAATGATGGCTGCGGGTCTAGTGGCGCGCAAAGCTGTGGAGAAAGGGCTGAAAACCAAGCCTTGGGTGAAAACCTCTCTGGCGCCCGGCTCCAAAGTAGTGACCGAATATCTTGAAGCTGGCGGCTTTCAAGAGGACCTGAACAAGCTGGGCTTTGATCTGGTCGGTTACGGCTGTACCACCTGTATCGGTAACTCCGGCCCACTGCCGGATGAGGTTGAGAAAGCCATTACCGATGGAGATATAACGGTTGCATCGGTGTTGTCGGGTAACCGTAACTTTGAAGGCCGCATACATCCGCTGGTGAAAACCAACTGGTTGGCGTCGCCACCCTTGGTTGTAGCCTATGCATTAGCCGGTAACGTGCGCCTGAATCTGGCAGAAGAGCCGCTCGGTGAAGACCGGGACGGTAATCCGGTGTACCTGAAAGACCTGTGGCCAAGCCAGCAGGAAGTCGCTGAGGCTGTCGAAAAAGTCAAAACGGATATGTTCCGCACTGAATATGCTGCGGTGTTTGATGGCGATGCCACATGGCAGGCCTTGGAAGTGCCACAAACCAAAGTGTACACATGGTCTGAGGACTCCACTTACATCCAGCACCCGCCCTTCTTCGAAGGCATGGGGCCGGAGCCTGACCCGGTTGAGGATATTGTCGACGCGAATATTCTGGCTTTGCTAGGGGATTCGGTAACTACCGACCATATTTCTCCAGCCGGTTCCTTCAGTGCCGACAGTCCTGCAGGTAAATATTTGCAGGAGCGAGGGGTCGAGCCGAAAAACTTCAACTCCTATGGTTCCCGTCGCGGTAACCACGAGGTGATGATGCGCGGCACCTTTGCCAACGTGCGTATCCGCAACGAAATGCTGGATGGCGTTGAAGGTGGTTTCACCAAATTTGTACCCACCGGGGAGCAAATGCCGGTTTATGACGCCGCCATGAAGTATCAGGAACAGGGAACACCGCTTGTGGTGATTGCCGGTAAGGAATACGGAACCGGCTCAAGCCGCGACTGGGCTGCCAAGGGCACACGCTTGCTGGGCGTTCGTGCGGTGGTGGCGGAGTCTTATGAAAGGATTCACCGCTCTAACCTGATTGGTATGGGTGTAATGCCGCTGCAGTTCCCGGAAGGTGCAGACCGCAAGAGTCTGAAACTCACCGGTGAGGAGACCATCAGTATCAATGGATTGTCCGGTGATATAACGCCGGGCCAAACCTTGACCATGACGGTAACCTATAAGGATGGTTCCACTGCAACTTGCGATTTGAAATCGCGGATCGATACAGCCAACGAGGCGGTGTACTTCCACCACGGTGGCATCCTGCACTATGTGGTGCGTGAAATGCTCAAGTCTGCCTAAGCCGACGGCTTATTTGTTATAGATGAAGAGCTGGGCCGGCAGTCCCTTAAACGGGGGCTGCCGGTTTTTTTATGGATTGGTGTCGGCGATCGGAAGGCGCACCCAGAAACTGGCGCCTTGCTCTGGCATAGACTCAAAGCCGACTTCGCCTCCCATCACAGTAATGAGCTCGCGGGTTATGGCGAGGCCAAGCCCCGTCCCGCCTTGGCTGCGGGTGTCGGAACTGTCTGCCTGGGCAAAGCGCTGAAAAATCTGGTCCCGAAAGGCATCCGGAACGCCCTTGCCGCTGTCGTGCACGGTAATTGTAATTGTTGGCTTTCCTTCCGATATCTGCAGTTCAGCCGATACGTCGACGCGGCCTCGGTCGGGTGAGAATTTTATTGCGTTGGATATCAAATTATTGAACGCCTGCGATAGGCGCTGGCCGTCTACTACTATGTTGGTTTCTGGTATTTCCTGCGCAAGATGAATGGTGATCCCACGTTGTGCGCCATAAGGCTGGTTTGCATTGACCGCTTGCTCCAGCAGAGGCTGTAAGGGCTGGTGTTGCATATTGATGTTCAGCTTGCCTGCCACGAGCTTTTCAATGTCCAGAAGGTCGTCGATCAGCGTTGCCAATTGACGGGCATTGCGTTCGGCAATGGTTAACATACCCCGTGCTTTTGGCGAAAGTGCCCCGGTTGCACCACCTGCCACCAACCCGATAGCGCCAGTAATAGAAGTGAGTGGTGTACGCAGCTCGTGGCTAACGGTAGACACAAATTGGTTTTTCAGACGCTCGACTTTCTTGCGCTCGGAAATATCTTCCGCCAGTACCCAAAGCAGCTTCCGCCCTGAGGAATCATGTATCAGCATACTGTGCACGATTGCAGGGTAGGCGTTACCGTTGCAGTCGATAATTTCTTGCTCGATGGGGCCGAAATAGCCCTTTTGCTCTAATTGCCCTAGAGCTTCGGCACGTAATGAGTCCTTCATAGGTTTAAGCAGTTGGCGATAGCCCAGTTTCATGAACTCGTCTTTGCGATAGCCTGTTGAGTTCAGCAGAGCGGCATTTACATCGATGATTCCAGCCGTACGGTAATCCGCAAGAACGATACCCGAGGGTGCCAGCTCGAACAGGCGCCGTAATTGTTGCTCACTTTCCTGAAGAGCCAGCAGGGCGCGCTTTCTTTCGTGAATGTCTTCCAGATAGCCGTGCCAGAGAATACTGCCGTCTGGCAGTTTCTGTGGCGTTGAGTGGCCTTCAATCCAGCGTATGTTGCCATCTGGCCGACGTATTCGGAATTGGATAGACCAAGTGCTTAGCTGTCGGGATGACTCCTCGATGGTCGCGATCACAGTTGGGGCGTCTTCGGGGTCAATTATCGCAAACAGAGAGGCAGCATCTGTTTGGGCTTGAGTCGGAGTGACGCCGAAAGAACGCTCTATCCCCTTGCTGCTATAGGGAAAGCACATGCTGCCATCGGGATAACGGCGGAATTGGTACAGGCCGCCCGGTACCATATCCGCAAGCTGTTTGAGCATAACCAGAGATTCGCTCTGTTTCTCCAGCTCCTGATCCCGATAGTGAATGGCTAGTGCCCGGGCGCTGATCTGCTCCTCAGCACAGTCGGCGAGGTCGCGCAGGCATTGGCGGTCTTCTTCGCTGAGGGTGCGTGGCTTACGGTCGATAACACAGAGTGTGCCAAGGGCATAGCCATCTGCACTGTGCAAAGGCGTACCTACATAAAACCGGATATTCGGGCCGCCGGTGACCAGCGGGTTATCACGGAAGCGTTCGTCTTTTTGCGCATCCTCAACCACCAGCGCTTGGTTGTCGAAAAGGGCGTGGCCGCAAAAGGAGACGCTTCTAGGGGTTTCACTGACATCCAGTCCTATACAGGATTTGAACCATTGCCGGTCCCGGTCAACCAGAGAAATCACTGCGATGGGTGCGTCCAGAAGTCTAGCTGCCATGCGGGTGAGTCGGTCAAAGCGTGCTTCTGGCGGCGTGTCGAGAATTCGCAATTGATCCAGTGCCGCTTGCCGCTTACTTTCATCGGCCGGGAATTCGGGAGCTATCATGATGAGGTTCCCTCCGATGACGTTGTTTTGCTCAGGGGTAATTCAACCCAAAAATGCGCGCCATTTTTATTGTAATATCCAACGCTGCCGTTCAGCAGTTTGGCAAGCTGGCGACTGATTGCTAGGCCCAGCCCTGTGCCGCTAGTGGCGCGGGTAGTGCCTGTTTCTGCTTGAGCAAAGCGATTAAAAATCATCTTCTGAAAACCTCCTGGAACACCCTTACCCTGATCGCTGACAGTGATGCGGAGGGTGTTTTGACCGGTTTTTTCGGCACTGAGCGTCACCAGGCCATCTTTTGGCGAAAACTTGATGGCGTTGCTGACAAAATTATCAAGAATTTGCCGCAACCTGTGGCCATCGGTATGCAGAGAAATAGCAGGTATGTTGGGAGCAGCCAGCTTTACACCGAACTCTCGTGCCATTGCTTCATTGTCACCAACGGTTTCGGCGAGCAATGTCTGCAGATCTTCATCTTCAAAGCTTACGCGCAGTTTGCCGCTGGAAAGTTTGCTGAAATCGAGCATGTCGCCGATGAGTCTTTGCAGGCGTTCACCATTACGTAGGGCTAGCACCGTTAACTCCTTGGCGCGATCAGGTAGTTCGCCTGCAGTACCAGACTGTAGCAGGCGCAAGGCCCCATTCATTGAGGTTAAAGGAGTGCGTAATTCATGGCTGACATTGGAAACAAAGTTGTCTTTGAGTCGGTTGGTGGCGTCCCGTTCATCCATTAATTGGTTAAATGCCTCGGCTAAGTCACGCACCTCTGGAGCACCCTCTTGTAGTAGGCGCCGGGAAGACTCCGGTTTCTTGATCATTGAGCGTATGCGTCGAGTCATTTGGGAGAGAGAGGCGGTCGTAGAGCGAAGAGCAAGATAAGTTACCAGCAAGATGCACAAAGTTAGGCTGACGCTGAGCGCCACAAAGCGGTTGAACGCCTGTTGGGCAGGCGCAGTTGCCAGAGATTTTGGTACAGCACGTATAAAAAGCCAGCCTAAACGCTGTAAGTGACTGGTTGCATAGATCAGTGTCTCCCCCGAGCTGATCTCAACCTCTCCAAAACTGACGCCCGAAAGGGCGGCATCAATCAGTAAATTCTCTCCGGGGTCGGGTAGGTTCTCGATTGCTTTGCCGTTGGGGGACCCCTCTATAAACAAGAAGTTAGACGAGTCGACTACCAGAGAGATGGCGTCTTGGCTGGTGCTATTTCGAATGCTGTCAGGTATCAGAAGCGACTGATGCATCTTCATGGTGCCGGTAACGAAGCCCAGAAGTTCTCCGTTATCACTCTCGATAGGTGCAATAAATACCATCAGGGGTATGCCTGTTGCGCGGCCTATCAAGGGGCGGCTGATCACGGGGCGGCGGGTTGTCATGGCTTCCCGCCAGTGGGGCCGGTCTGCGTAATTGGTGCCTACCCTGTCCGGAACAAACGTGTTTTCCGCAATGAGCGTGGCGTTAGCGTTTGAAACGGTAAGGCTATGGGGGAATAGCTCACTCAGCTTTTGCTGCTTTTTGAGCAGGCTCGTGAGTTGCGCTTCAGGTAGCAACTGATCATCTTGGCTTAGAATGCTTGCGAACTGAGCCAGAGCATTGGTTCGGAGCTCCAGATCCTGACTGACTAAGCTTGAAATGTGGGCGGTTTCGTTTGCCTGTTGTGCGGACAAATTGGTTGCAAAGTCTTCCAGCAATGCGGTGTAAGCCACGTAGATAGCAGAACCAACGGTAGCGAAGCAACCAAGCATAACAATGATGGCAAGGCGGGTACCTAGAGATAAGTGGGTCAAAACGCGCTCCTGTCTGGCAATTTTCTCCAAAACTTGCTTTGATTGAACAGTAATCGAACCAGAATTCACAGCGTTTGCGCGCGATATTTAATAACAAGAGCCTTTATGCCTAAAAGCCTCTCTTCCGATGTGCGGAAAAAACTGGAGACCCTTCGCAACCGTTTCCGGGATAAAACGATCGGTGATATTCAAGGGCTGGTTGCTAATATCCAAAACGCGTCACAGCGCTCCGAGGCTGTTAACGAGCTGGTTGCCGCCTATCAATTATTACATCGGCTTGCCGGATCAGCGGGCACTTTGGGCTTTACCCAGCTTGGCGAACAGGCCCGCAAGCTTGAGATTGCAATAAAGCCCTTAGCCGAGCAGGTAACCGAAGGAGTAGACAGCGAACGCATTCGGCTTCAGTTGCAACAGCTGTTGGATGGCGGCTATGAACGTGACATTTCAAGCCTCGGTAGCCTTTTGGGTGCAGCCGAACCGGTATCCGCCCAGTGGCATAAGCCTAAACCAGCGGAGGCCGATCGCCAGTCGGTTGTATTGATCCTAGAGCCGGATCAGTTGCTTAAAGATCAGATTACGCAGGGTTTGGCGTTGTATGGATACCAAATACGCAGTCTGAGTAGTGGGGAACAGTGGCCGGACAGCATGGACGATGTTGATCTGGTGATGATCAGAGATACATTGTTACAAGATGAGGGTGCAGCCTGGCTGTCTAAGCTTCGAAGCCTTCCAGTGATTTGTTTTAGTGGCGCCCATGACTTTACTACGCGCTACCGGCTGGCTTCTTTGGGTATTGATGCTTGTGTGGATGAGCCCCACGACATTCCTGCGCTCGCAGACCGGGTAGAGCAGCTTCTGGCAGAAGGGCTGGCAACGCTCACCGGGCGAGTGATGATTGTGGACGATGATATAGAACTGCTGGAACACTATCGGTTGGTTCTTACCAGTGGCGGCTTGCAGGTTCGGGCGCTGGATGACCCATCCCGCTTATTGTCGGAACTGGCGGATTTTCGGCCGGATATTCTGTTGATGGATGTGCAGATGGGCCAGTACTATGGCCCAGTGTTGGCTCGTATGCTGCGGTTTCAAGCTGAATGGCTGAGCCTGCCTATTATTTTCTTTTCGTCTGAAGAAGACCGCGACCTGCAACTGGATGTACTTGCGCGGGGCGGTGATGACTTTGTGACCAAACCCGTCTCAGATCAGTTTTTGGTTCGCACTGCGAGAATACGCTGTTATCGTGCCCGGCAGCTCGATAAGCTGGTATCTCTCGACAGCCTCACCGGCCTATTAAAGCACGCCCTAGCCAAAACCGAACTCAACCGCGAGCACGCACGCTGCGCCCGCTACGGTCATAATTCGGTGGTTGCGATGCTGGACTTGGATCACTTTAAGCAGGTCAATGACTCCTACGGTCATGGCACTGGTGACGTGGTGATTAAGGCTTTGTCCAACCTGTTGCGCCACCGGCTACGTAGCACCGACATTATCGGCCGCTACGGAGGCGAGGAGTTTGTGCTTGTGATGCCGGAGTGCACCATGGACGAAGCCGTAGACATACTCGAAGCACTTTGCCAGGATTTCGCCCGGCTGGTGTTCAATGCCGGAAGCACGGAGTTTTCGGTAACTTTCAGTGCCGGTGTTGCTACCCTCAACGCTTATGAATCCGGTGAGCAGGCTATTGAAGCCGCCGACAAAGCTTTGTATCAACGCAAGCGCGCCGGGCGTAATGGCGTTACTCTGGCCGCTGGTGACCTATCTTGATGATTATTTGCAAATTCAGAGCGTCATTATGGATGTTTTGATTCTCGAAGATGATGAATTGGTTGGCGATCTACTCGAGACCGTTGTGGCGGGCGCCTATCCCGGTGCGTCTATTAAGCTATGTACCCTGATACAATCGGCAATAAGCAGTTGGCAGAAAAAGCCGGCGGACCTAGTGATTGCTGACTGGAACCTGCCGGATGGCTCAGGGCTTGAGTTGATTCGCGCAGTGCGGAACACGAGCCGTGATGTCCCAGTGCTTATGATCAGTGGCCGCGCAGACCGTGACTCCATTTTGGCCGCGGCCCATCTGGGTATTAGCGGTTACGTCAGCAAGCCATTTCAAGTGGACGTTCTACATCAACGGCTGACAGCTCTGGTGCCCAGCTCAATCGATCTTGGCGATACGTCAAGTAATACGCTGGAAGACAAAATGGAGGCGGCCTGCAATTCTGCGATCCAACTACCAGGACAGATCGACACCGGTGAAATTCTTGCACTCATAGAAAAGCGAGATGAGTTGGATGCCATAGCCTTGGCGGAACACTGGAAAAAAGAGCCATCCCTAAGTGCAAAAATGCTGGATGTGGCGAACAGCGCGTCTTTTCGCCGTTCCGGCACACCGGTAAAAACGCTCAGGGAAGCCATCAGTGTGATTGGCGTTGCTATGGCCCTTAATCAAGCTTTGGCCCTTTCTCTGGATATTTCGGGAAAGCTCGCTTGTTCACGCTTGTCGGAGCGTGCACGCCAAGAGCAGGAGCAGGCGTTGCAGGTGGCGGAGTCTGCCCGGGCTTTGGCTCAACGAATTGGCGATAAACCAGCGATCTACTACACTGCTGGCCTGTTGAGCAGGGCTGGTGAGTTGGCTGCGCTGAAAGTTTTACAGAACCATTCTGATGAATCCGGTGATCCTCCCGAAATAGAACAGATTGACTCTGCACTTGCCTATTGGGCGGAAAAGCTTGGAAACCGAATCAAAGTGCAGTGGCGCTTACCGCTTGATCTTCGAGAGCTTATTGGTGCCGTATATTTTGTTAGCAGAAGCAATGTTAGCCAGTCTAAGTTGGTTATGCGCACTGCGGCGCTACTAGCAGCCGAACAGGCAGATAGCCCCGAGTGCCGCATACTGTTGCGACGGCTAGGTATTGAAAACCGAGAAGACAGCCAAGAGGGCAGTCGAAATGGCACCTGAAAGCTTAAAGCGTATTTTGATGGTTGAAGACGAGCCGGATATCCGAACGGTTGCGGAACTGGCTTTGGAGGCCATTGGCGGATTTGAGCTTACGGCATGTGAGTCGGGGCAACAGGCGTTGGAAAAAATAGAAGAATGCAGGCCTCAGTTGATTGTGCTGGATGTCATGATGCCCTGCATGGATGGCCCGGCTACTTTGCAGGCGATTCGTGCCTTGCCGGACTACGCCAAAGTGCCAGCAGTGTTCATGACTGCAAAAGTCCAGAGTAATGAAGTTCAGAGCTACCTCGCATTGGGTGCGGCCGGTGTTATCCCAAAACCCTTTGACCCACTCACACTGGCTGATCAGATCAGGGAGATCTGGAACGAGGCTCATGCAATCGGTTAAGCTTCTGCCGTTTTTACTGTCACCGTCGCAAAAGGCTGTTATGTCGTCCTCTCGCAATAACGATGAAACCAAAGCTAAGCTTAATCTGGAAACTTCCCGCATACGCTGGCACGAGTTACAAACTTATTATGCCCGAGGCCAGGTTGTACGCGTCGGCAAAGCTCTGGATTTGTTAGATGTAGCCTCCGAGCTTACTGCAGATAACCGTGCACTGTTTGAGCAGTGGCTTGCTGCAGGTGATGTGGGCGATGTGCCTCCCGACATGGCGCGAGCTTGGTACGACCGTGATGCCGAACTCTGGGCTGTGGTTGTGGCGCCTTGGGTGCTGGTACAGGACCGCACAGAAGCCTCTCTGCCCTCTGGGTCTTCCAAGCCTTCCGGCTCGTCGGTGCATTAGTGTTTACCGACGCTTTATTGATTCTTGCCCCACTTTTTTTAGGCTTCGCTTTGGCGCTGAAAAACCGGCGGCTTATGACTGGAATCCACTACACGGTCGAAGCGCTGGTGTACTTTATTCTGGCATTGCTGGGGTTAGGCTTGGGCCAGATGGAAGGCTTGTCTAGCCAACTTGGCACCATGGCCAGCCAAATGTCCGTTCTGGTGGTTGTTCTGTTCGTAGCGAATATGGCCGGACTGTGGTTATTTCATCGATGGCAGCCCATGGTGCCCGAACATCGGGATGGGTCTGCGGGAAATACCGGCTATGTGCGGCTTTTCATGGCGGCCCTGAAGCCTCTGCTTGCGGTGTTTGTGGGGCTGATTTTAGGTTATTTCTTGCTGCCAGCACTGCCGCAGGCGGAGCAACTGGCTACCTGGTCGCTTATGTTGCTGTTGTTCCTGATTGGTCTGCAATTGCGCAATGCCGGGCTTTCGTTGCGAAAACTGTTGATGAACACACAGGGCTTGGGGATCGCATTCATGCTTGTGCTCAGCTCTTTGCTGGGTGGCGTGCTGCTGATTCCGGTGTTGGGCTTGCCGTGGAACGAGGTGCTGGCCCTAGCTTCGGGGTTTGGCTGGTATTCTCTCTCGGGCATTGTGATCGGGGAAGCCCTTGGGCCTGCCTGGGGCGGTGTGGCTTTTCTGAACGATGTACTGCGCGAGATCATTGCCCTTGCCATCATTCCCTTGCTGATAGGCAGTCGGCCAGCTATGGCTATTGGTTATGGCGGGGCTACATCCATGGATTTTACCTTGCCGGTGATTCGCAGCAGTGGAGGCCTGAGCTGTGTGCCAGTGGCCATTGCATCGGGCTTTTTGCTGTCGTTTTTATCGCCGGTTCTAATGGGTGTTTTCTTATCGCTAAGTTAAGTCGACAGAACAGCCGAGGTCAGCTAAGAAACTTGCGCACATCAATTTGGTAATCGTCAGGATCAACCGAGCGTAGAATACGATCCTGATTACCCGATTTCGAGAGGTCAATGGTTGTCACTGTAATCGGCATTCGAAATTTCGTGTGGTACATCACCCGCACCACAGGGAGGCGCTGATCTTCCTCGTTGATCTCAACCACAACACCGAGCCGCCCGCTATCCAGCAAAACAAGAGACCCGACCGGGTACAAACCAATGCAGCGGATGAACTGTTTCACCAGCGCTGCGTCCAGATGACTTCCACTCCATTCCAAAAGTTTTTTCAGGCCTTGAGTCGGTGTCATGCCCTTGTGGTATACGCGGTCCGCAGTAATTGCATCATACACGTCTGTAATGGCTACCATGCGCCCATATACCGAGATCTCTTCGCCCTTTAGGCCTTCCGGGTAACCGGAACCGTCCATTCGTTCGTGATGCTGCGCTGCAGTGATCACAGTAAGCTCACCTATGCCTTCTGTTGCAGAGAGAATGTCCCGGGAGTGCCGGGCGTGGAGCTTCATTACTTCAAACTCTTCCGGCGAAAGGCGGCCGGGTTTGTGCAACACTTCATCGGGCGTTAGGATTTTGCCAAGGTCGTGGAGCAGGGCGCCAACAACCGTTTGATGCATCACATCTGCGGGAAGTTGGCGATATTGCCCGAAAAGCGTCATCAGCACGCTCAGGTTTACCGAGTGTTCGAGCAAGTAATTGTCTTTTTCACGTATCCGGCCCAGACACCCCAGCGCATTGGCGTTACGGGATACCGAGCTCTGCAACTCATCCGCAAGTTTGTGAATGGGCGCCACATCAACAGGTGCGCCCATTTTTGCGCTGCTCATGAAGCTGCTAACCAACTCCTGTGCCTGCGAATGAACGCCCATCGCAATAATCATCTCTTCTGAAAGAGACACCTTCGGTGCAACCCCTGGCGTCTGTTCGCCAGCTTTTTGCAGGGCTGCGTCATTACGCGCATCTACTTCTGCCGCAGTTTCTGAATCCTGACTGTCGATTCCCTTTTGCACGTCAATGTAAACAAACTGCACCCCCATCTTGCGGATTTTTTCGATGGTTTCATCCCGTTTGATTACGCCGCGCCTGCGTTGCGTGTTGTGGGGAATCCAGTCGTTGTTCAGGTCGGAAATGTACATGCCGACCTTCAACGCGGAGACGGGGATGCGTTTGATCATGGCGCTGGGAAAAACGTTCTCAGGCTGTTGTGGTAGGTTTGGGTAATCACATCGTTCAGCGGTAAGTCCTTTACCTCTGCAATTTTTTCAGCGACAAACGGTAGGTAAAAGGGCGCGTTCTCCTTGCCACGATAGGGTACCGGCGTGAGGAAAGGCGCGTCGGTCTCCAGAAGGATTTGACTGATGGGGGCCATACGAACGATATCTCGCACATTTTCTGCCTTATTGAAGGTCGTAATACCATTAAAGCCCAGATTCCAACCCTGATCCAATGCATATTGGGCAAGACCGGGGCCGGATGTAAAGCTGTGGATTACCCCTCGGCGCTTAAGAGACTGTTCAAATTCCTTCAGTATAGCGATGGTTTCTTCGTCTGCCTCCCGACTGTGGATAACGACCGGGCGGTCACTGTCGCAGGCAATTTGAAGCTGGCGCCGAAAGACGTCTCGCTGGGTGGCGCGATCGGCTTTGTCATAAAAATAGTCCAGCCCAATCTCGCCAACGGCAACAATCTTTTCGTCTCGTGCGTGGGCGCGGATCTCTGCCTCTACGGCATCGTTATAGGTTTCTGCCTCATGGGGGTGGATTCCCTGAGTACCATACAACCATGGTGCCTTTGTGCTGAGCTCTCTAACTTTTGCTAAATTATCCGGTGCCACGGCAATGGTAATTACCCGTTCGATATTCACCTGCCGTGTCTGCGCCAGAGTTTCCTCTAGCGGGCGCTCCTTGAGATAGTCCAGATGGCAGTGGGTTTCGATAATCGGGTGATCGAATACGGGAATCTCGCGACGTTTTTTACTCATGAACAGGTGCTAGGCTCCGGTACAGGCAGTCGGTTTGACTGCTACTCTTAGGCGTGAAACATAAGAGTCTACCAGTTGTCTGTTTATTGGCCTACGTTCATCCATAAGGGGTTTCCTTAATGAATGTCGCTGTTCCGGTTTGATTCAGGGTGGGAGGTGCAGATGCACGTTGTCGTAATTGGTGGTGGCGTTGTGGGTGTAACCACAGCCTGGGAATTGAGCCGTCGTGGTCATCAGGTGACGGTGCTTGAACGTCTTAGCATGGCAGGAAGTGAAACCAGCAAGGGCAATGCAGCGCAACGCTCATACGGCGTGGTTTACCCGTGGGCTGATCCGAGCATGGTGTTTAAGGCGCTGCCCTGGCTTGTTAAGCAGGATGGCCCGTTAAAGCTGCGCATGCCGCCATCTCTTGCAGCTGTGCAGTTCATGTTTTCGACTCTAAGGTACGCCTGGTCGCCCGGCCTATTCGGCTTTAATAAACGCGCTATGCTTCGCCTTGGTATTCACAGCCGTGAGCGTTTTCTGAAGTTGGAAGAAGAACTTGATCTAGGGTTTGATGGTGGCCACCGTGGTCTCTTGCATCTTGCCAGCACGCCTGAAGAGTTAGAAGTGTATCGCGGCACCCATCGACTGCTCAACGAAATGGGCATTGCTTCCCGGTTGCTGACACCGAAGCAGGTTTACGAGGCCGAGCCCGGGATGTCAGAAAAGGGGCCACTCTACGGTGCTTTAAGCTATGACACCGATGGCACCGGCGACTGCCACTTATTTTCGCTGGCATTGGCTAAAGCCTGCGAAGAAAAGGGCGTGAATTTTCGCTACAACGTTCAGGTGAAGCGGCTGGTAGCCAATAGCCAAGCGGTTGAATCGGTGGTTTTGCAAAACGAGAACGGCCAACAAGAAACCCTTGAGGCAGACGCCTTTGTGATCAGCGCAGGTTGTTGGTCTGATGAGTTGGTTCGGCCTTTGGGTCTCAAGCTGCCCATCTATCCCATTAAGGGCTATAGCATTACTGTACCTCTGAAAAACCCGGATAACGCGCCGGTTTCCACCATTCATGATGACAACTACAAGGTTGTTTCCACGCGATTGGGCGACCGCTTGCGCTCAACCGGCTTTGTGGAGCTGGCGGATTTTAACCGCGACATTCCAGAAGCGCGTATAGCCACTATTCGCAAATCTGTAGAGTCCCGTTACCCCGGTTGTGCAGATCTGGATGCCGCGGAAACATGGACCGGATTTCGGCCAATGACTCCCGATGGACCTGCCATCATCGGTCGCGGCCCCCGAGAAAACTTGTATCTGAACACCGGCCACGGGACCTTTGGCTGGACCTTTGCGGCGGGCAGTGCAGATGTCATTGCGCAGGTGTTAGATGGTGAAGAGCCTGCTGTATGTTTGGATGCCTTCCGACCGGGGCGCTATCGGGAGTGAGTGTTTCCTCGGCCACCGGTTCGCTTTACTCGCGGTGGAAGGCGCTCAATAAGTGGCTTGTGCGGCATCAGATAATCTGGCAGCCAGCTCCGTTTATTGAGCCGGTGCCGGGGTGGATTCACAGCCATCTTGATCTCGCGCAACTATTGATGGGACTTAGCGATGCTGAATGTGCTGAGTTAGATGGTGAGCCAGCAAAGCTGGCAAGTATGGCGGCCCAATACCTGCCAGAACTGGCGTTGTACGCCAACTTAGTTGATGTGCCGGAATTAGCCCCTAAACCCGCTGATGTTTTAGAAGCGACGCTGCCTGAAATCCGAGCAAGGGATATGCCGGGACGCAAGCGTGAGCAGGCGGGTGCTTTTACAGCTGCCTTGAAGCCGCTGCAGCAACCGATTTTGGATTGGTGCTGTGGCAAGGGGCATTTGTCTCGAACTCTCGCCGCACAGAGTCAAAGTCTAGTTAAGGGTTATGAATGGAATTCGAAGCTGGTAGCCGATGGCAACCGGCTAGTTGCCCATTTTGGAGACTCGGTTCAGATCCATTGTCAGGATGTTATGGTGCCCCATGTGCCACTGCCAGATGGTACTCATGTAGCAGCTCTGCACGCATGTGGGGATCTTCATCGGCAGTTGTTGATACAAGGAGCCGCTGCAGAGGTGCCGCGGTTAAGCCTATCGCCTTGCTGCTATCACAAGACTGCTGATGGTCTGTACAAGCCGCTATCAGAGCGCGCAACTAAGCACGAGGGAAGGCTTGTGCTCAGTCGTGATGCTATGCGCTTAGCCGTGAGGGAAACGGTAACAGCGCCAACCGGCGTTAGAGAGCAAACAACTACATTGAACCAGTGGCGGTTGGGATTTGATGGTCTCCAGCGCTCGCTGCGCGGGGTGGATGAATATCTGCCCGTGCCGTCCTACTCACCACAGCTAATGCATCAGGGATTCGCGGCTTTTTGCCATTGGGCTGCCAGTAAAAAGCAGCTTGTTTTGCCAGCACACACAGATTTTGATACTTGGCTTGCCCATGGCGTGCAGCGCCATAAAGATGTTCGCCGTTACGAGCTTATCCGGCATGTATTCCGTCGGCCTATGGAGTTGTGGCTGGTTCTGGATTACGCGGTCTTTCTAGAAGAACAGGGGTACGGTGTGCGGTTCGGCCGCTTCTGTGCTCGATCTCTGACGCCCCGAAACCTGTTGCTGGATGCTGTCAAAAAGAAAGGCGCCCGAGAGCGCCTTTCTTAACTTCACTTGCTTGTCTTCAAACCCATGCCTGATTAACGGCGAATCTGAATGCGCGCTTCAACCCGACGGTTTTCAGCACGGCCAGCAGCGGTAGCGTTAGATGCAACCGGCTCAGTTTCTCCATAGCCTTTAGCGCTCACCTTGGCAGGATCAACCCCCAGTGGCCCGGTCAAACGGCCAGCAACGGCTTCCGCACGGCGCTGTGACAGGAGTTGGTTGTAGCTTGCCTTGCCGGTGTTATCGGCGTGGCCAGCGATTTCTACGATGGTTTCAGGGTTCTTTTTCAGCGCATCTGCAACGCGGCGGATTTCCGCATCATAAGCATTGCCGATGACCGAGCTGTTGAGTGGGAACTGAACCTCAATGGTAAAGGTCTCGATGGTTTCGGTTACGCCTTCGCAGCCGGTTTCGTCCACGTCTGCGCCAGCGGTTGTGTTGGGGCATAGATCCTGACTGTCTACGACACCGTCGTTATCGCTATCAAGTTCGCAGCCACGGCTGTTTACTTTGGCCCCGCGTGGGGTATCAGGACAGGCATCACGAACATCGGCTACGCCATCGCGATCTGCATCCGGCTCACAGCCCGTGGCGTCAACCATTGCTCCAGCCGGGGTGCCGGGGCACTGATCGCGGGAATCGGGTACGCCGTCTCCATCAGTATCTGGCGGTGTTGGCGTGCCGACGGTGCGGTGAAACGCAAAGCTAATGCCAAGCGATACCTGAGTATCGAAGGTGCTTTCGTCGATGCCGTGGAACTCACGCAGGTCGCCACGTAGAGCAACGGAATCTGAGACGTTATAACGGAAGCCAGTACCTACGTTAACGCGGGTTTCGTCATGGTCAGTGCCGGTTGTGCGATAGCTAATGGAGTCGTTTACGCCAAAGTCAGCATGCCCTGCACCTGCAGAAATGTATGGGTTCCATGCTTTATCTTGTCCGGCAAAGTAGTAGATACCGTCGATACGAAGCTCTTCAAACTCTGATGAGCCATCCACATACTTGCGATCTGCATCAGCGCGGGAGTACAGAGCTTCAACTGCCCAGTTTGGCCGGAACCGGTACTCTAGGCCCACACCAAATGTACCCGTCTCACTCAAGTCGCGATCATCATCAAAAAGCTGGAAGGCGGCAAATGGATTGATGTAAATGGTTTCCTTGCGCTCGGCCGCTAAGGCCGGAGCGGCAAGAGTAGTGGCGATGGCGGCCATCGCAATCGGGCGCATGATGTTCATGCAGAACCTCCAGTTAAACGTTTATTTAGGCTGCGGAGTGACTTAAACGATCAGAATGCACAGTCGGCCTTCAATCTAAGCGAAAGAGTGACAAAAAACAAAGATAGAGTGCTTACGGTTACATTAGGAAATGTACGTGTAGATTGATAAGGGAGGGCAGCAGTGCGCCTATGAAAGCGGAACACTAAAATAGAGGTGTGCGCTTTTTTTGCTGAAATTCATTTTTTCGCCACTGGCAAAATGCACTTCGAAGGAGCTCCCATCTTCCGAAACCACGGTGCCAGCACCAAAAATGGAGTGGGTAAGGCGCGGTTGGTGCCACAACGGCGATGTACTTGTAGCACTGGCTTGGACCTCGCCTTCAAGGGTGATGCCCTCCTGCGCGGCGTAACGTGAGCTGACTGGCGTTAGGGGCGCTTGCAGCTGCAGTACAGGGCTGGACTCTGGTTTCCGCTCATCGAGCCAGCGTCCGAACTCGTCAGCCAGCTCGAAACAGAACTCATCCACGAACCGGCTCTGGCCTTGATCGCCATCTAGGTGCGGCTGGGTGCTCACTGGCCGGGAGATCAAGTGCAGTGTTTGCCGCGTTCGAGTCATGGCAACGTACAATAGCCGTCGCTCGCTTTCCAGAGTGATACGGGCATTATCTTGAGGCCGGGGGCTGTGTGGCAGGTACTTCTCTTGTAATCCGGGGATGATCACCCTTTGCCATTCCAGCCCCTTGGTGCGGTGAATGGTGGAGAGCAAAACACCTCCGCCCGCCTGTTTTTCATTGGCTTGTTGGCGTAGCGCTTTGAGGTGTGCGATAGCTCCCGTAGCGTCCACATCGAGGCCTTTGAGATAGTCACGGAAGCCGTGAATGGTATCTATGCGTTCCTCCGCACTTTCATGGGTGAGTGCGAGACTGCGAACGCCTTCGTACAAATCCGTATGCTCTGCATACACCGTGATCAGCCCGGCAACGGGGCCGGAATAGCCGCGCAGCTTGTCTAGCACTTCACCCAGCTTACGCAGTTTACGTGCTGCCATGGGCGCTAATGCATCGTAATCCAGCGCCAGCAATCGTTCGTGCCAGCCATTGGCAAACCCTGCTAGAAATTGCGCTAACTGCTCCAGCTCCGGTTCTTTTAGGCCCACATGGGGAAAGCGCAAAAGCTGGCGGGCCAGCTCTAGCCGGTCGTCCTCGGGCAGTTTCTCAAGCGTTCCGGAAACAACCTTTAATAATGCTGTGATGGCCTGCACTTCGCGGCTGAACAGCGCCCCTTTACCAGCATCAATGCGATAGGGGACCTGACGGGCTAGCAGTTTTAGTTCTATGGGAACGCTCTGGCTCCAAACCCGGAACAGGATTGCGGTTTTCGCCAAGGTATCGGCTGCATCCTGCCCCAGAATCTGTACCACCGCATCGGCGTCGTTCTCGGCTCGGTGCAGATTGATTTCTGTGGCGGGAGTGGATGGGTGGGAGTGGCACAGGACATCTTTGCGGCCGGTATTATGGCAAATCAGATGATTGGCAAGCAGCGCTACTCGATGACCATAGCGGAAGGTGAAGCTTAGAGTCTGCTCCAGAGGACTCTCAAACTCGTCGCTAAAGCGTTTGAGAATAAATTCGGGCTTGGCGCCCCGAAATTCATAGATGGTTTGGTCCGGGTCCCCCACCACCGTTACCCGGGCGCGATCGCCCGCTACATAGCGCAGCAGCAAATGCTGAATCTCGTTGGTGTCTTGGTATTCGTCCACTAAAATCAAATCCATCTTATTGCCCACCAGCCGTTGCAGGGGTGGGTTCTGATGAATCGCCATCACCGGCTCGTAGAGCATATCGGCAAAGCTGATACGGGTTTGTGCTTTGCGCCATTGCTCAAAGCTGTGGAACAGGTCAATCAGGTATCGGTGTTTATCGGAGTAGCCCAGATCTTCAAATACTATCTCGGCCGGTGACAGGGTGGTTTTCACCATGTCGATAAATCCGGTTGCTGTCTCTACAAAATCTTTCTTGTTGCGCCTTATCTCGTCCGCCAAATCCTCCGGCGCCAGCCGCCGTGTTAATAGCCAAGCTTGAAAACTGATTTCCTGCTCGGTCAGGATTTTTTCAGAGAAGCCCGTTAGGTAGCCTTCACGTACAAAGCGCTTGTATAGCCGAAGCCCCATGGCATGGTAGGTTCGGATCTCCGGCAGCGCCAAGCCGCTTTGGTAACACACTTCTTGCAGCTTGCGCTCAAAATCTATGCGGGCGCTGCGGTTGAACATAAGCACCAAAATACGCGCAGGATCGTGCCCTTGCTGTAGCAAATGGCGAATGCGCCAGGCAAGGGTGGAGGTTTTACCGCTACCTGCCACTGCGGTGATGACCGAGTGCTCGTAGCCAGCGGTAATAATCTCCCGTTGTTCATCGGTGAGAAAGTCAGGCAGATCTAAGATAGAGGATTCAGGGGTGTTGGTTGGCATAGGTGCTATTGTACTTGCCAACTGGTAGCGCGGGTACCTGTGCCGCATAATTGCTGGCAACATGTGGGTTTACCACTCTCTACCCATTGTTCTAGTTGGGTGCGAAGAAGCAGAGCGGGGCCCTTTCCAAAATACGCTGTGAATACTTCCCTGTACGCTCGGCTCCGCCATCCATGGCTCCGCACGATTTTGGAAAGGGCCCCGCTCTGCTTCTTACCTCGACAGTTATAGGAGACGAATATGCAAATAGAAGACTCAATTAACGTACTCGGTGAAAAGCTGGAAACCTGTAGCACTGATCCGGAAACCGGATTTTATCGCGATGGCTGCTGCAATACTGGGCCAGATGATCATGGTTCTCACACCGTATGCGTTGTCATGACTGATGAGTTTCTAGAATTTTCCAAAGCTCGCGGTAACGATTTGAGTACACCCGTGCCCGCCTTCGGATTCCCGGGATTAAAAGCTGGAGACGGCTGGTGCCTGTGTGCGGCTCGTTGGCATGAGGCTTTTGCGGCGGGTAAGGCCCCAAGAGTGCGGTTGCGTGCGACCCATCAGGGGGCGTTGGACCACTGTGCTTTGGGTGATTTGAAGTCCCACGGAATTGACCTTAGCTAATGAACCTCGAAACTCTGGCCCCCTTGCTGGATACGGCAGCTTGGCGCGCGCTGCAACTTGATCTTGCAGCAGCCGGACAGCGGCGCCTGGTTTTTATGGAAGGTGCCCGTGAGCTTTCTAGGCAGTGGCTGCAAGCCCTGTTGCCAGCATTAGAGCTGGAGGGCGGACTCTGGGTTGGAGAGGCAGATGAAGCCCCTGATAGCCGCCTTGCCAGCATCAAGGCTGTACAGGCACGGCAGTGGCTGGGTCAGGAAACCTCGGTCATTGTATGGGATGGCTGGCGGGGGAACCCGCCGGATGCGTTTGCAGCGCTTTCGGGCACGTTGATAGCAGGTGGGCTGCTGTTTTGGTTAATGCCATCGCTGGAGGAATGGGGGGATTTTGCAGACCCGGATTATTCCAGAACCGGCTTGGATCACGATCAGCTTCACCCTTTTGCCGAGCGCATGGCGCGCACTCTCGCGCTAGATCCTTCGGTGATACGGGTGCAGCTCGGCTTGCCAGAGGCAGTAACTCTTCCCGCGCTGCCTGCGCCAGCTTCGGAATTCCGAGTTACTACAACGCCGGATCAGCAAGCGTTGGTTCACAAGTTGGTGGCTTTTGGGCTGGGGCGTCGGCGTCGGCCAATGGTGGTTACCGCAGATCGTGGGCGCGGTAAATCTGCGGCCCTTGGTATGGCAGCGGCGCAACTGCTGCAGCAAGGACGTAGGCAGGTGTTGGTGACTGCGCCCGCGCGGGATCATGTGAATGCGCTGTTCGCCCACGCGCTGGCAAGCCTTGGTACCGATGTTATAAGGGCTGAGGATAACCGGATAGAAACTGTGTCTGGCGCTCAGATATGCTTTTTGCCAGTTCGGGATTTGTTAAAGCACAGGCCGGAGGCTGAAGTGGTGCTGGTGGATGAGGCGGCGGCTATTCCAGTCTCCTTGTTAAAGCGGGTTCTTTTGGGTTGGCCGCGGGTCGCTTTTGCATCTACGGTTCATGGCTATGAAGGCGCTGGCCGTGGGTTTGCTATTCGCTTTCGCCGGATTCTCGATGAGAAAACTCCCCAGTGGCAGGCACACACGCTGTCCAAACCAGTGCGCTGGGCCGAAGGCGATCCGCTGGAGGCGCTGATATCGGAGCTGTTTCTGCTTGGTGCCGATCATGACTCAGCGGTCGGTTTATCGGACGCGGTGGCTGGCAAAGTGGTGATTGACCCCTGGCATCCTGCTCTGGCCTCGGAGGCTGAGTTGACCAGTGCATTTGGTTTGCTGGTAGACGCCCACTATCGAACCACGCCCGCAGATCTTAGGCAATGGCTGGACGATCCCGCCGCTAGAAGCTGGCGCGCTCTTGTGAATGGCAAGACGGTGGGTGTGCTTTGGGGGGCAGTGGAGGGTGGTTTGAGTGAGGAGCTGGCAGAGCAAGTGGCCAGTGGCAAACGGCGCATTCGTGGCCACCTTCTGCCTCAGTCTTTGGCCAACCACAGCGGATTTCCGGAAGCGGCTAGCTTGCGAGGTTTGCGGATTGTTCGTGTTGCGGTTTCAGCTCAGGCAAGGCGCCTTGGGATTGGTAATCGTCTGGCTGCTGCAGCGGCTGAGTGGGCAAAGCTGGAGGGCTTGGATTTTACCGGCACCAGCTTTGGCGGCAGTGCCGACTTGTTCGTCTTCTGGGCATCTTGTGGATTGGAGTTTGTACGCATCGGATTACAGCAGGAGGTGACCAGTGGTGAGTACCCCTTGCAGATGATGAGTGCCCACAGTGATAAGGCCTCGGTCCTCGTTCAGCAATTGCGGGCTCGGCTGGCGCGGCACTGGCTTACGCTGGTGCCATTGAATTGGAAGGATTTGGAGCCAAAGCTGCTGGCCGAATTAGCTGCTGAGCTGCCTTCATGTTACCGGCCTGATGCTGCAGATACTCAGGATATGAAGAACTTTGGTGATGGCCACAGAGGCTTCCGATTAATGGTGCCAGTGTTGCGTGAGTTGAGCATGGCTTCGGGGTTTATGAAGTGGCTTGGCGCGCATGAAAGTGCGGCTATTTGGTGTCGGGCTGTCTTGCAAGGCTGGTCTTGGTCGGACATACAGAATGTAAGCCTATGTTCGGGACAGCGGGACGGGGAAGATCAGTTGCGTGCTTTAGTCCGTGAACTTATGCAGAGCGGGCCAAAGGTGTGACGTGCTCGATTTAATTATTGTGCCCACCTGCTCAGAATAGATGATACCCAACTGACTGAGACTTCTTGATATGGCCAAGGGAACCGGCTTCTCCCATTTTTCGATCTTGTTATCCACCCTACTGCTCGCCGCTAGCGTTACGTTGGTTAGTGGGTGTGCTTCCAAAGAAGCGCCTGCCAACTTGCATCCGCAGGTCGACAGTACCTCGGGCTCGGATCTTTATCGTGCGGCGGCTCAAGGTGATGTTGATGCTGTTAGCAAACTGACGGAATCAGGTGCGCCCCTGAATACCCTTACGGGTAATGGCACACCGTTAATGGCTGCTGTACGAGCGAAGGCGGATCGGGTTGTATGGTATTTGCTCAGTCAGGGGGCAAGCCCGGACCTTGCAGAGAGCGATCAGGTTACCCCGCTGATGGTGGCTTCGGAGCAGGGAGATCGTCGGCTCGCGCGCCTGTTGTTGCATGCGGGCGCCAAAGTGAATGCCACCGATCTTCAAGGCTATACACCGGTTATGCGGGCGGCGGAGAAAGGTCAGTTGTCGGTGGTGAAGATTTTGCTGGCGGCCGGAGCCAACGTCAATGTCAGTCAAAACGGCGAATCACTGCTCATGAAGGTAGTTTCTACCGGCGACCTGCTAACCGCAGAAATGCTTTTGGCAGCCGGTGCTGATGTAAACTACCGCGCTGAGAGTGGTGCCACGGCGCTTGATGTTGCCCGCACCCGCAATCACCAAGACTTGGAGATGCTATTGGTGCAGGCTGGGGCTGAGCTTTAATGCGCTTGAGTGGGCCCCTACTTCCCAAGCTGCATGGGGTCTGTTTCGTCGTCCCACACGGGTAAGAAGTGGGCGTCGACAACTGACGGGGGCACTTCTTTGATGCCCTCATAAGACCACTGCGGGTTCTGGTCGCGGTCTATCAGTCTGGCTCTAATGCCCTCTGTCAGATCGGGTCTGCGCAAGCATTCCCACACCATGGCCAATTCCATCCGGAATACGTCTTTCAGTGTCATCTGCTGGGCTTTTTTAAGCTGATGCCAGATAAGCCACGCTGATACCGGGCAGCCCCCTTTCAGTGTTTTCATGCAGGCCTGCCACCATTCGGAGTCGACACGGGCAGTTAGCAGTTGGTCGATAATCTCAGGTAGGCTGGTGCCAGCGCACAATCGTGCAATATCCCGTTCGTGTAATTCCAAATGGCTGGCGGGCAGAGCCGAGTAATCCGGGGTTTCAAATTTGCTCAATAAGTGGGACAGGCGGCTGTCATCGCTGGCTACACGGCCACTCCAAGTCTCTTCCTGTAAGCTTTGAAGTAGACATTGATGATCACTGTTTGGTAGGGCTATATCCGCTAGTCCGACACGCAGTGCGTCAGTCACGTTCATGCGTGCGCCGGTGAGACCCATAAACAAACCAAGACGCCCCGGCAGGCGATTCAGGAACCAGCTAGCACCAACGTCTGGAAACAGTCCTATGGACATCTCTGGCATGGCCAGAGTGGCGTCTGGTGTAAGCAATCGATAGCGACACGCGGAAAACAGGCCTAGGCCACCGCCCATAATAATACCGTGTCCAATACCCACAACCGGCTTGGGAAACCTGTGCAGGGTATAATCCAGCTCATACTCGTGCCGGAAAACACTGAAAGCGGCTTCTGGCTTTTCTGCACCCGTTAATGATCGGTACAAAAGCTGAATATCCCCGCCAGCGCAGAAACTTTTTGCTCCGGTGCCGCGTATTACTATGATACAAATACGATCATCGTCAGCCCAGCGCTCTAGGCTGCTCCGGATAGTGACGATCATATCTTCGGTGAGAGCATTCAGCGTGGATGGTTTATTCAGTGTCAATAAGCCGACATGGCCTTCGCGGCAGGGAAGTTCTTGAACCTCTACAGACATTAATAGTGTCTCCGGACGATAAAATAGTCTCTGCTACAATCTATGTTCGTATAGTCCCTTTAACCGGCAGAAAGTTAAAGATTGCTAACCTAGAGGCAATTGCATTGATCTATGGCATTTGCGCTCTGGTATGGCTGTGATATAAGTTTCAGCCAGTTATTCACGGGCTCAAGACGCTTGGTTTTAGAGCACCGGTTTGCAAAACTTAAAACGATGATGAGAGGTTAATCATAATGAAACTTAAACACTATGTTGTTGCAGGTCTTTTTGCACTAGGCGCGTCAGTTCCTGCCGTATCTTCTGCCGCCGGTGATGTTGCAGCTGGTAAGGCAAAGGCAGCGGTTTGCGCGGCTTGCCACGGCCAAAATGGCATCGCACAGATTCCGATGTATGCCAATTTGGCGGGCCAGCACGAACAGTATCTGGTTTCTGCACTAAAAGCCTACAAAAACAAGCAGCGCAACGGTGGTCAGGCGGTCATCATGCAGGGGCAGGCTGCAGCGCTGAGTGATGAAGATATTGCCAATTTGGCAGCTTACTACTCCAGCTTGCCAGCTGACGGCGGTAAGTAAGAGTTTTTGACAGTGCAGCAGCCTAGGCTGCTGCACTGACTATACGGTAACTCGGGCGATACGCGGATGCGCCCGGTAATTTCATGCGATTCTGGGCCACAAACTGCTCCAGCATTGCTTCCAGAGGCTTAATGAGGGTTGGGTCACCCGCAATTTCAAACGGTCCCTTTTCCTGAATTTTTCGAATGCCACCTTCTTTTACGTTTCCAGCGACAATGCCACTGAATGCCTTTCTTAGATTTGCGGCAATCAGATGCACCGGCTGGTCACGGTGTAACTCCAAAGCAAGCATGCTCTCGTGGTCCGGCTCGAACGGCTGCTGGAACACAGGGTCGATTTTTAACATCCAGTTAAAATAGTAAGCATCCTGCATGGCACGGCGGAAGGTTTCGACATCGTGCATTCCCTTTTTCATGGCCTGCGCTACCCGCACTGGATCGTCGATGATGATTTCATACTTGCTAGCGGCATCATCCCCCAGCGCGTTACGGATGAACTTATCGATCATCTCGAAATATTCGGCATTCTCTGGCCGCCCGGTAAATACCACCGGGAAGGGCAGGTCTGCGTTATCCGGGTGCAACAGTATTCCCAGCAGGTAAAGGATTTCCTCTGCGGTACCTACGCCACCGGGGAAAACCACGACACCATGGCCACAGCGCACGAAGGCTTCCAAGCGCTTTTCGATATCCGGCATTATTACCAGTTCGTTAACAATGGGGTTTGGCGCTTCCGCACCAATAATGCCCGGCTCGGTAATGCCGATGTAGCGGCCGTTTTTAATCCGTTGTTTGGCATGGGCGATGGTGGCACCTTTCATAGGACCCTTCATGGCACCCGGGCCGCAACCGGTGCAAATGCTCAACTCTCGCAGGCCAAGCTGGTGCCCAACTTCTTTGCTGTACTGGTATTCCTCGTGACTGATTGAGTGCCCGCCCCAGCAAACAATCAAATCAGGCTGTCGGCCCGGCTGCAGCACTCTAGCGTTGCGCAGAATGTGGAACACCATGTTGGTCAGGTCTTCCGGCTCTTTGCTCTTCAGAGCCTTGGCAAACTGGGGTGTCGAGTGACTGTAAACAATATCGCGTAATACAGAGAACAAATGTTCACGGATAGCCCGGAGCATCTCGTCGTCTACAAACGCATGTGCAGGTGCGTTGATCAGCTCCAGTTTCAGGCCTCTGGGCTGGGGGATCAGGCGTATATCAAAGTCTTTATGGGCTTCCATCAAGTCCTGGCAGTCATCGGTCACGACACCCGTATTCAGAACCGCCAAAGCACACTGCCTGAATAGTCGGTATAGGCCACCTTCGCTTCGGTCTTTTAGCAGATTAACTTCGTGATTGGACAGTATTTCCAGGCTGCCCTCAGGGGATACAAGGGCATTGATGGTGGGTGCGGTCATGAATGGAAAAGCTCCTGAGTGTTGCGGTAATACCCGATTTTGAGGCATAGAGCCAAAACGTTACACTATGCGCCTTTGTGATCATACACCATCCGACAAAATGCCCATTTATGAAACTGTTACTCCGTCCCGCCCCAGAAGTCGCCATCAAAAGCAAGCCGGTTCGCCGCCGCCAAATGCGCCATCTGCGCCAGAACGTCCGTAAACTTCTGGCCCGGCTGGATCACGACATTGTGGTAGACGGCAGTTGGGACAGGGTAGATGTGGAAGTACCCGAGGGTCGGAGTTTGGATGGCGTCGTTGTGGATGAGCTTTTGCGTATTCCCGGCATTTCCACCATTCAGGAAATAGCGGCGTTCCCGTTTGTTAGCCTGGAGGATATGGCAGAGAAAGCGGTAGAGGCATTCGCGGGACGCCTTGACGGTAAATCCTTTGCAGTTCGTGCACGGCGCCACGGTGAACATGATTTCTGCTCAGTGGACCTTCAGCGCGCAGTCGGCAGCGCCCTGATGCAATCGGCTTCTGGCGCCAGCGTTGATTTGCGCACTCCTCAAGTGGAAGTGCGTATCGAAGTGCGTGATGACCAGTTCCACATTGCCCATCGCAGGCATCGTGGCTTAGGCGGTTACCCGCTGGGTAGTGTAGAGAATGTTATGACTCTGGTATCGGGAGGCTACGATTCGTCTGTCGCGGCCTATCTGATGTTACGCAGAGGCTTGCGCAGCCATTTCCTTTTTTTCAATCTGGGTGGTGTGGCGCACGAAGTGGGTGTGCGCCAGGTGGTTCACTATGTGTGGAGTCGCTACGGCGCCTCCCATGGCGCCAAGTTTATCTCCGTGCCTTTTGAGGGCGTGGTGGAAGAAATCATGCGTTCCGTTGGCCACAGGCATTGGGGCGTGGTGCTCAAGCGGCAAATGCTAAAGGCCGCCAGCGAAATAGCGCAAAATAACAACGCTGTTGGTTTGGTAACCGGTGATGCGGTGGCTCAGGTTTCAAGTCAAACCCTGACCAACTTGAATGTAGTTGATCGTGCCAGCGACGAGGTGGTTTTGCGGCCACTAATCGCCATGGACAAAGAATCCATTATCAAGATTGCCAGGGAAATCGGCACTGAATCCTATGCCCGAAGCATGCCCGAGTACTGCGGCGTTATCTCCCAGAAGCCCGCAACGCGCGCCCGTCTGCATCGGGTAGAGGCTGATGAGGCTGAGATGGACCCGCGGATTCTGGCTGAGGCTGTTGAAGCCCGTGAGGAAACACCCGTTGAGGGCTTGTTGGAAAGTACCACTACGCCGGAAGAAGTTGATCTGGTGAAAACGCCAGCGGTAACGGATGTGATTATTGACGTACGCCATCCGGCGGAGGGCGAACTGTCGCCGCTAGTGCTTACCGGCAATGAAGTGCTTAAAATTCCATTTTACGAATTGAGCCGAAAGGTTGCAGAGCTTCCTTCCAACCGCCAGTACCTGCTGTACTGTGATCGCGGCACCATGAGCCAGATGCACGCGGTAAACCTTAAGTCAGACGGGCACGCAAACGTAAAAGTTTACGCCCCCGCCTCTTGACGGTGTCAGCCAGCCAGGCCCCTGAAGAACTGCTGCACGTTCTCGCTAAGGGTGTCTAAATCGTAGCCGCCTTCCTGCACGACGAGAGTTGGCAGGCCAAGCTGTCGCATATGGGTGCTAAGTCGGCAGAAGCCTTCTGACGATACCGAGACCTTGGCCTGAGGGTCATCCTTGTAGATGTCAAAGCCCAAGGTCAGTATGAGAGCGTCTGGCTGAAATAAATTGATGGCCGCTATGGCCTCCTCAAGCTTTCTGAAAAAATCATCCTCGGATGAGCCGTGGGGCATTGGCAGGTTGATGTTGTAGCCGTAGCCCTCGCCTTCGCCGCGCTCATTCTCGAAACCCGACACCACCGGGTAGAAGTTGGTGGGGTCGCCGTGAATGGATATGTAGAGCACATCGCTGCGATCGTAGAAAATTTCTTGAATGCCCTGACCATGGTGCATGTCAGTATCCAGGATCACCAAACGCGGAAACCGGGGTTTCATGTGCTCGGCCGCAATGGCAGCGTTGTTAAGGTAGCAAAAGCCACCTGCCGAGTCTTTGCGGGCATGGTGCCCAGGTGGGCGACATACGGCGTAGGCTGTACGGTCGCCTGCCATGAGAGCATCCGCGGCACCCAGAGCGGTTTGCGCAGACCAGTAAGCGGCCTCCCATGTGTGCTCGCCTATAGGGCTGCTGCCGTCGGCCTGATAGCGTGCAGCCTCTGCCAGAATACCTGACAAGTGGTTCGGGGAGCGAACGAAGATATTGGACATGACTTCTTCACCCCAGTCGTCCATCTCTTTCCAGCGTCGGTGAGCCGATTCGAGAAAACGCAAATACCCTAGATCGTGCACCTTGGAAATTGGCCTGCCGCCTTGATCTGAAGGCTGCAATACCGGTATGCCCATTTCCTTCAAGCCTTCCAGCATTTGGCTGGTGCGGTCCGGCACCTCCTGAGGCTGACGCATTTGGCCCCGCGTGAAGTATGACTGGGGAGAGTGCTTATCTTGCGCGGGATGGAAAAACGCTTTCATTATCCGACCTCCTGAGTTTCCGGTACTGCTTCGGTACGGTTTCTGTGTTTCTTATGCACTTTCTCATGCATTACGAATACAGACACTTTTGATATAGGCATTGGGAGTATAGGCACAGATGGAGAATGGTCAAAAGCCGAGACATCGACTTTACAGGTAGTGATTCAGCATCCACTATGGAAGACAGATTCAACCAACGCAACTGTGCACCTTTGTGGGTGTCGTTATTGACTGAATAGGAGCCGAAATGATCGAGTCACCACTGCTGGGAAAGATGACTGGCTACATCGGCGGTCGCTGGACGGATAATGAGCACGGCAATACCTTTGATGTTTACAATCCGGCAACGGGTGAGGTGATTGCGAAAGTCGCTTCCATGTCTGAAGGTGAGGTGAAGGCAGCGATTAATGCAGGAAAATCCGCATTACAGCTGACCACACCCTACTCCATCGAAACTCGCAGAAAATGGCTGGAAGATATCCGTGATGCTCTCAGGGCAAACAAAGAGGAAGTAGGCAGAATACTATGCTTGGAACACGGCAAGCCGCTGAACGAAGCTCAGGGTGAAGTGGATTACGCTGCTGGTTTTTTCGATTATTGCTCTAAGCATATTCAAGCACTAGACGCCCATACGCTGCCGGAAAAGCCGAAAGACTGCACCTGGACAGTGCACTATCGCCCCATTGGTGTCACCGGGCTTATCACGCCGTGGAATTTCCCCATCGGCATGATCGCGAAAAAGCTTTCAGCCGCTTTGGCAGCGGGTTGTCCGTCTGTAATTAAGCCCGCCAGTGAAACGCCCTTGACCATGATTGCGTTGTTCAAACTGATAGATCAACACGTGAGCCTGCCAGATGGCATGGTGAATCTGGTGATGGGCAAGGCCAGCGTGATTGGTAAGGTGCTATGTGAAAGCCCCGATGTGCCCATGCTGAGCTTTACCGGTTCTACAGAAGTCGGCCGCAAGCTGGTGGTGGATACCGCCGAGCAGATTAAAAAGCTGGCTTTGGAGCTGGGCGGTAACGCACCGTATATCGTGTTTGAGGATGCGGATCTGGACGCTGCTGCAGATAACCTGATTGCTAACAAATTCCGGGGCGGTGGCCAAACCTGTGTGTGTGCAAACCGGATTTTTGTTCATGAGAAGGTCATAGACTCCTTCGGTGAAAAGCTCGCTGAGCGGGTGAACAAAATGACGGTTGGGGATGGTATTGCAGGTGATGTTGATCTTGGCCCGCTCATTAACAAAGCCGGTTTCGACAAGGTGAAACGCCATTTGGAAGATGCCCTAAGTAAAGGTGCATCACTAGTTGCGGGCAAGCAGCCGGGCGACTTGGGCGAGGGGCACTTGTTCTTCCCGCCAACGGTTGTATCAGGCGTAACGCCGGATATGTGCTGCTCTCGGGAAGAAACCTTTGGGCCACTGGTGCCTATGGCCAGCTTCGGTAGCGAGGAAGAGGTCATCGAAGCGGGGAACGATACTGAGTTTGGTCTGGCCTCCTATGTGTTCACTGCCGATGCAGAACGTGCCCAGCGTGTCGCTGCGGGCTTGCGGTTCGGCCATGTGGGATGGAATACCGGCACCGGACCAACGCCCGAAGCGCCTTTTGGTGGCATGAAAGCGTCTGGTACGGGGCGTGAAGGCGGGCTTGAAGGGTTATTTGAGTTTGTTGAAGCCCAGACCATACCAAGAGGCTTCTGATCTGAAGACTACAACTTAAACAAAGAAGGCGAGCCATGGCTCGCCTTCTTTGTTTCTGGCTACTGGTTAAGGCTTAAGAATAACCTTTACCGAGCTGTCTACGTCGGCTTCATCGATATAGCCAATACTGCCAGGTGTCGATGCAACCTGAGCTTTCATCGCAGCCGGGCTGGCGGCTTCTGCGGGTGGCTGGCCGCGGCCAGTGAACACCTGCTTAGACCAGAAAGCCTTGAGCTGGGCATCGTTCCGCCCTGTGATCTTGTCGTGAAACTGAGCACGCACCGGGCTGCCTTCGGGTAGCTCGAACGGTGTGGCTTTTTGCCCGTCTGGAAGCGCTTTGCTGCGATTCAGGTACAGGTCGCGCACAAGGTTGTCGGTGAGGTTATCCGGGCCTGCGGGGTTACCAATAATCACAACATCAGCCAATGCAAGGGGGCTGACCAGCAAGCTGGCCGCAAAAATCAGGCTTAGCTTTTTCATGGAGGCCTCCGTTAAAACGCCGAGTCGAGTTTAAGGGTGTAGACGTTGGTGCTTTCAGTATCGTTTGAGAGCATATATGTGGTGTTCAGATTGCCATAACCCTTATCAAGCCCGCGAACGTGCGTTACGTCTGCCTTGATCGCGACCCCAGGGGTGATATCCCAACGGGTGCCGATACTGTAATCCGTGCGCTGATAGTTCAGGATTGACTCAGGGACCGCGCCTGGAATAAACGCACCAGCGCGCTCGTCATCATCCATGCTTTCTGTCCAGCCTGCGGCGATGTACGGCGTCCAGCTGCCAAAACGGTGGCCAATAGACAGGTAAGCGGAATCGGTATCGGCGAACTTGCCATCTACTTCGGCGCGGGTGACTTCCGAGATAATCTGCCAGCTGCCGTCGTCGTAGCTTGCGCCGATGCCGTAGAAACTGCCTCGGTCACGATTCGCCAATTGGCTATCAACTGTAATACCTGGCGGAACCAGTGCTTTCAGGCGAGTTGCATCAACTGTAACTTCGGAGGTCGCTGCCACGGCACGTACTGTCCAGACATAGTCAGTCCATGTCAGGTTAACACCACCAATGTTACGTAGTTGCACATCACCGGAGTTGCCGTCTTCGTCGGTGAAGCCGGTGAAGCCGGTTACTGTGAGCGATGAGTCATCGAAATTGAAGTTATACGTAGCGTCGGCGCCAACATAACTGGTAATCGCAATGGGGCCGTAAACGCTTTGAGGTGGGCGTGCCCAGGGCTGAGCGTAGCCAACTTCAAGGGAGTCGGAGTACATGAAGAACGGGATGCGCATTTTACCCGCTCGCAACTGCAAGTTATTGGTAGGACGGTGGCTTAGGTACGCCCACTCTACCTGTGGCTCCCAGTCATCAGCACCACGGCCGACCAGTTGAAGAACCGCTTGGCTCTTTTCAGTTACATCAAACGTGCCTTGCAGTGCCAGCAAGCTAAGGTCAGCCACGTTTGTTTTTTCAGTGATGCCCGCGTAACCAGCATCGTTGCTCGCCCGTGCTACGCCCGTGCTGAAGAAACCGTTGAAACGTACGCGATCATTTTTGGCAGCGTTCAACTGCTGTTGCATGGAATTGAGTTGCTGCTGCATGTTGGCTAATGTGTCTTCGGTGCTTTGGGCAGAAGCGGAGCTCGCCGCAATGGCTAAGGCCAGTGGCGCGAGATGTAGCAATCTTTTCATAGGTTTTCTATCCGTACGCTTTCGTGGTTGATTTACACGCGGAACTGGCTGGCAACAGTCTGAAGACCATTGCTGACGCTCTGGATATCGCGACTGACGTTATCCAGCTCATCGGTGCTTTCCATGACTGCCTCGGCGTTCCGGTGCATATCCGTCATGTATGTGGTTACTTCATTAAATGTAGTGCTTTGTTCGTAAGTCGCGGCAGCAATCTGTTCGTTCAACTCACTGATCTGCTGCACGTTCTGCAGAATTCGGGAAAGTATTTCGCCGGATTCGGTAGTCGCTTCAACACCTTCATGAGCCTTGCTTACGCTGGATTTCATGGAGGTAACTGCTGAGGAAGAAAGCTTGGAAAGCTCTGAAATGACACCCTGAATTTCTTCGGTTGCTTTGTGTGTGCGCACGGCGAGCCCCCGTACTTCATCGGCGACCACTGCGAAGCCGCGACCATGCTCACCCGCACGGGCTGCTTCAATGGCAGCATTCAAGGCCAACAGGTTGGTTTGCTCTGCGACGGTTTGAATGGTATCGAGTAAGCCGCCGACCCGCGCGGAGAACTCATCAAACTGGTTCACCAAACCTGCCGTATTCTCAATTTCGTTTACCAGCTCGCGGATGGTTGCGACGTTATTCTGGACCTTCTCCTGCCCCGACTGGGCAAAGCGTGCCGCATCTTGAGTCTGGTCGGATGCACTGGAGGCAAACCCGGCGACTTCTTCAACACTCTTCACCAGTTCATCGACCGAGTTACGTGTAGATGAGATGGCTTGCGCTTGGCTGCTAATGCGTTCGAGGTTGGCCCGGCTAGCGTCAGTTAAATGCCCGCTGGCGGTATTGAGACCCTTCACATCATCGCTGATGGTGGCAAAGGAGTTATGCAGCTTGGCAACGAACAGGTTGAATTGGTTAACCAACTCACGGAGCTCATCCCGACCTTCGTAATTTAAGCGCTGGGTTAGGTCGCCTTCGCCAGAGGCCATATTTTTAAGCGAGTCAATAATTTGAGTAAGACTGGAAGATATGGAACGCCCGATCACCAAGCTGATTGCGATCAGTACGATCACCGTAACTACGAGAATAGTCAGAGCCAACGTTTGTGCCTGACTTGAGGCTTCAACGGTTTCAGAAATAGCATCTTGAAATTGGCCGCGATTGGTTTCCAGCATTGTGTTCAGCCCGGCTTGCAGCTGCTCCAGACGCTCGGCGTTGCGCGCAGCATCATCGCCGATACGGCTAAAGTCGGCAGTCCCATCAATAATCGTGGTCGCTATGCGGGTGGCATTGCTGTAATAGCTGTCCAGATCCCGGCTTAGCTTCCGGGCGGTGTCAGTCTGGTTGGGGTTCAACTCTGCGATTTTGTTCAGGTTGGTTGTGATGGTGTCGCGATAAGCTTGGGTTGATTTCAGCTGTTGGTCGTCCCCCGTGGTTACTGAGCCACTGATTTGCTGCTCCATCAACTTTAGCTGACCTTCATTAATTGTGGTCAGTTCCAATGTTGGGTAAAGGCGATCTTTTACTTCACTCAGGCGTTCAGAGTTGGAGCGCTCGGTCATAAAGGCAAAGCCCTGACTGATCAGAAAAGCGAGAATGGCAATGCTGACAAGTAGACCAAGCTTTTGAGAAATTTTAAGTGCTGACAACATAGTCTCTTCCTGATGGGACAACCCAAGTGCGCCGGGCAAGCATATAGGTTGCTATTGTTAGACGAAATGCTGATTGTGTTTCGTACTGTTATTTTGTGTTGTCGGCCAATGTGGGCGGAACTTGATAGTGAAATGTACGCATCAGCGCAGGTTTGGCGCCGAGTTGTTATAATCCGCAGCCTGAACTCCTAATTCACCGGACTACAGCGATCTCCCCCATGGATGTCTCTCACATTATCGATTCCCTGAATAATGCCCAGCGTGAGGCAGTCACAGCACAGAACGACCATTTGTTAGTGCTGGCCGGTGCCGGGAGTGGAAAAACTCGGGTGCTGGTGCATAGGATTGCGTGGTTGATGCAGGTGGATCGGGTTCCACCGACGGGCATTTTGGCGGTCACCTTCACCAACAAAGCCGCCAAAGAAATGCGTTACCGCATCGAAGAGATGATGAACATCCCGTCTCGGGGCCTTTGGTTTGGCACCTTCCACGGTATTGCCCACCGCCTGCTTCGGGCACATTCGAAGGATGCCGGGCTGCCAGAGAACTTTCAGGTGCTGGATAGCGACGATCAACTGCGCATGGTTAAGCGAGTAATGCGTGAAGCGCAGATTGACGAGAGCACGTTCCCGCCCAAACAGGCCCAGTGGTTTATCAGCAGTCAGAAAGACGAGGGCTTGCGGGCCGACCATATTCAGGAAAATCCGGGGGACCATTTTACCTCCACCATGTTGAAGGTGTATCGCCGCTATGAAGAACTGTGCCAACAAAGCGGGCTGGTAGATTTTGGCGAGCTGCTTTTGCGCTCCCACGAACTTTGGCTGCATCGGCCGGAACTACTGGCCCACTACCAACAGCGTTTCCAGCATATTCTCGTTGACGAGTTCCAAGATACCAACACCATCCAGTACGCATGGCTGCAGGTTTTGGCGGGCAACCGTGTTCCCTTAACAGTGGTAGGTGATGACGACCAGTCCATCTACGGTTGGCGCGGCGCCAAAATCGAGAATATCCAGCAGTACCAGCGAGACTTTCCCAATGCTCGGTTGGTTCGGCTAGAACAAAACTACCGCTCCACACAGTTGATTCTGAAAGCTGCTAACTCGGTCATTGCTAATAATCAAGGCCGGTTAGGCAAGGAGCTCTGGACCGATGGCGTAGAAGGCGAGCCCATCAGCTTGTATGCCGCGTTCAATGAACAGGACGAAGCCAATTACATTGCCGACAGCATCTCCAGCTGGGTAAGTGAGGGTAATTTGCGCAGCGAATCCGCTATCCTTTACCGCTCCAACGCCCAGTCCCGTGTGCTGGAAGAATCCTTGATGCGCCAAGGCATCCCGTACCGCGTGTATGGCGGCCTTCGCTTCTATGATCGTCAGGAAATCCGCAACGCTTTGGCCTATTTGCGTCTGGTACATTATCGCCGAGACGACGCCGCGTTCGAGCGGGTGGTGAACGTGCCAACCCGAGGTATCGGCGCTAAAAGCCTGGCGGAACTGCGTGAATACGCAACCAACCAAAGCGTATCGCTATGGGAATCCGCAGAGCGCCTGCTGGAGGCTGAACAGGTTAAAGGTCGGGCGAAAACTGGCTTACAAAAATTTATTGGTGTTATTGAAGAGCTGTCCGTTATGGCCGAGGAAGCATCGCTTCACGGCCTGATGAAACAGACCATTGAAGCCAGCGGGCTGAAGGACTACCACGCCAGCGAGAAGGGCGAAAAGGGCCAGGCTCGGGTTGAGAACCTAGAGGAGCTGGTCAACGCCTTAGCCGATTTTGAGGTGGAAGAGGGTGTAGATCCGCTCTCGGAATTCATTGCTCAGGCAGCACTGGATGCTGGTGAGTCTCAGGCGGGTGATCACGAAGATAGCGTGCAGTTGATGACCCTGCATTCCGCCAAGGGCTTGGAGTTCCCACTGGTATTTCTTGCCGGGGTTGAAGAAGGGCTATTTCCCCACAGCATGTCTCTGGAAGAGCCGGGGCGTATGGAGGAGGAGCGGCGACTGGCCTATGTGGGTATCACCCGAGCCATGAAAAAACTGGTGATTACTTACGCCGAATCCCGTCGTCTTTATGGGCAAGAAAAGTTCAATGCACTTTCCCGTTTTGTGCGGGAAATTCCCGGTGATTGCCTGCAAGAAGTGCGGTTACGTAACACGGTGACCCGCCCGGCTATGATGGATCGTCCCAATGAAGGAATGTTCAGTCAGGATTCTGCCAAGGAATCCGGATTCAGCCTAGGGCAGCGTGTTCGGCATCCCAAGTTCGGAGAAGGGGTTGTGATGAACGCTGAAGGCAGTGGTCACCACACTAGGGTGCAGGTGAATTTCGACGAAGGTGCCAAGTGGTTGGTGCTGGCCTATGCGCCTCTGGAGGCCTGCTAACTATTACCGGGGAGTGCGAGCAGGGGGAAGGCTTTTCAAAACTGTGCGGAGCCATGGATGGCGGAGCCCAAGCGCCACATGGATGTGCCGCAAGGAGCGTGTTTTGAAAAGCCTTCCCCCTGCTTGTGCTTCTTGTACTGAGCCAGATAGCCGCTACATAAGAACTGCGTAAATAACCCCTGCCAAAATAACCCTGTAGACAACATAAGGCCACATGCCCACTTTGTTGAGCCATTTCAGGAAGAAATGGATGGCGGTGATGGCAATAATGAAGGATGTAACACCACCTACCAGAAACGCACTCCAATCTACCGCTATATCCGCAGTCGCAACTTCCAGCAGCTTAACCGCAGAGGCCAGCGCGGTAATCGGAATGGCCAACAGGAAGGAGAAGCGGGAGGCGGTTTCCCGGCTCATGCCCAGAAACAGGCCTGCAGTGATGGTAATACCGGATCTGGAGGTGCCGGGAACAAGTGCGATGGCCTGAGCAATACCTACCAGTAGTGCATCTTTCCAATTGAGGCTGTCCAGAGAGCGTTGGCGTTTGGGCATCCAATCTGCAACGCCGAGCAACAGGCCGAAGAACAGTGTAGTCGCGAAGATGATTTCCACGGCGCGCAGTTCGTTATCGATAATGTCCAGTAATGCGAGACCTGCGAGGCCTGCCGGTATGGTGCCTATTACCAAATAAAGGGCCAAGGCGCCTTGGCCAACGACGCGGCGACGGCTGATGGAAATAAGGCCGTCCCGGGCGATGCTGAATACATCGGCGCGGAAGTAGAGCACCACGGCCAACAGGGTGCCTACATGCACCGCAAGATCGAAAGCTACACCTTGATCCACCCAGTCGAAAAATGCGGGCACAAGAATAAGGTGCGCAGAGCTGGAAATGGGCAGGAATTCGGTCAGTCCCTGAAGGAGGCCAAGGAACAAAGCCTGAAGAAAATCCATTCTGAGGGTTCCGTTCGGGTCAGAGGTGCAAAGTTCGTGGGAAAGAAAAGGTGGTCGGGATATTAGCAGGGTGCTAGTTCACTGAACAGATCTCAAGCCCCGGATGTAATGCGCTTAGATCGCGCCCGGGGCAGCCCAGAGCCGTCAGGTTGGAAATTTGTTGCGGGTGTTATTGGCAATTCTTACGAGAACCAGCATCAAAGGCACCTCCACCAGCACCCCAACGACTGTCGCCAATGCCGCTCCGGATTGCAGGCCAAACAGGGCAATGGCTGCGGCTACTGCCAGTTCAAAGAAATTACTGGCACCGATCATGGCGCCGGGTGCGGCGATGCAGTGGCGAACATTCCATAGTCTGGCCCAGCCGTAGGCGATGAAGAAAATCAGCACCGTCTGGATGATCAGTGGTACGGCAATCAGCGCAATGTGCAGCGGGTTTTCCAGAATGACCTCGCCCTGAAAGGCGAACAGCAACACCAGAGTGACAATCAGCGCCGCTGGCGTAATAGGCCGCAGCCGCTTCATGAATACCTCGTCGTACCACTGTTCGCCTCGGCGCGCAATTAATGTGCGACGGGTGAGATAGCCTGCGGCCAGCGGGATCACGATGTACAGCACAACCGACAGGATCACCGTATCCCAGGGCACCTGAATGTCGGAAATACCCAGCAGGAAAACCACAATAGGCGCGAAGGCAAACAGCATAATGATGTCGTTCAGGGATACTTGCACCAGTGTGTAGGCCGCATCGCCTTTGGTCAGGTAACTCCACACAAACACCATAGCGGTGCAGGGCGCAGCGCCCAGAAGAATAGCGCCGGCGAGGTATTCGCTGGCTAATTGCGGAGCGATCCAAGGTTCAAATACGACCATCAGAAAGAACCACGCAATGGCGAACATGGTGAAAGGTTTGACCAGCCAGTTCACCACGGTGGTAATGGCCAAACCCTTCGGTTCTTTTCTCACTCCCACAATGGCGCTGAAATCAATTTGCGCCATCATGGGGAAAATCATCGCCCAGATCAGGATAGCGATAGGGATAGAAACCTGTGCGTATTCGAAGCGAGACAGCGTTTCAGGCACTGCTGGCGCAAACTGGCCCAGTGCTACACCAGCGATAATGGCCAGAGCTACCCATACCGACAGGTAGCGTCCGAATAGATCCATGCCTTCTGCTTTTGTGTTTTCCGCTTCGGTGTTTTGGCTCATAGCTAACTCTCAGATAGACCGTTGGTTAACACGCTTTGATAGTTCTTCAGCGCTTTCCTTACGCTCGGAATAGCGGTTAGTAAGGTAGTCACTGCGGTCGCGGGTCAGTAGAGTGAATTTCATCAGCTCTTCCATCACATCCACAATGCGGTCGTAGTAGGCAGAAGGTTTCATGCGGTCATTGTCGTCAAATTCCATGAACGCTTTAGGCACTGATGATTGGTTTGGAATGGTCAGCATCCGCATCCAGCGCCCCAGAACCCGCAGTTGATTAACTACATTGAACGACTGGGAGCCGCCGCACACTTGCATCACTGCCAGAGTTTTGCCTTGAGTGGGGCGAACCGCCCCTATGGACAGGGGAATCCAGTCAATTTGGGTTTTCATAACGCCAGTCATAGCACCATGGCGTTCCGGTGAGCACCACACCATGCCTTCCGCCCACTCGGCTAGTTCTCTCAGCTCTTGAACCTTCGGGTGAGATGCTTCTTCGGCATCGGCTAGAGGCAGGCCGCGAGGGTTAAAAATGCGAGTTTCCGCGCCCATGGCCTCCAGCAAACGAGCTGCCTCTTCAACGGCAAGGCGGCTGAAAGAACGAGCGCGCAAGGAGCCGTACAGAAGCAATATTCGAGGTGCGTGTTCCGGCGCCTCGGTAGTAAATAGCTGCTCACTGGTGGGGGGCTGAAACAGTTCGGCGACAATATTGGGCAGGTCGGTTGATTTCATAGAGCGACTGAAAATCCTAAAATTTCAATGAGTGAAATGGCTGGTTGGTGTCTTTACTTTGTAACATTACCTGCCTAATATCGCCTTGATCATATATATGGATAATCGAATATTCAAGAGTGTGAGCTAACTGCATGATCGATAAAAAAGGTGCCTTGCCCGCACAAGAAACTTGCCAGCAGCCCATAGAAATTAGCCCTATCGTGCTGTTTAAGGCTTTGAGTGATGAATTGCGGCTGGTCAGTATGCTGCTGATTCGGCGCCGGGCAGAATTGTGTGTCTGCGAACTGACAGAAGCCTTAGATGTGTCTCAGCCAAAAGTCAGCCGTCATCTGGCCATACTGAGAGACACCGGGTTGGTGGCAACAGAGCGCCGGGGGCAGTGGATCTACTATTCTATTCCCCCCACTTTGCCTGCGTGGGTGTTTCGAGTTTTGGACGAAACGGCGGCACATAACGAGGCGGTACTTAAATCACCTCTGGCGAAGCTTCAGGCCATTGTCGATCGCCCGACGATGCAGTGTCCCTGATCCTTGGCCTGATGGCTTTCACGCAAGGAGATAGTTATGAGCAAGATCAAAGTAGGCATTAATGGATTTGGCCGTATTGGCCGCTTGGCTTTAAGGGCAGCCTGGGACTGGCCGGAACTGGAATTTGTTGCCATTAACGATCCCGGGGCAGAAACCCACACTTTGGCGCACCTGCTGAACTTCGACAGTGTTCACGGTATCTGGAGCCATGAGGCTTCCGCCAGTGGCGATGAGATGGTGATCGACGGCAAGCGCATCGCGGTTACCCATAACAAGGCCATCGGTGACACGGACTGGTCCGGCTGCGACATAGTGATCGAAGCCAGCGGCGCTAACAAAACCGTGTCGGCGCTGCAGGGCTACCTCGATCAAGGCGTAAAACGGGTGGTAGTCACCGCGCCGGTGAAAGAAGCGAGTGCGAAGAACATTGTTGTGGGTGTGAATGAAGATATTTTTGATCCGGCCAAGGATCGAATTGTAACAGCGGCGTCGTGCACCACTAACTGTTTGGCGCCAGTGGTTAAGGTGATTCACGAGAAGCTGGGTATCAAGCACGGCTCCATTACCACCATCCACAGCCTGACCAACACTCAGACAATCGTTGATGCGCCCCACAAAGACCTGCGGCGGGCACGGGCGTGCGGCAGCTCGCTGATTCCCACCAGTACCGGTTCTGCTACTGCGATTATCGAAATATTCCCGGATCTTAAGGGACGTTTGGATGGCCACGCAGTGCGTGTTCCCCTCACCAACGCATCTCTGACGGATTGTGTGTTTGAGGTGGAAACGCCAACCGATCGCGACACGGTGAACCAGCTTCTGAAAGAAGCCTCTGAGGGTGAGTTGAAGGATATTCTGGGCTACGAAGAACGTCCGCTGGTATCCATCGATTACAAAACAGATCCGCGCTCGTCCATCGTCGATGCCCTGTCCACAATAGTGATCAACGGTACTCAGGTGAAGATCTATGCCTGGTATGACAACGAGTGGGGTTACGCCAACCGCACTGCGGAACTGGTGCGCAAGGTGGGCCTGGCTTGATATGAATGCCGCCATTCGTCAGTACTTGGTGATCACGGGTAATTATTGGGCCTTCACCCTGACGGATGGAGCGTTGCGCATGCTGGTGGTGCTGCATTTCCACCAGCTTGGCTACTCGCCTCTGGAAATCGCCCTGCTATTTGTTTTCTACGAGTTCTTCGGGGTGGTGACCAATCTGGTGGGTGGCTATCTGGGTGCTCGCATGGGATTGAACCGCACCATGAATATCGGGCTGTTCCTGCAAATCGCAGCCTTGGCCATGCTGGCTGTCCCGGCGGCCACGCTCTCAGTGCCCTGGGTGATGGCGGCGCAGGCTTTGTCCGGTATTGCCAAAGACCTGAACAAAATGTCTGCCAAGAGCGGAATCAAATTGCTGGTGCCAGATGAACAGCAGGGCACTTTGTATAAGTGGGTCGCCATTCTTACGGGATCGAAGAACACCCTGAAGGGCGTGGGCTTTTTTCTGGGTGGAGTATTGTTGATGGCGATGGGCTTCACCGGTGCGGTGCTTGCCATGGCTGTGGCGCTCGGCTTGGTTTGGCTCGCCAGTCTGGTTTTGCTCAAACAGGAGTTGGGCAAGAGCACCGCAAAACCCAAGTTCCGGGAGATTCTTTCAAAAAGCCGTGCCATTAATGTGCTGTCTGCAGCTCGCATGTTTCTGTTTGGTGCCCGGGATGTGTGGTTTGTTGTGGCTCTGCCCGTTTATCTGCATACGGTCTTTGGCTGGGACTTCTGGAAGGTCGGCGGTTTTATGGCCACCTGGGTCATCGGCTATGGCTTTATCCAGACCATAGCGCCCCGAATTACCGGCACAGGCGAAGGCAAACAGCCTGCCGCATTCTGGGCCACGGCGCTGGCATTGGTTCCTGCGGCGATTGCGCTTGGCCTGATGGCTGGCTGGTCACCACAGATTGTGGTTATCGGTGGTTTGTTGCTGTTCGGAATTTTGTTTGCCATCAATTCCTCTCTGCATAGCTACCTGATTGTCAGCTACGCCAGAGGTGATGGTGTATCCCTGGATGTGGGTTTCTATTACATGTCCAATGCCGTAGGCCGGTTGCTGGGCACGATTTTGTCTGGCTGGGTGTATCAGGCATACGGGCTGGAGGCGTGCTTGTGGATATCGTCGGGCCTGGTATCAACAGCCGCGTTGTTGTCATTGATGCTGCCCGAAAGGCAAGTAGTTAAAACATAACAGCAGGTAGGCCTAGAAACGTAACACCAGGCCTGCACCCGCCTCAACTTGAAGGTAACCACTGCTGCGGTAGGTAAGTTGGCAGCCACCGGAACAGAATACAGAGCCGCCGGAATCCAGGGCTGTATAAACTCCGCGAAGATCAAGCCGCAAGCGTAGCTTTTCACTTAGTAAGAACTGATAACCACCGCCGAGGGACAGGGCCAGGCGATGCTCTGTATTGTATGCTGAATCGTCTGGCTCCAGGCGGGTCAGGCCGAATACGCCAGATGCAAAGCCCCCATACCTTTTGCCACCCGGGAAATAAAGGCCACCGAATTGTAGTTGGTAGATAGTAAGGTCAATTTCCCTAGTGCCGGGAGCAAAGAGGCCGTTGTCCAGCTTTGCCGAGGTACCCTGCCGGCCAAAATACAGCTCACCCTGCTTACCTGCTTCTGGCAGGTCGAAATTCAAGGTTAGTCCATGGCTTTTGGTGTCCCTGAATCGGATTTGGCCGTTTGTGCTGGCGCCAGCGGTTTCAATATCGACCGAGCTGCCCATGCGATATCCCACGAATGGTGCTATGCCCATATCAGCGATCGCGGCCGGAGCGACCAGAGCGAAACTCATCGCCAGTGCACTTAACTGCCTGAAGTTCATAGGTTGCGGGTCTCTGCTATCGCGCTTTGGTGAGATTAAACGTTATGGTGTAACCATTGCAGATACGGACGACCTTGCCAATAGGCAGGCAAGGCTCTGTAGATCGATGAATCTGATCAGAATGTAGGAGTTTTTATGCCGGAATCCAACATAGTTGTCATCACAGGTGCCAATCGTGGCATTGGGCTTGAGCTCACTCGCTATTATGCCGGTGAAGGGCATGACGTAATAGGAGTGTGTCGACAGTCCTCTGATGAGTTGGCAAGTGTGGCGGCACAGGTAATTGAAGGCGTAGATGTAACCACTGACGAAGGCATCGAAAAGCTGAAGGCAGGCCTCGTGGGCAAAAACATCAGTCTGCTGATCAACAATGCGGGCTTGCTGCAGGATGAACAGCTGGGCAGCATCAATTTTGATTCCATTCGCACACAAATGGAAATCAACGCCTACGCACCGCTGCGTGTGGCGGAAGCGCTGGTGCCGTTGATGGGGCAGGGCAGCAAAATCGCCAATATCACCAGCCGGATGGGCTCTATTGCCGATAACGATTCTGGCGGTCGTTACGGCTATCGAGCTTCCAAGGCGGCGTTGAACGCCTTTGGCAAATCTCTGGCGATGGATTTGAAGCCCAAGGGGATTGCTGTTGCTCAGTTACATCCTGGTTTTGTGAAAACCCGAATGGTGAACTTTGGTGGCCTGATCACCCCAGAAGACTCTGCCCGTGGGCTGGTCAAACAGATTGCCAGGCTGAATCTGGAGAATACCGGCTCCTTCTGGCACAGCAATGGTGAAGAGCTACCCTGGTGAGCATCAAGCCGCGCATTCTGCTGCTGTCGGCCTACGATGCCGCCAGCCATAAGCGCTGGCGTGAGCAGCTCATGGCGCTATTGCCGGAATATCACTGGCATACCTTGGCGTTAGCCCCTCGTTTTTTTCAGTGGCGTATCCGCGGAAACGCTCTGAGCTGGCTAAATGAGCCCTGTTTTCAAGAGCCCTGGGATTTGGTGGCCGCTACATCCATGGTGGACCTCGCAACCTTGCGGGGGCTGCACCCACAGCTAGCGAACACGCCTTGTTTGTTATACATGCATGAGAACCAGTTTGCCTTCCCTGTAAGCAATCAGCAGAAGGGGCGCGTAGAGCCTCAAATGGTGAATCTCTATGGCGCTATGGCTGCAGACTGTGTGGCGTTCAACAGCGCCTGGAATCGAGACAGCTTTTTGCAGGGGGTGAGGGAGTTTTTGAACAAAATGCCGGATGCGGTGCCAAATGGGCTGGTTGACAACCTGAAGCATAAATCCGAGGTGTTGCCGGTGCCTATCGAAGACGCTTTGTTTGAGGGCACTCCAACGCCCTTGAATCGAGGGTGCCCGCATCTGCTCTGGAACCACCGCTGGGAATACGATAAAGGGCCAGATAGGCTGCTTAACTTTCTGGACGTGTTGGAAAAGCAGCAACAGCCGTATCGTCTGAGTGTGGTCGGAGAGAGTTTCCGTAACCATCCAAGCGCCTTTGCCCAGATAGCGACAAGGTTTAGTGGTCGCATAGAAAATTGGGGGTTTCTGGAGAGCCGAGCTAAATACGACACACTGCTACGTAAAGCAGATATTGTTCTATCAACGGCGCTTCATGATTTTCAGGGCCTGTCGATGCTGGAAGCCATGGCATCCGGGTGCGTCCCGTTGGCGCCGGATAGGTTGGCTTATAGGGAGTACGTGCCTCACAGCTGTCGTTACGAAAGCCATGAAGCGGATGCTGATGCGGAAGCTAAGGCTGCAGTCGGTTGCTTGCAGCGGCTTATCGAAAAGCCGCCACCTTGCTGCCAACCTGATGGCTGGAGAGCGTCGGTACTTGCAGGGAAGTATCGATCCCTGTTTGACCGGCTCATCAAGACCCCGCCTAAGCTAGAGCCTTCAAGTGATCTGATGGGATCAATGCAATAAGGCTTGGCGAGCAGGGTCGGATGATTGTCAGGCTTTCTGTTCGGGAACTTCTCGAATTCGGCCTTGTTCATCAATAGCCACGTAGACAAACCTGCCTTCGGTCACTTTTCGCGGATTTTTTGCCGTTCGGTCAAGGGTCCATACTTCCACATTGATTTTCATGGAGCTGCGGCCTATGTCCACTAATTCGCAGTAACAGCCAACTTGGGAGCCAACTCTTAGCGGAGAGAGAAATTCCATCCCGTCCATGGCTACGGTAGCGTTGCGGCCCAGAGAAATGCGCCCCGCTACGGTGGCCGCGGCAATATCCATTTGTTTGACCAGCCAGCCTGCGAATACATCGCCATTGGCGTTTGTATCCTGGGGTAGTGGAACGATCTGAAGCGTTAGGTCGCCTCTGGGCTTGGGTTTGTCGTCATCGTATGCAGTCATGGATCACGCCTTTTGTTATCTAGAATTATTTTCGTAGCATGTTAACGACCTATCTGGCGGCTGCAAGCTTATTTACGGCTTCTACTCCATGTGTAACAAAGCTGTCATACAGAGGCTTTAGTCTTTACCCATCAGTAAACCGGTGCTGTACACAATATAAGTGACTGATGGAGATACAACGTGATCAAACCGAATAAAGCTCTTGCTATTGTTGCTCTGACTGGCGGCATGTCTATCGTTTCCGCTCCCGCACTGGCCCGTGACACCGTAAATGTTGTGGGTTCTTCAACGGTTTACCCATTTGCTACCGTTGTTGCCGAGCGCTTTGGTCGTAATACTGAATTCCCCACGCCTAAGCTGGAATCGACCGGCTCGGGCGGTGGTTTCAAGTTGTTTTGTGCTGGAATCGGCACCCAGCACCCGGATATTACAAACGCGTCGCGCCGGATGAAGGCCAGCGAGTTTGAAATGTGCCAGCGCAATGGCGTAGAAGCCATTACCGAAGTGAAAATCGGTGCCGATGGCATTGTTATCGCTAATTCGAAGGAAGCGGCTCCCATGGACTTGAGTCTGCGCCAAGTGTTTTTGGCTTTGGCTAAAAAGGTTCCGGACCCCAAAGGCGGTGACAAACTGGTTGCCAACCCTTATGAGAAGTGGAGCGATATAGACTCTAGCCTGCCAGCTAAGGAAATAAGTGTGATGGGCCCGCCCCCGACTTCCGGCACCCGTGACGCTTTTGTAGAAATCGCGATGGAAGGTGGCTGTAAGACCTTTGGTTTCATCAAGGCGATGGAAAAGAAAGAAATGCGCGGTGTTTGCCATAATATGCGCGAAGACGGCGCCTTTGTTGAAGCCGGTGAAAACGACAATTTGATTGTTCAGCGACTGGCTCAGGACAAAGACACACTGGGTATCTTTGGCTACAGCTTCCTGATGGAAAATAGCGGTGAAATTCAGGCATCCACCATCAACGGTGTGGAGCCAACGCCAGATACCATTGCCGATGAAGAGTATCCCGTCGCTCGCTCCCTGTTTTTCTACATTAAAAATGCCCACGCAGGTGTGGTTCCCGGTATCGCCGAATATGCACAGGAGTTCACCACAGAAGGTGCATGGGGCGACAATGGCTACTTGGTGGATGTGGGCTTAATCCCTAACCCACGCAATGTGCGCATGGAAACCGCAAAAGCCGTTAGAGAACTCAAGCCAATGACGGGTAATGAGCTTTAATATCCAATTGGTAGAAAGTAGGGGCAATGAACTCAGGAGACAGCCATGAATCAACGAGACAACCATGCAGACAGCTGATTTATTGCCCCTAGTTTTGGTGCTTGCCGCAGTGGCTTACGGGTTCGCTTTTATGCGCTCCCGCGCTGTGGCAGCGCCTTTGGGTGGCATCCGTAATCTCAAGGCTCTGCCGGCGTATTATGCCGCCAGAGCTGCACTTTGGTGTGCAATCCCGGCCCTGATTATTCTAGGAACCTGGGCTGCGTTTGAAGGCAAAGTCATTCAAGACATGGTTATGGCGTCCTTGCCCGCAGAACTCGCTCCGCAATCGGCAGGGCGCGCCAGCCTGACGCTTTCTCAAATTAGCAATTTAGCCGCTGGAAAACTGGACCCATCGATAGTTCCGGAAGGCATTTCCGGTGCCGCGACCCTACTGCAGGAGTTGCGCGAGCAGAGTAGTCAATTCAAGACGCTATTAGTAATCTTGATTGCGGTTCTTGGTGGCACCTTCGCCTGGACGCAGGTCGCACCGCATATCAATGCTCGCAAGAGTGTGGAGCGTACGCTACAGCGTTTGTTTTTCGTGTGCGCGGCCGTTGCCATTCTTACCACTATTGGCATTGTTTTCTCAGTTATTTTCGAAACCTTCCGTTTTTTTGAAAAGGTACCGGTGAGTGAATTTTTGTTCGGTACCAGTTGGAGCCCACAAACCGCTCTGCGAGCGGATCAGATAGGTTCAGAAGGCGCATTCGGTATTATTCCGTTGTTTACCGGAACGCTCATGATTTCTGCGATTGCCTTGCTGATTGCTGTGCCGGTTGGCTTGCTGTCAGCGGTGTACCTCTCAGAGTACGCCAGCCCAATGATGCGTTCGGTGGTCAAGCCCTTGCTGGAAATGCTCGCCGGTGTGCCTACTGTCGTTTACGGCTTTTTTGCAGCGCTCACCGTAGCGCCATTTATCCGTGATCTAGCTCTGGCTTTGGGGCTTGAAGCCTCTTCCCAGAGTGCGTTGGCGGCGGGGCTAGTGATGGGCATTATGATTATCCCTTTTGTGTCCTCTTTATCCGATGACGTGATTAATGCGGTTCCCCGCACTCTGCGGGATGGCTCTTTGGCGCTCGGCGCCACCCAGTCTGAAACCATGAAGAATGTGATTTTTCCGGCGGCGTTGCCGGGCATTATGGGGGGCATATTGTTAGCTGCATCCCGGGCCATTGGTGAAACCATGATTGTCGTTATGGCCGCCGGACTGGCCGCAAACCTAACGGCCAACCCGTTGGATTCGGTCACTACCGTCACGGTGCAAATTGTCACGCTGCTCACGGGTGATCAGGAATTCGACAGCGCCAAGACACTGGCCGCATTTGCTCTGGGCATGATGCTCTTTATCGTAACGCTGCTGCTGAACGTAATCGCACTGAAAGTCGTGCGCAAATACAGGGAACAATATGACTAATCCAAGTTCTCAGGCGGAACTTGTCCGTCGCTCGCTAAAGCGTCGTTATCGCAAAGAGCGTAGATTCCGCTTTTATGGGGTAGCCGCTATTTCGATTGCGCTCTTCTCTCTGGTGATTCTGTTTACCGACATTATCAGTAAGGGCTATACGGGCTTCATTAAAACCACGGTGACCCTTGAGGTGCATTTAGATGGCGAATTAATGTATCTGAACGATGCCTCAGATCCGGATCAGATCGCCATGGCGGATTTTCAGGCGCCTATCATTAAAGCACTACAAGGGTATTTTCCGCAGGCCACGAGCCGTGCCGATAAACGGGAGCTCAGCCGAATGACTGGCAGCTACGCCAGCAATCAAGTGCGAGACCTGTTGAAAGAGAACCCGGATTGGCTTGGTAGCACTCGCACTATTGAGTTTCCGGCGCACGATACGGTATCGGTTTATGTAAAACATGCGGGCGACCCCGGGTACTCCATACGCCTCACCGAGCAGCAACAGCGTTGGACAGATGAGCTGCTGAGCAAAGGCGTCATTGATACTGGATTTAACGATGTGTTTTTTAGCCGGGGGGATTCTCGTGAGCCATCCAACGCCGGTATTCTCGGAGCCTTGATCGGCTCTTTGCTGACCATGGGAGTGACCTTGATTATCGCCTTCCCGGTGGGAGTGGCAGCTGCGGTTTATCTGGAGGAGTTTGCACCCAGTAACCGCCTTACGGACTTTATTGAGGTCAACATTAATAACCTTGCTGCTGTTCCCTCTATCATTTTCGGGTTGCTGGGGCTGGCGGTGTTTATCGGCCTATTTGGTATGCCCCGCTCTGTGCCGGTAGTGGGCGGTTTGGTGCTGGCGCTGATGACATTGCCCACCATCATTATCTCGAGCCGGGCGGCAATCAAAAGCGTGCCGCCTTCAATACGGGAGGCTGCAGAAGGTATAGGCGCGTCAAAAATGCAGGTGGTTCTGCACCATGTGCTACCGCTGGCCATGCCTGGCATGTTGACCGGTTCGATTATCGGCATGGCTCAGGCTCTGGGCGAAACCGCGCCTTTGCTTTTGATTGGCATGGTGGCGTTTATTGTAGAGATACCAGAGGGCTTCTTCAGTTCGGCAACGGTTTTGCCCGTGCAGATTTTCATCTGGGCTGGCAGCGCAGAGCAGGGATTCGTGGAGCTGGCCTCTGCCGGCATTATGGTTTTGCTCGCCTTCCTGATAACTATGAATGCATTCGCCATATGGCTGCGCAAGCGCCTTGAGCGCCGTTGGTAAAGAGACGAGACTTATGAGCGTTATTTCCGACACTATTTCCAGCAGTATGAACCCAACAGTTATGAAAGAGACAAAGATGCCTGAATCAGACTCGACAAAGGCCAAGATTGAGCGCCCGGCAGACACAGTAATTGAAGAAGGCAAAACCGTTGGCATCCCGTTTTCAGACGACCCCAAGTTCAAGCTCCGGGACGTGAACGTGTTTTACGGCGAAACTCGGGCTATCAAAAACATCAGTCTGGATATCGCCCGCAACGAGGTGATTGCCTTTATCGGGCCTTCCGGTTGTGGCAAATCCACCTTTTTGCGTTGTCTTAACAGAATGAACGACAGCATTGAGAGCTGCCGAATCAAAGGCTCATTGCTGTTGGATGGGCAGAACATTTATGACTCAAAGCGAGACGTAGTTGAGCTGCGCGCCCGTGTTGGCATGGTTTTCCAGAAGCCCAATCCCTTCCCAAAATCTATATACGACAATGTCGCCTATGGCCCGCGGATTCATGGCTTAGCTAATCGCAAGTCTGATCTGGACGACATTGTAGAAAATAGCCTACGCAAGGCAGGCCTTTGGAACGAGGTGAGGGATCGCCTTGATGCCATGGCAACAGGTATGTCCGGCGGTCAGCAGCAGCGGCTGTGTATCGCAAGAGCCATCGCCGTCAGCCCCGAAGTGGTGCTGATGGATGAGCCCTGTTCGGCGCTGGACCCTATTGCCACCGCCAGAATTGAAGAGCTGATTGCCGAGTTGTCCGAGAGCTACACCATTGTGATCGTGACCCACTCGATGCAGCAGGCCGCGCGGGTGTCCAACCGCACCGCATACTTTCATCTAGGCCATCTTGTGGAAGTAAACGATACCAGCAAGGTGTTCACTACGCCGGAACACGAGCTGACCGAATCCTACATCACCGGTCGTTTTGGTTGATCCCGGTGCCCAGAACAAGCCAAGTCAAAAGAGGAGCACAGCGTGCCTAGTAAAAAAGACGACGTTTACGGGGACCATATATCTAACCGGTTCAACGACGAACTGCTGGCGTTGAAAACCCGCTTTCTAAAAATGGGCGGTTTGGTGGAGACTCAGATCGAAAGTGCTTTGAAGGCCTTGGCAGAAGGCGATGGGTATTTGGCAGAAGAAATTCGTGCCAACGACCGAACGGTTGATCGGATGGAAATGGATATTGATGAGGAGGCCATGCTCATCATCGCCCGTCGCCAGCCCACGGCTCGGGATCTGCGGCTGGTGATTTCGGTTATTCGAATGGTGGCGGATTTGGAGCGAGTAGGCGATGAAGCAAAAAAAATTGCCAAGTTTGCCATCAAGCTTACCGAAGAAGGGCAGGCGCCTCAGGGTTACGGAGAGGTTCGTCATATTGGCGCTCATGTGATGGCTATGCTTCATGACTCACTGGATGCCTTTGCCAGACTGGATTCAGAGCAGGCTTTGCGGGTAATGAAGGAAGATAAACGAGTAGATGAAGAATATCAGGCGGCAGCTCGAACGTTGCTCACCTTTATGATGGAAGATGCCCGCAATATTTCGCGCTGCATGTCGGTGATGTGGGTTCTGCGGTCGCTGGAGCGAGTGGGCGATCACGCCTGCAACATTGCTGAAAACGTGATCTTCATGGTTAAAGGTGAAGACGTACGCCACTCACCAATGGAAGAAGCGGAGCGAGTTGTGGGGCGCTAAGCCCCAATGTATCCGAGCTTCAGGCCTGCTTCATTTTGTCGGTATACGGCGGCCAGCCTAGAGGTTTGCCTGCCAATAGATGCAGGTGAATGTGGAATACGGTCTGGCCGGAGTTTTCACCGCAGTTCATCACAGTGCGATAGCCGTCTTCGGCAAAGCCCATCTCTTTCGCGAGCTTGGCGGCTACCCAGTAAAGATGGCCGACCAGCTCTCGGTCCATCTCCTCGATATCATTGATGGTAGCGATCAGCTTTTTGGGGATGATCAGCAGGTGTACCGGTGCTTGCGGATTGATATCGCGAAACGCCAAGCTGATGTCGTCTTCATAAACGATATCAGCCGGGATTTCGCGATTAATGATCTTGGTGAAAAGCGTTTCTGACATTTTGGCTTCCTTTTGTTTATCGTTGTCCAAATATTCAAAGCTGGCTCAGGCCCGGCAACCGGGATGTTAATTGCCGGATAACCGCTGGTAGCTCATCGTCGATTCCCATGGCATAGCGTGCCACCCGATTGCGCGCGAAGGGCAGGGCACGGGCCGTGCCCAAGCCGAGGTTCCGGAGCAAATGAAGCGGCGGAATCTGGTTGCTAAACAGATGATAAAACGCATCCATGGCGAACATCATACGCCTGTTCGCAGGTCGCCGTTGCTGCTCATAGCTGGCCAACCATGAGGGCTTGGCCAGATCGTCTCCGGCTCTCTTGGCTTCTTTCAAAAGACGCTGCAAGCACTGGGCATCCTGAAAGCCAAGGTTTACGCCCTGTCCCGCTAAGGGGTTGATGGTGTGAGCGGCGTCCCCCACTAACACTATACGCCCCTCCGAGTAGTGTTTGGCGTGCTGGCGGGCGATAGGAAAGCTGGCGCGATCTTCAATGTGGGTGAGCTGTGGCAGTTCGGCCGGGAAGCCATTCTGTATCTCCATCACCAAGGCTTCATTGCTCAGGGTTTTCAGGCGGGCGATTTCCTCTGGCGAGTCGTACCACACCAGTGAAGCACGGCTTTCCCCAGAGTGACTGGAGCCTGCGCTGTAGAGCGGTAGAAAGGCTCTGGGGCCGGAAGGGTAAAACCCCTGCCAGGTGATATCTTGCACCGGCCCCTGATAACGCACAGAAATAACCATGGCCTGCTGACCGTACTGGTTCCGGGTAACTCCGATCCCCGCCATGTCCCGCACCCGGGATTGCGCGCCGTCGGCACCAATAATGAGTGCGGCGGTCAGCTCCTCGCCACCCTCAAGTACAACCTTGGCCTGACCATCAGTCTGGGTAATGCCAGTGACGCCCTTGCCTGCCAGAATGGTAACCGAGGGCTCGGCTTGTGCAGCCTGCCAAAGGCCCTGCTGGGTTACGGAGTTTTCAACAATATGGCCAAGGTGAGAGGTGTTCAGCCCGGCGGCATCAAATTCCACCTGATTGGACGTGCGCGGTAGCAAATTGCTTAATGGATGAGGGGTTTCATCCCACACCGCTAGGCGGCTATAGGGTGTTGCGCGCATATTGAGGATATTGTCCCAAGCGCCCAGACTTCGTAGGTAGCGTTCGCTTCCAGCGCTGAGGGCCGAAACGCGTATATCGGGGGCAGAGCCCGGATCGAACTTGGGTGCAGGTGCGCGATCAACCATCGCGACGCTGAAGCCATCCTGCCCGAGGCCAGTAGCAAGTGCGGCGCCAACCATGCCAGCGCCGACAATCACAATATCAAATGCTTGAGTCATATCGGTTTCCTGTCTGATGCCCACAGTTTACGCGATGGCAACGATCAGACAAGCGACCGGGGTCAAGCCGAATGCAATAGCAATATTAACCTAGCATCCCGGATGCCTGTTGTTCCGAGTGTTCCCCGGGCTGGCGACGTCCTTTCAACAACCAAGCGGGCTTCTGGGCGCCGGGTTTGTTAAAGCCTCGATTGAGTACCATGGGCTGAACCAGATTCAGGAAATCCTGTGTTTTCATATGCAGGGTTTCAGTATGGCTGCCTGCGGCAAAGGCTAGCTCGGGCTGTTCCGTTAGCGGCTCGGCGCAGTAGACGGTCATCCCAAACAGGTTGCCGAAAGGTGGCATGGCACCGACTTCACAGTCCGGGAAACGGTCCTGAAATGCCTGCTCATCGGCAAGATCAACAAAGTCGGTATCCAAAATGCGGGAAAGGCTCTCCCAGCGCACGCGCCAGGTTGCTGGCATAACCAGCATCGCCATTTTTCCATCAAGTTCGATAATGACAGTTTTAACGACCTTATCACCCGCAATTTTTACGTGATGAGCAAGATCCTGAGCAGTAAATGCGGGAGGGTGAGTGAGGCACATGTATTCAACATTGGCCCCATCAAGAAATTCTTTTAGCTGCTGTATCGGCATAGAGAAAGCCTCCTACCAGCAATGACAACTATCCGAAACGGTCGGCATATGTAGCCTGCTCCGGCGGCGTTCTGACGGGGCCATTGGGCCCCGTCATTATTGGTCAGCTTAGCTTAGGTTGTACTGTTTGCGAGTAACGGGTTGTATCTATGTGATACGGATTGCTATTTCACTCGGTTTTGTACATGTGAACGTCGCGCTGGGGAAAGGGAATGGAGATACCTTCCGCATCAAAGGCTTTTTTCACACGCTCTTGCATGTCCCAGTAAAACGGCCATAAGTCCCCAGACTTTGTCCAGGCCCGAACAGTAAGGTCAACAGAGCTGTCGCCAAGGCCGCCCACCACAATTAGTGGTGCAGGGTCTTTGAGCGCACGCTCATCTTCTTCGATAAGGCGCTTGCAAATGCTCTTGGCTTTGTCGATATCGTCGTTGTATCCAATGCCGAACTTCATGTCGCAACGGCGTGTGTCGTAGACGCTCATGTTGGTCAGGCTGGAGTTGGATAACTCGCCGTTGGGAATCACTACCCGGCGATTATCAAAGGTGTCCACAACCGTATAGAGAATACTGATTTCACGCACTGAGCCCAGAAAACCCTGAGCTTCAATCACATCGCCCACCTTGAACGGCTTGAAGATCAGAATCAGCACGCCACCGGCAAAGTTCCCCAGACTGCCCTGCAGAGCAAGACCAACAGCCAAGCCTGCGGCACCAATGATAGCGACAAAGGAAGTGGTAGCGATGCCTACCATCGAGGCAACAGAGATCAGCAGCAGAATTTTTAGAACAGCGCCAATCAACCCACACAAAAACTTGTTAAGGGTGGGATCTTTCTTGCCAAGTTTTGCATCCAAAACATTCACAAAGCGATTGATCAGCCACATACCGATAATCAGCGTAATAATGGCCAGCAAAACTTTTGGAGCATAGGTCATGATCAGTGCAATGGCCTGATCCACGTATTCAGAAGCGCGACCGTCTGCGCTAAATAGGTCTTCCATAAGGACTCCTTTTGATTCCTGTTATTAGTTAATTATCGTTTTAGTGGGGTTCCGGTGCAGCCGGATGAGTTCACGGCTTTTTATAGCAGACAAGGCAGCCGGGGTATATCGGAGTTGCAGCGGGTACTCATAGTGCTTATGTAGAGATATTGTTGCTAGCCCAAGCAATTACGGTATCCGCGTCGCCTCGAATAAGAATTTGCCCTTGCTTCTGGCTAAGTTGGTAGTCGTACATGGGGTCGTAGTAATTTTGCAGCAGGGGCTGGATCCAAGCGTCATGGCCGTAAACGTCACCACGGCTTTCCTGTTGCTGCAGGGCTTGCTCCATAAGGTCCCGTAGCTGGCTGTGGCGTTCGCCGCCCAGACGCTTGCTTATGCGTTCGAGCGCGCCAAGCAGGTAGTCGCAGAAATTCAGCCAGCCTGCTTGCTCCCCGTCTCGCTTCATGTAGTCGGCGCACATCCCCTCTACGTAGTCTTCCCGGATAATGCGTGTGCGCTCTTCTAACGATTGCTCGAGGACAAGAAGCGGCGCACGGGTCATCCGTTCTTTCAATGCATCGGGCAGGGCGCAGCGGCCGACAAGACGGCTTTCATCTTCAAGATAAATCGGCCCGCCTGTTAGGTGGTGTGCTTTGAGCATGGCAACGGCCAACCGGTTTTCAAAGTCTATTTGCGAGGGTTGTGGTGTTACCTGACGCCCGAAACTGGAGCCTCTGTGATTTGCCAGCCCTTCCAAATCTACCGGGTTGGGGAGTTGCTGCAGAACGCGTGTTTTTCCGGTTCCCGTGCGCCCGCTAAGAATGCGGAAATCACCGGCTTCAATGAGGTTGTCGAGGTTGTCGATAAGAAAACGGCGTAAAGCTTTGTAGCCACCCTTAATGAGAGGGTAATCAATACCGGCTTCTTTGATCCACTGCTGGGTGAGTCTGGACCGCAAACCGCCCCGGAAACAGAATAAGTAACCCTCGGGATGGTTGGCTATAAACCGTTTCCAGGTTTCAATTCTCTGGGCTTGAATATCGCCCGAAACCAGCTGATGCCCAAGCCGTATGGCTTCATCCTGCCCCTTCTCCTTGTAACAGATTCCCACCCGATGCCGCTCTTCGTCATTCATCAGGGGAGCGTTTTGAGCACACGGGAAGCTGCCTTTGGCGAATTCTACGGGCGCCCGTACATCCATCAGCGGGGTGTCGTTTAGGAATAGGGAAAGATAATTGTCGGTATCGGGTCTGCTTGCCATGACAGGGCTCAGTCGCTTGCCAGAATGAGGCGGCAGTATAACGGATGGAACACGGAATAAAAAAAGGGCAGCCCTAGGGCTGCCCTTTACCGGAACAGGTCGGCGCATCCTTGCGCTGAGTGCAACAGCCTTGTTGCGAATCCATTTGCCACTCCGTGGTGCCAGCATCCGAGCCAGCAATCCGAATAGTTATCCCTTAAGCCAGATATCCATGTATCCCTGCTTCTCCCTGCATTCCATGCCGGGGTGCATCCAGTGCGTCGTCCATTTCCTTGCCATCCCTAACGAAATCACTATACCAACGGTTGATGATCGAAACCTGCGGGTTCTAGCCTGTCTTTGCTAAAGGGTTGTCGGCTGGAATTAATAAAGATTAATCATATCAGTATTTTAGGGTTTTCTGAGGCGATAGTCTGGCCTCTGCGCACGTCAGATCACTGCAAGATCTCACATGCTTGTGAGATATATCTCACACGGAGTTGGGCGAATCTCTCAAACCCTGATGGCTCACTTTGCGTAGTCCCGGCCAGGGTAGGAGTCCGATTAAAATGCCTGCGCCGTCTGCGGCGACGTCCATCAGCGAAAAGTCTCTGTATGGCAGGTTGGCCTGTACGGCCTCGATGCCCAGCCCAAACGCCAGTAAAACCGGTGCGTACCAGATAGCCCGGAGCTGTGGCCAGGCCAGTCGTGTGAGAATGGTGAGCTCAACAAAGGCGATTAGATGGTTCACTTTGTCGCTCGGGGCGGAAGGTATCGGGTAACTGCTGTTTGTGGTTGCCAGAAATCCGATAGCGACAACTGACAGCAACAGGGCAAGGCGCCACAACGGGCGGCAGTGCAACAAAACGGTCAGTTGGTGTTTCAGTGTTGCCATTGGTGAAATCCGTCAGAGTTCTCTGGCTGTGTGAAGGTTTTCAACATGATATGCTTTGCGCCCCGTCACTGTCATTGAAGCGGAGGGCCGATCGGCGATGCTCAGAGGTAATTTTTTTCGTGGACTGGGCTATTTGGGTGAAGGCTTTAGCCTGATTCGCCAGCCTGGTTTGCGGCTATTCGTTGTCATTCCGCTTGTAATCAATATTTTTCTCTTCGGGTTGCTGTTTTATTTTCTGGGCGAGCTGTTCAGCGTATTAATTGCGACTGCGATGGGTTGGCTTCCCGACTGGGTCTGGTTGCAGGCGTTGGACTGGTTGTTCTGGATTTTATATGGCGCTGTAATCCTGCTCATGTTGGCTTACGGTTTTGTGATTATCGCAAACCTTATTGGCTCGCCATTCTATGGTTACTTGGCAGAACTGACGGAGAAGCATCTTACCGGTCAGGAAGTTAGCACCGATGACGGCTGGGCAACCATCATAAAAGACATTCCTCGGGCGCTTTGGCGCGAGGTCCAGAAGATCGCCTATTACCTACCCCGAGCTTTGGGCCTGTTTATTATTGGCCTTATTCCGGTGGTCAACGTGTTCGCGGCCGTGCTGTGGTTTTTGTTCAACAGCTGGATGATGGCGCTGCAATACGTGGATTACCCGGCGGACAATCACAAGGTGAGCTTTAAGGCGCTGCGCCAGCTGCTTGCCGATACTCGCTTGTCTGCTTTGGGCTTCGGGCTGCCAGTGGCTTTGGCCGCTATGGTGCCGGTTCTTAATTTGGTCGTAGTTCCTGCCGCAGTGTGTGGTGCGACTGCCTATTGGGTGCGCGAGAAGGGCGCAACACGAAACTAAAGAGTCTGGAGGTTTTTTGGACGCATCGGATTTTGCTATAGGTCAGCGCTGGGTCAGCCACAGTGATACAGCGCTTGGTCTAGGAATAGTGACAGACATTTCTGGCCGGCGGATTACCTTAGGGTTCCCTGCGGCAGATGAAGAGCGCACTTACGCTATTGATAACGCGCCGCTTTCGCGCATCGTGTATCAGCTAGGCGAAGAGATTGAGACCTTCAACGGTTCCAGATATCTGGTGCGCGCGGTTGAAGATCTCGGTGGTGTACTGCTTTATCACGCAGAGGCGATAGATGAAGGCGAGGATCATGAAAAGGATTTGGAGCAGATATCCGAAGTAAAGCTCGCAGGCTCCGTTAATTTTTCTGCACCGCACCAGCGCCTGTTTGCAGGCCAGTTTGATCGCAATGGCGCCTTCCGCCTGCGCTTCGCCACATTGCAACACATGGACCGGCTGCGTGCGTCCCCCGCACGCGGGCTGATTGGCGCCCGCACGCAGCATTTGCAGCACCAAGTTTACATTGCCCATGAAGTTGCGAAACGCCATGCACCAAGGGTGCTTTTGGCCGATGAGGTGGGCCTTGGTAAAACCATTGAGGCTGGCCTAATTCTGCATTACCAACTGCAGACCGGGCGAGCCCGGCGGGCGCTGATTGTGGTGCCGGATTCGCTGATACATCAGTGGCTGGTGGAGATGCTAAGGCGTTTCAATCTGCGTTTCTCTATTGTGGATCAGAGCCGCTACGATGCGATAAAAGACTCCGAAGACGATGTCGATGCTTTGATGAATCACATCTTTGGTGACGAATCGTCCGTTAACCCGTTTGAAAGCGATCAGTTAGTGCTCTGCAGTCTCGATTTTCTGGTGAATAGCACGAAGGCCAAAGCCGACGCATTGAAGGCAGGTTGGGACCTGATGATTGTCGATGAGGCCCATCACCTAGCTTGGAGTTCGGAGGAGGTTAGCCCTGAATACCAGTTGGTAGAAGAGCTCTCAGGAGTAAGTGAAGGCTTACTGTTGTTGACGGCAACACCAGAGCAAGTGGGTGTGGCTAGCCACTTCGCCCGGCTGCGACTGCTCGACCCTGCACGGTTTCATGATTTACAGGCGTTTCAGGACGAAGAGCAGCAGTACGAAGCGATTAATGATGTGGTGCGGCGTATACAAGATGAGGACTCGGAGATCCAAGAGGAAGACCGCAAGGCCTTGGAACTCTGGTTGGGCGATGAGATGGCGCAGTTGTTAGCAGGGGACTCCCCACGCCAGTCCATTATAGATGCACTGCTGGATCGTCATGGCACCGGGCGGGTGTTGTTCCGTAATACTCGTGCTGCCATTCAGGGTTTTCCGGAGCGCCGGGCCAATGCGGTGCCTTTGGATTGCCCGACCATGTATCAAGATCAAGCCTTTGGCTATCCCGGCTTGGCTCCCGAGCAGTCGGTGCCGGAAGAGCAATGGCTTGCAGACGATCCGAGAGTTGCCTGGCTTGAGAAAAAACTAGCTAGCTTGCGCCCCGCCAAAGTGGTGGTGATCTGTGCCATGGCTGAAACGGCCATGGCTCTGGAAACGTATTTGCAGCTCCGGGCAGGCATTCGCAGCGCCGCCTTCCATGAGCACTTGAGCCTCTTGGAGCGTGACCGAGCCGCCGCTTACTTTGCTGACGACGAACAGGGCGCTCAGGCATTGATTTGTTCCGAGATTGGCAGCGAGGGTCGCAACTTCCAGTTTGCGCACCATCTGGTGCTGTTTGATTTGCCCGCAAACCCCGATTTGCTCGAGCAGCGTATTGGGCGACTTGACCGCATCGGGCAGACGGAAACCATCGATATACATATTCCTTACCTTAGGGACACGTCGCAGGAGGTCCAATACCGCTGGTTCCATGAAGGTTTGAGTGCGTTTTCTGAAAGCTGCGCGGTGGGCGTGGCGGTGCAGGAGAAAGTTAGCGAGCAGTGGAATAGCGCCATCGAAGGCGACTTGTCCGTACTGGATAATCTGGTTGAAGCGTCGGCGGCTGAGACTGATCGCCTGAAAACGCTGCTACAGAATGGTCGAGATGCTTTGATTGAGCTCAACTCCTGTCGCCGGGATATCGCGGATACGTTGATTGCCGGTATTGAAGAGGAAGAAGGCTCCGTTCAAGTGCGCGACTACATGATGGAAGCCTTCGATATTCTCGGCGTGGATGTGGAAGACCACTCTGAACATGCCGACATTCTTCGCCCCGGCGAGCAATATCAGGCTGGCCACGTTGCCGAGTTGCCGGAAGATGGTGTAACCGTTACCTGGGATCGCCAGCATGCTCTGGAGCGGGAAGACATAGGGTTTATGAGCTGGGAGCACCCTATGGTCACCGGCGTGATGGACTCGGTGACCAGTTCCGGGCTGGGCAAGGCTGCACTGGCAAGCTTGTCAGTGAAGGCGTTGCCAGCAGGAACCTTGCTTATGGAAGCCCTGTTTACGGTGCACTGCCCGGCGCCCGAAGCTCTGCAGCTGACACGGTATTTGCCGGTTTCGCCCTTGCGTTTGCTGGTGGATGTGAACGGTAAAGAGCTTTCTGGTGCACTGCCCCATGATCGACTGAATGATCTGTGCTCCAATATTAGGCGGCGCACTGCACAGGCGATTGTGCCGCAGATTCGGCCACAGGTGGAAACGATGGTAGACCACGTGGAACGCTTGTCTGCACCGCATTTGGAGCCCATGAAGCAAAAGGCTCTGGAGCAGTTAGCGGCAAACTTTGAGCCGGAAATTCGCCGACTGGAGGCCCTGAAAAAAGTGAACCCGGCGATCCGCGAAGAGGAAATTGATTACTTCCGCAGTCAGTTAACGGCTGCACAGGAAGCTATTGGGCGTGCGAGTCTGGCTTTGGAAGGGATTCGGGTGATCGTCACAGCTTAGAGCTGTTTTTTGAGATACCCTTGCCTTAACATTTTTCTCAATTGATCCATGGATAACAGAGAGAACCTATGATGACTTTGATTCTGTTTCTAGTGGCACTGGCAGGCTTGCTAGTTGTTATGCGTCGTGAGTCCGGTGCCAAACCGGCTATTGGTGTAATGATTGTGGTTGGCATTCTGTCCTGGATGTTTGCATCAGGATGGCTGGCTTTGATTCTCTTTGTTGGCGCTGCTGTTACTGCTGCCGCCGGGTTGCCGGGCCTGCGTCAGGGCTGGCTCACACCACGCATTTTTGCCATGTTCAAGAAAGTGGCTCCAAAAGTGTCTGCCACCGAGAAAGTGGCACTTGAAGCTGGCACCGTGGGTTGGGACGGCGAGCTATTTACCGGGCAGCCAGACTGGCACAACCTGTTGATCAATCGGCACACTGGCCTGAGCGAAGAGGAGCAGGCCTTTGTGGATAACCAGTGCGTTCAGGCGGTTTCTATGTGTAATGCATGGGATATCGCGGTAGAGCGCGCCGATCTTCCAAAAGAATTGTGGGACTTCCTTAAAAAAGAGAAGTTCTTCGGAATGATTATCCCCAAAGAGTACGGCGGGCTTGGATTTTCTGCAAAAGCCCAGACTGCGGTACTGCAAAAGATTGCCGCCAACGAGATGTTGATGGTTTCCGTAGGCGTACCCAACTCTCTTGGGCCGGGCGAGTTGCTGCTGAAGTACGGTACGGATGAACAGAAAAACCACTATTTACCGCGATTGGCTGACGGCCGCGAAATTCCCTGCTTTGGCCTTACAGGTCCCCGTGCTGGCTCGGATGCCACCTCTTTGCCGGATGTGGGCACGGTGTGCAAACAGGAAGTAGACGGTAAAGAAGTTATTGGTATAAAACTGAACTTTGAAAAGCGCTGGATCACCCTTGCACCCATCGCGACGGTTGTGGGGCTGGCGTTCCGCATGTTTGACCCGGACGGCTTGCTTGGTGACACCAAAGACTACGGCATTACCTGTGCGTTGATTCCCCGTGACACCAAAGGTATGGAAATTGGCCGCCGCCATTGCCCTATCGGTAGCCCCTTCCTGAATGGCCCGATCATCGGTAAGGACGTATTCATCCCGCTGGATTACATTATCGGTGGTATGGACATGGCTGGCCAAGGCTGGCGCATGCTGGTCGAGTGTCTCTCTGTTGGCCGCTGTATCACGCTGCCCTCGGGTGCGGCAGGCTCTGCTGCCTACGCTGTGGGAACTGCGGGCGGCTTTACCCGTATCCGCCGCCAGTTCAATACGCCTGTGGCAGATATGGAAGGTGTGCAGGAGCCTCTGGCTCGCATTGCCGCCAAGACCTATATCTCGCAAGCGGCGGTTAACCACACAGCTAACATGATTGATAAGGGCGAGAAGCCTGCTGTGCCATCGGCGATCCTCAAGTATCACCTGACTGAATTCCAACGTGGCATTTTAGCAGATGCCATGGACGTTCACGGTGGCAAAACGGTGACTCTGGGGCCACGTAACTATCTGGGCATAGGCTATAGCGGCTCCCCTGTTTCCATCACGGTGGAAGGTGCCAACATTATGACCCGGAGCCTGATGATCTTTGGGCAGGGCGCAATTCGTTGCCATCCTTATGTGCTTAAAGAGTTGGCTGCTAAAGATAATGACGACATCAACGCATTTGACGACGCCTTCTTTGGCCATGCAGGTTTGATTTTCGGTAACGCAGCTCGTGCCTTTACTCAGGCACTTAGCATTGGCCGCGCCGATGTTCCGTTTGACAGTGCCAGCAGAAAGTACGCTCAGGCGGTTGCCCGGTTCAGTGCTGCTTTTGGCCTCTGCTCCGACGCCGCTATGACGACGCTAGGCAGTGAATTGAAAATGCGTGAGCTGATCTCTGCACGGCTCGGCGACATGCTCTCCAATTTGTACCTCGCTTCCATGGTGCTCAAGAACTGGCACGAAACCCAGCCAGTGGAAGGTGAAAAAGAAGTGATGCAATACAGCCTTGGGTTGCTTCTGCATCGCACAGAGGAGGCACTAGATGGCTTTCTGCAAAACCTGCCGAATCGTGCGGTAGCTTTGGCCCTGCGCGCAATCACTCTGCCTCTGGGTAGGCGTTGGGGTAGCCCCCATGATGATCTTGCACGCAAGCTTGCTCGATTTATTTCCACCGATACGCCGATTCGTCACAAGCTGCTTGTTGGTACTTGGACGACAGAGGGCGAAGGTGCGGTGGAGAATCCGGTAGCTCGTTACAATGGCTTGCTGAAAGACTACGACAAAGCCGAACAGCTCTATCGGAAAGCTACGAAGGCCTATGCCAAAGGTGAGCTCCCGGCCACTGCGCTGCACCCGGAGGAACGCTTTGAAGCGGCATTGGAAGCTGGCATTTACACCAAAGAGGAAGCCCAGTTCATGCGTGAGTACGAATCTGTAGTGCTTGAAATGCTGACTGTGGACGACTTTCCTTTTGATGAGTTTGCCCGCAACAAGGAAACCTTGATTGATCACAATCCAGCATAAGCAGGTAAGCGGCTGACCATGTGGTTATCGCTCATTGCAGTCAGCGTAGGTGCCGTTGTCGGCGCCAACATGCGCTGGTTGCTTGGGCTTTGGTTGAACACCAGTTATCACGCGATTCCATTTGGAACCCTTGCCGCCAACTTAAGTGGTGGTTGGTTGGTTGGATTGTTACTTGGTTACTTCAGCCAGAGCAGTTCGCTTGCGCCTGAGTGGCGTTTGTTTGCCATTACCGGCTTGTGTGGTGCGCTGACAACATTTTCTACCTTTTCTCTCGAGATGTTTGCTGCGATTCAAGACGGCAAATGGGCGATGGCCATAACGGGCATTCTCGCCCATGTTGTTGGCTCTATACTCATGACTGCATTGGGTATTTATACCTTTGGTGTATTGAAAGGCTGATGGGTAGGACTACCTAGGCGATTTATTTTAAATCTACTTGGCAAGCCGATGATTCAGTAGTAGAGTGTTTTGGAAGGAAAGATTCAGCAAAGCATTTCATGAATATGACGTACTCCGTAGTTAGTAGTGACCGTCCTGTTTTTGATCCCGCGAGTTCTGTATTTCCGTAAAACGCTGACCAGCCACATTTAGTGAATGGCAGCAGATAATATGATTGATTTCAGGAAGTTTAAGTATGTCTACTACTACCGGTACTGTTAAGTTCTTCAACGAAGCTAAAGGCTTTGGCTTTATCACTCGTGAAGGCGGCCCGGACGTTTTTGTTCACTACAGCGCAATTCAGGGCAGCGGTTTCAAGACTCTGGCAGAAGGCCAGCAAGTTGAGTTCACCGTTACTCAGGGCCAGAAAGGTCCTCAGGCGGAGAACGTTACTCCTCTCTAATCCCGTTCGGATAGAGTAGTAACCGCCAAAAAGGCAGCTTCGGCTGCCTTTTTTTTGTTATAAGGATTGGGTTATTTTCCTGTGTTACGGGATTGATGTGGTACATTTTCAGCTAGGCACTGTGTTAATGAAGAGTGCCTTTAAAGGGTTTACTCAACCGGAGAGTTTATGAAGCTGTTTGGATCAACTACCTCGCCCTATGTCCGGCGCATCCGCATCCTGCTTGATGAGGAGCGCTACGACTTCGTTAATCTGGATATTTACGGCGAAGACCGTGACGAAATCCGGCGCAACAATCCGGCGCTGAAAATACCCGTACTTGAAAGCGACGGTCAGGAAATCTACGATTCCCGGATAATTTCCCGCTATATCAGTTCCAAGCAGGGCCGCGACCCTCTTACTTGGGATCAGCAGAATCAGCTTACCCTGATTGACGGTGCTAATGATTCAGCCGTTATTTTGCTATTGGCAAAGCGCTCTGGTTTGGATGTAGACACACCAGGCGTATTATTTTTTGATCTGCAGCGCGAGCGCATTATGACAACCTTGCGTACACTCGCAGCTCAGGTTGAAGACGGACAGTTCGAGGAGTGGAATTACCCGGCCATGTGTCTCTACTGTCTGGTGGACTGGTTGGATTTTCGCGACCTCGTCGACTTCTCGGGCGTCGAGAGCCTGCTAGCCTTCCGCGACAGCCACAAAGACTTCCCTTGGGTAGCTGAAACCGACCCTCGCCAGTCCTAATCGTTCGCCAGTAAGGTGCCCGTTAGGTCGGGCACCTGTTTCTTTAAGCCCCCGATACCCCATCTTTCGCTGCGTTTACTCCCTGCCACTGTGCACTGATTTTCTTACCTGTCGCAATTTGACAGGGCATTGTCGCAATTCGGTAGTGCGTTCTTCACACAAGCGGACTAGTTTCTAAGTTGGCGCAATAAAAAGGTGCATGCTGTTGTGTTTCGGGCATTGGGTGCTCGACCTCTCTCCACCTCCAAGAATTTAAAGGAACCTATAATAATGACAAAACTGACGAGACGGGACTTTCTGAAGGCGTCTGCCATGGGCATGGGCGCAGTGGTTGTCTCAACGGGCTTAGCTGGCTGTGTATTTGATAGCGATGACAAACGCTCTACAGAGTTTACTCACGGTGTTGCCAGTGGCGACCCCTTGGCCGACGGAGTGGTTCTATGGACCCGGGTAGTACCGAACAAAGAGTTTGAGAAAGCCGTGAGCGTGGCTTGGGAAGTGGCTACGGACTCCGGTTTTGAGAATTTGATTCACTCAGGTACGGCAGAGGCCAGAAACGCCCACGATTTTACGGTTAAAGTGGACGTTCGTGCCCTCACCTCAGGCCAGACCTACTACTACCGGTTCCGGACCTCCGACAGCCAGTCCCCCGTGGGTAAAACCCTCACGTTGCCGGAGGGCAGCGTGGATTCGGTTCGACTGGCCGTGGTGTCTTGCGCAAACTACCCTGCGGGTTACTTCAACGTTTATCGTGAAATCAGCAAGCGGGATGATCTGGATGCGGTTGTGCATCTGGGTGATTATATCTATGAGTACAGCAGTGAAGCGGGCAGTTACGCTGCGGCTGACGCGGCTGCGCTTGGCCGCACCTTTCCGGCAGATAACGATGTGGAGTTGATAACGCTGAAGGATTATCGTCGCCGCTACGACATTTATCGGTCGGATGCAGACCTGCAGGCGCTGCACGAAAAAGTACCGTTTATTGTTGTTTGGGATGATCATGAAGTCGCAAACGACGCATGGCAAAACGGTGCAGAAAATCACAGTGCTGATGAGGGCGACTACGGCACCCGTAAGCTCGAAGCCCTGCAAGCATATTTTGAGTGGATGCCTATACGCCCGGTGTTTGAGGGTAATGACGAGGCAATATTCCGCACTTTCCGGTTTGGGGATTTGGTGGACCTGCACATGCTGGACACCCGGCATATGGGACGAGACGAACCGCTGGACTATCTGGATTACTTTTCATCAGATGGTAGCCTCAATCAGGCCCAGTTTATTGCGGACGTCGGGAGTCAGAGTCGCACTTTGCTGGGTGCCGAGCAGTTGCTCTGGCTTCAGTCCTCAATGGGATATTCTACGGCCAAGTGGCAGGTGTTGGGTCAACAAATACTCATGGGACGTATGAACCTTCCGGCCGAGTTATTAGTTGCTATAGCAACGGAGAATTTTGCAGGCTTGCCACAGGCTCTTGGAGAGTTAGCACAGCTCAAGGGCCGGAAGCTGGCAGGGGACCCCACACTTACCGCCGCAGAGTTGGCGCGGATAGAAACTGCTGCGCCTTATAACCTTGACGCGTGGGACGGCTACCAGTACGAACGGGAAGTGGTTCTAGGTACCGCAAAGCAATTGAATAAGAACCTTGTGGTGCTTGCGGGGGATACCCACAACGCTTGGGCCAATAACCTAAAAGACTTCAATGGCGATCAAATAGGCGTGGAGTTTGCCACATCTTCGGTGTCATCACCGGGCTTGGAGGAGTATCTGCAATTGCAGGCAGATCAGGTTGCCGGAGCCGAGCAGGGCATTGGTTTGCTGGCGGATGATCTGGATTACCTGAATCTCAATCAAAGAGGCTATATGACCGTAACCTTCACAACGGATGAGGCACGGGCTGACTGGTACTTTGTGGACACTATCAAGGCTCGTGATTACGCCATTGATGCTACCCGCAGCGCGAGCCGGAGAGTCCGGCCCGGCATGGGGAACCGCCGTTTGGAGTCTGTTCCGTCCTGACGGCTATGGCAGGCCGCGAGTGATCAAAGTAGGGTCACCGCGGCCTTCAACGGCTGCCAGTTCGGCACTGGACAGCCACTCTCCGGGTGGCTTGTCTAATACGCTGGCGCAAGCGGCCAGAGCGTGGCCCCAAGAGCAACGGTTGGCAAACAGCATGCCTGCCTCGTTCAAGGTGCCGCCGCGATTGATGTAACCCAGTATTCTGCTTTGACTGGGGTTTGGAAATAGCGTGTGTATGTGCCCGCGAAATACCTCCGGTCGCATGTGCGTCAGCGCAACTCGCCGATGCAAACGGCTGGGAAACAACCGCTCCCGCTCAATCTCCGACATGCAAATGTCTGCTTCCAACGTGTCTCTCGGATCGCGGAAGCGCCCCGGTTCCTGCACGTAGACCAGGCGGAAAGATGTACCTGTTTCACGCAGCCGCTCGCAAGCGCGGATGGCTTCTGAAAGTTGGTAGGCGCCGTTGGCGATCAACAGGACTGGCTCTTCGCCAGATGTGTCTTCGTCCACTACCAGCGCGCCATGCCGTGCAAGAGCCTCGGCTTCGTGGGTATCGAACACGCAAGGCCGGTTTCGTTTGGGTATGACCATGCAACTGATGGTTCCGCGCCCTGTGAAAACCGAAGGAAGAACCGCCAGAGTGCTGTTGTAATCCGCCGGGAAAAGAACACGGGACACATCGTTCATTTCACCCATCAGACTTTCACAAAAGGTGGTGTCTTGGTGCGATTGTTCGTTCTTGCCGTTTTCCCAAGTGTGGGAAGTGGCAATTACCGGTAGGCCAAGCCAGCGGGCAGGGCGGCCAACGGCTTTCTGGTGGCGCGCAAAAATCAGCTCTTGGCGGATTGCACCGAGCATTTTTACGCAGAAGGCTTCGTAGCTTGCCACCAGATTGATTCCGGCTTTGTTGGCCAAGCACGCAGACACAACCGCTTCTTCGTTCAATGCGGTGATGATCTTGCCATCAACCGACTCCGAGTCATTCTCGGGATCGTTAACCTGGTGTTTGAGGTCTTCCAGAACCCCTGTTAAGCGATTGCTGGCAAGCTCATCAGGGTTGCCCACCCGTGGCCTGAGCTCCGGGTTTTGCGCAACCAGAGCCCGGAAGAAGTCGTCAACTGCCCGCATGGGAGAAACTGGCTCATGGCAGGCGGCAATGACTGGAATAGCTAAGTCTGGCGGATTGCGTTTCGCCAAAGGATGGTCGCGCTCCAAGGGTCGAGACTGCTGCTCATGCTCTTTCAACCGCAACACGCTTTGTGCAAGTTCCTTCGGAGCAACCCAAAGGCGCGATGCGTGTTTTTGAAATAATTCCCGAGCTCGAACGTCCAGTCGCGGGTTGCCGGGCAGTGGTAAATTATGTGCTGGGTTTAGTCCTGCGCCATAAAAGCCAAAACCTTTCACCGTTTCAGCAATGCCGTAGGGAATGCGAACCGGATAACTTAGCTCGCCTTCCAGCGCACGGTCACTCCGGTATTGCAGTGAGTTCTCCATTTCGGCTAGCGCACAAACAAAGGCCGCCGGGTCGCGGCCATCGAACCTGAAAGGATCGAAGCCCAGAGCGGCAAGACGCGCCTCAAACCTTTCAAGCCCTTCGCGGGTGCCCAGTTCCGTGCGCTGTTCAATACGTCGTCCATTGGCGATCATTACTGGCATCACCAAACCGCAATCGGCTGCCCGCCACCAACGCGGGATCCAGTCACTGCCGCGCTGCTCTTCAGCTGCGCCATCAGACAAAAAGGCGATGAGTGATTCGCCAGGCAGCGGCATGTGGGCGTACTGAAGCTCGGCAAAGCCTAAGTAACCGCCTTCAATAATACCGCCCGCCGTGTATGGGTTAACATGACTTCCCAATGGGGCTGCTGTACTGCCATCCGGCTTTTGCTGGTAGCTGTAAAAATCCGCTACCATCCGTGACAGCCCATCCGTTCCGGTGTAGCGTTTATGCTGTTCCGGCAGAAGGTTGCTGGTGAGTACGTTCAGCGCATCGATGGCGGCTACGCAATGCCCTTGGCCCATCAGCCAGCTTCGGGTTCGCCCTGTCAGGTTATTTAGAGCCATGTAGGCTGCATAGGCTGGGACCATGTTCAACGCGCCGCCAGTATGGCCTTCCGGATTGCACTTGAAGTCCTTTGCAGCCAAAGGGGCGCCAGAGCTGTCTACGCGGTTTGCATAAGTCATGTGTACGACCAACCACATGCCAGCGCTGGTTAGCCGGTCAAGGTCCGCCAGCTTGCGGTAGACTGTAGCGGTATCAGGTTGGAGGCCTGCGGCAACAAGACGAGAAGCAAGAATTTGAACATGCTCGCAAGTGGTGTCGGTATGCTCGATAACGCCATAGCCGCGGCGCCAGAGTTTGTACTCTGGACAAACCGTTGATGGCGAAATAGGTGATGACATAGCTTGCCTCCAAGGCATAATTATTGTGCAACGATTGTAAGAGGCACTCGCATAGCGCCGTTTGATTCAGGTCAGACGGACAGGCTTCTCACGACAACTGTGTTTTGTAACTGCTTTTAAGGAGAGACTGATGACCGATGACAAACGCCGCCGTTATTCCGCCCCTGTGGTGGATGGTGTGGGCAAGTCCGCTAGCCGGGCTATGCTGCGGGCTGTCGGTTTTACCGATGAGGATTTCCGTAAGCCGCAGATCGGCATTGCCTCTACCTGGAGTAATTTGACGCCCTGTAACATGCACATTCACGAGTTGGCCGAAGCTTCCTCGGCGGGCGCTGATTCAGCTGGCGGCAAGTCATTGATCTTCAATACCATCACGGTTTCTGATGGCATTGCCAATGGCACGCTCGGCATGAAGTACTCGCTTGTGTCGCGGGAGGTTATCGCCGACTCCATAGAAACTGTGGCAGGTTGCGAAGGGTTTGATGGGCTGGTTGCCATCGGGGGGTGTGACAAAAACATGCCAGGCTGCCTAATAGGGCTGGCCCGACTGAACCGGCCATCGGTGTTTGTGTACGGCGGCACCATTCTGCCCGGTGAGAACCATACGGATATTGTGTCGGTATTCGAGGCGGTGGGGGCTCACGCTCGGGGCGATCTCGATTTAATTGAAGTTAAACAGATTGAAGAAACAGCCATTCCCGGCCCGGGTTCCTGTGGCGGTATGTACACTGCCAACACCATGGCATCGGCTATTGAAGCCATGGGGATGAGCCTGCCGGGAAGTTCCGCACAAAATGCGGTATCCAATAACAAGCTGGATGATTGTCGTGCCGCGGGTGCAGCGGTTTTGAATCTTCTGGGTAAAGACATCAAGCCTTCAGACATCATGACCCGAGCGGCGTTCGAGAATGCGATTACCGTTGTGATCGCTCTGGGTGGCTCAACCAACGCAGTTCTGCACCTTTTGGCAATGGCAAGCACGGTTGATGTGGAGCTGAGCCTGGAAGACTTCGTAGAGATTGGTAAGCGCGTACCTGTTCTTGCAGACTTGCGCCCCAGCGGCCATTACATGATGTCGGAACTGGTAGCGATTGGTGGCATACAGCCGCTGATGAAAATGCTGATGGAGCGTGGCCTTTTGCACGGCGATTGCCTGACGGTGACGGGCAAGACACTGGCGGAGAATCTGGCTGAAGTAGAGCCTTACCCCGAAGGCCAGGACATTATCCGCGCATTCGATAACCCCGTGAAAGCAGATAGCCACCTGCGTATTCTGCACGGCAACCTGGCACCTGAAGGTGCTGTTGCCAAAATTACCGGTAAGGAAGGCACCCACTTCTCAGGCCGTGCCCGAGTGTTCCACTCCGAAGAAGAAGCTCAAGAGCGGATTATCGATGGAACCGTGGTGGCTGGTGATGTGCTGGTGATCCGTTATGAAGGCCCGAAAGGTGGTCCGGGCATGCGCGAAATGCTTACACCTACCTCCGCGATTATGGGTAAGGGACTTGGCAATGACGTGGCGCTGATCACAGATGGTCGCTTTTCCGGTGGCAGCCACGGCTTTGTAGTCGGGCATATCAGCCCGGAAGCTGCAGAAGGCGGCCCCATTGCGCTGGTTGAAGATGGCGATACAATCACCATCGATGCGGTGGCGAACACCATGGTGCTGGATATAGCTGACGAAGAACTGGAGCGTCGACGCAAGGCCTGGGTGGCTCCCCAGCCACGATTTACCCGTGGTGTGCTTGCCAAATACGCCCGCACCGTAAGCTCAGCATCCACCGGCGCGGTTACCGACCTGCCTTGAATTCATAACGACAGAGCGTAATAGATGCACAGAATGATGATGGCGAACAGGGCGGTGTTGTGGCTGATCCTTTGCCTGCCACTATGGGCAAATGCCCATCAGTCAAACGCCACGGCCGCAGAGCTTGCCGCGCCTGGCCCGAATCTGGCCTCAGTGAATGCCGCTGTGGCATTGGCGGGCAGTAACGAGCTGGTTTTCGGCAAAAACGCCGATCGTTCTGTGCCTATTGCCTCGATAACCAAGGTGATGACGGCGCTGGTGGTTCTTGAATCCGGTGCGCCTTTAAACGAGCGGCTGGTTTTCAAAAAGCGCCACACACCGGCGGCGGCCAATGCCTATACCCGCATCCGAGTTGGTTCCACAATGCGCCGCAAGGATGTGTTGCGCATTGCGCTAATGTCGTCTGAGAACTTCGCGGCCTATACCCTGGCCAGTAGCCACCCCGGCGGCTTTGATACCTTTGTAGCCGCCATGAATGCCAAGGCCAAAGCCCTGGGCATGAATGGCACCCACTTTGTGGATCCTACCGGCCTCTCGGATCGCAACCTGTCAACCGCCAGCGATCTGGTAAAACTAGTGAACGCTGCGGCGGAGTATCCGGAGATTCGTGAGTACTCTACAGCCGGCTATTTTCGGGGCCACTTCCGTCAACCCCGTTATAGCCTGTCGTTTGGGAATACCAACGCACTGGTGCACCGTAATAGCTGGGGGGTGGGCCTTAGCAAAACAGGCTACCTTTCGGACGCCGGGCGTTGCCTGGTGATGATTTCCGAGATGAACGGCAAACAGGTGGTTACCGTGCTTCTGGATTCTCTGGGGACGCGTTCACCCATGGGAGACGCCGGGCGAATTAAACGCTGGCTGGATACCGGAGCTCGTGGGCGAGTGGCAAAAGCTGCGAGGGAGTACGCTGAGCAAAAGAATGCCGCATACAATGAGGCGTCCCACAGTGCGACAGCTGCCCTGAACTAATTGAATGAAATTTGCGAAGTATCAGGTATAGGCAGAAACATCATGATCCGGATTTTTACCACCGGCGGCACCATCGATAAGGTGTACTTTGACGCCAACAGCGAGTTTGAAATCGGCGAATCTCTGGTGCCGGAGCTCTTGGCTGAATCCAACATCCACAAAGGCTACAGCCTGCAGGGATTGCTGCGCAAAGATAGCCTGGAAATGACCGATGCGGATCGCGAGTTGGTGTTTGCGGCGGTCAACGCCTGCGATAACCGTCGCATATTGATTACTCATGGCACGGACACCATGGCAGAGACGGCGCAGGTCCTGTCGTCGCTGAGCGACAAAACCATTGTTCTAACGGGTGCCATGCAACCCGCGCGGATGCGCCGTAGCGATGCGGTGTTCAACATCGGCTTTGCCTGGGCCGCAGTGCAGCTTTTGCCCCCCAGCGTTTATATCGCGATGAATGGGGAGGTGTTTGAGGCTGGGGCAGTGCGTAAGAATCTGCAGGCTCAGCGCTTCGAACGCACCTGAACTCAGCGAATCGAGGCGATTTCCTGCTCTGTCAGCTCCCGGTATCCACCTGCTTCCAGCTTCGGGTCGAGGGATATGGCGCCAATGCTCTGCCTATGCAGGGCTTCCACATGATTCCCTACCGCTGCAAGCATACGCTTGACCTGGTGATAGCGCCCTTCTGAAATAGTCAGTTCAATCAACTGTGGCTCCACAACCTTTACCTGCGCGGGTTTCATGGGCTTTGGGTCGTTGTGAAGCAGAATACCGGTTTCCAGCTCCTCGATGGCTGAATCTGTTATAGGGGTGTTCAGGCCTACCCGGTAGGTTTTCGGGCAGTCTACTCTTGGTGACGTGACCCGGTGAGACCACTTCCCATCGGTTGTCAGTAGCAGTAAGCCGGTGGTGTCGGCATCCAGTCGCCCCGCAATGTGCAAATCCTTGGTTAGCTCAGCTGGGAGAAGATCCAGGGCCGTGGGGTGTTCGCTGTCGCGGGTCGCACTCACAACGCCTGCAGGCTTGTTCAGCATGAGATAGCGCTCTCCCTTTACGGTTAGCGGCGTGCCGTCCAGCACAACCTCTGCGCCGGCAGGGATATGCTTGCCCGTGTCTTTCCAAACTTCTCCATCCACTTCAGCTCTCCCTGCATGTATGGCGCGCCTGGCTTCTTTGCGGGAAAGCGGTGAGCTGCTGGAAATAAACTGATCAAGCCGCATGGTTTCTAACACTCCTGTCCGGTGGCTGGCGTTGCAAGGTTGGCAAGACACAGTACCGGAATCGCGCCGGTGGTGCGGGCCCATAGCAAAGGCAATGCGCCCGTGTTCATAACGGGACGAGGCGCACGTTCACCATTGCCCGGCGTGAGTGCGCCACCCCGCTCACTGGCCAAAATAAAGGTGAACGGGTGTGCCCCGGGAATGCCCAGCCGAACATCCGTTGCGGTGATGTCGCCGTTGTGTGCCTGGTAGTCGAGAAAACCTTTGGTAAACCATTCCAGGCGACGGGTTTCAGGGAGTTGTGAAACCGCTTCGGCTAACTCTGGTTGCCGGGGAAAGTATTCAAGGGTTAACGGAGTATCGTCATCCAGAAAACCAGTCACGATTTCGATGCGCTGCTGATCGGTGATGGCAGTGGCGCGCCACAACACGGTATTGAAAGGCATAGGCTGCACCAGCAGATCAGCCTCAGCGAAGCCTGCCTCGGCCAGAGCGGGTTGCACACGCTCAGTGATGATTTGCTGAGCCACAAACGACCACCCGAGATACGCAGTTGAGATAATCAGCCCCGCTGTCATGGCTCGCACCGCAGGAGGGCGTATTAAAAAGGCGATGCAACCTGCCAATAACGGGAGTGTGTACAAAGGATCGATGATGAAGATGCTGCTTATGGCAAGGGGCCTACCAATGGGCCAGAAAAGCTGTGTGCCGTAGGTAGTAAACGTGTCCAGAATCGGGTGCGTCATCAATGCCAGAGCCGTCAGTAACAGCCAGCGTGGAAAACCCGGTTCCGGTTTCCAGCGCCAGAGCAATGCCGCAAGCAAAACCGACAAAGGTGCGAGCACGAATAGCGAATGGCTGAAGCCCCGGTGTTGGGTGAAGTTGGCTACCGCGGTTCCGTAATCAATCAGCACATCAAGATCAGGAAGCGTGGCCAGCAATGCGCCGGTGAGCAGAACGGGGCGCCCGAGAGTTTTGCCTGCCACAAGGCCTGCGATTGAGGCGCCAAGAGCGGCCTGAGTGATTGAGTCCATGAATTCCGTACAACGTAGAAAGTGGTGGTGAGTATTATGCTTGGAATGGAGGTTCAGATCACGGTAAGAAGGGTGTGTTGAAAAAATGGGTGTTTAAAAAACTGACACCCCGGGCTTAATGCAAGCGCGGGGTGTCATTTTTGTACTATGTGCACGACAGGGCTACAGGTTTCCTGTTTGCGCTTCAGCCAATCAAGCGGCTTTGCGGCGACGTGCCATGCCGAGACCGGCCAAGCCCAAGCCGAGCAGGGCTAGAGTGCCTGGCTCTGGGACTGAAGCGACAACATTTTTTGCAGTTATGGTTGCTCTGACTGTTTGAGATAAGGTGCAGCCTTTGCCTTTACACGTATCGGTAGTGGTAGAAAAATCGATATCAAATGAAGAACCGTTACCTATGACAATATCGCTCGGTTGACCGGCAGCATTGAAGGTCAGTCCTCCCATGCCTCCTCCGAAACCAAAAGCCCACGCCCAAGCTGCGCCGCCTAGCCCCGTTCCTGTTGCGCCAACAGCATCCGGGGAGGAAAATCCAAGTGTTGCGTTTACAAATCCGCCGACCAGGCCCAAACCAGAAGAAGGGCCATAAAGGTCCGCATTAAAGAAATCGAAGGCATAACTATCGCCAGCGGCTAAGCTGAAAATTTCGTTATCCAAGCCAGGGGCCAAGGTAAGGTCAATTGTGCAGCTTGGGCATAGTGCTAGACCGTTGGCGTTAACAGATGAGCTCGAGCTGTCGATATCGAAATTCAGTACCGGCGCTGCAAAGCTGCTTGCACTAAAGGTCAGGGCGATTGCAGCGAAAGCACTGCTAAGAAGCTTCTTCATCATGATTAACCTACTCCATGTAGCCTGCACGCATTGTTTTCTCTAGTTCAGGCGTTCCAGTTCTTTATTTGGAAAGGACTGGTGATTGAATTTGGTACGAATTCCGAACTAAGCAATTGACATGCCATCACTTGTATCTAATTGACAAATATGGTTTTTAACATTGTTTTATAAAGGGGTTTTTGTAAAAGTGTAATAAAACTCGACAGTAGGTTTGCTGGTGTTCAGACAAAGCAGTTTTACTGCTTCCACCGAACCTGCTATTCAGGCGCCGTATCTATGTTTAGCTTTCCTAAAACTGCCGAGCCCGGGTAACCATCAGCCACAAGCCCATTAGCAACTTGAAATTTACGAATGGCGGTACGAGTAGCCGGACCCATAATGCCATCGGGCTTGCCCGCAGAATAACCACGCTGCTCTAATTGCTCCTGCAGTTGAATGATGTTGTCTCTGGACAGCGCCGGCGTATCTTCCGGTGGTGGATTCTGCAGCATTCCTGCGCCCGCAATGCGGTCAGCCAGATGGCCTACGGCTATGGCGTAAAACTCCGACCGGTTCCAACCCATGATGACTTTGAAGTTGTGGTAGGCCAGAAAGGCTGGTCCCTCATGGCCTGCCGGGACTATCAAGGCAGCAGCGATATCTTCCCGCCCAAGAGGTTTGCCGAACGCATCGGTAATGCCCAGTTCGCGCCACTTATTCAGATTAAGACGTCGGCCGTCTGCTATTGAGTAGTCGAAGTTTTCTGGCAACAACACTTCCCGGCCCCAGCGATATTCTCCGTCCCAGTTCATGGATTCCAGAAAGCGCCCTGCAGACATCATGGCGTCTGGCAGGCTGTTCCAGAGATCGCGCCGGCCGTCGCCATCCGCGTCGACAGCGTGTTTCAGAAATACCGTGGGCATAAATTGCACGTGACCCATGGCGCCAGCCCAAGATCCTTCCATTTGTTCTACAGGAATGGCACCCTCATCGATAATGCGTAGCGCGGCGATCAGTTGTTCGGTAAAGAAGCTGCTTCTGCGGGCATCGCAGGCCAGAGTTGTCAGGGAGTCGGGCACAGACATTTTTCCGAAGTAGCTGCCGAAGTTGGTTTCCAGCCCCCAAAAAGCGACAAGGTATGGCGCGGGTACGCCGGTTTCTCTGGTCACCCGTGCCAGTAACTCGCTGTGCTCTTTGATCAGCTCGCGGCCTTTGCTCACCCTGCTGTCATTAACCCGGCGGTTCAGATAATCCGCAAATGTGGTGGTGAACTCGGGCTGCCTGCGGTCCAGCTCGATTACCCGATCTAGATGTTTTACTCCGGTCATAACGTCCTGAGCCGTTTTGGCGCTAACTCCGGCTGCAATAGCTTTTTCTTGCAACTTCAGCTTGCACTCTTCAAAGCCCTCGGGCGATGCCAGTACGGCGTCGCTGTCTGCTATCGCTGACATGACTGGTAGTGAAGAGGTGGCCAAAAAGGCAGATACAGAAAGACGGCACGCCATGCGCCGGTTGGGCAGAATCCTTGCAAGCTTGGTCAGCACGCGAAACCTCGGTAAATAGAGAAGGGGTGAACGTTAAAGACTAAGATCATGGTAGCGCGTTTTCAGTCTGTTGAAACACCTTACAAGACTGTTGGTGGTGACAGTTCTTTAACCTCTAGGTTCGATGGGGCACACAACAGGCTTTTTATCTGCTTTTAAGTTTGAAGTTTGTGGTTTTTTGTAGCTTGCAGGTTTCCCGCGCGGGCCTTTGTTCTATAGTTGGGGCATACATTCCTAAGAGTTTGAGACATGGCAACGCTGAAAGCGCTGGTGGTTGATGACGCCAGTTTTGTGAGGGATCTGGTTAAGCGGACGATACGTCAGCGCTTTCCCGTTATCGAGACGACCGACGCGCAGAATGGTCGTAGGGCGCAATCGCTTATGTCCCGAGCGAGTTTTGATCTGATTCTGTGCGACTGGGAAATGCCAGAAATGTCTGGTCTTGAATTGCTGCAATGGATGCGTCAGCAGCCGCAGTACGAGAAAGTGCCTTTCATTATGATTACCAGCCGTGGCGATAAAGATCACGTGATTGAAGCGGTGAAGGAGGGTGTGTCCGAGTATTTAGGCAAACCTTTCAGCCCGGAAGGTCTGAGCAAAAAAATCATCAAGGTGATGGGCAGCACGCTGAGTAATGCGATGGGCCGCAGTGGCAAGTCCATGGCTGGCCCTGCGGATGCGTTTAAAGAGTCGGCGGCGTTGCTCACGCAAAAGAGGGAACCGGCGTCGCCGGCGGCAGAGCAGCCTACGCCAGCACTCGGCGCGCTCGCACCCTCGGCCCCAGCAAGCCCCAAACCTGCAGCGGCGAAGGGCAGTATGAGCCTTGCTTCAGTGCGCTTTGCAGAGAGCACACTGAAATCCGTGGTTAAGGATATCAACCTAACCGAGGTGCGGGTTATCGCGAAGCGTGATCAGTCATTCCCGGGCATTTTGGATCAAGCAGTCGTGGATATAGATATTGGCGAAGGGCAGATGGCGCGGTTGAACGGATACGTACATCAGCTGCAAGCCGTGGATAAGCGTCGGGATACGGACTTTGTGAGCGTCACTATTCGCTTTGTAGATGAGGATCCGAAAAAAATGGAAGACCTGTCTCGCTTCGTTGCGCGCTTTCGGGCCGGTAAGCGCTAAGCTTTGTCCTCGTCGGATGTTTGGTGGGTCGGTGTAGCTAAGGCGGACGCCACCAGACGCTCCGCTGGAAAGTGGCAGATAAACTCGCTACCTTCACCAAGTTGACTGCGTATCTCCAGATTGCCATCGTGATTGATCAGCACATGCTTAACAATAGCCAGCCCCAACCCGGTCCCGCCGGTATCTTTATGTCTGCTGGGGTCGGCTCGGTAAAAGCGCTCAGTTAGGCGAGGGATATGAATCTGGTCAATACCCGCACCTGTATCTTTCACCGAAAGGTGGCCTCCGTGACTATCGGCGCTCCAGGAAACGGTGATTGTACCTCCGGCTGGGGTGTATTTAACGGCGTTGAATATCAGGTTGGAAAAAGCGCTGCGCAGCTGGTTTTCATCACCGTCTAGCCATTGCTGGCTAGTAGCCTCGAAGTGAATGCCATGTTGGTTTTTGCCGCTCAACGTGCGGGCGTCTTGGCAGACTTGCTGAACTAGGCTCTCAACGTTCGTTGGTGCATCATTCGCGTCGTGCTCGCCGGTTTCTATTCGGGACAAGAGAATAAGATCGGTAATCAGTGTTTCCATGCGAACCGACTGTGTTGCCATTGTGTTGATGGCTCGTCGCCACTTCGCAGGCAAGTCATCGGCGTTGTCTGCTAGAGTTTCCAAATAGCCGCTGATAACCGTTAGGGGGGTTCGCATCTCGTGGGACACGTTGCTGACAAAGTCTCTGCGCATCTGCTCTAGTTGGTGCAGGCGCGTAATATCCTTGGCGACGATAAGGCGGTCGTCTTCTCCAAATAGACTGATCTGGATTTGCAGATGAATATGGGGCTTCGCGGGCGAGTGCAGCTCTAGAGGCTCGCGGTAGTCCTTGGCATCAAAGTAGGATTTAAAGGCCGGGGTGCGGATGAGGTTATAAATAAACTGACCCTGATCGGTCGTTCGGCGAAAGCCCAACAAATGCTCTGCTGAACCGTTCCACCACTCCAGAGTCCCGCGTGCGTCGGTCATGATCACGCCATCACGCATGGCGTTGGTAGACTCCTGTATACGGTCGATGCGGGTTCGCAGCCGGTCTTGTGTGTGCAGGTAGTTTTGGTTGAGTTTGTGCAGTTTTTCGAAGAATTCGCCCCAGATCCCTGTGCTTTGGGGTGCCTCGTTAGTAGTATTCGGGTCTGCCAACCACTGTGACAAGCGGCGAGTTTGGTAAAGCGTCCAGAGTAAGTAGAAGCTCAAGCCCGCAATCAGACCGTAAACCGGATACCCCAAATAAAACCCCAAAAACGCGGAGCCTGCGAGGCCTGCAAGCGTGTAACGCAGATGTCGCGACCAGATTTTCTGCATGGAAAATTGCCTTGTATGCTTCTGGTAAGTTGCGCGTTAGGCGGGTTGGGTAGAGAACCTGTAACCTGCGCCTCTCACTGTCTGAATGAGATAGTCGTGTTGCTCCCCTAAAGCCTTGCGTAACCGTCGGATGTGCACATCAACCGTTCGCTCCTCAACGTAAACATTGCCACCCCACACCTGATCCAAAAGCTGTGATCGGGTGTAAACTCGTTCCTGATGCGTCATGAAAAACTGCAGCAGCCGATACTCCGTTGGGCCGATATTCAACGAAGTGTCGTTTGCGGTGACGCGATGGCTTGAAGGGTCGAGTATCAGCCCGTCCACTTCAATGGGGCTGTCGATACCTGGTGGTGTTGCCCTGCGAAGAACGGCCTTTAAGCGGGCAACGAGTTCTCTGGGGCTAAAAGGCTTGGTAATGTAATCATCCGCACCAACCTCTAGGCCACGGATTTTGTTATCTTCTTCAACCTTGGCGGTCAGCATAATAATGGGGACGTCTGCAGTGGTCTCTTCTTTTTTCAGGCGTCTTGCCAGCTCTATGCCGCTGGTGCCGGGTAGCATCCAATCCAACAGAATAATGTCTGGCTGTTTGTCGATAATTAAGGCATGAGCTTCGCGGGCGTCTGCGGCTTCCATGCAGTGGTAGTCGGCCATTTCAAGAGCAACGGCGATCATTTCGCGGATGGCGGGTTCGTCGTCGACTATCAGGACGGTTTTTCCAGACATATTCTATAACCTGTTTCAGACCATGATTTGTTGCTGACCTATTACAATGCCTGAGTGTTACAGCTGTGTGACAGGCTCCTACTTATTGTCTCCAAGCCTATGAAGTTGGGAGTACCGGCGAAATGGGCAGGGCTGTCACAAACACGCCGTGAACCCATCCATGGGGGCTCGGCATTGCCATCCCTGGCAATGCACGGTTTGTGACAGCCCTGCCCATTCCGCCGTTGCAAGCCCAGTGCTTCTATCGTCTTCTCATGTGATTAGCAGGTCTATAATCAGCCCAGCAAACACCGCAAACCCCGCCCAGTTATTGTTCAGGAAGGCCTTGAAGCAGCCGTCGCGCTCACGGTCCTTGGCAAGATATTGCTGGTAGATAAACAGGCAGGCCATGGCAACCAGTCCCAGGTGATAGAAAGTTCCCAGATCATAACGGCTGCCGACGATTATCAGGATAAGCACGACCATGGCCTGAAGTACGCCGATAATGGCTCGGTCAGCATCGCCGAAAAGGATGGCAGTGGATTTGATGCCCACTTTGAGGTCGTCGTCGCGATCAACCATGGCATAGAAAGTATCGTAAGCCACGGTCCAGAGCACATTGGCGGTGAACAACAGCCAAGTGACTTGGCTGAGCTCGCCAGCCTCTGCGGCCCAAGCCATGGGGATAGCCCAAGAAAAGGCAGCGCCAAGAAACAGCTGGGGTAAGTGCGTGAAGCGCTTGGAGAAGGGGTATATGAACGCCAGCAATGCGCCGCCAACGGAAAGGTAGAGTGTGAAGGTGTTGGTAAAAAACACCACCATCAAGAAAGAAATAATACACAGGCCGCCAAACAGGGCGACGGCCTCCCATGCTTTAACTCGGCCTGTGGTCAGTGGGCGATCTTTGGTGCGTTTTACGTGCTTGTCCCAATCGCGGTCCGCAAAGTCGTTGATGGCACACCCAGCGGCGCGCATGAAGAACACGCCCAATGTGAAAACGATGATGTTGCCGATGCTTGGGCTACCGTCACCGGCAAGCCAGAGCGCCCAGTACGTGGGCCAAAGCAAGAGTAGTGTGCCAATAGGACGGTTGATGCGCAGCAACTGGGCGTAATCGGCTAATCGGCTCCGTATATTTTCTGGTACGGCATTAAGCAACATGGGTCTATCCGGTTGAGGCATGGAAAACGAAACAATGGTGATTGAAAGTGCAGGGATTATAGCCAGTGGGTGGGCATGGGTAAAAGTTGGAGGGGCTCTGCGGGAAGCTTCAGTCCTGACGATAGAGTATTGGGAGTAGATATTCGCCCACAAGCAGAGCGCTGTTTTTGTTGCTGAACAGGGATCGGCGGGCAAGTTGGGGCTGACTGGCGTTCGATGGGCTTTGGCCATCGTGGTTGCAGAGTCCTGTTTCAAGTGGCCCCCGCTGCCAGTTACGGCTACTGAACAGAAAAGCGCCCAGAGGCTTGCTGCCGAGATAAAGAAGCCGCCGACCTTCGCCCGTCAGACAAGCGAGTGGAATAACGGTGCGTGCGAGAACCCATGGTTTACCGTCTCCGCACAGGCGAACCTCGCGAATCCATGCCTGTTGGCGATGCGGGATACTGAGGCGTATGGCTTCTTCAGGGGTGGGTGTGGCGAAACCTTCTCGCTGAACTTCAACGTGAAATGAACGAGCGCATTGGTTTTGCAGGGCCCGGGTAAAGGAGCCTTCTACCTTTAGCCAATAACGCGCCGGGCCATGAACCTCGGGGTTACGAAGCCCTGCAGCAGCGAAAGAACTGTACCAATCGGTTAGCGGAATTGTCAGTCTGGGGCTGGGGTCCGGGGTGTTGATGTCAGAGGCCTTTAACGGCATAAATCCCGGGCGCGTTGCGCCAGTATCCTTTGTAATCCATGCCATAGCCAAACAGGAAGCGATCTTCCACATTCAACCCGGTGAAATCTGCTTTAAGATTCGGGCGGGCTTTGCGGTCGTGCTGCTTGTCGACCAAAACGGCTGTTAGTACCTGCTTTGCACCATGGGCCAGACAATAGTCCGCGATGGCACACAGGGTGGTGCCTTCATCAAGGATGTCGTCAATAATCAGCACGGTACGGTCTTTCATGTCGGCTTCAGGTTGGAGCTTCCACTCCAAAATGCCGCCGGTGGTTTCCTGCCGGTAGCGCGTCGCATGAAGATATTCTGCCTGTACCGGGAACTTGAGCTGTGGCAGAAGTTGGCCGGTAAAGATCAAACCGCCGTTCATCACACAAAACAGCAGGGGGTTACTGTCTTTAAGGCGGCCGGTAATGTCGTCGGCCAGATTGCGGATGGCAGCCTGTACCTGTTGCTCATCAATCAGGCAGTCAGCTTCGGCCATAACCTGATTCATTTCGGCGACGGTATCGGTCATAACGGTCGGTCCTGTCGTAAAACCGGCGATTATACCGGAGAGGGCCGGTCGAGGGGAGGGGGTGTTCTACCAACTATTGACAGAAAAACCCAACTGAGTGCGTCCTTTCTGGCATTGGTGAATCCCGGTGTGCCGGTTATTATTATGTCGCAACGCGGGCAGGCGCGTGGGGCGCTCGTTTTATTTGGTGTCTGTGCAAAGATTCTGTTTTGATGTATTGTTCGACAATTAATTTAGCGGCCGCAAATGTGTGGTGGAGAGATTGTTTATGAAGAAGTGGCAGTGCGTAGTGTGTGGCCTGGTTTATGACGAAGCAGAAGGCTGGCCAGAAGACGGAATTGAGCCCGGGACTTCTTGGGACGATGTGCCCGATGATTGGGTTTGTCCAGACTGTGGAGTGGGCAAGGAAGATTTTGAAATGATCGAGATCGGTTGACCCTCAACGGAGCATGGTTATGACAGAGCAGAACCCCATCGTTATTATCGGGACCGGTTTGGCGGGGTATTCTCTCGCGCGAGAAATTCGCAAGCAGGATAAGGGTGTGCGGATTGTGATGGTAACCGCTGATGATGGCGTCAGCTACTCCAAGCCCATGCTGTCGACGGGTTTTACCAAAGGCAAAGATGCTGATGGTCTGGCTCAGGCGGCTACTGATGCCATGGCGGAGCAACTGAACCTGGAGTTGCGCACTTTTACCACCGTTACCGGCATAGATACCGATGGCCATAGGTTGCTGCTGGGTGACGAAAGCCTGCTTTACAGCAAACTGGTGCTGGCATGGGGCGCAGATGTTATTCGCCTGACCATTCCGGGTGATGGGCAAGAGCGTGTATTCCCGATAAACGATCTGGAAGACTACCGGGTGTTCCGGAAAGCCTTAAGGCCGGGGAGTCGCGTGGCTATTATGGGGGCCGGGCTTATTGGTTGTGAGTTTGCGAATGATCTGCGCAATGGCGGTTATGAAGTAGAGGTGATCGCACCATCCGATGCGGTTATGCCAAGCCTATTGCCTCCGGTTGCCGCCAATGCTGTGCAGAAAGAGCTGGAGTCGCTGGGCGTGCGCTTCCATCTTGAAACTGTGGTTGAGCGGGTTGAACCGACGGGAGAGGGGGTAACCTTGCTCCTCGCCAACGGTGAAACCTTACAGGCGGACCTTGTGATTTCCGCAGTCGGGCTGCGGCCTCGAACGCAGCTGGCCCGTGCCGCCGGAATCGATACTGGTCGTGGAATCACGGTCAACAGATTACTGGAGACCTCGGCCCCGGATGTTTATGCGCTGGGTGATTGCGCGGAGGTAGACGGACACGTATTGCTTTATGTGCTGCCTTTGATGGCTTGCGCCCGCGCTTTGGCAAAAACCCTGACCGGAGCGCCCACAGAGGTGACATACGGTACCATGCCTGTAATGATCAAAACTCCCTGTTGTCCAGCTGCGGTGTGCCCGCCGCCTTCAAACGCTGAGGGAACTTGGGAAACCGAACAGGATGGCACCCACGTAAAAACCTTGTTCAAGAATGCCAGCGGCGAGGTTTTAGGCTTTGCGGTTACTGGCCGCTTTGCGCTGGAAAAACAGGCGTTGTCTAAAGTTGTACCGCCTATTCACGCTTGAATATCCGGCGGCTGCCAGCATTTCTCTATTCTGCTTAACTGGTTCAGCCCGCCCGCACTGTGCAAGCAGATGCGGGCAGGGGCGATTTTTCGTTGCGGATGGAACCTGCTTAGGGTAGAAACTCTTCGTGTGCTAACGAATCAACAGGAGCAGGCATGCTTGATGTTACAAAGAAACTGGTGGAGTTGCTGTATCTGGAGCCAGCTGGCGAAGACCATTATCGCGGCGACAGCCAGGACTTAGGATTTCCCCATGTGTTTGGAGGGCAAGTCCTCGGGCAGGCTTTGATGGCGGCCAGTCATACAGTTGAGGACCGCCTCTGCCACTCTTTGCATGCTTATTTTCTTCGCCCCGGCAACAAGCATATGCCCATCGATTATGAAGTTCAGCGGGTGCGCGATGGCCGCAGCTTTGCAGTTCGCCGGGTTATCGCCCGACAAGATGGTAAGGAAATTCTGACGGGAACTATGTCGTTTCATGCCCCTGAAGAAGGCTTTGAGCATCAGGTAGACATGCCCGACGCACCAGATCCGGACACCCTGCGGTCTGAGCAGGAATGGGGCAAGCTCATTGCGGCACAAGCGCCGGAGAAATTGCGGGATATCATGACCCGCGACCGTCCCATTGAAATCCGCCCTGTGAACCCGGTGAATCCGTTTGCGCCGGAGAAACGCCCGCCGCACAAACAAAACTGGATCCGGGCGCTGGGACCATTACCGGATGACCCGGTCTTGCACCGTTGCCTACTTATATATGCTTCAGACTTTTCGTTTCTGGGAACCTCGCTTAGCCCCCATGGCGTTTCTTTTATGAACAAAGGGTTGCAGGCTGCAAGTTTGGATCATGCCATCTGGTTCCATCGGGATTTTCGCATGGAGGATTGGCTACTTTATGACAAGGATAGCCCGAGTGCTTCTTCGGGGCGTGGGTTCAATCGTGGCAATTTTTTCAATGAAAAAGGTGTTCTTGTGGCGTCCACAACGCAAGAAGCGTTGATTCGCCTGCGCTAACGCCCGCTGTCATCCCGAACTGTGTTGGGTAGCATCGGCGTCGTGCCACTCTGCAAGCCAGGTAAGCATTTGTTCAAATGGGAGCGGTCGGCTCAGCAGGTAGCCCTGAATCATATCGCACCCCATCCCTTTTAATAGGTTGGCAGTTGCTTCATCTTCCACACCTTCGGCTACAACACGGTAGCCAAGGCTGTGGCACATGTCGATGGTGGTTTGAACGATCACCCGGTCCGCCTCTCCGGTGGCCAAGTCTGTGATAAGCGATCGATCGATTTTAATCTCGCTGGCGGGCAACTGTTTGATATAGGAAAGCGACGAGTAGCCCGAGCCAAAATCGTCAATAGAAATCGGAATGCCAGCGCTCGCCAATGAGTTGAGCGCCTTTAGCGCGTTAACCGGATCCTGCATCATGGATGTTTCCGTCACTTCAAAGGTAATGGCTCCTTGATGCTGGATGTTGGCACTTGTTAGCCGTTTTACGAACAGCGGGAAATCTTGCTCCCTGAGATTGTTCGGCGAGATGTTCACTGAAAGGTCCAGTTGATAGCCGTGCTCAAGGAAGCGGCTGCGGAGTTGTAGCGACTGCTCCAGTACCCATCGGGTCAACGGCTTAATAAGCCCGGTTTGCTCGGCAAGAAGGATGATCTCATCCGCAGGAATGGGGTGCTCCCTCCCGGGCCAGCGAATGAGCGCCTCCATGCTAGAAATTCTTCCGGTTTTGCAATCCAGCTTGGGCTGCAGGTGAAGAGCAAGGCCGCCACTCGCCAGTGCTTGCTGTAACTCGGACACCATCGTAAGTCGGCTAGCGCTGTAGGAGTCTCTGGAAGGGTCGTAATAGGCTATTCCACGCTCATGGGCACGCTCGGAACTCTCCGCGATGGCCGCCTTGCGAATCAAGGATGTGGCATCTGCGCCATGGGCTGGCGAAACCGCAACGCCTAGCTGGGCATTAAGCGGGATTTGCATTCCAAGGTAATCAACCGGGCTGCGGATAGCGTCCAATTTGCGCAGTGTTACTTTGGGGACCTGCTCTGCTACGTTGGCATCCACCACGCAGGCAAAGGTCTCCGGGTCCAGCGAGGCGAGAAAAAAGTTGCGACCGTTGTGCTGGCCTAAAGAAATAATACCCGGCATCTCGCGAACCGTTGCATTCAGGCTTTTTGAAGCCAACTCGAGAATACGGTCACTGTTCTGGTGTCCCAGAGTTTTGGTAACAGACTGCAGGTTGTTCAGGTGAATGACAACAATGCCATGGCGCCTATGCGGCGATTGCAGAATCAGATCGTTTACCTGCATTTCAAAATTGGTGCGATTCGGCAGGCCGGTAAGCGAGCTGTGCAGGGCGTTCTCAATTAACTTAAGTTCGGCTGAGCGCCGGGCGGTCATGGCTTTCAGCTCCGCTTCTCGGGCTTCCACCTTTTCATGCCGCTCTTGGTAAAGGCGAGCAGCTAAGGCCAAAGCAAGCAGCATTGCTTCAAATGCTGAGCCAATCTCCATACCGTAGAAGGTAATGAAATTGTTGGGCAGCAGGCCGTACTTGTTGGCTGCCGTAATAGCGCTGCCAAGAGAGAGCGCGCTCCAAGCTAGTGTGTAATAGGCAGCTTGGGGCTTCCCCCGTATCCATTGCACCGGGCCAATTACGGTGAGTAGGAGTGCGCTTGGGATGGCGATAGCGACAGTTATGCGGATGGCGCTGCTGTAATCCAGAATGCTCGTCACCAGAGTCATGATGGCGTTTACTGTGATAAAGCCAAGCACAATGCGGTTGAGTGTGGGGGCTGTCTGTTTTAGCTTTAGAAAAGAGCGAGAGAATAATAGAGTGAATATAACGGCCACTGGAACCGTAAGTAGCATGGAGCGATTTTGAATGTCGGGGCTTTCTGGCCAAAGCAGTTGAAAGGCTGTGCCATTGAGATTGACTATCAGAAGGAGGTAGCCCGCTGTCGACAGCACGTAAAGTAGGTAAACGGGTTCTCTCAGGGCAAGAAAGACCAGCAAATTGAAGAATATAACGCTGATGAGTATGCCGTAGTATACCGCATGCAGTTGCTCCTCTACCGACGCATGCTCAAAAAACTCCTGAGTGTTCCACAGTGCCATGGGTACTTGAAGTGTTCCGCCGGTGCTAATTTTTAGAAGAATTTGCCGGTTTTCGCTGGTGTCTGGACTGAACGGAAATAAGAAGTGGCGGTTGAGAATAGGACGCTGGGAAAATGGGTAGCGATCCCCGGAAACGACGGTGTCCACAAGCTTGCCGTTATCAATGAGATAGAAGGTGACATGGTCAAGCTGGGAGTAGGCAACCTCTAATAAATCGATCCGAGGGTTGGCAGGGGCCTTAAAGCGAAACCATGCGGTATCTTGTGTATAACCGAAATTCGGGCTGCTGTTTTTAAGCGGTTGCCAGCCATCAGAGGCGGAAACTTCGGTGGGTGACAATTGTACGCCGGGCGGAATACGCAAAAATTCGACACTGAGAAACCGAAATGGCTCCGCTCCCTGACAGCTAAATGCCAAAGGCAGAAGTAGCATCAGTGCTGCCAGAATGCGAGACCATTGGTACCTTGTCACGATTCACCGCTTATTGTAGTTATCGTCTGAACCAGTATGAGCTGTAGCCGATAGCGACTCAAGTCGCTCTCATACAAATACAGCAGATACCCATTCACGCACCCAGGGTAAAGCCTCACTTTCTGGCTCCTGAGTTTCTAGCGCATCAATGCACAGGGTTTCGCCAACCTTGCGGGCGGCGGTTTCATACAGTGCTTCTTCCATCAGTTCGCCCGCGCCACAAAAAGTATCGCCATAGGAACTGTCACCCAAAACGATAATACCAAAAGGGCGGCCTGGCTGTTGTGGCAGCTGTTCACGTAAAGCGACATAAAAAGGCAAAAGATTGCTTGGAACTTCTCCCTGCCCCGTGGTGGATGTGCAGACCAGCAAAGGCGATGTGTCAAACGTTATATCGTTGAGCACCGGGTTTTCCAAAATCTTTACCGAGTAGCCTTCTGTATCTAATGTTTGTTTGATGGCTCTGGCGGTCATCAGGGCGCCTCCATAGACGCTACCCACCAGAATACGTATGTCTTTCATATCAATCCTTGTTCAATACCAAGCACAGTGCAGGGCTTTCGAGGCGCTAAATAATAACGGCAGGGCTAGCTGGTCTCAAATGTTAGGTTCGCTTTGGGTATCTGCCGTGTAGCTGCGCACTCTGGGTATAATTCTATTTCGTCCTGCTTCTTTGGCACTGTATAAATGCGCATCTGCTTGCTTAAGCATAGTTTCAATTGAGTCCACCTGAGCGACGGAACAAACGCCCGCGCTCATGGTGATTGGTAGCTCCTCACCGTGATAGCTAAAGCGATCCTGCTCGACCTCGCTGCGCAAGCGCTCAGCCAAAGTGAGGGCGGGAATCAATGAGGTGTCAGGCAATAGCAGAAGGAACTCCTCGCCACCCCAGCGAGCCGCTACATCTGTTTGGCGAATTACAGATTGTACCAGTTTGGCAAACTGCTTTAGGGCCGCATCGCCTGCGTTGTGGCCGTATTGGTCATTGATGTTCTTAAACAGGTCCAGATCAATCAGGACAATGGAAAAGTGATGCCCCGCTCGCTGGTGCCTAGAAAATTCTTCCGATAAACGGTTCAAGATGTCTCGTCGGTTGGAGAGCCCGGTGAGCTCATCGGTTTTGGCGGCATGCTCGTGGGTCAGAGCTAAATCCAGAAGTTCGTTGCGGGCCTTCAGCCTGCTTGCTTCCAGTACAAAACAGAAAATTGATTCAAACGTTAGAGTAACGAAAAAACGGATTATGAAGTCGTTTTCGTACTCCGCAAGCACGAATGGCAGGCTAGGAAACTGGAATACGATAACGGCTACCAGATAAACCAGCAGAAGAATCATGGTGCCGGTTTTTAGGTTGGTTAGGAAAAACAACAAGGGTGGGAAGACATAGAACCAGAGCGGGCCGGTGTTTCCCTCGCCACCCGAGGCGATCAGATAAGTGAAAAGCACACTGACAACAACCAGAAGGCCGGTTTTTTGCACGTCACGATTGCCCGAGCGCGCAAACCAGACCATGTTGGCCAGCACAGGCAGTATGAAGCCCCAGAGAGTTAGAGCGTGGTTGGTATGGTCTGAATGCCAAGCTTTGGCGCCAATACCTACTAAGCACAGTACCGCCGCTACGGACAGCCACGTCAATACTCGTGAAACCTGAGCCTCTTCACGTTCGCGCGCGGCCTCGTAGCCCAAGGATGTATCTTTGATCATAACGGCCCTGTTCCGTGGCTCATTGGTTTTTGCCCATTATGAATCAGACAATGGTAGGTATGCATCTATTGTGAGTGTATTGTGTGACCAAGTTGTACAGATGCACATTTGTTTCAATTTAATGGCAAAAAATTTATAGTTGCGCGCAGCACAGCGGTTCGTTCTCCATTTCGACCAAATGAGACCTTTTCTGTTATGGCCCGTTCAAGCGGATTTCTGGATACCCTTCTCACCAGCGACTCTACCGAGCGATACCGGATAGGCTTCAGCCTGCTATTCCTGCTGGGCGTTTGGCTCGTTGTTGGGGCCTTCAGCGAAGGTATGCCCAATAGCACGCTGCTAATGGCTGCTGCGGTTATCGGCGGCTATATGGCTATTAATATAGGTGCTAATGATGTTGCCAACAATGTTGGCCCCGCCGTTGGCTCCGGAGCCCTGTCTTTGGGTGCAGCGGTTATTCTCGCTGGCATTTTTGAGTCGGCGGGGGCGCTGATTGCTGGAGGCGATGTGGTCTCTACTATCAAAGGGGGGATCATCGATCCCACAAGCCTGGAAGATGGCCGAGCCTTTGTTTGGCTGATGACAGCCGCACTGCTGGCTGGTGCGCTTTGGTTAAATCTTGCGACCTGGATGGGCGCGCCGGTGTCTACTACCCACTCGATTGTGGGTGGTGTGCTCGGGGCGGGCATTGCTGCGGGCGGCTGGGGCATTGCTGATTGGGGCGTAATGGCCAAAATTGCTGGCAGTTGGGTTATTTCGCCGGTTCTTGGTGGTGCCTTGGCAGCCCTACTGCTGTACATAATCAATAAAACGGTTTTGTACCGTAAAAACGTAATACCCGCAGCTCGCACGTTTGTGCCCTGGCTTGTAGCAATCATGGCCTGGGCCTTCGGTACCTACCTGATGATCAAGGGTGTAAAGAAGATCATCAAGGTGGACTTTCTTGAAGCCTCACTTGTTGGTCTTGCCGCTGCCGTTATTGCTTTTTTCATTGTTCGCACTTTGGCGTCCCGTCGAGCGGCTACTATGGAAAACAGTGCGGGTGGCGTGAACACACTGTTCACTTGGCCGCTGATATTCGCGGCTGCTCTGTTGAGCTTCGCTCATGGCGCAAACGATGTAGCCAACGCCATTGGTCCGCTGGCGGCAATTAACGATGCACTATCCAACGGCGCGATAGTGACCGCTTCAAGCATCCCCTTGTGGGTGATGATGATTGGCGCTCTGGGTTTGACCGTCGGCCTTATGTTGTTTGGCCCTCGATTAATCAAAACCGTCGGCAGCGAAATTACCGAACTGGATAAAACCCGCGCCTTCTGTATTGCTCTGTCGGCAGCATTGACCGTGATTCTTGCTTCGCAACTAGGCTTGCCTGTTAGCTCTACCCACATTGCTATTGGCGGCGTGTTCGGTGTTGGCTTCCTGCGCGAATACCTGAAATCTAACTATGCGACCCAACTGCATAAGATCATGGAAGAGCGTGATGAAGACGATCAGGAACTGCTCAAGCCGTTCTTGGACGATTTCCGTAACGCCTCCGTTGAGGAAATGGAAAAGCTGCTAAAACGGGCCAAGAAAAAGAAGCATGTGCCTCTGACCAAGTCAGATCGCAAGCGCCTCAAAAAGATCTACAAAGAAGAAATGGTTAAGCGGTCACACCTTGTGCGCATCGCGGCAGCCTGGATCATCACGGTGCCTGCATCGGCAATTATGGCGGCTATTCTGTTTTTCACCTTGCGCGGACTTTTTGTATAAGGTGCTGGCTGGTTGTAATGCACGGGTTTGGTCATACTGTACGTCTACCGAAGGAGCAGCATGCTCCCAAGAACTTATTTGCCCGGAGGGTGAGTTATGAGTACGCCAATTGAAAGCCGTCAGGCTAGGGTGATTGATGAGCTGCGCGTCTTCATCAAGAAGGTACTGAGCGATCCGACCATCGCTGTAAAGTCCATCGATATTGCCCGAAAGTACCGATCTGAGCCAGGCTCCGACGAGCTGATTGCGCGGGAAATCAGCGCTAACACCACCATTCGTATTCCGGAGAAGTGGAGCGAAGCGGATCGAATGTTTTTGGAGATTATTGACGAAGTGCTGGATGACGAAGAGGCTTTGTACTGAGTCAGGCTTCGGTGGAGCAAGCGGGACGGCGCGGTTTCAGAAACACGCTGTGAATACCTCCCTGTACGCTCGGCTCCGCCATCCATGGCTCCGCACGGTTTCTGAAACTGCGCCGCCCCGCTCACCGAATCTTTTGAGTTTGCCTTCTTTAGGCGTGCTTTAGGCCTTGCCCGTGCTGATTAAGCACCGCATCCGCCATTTGGTGCAGTATTCCTATTTCGTCCTGAATGCCTTCCTCCCCTGAAAGCTCTCTTTGCTCTTCCAGAATGTCCGCCAATATTTTTGGCGTGGTCAGGGGGTTCGCCAGAACCACCCGGAAAACAATGCACGGGAAGTTATAGTAACGAGCAGGCTCCAAACGGGTTCTTGAAACGAAAGCCTTGCCACGCTCCCGTTGGGTTTTCTGGATAAATTTAGTGATTCTGTTCAGGCAGGCGTTAAGTTTTTCCGCCTGCAGGGGGTCTGCCAGAGCCAAGGCTTGCTGCACGTTTTCCGGGCAATAGCGGTAAGTAAGAATGTTAAGTTCCGGCCGGGTAACCAGTTCAAAATCCGGCTGGGCTGAAATCATATCAGCGAATGTCGCCGCTTTTTCGATACCCTGATCAATTAGTATCTCGTAGCCCTCTCTGGCCAGAATTTTCAGGCCGGAATGAATCAGCATAGACATGCCGGGGCGTGAGCCTTCCAAAGTAGTGGTGCCGAGATCACGAGAGCCCTTGCGGATGATGTATTGGGCGTGATGCTCAACGGCATTGGCCAAGCTAGGGTCTTTGAACACGACCAGCCCAACGCCCATCGGCACATATAACTGTTTGTGGGCATCGAAGGTAACGGAGTCTGCCTTCTCTATACCACGCAACAAGTGTCGGTAGGTTCTGGAGAACAGTGTAGGCCCGCCCCAGGCTGCATCCACGTGGAAGTGGGCGCCGAATTCCCGGGCGGTATCTGCCATGGCGTCCAGCGGGTCAACGTTACCGGTCTCGGTCGTGCCCGCAACGCCGCAGATCGCTAATATTTTGATTTTTTGCTTCTGCAGTTCCAGACACTTGTCGCGCAACGCATCGGTTTGAATTCGGTTATTGTCGTCGGTGTCCACTGCCACCAGCGACTCGCGGCCAAGGCCTAGTACATCCGCTGCTTTCCCTAGAGAGTAGTGCCCACGGCGCGATACGACGATGGCAGCGCCTTCGTAACCGTAATACTTGAGCGCGCGAAACAAGCCTTCCTGATGCAACCCGCGGAAGCTGCCCTCAGCCGGGAACGCCCGATTGCGAGCTACCCAGAGTGCGGTCAAATTGGCAACGGTTCCGCCAGAACACATGGCGCCAAGAGCGTAGCGAGGGTCGTGCATCCATTTCCGGTAAAAAGCACCGTCCTCTTCGTAAACCAGCCTGTGAATCATGCCAAGAACCTGACGCTCCATGGGGGTAAACGCTTTGGAGGTTTCGGTTTTTACCAGATTTTGGTTCAGGGCAATCATGATCTTCGACAGCGGCAACATAAAGTAGGGCAGCGCTGAGGTCATGTGGCCTATAAAGGCTGGAGATGCTGTGTGAACGGAGTTGGCAACCAGTTTGTCGAGCAGGAACTGGGCCTGCTCCGAAACGAACACGGGTTTTTCCGGAATAGCGTAGTCCGAGAAGTTTTTCTCGACGTCTGCAAGATCCCGTTCAACGGCAACGATATGCTCTTGCAGGAAGCCTGCAAGGTTGCTGGAAATATTCTGGTCAATACGGCTAAGCGTAGATTCCGGTGCCTCTGGCACAGTGAACACGCGATACATGGCCTCGATCGAAGCCTGAGCCGTTTTTTTCTTACCGGTCATAGATACCACACACAATCAGTGGTCATCCGCAGGGTCGGTTCCGGATACCCGACGGATACAGCCGGGATTTGTTCCGGCATTGGTTACTTGTCGCCTGTTGTTTACAGGCACGCTGGCATCCCTGAGGTGGCGTAGTATACGGGCTGCTTTGATGTTGTGCCACAGAGCTTTTTTAGAGGACTTCGCGATGGATGTCGAGAATTGCGGCGTTGATTTTTCACGTGTGTGCCACAGATAGCCGTCAGCCCGTCGGCATTTTCAAAAAAGTTGGTTTAAAGTTTGCGCGCTAGAATTCTAGGATGAACGCGGAGTTATCAATACAAGGAGTGTATATGTGTCCAAATCCAACTAATCATATAAATCATGCCCGTGAATTGGCGGAAGAGCGTCATATACGTACAAGCCTGAATGAGCAACTTGCTGTTAATCGAATCGATGTTTACGTCTTGAGCGCGCGTGAGCTTACAGATGTCTGGGTTAAGGCCCAGAGAGAAGCAAGTTACTATTTCGGTACCGCTCGCGGTAACCTTGATTTTATTCGTCGCTTAAGGGGTTCTGGTATTGGGTCGGGTGGCTGGTGATGGCTACTACTAATGACTCAAGACCTCCCATAAACCGCCCCGTTGCGTTGTGGACTGGAGTGGTTCTGTCAGTTATGGGTGTTGGGCTGACAGCCTTGTCCGTTTGGGTCCTTTGGCTAAATCATAGGGATTATGTTCAAGCTATTCAAACCGGCGTAGCTATTTTTCTGGAAGATACGGGAATTACAGCTTTGTATCTTGCACCGATCACCTATTTAGGCCTCGCACTATTGGGTGTGTGTGGGATTATTGTTGCGATCCGAGGTAAGGGATTCATAAAATCCGTCGGTGGAAATTTAAATAAAGCAGTATCATTGTTAATTATTACCGGCCTTTTCGGGATGTTTTTTGGCTCTTATGTCTCGAATAAACTGTGGGCTGAGCACTTCGAGAGTCAGGGATATTTGGAGTGTTCGCAACCATTCAGAATGACCAGCAAATGGTTCACAGCAGTGTGGGTTGATTCGATATCGTTGTGTGACGATAGAAGAGTTCTGAAGATGTTTGGTTCCGGAAAGCGCATTTCGTATATCAATAGCGTTATTGAGGAAAGCCGACATTAAGAGCCTGCAGCCGTGAGGGTTTTGGCTAGGTTTGGGTGCGGTTAAATTATTTCCCTGTGGACATCGAGTATCGCCGCGTCGATTTTTTCTTCGATGGCTTTCTCTACTTGGTCCAAACGCTGGGTGATCAGCTGCGAGGATGTGCCAAGTGCCGCAATGGTCCAAGTTGCACAATCCAGGGCTTCTAGATCGGCGGTTTCTGCTACGGCTAAGTCGGGTTCTTTACCCCATATGGCGCGCAGTGGGGTGAAGACTTTGCGCTTGGCTTTGAGGTCTTCGCAGCCGTAGAGTTGGAAGTGTAGGGTGAGTACGCCTACGTGGGGTGTTATCGCGGCATGTTGTTGAGGTGCATTGCCTTCTTTGAGTAATTTTCTCAGTGTTTCAGACATGGCTCTTCCGATTTGGGTGTAGAAACCGGCGAGGGCAGACTGCCCAAAACACGCTCCTTGCGGCACATCCCTATGGCGCTTGAGCTCTGCCATCCTTGGCTCCGCACAGTTTTGAACAGCCTTCCATCCGCCGATTCGCGAATAACTCAGGTGAAGTCCATAAGCGTCTATCCGCTCTAATGGACGGTGCCCTAGCCTACTACAGGCGTAGCCCTCTTGATAATAGCCGCGGCATCGGTGCCGGAAGGTAGGTTGCCGTAGTTCATACCGCCGTTGGACTCCAGTCGGGAGGCGCAGAAGGCGTCTGCTACGGCTTTGTCGCCGTTCCGAAGCAGCAAGGATGCCTGCATGGCTAAGGCCATTCTGTCTACCAGATTGCGGGCGCGGTATTGGAAGTCGCTGATGTCGGCGAAGTCGTTTTGCAACTGCGCTAGGAACTGGTCAAAGCGGCGGTCTGCGCCTTTGGCTTCGGCGGCTTCGTGGAAGAAGGCGTCGAGGGTTTCCGGTTCTTTTTGGATGGCGCGCAGAGTATCCAGACACTGGACGTTGCCGCTGCCTTCCCAGATGGCGTTCACCGGGGATTCGCGGAACAGGCGGGGCATGATGCAGTCTTCCATTACGCCGCTGCCACCGATGCATTCCATGGATTCGTAGGCGTGGTTGGGTGTGCGTTTGCAGATCCAGTATTTGCCGACGGGTGTGGCCAAACGAGCTAACAAGCGTTCATGTTCCTGATCTTGGTTATCCAAAGCGCGGGCGATTCGCAGGGTGTAGGCGAGGGCGGCTTCGTTTTCCAGAGCCAAATCTGCAAGCACGTTTTGCATTAGCGGTTGGTCGCTTAAACGGCTGCCGAAGGCGCTCCTGTGGCGGCAATGATGCGTTGCCTGAGCGACGGCTTGACGCATGCCGGCAGAGCTGCCGATCATGCAGTCGAAGCGGGTCATGGCGACCATTTCTATAATGGTGGGTACGCCCCGGCCTTCTTCACCAATCATCCAAGCCAGCGCGCCGCGCAGCTCTACCTCACTGGAAGCGTTGGCAACGTTGCCCATTTTGTTTTTCAGGCGCTGGATCTGCCAAGGATTTTTGGTGCCGTCCGGGCGCCAGCGCGGCATCAAGAAGCAGGATAGGCCGCCAGAGGTCTGCGCTAGTACCAAAAAGGCATCACACATCGGGGCGGAGACAAACCACTTGTGACCGACTAATTCATAGGCCTGGCCCGGCCCTTTGCTTCCTATAGGATAAGCGAGAGTGCTGTTGGCGCGCACGTCGCTGCCGCCTTGTTTTTCTGTCATCGCCATGCCAATGGTTACAGAGCTCTTTTCTGTGTCTGGAACGTTGCGGGCGTCGTAGCTGTTAGCGAGTACACGGGATTCCCAAAGGGCCGCCAGCTCAGGTTGCTTACGGATAGAAGGAATTGCTGCAAACGTCATGGTAACCGGGCAGCAGTGCGCGGCTTCTACTTGCGAGTGCATGTAATACTTGGCAGCGCGAGTTACATGCGCGCCTTTGCCCGGGCTTGTCCATGGGCTACTGTGCAGGCCGTTTTCAAAGGCGATGCTCATCAGCTCGTGGTACGAAGGGTGAAAGTCTACTTCGTCGATACGGTGGCCAAAACGGTCGTGGGTGTTGAATTCCGGTTTGTTGTTATTGGCTCTAAAACCTAGGTCGATGGTTGCCGCATTGCCGGTAAGCGCGCCAAACGTCTTTAGGTCGCTTTGCGCATTCCCTGCACCCTCGCGTTTTACCGCTTCTTGAAGCGCAACATCTTCATCGTAAAGATTGTAGTTTTCTAACGCTGGCGGCTGATTGAGGACTTCATGGGTGACCGCCAAGTAACGGTCGCCCTGATCTTCTGAAGCTGTTTGGTGCTTGGGTTGCGGGGTGTTCATAGCTACCTCCTGGTGCCGGTCAACCCCTGTATACAAAAGCGGATGATGGTGTTGACCAGCGGGTCGTTGTTATCAGTTTCGTTTGTAGTTGCCTGCTCGTTCTGGGTTGGCGACAAAGGGCCCACCAAACTTTCTGCAATCGCGCCAACCAAGCATGTACTGCTCTGGCGGGCGTTTTGGTCCGGAATGCAACCTTCTGTGATGCCTTCTCGAATCGCTTGTTCAAATAAGTCTGCATAGGCCTTTCGATACGCTAGCCGCTCTTCTTCAACTTTCGGATCTACCGGTTCAGCAATAAGCGACCAGGCCATAACAGGACCTTTCAATGCGCGCTCGGCAAACTGTTGCAAGGCTTTTTCCAGCCGATCTATTGCGCTACCCGGTATTGCCAGCGCTTCCACTACTTTGTCTATTTCGCGCTGAGTGGCCACGCGGAATATTTCGGCAAACAAGTCTTCTTTTGACTCGAAATGACGATAAATTGACCCTGTAGCTACACCTGCTAGCTGAGCAATACGCGTAATCTTTGCATTGCGAAAACCTCCCTCCGCAACGCATTGATAGGTGCACTCAGCGATACGCTGACGCGCGGCGGCTTTGCGCAGTCGCATCTTTTCAGTTTCACGATAAGCCATTTCGGGCCTCTGCAATTAGTGAATTTTGATTCATTCTTTGCCTTTATGCAAATACATATTTTCACTTCGTATTTTGGCTTTTGTATTCAATAGCTTATTGCATGTTACAAATATTTACGAAAATTGTATTGTCAAATAATAGCGCTGTCATGAAAAGCAGATTATAAAGACGCCAAGACGTTGCTGCAGTAGCGGCTGGTCGAGACGGAGCGTGGCATTTCCTACGGGTATATCACGCTTGTAACACTGTTTTCGTTGATGGAGAGAGCCATGAGTGAGTTCGACGAAAGCAATTTGGAACAAACCGGGAGCTGGGCGAGTGCGAGTAATGAAGTCGACGACACTCATTCGATCGCAGGCAGGGCACGGGTGCGGGAGCAACTGCAGCAAGATATTGACGCATTCCTGAGCCAAGGCGGCACCATTCAGGAAGTTGAGACATCTTTCCGCGTTAGCTCTCCTCGTAAGGTGGATACCGGCTTTAACAACCGGGCTCTTTGAGTATCGCCTTTGCAGGCCGGGGTATGTACCTTGGCCTGTTTTTGCGGTCGGTCTCGGTCAAACGCCTCATTTCCCTCTATCATTGCCCGTGCAAAGTGTCTAAATCCCTCGCTATGGGGTTTTAGTCAAGCCACCCACGGCCGGACCCATCCATTATCATGAAACCTGCTTCCAGACTCTCCTTTATCGTTCCTGTGATCATAGCAGTTGTGATCGCACTCTGGTTGCTTGCTGATGGTGCTCAGAACCAGCCCGCATCTGCTCGTCACGATGACAAGTCAGAAGATGTAAAAACCAAGAGCGCCGACTTTTCCGAAGCTCGCCAGCTTCCGCCTTCTAAACTGGTTGCCGAGGCCTCCGAGGTAGATGTTTCGGATTTGCCAGCGTCTCTGGCCGGCACCTCGGAACCGGGTGGTTGGGCCATAACGGATCGTTTTGGCAACCTTATCCCTACAAGCGAGTTACGGCAGCTGTTCGAATATTACCTGTCGGCTTTGGGCGAGGAGTCCCTGTCGCAACTCGTGGCGAGAATCCGGCTTGCCCTTTCGGCATTGGATGAGCCTGCAAGAGGGCAGGCGCTTGATACCCTTGGCCGTTATCTGGACTACAAGCTGGCGCTATCAGACTTGGAAGCTGCATACGGAGAAACCGGGGCCTCTGGCACGGGAGAAATGGAGCGGCGAATGTTGGAAATTCAGGCTTTACGCAGGACTTGGTTGGATGCAGATACAGCAGAGGCATTCTTCGCAGATGAAGAGGCGATAGACCGCTTCCAGCTAAAAAAGCGAAGCCTCAGCAGGGACAGCAGCCTAACCGACGAGCAGCGTGAAGAAGCTCTTGCAGAAGCTGAAATGGCGTTACCTGAGCCTATGCGGCGGGCCCGACAGCAGACTCGTAAGTTTGCCCGCTATGAGCAGGTGAGGGAGGCGATGGCCAACGACCCAGAAGCATTGCGGGCCTGGCGGCGCCAAGAATTCGGCGATGAAGCCGCCCGAAGATTGGAAAATCTGGATGCAGAGCAAAAGGATTGGAACAGGCGGTGGCAGTCTTATGCCAAGGAGCGCGATGCCTTGAAGGCCTCGGGCCTGGCAGAGCCGGAGCGCGAAGAGGGCATGAGCCAGTTGCGCGAAAAGTATTTCAGCGAGACTGAGCGCATTCGCGCCAAGGCGTTGGATTCTATTCAGTAGCTTGTTAGTAGCCTGCAACCAAAGCCCCCTGAGGTGTATGATGGTGCAAACGGTGCCCTTGAGGCGCCCGGATTTTCGGTTTAACTCGTTGTCGTGCCACTCAGGAGGTTTTCCGTGCCTTTATCAACACCCCGGACTTTTCCCGCTACCCGTTTGCGTCGCAATCGCGCCAGTGATTTTTCTCGCCGATTGGTGAAGGAAAATCAGCTCACGCCGGATAACCTGATTTATCCGGTATTTGTGCTTGAAGGTGAAAGGCAGCGCGAGCAAGTGCCATCAATGCCGGGTGTCGATCGCCTCAGCATTGATTTATTGGTTGAGCAAGCGGCAGAGCTGGTAGAGCTCGGTATTCCTGCAATAGCTCTATTCCCTGTGGTTGCGGCGGACAAAAAGAACTTGTCCGGCTCCGGTGCCTGGGACTCGGATGGCCTAGCACAACGTGCTGTGCGAGCGCTAAAAAAAGCGTATCCCGAATTGGGTGTTATCACAGACGTAGCGCTGGACCCATTCACCACCCATGGTCAGGATGGCATCATCGATAATGACGGCTACGTACTGAACGATGTCACCGTTGAAGCGCTGGTAAATCAAGCGCTGTCCCACGCCGATGCCGGTGCGGATGTTGTTGCTCCTTCCGATATGATGGATGGCCGTGTTGCCTCCATCCGCGAAGCTCTGGAGTCTGCAGGGCATGTGAATACCCGCATTTTGGCTTATTCAGCGAAGTACGCATCTGCTTATTACGGCCCCTTCCGGGACGCAGTCGGCTCTGCCGCAAACCTCGGCAAAAGCAACAAGTCGACCTACCAAATGGATCCGGCCAACAGCAATGAAGCAATTCATGAAGTGATGATGGATCTTGCTGAAGGCGCAGACATGGTAATGATCAAACCCGGCATGCCGTATCTAGATATAGTGCACCGGGTGAAAACCGAACTGCAGGTGCCAACCTTCGTATATCAAGTTAGTGGTGAATACGCGATGCACATGGCAGCGGAACAAAATGGTTGGCTTGATGGTGATGCCGTCGTTATGGAAAGTTTGATGTCTATGCGCCGTGCTGGCGCAGACGGAATCCTGACTTATTTTGCTGTGCGAGCGGCCCGCCTGATGCGGGATCAAAGGCGCTAGAACCGCTGCTGGACTATCCACCGCCGGACCCTCCTCCGCAAAGAGGTGGCCAGTGGTAAATCAGACAGGAACTGAAAGCCATGAGAACGGAAATCGCCAAAAATCTGACCGCGGGAGGGGAGCAAAGCGTGCCCGCTCCGATAGAAATTCCGCCGGTGGGTGAAGTGATCAACTTGGACGCCAGTGAAAACTACTTCAACCGAGAACTGAGCCAGCTTCAGTTCAATTATCGGGTGTTGAAGCAGGCGCTTGATACCACCCATCCGCTGATTAACCGGCTGATTTTTTGCTGCATTTTCAGCAGCAACATGGATGAGTTCTTCGAGATACGGGTAGCTGGTTTGCGTCAGCAAATTAAGTACGGCCGGGAAACTCTGGGCGCTGACGGCATCATGCCTGAACAAGCACTGAGTGAGATTAGCCGTGTTGCTCATGAGTACATTGATGAGCAGTACGACATTCTGAACCATGTGCTGATTCCCGAGATGGAAAAGCAGAATATTCACTTTGTGCGGCGCCGGGAATGGACGCCAGAGCAGGCAGAGTGGGTGCGCAACTATTTCGAGGATGAAATTCTACCTGTGGTGAGCCCTATAGGGTTGGACCCGTCGCACCCGTTTCCCCGGCTGGTGAACAAGAGCTTAAACTTTATTGTTGAGCTTGATGGCAAGGACGCGTTTGGCCGTGAAACCGGGATGGCCATTGTGCCAGCGCCGCGCTCACTGCCAAGGCTGGTGCGCCTGCCGGACGACGTCTGTAGCGGCGGTGAAAATCTGGTGTTTTTGTCGTCAATGATTCACGCCCACACCGACGAACTCTTCCCGGGCATGGAGGTTAAGGGTTGCTATCAATTCCGGCTAACCCGCAACGCCGACTTGGAACTGGAAGACGATCTTGAAGATTTGGCGTCGGCTCTGCGCGGCGAATTACTCAGCCGTCGTTTTGGTGATGGAGTACGGCTGGAAGTGGCGGATAACTGTCCACAGGAGTTAGTGCAGTTCCTGTTAACAGAATTCGGCCTTGGGCAACGAGATCTTTATCAGGTAAACGGGCCGGTCAACCTCACAAGGTTGATGGCCGTGACCGGCTTGGTTGATCGCCCAGACCTACTGTATTCCAGCTTTTCGCCCACCATACCGCGGCAGATTCGCAGCAAAGAAACATTGTTCGACGCCATTCGAAAACGACCGATATTGTTGCACCATCCGTTTCAGAATTTCAGCCCGGTAGTGGACTTTCTGCGTCAGGCCGCGAAGGACCCGCAGGTGTTGGCAATTCGTCAAACGCTCTATCGCACGGGCGCCAATTCGGAGATTGTTGAAGCTTTGGCAGATGCCGCGAGGCGGGGCAAGGAAGTAACGGCGGTTGTTGAGCTGAGGGCACGATTTAGTGAGGCTGAAAATCTGGAGCTGGCAAGCCGGTTGCAGGAAGCCGGTGTGATCGTGGTGTACGGCGTTGTGGGGTACAAAACTCACGCCAAGATGATTCTTATTGTACGCCGGGAGGAAGGTCGCCTACGTCGTTATGTGCATTTGGGAACGGGCAACTACCATGCGGTCAACGCGCGCTTGTATACCGATTACAGCTACATGACCTGTGACGAATCCATTGGTGATGACGTCAATAAGCTGTTCCAGCAGCTAACCGGTATGGGCAAGGCCTTAAAGATTAAAAAGCTGTTCCATGCGCCGTTCACGCTCCACAAACGATTACTTAGTCTTATTGAGCGTGAAACAGAGCTCGGTGAAAAAGGGCGCATCATTATCAAGATCAATGCCCTCACCGAAATTCAACTTATTAAGGCGCTGTATCGGGCCTCTCAGGCCGGGGTGCAGGTAGACTTGATAGTGCGTGGTATTTGCAGCATCAGGCCCCAAGTTCCGGGGCTTTCGGATAACATTCGTGTGCGCTCCATTGTGGGGCGGTTTCTGGAGCATACCCGCGCCTACTATTTTGGTAACGAGGGTAAGCCAGACGTTTACTGCTCCAGCGCGGATTGTATGGAGCGCAACTTGTTAAGCCGGGTTGAAACTGCCTTCCCTATAGAAGATCCGGAGCTGATAGCGCGGGTAAAGGAAGACTTGGATACCTATCTTGCAGACAACTGTCAGTCCTGGATGTTGCAGCCGGATGGTGGCTACATTCAGAACCAGCCAGCCGAGGGTGAGGAACGAGTGGCCTCACAGGTGGTGCTGTTGGAACGCCTGACTGGCAAAACCTGACATTTTCAAACGGAGAGAGTTCTTGAAAGCAAAATGGATTATTGCCGGTGCGGGGGTACTGGTTGTCGCAGGTGCAATGCCGTGGGTCGTGGGTTATGTAACCGAGCAACAGTGGCAGCAGGTTAACCATGAGCTGAATCAGTCGCAGCCGTTTTTACAGATGCAAACGGAAGACTACCGCAGGGGTTTTCTTAGCTCGAACTTGAACGGCGCTATAACTGTGTTTAATCCCGAAACCGGCGACACTCGCCGTATAGAGTATCGGGCCGATGTAACCCATGGCATTACCGGTAGCTTTATGGATTTTGTGCCAGTTGACGGCTGGGCGCCTGAAGGCGCTGACTGGTTTCAAGAGCGACCAAGGCTAACCCTCGAAACGCGCCTTTGGGGTGTTGCCATACTGGAGTTGGAGGCACCGGCCATTGCGATCAACAACCCTGATAGCGGCGAGTCGCTTAGAACCAGTGGTGGTGTTGCGCGTATTGAAATCAGTGATACTGGATCTCAAGCGGAGGCGCTGATTGTATGGCCGCAACTTAGCCTCTCCAGCCCTGAGATGAGTGTTCGGGTTAATGGGTTCCGTGTAGAGCAGAGCATGGCCCATCTGGAAGGGGACGTTTGGACAGGAAGCATGGAGGCGTCCATAGATTCTGTTGCTTTAACGTCTCCCGAAATGTCGCCGCTAACCATAGAGGGTGTCTTTGCCCATAGCAGCACCGAGGCAAAACGTGACGGACAGCGCCTAGATTCGAAAATGACGATTGAGGCGGAGAAGGTTCTGTTTGAAGACGAGGTTTACGGCCCGCATAAACTGGCATTCGCACTCGAAAATCTGGACGTAACGAGTTGGAACATGCTGGCTTCAAGCATGACGGAACTGCAAAGTTTGACCTTGGCGCCTACTTCCAGCGGCCCTGAAATGTTTGAGCAACAGATGGCGGCCATGGGGCAAGTTAATACGGCTATGCGCGATCTGGCGGCTGCAGGGTTTTCCGTGGGCTTCTCCGAGCTGACTCTGGATACACCTGAGGGCGAGGTAACGGGCCATGCAATTATTCGCCACCCGGAACTCACAGCAGATGAGAAAGCAGGAATGCTGTTGGTGATGCAGCAGCTCACCGGGGACATGAGTTTGAGCGTGCCTACTGTGCTGGTAGATGACTACCCAGCGGTGCGCTTGCAACTTGCGCCGCTTGTTAAGCAGGGCTTATTGGTGCCCGATGGCGACAGGTTGGTGCTGGCGGCGAAGTTGAACGACATGATGGTCGAGGTTAACGGTCAGAAAATTCCGTTGCCGCCGCTGCTCTAAAGTAGCATCAAGTAAGCAAAAAGCCCCTGCTTGGGGCTTTTTGCTAATACGGCTTTAGGCTTAAGCCTCTCTGAATTTCTCTTTCAAGGCAGCTTCTACCACCGGGTCAACAAACTCAGATACATCTCCGCTTAACGAGGCGATTTCGCGGATAAGGCTGGAGGAAATATAGGACAGGTGGTTAGACGGTGTTAAAAATACGCTTTCCAACTCCGGTGCCAAGCGACGGTTCATATCTGCAAGTTGAAATTCATATTCGAAATCGGAGACGGCCCGCAGGCCACGAAGTATCACTGTGGCGCCTTGGTCACGAACAAAATCGGCGAGTAAATAGCTAAAGCCTGTCACGCTGACATTTGGGATGCCGGTGGTTGCTTGCCGCACCAACTCGCAGCGCTCTTCCAGATCAAATAATGGCTGTTTCTTCGAGTTATAGGCAACGGCTACCACAACCTCATCAAACATACGGCTGGCACGTTTTATAAGATCTGTGTGGCCGTTGGTGATGGGATCAAAGGTGCCAGGATAAATGACTTTAGGCATGCATAGCTCCTTGTTTTAATAGGCACCCAGAATATCAGCATTTCAGCGCATTCTGTAGACCGGTTGGCAGCCCTCCTACGCCGATGCGTAGCGCTGAGAGCTTCCGATCGGGCGTTTTACGCTTTGAGCCTTTGGGCCAATCGCGTGCTGTTTCGTGCAGCCAAGGCATACACAGACAGTTGTGGATTTGCGCCAATGCTGGTGGGGAAAATCGAGGCGTCATGTACGCTGAGGTTGTTAACCTGATGGTGCTCGCCAAACCCATTGACCACCGATTCTTTCGGGTTGCTTCCCATACCGCAACCGCCCATCTGGTGAGCAGTGAACAAACGAACCCGGTGGGGTTTCATGGAAAATCCATCGATGGCCGCTTTGGCATCAGCCCAGCTGGAGTACCAGTCAGAGTCCAAATGCATCAAGCGCACTTTTTTGGCGCCGGCGGCGAATTGGATTTCCGCCATGGTGTAGAACGCGTTGCGCAGCCCCTTCCAAAGATAATCGCTGACCGGGTAATCCAGCATTGGGCTGCCGTCGTCTCGCAGAGATACTGTGCCGCCGGTGCTGTTTTCGTGAAAACCGTCCCGCACCAATGCGATAACCGACTGCATCCAGGGTAAACCAGCCAGATTTTTGGCCTGTTCGTCGCCATGCCCTGGCACAACACCGGCAGACATGGCAGGGTGCAGCGGTGGTACCTCCAACTTGTAGCCTGCGTCGCCATCTACGCCGTTGCGGAAGTTGAACTCGTCGGAATAAACCGACTGCGGCGCACCGTAAAACGGATCTACCAATTTCGGCATTTGTGCAACGCTGGCGTTCACCGGGTGAATAAATGACCGTTTTCCAACTCGCTCGTAGGGGTCGGGCAGTTTGGAGCGCAGCAGTAGGCCGGGTGAGCCTATCGCACTGGCGGCAACCACAAAGTGCTTGGCTTTAAGCGTAACCGTTATGTTGGTGGGAGTGATCCCGTCGCTGGCCATTGCTGTGGCTTGCAAGGCGTCAATTTTGTCCTGTTTCATTACCAGCCGCTCGGCGCGCAGCCCGTGGTACAGGGTGGCATTATTATCCAGCGCACCGGGAATGGTGGTCATTAATGCACCCTGTTTGGCGTTGGTTGGGCAACCCACCCCACAATAACCCAGATTCCAGCAGCCTTTGACGTTACGCGGGATCACCTGCCAGCTAAAGCCCAGTTTCTCGCAGCCTTGGCGCAATATGTCGTTATTAAGGTTGGGCGCCATTTCCCAAGGTGACATGGAGTGCCGTGTTTCACGGCCCTCAAACCAAGGTGCCATAGCCGCCGGGCTCAGTGCCTCTAGGCCAAATTGCCTGGCCCAGTAGTTGAGCGTTGCATCCGGGGTGCGAAAACTGCTGGTCCAGTTGACCGTTGTCGAGCCGCCTACGCAGCGGCCTTGCAAAATCGCAATGGCACCGTCTTTAGTCGTGCGGCTCATGCCCTCCTGATAGAGATTGGCATAGGACGTAAGTTCGTCCATTTTGAAGTCTTTTTGGTAATACAGGCGGCCCTCTTCCACCAAAATAACGGAGAGGCCGCTCTTGGCGAGAATTTCTGCGGTGGTTCCGCCACCTGCGCCCGTACCTACAATAACCACATCCGCTTCTGCCGTGTGATTATCGGTTAGCCTAGCGCCGTCGATGACTTTCCAGCCGGATTCCAGACCCTGAGCAATGCGATCGTTGAACGACATGATTGGTGGTTTCCCTTTAATAAAAATAACAGCGGGCTTAATCCGCAGTCTGAAGATCAGGCTTTACGGAATTGCGGCAAGGCTTGAACAGCCCACTCGGGTGGACCTGGATAACCGGAAAGATGCCAGTTCTCCTGATAACCGTAAAACGCCACGTTGCTGATTTTGGTCAGGGCCATGTAGCCATTATTGAGCAGCCCGATACTGCTTGAGCGCCAACGTTCGAGAAATCCGTTGGCTTGTTCCGTGGTGACATTCGGCCAAGGTGACCAAATCCGTGCGATGGTGACCCGGGTAATGCCTAAGTTGAGCAAATCAAACAGTTGTCTGAGTTCTTTTTGGTTGGCGGGGCCGAATTTGTGAATACCGGCGTCAATGCGCTCGACTGTGCTGGCAATAGCCATGCGTCGGGCGTTGGCCTGCTCCGGCAGTGCGGAACCGAGAATGGCCGGTAGCAGAGCTTCGAACAGTTTGATGTCGTCTGCTGTCAGGAACTGGAACCTGTACCGTGCATCCATGCGTGTTTCAACAGCGCCTAACCGCCCAGCTGGTGAAGTAGCGCAGCCACTCAGGCCCGCAGTGACACTAATGGTGCCCAAAAGTAAGGCGCCACCCAGCCCGGTGCGAAGGAAGCTGCGCCGATCCAAAGATATCGAGTCCTGCCCTTCGGGTAGGGTGAGGGGGTCGGTCATAATTGGTTCACTCTTATTTTTAGTATGGTGATTACCGGGGCTCTAGAGCCCCGGCTGCAGTGCAAGGCGCTTAGCGGATAAAGAATTTGTAGATCATTTTATGGGCGGATGTCCCATAAGGAGGATAGACAAACTTGCCGCTGTTGAACTTCTGTTTGGCAAAAATAGCTCGTTGGTGCGAGAAGGTCAGGAAGCCTTCCTTGCCATGGTAGTGACCCATTCCTGAATCACCCACGCCACCGAAGGGAAGGTCGTCCTGAGCGACGTGCATCAGGGAATCGTTAATGCACATTCCCCCCGAGAGGGTGTGATCGATCACTTGCTTTTGCTGGTCGCGGTCGTAGCCGAAAAAGTACAGGGCCAGAGGTCGCGGGCGGTCGTTAATGAACTGGATCGCCTCATCAAGATCGCCGTAACTCACAATCGGCAGGATAGGCCCGAAGATTTCATCCTGCATCAGCTTCATGTCCGGCGTGGTTTTCAATACCAGTGTTACCGGAATCTTATAGGTGCCATCGCCCATGTTTTCCTGTGCAGGGTTCATCTCAATCAGCTCGGCGCCTTTAGCTTTGGCGTCCTCAAGATAACCCTTCAGGCGCTTGTACTGGCGCTCATTGATAATGGCCGTGTAGTCGTCGTTATCCCGCAGGGAAGGGTACATTTCTGCAAACTGGGCGCGGAACTCGTCTACGAAGGCCTGCGTGCGATCAGCTGAGCAAAGTACGTAGTCCGGCGCTACACAAGTTTGGCCTGCGTTGAACGCCTTGCCGAATGCAATGCGCTGTGCCGCATCCTCCAAAGGAACGTCTGGAGAAACAATAGCGGGTGATTTACCGCCCAGCTCTAGAGTTACGGGTGTTAGGTTCTCGGAGGCGGCCCGCATCACTAACTTGCCTACCGATGTGGAACCGGTGAATAGCATGTGATCGAAAGGCCGTGCGGAAAAGTCAGCCGCAACGTCGGCTTCGCCATTGATTACGGCCACTAGATCTTCCGGAAAAGTGGCTTCAATAAGTTCTTTGAACAGAGCCGATGTGTGCGGCGTGAACTCGGACATCTTGATCATGGTGCGGTTTCCCGCGGCGAGAGAGGCAACAAGGGGCCCTACAGCCAGATACAGCGGGTAATTCCAAGGCACAATTACGCCAACAACGCCTTTCGGCTGGTAACAAACTTTGTTGCTGGCAGGCCGGAACAGAATGGATACGTGCCGGCGGGAAGGCTTCATCCAGCCTTCGAGGTTTTTCAAAGTGTAGTTAATGCCCTGAATGGACGGCATAACTTCTGCAATGAGTGATTCGTCCCGGGAGCGGCAGGAAAAATCCCGGTCAATGGCATCCAGAATACGATCCTGATAGGACAGTAGGGCTTGTTTGAGCCGATTCAGGTTTTCCTGACGTTCCGCCAGCGACGGCGTTGGATGGTCGTGAAACGCCTTTTTTTGGACTCCAAACACTCGGTGGGTCTGCTGAATGTGACTATTGCTCTCTGTGAGCTGAACTGCGCTGGCACCCATGGTGTCCTCCTCTTGGCTCCGCCGTTTACCGGCGATAGCCTGATGTATTGGTATGGCGAAAAAACGCTCAATTTGCACTGGAGGGTATTATTAGAGTATATACTCTATTGAGTCAAGCAGCTCCAATGGCGAATCAGGCCACCGGTGGGCTGTAAAACAACAAACGCCGATGAGCCTATGAAAACCAGAGACAAAATATTGCTGTCGAGTCTTGAGCTGTTTAATGAGCAGGGCGAGCGAAACGTAACAACCAATCACATTGCGGCGCATTTGGCGATATCGCCGGGCAACCTCTATTACCACTTTCGCAACAAGTCCGACATTATTTACGAGATATTTCAGGAATACGAAAAGCTGGTGGATTACTACCTCGATATCCCTGAAGACCGGCCTTTGAACCTGGACGATATGACGTTTTATCTGGAGTCAGTGTTTGATGGACTTTGGAGTTACCGGTTCCTCCACAGAGATCTTGAAAACCTGTTGGACAGAGATCAGCGTTTGCGCAACGACTATCGAGAATTCACTGACCGGTGTCTGGCGGCCATAAGCAAGATTTTTGAGAAGCTGGCGGAGGGTGGTGTTCTGGAGCCTCAGCCAGAAGCTCTTCGAGCCGCCATGTCACTGAATGTATGGTTGATAGTAACCAACTGGATGGCATTCCTTAAAACAGCCCATGGTGAAAAAGCATCCGCATGCCTTACCCTGCATGAGTTGAAGCAGGGTATTTATCAGGTGTTGACGCTTGAGATTCCTTACGTAATGCCGGTTTATCGTGAACAGGTGATGGAGCTGAGAGAGAGGTACCGGCCAACCAAGCCGGATCAGGAAGATAAAGGGGACACTTCTGTGGTTTGAAGCCAGACGCACTTCGGAACTTTTCCGGACAAGGCTTGTCTTTATGGGAGACGTTGGAGATTCGGACATTTCCGGCGTTTCCTGAGTGAGTTCTCAGGTTTTAGCACGTCGCAAACCCTGACGTTTTACCGGCCTGATTTTTTTCAGGCCGGTTTTTTCATTCCTATTGCGGGTCTTCCCCGGCGTTTTCCAACCAATCTGTCAGTGCCGCCCGACACTCATCAACGCCACGTTTCGATGTTGACGAAAACATAACCAAGTGCTCGACACAGGTAAATTCCTGAAGCTTTTTGGAAATCTCCAGCATGGTGGTTTTGGCTTGCCCGAATTTAAGTTTGTCGGCTTTTGTGGCCAGAATCATCAGCGGCAACTTGTTATGTTCGCACCATTCCACCATCATTTGGTCAAATTCGGTGAGTGGGTGGCGGATATCCATTACCAAAACCAGACCGCGTAAACATTGACGGTCGTTCAGGTATTGCCCGAGATGCTTTTGCCAGTCATCTTTCATGTCTCGGGAGACTTTCGCGTAGCCGTACCCTGGCAGGTCTACTAGCCGAGCATTTTCGCGGTTTAGGGAAAAAAAGTTGATTAAACGCGTGCGTCCTGGCGTTTTGCTGGTGCGGGCGAGTTTGCCATTAGCAGTAATGGCGTTCATGGCACTGGACTTTCCTGCGTTTGAACGCCCGGCGAAGGCTACCTCTGCGCCAATGTCCGGCGGGCAGTCTTCCAGTCTGGGCGCGCTTATCAGGAAGCGAGCGCTGTTAAAAGAGATGCTTTTTTGAGTCAGATCAGAGTCCACAGCGGTTGGCTTTCCTTTGGATTTCAGTTATCAGGGATTAATGTATAATGCTACACCAATTCCGGGCGGTACGCTTGGCGTAACCGCTGTCAGCCTTGGTCTTGAGCCTGACTGAACAGCGCCTGCCAGCTGCAAACTAAGAATATTTTCGAGATGAGAGAAGCGGAGCGAGCATGAAGAAACTGATCGCAGGATTTGTTTTCGGCCTTGGCCTTACAGCTATGGCGCACGGAGCAGGGGATCCTGAAGCAGGCAAGCAAGCGGCGGCAGCCTGTCAGGCATGCCACGGCCAAGGTGGAGCCAAGCCAATTATGGGCGTCTATCCGAAAATATCCGGGCTGGGCGAAAAATATCTGTATAACCAGTTAGTGGCGATTCAGGAAGATGCGCGCCCGATTCCGGAGATGATCGGCCAGCTTACGGGTAAGTCAAAGCAGGATCTTGAGGATCTTGCGGCCTACTTCGCCAGCCAAAAGATGGTTGTAAGCCAGGCTGACCCAGAGCTGATAGAGAAAGGCGCTGCGCTTTATCGCGGCGGCAACATGGCCTCTGGCGTTCCAGCCTGTGCGGCCTGTCATAGCCCACAGGGCAAGGGTAACGAGCCTGCAGGCTATCCACATGTTGGCGGCCAGAATGCTGAGTATTTAGTTAAGCAGTTAGAAGCCTATCGCGATGGCACTCGTGCGAACGGCGCTCATGCGGCGATCATGATGGACGTGTCTGCCAGATTGACCGATGCAGAAATTGAAGCGGTTTCCAGCTACATTTCTGGTCTCAACTGATACTAGCGTTCCCATCCTGAAAAACCCCGCCTTGTGCGGGGTTTTTCGTCTGTCGATCCTGTAATCCACAAACGGTGGAACTTTTCAGGCTCAGCAGGTCATAATTCCCCTATAACGACACTTATAAAATTTGGAGATACTTCATGTTTCGGGCACTTAGATCGGTTGGTTTGTTTTTGCTGGCATTGGCCATATTTGGTCAGGCCAATGCGGCAGACTGGCAGGAAGGAACGCATTACAAAAAGCTCGACACCCCGGTGCGCACAGATGCTGATTCAGGCATCGAGGTTGCAGAGGTTTTCTGGTACGGCTGTCCGCACTGCTATAACTTCAAGCCGCTGGCTGAGAGCTGGGAAGCCAAAGCTCCGGATGATGTAAATTATGTGCGCATTCCTGCGGCTCTTGGTCGCTCCTGGGTGCCCCATGCGCAAGCCTTCTACGCGCTAGAAGCCATGAACTCGCTAGAGAAAGTTCATGATGCCCTGTTCGAAGCATTGGCGGGTCAGCGTCGGCCATTGAATGACGGCGAGTCGCTGGCGAACTTTGTTGCGGGTCATGGTGTCGATCGTGAGGAGTTTCTGAATAACTTCAACAGCTTCGGTGTAAATGCGCGTATGCAGCAAGCTCAGGCTAAGATTCGCGGTGCGCGCATTACGGGCACACCGACTATGCTGGTAAATGGTAAGTATACGGTTAGTGCGTCCATGGCCGGTAGTCTGGAGGCAACGCTGGCAGTAGTAGATTATCTGGTAGAGAAAGAGCGCTCTGCAGTTAAATAGCAATAACACTATGTATAAACGCTTTAGGAAGCAGCTTAATGGCATTCTCAGCGCCCGGGATGAGTCGAAAGGCTCAAACTCGGGCCTTGAGCATGTGCCCGAGTTTGAGCCCCAGCGCCACCTCCGGTTGCTTACGTTCAATATACAAGTGGGTATCAACACCTCCTCTTACCGGCACTACCTAACCAGAAGCTGGCAGCACTTCCTCCCCCATCGCAATCGTATCGAGAATTTGGATCGCATAGCCTCATTGCTTAGCAACTACGATGTAGTGGCGCTGCAGGAGTGTGACGGGGGGAGTTTGCGCAGCGGGCATATCAATCAGGTTCAGTATCTCGCCGAAGCAGCGGGCATTCCTTACTGGCATCAACAGTTGAACCGTAATTTGGGCCAGATTGCCCAGCACAGCAACGGTTTGCTGAGCCGGTTCCGGCCCTTGGATGTAAAAGAGTACAAGTTGCCTGGTCGTCTTCCAGGAAGGGGGGCGATTGTAGCCCGCTATGGCACTGAAGAAGATCCGCTGGTTCTGGTGATGATGCACCTCGCACTGAGTAAGTCCGGGCAGCAGCGCCAGTTGGGCTTTATCAGCGAGTTGATATCAAAGTACCGACATGTGGTGTTGATGGGTGATATGAATGCCCATGCGGAGCAGTTGTTAACCCAGACTCCCTTGAAAGAGACGGATTTGATACCTCTGCCGGACAGTGCCCACAGCTTTCCAAGTTGGCGGCCCGAGAAGGCGCTGGACCATATTCTGGTGAGCCCAAGTTTGCAGATAAGAAACTCGGAAGTGGTGAGTTACCCTATGTCCGACCACTTGCCGATTGCCATGGATATAGCTTTGCCAGATGGGTATTTGAAAAAGTTCTGAGAAAATCGAAGCACATACAAAAAAACTCGGCAGCGCCGAGTTTTTTTGTGGATTCCAGATCAAAAATTACTTGATCTTGGCTTCCTTGTACGCAACGTGCTTGCGGACAACCGGATCGTACTTTTTGATCTCGATTTTTTCCGGAGTGTTACGCTTGTTCTTCATGGTCGTGTAGAAGTGACCCGTGCCTGCTGATGAAACCAGCTTGATTTTTTCGCGCATGATGCGGCTCCTTATACTTTCTCGCCGCGGGCACGAAGATCGGCCAATACAGCGTCAATACCATTTTTATCGATGATGCGCATACCCTTGGTAGAGGTGCGCAGCCTTACGAAACGCTTTTCAGACTCAACCCAAAAGCGCTTGCTTTGCAGGTTAGGCAGAAAGCGACGACGGGTGTGGTTCATCGCGTGAGAAACATTGTTACCGGAAACCGGACGCTTACCGGTTACCTGACAAACTCTGGACATACTTGCCTCCGACCTGAGCAATGGTCTTAATAAATACGAATTCGATTTTAACGCGTCTCTGGTTGCCGAGGAACGGTTAGGTTCCCGTTTGCGCCCCTGAACTGAACGCTGCTCGCCAGACGCCGCCAGAAAGGGACGCTTTTATACCAGAACCAGCACCCCAACGCAAAAAATTGTTGGGAATTTGGCCAGTTTTCCTGCATTCGCCTAGGATGGCTTACATCAATCCACGTTCTGCGAGCGATATTACCTCACCGTGGCCCACTACCATATGGTCAAGAACCCTGATATCCACAAGGCCAAGCGCTTCTTTTAAGCGTTTGGTTAGGGAAATGTCAGCCTGACTGGGTTCGGCGACGCCGGAGGGGTGGTTGTGGGCAAAGATAACGGCGGCGGCATTATCTTCCAAAGCCTGTCGCACAACCTCTCGAGGATATACGGCGGCTCCGTCAATGGTGCCCCGAAACAATTCCCGGTACTGAATAACCCGGTGCCTGTTGTCCAGAAATAACCCCGCGAAGACTTCGTGAGGGTAGGTGCCCAGCCGGCTTGTGAGAAAGCGCCGGGTATCCTCCGGTGAGCGCAGCGGGTCACCTTGGCGCAAGGGTTCATCCATTACGCGCCGGGCCATTTCCATAGCAGCTTGAACTTGTGAGTATTTCGCGGAGCCTAGCCCTTTCACGCCACAAAATTGTCTGCGGGATGCCGTTAAGAGCCCACGCAAGCCGGAAAATTCCTGCAAAAGAAAGCGTGAAAGTTCCATAACCGGCATGCCGGTGGTGCCGGTGCGTAGAAAAATAGCCAGCAGTTCTGCATCTGAGAGGCTTTCGGCGCCGTGGGCGAGCAGTCGTTCACGAGGGCGCTCATCCATGGGCCATATGGTATCGGTCATTTTGGCTTCCTTGCATAGTGATTGAAGGGCTTGGCGCTTCCCGTGCGCTTTTCAGTTACACAGATTACTCCAAAAAGTAACAATTGGTAAACGTGCGAAGGGTCTTGCAGGCTGTCGGTATTGCCAGAGCATGCTATCTTATAAGCCTTTCATTTTAAGTGGATACGGAGCCTTTATGGCCGTCAGAAACATTCTGCTGGGCATTACCGGCGGCATTGCAGCCTATAAAAGTGCCGAGCTTGTGCGCTTGTTGAAAAAGGCTGGCTACGAGGTAAGGGTAGTCATGACCCAAGGAGCGGAAGCCTTTGTGATGCCTCTTACTTTTCAGGCCCTAAGTGGCGAGCCGGTGCGAACGTCGTTGCTTGACCCAGAGGCCGAGGCTGGCATGGGGCATATAGAGTTGGCGAAATGGGCCGATCAGGTGGTTATTGCACCTGCATCCGCAGATTTTATCGCAAGGCTCGCTCAAGGAATGGCTAACGACCTGCTAACGACGGTCTGTTGTGCAACTGTAGCCCCAATCGCCGTGGCGCCAGCCATGAATCAGGCAATGTGGAGTAATGAGCGCACCCAGCGCAACATTCGTTTGCTGGCGAGCGACTCGCAGATTACGCTCTGGGGGCCGGATCAAGGTGAGCAAGCCTGTGGTGATAATGGGCCAGGGCGTATGCTTGAGGCCGCAATGATTGCTGACCTTATTATGGAAAAACAGCATGGCGGCAAAGGGCTTGCAGGAAAGCGTGTTGTTATCACCGCAGGCCCAACCCGTGAGCCGATCGATCCGGTGCGCTATATCAGCAATCACAGTTCGGGCAAAATGGGCTACGCACTGGCGGCGGCCGCAAGAGATGCTGGTGCCAGAGTTATTCTGGTTAGCGGGCCGGTCAACTTGGAGGCTCCAGTGGGTGTCGACGTTCGCGCTGTAATTACAGCCGAGGATATGTTGAAGGCGGCTTCGTTAGCCGTCGATGAAGGCTGCGATCTGTTCGTCGCAACCGCAGCAGTTGCGGATTACCGGCCTGAAAATTGCGCCAACAATAAGATCAAAAAGTCCAATGAGACCATGACATTGCCTCTCACACGCAATCCCGACACATTAGCGACCATTGCAGGGCGCCCAGATGCGCCATTTACAGTGGGCTTTGCTGCTGAGACCTCAGACGTTGCTCATTACGCCAAAGACAAAATGCAGCGAAAAAATTTACGCATGATTGTTGCCAACGATGTGTCGGCTCCGGGGCTGGGCTTCAACAGTGACGACAACGCAGTGACGGTATTCTGGTCGGGTGGTCAGGAAACGATAGGCCCAGACACTAAAAAACGTATTGCCTCACGCTTAATAGAGCTTATTGGCGAACGGCTGAAGCAGGAATAATATGAGCAAAAAGAACTTACAAGTGCGCATTCTCGATGACCGAATTGGTAACGAGATTGCTTTCCCCGAGTACGCCACTGAAGGCTCTGCCGGCCTCGATTTGCGGGCCTGCCTCGATAGACCTATTACATTAGCGCCAGGCGAGACAAAGCTAATTCGAACCGGGCTTTCCATCCACATCGCCGACCCGTCTCTGGCCGCGATGATTCTGCCCCGGAGTGGGCTGGGGCACAAACACGGTATTGTGCTGGGTAATTTGGTGGGTCTGATTGATTCCGACTATCAGGGCGAGTTGATGGTGTCCTGCTGGAATCGTGGCAATGCAGCGTTTACGGTAGAAGTTGGGGAGCGCATAGCCCAGCTGGTGCTGGTACCGGTCATTCAAGCCGACTTCGAAATAGTTTCGGAGTTCGATGCCAGTTCAAGAGGTGAGGGCGGATTTGGTTCTACCGGAACCCGGTAACCTTAAGCCTTAACGCAGAAACCTGTCGCGGCGTCTATACTTTGCCGATACGTGCTTGTCCAGGACAAAAAGATAATTCGCAGGATGAACTATGAAGCTGGGTAAGAAGAAGTCGTCTGAAGCAACTGCTGATGAGCAACCGGCTGCCAAAGCAGAAAAAAAACCGAAAGCCCGGGCTACTGCAGGTTCTAAGCTGAAACACCTTGGCTCGACGGCTGTAAAGCAATCGTTGGTTGTTTTTGCGGCGGGACTGGTTGCTGTGGTTCTAATGCATTTTCTGGTGCTACAGCCAGCTACCGACAAGCGTTTTAACGCTTGGAAAGGTGTGGAAGCCGACGCTGCCGCTCAGCGCACAGGCCAATACCTTACATTGATGCAGCAGAGCGTTAATGGTTTGGCAACCCAACCTCATGTGGTGAGTGCGCTAGTTGAGGGTGGGGATTCAGGCACCGTTCAGCAGACATTAACCACCGCTTTGCCGGGTGTGCAGGCGGTGTTTTTGTTCCCGTATCGCCAAGTTCCGCGGACCGGCAACGGTTTGCTTGGCTTCGCCGGGTTAGAGTTGGCCCGACGGGCTGAAAACAGCCAACCCTTGCACCCGGATGCCTTCCCCCGGGAAAACCGCTGGTATGTGCAAATGGCGGCGCCAGTGCGCAATCCGTCCAGCAAGGCTATTGTAGGTAGCCTCCTTGTGGTTTTTGATGCCTCTGTGCTGCAGCCTCTGCTTTCCGTGGTTAATACGCAGCTAGGGGGGGAGTTGGCGTTGATACAAACCGTTTCCGGCGCCTCTCGTACGTTCCTCAGTGGCGGCACCAGTTCAGGCGTAGCCGCAAGCGCAACGGAGACCAGAGTCCTCGCTAATCCCGATTGGAGTATTACCTATAAGCCGGGTGCTTTGGCAGCGCCGCCGGTTAATATTCTGTTGCTCGCACTGCTGGTTGGCGTGCCTGTACTCATCGCCGCCATAGCGGTTTGGGTGTTGTTGGTTAACGCTCAAAAGAGCTTGCGTCACGAAGTAACCAACCTCGTGCAGTGGGCCCACAAGGTGTTTAGTGGTGAGCGCCAAAAGCTGCCCAACTTCCAGTGGGACATAGTGGGCTCCACTTCGGAGGTGCTTTATAGGTTGTCGCAGGTTGTGGAAAAGCGTCTGGCGAAGGCTTCCGAGAAGGCCAAGCCCATGCCTTCTGCCCCCACCAAGAGTGCAAGAACGGTTGAAACAGACGATGCCGAGCCGCTGTTTCAGGATAAAGAGTTGCCAGACATTGATATGCTCGATGGTGATGAAGACGTCTTAGGCTTTGGCAGCAGTAGCGACGAAAGCTCATTTTTTAGCGACGAAGACATATTGGGAGTTGAAGAATCCAGCGAGCCCGCTATTGAAATATCGCCCAATATATTCCGGGCTTACGATATCCGTGGCATTGTTGGGGAGACGCTCTCGGCAGCCATTGTTGAAAAAATTGGCGCCGCTATAGGCTCAGAAGCCATCAGCCGAGGTCTGGTATCGCTATGCATAGGTTACGATGGTCGCCATTCAAGCCCTGAGCTGGCAGATGCACTTGCCAGAGGGGTTATGGCATCGGGCTGTAACGTTATCCATGTGGGTGCGGTACCGACACCTGTGTTGTATTTCGCAACCCATCACCTTGAGAATGGTTCAGGTGTGATGGTGACGGGCAGCCACAACCCGGCAAACTACAACGGCCTCAAAATCATGTTGGGGGGCGAAACCCTCTCCGGCGACGCAATCATGTCTCTATTCCAGCGTATAAAATCGGGTAATCTTGCGGCTGGCCGGGGCACTCAATCGTCTGAGGACGTGCGTCGGGCGTATCTTGATCGCATCGTGGGTGATATTGCCGTTGCGGCGCCGCTAAAAGTGGTTGTCGATGCAGGTAATGGTATTGCAGGCGAGCTGGGCCCCATGTTGATTGAAGAGCTTGGTTGCGAAGTGGTCCCGCTGTACTGTGAAGTTGATGGGGATTTCCCGAACCATCACCCGGACCCCGGCAAGCCAGCCAACCTTGCAGACCTGATTGAGCGAGTCAAAGCGGAAGGTGCAGATCTTGGGGTGGCCTTTGATGGCGATGGAGATCGGCTGGGTCTGGTGACCAATACTGGCAAGATTATTTGGCCGGACCGTTTGTTGATGCTGTTTGCCCGTGATGTGGTTTCACGGAACCCCGGAGCGGATGTGCTGTACGATGTGAAATGCAGCCGTCGGCTTGCCAGCGTGATTTCGGAATCTGGCGGGCGCCCCATTATGTGGAAGACCGGCCACTCACTGATGAAAGCCAAAATGAAAGAAACGGGTGCTTTGTTGGCCGGTGAGATGAGTGGCCATATTTTCTTTGCTGAACGCTGGTACGGCTTTGATGACGGACTGTATGCTGCCGCCAGACTTCTGGAGATACTGGGCATTGAAGACCGCCACAGTGAAGAAGTGTTTGAGGACTTCCCAGAGGACATCAGTACACCGGAACTCAATGTAGAGGTCACCGAAAGCAGTAAGTTCTCGATTATGGAGCAGCTGGGCCAAGAGGGAGAATTTGGCGACGGAAATATCAGCACCATAGACGGCATTCGAGTGGATTATGCAGACGGCTGGGGGCTGTGTCGGGCCTCTAATACTACGCCAGTTTTGGTGCTTCGCTTTGAAGCTGAAACAGAAGAGGCTCTGGCGCGGATAAAAGACATTTTCCGGAGCCAGCTACAAAAGGTGGCGCCGGATCTTGTGGCTGAGTTCTGACGCTCACCCCTAAGGCTTTCGATTTTAATTTAGATGTATTAAGGCAAAAAAATGACGCTGGATCGTGAAACGGCAATGCAGGTGGCTACCGTACTCAGCCGGGGTTTACCCTATATTCAAAGGTTTACCGGCAAAACAGTAGTTATCAAGTATGGCGGCAACGCCATGGAAAACGAAGAGCTAAAGAGCAGCTTCGCCCGTGATGTTGTGCTGATGAAACTGGTGGGCATCAATCCGATTGTTGTTCATGGTGGTGGTCCGCAGATTGGTGAGCTCCTGCAGCGCTTGAATATTCAGTCCCGCTTTGTGAACGGCATGCGCGTGACCGATGCAGCAACCATGGATGTAGTGGAAATGGTATTGGGTGGTCAGGTGAACAAGGAAATCGTGTCCTTGATTAACGCCCAAGGTGGCACCGCCATCGGCCTCACCGGCAAAGATGCCAACCTCATTCGCGCTCGCAAGCTCGAAGTGGTAGATCGCTCACCAGAGTTGGAACGCGCTGAGATTATAGATATCGGGCGTGTTGGCGAGGTTGCCAGTATTAATGTGGATGTGATTGATATGCTCACCCGCAGCAATGTAATTCCGGTCATTGCGCCGATTGGCGTTGGGCCGGATGGCGCCTCTTACAATATCAATGCGGATCTCGTGGCTGGCAAGGTTGCAGAAGCCATGAAGGCTGAAAAGCTAATGCTTCTGACCAATGTGTCTGGGCTCAAGAGCAAGGAAGACAAAGTGCTCACCGGGTTAACAGCGCAGCAGGTGAACGATCTAATCGAGGACGGCACCATCCACGGCGGCATGCTGCCGAAAATTCGGTGTGCGTTAAGTGCGGTGGAGAACGGCGTGCGCACCTCCCATATCATTGATGGCCGAGTCGCACATGCATGCTTGTTGGAAATCTTTACCGATGAGGGTGTGGGTACACTTATTTCCCGTAACTGACGGCGCCGCTGAAGGACTTTTTGGATGAAACGCCTGTTCACAACTCTGGTACTGGCTGCTCTAATTGGATTTGCCGCGTTCAAGGCCGGAGTTTGGTGGCTGGCGGACCAGCGTATGGCGGAAGCACGTCAGGCGCTGAGTGAGACCGGTGTTTTAGAGCGTGGCAAAATTGGCTCGGGCATTGAAGGCCGCCTGGTTTTATCCGGAGCAGCTTGGCAAAGTTTTGAGCTTACCCAGCCTCTGGTGATCGGCCGCGCGGAATTCGACGCAGGCTCCCCTGTTGCCTTGCTCGAAGCACTTGCTAATCCGGCTGAGTTGCCAGCCAATTGGTCGTTGCAGGCCGAGGGATTGGAGTTGGTGCTTGAAGCAACCATGTTCCGCAACTGGGTAACGGCAGGAGGCGTCGACGGTCGCGAACAAACAGCGTTGTTCGCACTTCCCTGCGCGCCAGATCCACGCCAACAGCTAGGTAGCGGTGACCTTTTGCGCATGGGGATCACCCGCCTGACTGGCGAGCTGGTTCTTAGCCAGACACCCGAACAGCTCCATATTGAATTGAACACAGCCAATACTGGCAGCTTGGAGATTAACTGGCCGGGGGCCCGTATCAGCCTTGTGTCTCCCAAAACGACGTTAACGAGTTCGACCCAACCCCTAGAAGTTACCCTAAGAGACGGCGGGCTTATGCGCCGGGTCGCAGCTTATTGCGCCAGAGAATCGGGGTTGGAGGCATCGCAATGGGCTGCACGGGCACTGGCAACCTTTGAAACCGGGCTGAAAGCCCGAGGCTGGCGCCCCAGCGGTCAACTATTGGCACTCTACCGGCAGTGGTTGCTTGAGGGCGGAGAAATAACAGCCTCTGTGCAATCGGGCTCAGAAACCCTCGGAATACCCGTGCGCGCGCCGGATGAAAGTGCCGATGGCACCTTGGCTTGGGCAGTGGAATACAATGGCGCCATGGTACCGGATGTGTTTCTGCAAAAAGCGGAACCCGTTGTGCAAGAGCCCCCCAAAGCGGCGTTGGAGCCAGTTGTCCCCCGCGAGAACCCAGATGTTGCCAGCTGGCACCCAGAAAACCTTGAGACAGCAACCGCATGGGTTGGCCGCAAGGTGCGGGTGACGCTCTCGAATGGGAATTTGGTGAAAGGTCGCCTGGCGAGTGCTGACGAACAGGAACTGGAAGTCGCCCGTGAAATGGCGGGAGGCGAGGTAGCCTATCCTATTGCTATCCGAGCAGTTACAGCGTTTGAAGTCTGGCGTCGAGGCCAGACACAATAACGCTCCGTCCCGGAGCGAGGAGAAACAATGCCGCAGTTTGGCAACGATGATGGTGGTCGCAAGGTAATCAACAGAGCTGAAACGGTTCCCGATGTGCGGGAAATGCTAACTACACTGATCTCGCTGCCATCCATCAGTAGCGCATCCGCTGAATGGGATCACAGCAATGAACCCGTAGTGCGAACACTTGGCGAGTGGCTGGAGGCACTGGGTTTCTCTGTTGAATTGCTGGCAGTACCAGAAACGCCTGGCAAGTATAACCTCATTGCAACGCTGGGCAGTGGCTCCGGCGGGTTGGTTCTTGCTGGCCATACGGATACGGTTCCTTTTGATGACAAACGCTGGCAGAGCGACCCTTTTACCTTAACCGAGCGCGACAACCGCTGGTACGGTTTGGGCACCTGCGACATGAAGGGCTTTTTCCCTCTAGCCATCGAGGCCGCTCGAGAATTCGCCGCTGCTGATCTGAAACAGCCGCTGATCATTCTCGCCACCGCTGACGAAGAAACCTCCATGAACGGCGCCAGAGCGCTTGCAGAAGCTGGCAAGCCGAAGGCACGCTACGCGGTTATCGGTGAGCCCACAAGCCTTCGGCCCGTGCGCATGCACAAAGGTATCATGATGGAGCGGCTTACCTTTGAGGGGCAGTCCGGTCACTCCTCGGACCCGGGTTTGGGCCGCAACGCCCTTGAAGGCATGCACGAAGCCCTCGGCGAACTTCTGACTCTGCGAGCTGATTGGCAGGCACAGTACACCAACCCGAATTTCGATGTGCAAGTGCCAACACTTAACCTTGGTTGCATCCACGGTGGCGATAACCCCAACCGAATTTGCGCTCGGTGCGAATTGCACTTTGACCTGCGTCCGTTGCCAGGAATGAGCATGGAAAATCTGCGCCAGAATATTCTGCACCGGCTTCAGCCATTGGCGGAGCGTCGTGAACTGGCAATGGAGTTTGAACCGCTGTTTGATGGTGTGCCGCCATTTGAGACGCCAGCCGATGCGGCGCTGGTGAAGGCCTGTGAACAGCTTACTGGTCACACCGCACATGCCGTTGCTTTTGCGACCGAAGCTCCCTGGTTGCAAAAACTTGGTATGGAAACCCTGGTGCTTGGCCCGGGTTCAATTGACCAGGCTCACCAGCCAGACGAGTTTATAGAGCTCTCGCAACTGGAGCCTACGGTGAAAATACTAAAGGGTCTAATCAGACAGTTCTGTCTTTGAGCAACTTGGCGCGCCAGAATGAGGGGTGGAGCGCTGTCAGGCACCCACTCCAAAACACGCCCGTAAATACGTCCATGTAGGGCTCGGTCGCGCCATCCTTGGCGCTCCACGGTTTTGGAGTGGCTGCCTGACAGCGCTCTCCGAGTATGCGGGCGCACGAAAAAAACATGGAAAATACGATTGGGGAACACCATTTGAAAACCAACGGCTGGCTGCATTCATTCCGCCACTCATCGCCTTATATCAACGCACACCGTGGCCGTACGGTTGTGTTGACCCTGCCCGGTGATGCGTTTGAGCATGAAAACTTTATCAACATCGTTCACGACATCGCCTTGTTGAGCAGTCTGGGTGTGCGACTGGTTGTTGCCTTTGGTTCACGCCCGCAAATTCAGAAGCGTCTGGACGAGGCTGGCCTAGAATCGTCGTTTTCCCGCAATTTGCGCATCACTCCTGAAAACCATTTACCACTGGCTATGGAGGCAACGGGCGGTTTGCGGGCATACCTTGAAAGCCAGCTGTCTATGGGGCTTGTGAATTCCCCCATGCACAATGCGCGCATTCGGGTTAGCAGTGGCAACTATGTAACCGCTAAACCGGTCGGAGTGCTGGATGGCATCGATTTCGGTTATACAGGAAAAGTGCGCCGTGTTGATGTAGCTGGTATTGAGAAGCTACTAGAGCAGAGCCATATTGTTTTGCTGCCGCCCGTAGGTTACTCGCCTACCGGAGATGCCTTTAACCTGTCCTACGAAGATGTGGGCAGTCAGGTAGCCGCTGCACTGCAGGCGGAAAAGCTTATGGTGTTTATTGATGACCAAGGCTTGCTGGAGCAGGATGGCTCTTTGATTCGTGAGCTTTCAGCCAGACAAGCCCCTGAGAGGCTGGCGGACGGCACGGTAACGGGGCACGATGCTGACTTGCTACGAGCCGCCTGTGATGCCTGTGTGAAAGGCGTCCGGCGGGCGCATTTTATCAGTTACGTGAACGATGGCGCTTTGCTCGAGGAACTGTTTACCCGCGATGGTACAGGGACTCTGGTCAGCGGGGATCACTATGAACAGATCCGGCAGGCTCGGGCGGAAGATATCGGTGGTATTTTGGGACTGATCGAGCCACTGGAAGAGCAGGGTATTCTAGTACGGCGGTCGCGGGAAATGCTGGAAACCGATATTGAACATTTTGTTGTTGCCGAGCGCGACGGCACTATTGTGGGCTGTGCTGCCTTGCACAATTACCCGAATGAAGGTGCGGGTGAGCTCTCCTGCTTTGCAGTAGACTCCGCTTATCGCCGTGCAGGTCGGGGCGACGAAATTTTATTGATGGTGGAAAAACACGCCCGCAGCCAAGGCATCCAAAAACTGTTCGTGCTAACCACACAAACCGAACACTGGTTTCGTGAGCGAGGCTTCCAGCCCAGCACTGTTCAGTCGTTGCCCGGGCCTAAGCTCGCGGCCTACAACACGCAACGCAATTCAAAAGTTTTCTTCAAACCGCTCTGATAGGGAGTCCAGTGTTGGCTGGCGAATTGCTTCCGGCTGCTCGGAGAGAGATTCAACGGCACGATAAAAAGCCGGGAAATCATACCCGGTCTCTTTCAGTAATTGTCGAAAGGCAGGCACCTGCTGGTTGTATTGGGTAAAAAGAGCCACCCGGGCGTTGTTGAAGTCGACAGGAGGGTGGCCAAACGGGCCAATTTTGCTCTCGGTCTCGCTGGCTAGCAATCTTTCGTAGGCTTCATTGAGATCGTTAAAAAGGTGCTGCTTGCGCTCGCGTAAACTGTCTTCAGAAAGCACATCTTGTTGTTGGAAGAGCCGCTCCAGTTTAGTATTTGTATTTGCCACCAGAGCGTGGGTGCGGTTGCGGAGTTCAAGCCGCATTAATGCCTTCTTAAAGGCTGCCGGGTCGCCTTTTTGCGTTAGCCAAAGCTTTAAACCTTCGAGTTCGACGGCGGTGGCAAAGCTCTCGTTGAAGGTGGTATCGCCTTTGATGTATACCACCTGATGTGCCAGTTCATGGAACATTAAAGCCACCATGCGGTCATTGGCAAGATTGGTAAAGCCGGAGTGCAGTGGGTCGTCAAACCAGCCCAGCGTTGAGTAGGCAGTAACGCCACCAAGGAAAGTGTCGTAGCCTTGAGCACGAAACTTCGCTTCTTCTTTTTGAGCATCCTCAAGGTGGAAGTACCCGCGATAGGCCTGACACCCCAGTATCGGGTAGCACCATTGATGCGGTTGCAAGGAGAATTCGGGCACGGCAACAAGATTAACCACAACCCAGGGCTGCTCAAGAACCAAGTAGTCTGTAAAGGTATCCCCGGGCGATAGCCCCAAGTGCTCATTTGCAAACTGCAGGGCTTGTCGGGAAAGAATCAGCTTGTCACGGAGCTCTGGTGAAGTGTCTTCGCTGTTGATAAAGCTGTCTACCGGTTTACCGGCTATAGTCAAAGCCAAGTGGCCGCGAATGGCCTGAGAATAGTAGCTGAAAGTCGTACAGCCACTCAGTAGTGCCACCAGTAGTAAAACCGTATAGATCTGACTAAGCTGTTTCATAGGTACGATGTTATAGCTTTGCGGATAGTGTGTCTGCGATGGGTCGCTATAGTACACTTATGGTTTGAATTATAAGCTTATTAATACTCCGGCTTTGCGCAGCATCAGGTAATCCATGGATCCGAGAGAACGTCGAAGCAGCCCCCGCAAACCTATCAAGCTTGCCGCCCAGATTGATCTGGGCACAGGTGAATCTTGGCCGTGCCAAGTGGCGGATTTTTGTCCGGAGGGCTTGTTTGTCCGCTACTCCGGTGAAACCTCCCGCAAGCTTGACCGAGCCTTTGCTACCACTAATCCCTCCGAGTTAATCGTGCGCTTCCGGGATCTGGATGGAAAGCGGCGGCATGAGCTTCACGTGAGTGTTGTTCGGCGCATCGACGGTGCTATGGGTGTGAATTTTACCCGCAACAATCCCGAAGCTGTTGCATCTATGCTGCAGCAGTGCGGAGGCTCCGGTGGGCAAGAACGGGCTTCCTTACGCGCCCCGAGTGAGCGGGTCCAGTTTGTCCTCCATCAATCTGCGCGAGCCGTTGTTCAGCATATCGAACCACTTATGGACGCCTGTTTCGTGCAAATGGCCGAAGCTCTGAAGACGGCTGCACAGAAAGCCACGAACGATCAGCAGGCAAACGAACTAATGGACTTTTCGGGTCAGGTTCAGGCTCGGCAGCGGGTCATCTGGCACCAAATCGCCCGCAGTCTCGAATCGCCCCTCAAGCCAGCCCCCAAAGGTTTCCCCGGTTCAGAGCTCTCTGTCGTCGACAAAGGCGAGTTTGAAGATTGGCTGACTATTCGGGTAATGGTCACCAAAGCTGACACCCAATACCGTAAGGATCTCCTGCAGCTTAAGCTGCGCTTAGACAAGTTGGGTATTGCCAATGCCACCGGGCATCATAACCCTCTTGGGCCATCATTAGTGTGTGAGTCTTTCCATGCCGGTCTGAGCCAACTGAAAGCTTCCAGAGATGTTGAGAAGATTTGCCTGAAGGTGTTTGAAAAATCTGTTCTGCAGCACCTTGGGCCGCTTTATAACGAGCTAAACAACATTCTGATCCGCCACGGGGTGCTGCCAGATCTTGATCTAAGCAAGTACCTGAGTGAGCAGACCGTCGGCACCACTCCGAGCAAACCAGAGCCGAAAATAAGCAAGCAAACGCCGCGTCCTGATGAGGTTAAACGCGCGAGCCAGCAGAGCGTGGAGCGGGCTAACGCTAACGACACGCCACCGCCGCCTACTGATACTAGCGTAGGAAAAAATCGCTCCGGAAGCGAGTTTCGAGGCTATGCTCAGGCTGCCCAAACAGCCTTTGCCACCGTGCGCAGTCTACTTGGGACACTTGCGGCCAACCGCGCAACACGGGGTAAGGCAGAGCCTGCTCCTTTTGCCGCCAATGCACGGCCCATGTCTCCCGGTGAGCTGCAGCGCGAGCTACAGCAACTGCAAACAGAGCCAGCTAGTACCAAGAGCAATGTTATTCCGCTGCGGGAGCGTGTTGTAGAAAAAGTTCGAGAGGCAGACGGAAAAAAACTCGATGAAGAGCAGCAGGATACGCTGGATGTTGTAGATCGGTTTTTCAACTCTGTGACTGAGAGCCCGAAGCTCAGTGATTACGCTCAGGAGCGGATGCGCCAGCTTGAAGTGCCGGTTTTGAAAGTGGTGATGCGCGACCCTGCTTTTTTTGACGACAAGAATAGTCCCGTTCGGGGAGTTATGAATCGGCTGGCCCAACTGGGCGTTAAAGGCGGTCGTTTGAACCCAGTGGTGCAGCGCAAAGTGGATGAACTTATCCAGCGCATCACCACCGACTTTGAACAGGATACCGGTGTTTTCGAACACACGGTCCATGAACTCGATGGCCTTATTGATCGCCAGAATCTGGTGTATCGCCGCAATGTCGAGCGCGTAACCGCGGCTGCTGAAGGCGCCCAAAAGGTTGCCGAGTCCAAAACCGCCGTGGCGGAGGTGCTGAACCGGAGGCTGGAGGGGCGAAAAGTCCCGAAAGCAATTATTAGCTTGCTGGAGGGCGGCTGGAAGGATTTGTTATCGCTAACTTGGATTCGTCAGGGGCCGGATAGCCAGATTTGGCAGGACTACCTTGCGGTTGTTGACTCCTTGCTGGCGTTTGCAGAAGACCGGGACATTGCCGTGAATCTACCGGAATTGCTCCGGATGATTCAGGATGGTCTGGCGTCTATTTCCAGCAACCACATGCCTTCGTCCCAGATACGAGACGAACTGAAACGATTTTTGGTGCGTAGCCCCGATAGCCCACCAGAAATGGTGGAAGTTCCCAAAGTTCAACCCGTTGAGGATCTTAAAAAGTCGCTTTCTGAGCGTGAACAACGCAGCTTGCAGCGCTGGATCAATCGTGCCCAAAGATTGCGCACGGGCGACTGGTTACGGGATCAAACAAAACCTGACGAGCCCCAGTACATTAGACTGGTTTGGGTAGCGCGCGGCTTTACCCGTTTTGTTTTCGTGAACCATCAGGGCATGCGGGTTGTAGAGGTCGAGCTTGATGCTCTGGCCCGCCAGATGCGCAAAGGAATAATCGTACCGGACAGCCAGTACGAGCGGCCCCTAGTGGATGAGAGTATCGACCGCATGGTGCGTAAGGTTTATGACCAGTTGTCTTGGGCATCCACCCATGACGAACTGACAGGCCTTCTGAGTCGTCGCGAGTTTGAGCGCATGCTAGACCAGCAGTTGGCCCGACGTGAAGACGAGCGGTCGCTGCTTAGGTTGGATCTGCGCAAGTTTCGCTTGTTGAATGATACTGCCGGCTATCAGGCTGGTGACGATGCACTCAAACGTGTGGCCGACCTATTGCGCAACCACGTAGGAGACGGTATGCCTCTTGCGCGGCTGGCGGGTAACGAGTTTGGTATGTTGGTACCGTCTGAGAACGCAAGAGGCGCGGCCCAGGACCTGATTGCTGCTGTAGAAGATGCAGAATTTGTTTATGGGGGGCGTCATTACCAGCTGTCTGCTTGTGTTGGTGTGGTGCCGGAGTTGCCGGGCTTAATCAGTGCTGAACTCTGGTTAAGGGCGTCTGAGCAGGCATTAAGTGATGCCCGTACGAAAGGTCTTGGCAAGCTGGCAGAGTACACCCTTAACCCCGGAGATCAGGCCCGCCAAGAGCAGATAGCGGCCAAGGTTGCCAGCCTCGGTGATCTGGACGAAGAGCGCATGCTGTTGCGCTGCCAGAAGATTATCCCGCTGCACGGCCGGACGAAAATGGCAGCCCAATATGAAGTGCTGATCAGCATGTACGATGATGCCGGAACACTTATTACCGGTCGTGACTTTGTTCGTATGGCGGAGCGCTATGATCGCATGCAGGCCGTTGATCACTGGGTGGTTGGGCACATGCTGGACTGGTTGCGGGTGCAGGCGCCAGACCCGCGTCAACTGGGTGGGGTGTGTATCAACCTCTCGGGTTACTCCTTGAATGATCAATCGTTGCTGGAATACATTTACGAAAAGCTCAGTGAAAAAGACGCGCCCATCGAACGCCTTTGGTTTGAAGTAACCGAAGCTTCGGCTATTAATGATGTACAGGCAGTGGCTGACTTTATTATCGAGATGAAAGAGCTTGGCTGTCGGTTCTGCCTCGGGAACTTCGGAAGTGGCCCCAGTTCGTTTGAATTCATGCGTTCGCTGCCTGTGGATTTGATCAAGATCGACAGCGCATTCACTGGCCAACTTAATACCAGTGAAACCGACCGTGCCATGGTGCAGTCTATGGTCGATATGGCGCACTATATGGACAGGGAAGTGATCGCTAGTCAGGTTGAATCACGTGCGGTTCTGGATACACTAAGGCAGCTTGGGGTGGATTACGCGCAGGGATTTGTGATTGAGAAGCCCCGGTCGCTCGACAGTCTTACCTGACGTTTCTCGTTTCTATTCAACCTCTGGCGCACCTCAGCTATGTCAAAACGACACCCTATTATTGCGGTCACCGGCTCGTCTGGCGCTGGCACAAGCACCACAGGACAGATTTTTCGGCGCATGTTTGCGAACGAAGGGCTCTCAGCGGCCATGGTGAGTGGTGACAGCTTTCACCGGTATAACCGCGAGCAAATGGCACGTCTGGCCGCCAAGGGCCAGTTTGGTGAGCGTAACCACTTCGCGCTTGCCGCCAACCACATAGATAAACTGGAAGCGTTATTTTACGACTATGGCCAAACCGGGAATGGCCGGTACCGTCAGTATGTTCATGACGAAGATCGCGAACTACAGGCTGAGGGCCATAAGCCAGGCACATTCACTGCCTGGGGCTCTTTGCAGCCCGACACAGACATACTGTTTTATGAAGGGCTACATGGAGCGGTTGTGAGTGAGGCGTACAACATTGCCCAGTATGTTGACTTGCTCATTGGTGTAGTGCCCATCGTTAATCTGGAGTGGATTCAGAAAATACATCGCGACACCCACCAGCGCGGTTACAGTCAGGAAGCCGTGGTCGCCACCATCATCAATCGTATGGACGATTACGTTCACGATATAGTGCCGCAGTTTTCGCACACCCATATTAACTTCCAGCGCATCCCGCTTGTAGACACGTCCAACCCCTTTGTTGTTCGGGACGTACCTACTGAAGATGAGAGCATGCTGGTGATTCGGTTTCGGGACGCCTCAGAAGTGGATTTTGCTTACTTGCTGCAAGCAATACAGAACAGCACGCTTTCCCGTCATGACACTCTGGTTATTCCGGGCACAAAAATGGCGCTGGCCATGGATCTGATAGTGAGGCCCATGGTGCAGCGCCTGATTGCCCAAAAATCGTTTGCCTGAGCTTTGTTGGCTCCCTTTACCGGGTAATCTTTACTTCATGTTGCGGGAGTAGAATATCTCCAGTTTTTCGCGCTTTAGGCGCTCTTCAATAGACTGAGCAATTTCAGGGTCCAGATCTTCGGCATTTTCACCAAAAACGTGGTTATCCAGATTAAACTCTTTCACCATCATCTTGGTATGAAAAAGGTTTTCCTGATAAACGTTCACATCGATCATCTGATAGGCGTTTTGCGTATCTTCGGTTAGATAGTTCTGAATCGAGTTGATATCGTGGTCAATGTAATGCTTGGTGCCGTCGACATCGCGGGTAAAGCCGCGCACACGGTAGTCAACGGTAACCACGTCAGAGTCAAAGCTGTGAATCAGGTAGTTCAACACCTTCAAAGGCGAGATCAATCCGCAGGTGGACACGTCAATGTCTGCCCGGAAGGTGCTGATGCCCTCGTGAGGATGGCTTTCCGGATAGGTGTGCACGGTCACATGGCTCTTGTCCAAGTGAGCCACGATGGTATCGGGTAGCGGGCCGGGGGATTCTTCGTTGTCTGGTTCCTCGCCACTGGTTAGTTCATGCTCGGCGATGAGCATGGTAACCGACGCGCCGTGGGGCTCATAATCTTGGCGGGCGATGTTAAGAACGTTGGCGCCGATAATTTTGACCACATCAGTCAAGATCTGGGTAAGACGCTCTGCGTTATACATCTCATCGATGTAATCAATATAGCCTTCACGCTGCTCTTCAGTCTGCGCATAACAGATGTCGTAAATATTGAAGCTTAGAGATTTGGTCAGGTTGTTGAAACCGTGCAACTGGAGTTTTGGTTCCATGCTCAGCCCCTCCGATTTATGGAGATGAATGACAGCAGAGCGGCAATTGTGCGCTCTGCGTAGGCCGCCACCGAAGACTGATCAGGTTGTTCACCTTTTGCGCAGACCGGCGGAGAAAGGGCGGTATTATGCACACAGCGGGGGGCGTTGAATAGTCGTTGAAGATATAGGTTATTCCGCGCTGCGGATTTCATGACTGTGGGTGATTTCCACACCGGCTTTTTCAAGCATGATTGAAGCCGAGCAGTATTTTTCGGCAGACAAGCTAACCGCACGCTTTACCTGATTTTCCTTGAGATCGCGGCCGGTCACTACAAAGTGCAGGTGGATCTTGGTAAACACCGATGGCACGGCATCCGCTCGCTCTGCTTCCAGCTCTGCGTGACAAGCAGTAACGTCTTGGCGGCTCTTTTTCAGAATGCTCATTACATCAAATGAAGAGCAGCCTCCAAGACCCATGAGCAGCATTTCCATCGGGCGGGGGCCGAGGTTCTCGCCACCATGGTCGGGCGGGCCGTCCAGTTGCACAGAGTGCCCAGTGCCACTGGTGGCCCGGAAGCTGGCATTGCCTGTCCAGTCTACTCTTGCTTTCATAAAGGGTGCTCTCCTGTTGCACAATAAGCGGGTATTAGCCCGACCGGAAATAACCTGAAGGATCAGAATGCTAGCACAACCGATCTTGTCTGGCAGTTGGCGCTACGTGCCCTAGATGCATCCTGTATACGGTTAGCTGTTGCTCGACGAAGGTCTTCTTGCTATAAGTTGTTCTGTTTTGTAGCAAAAATTAGCGAACCCGCAGGGAAAGCCGGGTGAACAACAAGCATCGGATCCCGCCAGTATTTTAGGAGGCACGACTCGCACTATGGCCACTATCGTCAATCCAGTTGAGCAGAAAACCAAGCATCTCGACTATTTTCTATCGCAGTGTCACCGCCGCCGGTATCCGGCCAAGAGCACTATTATTTATGCCGGTGACAAAAGTGACTCCCTCTTTTACATCGTAAAGGGGTCCGTGACGGTTATCATCGAAGACGACGATGGCCGTGAGATGATCATGGCTTACCTCAATGCTGGAGACTTTTTCGGCGAGATGGGTCTGTTCGACAACATGGATTCCCGCAGTGCCTGGGTAAAGGCAAAAACCGAATGTGAAGTGGCTGAAATCAGCTACCCGAAATTCCGGGAAATTGCCCAGCAGGATCTCGGAGTTCTCTACTTTATTGGCGAGCAAATGGCTTCACGGCTACGCCAGACCACTCGCAAAGTTGGCGATTTGGCATTTCTGGACGTTACTGGCCGGGTTGCCCGCACCTTGCTGGACTTGTGCAAAGAACCAGACGCCATGACACATCCGGATGGCATGCAGATCAAGATCACCAGACAGGAAATCGGCCGTATCGTTGGCTGCTCCCGAGAGATGGTTGGCCGGGTGCTAAAGACGTTGGAAGATCAAGGGCTTGTGATGGTAAAAGGCAAAACGATGGTGGTTTACGGAACCCGCTGAATAAGCCTGCTTCACGTTGAGCCGGTGCAGGTCTGCTTAGTCAGTCAACAATAGCGACCGATTTGATCTGCATCCAGACGTGTTGCTCGGGCTCAAGAGCGAGACTGTGCACCGCTCTGCTGGTTAGGCGAGACAGAAACGGTGTTGGTCCCGCCAGCAATCTCACCATAGAAGTGCCCGGGCTAACCTCTGTGGCTATTTCATTAATGGTTGCGGGCAGGATGTTTTGGATGCTCTGATCGGCTTGCTCGCTGAGGGCCAGGCTGATATCCCTTGCCAGCACCTGCACGCGGACTCGTTGACCGATTGCCAGATTCTCATCAGCCCGAAGCCACAGATGGCCTCCCGCAAAATCAGCCCGGCACAGATGCCACCGTTCATCACGTTCCGAGAGGGTAGCGTCGAGAATGACCCCGGCATCTTCCTCCAGCCCAAAAGGCTGATCTGTACGTGCCATAATCTGTTGCAATGGCCCCTGAGCAATTACCTGTCCTTTATCCATCATCACGATATGGTCCGCTAGCCGTGCAACTTCTGCGGTAGAGTGGGACACATAGAGCATGGGGATGGCGAGGTTATCCCGCAGGGCCTCCAGATACGGCATGATCTCCTGTTTGCTGCTTTGGTCCAGAGCCGACAAAGGCTCGTCCATCAGCAGGAGCTTGGGGCTTGTGAGCAGTGCTCGAGCAATCGCGACACGCTGACGCTCGCCACCTGAGAGCTTTTCCGGCATGCGGTTGAGCAAGTGCGAGAGTCCCAGCCATTCAGCCGCTTGATCGAAGGATATTTGGCGTTCGCTTTGTGGAATGCGCCGGTATCCGTACATCAAGTTGCGCTTTACTGAAAGATGAGGGAATAGGCTGGTTTCCTGAAATACGTAGGCAAGAGGCCGTTGATGAACGGGACGGGTTCCAGACTCGCTCTGCCACTCGTCACCATTAACGCACACAATGCCACGCGCCCCCTGTAAGCCCGCCATACAGCGCAGTAGCGTTGTTTTACCGCAACCGGAATGCCCGAACAAAGCGGTGAGCCCGCTACCGGGCAGGTCCAGATCAACATCCAGCGAGAACGTTCCGACTTTGCAGGTGAGTCGTGCTTGTATTCCGGTTTCCGCCATTATTTCACCAGCCCGGATTGCAGCCGTCCGTTAAGGGAATAAAGAGTTACCAGCACCACAAAGGAGAACACAACCATGCCCGCCGCTAGCCAGTGAGCCTGAGTGTATTCCAAAGATTCCACATGATCGTAGATAGCAACCGAGAGCACCTTGGTTTCGCCGGGTATGTTGCCGCCTATCATTAGCACTACACCAAACTCACCGATGGTATGGGCAAAGGTGAGCACGCTGGCGGTGAGAAAGCCCGGCCGCGCTAAGGGGAGCACAATGGAGAAAAAGCGATCCCGGGGTGAGGCCCGAAGCGTGGATGCGACCTCAAGAAACTGCTCGTTGATGGAAGCGAAAGCATTTTGCAGGGGTTGCACAGTGAAAGGCAGGGAATAGATGACCGACGCAATCACTAAGCCTTCGAATGTGAAAGGCAATAGGCCCAACCCCAGTTGCTCGGTTAGCTGGCCGACCATGCCTTTAGGGCCCATCAGAACCAGCAGGTAGAACCCGAGAACGGTAGGCGGTAATACCAAAGGCAGAGCGACAATGGCTGCAATTGGCTGGCGAACCCAGTGAGTGCTGCGCGCTAACCACCAAGCGATGGGCGTTCCCACCATCAGAAGCACGACTGTGGTCAAACCTGCAAGCTTCAGCGTGAGCCACACGGGCTCCCAATATATGTCCATGGTGTCGGCCGGGTTACATCTCAGTTTTCGGTTTCATAGCCGAACTCTTCAATAATGTTTTTGGCTGTATCGCTGCGCAAAAATTCTATCCACTGATGCGCAGCCTGATTGTTTTCGCTACGAGTCAGAAGAATAGCTTGTTGATTAATTGGGGAATAGTAGCTTTGTGGAATCATCCAGAGTGAGCCGCCTTGGCTGTCCCAAGCTCGTACTTGTGAGAGTGCCACAAAACCTGACTGGGCATTGGTGGTTGCGACAAATTGAAAGGTTTGAGCGATGGAGTCACCGCGCACCAACCGGCTTTGCAATGAGTCCCAAAGGCCCATTTCGGTAAGGACTTCCTGAGCGGCGAGGCCGTAGGGGGCAGTTTTCGGATTCGCAATAGCCAAGCGGCTGAACTTGCCGGACTCAAGCCAGACTTTCGGGTCTTCAAATGTATGGGGTGTCGGGCTCCAAAGTGCCAGCTTGCCCCGTGCGTAGGTGAACCGGGTGCCTGCCACACCTTGACCACTTTTCTCCAGCAGTTCAGGGCGGTGGCTGTCGGCAGCAAGGAACACGTCAAACGGAGCACCGTTGTCTATTTGCGCGTACAGCTTGCCGGTTGATCCATAGCTGGCAACCGCCTCTAGTCCCGTAGTTTCGCCAAAGGCGGCAACAAGTTCGCGAGTTGTATCTGTAAAGTTAGCGGCGACAGCGATGCTTACATCGGCGGCATTGGCTTTGCTGATCAATGCCAGAGGCAGAATGATTGCCAAGCATAGGCCTATTAGTTGACGAGAGCGCTTTATCATCATGAGCATCGACTATTTTCCTTATATCCAGTCGTATATAGCGATGGGAATAGTATAGTTGCCTGGAGCCTAATACAAGGGTGTTGCTGTTTGTTCTGTGAGGTTTAAAGCGCGCTTTCGTCGTTCAGCATGGCGGCCAGCTCGGCAAGCTCTGGGCGTTCTGCAATAGCTTTTTCGTACTGTCGATAAAGCGTGAGTACTTTTTGTCCTTCTTCAGAAAGCTCAGCGCCGCCTCCTTGGCTGCCTCCTGTGGCGGTAAGCACCAGAGGGTTCTTAAAGCAGGTGTTCATGGTGTCTACCAGCAACCAAGCTCGGCGATAGCTCATTTTCAAGGCGCGAGCGGCAGCAGAGATAGAACGATGTTGCTGGATTAGTTCAAGCAGTTGCGCCTTGCCTGGGCCCATCGCAATCGCCTCGCCAGCCTTGAGTCTTAGTCTGGGGATCAGGTGGAGGTTTTTGTCAGACATTGTGTGAGCTCCCGGGGTCAATCAGCGACAATACATGCTCCCGGACCTCTTGGGCATTGGTTTCATTGAGCATTTCATGGCGCCCGCCTTCAAACAGCCGAAGACTGGATTCTTTTACTCCGGCTTGGCGAATGTCCTCAAAATGCCGGGTAACTCCTTTGCCCATTTCGCCCACGGGATCATCAGAGCCGGAGAAGAGGTGAACGGGAATGTCCTTTCTCCAAGTTGAAGGCCTAATACTAAGCATCCCTTGTATGAAATCTTTCCATAGGCCTGTCGTGCATTCGAATCCGCATAGAGGGTCAGCAATATATCGGTCTACCTGAGCCGTATCGCGGCTCAACCAATCACAGTCAGTACGGTTGGGACGAAACATGCGATTAAACTTTCCGAAGGACATTTTGGCAATGGTTGGGCTTCGATGATGGTTGCCGTGAAACCTGGTAATCGCGCTAATCAAGGCTCCGGATGCCCATAGTTCAACTCTAGGAATGCGGTTGGTTGCGCTGAGTATCAGCCTATCCAGAGACTCAGGATGCTGCTGCGCGCAGCTTTGAGCGATGAACGACCCCATGCTGTGCCCGAGCAAGGTCAGTGGAATAGAGGGGAAGCGTTCCCGGGTATCAAGCAGTACCCGGTTTAGGTCGTCGACTACCTTGCTCCAGCCATCCGCATCACTGTAGTGGCCAAGCTGATCGGGTTCGCAGTCAGGGCCGTGGCCTCGATGATTCAGTGTAACAACGGCAATATCCCGTTCGGCCAGCCAGCGGGCGAAATTTGTATAGCGCCCAGCGTGTTCTGCCATGCCATGGGCGATAACCAGAGCAGAACTCGGTGAGCTAGGGCAAACAATCGTTCCGGTTATGGTGTGGTTGTCTTGGCCGTTTAGGCTAAGGGGTTGCTCATGCATGCTGAATTCCGAAAGCGACTCAAGTCAGTGGTGGATTGGTGTCTAAAGTCATCATGACAGGTGGTGTATACCACAGGGTTACCGATGTTCGGTATAAACCCGGTTGAGCACCTGCAACTGCGGCTGCCACTGGGTAAGCCAAGCCTTTATATCCTTCGGAATGCACGCAGGTTTTGGCCAGGGTACCGGGTAGGCTTCTGGCTGAAACAAAGGCGCAAAAAGTGCTGCGGCTGTGAGGTCGGCGCGGGAGAACGCGTCACCCGCCAGAAACTGCTGTTTACTGTAGGTTTCTGCAAGCTCAGTTAGCAGGCCTTCCATGACCTTTCGGGATTCTTCCGCCGTTTTCTCGTTGATTTTCATCCATTTTCGCATTACTTCATTGACTCGGCTGAAGGCGAGGCTGAGAAGGATGCGATTGTAAAAGGGCGTGCCTGCGGTCAGTAAAGGCACCACTATTTTCGGCCGCTGCAGGAAGTGGTGGTAGGAGTAACAGCGCACAGCTGGGCCAGCTTCGTCATCCAAGCGTTTCTCCCACGCCAAAGCCTGTGTTTTTGCAGACTCATCAAGCGGGGTTAGGGGTCTGTCGGGAAAGGTATTATCAAGGTAGTCGAGAATCTCCGGTGAACCTTGAACAACTTCACCGTCATGCTCCAGAACGGGTACAGATGCGCCCGCACCTTTGGTGAGCTTTTTTATGGTTTTTATATGCTGCCCCGGCAGCAGATTTATGGTTTCGTAGTTTAGATTTTTGTAATCCAGTGCCCAGCGTATTTTCTCGCAGTAGTGGGAAATGGCGAATTGGTAGAGCCTGAGAGCCATGGGGTGTCTCCTAAGTAATGGGCTCTAGCATAGCCGTGCGCCTGATGGATAAAAAGCGACGAGACCACAATAAGTTGCGCGTTTGTAACGGTTTTGCAGCCGTCGAAATTGGTTTTTGTTTTGGCTTGTCTTTACTATGCCGGTATTCATCCAAGTTACAAACATAGGTTGTGTCCATGTATTTACAACGGGTTTTGATGGCATCTGTAGCCGCAGCCACTGGGCTTTTTCTTACCGCCTGTGCCACCGCACCAGAGACACAAGAGATCTCAAACAGTTATCAGTGCGGCCAGCTGAACATTAATGTTACGTCTTTGGGTAATGGCGACCAGCTAGAAGTGGATTACAAAGGCGAGCAGCTGCAACTGGAGCGTAAAGTCAGCGCCTCGGGCGCACGTTACGAAGCCTCAGATAACGAAGGAACCCTTTTCTGGAGCAAGGGCGAGTGGGCAATGTTTTCGGTAAAAGGGCAAGCGTACCCCGATTGCCTACAAGCTGGTGCACTGGAAACACCGTTTGAAGCGACCGGTAATGAGCCGTTCTGGCATGTGCAGTTAATGCATCAACAGCTGGAGCTGAACCGCCCCGATGATACCGGTGAGCCTAAGAAGGTTGCGCTTGAAACAACCGCTTCCAATCAAAACGGCCGCGAGTTCCGTGGCAAGCTAGCCGGCCAGCCGTTAACGCTCAAGGTAAACCGACAGTTGTGCGAAGATACTATGTCTGGAGCACAGTTCCCGGCTCAGGTTCGCCTTGAGCTCAATGGCGAGGTACTCGAAGGCTGCGGTGGTGATCCTGAACGTTTATTCCGTGGGGTCGAGTGGGTGGTTGAAGACTTGGCCGGTGCGGGCATTATTGATAGCTCCCGTATGACTGTTGAGTTTTTTGATGAGAACCGTCTTGCGGGTCGGGCTTCCTGTAATCGCTACGGCGGTCAGTATGAGCTTACTGCAGAGGGAATGACCTTTGACTATATGTTCTCTACAAAAATGGCCTGTGCTCCGGCCCTGATGAATCAGGAAGACCGCTTTTTGAAGCTTATGTCTAACGTAAAACGTGCGGAAATCGGTCCAAATGGAAAACTGGTGCTGACAACCTCTTCAAACGAGGAAATAACTGCTTACAAGGCGACTTATTAATCACGGGGGCAGTAATAGCTTCCGCTTGCTCACCCTCAAGCCGCTTGTGCTCAACGGTTTGAGGGTAGTAAGTTGAAAAAAAGGGGCTTGCAGCGAGGCCTCTTAGCTCCGGTAGATTATCCTTTGTGATTGTTTGGGGTTGATACACCTGTCGGAACCAGTGCGCGAGTCAGGTCTTTCATGCACAGGCTACCCACCATCTCACCTTTTCGAACCACTCTGAAGACCTTGTCTGTGTCGCCACCTGATCGCGAAAGCACTGTCTCCAGGTTGTCCCTCTCGGAGATGTCACCGGCATACTCCGCGTCGTTATCCACGTGCTTCTTCATAATCGAGCGCACCCGAAGCACGCGAGCGCGATTAATGTCGTTTATAAAGGCTACAATATAAGGATCGTTAGGATTGAGCAGGATGTCCTGAGGATCTCCCTGTTGAACCACTTCTCCATCTTTCAGAATAACCAGATGATCCGATAGCTTTAGGGCTTCGTCGAGATCGTGGGTAATGAACACGATGGTTTTCTGTAGTTCTTCCTGCAGCTCCAGTAGCAAATCCTGCATGTCGGATCGGATCAGTGGGTCCAAAGCGGAGAAGGCTTCGTCCATCAACATGACCGGGGAGTTCGAGACCAGTGCCCGAGCTATACCTACCCGTTGTTGCATGCCGCCGGATAGTTGATGCGGATACTGTTGCTCATTGCCTTCAAGGCCTACGCGGCCCAGCCATTTAACCGCTTCTTGCTCAAAGTCTGCAACCTCAGAGCCACGGATGTTGAGAGCCATTCCAGCGTTCTCAAGCACAGTTTTGTGGGGCAGCAGGGCAAACTTCTGGAACACCATAGACATTTGTTCCCGCCGCAGCTGGCGTAGCTGCTCTTCGTTCAGCTCCAGAACATCTTTGCCATCGAGCCGGATTTCACCAGCGGTGGGTTCAATAAGCCTATTGAGGTGGCGAATTAGCGTTGATTTTCCCGAGCCTGAAAGCCCCATGATCACGGTGATTTTGCCATCGAGGATATCCACGTTGATATCCCGCAGCCCAAGAACATGGTTCTGCTTATCCAGTAGATCGGCCTTGTTCATGCCACGTTTTACGTATTCAAGAGCCACATCCGGTGTCGGCCCAAAAATCTTATAGAGGTTTTTAATGGAAATCTTAATGTCGTTTGCCACTGGGTGTCCTCACTGATTTTGGCTGGCATTGATGCGAGCTAGAGAAGCCTTGGTCACCCGGTCCAAAATGACCGCGAGAATGACAATGCCAAGACCGGAAACAAGCCCGACACCTAGCTCCAAGTTACGGATGCCCCGAAGTACCAAAACGCCAAGGCCTGGTGCCGAAACAAGCGACGCGATAACCACCATGGCAAGGCTCATCATGATTGTCTGGTTTACGCCCGCCATAATGTTGGGCAGCGCCAAGGGAATCTGAACCTTGAACAGTTTTTGGCGGGGTGTCATGCCGAAGGCGTCTGCCGCCTCAATCACATCCTTGTCTACCAGCCGTATTCCAAGGTTGGTTAAACGCACCACAGGCACTATGGCATAGAGAATAATGGCAATGCCGTAGAGCTTGGATTCAGTCACACTGAAGAGAAAAATCAACGGAATGAGATACACAAACGGCGGCAATGTTTGCAGCATGTCCAGAATCGGAATCGTCAGCCTTTGCATGGTGTCGCTTCGGGACATGGCGATGCCTATCGGCACTCCGAGTAGCACACAGAGAAAGGCGCAGACAAAAATAATGGCGAGTGTTTGCATGGCGTATTCGTAGTAGTCGATGAACGCCAGCAAGCAAATACTAACAGCAACAAATGTCACAAGCTTCCAGGAGCGGGTTACTAGAAAAACGATGGCCAACATGATCGGAATAATGATCCACCAGGGCACGGTGAGCATTCCGTATAAGGCGCCATCAAGGGCCCAGCTCAGGGGCTGGGTCATGGGGTCGAGCACTAGGCTGAGATTATCTTTTACAGCAAGAAAGCCTTGCTCCAATCCTTTTGTGAGTTCTCTCGATTGTGGAAAAGCAGCGCAAGAGTCGTTGAGAACATCCATCGAGGGGAATGGGAAATCCCACAGGGATTCTGGTTCCGCGTTGTCGCCTTTTGCTTTGGCTAGCAAGTCAGCCATCGACATGGGGCCGTCTTGTTTACCTTCCGCGCACCATTCTTTTAGCCCAAGTGCTGAAAATAGGGAGTCATAGGTTGCCATCTTCGTTTAGCCTCTTATGCACATGGGGCGCCATGCACAACAGAATTTGGTTACTGTCATTAGCAAATGAGCCCGGAGCAAGCAGTGCTCCGGGCCAAGACGGGTCAATCAGTTTTCAAGAATTGCGGCGAGGTTCTTTTTGGCGTCGTCGTTCAGCCAGCCAGACCACTCATCACGATTGTTGCTTAGGAAGTACACAGCGGCTTCTTCACCGGAGGCATTGTTAGAGTCCATCCAGGCTAATAGAGAGCTCATGGTGCTGGTTTTGAACGTCATTTTGCTGAGCATCTCGGTTACTTCCGGCTCCCGATCTTTGAAGTCGGTGGTGACCGACGTAAGTATCGTTGCTGCCGGAAACTCAGATACGCCAGGGTTATCTGCGTTCGGATTCTGGTTTTTCTCGTGAACTTTCTGCTTGTACTCGCCTAGCTCTACGCGGGTCATGTCATACTTGCCAAGCGGTACAGTCGGGCCCCAATAATAGCCGAACCACGGCTCTTCGCTCTGAACAGCAGACGCCATGGACGAGGCTAGAGTTTCACCGGAACCATGGTTGAAGACTTTAATGCCAGACTCTTCAAGATCCAATGCGCGAATCAAGTTATCATTGGCAATCCTGCAGCCCCAGCCATCCGGGCAGTTATTGAAGCGTGCGCCGACCAGTTCGGGGTTGGCCATAACGCCTTCGATCGTTTTCAGCTCGGGGTGTTTTTCCACCAGATACGTGGGGAGCCACCAACCTTCCAAACCGCCGGGATCAAGCACCTTGCCAAGCCGTTCAATTTTGCCTTCTTCTTCGAGGCGCAAGTAAGCCTCACCGGCTGAGTTTAGCCACAGTTCGGTAACAATGTCTGGCTCGCCATTTTCCGCAACAGACGTTACAGCAGGTACGGTGTCTGAAGGTATAACCGACACATCGCAGCCATAACCTTGCTCCATAATGAATTTGGCGACGTTGGTGACCACGGTATTGGAGGCCCAGTTCATTTCTGTGATGGATACTTCACCACAGTCGGCTTGTGCCATGGCCGGTACTGAAAGCGCACATAGCAGTGCAGCAGACGTAAGCTTTCGCATAGTCATTTCTCCGTTTGAAGATTGGTGAATTCTGGTAGAACCGATTGTTGTCGTTTTTGTTTTTTCTTTTTACTACTGATAAAGCGGTAACCGAGCGAGGCTTGCAGGTTCACGGTTATCTGGCAGTGCAGGAAATAGGGCAAAGCGTATCGTCTCGGTTAACACGTAGCTATAAGCATAAGGGTCTTGAGCTCAGTTACAAGGTTTTAACTGAAATACGCCCACTCTGAAGACGTATTTAGGCTTCTGGCTAGTTGCTTGACGCAACTCTTTTTTCGGGTCAGTCTCTCGGGTGTTTGTTATGCCAAGTCATCCCTGAATTAACCGGAACGGAGCTGATAACAATGAAAATCTTTGAAACAAAAACTGCACCGAATCCCCGTCGTGTGCGCATGTTTATGGCCGAGAAAGGCTTGCTAGATAAAGCCGAATTTATCGAAATTGATTTGCAGAAGGGTGAAAATTTGACGCCGGAATATGTGGCTCGTAACCCTATGAAGAAAGTGCCGGTTATGGAGCTGGATGATGGCACCTGTATCTCCGAGACCATGGCCATTTGCAGGTACTTCGAGGAAAACCACCCGGAAGCGCCGACGCTTTTGGGTGATACGCCCATAGAGAAAGCGTTGATAGAACAGTGGGTGCGGTGGGTAGAGTTCTACTTTTTTATGCCTACCGGTATGTGCTTCCAGCACACCAGCGGATATTTCAAAGACAGAATGAACCCCATTAAGGAGTGGGGTGAAGATTGCGGCAAAAGCGTTGGCAAATTTATGGCATTTCTCGACAAGCATCTTGCCGACAAGGATTACATTTGCTGCAACCGGTTAACCGCTGCCGATATCAATGCGTTTACCACGGTAGCCTTTGCCCGTGTGGTAAACATTCGCATTTTGCCTGAACACACCAACCTTCAGGCATGGTATGACAGTATCAAGGCGCGCCCGTCTGCTCAGGTTTGATGCTTGTTAGAACCATTTTCGGAGTGGGGCGAAGCAACTGCCTCTGTGCGGTTGCGGCCGTTTTCTTTGGCTTGATAGAGCGCGTCATCAGCCCGTTTGATAGCGCTCTCAATGTCATCGAGCCCGTAGCAGTTGGTGACGCCCAAACTGATGGTTTGGGGGATGCTGTGTTCGCCAGCCAACATGGGCTCGTTGGCCAGAGAAAAACGAACTTTCTCGGCAACCTGTATGGCTCCCTCCAGATCGGTTTCTGGCAGCAGCACCAATACTTCCTCGCCACCCCAGCGGCATAGTGCATCCTCGGTACGCATGTGGAGGCTTAGCCTGCGGGCAGTTTCTTGTAGTACCATGTCGCCAATATTGTGGCCATACTGATCGTTTACGCGCTTAAAGTTGTCTAGATCCCCGAGAATCAGGCTGTAAGTGCCCCCGTAACGTTTTGCCCGGGCATGCTCTTGTTCCAGTAAATGGTGCATGGCTCTGCGGTTTAATAGGCCGGTGAGTTGGTCGGTGGTAGCCTGTTGCCGAAGTTGTTGTCGGGCTAGAAACTCGCCTACTCGCAACTGCCTTAGTGCTTCGCTCATGACGAGGCCAATGACCATCATAACCAAAGGGTCAAATAGGAAGGGGAGCAACTCTGCAATAGCGAAACCTTTGCCTCGGGCCACGAGCAAAAATATCGCTAGCGGCATAAAAAACATCAGCCACCACTCTTTCGGACCCCGAACGGACAGAATGGCAACGCCGAAAAAGCTGATAATCATACCGTTGGTGATCTGATAGGCATCGGCTAAGCGTCCGTTGTAATGAACCAGAAACAGCGCAAGTATCATAACCATGACCGAAAGCCCCATTGCTCTAAGCAGGTGGCGGCTTTGGCATAGAGGTTTGCCGGTATAGTGTGAGATTAGCGTCAACAAGGCGCTCGCCAGAACCGGTGCCCTGATAAAAAGCTCCGTTAGCCAGAGATCGGGGCGGTGAGCAATGCGGAATTCGTGGGTAAACTGATATAAGGTCACTGTGATTAGGAGAACCCAAGCCGCAACAACTGCAACTTGCCGTTCCACCACCCGAATGTGCGCTTCATAGGCAGGAAGCCACTCGGCAGGTACTTTGTGGTATGGCGTTTTGGGGTCTGAAAATCTCACCATCTTCATAATCCAGCGGCTAGTAGTTTCAATCATCAGCCAATACGAAGCCCGGCGCAACAACCCTATTGGGGTAGTCCTGTCGTTAAAGGAGGCAGTATGGAAAAGGTATCTCTAAAGTGCGCCCTGGATGCGATTGATAGGGCGAATCGAGCAGACCCGAACGAGGAGGTTGTGGCAAGTGACCCCCTGCCGAGGGAGTATGCCTACAGTTTGCATATGACCCGCTGGCTTCACGAACTGGAGCCAGATCCTTCGGGACGAATGCAGATCGCTTGTCGCGCCCAACATCTTGAACGTTGGAAAATGCCCCGTAGTGATTATCCGGAGGGCAGGAAGGCTTATTACGCGTGGCGTCAGGCCTGTGGGCGGATGCACGGCCGCAGGGCAGCCGAGATTATGGCTGACTGCGGCTATCCAAAAAGTGAGTGTGAACGGGTTGAGGTGATTCTGACCAAGCGTGAGTTGCGCAAAGACGAAGACACTCAATTACTGGAAGATGTTGCCTGCCTGGTGTTTCTGGAAAAATATTTCGCCCAGTTTTACGCTGACAATGTGGAGTACGACCGGGAAAAGTGGTTGCGGATTGTGCGGCGTACCTGGGGCAAAATGTCGCAGCGGGCCCACGGGCGGGCTTTGGTGTTGTCGGAGAAGTTGCCTGAGCACTTGCAAGCCCTGCTGCAGGAAGCGCTGTCGGGAGGCACTGACTAAAGCCAATCTTGAGGCGTTGTTCTCTACTGAGTATGATACCGATTATCATTTGGTAGTCGGTATCATTAAATGTCAGCGCTTTCCCGAAACGCCCCCAGAATTCTAATTGCACAGCACGACCCGCTCCTCCGGGAACAGTTAGTGGGTCGGCTGGCATCTTGCGGGTATCAGGTGCTGCAAAGTCAACAAGGCGACGAGGCTCTGGCATCAGCTCTGTGCCACAGGCTGGATTTGATTCTTTTGGAGACGCTGTTACCTCAAATCAACGGCTTCGAAGTTCTAAAAAGAATCCGTAGAACCTGCCAGACACCGGTCATGATGCTCACTGCCACGGATGCAGAGGATGAGCGCATTGCAGGATATCGGCAAGGCGCCGATGACTGTTTATCCAGACCTTTCAGCTTTACCGAACTGCTCTTGCGGATTGAGGCTCTACTGCGGCGCACGGGCGGCGGTTTAGATCGCCGTGCCGAACCACTCACACTTTGCGTGGGTGAGCTGCAGTTGGACCGGCAAACTCTGCACGCTTCCTTTCAGGGGCGGCCTCTGGGGCTCACACCCATACAGTTTCAGTTACTCTGGATTCTGGCCTTGCATCAGCGCGAGCCTTTGAGCAAACCCTATCTCTACCGGGCCGTGCTTGAAAAAGAGTTTAGCCGGGATGATCGCAGCCTTGACATGCACATGAGCCGTATTCGTCGCAAGCTAATGGGTGCCGGAGTGGCGGGTGATCGACTGAAAACGCTTCATGGAAAGGGATATTGCCTCTTGTAAATGGATGCCTGTCTGTCGCGACACGGGCAAATGTAACAAATGTAAAACTAGTTTCCTTAACGATACGGGTTATCGAGAATGCACTCCAAATACGAATGGTTATCATGATGGAGTCAGGTCGTTATGGCAGTTTTTCCCCCGATAGGCTTACCCTTGCACTTTCGTCGCAACGCTATCTGGCTGGCGCTTGTCGCCGCTCCTGTTGTTTATGCAGAACCGGTTGCCTTGGATACTATTCAGGTAACCGCCGACCGTGAGGTGGAAGCAGACGCGGTTGTGGGTGCTGAGGCTATTGACCGCTCTCTGGCGGACGGCCTTGGGGATGTTTTCGCTGGTGAGCCGGAGGTCAGCGTAGGAGGTTCCGTAGGAATCGCCCAGAAAGTTTATGTTCGTGGCTTGGAAGACCCGTTACTGAACGTGAGCGTAGATGGTGCTACTCAAGGTGGCGTGCTGTTTCACCATACAGGGCGCATCGTTGTTGATCCGGACCTGTTGAAGCGAGTAGAAGTGGACGCCGGTGCTGGCAAAGCGACCGCGGGTGCTGGTGCTCTTGGCGGTGCCATCCGTTTTATCACCAAGGATCCGGAGGATCTTTTGCGTGAGGGTGAAAATCTCGGGGCTTTGGTCAAGTTTGGCTCCTTCTCCAGCACCAAAGGTTACAGCGCTGGAACCACTGTATTTGGCCGTTTGAGCGATCAGTGGAGCACACTGGTATCAGTCACTCAGAGCGATCATGAGCGCTATGAGGATGGCAAGGGGAACGAGGTTCCAGGCACGGATGCACGCCAGCAACTGGGTATGGCAAAACTGGTCGGCCGGTTTGCCAACGGCCAAACCCTGCGTCTGAGCCACGAAGTGCGAACAGATGAAGGCGAACGCCCGCAGCGCCCTCAGTGGGTGATCAGCAGTTTCAATAGCCTGTACGATCTCGATGGACGCCGGGATACCACTACCCTGAACTATGGCGTGGCGCCGGAAGGCAACCCTTGGCTAGACACAAAGTTCACCCTGTATCACAGCGAATCTGAAATTGAGCAGAATGTGGCAGACCGCTGGGGCCGGTATTACGGCTTTAGCCGAAGCGTTGGTGGTGACCTGCGCAACACCAGCCGGATGGGCGATCACAGCCTGACTTACGGGATCGATTACCGGGAAGACAAAGTGAATGCCGGCGGTGAAGGCGACAGGCGTGCCGAAGAGGAAACCGGCGATGTGCTGGGTGTCTACCTGCAGGCAGATTTGTGGCTCACCCAGCAGTTGTCGCTGAGTGCCGGCGCTCGTTACGACGACTACAGCCTGACAGATAACAGCGGCGAAACGTTCAGTGAAGATGCGGTGAGTCCCAACGCCAACCTGTCGTTGCTGGTGGCAGACGGCCTTACCCTGAAAGCCGGATATGCCGAGGCCTTTCGCGGGCCCATGACCCACGATGCCTTCAAGATTGACCGCGCCCAGAACGATCCGGACCTGAAAGGCGAAAAAGCCCGGAACACCGAAGTCGGGTTTGATTATGTGTACGAGAGTTTCACCCTATCGGCGGAGGTGTACCGTTCTGAAATCAAGGATGCCATCGCAGACGTCCTGTTCGGGCCAGCCATCTACCAGAACATTGGTGATCTGGAATCCGATGGCTACCGCATTGCAACCGGCTATCAGTGGAACGCGCTTAGTGCCGGGCTGAGCTTTCACAGTAACGATGCCGAAGTGGATGGCCAGCCTTTGACTGTTTACGAGCACAACCTCTTGGGCAACACCATTGGTGACACCTGGGTGGCAGATCTGGCCTACCGCTGGGACCGCACACTGGAGTTTGGCTGGCAGGGTCGGTTTGTGCAGGGCATCGACGACCTCCAAACGTCGGTGGGCACCATCGACAAACCGGGTTATGGCGTACACGACCTATTCGTAAACTGGCTGCCTACAGGTAACGAAGATTTGCGCCTGACTCTGGCAGTGAAAAACCTAGCTGACAAAAACTATCTCGATCACGCCAGCAACGCGGACTACCAAAATATCGAAGGCTATGAGGGAGTTGTCGGCCTGCCCGCAATGGGTCGGGACATACGCCTTGGTCTGGCTATGCGGTTTTGAGGTCGCTGATGTTACGCACTCGATTTTTAGCCGCTCTGGTGGGCGGCCTCTTATGTTTGTGGGCTGGCCTATCTCTGGCTGCGAGCACGGTTACCGATTTAGCAGGCCGCTCGGTTGAGTTGCCGAATAAAGTAAACCGGATCGTGCTGGGAGAAAGCCGTTATATCCCCGCCCTTGCCATTTTGGATGGAGATGCGCTGCCTGACCGTTTGGCTGGTATGCTGCCGGATTTCGAAATGACCGATCCCGGAGGCTACGCCCAATACCTGAAAGCCTTCCCTGAGCTGGCGGGTGTGCCTCGGGTGGGGCACGCATCCGCAGACAGCTTCAGTCTGGAAAGTGTGCTTGCTCTGGGTGCTGACCTTGCCATCTTTAGCCTAGAAGGGCACGGCCCCGGTGCCCGTAACCGGATGTTGATTGACCAGCTGGAGCGGGCAGGTGTGGCGGTGGTGTTCATCGACTTCCGCCAGAACCCACTGGTGAATACACCAAAAAGCATGGCGCTTCTGGGTGAGGTGCTTGGGCGACAGAAGGAGGCACAGGCATTCAACCGCTTTTACCAGCAGGAGCTGACAAAGGTGACTGACGTGGTTGCACAAATCCCTAAAGTCGATTGGCCCGAAGTGTTTCTGCACAGCCGCTTGGGGTTGCATGACAGCTGCTGCGAAACAATGGTGGAGGGCATGATGGGGCATTTCCTCAAGGCTGCCGGAGCACGCAATTTGGCAGAAGGGAAGGTGCCCGGTGTTAGCGGTGTACTGAACCTTGAATATCTGATTAGCAGCCCGCCGGACTACTATGTCGCAACCGCTATCGGGTCACGTAAGCATACCACCTCTGAAAATGAGCACAGCTACGTGATGCTGGGAGCGGGCATAGATACCGCGACAGCTCGGGCCTCACTGGCACAAGCCACCGATCGGCCGGGTCTTCGGGCGGTAGAACCTATCCGTGAGGGTCGTGCCATGGCCATCTGGCATCACTTTTACAATACCCCAATGAATGTTATCGCGGTTCAAGCACTGGCCCAATGGTTTCACCCTGATGTCTTTGCAGAGCTGAACCCGGACGCCACGCTGGTAGAGTTTTACCGGCGCTTTCAGCCGATCGAGCTGGATGGCATCTATTGGGTTCGGGCTAAAGAGCCTTTGGAATGAGTGCAGTGTCCCAGACACAAACTGTCAGGCAGGAAGGATCTGCTCAGCGTGTGTCCTTAGCGAGAGAATACCGGCGTTTTGTTTGGCGCCGGGTTATGTGTCTGGTGGCGTTGGCAAGTGCGGCGCTGGTGGCCTTGTTGGTGGATATCGCCAGCGGCCCCTCTATGCTGGGTTTTGCCGACGTGGTTCATGGCTTGCTCAACCCTGAAGCCATGGATGCGGGCACCCGGGTTATTATCGAAGATATCCGGCTGCCTTATGCCTTGATGGCGGTTGTTGTTGGTGCGTGCCTTGGTCTCGCCGGTGCCGAGATGCAAACCGTGCTGAACAATCCGCTGGCCAGCCCATTTACCTTGGGTGTGGGCGCCGCCGCGACTCTGGGTGCCTCGTTGGTGATAGCCTTCAATATCTCCTTTCTCGGGCTGGCGGCTCATGTGCTGCTGCCGTTGTCGGCCTTTGTGTTCGCTGCGGTGGCATCGCTTTTGATTCTGATTCTGTCGCGCTCTTTGGGTGCCTCGGTGCACGCAGTGGTGCTGTTCGGCATTGCTTTGCTGTTTGGTATTAACGCCGTGGTGGGGTTAATCCAGTTTGTTGCTGATGCCGAATCGGTGCAGCAAATCGTGTTCTGGACTATGGGTAGTCTGGCCCGCGCGAGCCTCGATAAGGTATGGATTGTGGCGTTGGTGCTGGCGGTATGTCTGCCCTTTTCGCTGCGCAATGCCTGGGCTATGACCCTCCTACGCAGTGGTGAAGAGCAGGCGCGAAGCCTCGGTATTCGCGTGGAGCGACTGAGGCTGACAGTGCTGATGCGGGTTAGCCTGCTCACCGCTGCGGCCATGTGCTTTGTCGGGGAAATCGGTTTTATTGGTTTGGTTGCCCCGCACATTGCCCGACTGATGCTGGGGGAGGATCATCGCTTCCTGCTTCCGGGTAGTGCTTTGGCAGGAGCGGTGCTGCTGTCGCTGTCATCCATTGCCAGCAAGCTTCTGGTGCCAGGTGTGGTGTTGCCGGTGGGCATTGTGACCGCGCTGGTAGGGATTCCGCTGTTTATCCTGCTGATTATTGGCCGTAGCCGGAGGGTTGCCTTGTGACCCTGAAACTGGAATGCGTTACCGCAGGCTATCGAAATCGCTCTGTTTTCAGCAAGCTATCTTTGCCGGAAATACCTGCAGGTGCTTTGGTGGCTGTAATCGGGCCGAATGCGGTGGGTAAGTCCACCTTGCTGAAGTCTATTGCTGGCTTGTTGCCTATCTCCGGCACTATGACTTTCGCAGGGGAAAATCTGGCGGGACTCACATCCCATCAACGCACACGTCGTGTTGGCTACCTGCCTCAGCCGTTGCCGCAAGCCATTCCTCTAGTGGCCTACGAAACCGTGTTCAGTGCCTGCCGTTCGGCGCGGGGCGATTGGTCTCGGGAAGAGACCGAGCATGCCATCGAAGTGGTGTTCGACACCTTGGGTATTCGGCAGCTGGCCTTGCGGCGCTTGTCAGAAATGTCTGGTGGCCAGCGACAAATGGTGGGGCTGGCTCAGGTATTGGTGCGTCAGACTCCGTTGATGCTGCTGGATGAACCCACCAGTGCGTTGGATTTACACTGGCAACTGAATGTTTTGAACGCCGTGCGCGATGCCACAACCCACGCAAATTCTATCGCGCTGGTGGCGTGCCACGACCTCAATCTGGCTTTGCGTTATTGCGATCAGGTTCTGGTGTTGTCACCAGACGGACAAGCTGTGCTGGGTTCCCCGGAGCAGGTGTTAACACCCGAGTTGCTGGCTCGCACCTACGGTATTGAAGCACGTATTGAACGCTGCTCTCAGGGCCAGCCCATTGTGCTGGCGGATCGACCTTTGCCCGCCGGTGTTTGTTGAGTTTAAGGAGATCGTTATGCCGTCTATGAATGCCTGTGTATCCACAGTCAATCCCAGTCGTTTGATAAACCGCTTATGCAAACATTTCAGCCATAAGATTGACGCCGAGTGGAGCGAAACTGACGGATTTCTTACCTTCTCTATCGGTGAATGTCGGCTGAACTCCGGGAGCGGGGCGCTGACTTTGGTGTGCCAGTCTCCAACGGCAGAAGAATTGGAGGAGCTGGGGCAGGTGGTGGCCTCCCACCTCGTCCGCTTTGCGGGCGATGAAGTTGGCGAAGTGAACTGGCAAGCTGGTGCCGTCTAACTCAGTTGGCGATGGAACCTGCCAAGCGCTGGGGGCGGAAATGTAGAAACAGCGCCAGAGCAAGACCGAAGGTGAGCCACTCAGCCAGCGGCAGTGCCAGCAAGAGTGGCCAGTCCGGTGCGAACCGGGCGATAGCCACCAGCAACAGGGCTGGTAGTACCAAGCTTCGAGAGAAGGCAACAACAGCAGAGGGCAAAGCGTGATGTGTTGCGGTGAGATATACCGATAGAAATACATTCATTCCATTGACCAAAAAAAGCGGCCAAAGGATAGTCAGAAACCGGTCTGCGAGTTGGGCGATGGCGGGATCGGTAGAGGGATCGAGGAAGAGCCGGACTATCTGGTTGCCAAATAGCCAGACAATACTCACCAATGCCAGAGCCAGAGTCAAATTCACCGTGGCGCCGCAGCCCATGAACTGGCGGATTCGCTCGGTGTTGCCAGCTCCTAGGTTGTGGCTTATCAACACATGCATGGCATCGGATATTCCGTAAAATATCATCAAGCTGAGAAAAATCAGATAGTTAACTACGGTGAACGCCGCAACGCCCGCCAGCCCCTGTGAGGCCATCAATAGCCAGTTGATCAGCAGCATCACTAGTCCCACGGACATTTCATTTATCCACTCCGACGCACCGTTGGCGAAGGCTTTGGCTATCTCGCGCCAGTTGTGCTGGCGCAGCCGAAATACCAGCTTGCGCGAAGGCTTGTGGAAATAAAGCGCCAACACAGCAAGCTGTAGCAGCTGAGCTAGCCCTGTGGCAATGGCGGCGCCGCGCAGGCCGTAATCCAGATAACCTACCAGAAGGGCATCCAGCACAATATTGCCGGCAGCTCCCAGCACCAGTGCGGCGGTGGCCAGCCCGGGGAAGCCGTCTACACGCAAAAAGTAATAAAGCACCATGGAGAACAGTTGCAGCACCATCACCCAGATGATGATGAGAAAGTACTCAGACATCAGTGAAAATACGGCGGAAGATGCCCCCAGCAAGCGGTAGATGGGCTCGTGAAAAAGTAACCCGATCATCGCTCCAGCCAAAGCCAGAATGAAGGTGGCGGTGAGGCATTTGCTGAAGATGGCGGATGCGGCATCGGTGTTGCCTTCGCCAAGGTAGCGGCCAGCGCGTACGGTACCGCCAATGGCCAATGCAAGCGCTAGCCCGAACATTAGGGTAAACCAGGGAATCAACAGGTTCAGGGCAGCGAGGGCGTGGGCTCCTGCAAAGTTGCCAATGAATATGCCGTCGATGATATTGGCTGTGGTCAGTGCCATAAGCCCGGCCACAGATGGCAGTGCGTAGCGGAAAAACACCGGCCAGCGTGGACCAGCCAGTATAGGGTCAATGGCCGGGTTGCAGGTGCTGGTCATGGTGTACCTGACAACAAGCTGATTAGCCGAACAGTTCCTGCAGCTTCTTGCCCGGGTTCTCTGCGCGCATGAAAGATTCGCCTACTAGAAACCCGTAAATGCCCCGGCCGGTCATGGCTTCTACGTCGGCGCGTGTCATTATGCCGCTTTCGGTGATGGCCATGCGTTCTTTGCCGATGCGCTGGTGCAGGTTGAAGGTGGTTTCCAGAGATACGTTGAAGCTATGCAGATCGCGGTTGTTAATGCCGACCAGTGTGGTGCTGAGGGTTAGTGCGTCGTCCATTTCTTCGCTGTTGTGCACTTCTACCAATACGTCCATGCCAATTTCGTGGGCTATGCCTTCGAGTTCTTGCATCTGGTCTTTGGTGAGGCACGCTGCAATGAGCAGTATGCAGTCTGCACCTATGGTGCGGGCTTCGTATACTTGATAGGGCGCTACCATGAAGTCTTTGCGGATAACCGGGAGGCTGCAGGCGTTGCGGGCGGCAATTAGGTAGTCTTTGTGGCCTTGGAAGAAGTCATGGTCAGTAAGTACTGACAAGCAGGCGGCGCCGCCTTTTTCGTAGCTTTCGGCGATGTCGGCGGGCTCAAAGGGGTCGCGCAGTATGCCTTTGCTGGGTGAGGCTTTCTTGATTTCGGCGATGACAGCGGGTTTGCTGGCTTCTATGCGTTGGCGCAGGGCGTTGGCGAAGCCGCGGGTTTTGGGTTGGTCGCCAGCCTGAGCTTTGAGGTCTTCTAGGCTTTTTTGCCGTTTGCGGGTGTCTATTTCTTCCCACTTTCTTTCTACGATTTTGCGCAGGATGGTTGGGGTTTTGTCGTTTTGCTTGTTCATTGTGTGATTCAGTCCGTGCCTGAGCATGCCGCTAATCGCTTCTCAAAACACGCCCGTGAATACGTCCATGTAGGGCTTGGCTGCAGCCATCCTTGGCTGCAGACAGTTTTGAGAAGCGATTAGCGGCACGCTCTCAGAGTTTGGTGAAGCCTGCCTAAAGCTTAAAGCAAAGCTTTGTGTGCTGCCCGGTAAGCCAGAGCCTGTTTTTTTACTCAGAAACAGTGTGAAAAATCCGCCAGTTCGGCGAGTTTTCCGGCCGCAAGTCCTGACCCCATGGCGTCCAGAGCCATTTCGACGCCCATTTTGGCTGTCGGAGCCAAGCCCGCCACGTAAATAGCGGCGCCAGCATTGAGGGCGATCATGTCCCGGGCTTTTTCGGCCATTTCGTCGTGGCCTCGGCCGAAGGCGGCTTTGATCAGGTTCAGGGATTCTTCGGCGGTATCGACAGAAAGTCCTACCAGAGTCTGGCTTTTGATGCCGAGATCTTCAGGGGTGAGGGTATATTCGGTGATTTCGCCATTTTTCAGTTCTGCCACATGGGTCGCGCTGGCCAAGCTGATTTCATCAAGGCCGTCTTTGGAGGCCACCACCATGATGTGTTCTGAGCCAAGTTTTTGCAGCACTTCGGCCATGGGGCGACAGAGGGCTTTGCTGAATACGCCAACTAGCTGGCGTTTAACACCTGCCGGGTTTGTCATGGGGCCGAGTATGTTGAATAGGGTGCGGCAGCCCAATTCTTTGCGCGGGCCGACGGCGTGTTTCATGGCGCCGTGGTGAGCCGGGGCGAACATGAAGCCGACGCCGATTTGTTCTACGCAGCGGGCGACTTGTTCAGGTGTTAGGCCCAGATTGATGCCTGCTTGTTCGATCAGGTCGGCACTGCCGCTTTTGGAGGAGACGGCTCGGTTACCGTGTTTGGCGACAAAGCCGCCCGCAGCGGCAACCACGAAGGCGGAAGCGGAGGATACGTTGAATAGGTTGGCGCCGTCGCCGCCCGTGCCTACTATGTCGACCAAGGGCTCGGCTTTGATGGTTACGCCAGAAACCAATTCGCGCATGACTTCCACGGCGCCTGTGATTTCGTCCACCGTTTCACTTTTGAGGCGCAGGCCCATGAGCAGGGCGCCTATCTGGGCGTCGGTGGCTTCACCGTTCATAACGATGCGCATCACGCTTTTCATTTCTTCCCGAGACATGTCGAGGTTTTCGGCCACGCGGCTCAGTGCGTCTTTCATGTTCATTGGATTCGCCTTTTTATTGGGTTCGCAGGAAGTTGCGCAGCAGTTCGTGGCCCTGTTCGCTCATGATGGATTCAGGGTGGAACTGTACCCCTTCGATGGCCATGGTTTTGTGGCGCACACCCATGATTTCTTCCACGCTGCCGTCGCTGTTGCGGGTCCAGGCGGTCATTTCCAGGCAGTCCGGCAGGCTGGCTTGTTCAATGACAAGGCTGTGATAGCGGGTGGCTTGCACAGGGTTGTTGAGGCCTCGGAATACGCCGGTGTTCTGGTGGTAAACAGGGGAAACTTTGCCGTGCATGACTCGTCCTGCGCGGATGATGTTGCCACCGAATACCTGGCCGATGGCCTGATGGCCGAGGCAGATGCCGAGGATGGGTATCTTGCCAGCGAAGTGGCGGATAGCTTCCATGGACACCCCGGCCTCATTTGGCGTGCAAGGACCGGGGGAGACTACGAGTCTTTCGGGGTTCAGAGCTTCAATCTGCTCCACGGTGATTTCGTCGTTTCGGTGTACCTGTACGTCGGCACCCAGCTCCGCAAGATATTGCACCACGTTGTAGGTGAAGGAATCGTAGTTGTCGATCATTAGTAGCATGATGTGTCCCTCGCCTCAGTGGTCAAAGTCGTTGTAGGTCATGGCCACCGCGCGGAAGATAGCGCGGCCCTTGTTCATGGTTTCTTTCCATTCAAGGCGAGGTACAGAGTCGGCCACGATGCCAGCGCCAGCCTGTATATGCAGGGTCTTGTCCTTGATCACGGCAGTTCGGATAGCAATGGCGGTATCCATATTGCCGTTAAACGAGAGGTAGCCCACGGCACCCCCGTACACACCGCGTTTGACCGGTTCCAGTTCGTCGATGATTTCCATGGCGCGGGTTTTCGGGGCGCCGCTCAGAGTACCTGCGGGCAGGGTGGCTTTGAGTACGTCGAGGCAACTGGTGCCGTCTTTTACTTGGCCGGTTACGTTGGACACTATGTGCATCACGTGGGAGTAGCGCTCCACGGCCATTTTCTCGGTGAGCTTTACGGTGCCGGTTTCCGAAACGCGACCGGCATCGTTGCGGCCCAGATCAATCAGCATCAGGTGTTCGGCAATTTCTTTTGGATCGGCCAAGAGCTCGGCTTCCAGAGCGCGGTCTTCCGCATCTGTGGCGCCACGTTTGCGAGTGCCCGCGATGGGGCGAACGGTGACTTCTCTATCTTCCATGCGCGCAAGAATTTCTGGCGATGAGCCTACGATGTGGAAGTCGTCCAGATCCAAGAAGTACATGTACGGCGATGGGTTCAATACCCTTAGTGAGCGGTACAGGTTCAGGGGTGGAGCCTCAAACGGAATGGACATGCGCTGAGAGATGACGGTTTGCATCACGTCACCGTCCAGCACGTAGTCTTTAATTTTATCCACTGCCGCTTCGAATTTTTCCTGACTGAAACCAGACACAAACTCGCTTTCATCCACGGTTTTACCGCGCAGATGCATAGGTGTTTGTGGAGCATTGGCGGTTTGTCGGTGTAGCTTCTGCTCGAGTTCGTCGAGTCTGGTTTGGGCCTGTTCGTAACCGTCTTGGTCAGCTGGATCCACGTGCACAATCAGGTGCAGTTTGCCGCGCAGGTTATCGAACACCACCAGCTCGTTGGATACCATCAGCAGTATGTCGGGCGTACCGATGCGATCCGGGGGGCAGCTAGCCGCAAGGCGCTTTTCGATGTAGCGCACGGTGTCGTAGCCGAAGTAGCCCACCAGCCCCCCGTTGAATCGTGGCAGCTCTTCCAGATCAGGCGCATTGAAGCGTGCCTGATAACTGGCGACAAATGCCAGCGGGTCGTCCACTTCAGCGCTTTCAACCAGTTCCCCGTGGCGGCGAATCTCTACCCGGTGGTTGAATACCTTGAGCACTTCCTGACTGGGCAGCCCGATGATGGAGTAGCGGCCCCATTTTTCGCCGCCCTGAACGGACTCAAACAGGTACGAGTATGGCCCGCTGGCGAGCTTGAGATAGGTGCTTAAAGGAGTGTCCATGTCCGCAAGGACTTCGCGATACACGGGGATACGGTTGAAGCCAGCATGGGCCAGCTTACGGAATTGTTCGGAGTTCATGGTCGGGCTTCCTGAGATCTGATCTGCGTTCGAGCAGGCCATTGGCAACACTGGCCGGTCCTGTCGAGTGGTGGCGTCAAGCGGGCATGCACGCGCTATTCGCCTAGCTGAGTATTTTCAGCCGGTACGCCATCGCCACCATCGTGTTGCGCGGGTCGTGAGGATGCCTCGCGCTGCAGTCAGATTCAGTCCCTGCACGGCAGGAATCTCCCGAATTGATAAGAATGAATGTACAAGATCTGAGAGGTTACAAAAGCTCGCTCAGGGAATCAACCACAGCGTCTGCTCCCAGTGCTTGTACTGAGCGTCCAAAATTGTAGCCATAGGTGACAGCAACGCAAGGAATGCCTGCAGCTTGAGCGGCGCTGACATCTGCCGCAGAGTCGCCAACCATTACCGTGGTGCCGCGGCTGCCATTTAGAGTTTTCATGGCATGGAGCAGCGGGCCCGGGTCTGGCTTTCTTGTGTCCAGCGTATCGCCACCGATCAACAGCTTGAAATGGTGGTCCAGCCCCAGTTGTTTCAGCAGTGGGCTTACAAACTGTTCCGGCTTGTTGGTCACCACAGCCATGGGGCAGCCCCGTTTACTTAGGGATTCAAGGCAGGCTTTTACCCCGGGGTACACCACAGCGTGCTTGCCGTTGAGTTTCCGGTAGTTGTTGTAAAACAACGCCAGAGCATCGTTAAACAAGGCGTCGTCTGCAGCGCTCGCGGGTTCCCAATCGGCTTTGCCAGCTAAGGCCCGGCGCATCAAAACGGGAGAACCATGGCCCACCCACTCTCGCACCCGCTCAAGGCCTGCTGGCTTGCGCCCTAGCTGTTCAAGGGTGCAATCAACTGCAGCTGCAAGATCCGGAGCGCTGTCTACCAGAGTGCCGTCAAGATCAAACAGGGCAACGCCGGGCCAGCGCTGGTTAAACAGGCCGGCCAGACTCATTGGCTCGTCACCGTGTGGCCTAGCGCCATGCGAGCTTGTTCGAGCTCTAGCCGCATGGCATCAATAGTGGCTTTGTAGTCATCGGTGTTGAAAATAGCCGAACCGGCAACGAAGGTATCTGCACCGGCTTCCGCAATTTCACGAATATTATCGGTTTTCACGCCTCCGTCTATTTCCAAACGGATATTGTAATTGCTAGCGTCGATACGTTTTCGAGCCTCTCTGAGCTTATCAAGGGTGCCGGGGATAAATTTCTGGCCACCGAACCCGGGATTAACTGACATCATCAGCACCATATCGAGCTTGTCCATCACATGATCCATGTGGTGCAGCGGTGTGGCCGGGTTAAATACCAAACCCGCCTTGCAGCCGCCCTCGCGAATCAGTTGTAGGGAACGATCGATGTGTTGGGATGCCTCCGGGTGGAAGGTTATGTAGCTGGCGCCAGCGTCAATGAACATACGAATTAGGTCGTCCACCGGCGATACCATAAGGTGTACGTCGATGGGCGCGGTAACGCCATGTTTACGCAGAGCTTCGCAAACCATCGGCCCGATGGTCAGGTTGGGCACGTAGTGGTTGTCCATAACGTCAAAGTGCACCACGTCTGCGCCTGCGGCCAGAACGTTATCCACTTCTTCGCCCAAACGGGCAAAATCGGCAGATAGTATGGATGGGGCAATCAGATAGGGATTCATCACGGGTCTCGCAAACAATTGGCAGCTGTTAATAATAATGACAGTCTAACAGCACACGAGTGTCTTTTCGTAGCCAGAGGAGCAGGAACTGTGCGCCGATTCAGAACAATAAGCCAAAGCCCTTACCTCATGAGCATTTTCGGATGGCTAATGGCCGGGATCATGCTAGGCAATGCTGTGTCTGCATTGGCACAGGATGAAACAGCAACCCCAGCAGCTACCCCGCCGACTCCGAATGAAGTACGTGGCGCTGTGTCTTCCGGTTTGGGTGAGTGGGGGTTGAACCACAAATTTCCGGATTCTGCGCTGTGGCTCGAACTTAAAGACGGCGCTCGCACGCTGGCGCTGTTTTGGCCCGAAACGGAAACTCCCGCCAGAGGTGCGGTGATTATTTTGGCGGATGAGGGGGAGAATGCAGCGTCTGGGCTTACTGGTACTTTGGCGCGAGAGTTGGTGCAGCGTAAATTGGCGGTGCTTAGTTTGGGTCTTGAGCCACCGTTGGAAGCCCTTGAACGGATTCTTGAGCGACCGCTCATTGCGCCTGAGCCAAAACCAAAAGCTGAGGAACAAAACCCGGGAGTGCCAAGCCCAGCTGCGATTGATGTTTTGGCGGCGGAAGCTCCGAGTGATTTGGAGACTGCCTACCGCAAGCGCATTCTTGATGAACTCGCGGCGGCAGCTGCGGAGCTTAAAAGCCGTGAATATGAGCTGGCAGCGTTAGTGGGAATAGGGCGGGGAAGTAATCATGTTGTGGCCTATGCGGCAGAATTGGCCGCACCAACTGCTTTGATATGGGCTGGTCCAAAGTTTTATCCGCGTGATGCAAGGCAGTTGGCGGAAAACGTAAAGAAAGCTTCGGTGCCCAGTATTCTGGAGTTGTCTTTATCCGAGGCAAGTGGACAGCGCAAGGCGGATTTAGAGCGGGCCGGTGTGCAAGGGTTTAGTCGGCAAAATGTGGGAGCAGACATCAAATTCATGCCACGGGATGGCAAGGCAGTTGCGAGCAGGATATCTGCTTGGCTAAAGCGTGATGATCGCCAATAGTGATTAATGACTGTCAGGCAGTACCCACCAACCAATCAGCGTTTACTAATAGTGTCGCCGGATTAGCTCCCAGGCCTGTTGGTAGCGTAGAAGGCGCTCTTTGGCCAACGCATGCTCAGCGGCGCTGAGATGTTGTTGCAGTAACTTGTCGGGATGGCACTCAGAAACTTTTTTCCGGTATGCCCGCTTGATTGTTGCAATAGGGTCGCGTCTTGTAACGCCAAGCAATGCGCAGGCCTGTTCGAGATTAACTGGTGCTGAGGGTGCGCTGCTGATGTCACCCCATACCCGGCTGGCGTAGCTGTCAAAGATGTCTTCGCTGATGGTGACTGGCATGCCAATCTGATCAATCGTGTCTTCGCAGCGGTAACGGCGGGGCTTGGTAGGACGGCCTTTCAGTTGGGCTGCGTGACACAGGCAAATAGCCATCTTTAGAGCCGGTGTAGGCCATATGCGATGGCTGAGCCTTAGTGTGAGCCCAGTGAGCGGCGGCAGGGTTTCAGAAGCTTTGCCTTTTTGGAAGCTGCTAATGGCTTTGTGTCTTTGTCGCTTCGATAATCTAAGAGCTTTGATCAGGTTTTCTGCAAAACCTATATCTTGCTCCGAAACTCTACCTTCTGCTTTTGCAATATAACCTAGAAAGAAAAACAGTGGGCGTCTGCACCAACGGGGCAGATTGGTTTGGCCAATCAGCTTGTGTGCCTGATGGTTGGAGGCGGAAAGCTTGGCTAATAGGCTCGAGAAAGCTGCCTCCATTCGCGGAGGTAAAGCCGGTTGCGCAGAGCGAGTTGCCATCGCACTAGGGCTCCTGAGTGGCCAGTTGTCGGTCTAATTCCCGCAACCGCTCAGGCGTGCCAACATCAATCCAACGCCCAAAGTGATGCAGCCCAGCAACACGGCCCTTTGCCATGGCTGTGCGCAGAACCGGCCCGAGTTTTCCGGCTTGGTCGGTCAGCCCTTCAAACAGCCTTCTGTGCAGCAGGCTGATGCCGGCGAAGGTTAGTTTCTCGCCTTCTTTCCCGGCACATTCCTCGGAGAGTAGGCCGTTGTGGTTCAAACAAAAATCGCCTTTGCGGTGGTGTGTGGGGTTGTCTGCCATCACCAGAACGGCATCGAGAGCGGAGTGTGACTCAGAAGTTGGAGGTTGTAGCCGGGTTAAGTCGAAGTCGGCCCAAATATCGCCGTTTATAACCATGAACCAATCGGTGTCGTTCGCTGTAAGCATCGGCAAAGCGCGAACAATGCCTCCGGCGGTTTCTAAAGGCTCACCTTCTCTGGAATAACTCAGCGATAAGCCGAAGCGCTCGCCCCCTCCCAAGGTGTACTCAATCTGCTCCCCGAGCCAGGCATGATTGATCACCACCTCTCGAAAGCCAGCACGGTTGAGATGCTCAAGGTGGTGCTCAATGAGTGGTTTTCCACCGGCGCTGAGCAGGGGCTTTGGCGTGGTAAGAGTGAGCGGCCGCATACGCTCGCCCTTACCAGCGGCAAGAATCATCGCTTTCACAATGTGTGCTCCTGGGCAGGAAGTGGGCCGATTAATTCTTCCGCTTTTGGCACAGCGACCGTTGCGAGCCAGTCGTGGAAGTGCCTCAGTGCAGGCTGACGTTTGCTGGCAGTTAGTAAGTACCCAAGAGTGCGGGGGATGTCGTCCAAATAGCGCTGCTTTCCGTCGCGCATGGCCAAGCGGGCAAAAATACCCGCTGCTTTGAGATGCCGTTGCATGCCCATAAGCTCAAACCATTGGCGGAAGGTGTCGCTGTCTGCGCGGTGGAGACCCGCCTCCAAAGATTGTTTTCGGAAAATTTCCAGCCAGCCGTAAATACGTTCTTCGGGCCACTGTATATAGCAGTCCTTGAGCAGCGAAACTGGGTCGTAAGTAATGGGGCCGGTCACCGCATCCTGAAAATCGATAACTCCGGGGCGGCTATTTCGTTCACGCACCAGTAAGTTTCTGGAGTGGTAATCCCGGTGCACGGTCACTTCCGGCTGCGCCAGAGCGCTTTCACGAAGCAGCGCAAAGGTGGTGTCGAGCATGGATTTTTCTATGTTGTCCAGCTCCAGCCCTAGGTAGCCCTCCAGCAGCCAGTCCCGGAACAAAGCCATTTCACGGTTCAGCAAGGCCGCGTCGTAAGCTGGCAGCGGATTGTCGGGATGAGCGGTAACCTGCTGAATAAGGAGGAGTTCATCCAGCGCGCTTTGGTACAGGGAATCTACCGTATCCGGGGTTAGCTGGCCCAGCATTAACTGGTCGCCGAAGTCTTCCAGCAAGAGAAAGCCGCGCGCCGGATCGGCTTCAATAATATTCGGAACCATAATGCCTGAAGCAAGCCAATGCCGGCCAATGTGAACGAACGGCCTGCAGTCCTCCAGTTCTGGCGGCGAGTCCATAACAATAAAGGATTCTTCGCTGCCGTTGGTGTCCATTTTGCGTACCCGGAAGTAGCTCCGAAAACTGGCGTCGCCGGAAACGGGAATAGCTTCGGCGTTCTCGAAGCCGGGAAACTGGCTGACCCAGGTGGTTAGCATCTGCAGGCGGTTATCCATAGCTCGGGCGATTGTCCTGGCGTTATTTAAGTGCATTGATGTCAAAACAGTTTACAAAACATGAGCAGGTGTACTGTTCAGGTGCTGTTATCACGGCCCCTTTGCAAGGAGTATAAAGAGGGTAACGCGCTTTTGCAGCGGAGTTTCGTGTATCCGGCCCCGTTTCCGTTAACAAGCTTCAGAGGCATGTGTAAACTAGGCCGCTGTTATTTGTGTATTGGTGCTAGTTGCGTCATGCACACTCCTTCATGCAACTGGAACAGGAACCTTGCCATCGTGCCAATGCCCGACAGCTATCTGCAAGCGCAGAAAGGCACATTGCCGCGCCGGCTTGTGGGCCTGCTTGCCGGATGCGCCCTAATGTCGGTGGCTGGTTTGTCTTCAAGTGAAGAAGCACCTTCTGCCGCTGAAATGGATTGGCGCCCGAAAAGCCAGCTTCCGGATGCAGTCAGACATTCGCTACCGGCATTTTGCACAGGCGGATACTTGCCGTCTGGCGCCGAAGAGGGCAGGTCGGGGGTGTTTGGTGAAACTGTTGGCGAGGCGGCTGCCTTGCAGGCGAGCGGCCTGAGCGCCCGTTATGAAATTGATCAGGAACTGTATCTCCAAGGCGATGTTCAGGTGCGCCAGGGTAGCTTCCGTGTGTCGGGTTCCGAAGCAAGGTATAGCCAGAATATTGGTCAGCTATCGATTGAAGGCCCTTTGGTCAGCCGCGGTAACGGCTTTTTGTTGACTGGGGAGCGGGCAGAATACGATGTGGATTCAGGGCGCTTTGATATCAACACCGCGACCTTCCTTCTGCACGGGCCGGAAATGCGCGGTAGGGCCGGTAGCCTGTCGCGGCTAGATGACTCTATGGTAAAGATTCGCGATGGCATGTTAACCACCTGTGGCCCACAGCAAAACGATTGGGCTATTGTTGCTTCCGAGATTGAATTGGACCAGAGCGAGGGTTTCGGAACAGCGAAACATGTTCGTCTTGAGGTTTTAGATGTACCGGTTTTTTACTGGCCTTACGCCAGCTTTCCCATTGATGACCGTCGCAAAACCGGCTTCCTTTATCCGCAATTTGGTTCTTCCAGCGCAGGTGGCGGAGTATTTTTGGCGACTCCGTATTACCTGAACTTGGCTCCCCATTACGATGCCACTCTAACGCCGCAGTACATTCATGGCCGTGGGCTGTTCAACGAGGTTGAGGGGCGTTACCTAAGCGATTTTGGCCAAACAACCCTGCAGCTTGGCTATATAGATAATGATTCCGACTACGAAGATGAGAACCCCGGGGAGTCTGGCCAGCGTTGGGGATTGGATGCCTCCACGCGGGCAGCATTGGGTAGTGGTTGGACGGGGTATGGTGATTTTTCTGCAGTCAGTGACGAGGATTACCTGAGCGACCTGAACCGTAGTCTGGAAATTGACCAGACCACGCATCTGCAGCGCAAAGGCGGCGTGCGTTATCAAGGGTCGAATCAGTTTTTCGATGTATACCTTAACGACTACCAGACCGTCAGCGAGCGAATTGCACAGGCGGATAGGCCTTACGCCCAACTGCCAGAAATGATTTACGCTGGCAGCACCGAAGCAGGCTGGCTAGAAGCCGGGCTAGTGAGTCAATACAGCTGGTTCTACCGTGATAACGACACGCTTACAGGGCTCGATAAGGCCAACGGCCAGCGTTTTCTGGCTCGCCCTGAGTTGGCGTTGCCAATGCGCGCCCTTTGGGGCTTCAGCCGCCCGTCGCTCAGCTTGGACTACACCCGTTACGAGCTGGAAGATTACAGTGCCGGTAGTGACAGTTTCGATCGCACCGTTCCAGTGGTGGAGTGGGACAACGGCCTGTATTTTGATCGCCAATCTACCTTGTTCGATGTGCCCTACAACCAAACCCTTGAGCCCCGCCTGTATTACGCCTGGGCTGATGCGGAAGCGGACCAGAACGACATCCCCTCGTTTGATACCGCCTTGCAGACCTTCCGCTTTGAGCAGTTATTCCGGCCAGACCGCTTTGTTGGAGGCGATCGGGTGGGTGATGCCAACCAGTTAGCGGTGGCCTTGACCAGCCGCTTTAATGATCTGGTGACCGGCTCCGAACGGGCCCGTTTCAGTATCGGCCAGATTCAGTATTTTGACGATCGCGAGGTGACTCTCTTCGGGGAGGGCGGGAGTGATCGCAGCCGCTCGCCGCTGGCGGGCGAAGTGGTATTAAACCCTTTTCAAAATCTGCAGGTTCGGTCTTCAGGGCTATGGGACCCTGAGACAGGCGATACTGAAGAGGGGCGCAGCCAGCTGATCTTTCATTCCAGGGATTACCGGTATCTGGCGAGTATTGGCCATACCTACAGCAAGGGAGAGTTGGAGCAATCGGATATTGCGGCGGTTATACCGGCAACAGACCGTGTTAGCCTTATCGGTCGCTGGGTGTACGATTCGGACTTGGATCGCACCGTTGGTTCGCTTGCCGGGATCGAGTACAACAACTGTTGCTGGAGTATCCAAATGGTTCACCAGAATTATCTGACGGATGACCAAACTCTGGATAGCCGTTTGCTGTTTCAGGTTCAGCTAAAAGGTCTGGGTGGCAGTGGCGGCGCATCCACATCGATCTCTAAGGCTATTTATGGTTTTGACGAGCGAGAGCGGCGTCGTTTCTGAGCCGTCTGATTAACGCTGCTATTTACACCCCCTGACGGCAACTGTGCCATTCCGGTACCCTATCCGCAGGCTTATTTCTTCATTAAGAGGTGATTATGAAGGCGACGATTCGCCAGGGTTTACAAACACTGCTGATGCTGTTGGCAGTGGTGCTTTCTTTTGCGGCTCAGGCCGAGCGCAAGTTGCTTGATCAGGTAGTAGCCATTGTTGATGACGATGTGATCCTCCAAACTGAACTGGAAGCCAGAATCAACACAATCACCGGGCGTCTCAGTGCCCAAGGAACCGGCCTGCCGCCCCGACGCCTCCTTGAAGAGCGGGTTCTGGAACAATTGATTACCGAATCGGTCCAGCTGCAAATGGCGGATAGAATGGGCATGCGCATCAGCGATAACGAGCTGAACGAAACCATCGCCAACATTGCTGAGCGTAATGGCCTTAGTTTAGCCGAGTTTGAAGACCAACTTGCCGTTGAGGGCGTAAGCTACCGGCAGGCTCGGGAGCAGATTCGTCAGGAAATGCTCACTGGCCGTGTACAGCAGCGACAGGTTGGCAACCGGGTTCGCGTAACCGAACGAGAAGTTGAAAACTATCTGCAAGCACTGGAATCCACAGGTGGCAACGACGCCGAATACCGGCTCGCTTATATTTTTATCGAACTGGATAACCCGGCTGATGATGCAGCTGTAGACGCCACCCGCGAGAAAGCAGAAGAGCTTCGTGCTGCCATTCTCGATGGTCGAGATTTCCGCGAGGTAGCGGTAGCTGAATCCGATGCCAGCAATGCCCTTGAAGGCGGTGATATGGGTTGGCGTAGCGAACGCCAGTTACCATCACTGGTGGCGCCAGTTGTACCAGAGCTTGAAGTTGGCATTCCTTCCGAGGTTCTGGAGAACAACAGCGGCTTTCACATGGTCATGGTGATGGAGAAGCGCGGGGGCGCCCAAAAGCAGGTTATCCAGCAAAACCGCGTACGCCATATTCTGATTCGTCCGTCTGAAGCCATAACGGACACTGAGGCGGAAGCGACCATTCGCGAACTGTCTCAACAGCTTCAAGACGGTGCTGATTTTGCCGTGTTGGCGCGACAGTATTCAGACGACCCAGTATCCGGCTCTGACGGTGGCAATCTTGGCTGGGTAAGCCCGGGCCAAATGGTGCCCGCGTTTGAACAGGCTATGCAGGAGGCCAGTGTCGGCGAATATAAAGGCCCGTTCCGCTCGCAATTTGGCTGGCATATTCTGCAGGTTGAAGAGCGTCGCCAAAAAGATATCAGTACAGACGTGAAAGAAGCCGAAGCCCGTCAGGCGATTTATCGCCGTAAGTTTGAAACCGAGCTGCAAAACTGGCTCAGAGAAATCCGGGATGAGGCCTTTGTCGAGTTCAAAGGTGAGTATGCAGACAATGCAGCAGAAGATGAGTCTGCCAATGCGCAGGAAACTGCAAAATAATGGCTGAAGACATTGTTCTCGCACTGACTGCCGGAGAGCCAGCAGGCATTGGCCCCGAGCTGTGTCTGGCGTTGGCTGCAGCGCAGCGTGAAGTGGGCGTGGTGTTGGTTGCCAGCCAGCCAATGCTGGAGGCGCGAGCCAGACTTCTAGGGCTCGACGTAAAGCTACATGCTTGGCGGCCTGACATGGAGCCAAGAAAGGGTGTGGGCGAGCTTTCCGTATTGCATGTAGAAGGCTGTACTTCGTACCAAGCGGGCAAGCTCGACACGGCTAACAGTCGCTATGTTTTGGACACACTCACAGTTGCGGCCAAAGGCTGTCTTGAGGGTGATTTCGACGGCATGGTCACGGCGCCGGTACACAAAGGCGTGATCAACGAAGCGGGTATTGAGTTCAGTGGTCATACTGAATTTTTGCAGGAGCTCTGTGGCGTTGAACGGGTAGTTATGATGCTGGCCACTGAAGAGCTACGAGTAGCCTTGGTAACCACTCACTTGCCCCTCAAAGACGTGTCCGCCGCGATTACGCCCGAGCGTTTGACGCAAGTCGCCACCATTTTGAACGCCGATCTGAAAACATTTTTTGGAATTGCGCAGCCAAAAATTTTGGTTGCGGGGCTAAATCCCCATGCGGGTGAAAGTGGCCACCTTGGCCGGGAAGAGATTGAAGTGATTGAGCCAACCCTTGAGACCCTCCGCGCCCAAGGAATACAGGTGGTCGGCCCCCTACCGGCAGACACGCTGTTCACGCCCCATTGGTTAGACGACGCCGATGCCGCCTTGGCCATGTATCACGATCAGGGCTTGCCGGTGCTTAAATTTCAGGGCTTTGGGCGCGCGGTAAACATCACCCTTGGGTTGCCCATAGTGCGCACATCCGTGGATCACGGCACGGCTCTGGACCTCGCTGGCACCGGCAAGGCCGATGCGGGCAGTTTGCATACCGCTATTCGAGTGGGCGAGCAAATGGCGCGCTCCCTCAAATCCGCTACTAAGAGAGAAATCTGAGTGAGCAAAAAAGCCGGCCATCAGGCCAGAAAACGGTTTGGCCAGAATTTTCTTCACGATCCGGGTGTGATTGAGCGCATTATTCGCGCCATTCACCCCAAGCCAGACGACGCCATTGTCGAAATAGGCCCGGGGCTTGGCGCAATAACAGAGGAAATTCTCGCGGTTAATCCGAAACTTCAGGTGGTGGAGCTAGACCGCGATCTCATTCCTGTGCTGCGCACCAAGTTTTTCAACTACCCCGATTTTCACATCCACGAAGCCGACGCACTGAAGTTTGACTTCAGCCAGCTTGTGGATGAGAGGCCTCTGCGCATCATTGGTAACTTGCCTTATAACATCTCCACTCCCCTGATTTTTCACTTGCTGGCTCAGTCAGGTGTGGTGCAAGACATGCACTTCATGTTGCAAAAAGAAGTCGTACAGCGGATGGCAGCAGTACCCGGCGATAACAATTACGGCCGGTTGGGCATCATGACCCAGTATTTCTGCAAAGTTCAGCCCTTGTTTGAAGTAGGCCCCGGCGCCTTCCGGCCCGCGCCAAAAGTGGATTCTGCCATTGTGCGGCTAGTACCTCATGCAGAGCTTCCGCACCCTGCAAAGGATCTTGTCACCCTGCAGGCTGTGGTAAGAACAGCGTTTAACGCTCGCCGAAAAACCCTGCGCAAAGCTTTGGCGGGATTGGTAACGGTTGAGCAACTGCAAGCTTTGGGCATCAATGACGGCCTACGGCCGGAAAACCTCAGTTTGGCCGACTACGTAAGTATTGCGGATGCGCTAACAGACGAAAAAAGCCGAGCCCAGCCCGGTGAGGGAAGCGCAGGAGACGTGTGCGGAGACAGCCATGACTGATTACGCCATAGGCGATATTCAGGGCTGTTACGACCGCTTGCAGGATGTTCTGGCCAAGGTGGATTTTTCGCCTTCCCGAGACCGCCTTTGGGTGGCGGGTGATTTGATTAACCGGGGACCCTCCTCCCTGAAAACCTTGCGTTATATTGAAAGCTTGGGCAGTGCCGCTGTGGTGGTTCTGGGTAATCACGATCTGCACCTGCTGGCAGTGTCTCTTGGTGGCCATGCGCCGAAGCGCAAAGACACACTCGCAGAGATACTGAATGCTCCGGATCGCGATAAGTTAGTGAACTGGCTACGCCAGCAAAATCTGTGCGTGTACGATTCTGACCGCAACATCATGATGGCCCACGCAGGTATTCCTCATATTTGGAGTATCAAGCAGGCCCTTGCCAGTGCGCGGGAAGTGGAAGATGTTATTCGTGGAGAACAGGCTCCAGAATACTTTGCGCATATGTACGGCAACAAGCCAGAAGGCTGGAATGAAAAGCTCACTGGCATGGATCGTTGGCGGGTCATCACCAACTATTTCACCCGAATGCGTTTTATTGCCGAAGACGGCAGGCTTGAGCTGACTGCAAAAGAGTCGGCAGGCAAGGCGCCCAAGGGATTTACGCCCTGGTTTGAATTTCCGCGCGCTGATGATTTAAAAGTGATTTTCGGGCATTGGGCGGCCATCGAAGGTGAGACAGGCAGTACACAGTTTATTGGTTTAGATACTGGCTGCGTTTGGGGCGGAGCCCTCACGATGATGAATCTGGACACTGGGGAGAAAATCCACTGTGACTGCTGAATCTATAGAGTCGCATCCAACAAACGTTATGCGCCTTCCCATCATTACAGGCGCTTTTTTTGCGGTGACAGCGGTTATGGCTGGAGCGTTTGGTGCTCATGGCCTGCGCAATATAGTGAGTGAGCGTAGCTTAGAGGTTTTTCAAACAGCCGTTACCTATCAGATGTATCACGCCATCGCGCTGGTGCTGGTTGCCCTGTTATCCGGATTTGGGCTTTCACGGCGGCGACTGAGCTTGGCTGCAGGCTTCTTTTCTTTAGGCATCCTGCTATTCAGTGGCAGCTTGTATACGCTAGTGCTGACAGACATACGCTGGGTTGGCCCGATTACGCCTCTTGGCGGTATATGTTTTATGATTGGCTGGGCACTACTGCTGACCGTTGGCCTTCGCCAGAATGGGACTCAAAACAGAGGTTAAGAATGCTATGCAGGTTCAGGTAAATGGCGAAGCCATGGAGCTGCCAGAAGGGGCCACGGTTGCCGCATTGTTAGAAAAAATGGCTCTCGCCGGTAAGCGACTGGCGGTGGAGGTAAATGAAGACATAGTAGCCCGCAGCCAACATGCCGAATTTGCCCTAAGTAATGATGATCGCGTGGAAGTTGTTCACGCGATTGGAGGCGGGTAAAACCCGCCTACCCGCAATTCTTTAATTTGTGAATTTACATCACTACGTTTCATCAACCCGGAAACACTATGACCGACACGCCCGAGATTCAGTTGCCTGAAGACAAACCTCTTGAAATTGCTGGCCGTATTTACCAGTCACGGTTGCTGGTTGGCACCGGCAAATATCGCGACCTGATGGAAACTGGCCACGCCATCGAAATGAGCGGTGCTGAAATTGTGACCGTGGCGGTTCGCCGCACCAATTTGGGCCAGAACCCAGACGAGCCAAATCTACTGGATGTGATCTCCCCGGAACACTACACCATCCTGCCCAACACAGCCGGTTGTTACACCGCCAAAGATGCAGTTCGCACCTGTAAGCTAGCAAGAGAACTGCTTGACGGCCGCGATCTGGTGAAGCTGGAAGTGTTGGGTGAGCATAAAACGCTATACCCGAATATGCCGGAAACTTTGGTGGCCGCCGAAGAGTTGATTAAAGACGGCTTCAAGGTAATGGTCTACTGCTCCGACGACCCCTTACTGGCCATGCGTCTTGAGGAAATGGGCTGTATCGCGATCATGCCTTTGGGCGCACCCATAGGCTCCGGGCTGGGTATTCAGAACCGTTACAACATTCGGCTGATCGTCGAAAACGCTAAGGTGCCCGTACTGGTGGATGCCGGTGTGGGCACGGCCTCTGATGCCACCATCGCCATGGAATTGGGCTGCGACGGCGTACTAATGAACACCGCCATCGCACAAGCCAAAGACCCTATTAAAATGGCCAATGCCATGCGTTTGGCTATTGAAGCAGGTCGCGAAGCTTATCTCGCTGGGCGGATGCCCAAAAAGCTCTATGCAAGTGCCTCTTCGCCTCTTGACGGTACTTTTTTCTGATTCAACTTCTGATTAAGAGCGCTGCAGTATGGCCATAACCGATCAGAAACCCAGCCGCCGAGAAGCGATTCTCCACGCTCTCTTGGAGTTGCTGGAAAAGGACCCAGGCGCCAGACTCACTACCTCTGTTCTCGCCAAGTCCGTTGGTGTAACAGAGGCGGCGCTGTACCGCCATTTTCCTAGCAAGCGCAAAATGTTTGAAGCGCTTCTGGAGTTTGCGGAAGAAGCGGTATTTTCTCGTTGCCAGGTTATTCTGCAGGATCAGGAAGACGTGCGGGTTCGTTTGCAGCAAGTGGTGCACTTGGTTCTGGTTTTTGCGGAGCGTAATCCGGGGTTGTGTTGTGTTCTCACTGGTGATGCGTTGGTGGGCGAAAACGAGGCTTTACGCAAGCGTGCCTCGCAGTTCTTCGAGCGCTTGGAAACGCAGGTGCGGCAAACCCTGAAAGAAGGCGAAATCCGCCAGGGCTTGCGGCCACGCACCAGTGCCACACGGGCGGCGGATTTTGTTCTTGTATTCATGGAAGGCCGAATCCAGCGGTTTATCCGCTCGTCGTTCTCCCGATTGCCTACGGCTGATTTTGACGAGAGTTGGGGGTTGGTTGCTGAGGGCATTTGGGGCTAGTAGCTAGGAGTTTTCCTCGTTTGTAGCCTGATTGCTATGGTGCAGACCAACCCCACCAACCTCGTTCGCGCAGCTAAGATATATCGGGCTTCTTTTCGTATTTTTGATGAGATTTCAAGTTAGCCAGATTGCACAGTTAGGAAGGCCCTGTCCCGGAATGTCGTAGGCCATGGATGGCCTACGCCAAGCGCACACGGACGTGCTTGTAGCGGTTCCGGGACAGGGCCTTCCTGACTGTGCCTGCCCCAAAGAAGGCTACAAAGAGGGAAAACTCCCAAAGCTCGAGATTCACTCGTAACCAGAAGCCGAACGAAGAATCTCACGAATAGGCTCCCAGATTGCAGGTGCCGAAATCAGAATATCGCGACCCCAGAGGTCGGCAGGGTAACCCTCCGGAACTTCACTGAAGTGGCCAGCCGTTGCTCCGGCTTCCAGAGCGATTAAGCGAGCAGCCGCAAAATCCCACGGGCTGACGTTTTCGTAGTAGATGTCCAAACGGCCACAGGCCACCCAGCAGATATCCAGTGCCGCTGAGCCAATGCGACGTAGGTCGCGGCATTGGTGAATCATCGCATTCAGGCGGTTAACCAGCGGCGCCAGATTGTCTTTGGTGTAGGGGAAACCAGTTGCGAAGAGCGAATCCCTTGGAACCGTCGCGCCACTGTGATGGATAGGGTTACCGTTGAGCGTAGCGCCATCACCGCGTGTGGCGCGGAAGGTTTCACCGGGGAAAGGTGCATGCACAACACCCGCTTGCACGCGACCGTTTTCAGCATAAGCAATAGACACCGCAACCTGCGGGTGACCGTAAGCGTAGTTTACCGTGCCATCAATGGGATCAACGATCCATAGCGGCGTTTCCAGCTCCTCAGCTTGACTGAGATCCGGCATGGACTCTTCTGATAGGATGCGGTGTTCAGGAAAGCGCTTGCGAATCGCATTGGTGATAAATTCATCAGCCATAACATCGGCGTGGGTGACCAGCTCAGTCTGCGCTTTGTATTCGGTGCGCAGAGTGTTGTTGTCACGCTCCCGACGAATCAGCTCCCCGGCTTCCCGGGCTAGATCTTCTGTAAAATCAGTGATGTCCCGTAGGGAAAAAGAGTCAGACATGGCGCCCCCCGCTATTATCTCTGAAGAGTGAGGGCGCCAGTCTAGCATGGCAAGATCAGAGGCTGTTCAGCCAGCTCTCCAGTTTATCCATGGCCTCGACCAATCGCGGGCAAGCCTGTTTGACAAAGTCTGTAGTCAACTCCTGATCACCGTAGTCATCACCCGCCAACTGCAGAGCCTCGGTGCCGTCGAAGTCTACAAATGCCAGACGAGCCCCAAGATGATCCGGTACAAACCCGAAGTCACTGGCGGGCAGAATGGCAACTCCTGTGTCCTCCAGCAAAGACTGGCAAAAGGCCTGACTGGTTTTAATGTCTCTTTTTGCCAGCAATTCGCGGAAGTTGTCAAAGTTCGGGAATAGGTAAAACGCGCCCTCAGGCTTTTGCACAACCGCCCCCATGGCACTCAGGCGAGTATGCATGTATTCGCCCACCACTTTCAGCACCCGCCGGGACTGTGTCAGATATTCGTCAATGTCTTCACCACCATCAAACGCTGCGATGGCCGCATACTGTGTCGGGGCGCTGGTGGAGGTGTAGGTCTCGCTGGCAATGATCGCCATGGCGTCCTGCAGGGCGCGCAGTTCTTTCGGGAAGATAAAGGTCCCCAGTCGCCAACCACCGGCACCAGCCCATTTACTCAACCCGGTGCTGATGATAGTGCCCTCCGGGTAGTAACGAGCGATTGACCGGTGATTCCCCTCAAAATGAACTTCGCCGTAAATCTCGTCGGAAAGCAGAATAAGCCGATATTTTCTCGCCACGTTGGCAATGGCCAGCAACTGGTCATCGGTGTACGAGCAGCCAGTGGGGTTAGAAGGGTAGTTAAGGATCAGAATGCGCGGGCGGGATGCATCGTCCCGGCAAATGATGTCCAGTTCTTCCGCTGTCAGTTGCCAGTTATTCTCTGCATGGGTGGGTAGCCAGTGCACTGAGCGGCCAATGATACGTGCCTGAGGTGCATAGGAAACCCAGCTGGGCCGAGGAATAAGCAGGTCGCCATAATAAGCGAGCTGCAGCATGAACAGCAGTTCCTTCGAGCCGGGGCCGATCAACACATCTTCCCAAGTGCACCGTACCCGCTCACTGCGGTTTATGTAGCCAGCAATGGACTCGCGGAGGCTTTTTAGGCCTTTGACCGGCAGATAGTCTTTCTCATGGGCGTGTTCACGCAGCGCATTCACTATCCGCTCCGGCACGGGAAAGGGCGACTGGCCCAGACCGAGCTTGATGATATCTTTGCCTTCGGATTTGAGCTGGTTGCTCAGTTCATTGATTCGCAAGGTGGAGGAAGGTTGAATGCCGCGAACGTTCAGGTTAATCGCAAACCGCTGGTCGTTGTGGATGTCCATTGTCTCTGTCTGTTGGTTGGGAATGGCACCAATAGTATAGGAAACCCAAACATATCTGTGTGCGCAATGCGGATAGGTGATTGCCGAGGGGCGCTCTTCCTTAGTGATTGCGAACCCAAACTTCAACTCGCCCGTTGCGCTTTTCTCCACTCGCACCTCCGGACATACCCACTGGCATGTAGTGACCATAACCGGTGTAGCGAACATCGTGAACACCAAGGTCAGAGAGCGCCTTGCGTACTGACAGTGCCCTTAGTTCTGAGATCATTTGGGCTCGCAATTCGTTGGTTTGTTGGTCTGCAAAACCAATGAGCATTAGGTCGACCGCTTCGCGATTTTCCCTCCTAAGATAATCAGCCACTCGGAGCAAATCCCTTTTCGCTTTGTTGTCCAGCTTGGTACGTCCTTCCGAGAAGCGGAAGTTAACGGTCAGTCGATTATAGTTCTGTGTCAGCAATTTGAACGAGGGCGGTGTGCTACCGACCAAATCGGGTTTAACTGCGAGGGGATTTTGGGAAACAAAGCCTGACTTAGAGACAAGGGCCTGACCTTCTGCCCCCAATACGAATTCGACAAAGTCTTTCGCTAGGGTCTTTGTAGCATCGCCGGATGTGTACATGAATAAGCGTCGGGAAAGCGGGTAATCTTCGCTGGCAACCGTTAGTACGGATGGTTTCAGCGCGGGAGCTTCGCCATCTGAAATCGCCAGTACCTTGCTATTACGGATTGAAGCCAGCCCAGAAAAGCCAATGCCTCCGGGGTCGGCACTCACATCGTCTGAGAGTTGGTCGTTCGATTCATAGCGTTTGGCCGAAGCATGAAGTGGGTAGCCCTTGCCCAAAACCAGACTCTTAAAGGTGTCCCAGGTTCCTGAGCGGTCATCCCGCGCATACAGGTTAATGGGCCGGTCAGCGCCACCGATTTCAGACCAGTTGCGAATTTCACCTGAAAATATGCTAGCCAGTGTATCGATACTGAGTTGATTGATTAGATTTGAAGAATGAACCAATACCGCTAGGCCATCTATTGCAATGACATGCTCGCTTTCAAGATCTTCGAGGTTGGCGCGTTCCGACATTTGATCTACTTCCGTCGGCTTGACAGGGCGGGAGGAGGCCCAAATATCGGCACGTTTGGCCTTTAACGCTTTGAACCCTGTACTGGAACCGTGAGCGGCGACCAAAACTCTAAGAGGCGCACCCTTCTGGCTTCCTATCAAAAGCTTCTCGTTATGTTTGCCGTTGCCAAGGGTTTGGATGGGTTCATTGCCGCGACTGTTAAGGAAACCTTCGACCAGCATAGGTGCCAGTACCGCCCCGATCGTGTTGGAGCCGTGAATCTCCATCTCTTCAGCGCGGCTGGTGGACATACTGAACATTAAAATTAGGCACAATAAGCCCGGCAGGGCGCTCTGCTGAGTGAGGTGTGAACGGTGTTGTATCATCATAAAGCCCCATGGCAACAAACAGTTAGCGTTGCGGGAAGAATGAGGCAGAATTATTACAGGAATGTTTCAGTGGCCAAAAAGTGGCAACGAGAGCCAGCCAACTCGGGATATTAGGAAAAGCGGTGAGGGTCTAGTTCCATGTTCAATATTCGAGGCCCAAGCATGATAACTCGGCCGCTATAGCGCTCTTCACCAGTAGAAGTGAAATCGAAAAGAAAGCGGCGCCAAACGCGAATTTGGCCTTGATCATCCCGTTTGAACCAGATGCCGCGCAAATAGATGGCATCATCAAGCAGCATAACGTCCATGGTTTTGCAGTAGCGGTGAACGGCCTGAAGTACCGAGTCTTTTATAGCCTTGGCACGCCACCAGTACCAAATGGCAAAGGCAGCAATAAAGAGCCAGAACAGCGTTCCCAGAGTCATAATAACAGCACTATCGCGGCAGGTTTCCGAAAGAAATAACAAGATGGAATCCAGACTACCTTATTGTGGGGGATTGGGGAATCGCTATGGTTTCGAACCGCCGCTAGAAGCGGGAATCATTTCAATAGTTTGTAAGCAGGTACCGAATAACGAATGGTGAATTAATGTTCAGTTCGTTATTATTTAATACCGGAGGCCCATCCATGTTATGTGCGATGTGTGGTTTCCCTCTATACTGATTAGTGTGCAGATTTGAGAGCTGCGGACTGAAGTACCAGGAGCGTGTGATTCATGCAGTTTGAGCAGCCGCTAGATTTTAGAGCGTTGGTGGATCAGTACCCGCGCGCCATCATGATTGCCACCAAAGAACCGAGAATTATCTATGTAAACAGCATGTTCCATTCCGTCACCGGCTATGAATCGGATGAGGTGATGGGCGACTCCCCTTCCGTGCTCAGTGCTGGGCTCCATGCACGAGAATTCTATCAATCTATGTGGCAATCTCTGGCAACAGACGGCCGCTGGGAAGGATTAGTTTGGAACCGAAAGAAAAGCGGCGAAGTGTGCCCGCAGTGGCTCAGTATTTTCTCCATGGAATACGAAGGCCAACAGGTTTATGTCGGGATGTTTATGGACATGAGCGAGAGAACCGGGGCGGATGAGCGCCTGGCTGCGCTTGCCTATTACGACCCGCTTACAGAACTACCCAACCGCTCATTGTTTCAGGAATTCTTGAATGCCCGCGTAAGCCAGTATGTTCGCGGCGATGCGTGTTTTGCGGTGCTTTTTATTAATTTGGATTTCTTTAAAACGATCAACAGCCTGCACGGCCATGAGCGGGGCGATGGCGTACTCAAGCAGGCGGCGCTTTGTATTCAAAGTGTGGTGCACAAGGATGACATAGTAGCCCGACTTTCAGGCGACGAATTCGCCGTCATTGTAGAGTTGCAAGAGTGTGCCGAACTGGAGGAGGTCTGCCAGCGCATGGTTCACGCCTTCCGAGCGCCGGTCATTGTTGGCGATCGAGAGTGCTTTATATCGGCATCTGCAGGCGCGGCGGTTTATCCCCTGCACGGAAAGAGTGGTGCAGAACTCTTGCACAAGGCAGATCGCGCCTTGCACATGGCTAAGTTGGCGGGGCGTTCCTGCTACCGCATATACAGCCAAGCGGATGATGAGCAGGGGCGCAGTGAGCAGCAATTGTCTGAGGCCTTAACGGTCTCTTTGAAAACCTCTCCGGATGAGTTCTATGTTGTGTATCAGCCCCAATACGAACTCAGTTCCGGGCAAGTTGTGGGCGTGGAAGCTCTCTTGCGTTGGCAGCACCCGGAGCTTGGTGCTGTATCGCCTGGCGATTTTGTGCCTGTGGCAGAGCGTCGTGGCCAGATTCATGAAATAACCCAGCAATTGGTGCGAGGGATATTGGCGGATTTAGAAGAAACACAACCGGCTGTGCAAGGGCAACTTGGGTTAGCAATTAACATCTCTGCACGCCAAATCACTGACGCTCGGCTGGGCGTCGTGGTTGGTCCGCTGTTTGAACGTATCCGCGCGATGGGCTGGCGCCCGGAAATAGAGATCACAGAAACTCATGTTATGAATCTCTCCGGTCCGTGTTTGGAAAAGCTGAAAGGGTTTAGGGGGCAAGGTATCGGAATAGCAATTGATGACTTTGGAACCGGTTATTCATCGTTGGCTTACCTGCAAAACCTTCCTGTACAAGTGCTCAAGATTGATCGTCAATTCATCAGCCGTCTTGGCGGGGAAACGGGCGGTTCAAGGATTGTATCTGCGATTCTTGGGATAGCAGAGGCGCTTGGGCTTGAGGTTGTGGCTGAGGGCGTCGAAAACCAAGCCCAGTATCAGGAGCTTTGTGAGCTGAATTGCCAGAGGGGACAGGGCTTTTTGATGGCAAGGCCCCAGCGCTGGAAGCAAGTACAAGAAACCATCGCTTATCCCTACCGCAATGGCGATGACTGAACTCTAGTTCCATGGGTGCCTTACTCATTCGTTACCCTCAAATGTTGCCCATTAAAAAACCCGGCTCATGATCAGTGAGCCGGGTTTTTAGTTACTGCCGTTAGCTTTTATGAACTTACGGGCACCGGTTCTGAGCGACTATCCTGTTCGTCTTTCCCTTCGTTGTGATCGCGAGCCAGCAGAATGTAGAACGCTGGTAACACGAATACCGTGAACAGGGTGCCAATGCCCAAGCCGGCACTGATGGTTAAACCAATAGCGAAGCGGCTTTCTGCGCCCGGTCCGGCTGCGATAAGCAGCGGTACCATAGCGAAGATCAGCGCCAGCGACGTCATTATGATGGGCCGCAAACGAATGGCTGCTGCTTCAATAACCGCTTCCGTTTTGTTCATGCCTTTATCTTTCTGCAGCAGGTTGGCGAACTCCACAATCAGTATGCCGTTTTTAGAGACCACCCCGATCAGGGTAATCAGACCTACCTGCGTGTAGATATTCATGGTCGCAAAGCCAAGAACGATAAACGCCATGGCACCCGCTACGGACATGGGCACTGACACGAGAATGATGAACGGATCGCGCCAGCTTTCGAACTGTGCCGCAAGCACCAGATAAATCACCAACAGCGAAAGGAAGAAAGTAACCACCAGAGCGCTGCCCTGATTGGCCAGCTGCCGGCTCTGACCTGTGTAGTCGTATGTGAAACCTTGCGGAAACACTTCGTCGGCAGATTGTTCCATGAATTCCATAGCTGTGCCCGCCGCGACACCGGGCATAACGACGCCTTGCAGAGTGAGCGAGTTTTGCTGGTTAAACTGTGTACGGTTGGACGGTTCAACATCGTGTGTAAAGCTCACAACACTGCCCAATGGCACTAAATCGCCATTGCCTGTGCGGATATAATAATCGTTCAGCGCTTGCTCATCCAAACGGAACTTCTGATCCACCTGCGGGATAACTTGATAGGAGCGGCCTTCCATGCTGAAACGGTTGATATAACCGCCACCAAGCATGCTGGAAAGCGATTGCCCCACGTCTTGCATTGAAAGCCCAAGGTCCGCCACCCGGTCACGATCAACATTGATGCGGGTAACCGGCCGATCAAAGTTGATCGACTTCTGGAGGAACATAAAGTTACCGCTGCCCATAGCCTTGCCCAACAGCTCACTTGCTACCTGATCAAGCTGCTCGTAACTGCTGCCGGTGGTGATCACGAACTGGAACGGCAGACCACCGCCTGAACCGGGTAGGGCTGGTGGAGCGAATACCGCAGTCTGCAGCCCGGTCACTTTTTTAAGTTCGCCATCAAGCTGAGGCTGGATTTCGAACTGGCTAAGCTCCCGCTTGCTCCAGGGTTCCATCTTGAAACCACCAAATACAGCGTTAGGGGCGGTGATGCCCACAATCATGAAGTCTTCTGCATAGCCGGGTGTGGAAGCCAGACGCCCCTGAACTTCGTCGCCGTGCTCAAGCAGGTAATCCAGAGTGGCTGTTTGGGGGCCAAGGCCCTGATAGAACAAGATGCCTTGATCTTCCGTGGGGGCCAGTTCGTTCTGGCTCATCATCGCCATGAAGTAGATGGAGCCAAGCACCACGAGCGCAAAAAACACCACCACGGATTTGGTTTGCATCAAAGAGCCGAGCGCTGATTTATAACCCGACGAAATGCCGTTGAACGTGCGCTCTACCAGCCTTTCGAATTTACCTGGGTTGCCATGAGGCTTCAGAACCATGCCGGACAACATAGGCGAAAGCGTAAGAGCCACAATGCCCGAGATTACGACGGTACCGGCCAGCGTGAAGGCGAACTCGGTAAACAGGGAGCCTACAAGACCGCCCATAAACCCGATCGGCGCGTACACGGCCACCAAGGTGGTGGTCATGGCAATGATGGGTACAGCCATCTCTCTGGCGCCGTGCAGGGCAGCTTCAAACCGTGACTCACCTTCCTCGATGTGTCTGTGTACGTTCTCGACCATAATAATGGCGTCGTCTACTACCAGACCGATGGCAAGAACCATAGACAGCAGAGTGAGTAGGTTCAGAGAGAACCCGAACATCAACATAATGAAAGCGCCGCCAATCAGTGACAGTGGGACTGCTACCGAGGGCACAATGGATGCGCGAATAGAGCCTAGGCACAAGAAAACCACCACAAGAACGATACCCATGGCTTCAATTAGGGTACGGATCACTTCGTTGATGGAATCTTCAATAAAGTCCGATGCGTCATAAGCTAGGCGCACGTCCATCTCGCCCGGCAACTGGCTTTTGATATCCGGAAGATCATCTTTAACCAGACCAGCTACCGTGAGCGGGTTGGCGCCCGGCGCCAGCTCAATAGCCACGTAGGTTGCGGGCTGACCTTTATACAGCGCTAGCGCACTGTAGGTTTGTGACCCCAGTTCAACGCGGGCAATGTCCTGCAATCGAATCTGGGTTCCGTTAACCTGCTTGACCACCAGATTGTTGAACTCGTCTGGATCCGCGACATCTGTGTCACTGGTCATGCTTATTTCAGTGTAGGCGCCCTTGGTGTTGCCCACTGCCGCCTGATAGTTGTTGGCGCGCAGCTTGGCGACCACTTCTCCGGGCGTCATGTCCACCGCCGCAAGGCGCTCAGGGTCCAGCCACACCCGCAGGGCGAACTCGCGCCCAAGAAGTTGTGCTTTACCTACGCCAGAAAGTGCCTGCAATCTAGGTTGCACTACCCGAGTCAGGTAATCGGTAATCTGAGGAACGGCCATCTCGGTGCTGTAAAAAGCAATGTACATCAGCGCCGTGGAATCACCCGTGGTGGAGGTGATTACCGGGTCCTGCGCATCAGCCGGGAGTACGTTGCGCTGGCTGGCCACCTTGGCCTGAATTTCAGCCAGTGCCGCGTTGGCGTCGTAGTTCAGCACCATCTTGGCCTCGATGGTCGACTTACCCTGCGAGCTGGTGGATGTCAGGTAATCGATACCGCTGGCTTCGGCAATCGCTTGCTGCAGTGGTGTGGTTATGAAGCCTTTGATGAGGTCTGAACTAGCACCCGGGTAGGCCGTTGTGACCGTAACCGTTGTGCTTTCGAGTTCCGGGTATTGCCGGATCTCCATTTCCATAGCGGCTCGGGCACCGAGCAGCAGGATGAGTAGGCTAACCACCGTCGCCAAAACGGGACGATGGATGAAAATGTCGGTGAATCGCATTATTCAGAGGCCTCCTGCGGCTGCTTTTTCTGGCTCTGGCCAGAGCTCTCGTCAGAGTTCTCTTCTTGAATCTTGACCTTTTGGCCAGCGCGGAGTCTCAGCAATGCTTTGGAAACGACTTTCTCGCCTGCTTCGAGGCCGGAGAGAATAGCAACACGCTTGTCACGGGTTTGGCCCGCAGTGACGCTGCGGCGATTGACAACCAGATCGCCATCATCATTTTCCTCAATCACAAACACGAAATCGCCATAGGTGTTGTAGGAGACGGCCGTGCGGGGAACCGTAACCACTTCGTCATCCTTCGGCTGCAAGGTGCGGATGGTTGCGAACATGCCCGGTCTGAGCAGCTTCTGTGGGTTGCTCAGAGTGGCGCGCACACGCACAGTGCGGGTTTCGGGGTTCACGGATGTGTTGATGGCGCTGACTTTGCCCTTGAACTCCTGCTCGGGAACTGCGGCAACGGTAGCCACCACTGAGTAGTCCCGTGCAACGTCCTGCAGATTCTTTTCAGACAAGGTGAAATCTACATAGATCGGATCAAGCATGTTGATTTCAACGATCGGCGTGCCCGTGGCAATGTACTCACCCTGATCCACCATACGAATGCCTAGAGTGCCATCGAAGGGTGCGCGGATAACTTTTTTACTGAGCTGGGCATCCGCCTCGTTAACGCGGGCTTGGGCTGCGTCGAAGTTGGCTTTGGACTCATCAAATTGGGACTGGGACACAGCACGCTTTGGCAGTAGGTCGGAGATACGTTTGAACTCCTGCTCCGCAAGTTGGGCCTCTGCCCTACGGGTGCGCACGGCGGCTTCGTCAATTGCCGTATTCAGGCGAATGAGAATGTCGCCTTTTTTCACCGTATCGCCTGATTCGAAATTAATGCTCGAAATAACGCCAGGCACCTCGTTGGCAACTTCAATGCCGTTGACCGCATTAACACTGCCCACGGCCTTAATACTTGGGGTCCAGCTCTCAGTGCGAGCTTCGGTGGCAGATACCTCTGCAGGCGGTTGCGGTTGGGACAGCATTTCTTTCATCTGGCCAAACTGGTAAAACTTATAGCCAAAGATGCCGCCAAGCACCACGCCGAGGAAAATAATTGCGATCAGGAAGCGGGAAGCAGTGCGCATAGTTCAGGTCCTGGGAATCTCTATTTGGATGCGGGAATGATAAATTCGCGACAAAGCGTAGCATCCTACAAAATTCAGGGTGTACTTGTCACCGGGTTGTAGGTATTTTTGGCTAGCTTTGCCGTTATATTGGGTGCCAGAATTACGCTCTTTCAGCAGCAAAGGATCAATCATGCATTGGATACTTGGAATTGCGCTGGCGGCAACCGTCTTTGTGATTCTAAAACAGTGGGGTGGATTGTCGGCGGAAAAGAAAAAAGCTGCAACCTGGAAGCTTGTCTTTATTGCTGGCGGCATCTTTTTGTTGGTGATGGTTTTAACCGGCCGAGTGCATGTGTTGACCGCCGGAATCGCGGCGTTGATACCTCTTTTGCGCAAACTGCCGGAACTTGCCCGGTTCTTCCCCACCTTGAACCGACTTTTCTCGGGCAAAGACAATGCTGGGCCTGCCGGTGGCGCCGAGTCGGGGCAGCCGCAAGGCACCGGAATGACTGAGCGAGAAGCCTGCGAAATACTGGGTGTTACCGCAGACTGTTCAAAAGAAGACGTTGTTTTGGCGCACCGCCGCCTTATCCAAAAGCTGCACCCGGATCGTGGTGGCAGCGACTATCTGGCTGCGAAGATCAACGAAGCCAAAAGTGTTCTGCTCCACGGTAGAGCCTGAGTGTTAATGGATAACGTCGACCTTAACTTCAAAACTGCGATTGTCTGAGCGGCTGCTTTTTACGCTGTAAGCAATGCCTGATTGTTCGCTGGTGGATTGAGTAGACGCACTGCCCAATGAGACCCATTGACCGGGCTCTACGCGGCGAATGGTCACCAGCGCCTGCGTTTCATAACCTTCCAGCTCGGCGGGGTCGACCTCAAAAGATACGATGTTAAGTTCCACTGCCCGGTCTGAAATAACCTGAGGGCTAACAACAAACCCGCTGCGTGTTTCGACCTGAGTTAAAATAGCCGCCGGGTTCCTACCGCCACGCACAGCGAAGGGCAGGGTACGCACCTGACCTGATGTAATATGGGCCGATTGCCCATCCATAACGACAAGGCTCCGTTCCCGCGAGCCGCTGGTGCTGGTAACGCGACGTTCTACGGTAACGCCAACCGTGTTTCTGGTTGTAGTAATGCCGCCGCCGGAGCCTTTGCCGCCAATATCGTCTGTAGAACGCACTGTTATTCGCAGCTGGGCTTGGGCTACATCAAGGGTTTCAACCAAGGTGCCGATTTCATCTAGCATTGACTGTGTTCCGCGAACCACAATCTGTTGACCTCTAGCCGTCACTGCCAAGGATTCGCCCTGATACAGCTCCCGAATCTGCGCAGCAACGTCATCAGCGGGTCGATTGTTGAGTTGGTAAGCGCGGGATTCCGCGTATGCAGTGCCGGAGCCTGAGGCGAGCGCCAGAGCAACAATAAAGGCGAGGCGAGAGGTGAAGTTGCGTAGGCTCAATGACATATTTTGGCTCCCATTTTCCCGAAAAACGCGGTTTGTTTGGTAAAAAAGTCCGGTTTACGGGTTGCCAAGGTGAAAACCCGGGGTATATATTGATAAGCATGAAGACGACACAAGCGATCTGTCAATTGAATGTTCTGCAAGCTTTCGGCCAAAAGGCGAAGGATGCGGTCGCTGCTGTGTTTTTTTGGTGGTTTGGTTATGGCTTTTATTTTAGCCAGCGTCAGGGCCGCCCTTAGCATCTTCAACAAACGAATAACGAGGATGGCAGCCCGGCGAAAAACCAGGCTGCCGTCGGACTCAGAAAGCCCCGACTGGTAGCCCAGCCGGGGCTTTTTTGATTCTGATACAGGGAAACGGGAAAACAGATATGAACATGCCTTTGAACGCCGCCGGGAAAGATCAGGTGCTAAGTGCAGCCGCAACACAGCGTGAGGAAACTGCGCTGCCTACGCCAGCTGAGCTACGCCAGCGATTGCCGGTGGATGAGCGGCTTGCCCGACAGGTGAGCAGGCACCGGCAAGCGGTTCGCGATGTTTTGCACGGCTCGGATGAGCGAACTTTGATCGTCGTCGGCCCCTGTTCGATTCATGATGAAGTCGCTGCGCTGGAGTATGGTGAAAAGCTCAAAGCTCTGGCTGACGTTGTCAGCGACCGCTTTCTAATTGTGATGCGCGCCTATTTAGAAAAGCCCAGAACAACCGTAGGGTGGAAGGGCTTGTTATACGATCCCGAACGCACAGGCACAGGCGACCTCAACGAAGGCTTGCTCCGCTCACGACGCTTGCTTCTTAACTTAGCCGAGATGGGGTTGCCATTGGCCACTGAAGCTTTGAGCCCTTTTGCCATGGATTACCTGGGGGACTTGGTGAGCTGGACTGCCATCGGAGCCCGCACCACCGAATCTCAGATTCACCGCGAGATGGTCAGTGGGCTGCCGATGCCCGCAGGTTTTAAAAACGGCACTGACGGTGGTATCAGCGTTGCGATTAATGCGATGAAGTCGGGAGCCCACCCGCATCACCACCTAGGTGTATCCAGTCATGGGGCGCCGGTTATGGTTAGCACCCGGGGTAACCCAGACACCCATCTTGTGCTGCGTGGCGGCAGGGGAATCACTAATTACGATGAAGTCAGCATTCAGCACGCCGTGAAGAGCCTGTCTGAAGCAGATCTGTGCGCAGCCATTATGGTGGATTGCAGCCACGATAACGCCTGCAAACAGGCTGAGCGACAGATCGATGTAGCTCGTGAAGTAATGCGCCAGAAGCATTCGGGTAGCTCTGGTATTCGTGGGCTGATGCTGGAGAGTTTTCTAGAGGCAGGCCGACAAAACGACGGCGACGACCTGCGCTATGGGTGCTCTATTACTGACCCATGCCTGAGCTGGGACCAGACGGAGGCTCTGCTCCGCTCACTGTAGAGAGTAAGAGCTGGCCAGCCAGCAACAGCAAAACACCGCCCATGAGCCGGTCTAGCCAATGGCCAAACCGGTTAAAACCTTTGCGCACGGCGGGCAGGGTGAAGAATATGGCAACCAAAATGAACCAAACCCCTGTAGCCACCGCCATATAAGCGCCATAGCTGGCCTGAATCGCTACTGGAGTGCCCGGGCTGATCACTACCGAAAACAGCGAGACAAAGAACAGGGTCGCTTTGGGGTTCAGAGCATTGGTTAAGAACCCCAGACGCAGCGCGGCAAAACTGGACTGCGATGTGTGCGGTTCGGTTTCCACATGAATCCCGCCTGCTCGGGCTTTGAGGCACTGGACAGCAATCCAGGTTAGATACAAAGCCCCGGCAATCTTAAGTATGGTAAACAGCAGTATCGACTGCTGGATAATAAAACCAATACCCAACAGCGAATAGCTTACGTGCACCAGAATGCCAGCACCGATACCTATGGCAGTGAGTAGGGCATTCCGGCGGCTTTGGCACAGCGCCTGCCGGATCATTACCGCAAGGTCTGGCCCCGGGCTGGCAACAGCCAGCAGATGCACAAGCGCCACAGTGAAAAATTCCGGCCAGTAATTGTTCATACTAAGGTTCTCGTTAACTATCAGAATTACGGGTAAAGGCTTATGGATAAAAACGCAGAGATTGCCAGAGTCTGTATAGGGCTGTCAGCATAAACCCAGTCGCCGGTTTTTTCACCTACCGCACAAAACAATCCCTGCCTCTATACTGGCGTATACTCGATTGACTATTTCATCCACTGTCCCGAGCTTCGGGAGTATCGGTTTGGAGACTAATTTATGGAAAAGCGCGAAGTTGACGTTGCCATTATCGGTGCGGGCACTGCAGGTATGGTCGCCTATAGCCGCGTACGAAAAGTTACGGATAAGGTTGTGCTGATCGAAGGCGACCAGTATGGCACTACCTGTGCGAGAGTGGGCTGTATGCCAAGTAAACTTCTGCTTGCTGCAGCGGACAGCGCATACCAGATGGCTCAGGCAGATCTTTTCGGAGTGTCTGCGGGCAAGATTACCGTAGACGGAAAAACAGTTATGGCGCGAGTGCGCTCAGAACGGGACCGGTTTGTCGGTTCGGTTCTCCGCTCGGTAGAAAAGTTCTCCGAAGAGCACAAAATCAAGGGTCATGCCCGCTTTGCTGGGCCTAACCGCCTCATTGTCGGCAACGATATCGAAATTGATGCCAAGCGTATCGTTATCGCTACCGGTTCTCGCCCCAACATTCCGGGGTTTTTGAAAGAAGCAAAAGACCGCTTAGTGGTAAACGACGATATTTTCGAATGGCAGGATTTGCCCGAATCGGTGGTGGTTTTTGGCCCTGGGGTGATCGGGTTGGAACTAGGCCAGGCACTCAGCCGCCTCGGTGTTCGGGTAAGAATGTTCGGTGTGGGTGGCGCCGTTGGGCCGATTCAGGACGATAGTATCCGTGCTTATGCACTCAGACGCTTCAATGAAGAGTTCCCGTTGGATCCGGATGGTGATGTGAAACGGGTTGAGCGCGTGGATGGAGGCGTGGCGGTTACATTCACTGATGGCAGTGAGGGCGACAAAACCGAAACATTCGAGTATTTGCTCGCGGCGACGGGGCGTAGGCCAAACGTCGACGGTTTGGATATACAAAACGCCGACATTGAATTAGACGACAAAGGTATGCCCCTTTATGACCCGCACACACTTCAGTGTGGGCAAAGCCATATATTCATTGCGGGGGATGCGAACAACCATTTGCCTCTGTTGCACGAAGCCGCAGATGAAGGTCAGATTGCTGGAAATAACGCGGCGTCTTACCCGGAAGTTAGAGCAGGCAAAAGAAGCACTCCCCTTGCAGTTGTGTTTACCGACCCCCAAATAGCTAGTGTGGGGCTAACGATTAATGAAGTGGATAAGCGTTGTGGCGGCTGCTTCGCAGTAGGGGAAGTGTCGTTTGAAAATCAGGGTCGTAGCCGAGTGATGGGCAAAAACAGTGGTTTGTTGCGGGTATACGGCGAGCATGGCAGCGGGCTATTTCTGGGTGCCGAAATGTTTGGTCCGGCGGCCGAGCACATAGCCCACTTGTTGGCATGGTCAGCACAACGCCGGTTAACCGTCAGCGAAATGCTGGAAATGCCGTTTTATCACCCAGTAATTGAGGAGGGTGTGAGAACGGCACTCAGAGACCTCAACCGAAACCTAAATATAGGACCGGCCCCAGAGGGTGATTGCACCGATTGTGGCCCTGGTGTTTAAACGGTTCAAAGATAAATTCCTGCTATGACCTAAATGGGATAACTCAACTTCACCAAAGCCTGAAGCTTTCGCTATTGTTACTACAGGTTGAATTTTACAGCCACCAAGGAGGCATGTAATGAGCAAGAACTTTATTGGTCTGGACAAAGAAAAAACGGTAAAGCTGGCCGATTCTCTCAACGATCTGCTGTCCAACTATCAAATTTTTTACATGAACGTGCGCGGTTATCATTGGAACATCAAAGGCGATAATTTTTTTGAGCTGCACGTGAAATTTGAAGAGCTTTACGACGACCTGTTGCTAAAGATTGATGAGATTGCAGAGCGCGTTCTCACATTGGGCCATCGCCCTTCCCATGCATACAGCACTTATATCGAACGCTCGGAAATTCCTGAACAGAAAGACGTCGCGGATGGCAAAGAGGCTATGAACAACATTGTCGATAGCTTTGCCAAGTTGATAGGCAAACAACGGGACTTGCTAAGCCTTGCAGGCAATGCAGAGGATGAAGGCACCGTTGCTTTGATGAGCGATTACATTTCCCAGCAGGAAAAAACGGTCTGGATGTATCGCAGTTATTTGGGCCACTAAGCCCCGGCAGCGGTAAAAAGGCGGTCGTCTGGCCGCCTTTTTCATGTCTGCATGAAATGTGCGCGTTACGAATTCGCGGCTAGAGCTGGCACGTCTTGATGCAAAAACCACTTTTCTGTGATCACCTTACGCGTAAACCAGTGTGATCGCATCAGCGTGGCGGCCAAGGGCATTTTGACCCAATCCGGCACCTGAAAACCTTCCTCGGTAACAGAGCCACGATGGCCAAAACGTTCCGCAATGGCATCGGCGTAGGCCTGCAAGGAGGTGGCAGAAAAGTCTGGCGCTTGCCGGATTACGTCAGCCGCCAATAATGCAGATTCAACGGCCGGGCGAATCCCTTCACCGCTTTGGGTATAAGCAAGCCCCGCAGCATCGCCAATGAGCAAAAGGCCGTCGTCTAGCAGCGCCCGCTCTGCATGGTCATAAAGCAAATAAGCGTGACCTTTGAAGCGGCTGGGCAGGTCTGCCGGAACCTTGCCTTTGGCTTTCATGGCCTCCACAAAATCTTGCAAATGGTCCGTCAGTTTGTGGTTGTCTTCCCGCCCAAGTCCAACGTTTAAGTAGTTACCTTTGCGAAAGACCCAAGCGTAACCTTTTAGGTCTTTGCAAAACCACAGCTCGGGCGTGTCTCCTCGGACTTCGCAGGCTTTTGCTTGTTCGTGAGTCATTTCAAACTCGATTTCTTTGGCGGCCACGACGGTTTCATGGCTTCCCGGGCCGTCGCCAACCAGCTTGGCAACCGGGCAGAAGTGCCCGCCTGCGCCAACAATTAAGGGCGCCGACCAGGTGTCGTTGATCACCCAGTTACCCTCTTTGCGGGTAATATTATTAACGGGTGTACCAAGCTGTTTAGGGGTATTTGTGCGCTCCAGTAGATAATCATCGAACTCGCAGCGTCTTATGCCATAGCTGACGACACTGCCATGATCATTTTCAACCGCCGTCTGTCCCATCATGCCGATCTGGAAACGGCGTATAGGTTGAAGTGTTCGGCCATTACCGTAGTCGGCAAGATCGATATCCAAAGCTTTAATCACTGAGGGGGTTACCCAGCCGGCGCAGGTTTTGTCCCGGGGGAAAGCTTGTTTGTCGATCATCAGAGCACGCTTGCCGCTACCCTCAAGGGCTTTTGCAAGAGTTGATCCTGCCGGGCCTGCGCCAACGATAATCAGGTCATACGTTTCCATGTGCGGTAACCTCAAACGTTTTCAGGTGCAGCGGGGAAGGTATAAAGGTCCTGACGGGTTGCAGGTAGCTGATTACTATCGCCATGGGTAAACACAACCTGAAAAAGCTGCAAAGACCCCGCCTGAAATGCGGCAATAGAGCCTGCCAGATACATGCGCCAGGCTCGCGTAAAGTGCTCGTCGTACATATCAGTGATCCTGCCTTGTGCCCCGTCAAAGCGCTCCATCCAAACGCTCAGGGTGCGGGCATAGTGGAGCCTCAGGTTCTCTACATCGAGTACAGAAAAATCGCCGTGTTCACACAGGTCCATGATCTCGCCGATACTGGGGGGATAAGCGCCGGGGAAGATGCGCTTTTCTATCCATGCGTTCATCAACATGGGCCTGTTGCGGCCAATGCTGTGAATGAGTGCCATGCCACTGGGCTTTAGTGAGCGTTTAATCAGTTCTGATAGCGCATGGAAATTTTCTTTGCCCACATGCTCCAACATGCCAACCGACACAAACGCATCGTACTGGCCCTGAATGTTGCGGTAGTCGTCTTTAATATACTCAATTTGTGTGTGCAGCCCTTGTTTACGGGCCTGCGCCTGAGCATAGGCAATTTGCTCCTCAGAAATATTGTAGGCGTGAACCTTAACCCCATAATGACGCGCCATGTAACGCGCCAGCCCACCCCAACCGCAACCGGCCTCAACCACTGTCATGCCGGGTTTGAGTCTAAGCTTTCTGCATATATGCTCCAGCTTTGCCAATTGTGCTTGCTCTAAACTCAGTTCCGGGCGCTCATAGTAGGCGCAGGTGTACTGCATTTCGGCCTGATCGAGCCAAAGCCGGTAGAAGTCGTTGCCTAGATCGTAGTGATGGTGAATGTTTTCCAGTGCTTCCGAAGGACCTGTTGAGCGGGGCGCATGGCTTCGCCAAAGAGCTTCAAGCCAACGTGGCCACTTTTGGCGAGCCTGATGAATAGCTCGGTAGAGGGCATCCATTAGATCTGGCAGGTCGCCCTCCACATCCAACCGCCCGGCGCTGTATAGGTCGCCAAAAGCTAGATTAGGATTGGCGACCAACGCGTATAGTGCTTTGGGATCGGCTAGATAAACGGTAAACAGCGCAGGCTGCCCATGGGGTTCAATTTCATCGTTGTTCCATAACCGGAACCGAATGGGAGGAGACCCTGCCATGCGCATGAGCTTTGCTACCAGCCAACGCTCGTGGGAATGTGGTTCGCGAGTTACCTGAGTATCCTGCAGGGGCAGGTTTAGGACGTGGGATTGGTTGGTGTGGCTGTGCTGGGGGGCGCTTTTTCGAGCGCTATTCTTATTCACGGACTCTACTCCCTTTTTTACCCTAACATTGCTGTTCAGGCTGGCGGTCGCGCGCCGAGGCTTATCCCGAATACTTGTCTGAGAATTGTTGATTGCTTACTAAGTATAGAGAGAGTTTTGTGTTTGTCAGGTATGCAGTCGCAGCCGGGCTTGGCGACCCGGCTGCGCCACAAATCAGTAAGAGGAGCTCATGCCGAACCACTCGGGGAACACTACGATCAGCGCCAGCACAAACACCTGAAGGAAGATAAACGGCAATACGCCTTTGTAGATATCGACCGTTCGCACTTCCGGTGGTGCCACACCTTTCAGGTAGAACAAAGAGAACCCGAAGGGTGGTGTGAGGAAGCTGGTTTGCAAGTTCATGGCGATGAGAATGGCGAACCAGAGCATGTTGATGCCCAAAGCTTCAGCCACGGGCGCCAGAATAGGCACGATGATAAATGAGATTTCCACAAAATCGATGAAAAAGCCCAGAATCATAATCACCAACATGGCGAGAATGATAAAGCCCCACTTCTCACCCGGTAGCGCCAGCATCCACTCTTCCAAAAGATAGTCGCCACCTGTATAGCTAAAGACCATGGAGAAAGCCGTAGCACCGATCAAGATAGCAAACACCATGGCGGTTACCTTGACCGTATCTTTCGACGCATCCCAAACCATTTGGAACGAGAACTGCCGGTAGATAATGGCCAAAATAATCGCGCCAACACCACCCAGAGCGGAGGATTCTGTAGGTGTGGCAATGCCGGTAAAGATTGAGCCGAGCACGATAACAATCAACGCCAACGGCGGAATGATCGCCAGCAGCGCATTCATTACTTCCTTTTTACGGGAAATGCTGTCGTCTTTCGGCATGGCTGGTGCCGTCTCGGGCTTGAAGCGGGTCATGATCAGGATATAGACAATATATAGCCCGATAAGCACCACGCCAGGTCCGACGGCGGCCTTGAACAGGTCGCCAACAGGCAGTCCGAGTACATCACCCAGAATGATCAGAATGATTGAGGGCGGAACAATCTGCCCTAGAGTGCCCGCCGCACAAATGGTGCCAGTTGCAAGGCGCTTGTCATATTTGTGGGCTAGCATAACCGGCAGGGAAATCAGGCCCATGGCTACTACGCTTGCGCCCACAACGCCGGTGGAAGCCGCGAGCAAAGCGCCCACTAGAATAGTTGATATGGCCAAGCCGCCCGGTAGCCCGCCAAACAGCCGGCCCATGGAGGTTAACAATTGCTCAGCAAGGCGGGTGCGCTGCAAAATAACACCCATGAAAATAAACAGAGGCACAGCCATCAGGACGGTGTTTTGCATAACGCTCATGATGCGGTAAGGCATAAAGGCAAATAAATCCATGCCTTCTGCGAACACACCAAAGAACAAAGCAACGCCTCCAAAGGTGAAGGCAACGGGGAAGCCCAGCATCAGCATGAACAGGGCAACCAAAAACATAATCATACCGATCATGCGAGACCTCCTCCGCTGTGCTCACCTTCGTACTGTTTCTCACCAGACATAACACGCAGAGCGTAGGTAGCCATGTTGAGACCAGCTATAGCGATAAAAAATGCGGTGATCGGGATAATCGATTTAATGATCCAGCGTTGGGGTAACCCGCCGGGGTCGCCGCTGCCTTCGCCCATTTCGTAGGCGTTCACAGCGAAATCGTAGCCATAGATGCCAATCAAGTAGGCAAACGGAATGACAAATATCAGCGCACCTATGAGGTTTACCCAAGCCTTGGCTTTGCCGTGCCAACGCGTATAAAAAACGTCAACCCGAACGTGGCCATCGGTCCGCAAGGCATAGGGAATCCCGAACAGGAATACCACCGAATACAGGTGCCATTCCATCTCCTGCATCCCAATAGAAACTTCGTTAAACGCGTAACGGGCAACAACATCGTAAAAAACATTGCCAGCCATCAGCAACATAGCGACACAGGCTATCCAGCCACACAGAGCGGACAAACGGGCAAGGCCTTCGTCCAGCTTTATAATCCACCGCATTTACTATCCTCCGCCAAGGGCTGGCGATTTTGCTATTGCTATATACAACAAAGCCGGGACCACCTCCGAAGCGATCCCGGCTCCATTACAGCCTCTATCTTACTCTACTGTACCCATGGTGTTCAGGTATGCGCGCTCAGAAATATCGGTATATGCGCGGCTTTGCTCCAAATAATCTTGCTGCGATTTTACAATCCGAGCAGCCTGCTCGTTGCTTTCAGATGCTTCTTTAAGCAGCTTTTTGTTGGCATCGAACATAGCCTGGAAAATATCCTGCGGGAACTGCTTAATCTGCACGTTCGGGTAGTCTTTCTTAATGTTGGCCCAGGCTTCTGCGTTGGCGTGCTGAGAGAGGACCAGCATGTCGTAAGAAGCTGTGCGCATTGCTACTCGCATGATTTCTTGCAGGTCGGCTGGCAACTTTTCCCAAACCTTCTTGTTGATCAAGAATTGCAGTTCAGTGGATGGCTCGTGCCAGCCTGTGTAGTAGTAGTCAGCAATCTGTTGAAAGCCAAGACGCAAATCCAGAGCTGGACCTACCCACTCAACCGCATCAATGGTGTTGCGCTCAAGTGCAGTATATAGCTCGCCCGGTGCGATGTTGGTGGGGTTGACGCCCACTTCTGCGAACACTTCACCAGCGAAGCCGGGAATACGCATCTTCAGACCTTTAAGGTCGTCCAGTGACTTGATTTCTTCACGGAACCAGCCGCCCATTTGAACGCCGGTATTGCCACCTGGGAAGGAGAGCATGTTATGAGGCGAATAGACTTCCTGCATAAGCTCCATGCCGCCGCCGTGATAGAACCAGGCATACTGTTCCATGGCGTTCATGCCAAAAGGCATGCTGGTGAAGAATAGAGTCTCGGGAACCTTGCCTTTCCAGTAGTAGGAGGCTGAGTGGCCCATGTCGTACTGGCCAGCCTTAACCATATCAAACACGCCTAGCGGCGCTTTATGCTTGTTGGCAGAATCGATACGGATTTTTATGCGCCCGTTTGACATGGTCTCTACGGACTTGGCGAAGTTTTTGGTAGTGTCACCAAAAATCGGGAAGTTTGGGCCCCAGGTTTCGGCCATTTTGAGAGTAAAGGTGTCTTCAGCGAATGCTTGCGCAGAAGTGAAAGTAGCGGCCACGGTGATTAACGCCGCAGAGAGAACGGAACGAATCTTCATTGCTCTTGTGTCCTTTTGTCATTTTTATAGGTCTAGCCTGAGCTTTTTTCGAGAGGCTTTACGACTCGTTGACATTATCAAGTATCTTGCGCCTCAGTAAAATGAAAAAACGCCCGGTTACGACATAGGTCGTAGACCGCCTCAAAGATCGTTCATTCTGCCAATCTGGCTGGACAGCTGCATGGCTTCGTGCTGCTCTAGAGATAAGAGGTCTTCAAGCAGTGTTTTGGCGCCTTCTATTTCCGCCTTACCAATGAGTGTTTTGTAGAGATCCATCACCTGATCGTGGAAGGCAAAGATCTCTTTAGCTATGTCATCAAAGCTCATTGTCGTAAACCTTGGGTCGCAGGCCGCGCCAGGTTTGAGCGGTTTGTGGTTCTGATAATCATATAGCCGTGTTTGCAAAACCTTGGGGTCAGCCTGCTTCTCAAACTCCGTTACCGTTTTTGCCAACATTGCCTCGTGGTTGGCAACATAGTCCATAAGCGCACTGGTGCGCTCGTTGTTGTGCTTCTCTGCAGCGTCGTGCAGGCACCTTGCCAAATGAGCATGCAGTTGGCGGGTCCAGTCAATCAGGTCTTCAAAGGTTTTTATTTCCATGGCCAAACTCCGTCAATAGGGTATTTATCTAATCCAATGATCACAGGTTAGTCTATTTAGCTGCCTTTGCCGCTGAGCCTATTGCTTGAGCGGTTTCAGCGCGGCTGCGCCAGCTTCGGAAGCGGCGCAGCGCGGGTTTCTCCACCGTGTAGTGAATCAGCGAGGCAAGAAGAAAGGCTGTACCAAGCGCTAGGCTAACGCCCAGCCATCCCGGAAGGCCTGCGCTGTAGCCCCAGCTAATCACGCCATAACCAATGTTTTGGTGCACCAGATAAAGGCTGTATGAAAGACTGCCTAACCACAGCAAGGGGCGGTTTGCTAGCCAGTTGAGGCGCCCTGCAACGGCCAGCGCAAACACGGTGAAACACCCAAGCACAAACAAGCTATAGGGCATTTTATAAGCAAAGAGCCCGTGGCCTACCGCAAGAGCCAGCAGTGCTGCGTCTGCCATTATCGGTTGGCCGTAGCGATAAATACGGTATATCAGCATGCCACCAATAAACAGCGGAGCGTACTTCACGAACATCAGGTCTTTGACCAGAAATTCTAAGCCTTCAGGTATTTGCTCCCACCAAATTACGCCAGCGTAGCTGGCCATCATCCAAACCCAGAAAGCCAAGCGAAGTTTTGACCAGTCGCGCAACGTATAAAACAACAGTGCCATCCAGCTATAGAAAGTGACTTCTACAACGAGGCTCCAATAAGCGCCGTCTACATGCTCGGCACCAAAGTATTCGTGCAGCAAGGTGGCGTTGAGCAACGCGGTTTCAAAACTTACCGCCCGACTCTCAGGGCCCAGAAGGTGCACGGATACGAACGTTAGAATAATACCTGTCCACAGTGCCGGTAATAGCCGAACCGCTCTCGCCAAACCAAACCAAGCGGCGTTGCGAGTGCGCTCAAGGGTCATGAAAATGACAAAACCACTGAGTATGAAAAACAAGTGAACGCCGTATCGACCGAAGAGCAGCGTGTCTGTTAATAGCTGGGGAATGTCGAACCCATGGTCGAAAAGCTTGTCGTAATAGGGCAGATAATGAAAAAGCACGACCCCCAAAGCAGCGAGGCCACGCAATGCATCAAGACTGCCCAGCCTTGTTTGAGAAGGGCTCATAGCGGTTTCCGTAGGAATTTTCTCTATAGTAGCCTGCTTTGGCTGAAGGCAGTACGGGTGGGATATACCATTCGCTTGCCGTAGGTATACCATGTGGTAATAAACAGGGAGAGCGCCATGAGCACAACGCTGGGGATTATTGAAGGGTTCTATGGGCCGGTATGGAGCTGGCAAGAGCGGCAACAACTGGTACGTGCGCTAGCCCCGCATGGCTATGGCTTTTATTTGTATGCGCCTAAGGCCGATGCTTTTCTGCGTAGGCGCTGGCAAGAGCCTCATCCACCGGAAATGACATCGGAGCTTGCCGAGTTCGGCCGGTTTTGCCGTAAGCAAGGGCTGCGGTTTGGTATAGGGCTGAGCCCCTATGAAATCTTTAATTGTTTTGATGAAGCTGCCCGCACTGCGCTCGCCGCGAAGCTAGAGCTACTTGACCGCATTGGCATTGATGAACTGGCCATTCTGTTCGACGACATGAAGGCCGACACGCCTGCGCTTGCGGAAACTCAAGCGGAAATCATGCACTGGATTCGCGAACGCACTCAGGTTCGCATTCTTTCAATATGCCCCAGCTACTATTCCGATGATCCGGTTCTGGATCGGGTGTTTGGTGAGCGCCCATCAGCCTATCTTGAAACCCTTGGCCGACTTCTGCACCACGACATTCAAGTTTTCTGGACAGGCGAAGAAGTCTGCTCAAGAGAAATTTCACCCGGCCATCTAAAGCGCGTCAGCGACCGGCTTGGCCGTAAGCCAGTGCTCTGGGATAACTACCCGGTGAACGACGGCGACCGCATGTCGCGGCATTTGCATTTGCGGGCATTTACCGGCCGGCCAGCGGCGAATGCGGCCTATCTAGCAGGCCATGGCATCAACCCGGCCTTGCAACCAACATTAACCACAATTCCCGCAATTACTCTGGCCGAAGCCTATCGACAGGGGCCGGAATACCAATATGGGCAGGCGTTTCGCCATGCCGCAAAAGAAGTGCTTGGGCGGGAACTTGCAGACCAACTTCATGCTGACCTACTGGTATTGCAAGATGCGGGCTTGGGGCGCATCAGCGAGGAAAAACGGCAAAGCCTAATACGCACCTACGACGCCTTTGACCACCCTGCAGCTGGCGAAATCCTGCGCTGGTTGGAGGGAGAGTATCAAGTGACGGATGAGATGGTGCAGACTCAATGAGGTGTTCCCTTGCAATGCTAGCTCGAAGGTCCATAGCTCGTAGTGAGACATAACGGCATGAGGTGTTTCTCCTTTTCTTTGTTGGTAGCGGCACTTTTGCATGCTGGCTGTAGTTACGCGGGGCAACCGCTGAACACTGAAGCGCAGCAGCGTTTTTTACAAAAAAGCGTAGTGCAAACCCAATTTAGCGCCGTGGTGCGTGTGTACAGTGTTAGTAGTGTAGCCATTGCCAATAGTCCAAACATGGTGTGGCATATTTACCGTGCCGAGATCATCACTCCTATCCGGGGCCGGCAGCGTGGTGATATTAGCTATGCCATGGCGGTAGAAAAAAGCGAGGAAACGGTGATTCCCGAAGAGCCGGTGTTGCTAACATTGTGCGTGAATAACGATGATGCCCTTGTTGCTGACTTCTATTGGCCAGGCACCGGGGCCGAGTTTGTGGTTACGCCAGCGCTGATACAAGTTGCTCAGTTGGCTGCTGCGAGTAGCGATAAAGATCAAAGTCAGTTTGTTATGTGTGACTAAGCAATAGCGCAACACGCTATGGAAGGGAAAGTTTCTTCTGGTGAAAATGGCGACTAGTATATTTTTCGGGCTCGTGATTTGGTCTCATTTGTTTCAGAAAAAATGGGGCCACCTGTTCCGACAGCTGTTACTTTCCGAGGGCGCGAAGAGCATTGTTTTGGGAGTTAAAATGAAAAAGGCTTTACTGATTTTTTGTTCATAGTGCTCGCGGAGTAAGGGCGAGCTTGCATCGCGTACTGCGAGGCTTTGTTAATTCAATATTTCAATGTACCACTTGGGCTTAATGCGCCCGAAATCCTTACGGGTGTTGGATTTCAGTGCCTTTTTTGAGTCCAGTACCTTCGCCTCGCCGTGCTCCCTGATGAAAACAACCCAGTGCCAAAAGGGCTTACCTTGTTCGATGCGCCATTTGATGGCCATAAGAGCCCTATCTGGTAGACACTCCCAAGCTTCAAAAGGTGTTTCTTTGGGCGAAACAGAGATGCCGAGTTCACGAAGTAATGTCCGAACGTGCTCTGTTTCTGACCAAAGTGTTGTGTCTGTCGCGTAAATGCCTAGTGCATTTGCTTTTTGCTGGGCCTCTGCGTAGCTGACACCGGCTAGAGTGGCACATGCCGCGATACCACAACCGGTTAATTCTTCTTGAATCACAGATTCCATAGCTTTACCAATTAACGGCTGGGCTTGGGGCGATTTGGAAGTGCTCCGCACCGGAAAAGCGATCCTTATTTCAGTGCATCAAACAGGGCTTAAATTTAATGTTCCGCTGGTGGAGTATTTTGGATGTGTTTTCTATTAGGTTCTTTCAGTAGACCCCACAACCGCACGTAGTGATCAGAAAAAAGGCGGATTCTGCTACTCCTGTAAATAAGTCTACAAACTGTAGCCGTTGTAAGGCCAATTCCGGCAATGTAGATCAAAGGATCGGCGACATAAAGCGACCATATGCTGACTAAGAGAAGAAATACTGCATAGATGGTGCTCAACGTACCTAGAAAACGAAGGTTGCGAGGTTTGGCTCGTGTCAGGAGAAAGCTCGGATGAATCACCAAAAAAGCGCTGAGTGCGCCTACTGCCAGAATTAACCCAGCCGAATCTTCGTGATTGGGAATCGGCTGAACATAGAGGGCGTACACGGATAAAAGCAGGCAAGTATGCGTAGCCAGCATGCATAAAGTAGCCAGCAAAAACGCTCCCATACCAGGGGGGTATAAACTGATATCCTGAGCGTCAGTAGCCTCTTTATTATCGCGCCTCATTGAACTTCCTCATAAATGCCGATAGCAAGAGTGCGTACCACACCATTGGAGGCACTTCCCGAGAAGCTAAAGAAGGCACCCAAAGCGTCTTTTAACTGTTGCTTAGTGGTATGAGAAATTTGAGTTTTTGTATAGCGTTTGGGCACAGTTCCATTTCGCTTAAGGAACTTGAGCATCTTGTTGGAAATGCCCGGCTTATTCATGCGTACGATTTCTTCGGTTAGCCGTGTCCTTTGAGGGCGACTGAGGCCTTCCAGAGCTTCTCGGATAGTAACCCCCTGTGCATGCAGAGTCTTAACCATACGTACCGTCACAAACCCAGCCGCTGCGGCGCCACCAAGAGAGATAACGTCGAGACTTGTTGCAGCGGTGCTATACCATTCCTCTGAATCGATTTGGTCCTTGAGCTCAGGGTTACGTGCTTCCATTCCCACTCGCGCGAGGCCATTCATGCACTGTAGTGAACTCGCTGCAAACGCAGAGTAGGACAAAGCTGTGAGCGCTGAACTGGCTCCACCGGTCAGAGGGATTACACCGGTACTTCCGACGATAACTACCCAACTTAGCAGCGCCGCGCCACATGAAAGAGAGGCTCCCAGCACTTCAGCCAACATTTGGCTTTCCCTCGGTGTTGCAGAAAGATCCTGAGCATGCTGGATGGGCGAGGTTGGTTGGCGTGGCTCACGCAAAATGATCTTTATCGGTTCAATGCTGCAAAGCGGCTGAAATTTTCGAAGGGTAACAATAGTGAAGTTGGCATCAATATAAACAACACCGGCGCCGACAAGTTTTGGATCTGCATCAATAGCAGCGAATAGTTTTTTCTGGTCGAGACTGTGCTCGAGTCGAACGCGAAGCTGATTTTGGGCGAAGGTTTCACCAAAGGGCTGTAGAACGGCATTCATCTTCTTTCATCCTTGAAGTCGAAAATCCATTTAGAAGTTGATTGTAGGCAAGTTTAGCTGACGGAACAAGCGAGCGCATTTGCAAATGCGCGACTGGCGCGGGGTTTTTAACGTGGGCGTCCAGTATCACAAGAGTAACTAAAAGCTATTTGATCGCTTGCAGCTCAATCAGAATTTGAATGCCTAGCTCCTACCCAGAAAACTCAAGACCTTGCGGCATACCGCGGCAAATAATCAACTGAACTGCAACGTAAACCTGTGGCTGCGGGAACCACAGGCATATAGCCCTTTATGTACCGGTAAGTTTCCGGTACTGTTCCAATGGAAATTCGTGCTCACCCCACATTTCTTTGTATTTGCTTGGGCCGATGCGGTCATGGATGTTTGTGAGGATACCGGTTATCCGGTTACTGATGTGCTCCGCCGTGGTTTCGCCTTTAAACAAAACATCATAATCTGATGAAGAGCCGAGCCCCCAACTTGCCCAATCTTTAAACCAGCGAACCTCAAAAGCCATTTGGTTTTGGTCTTTGTGCAGAACCAACTGCAGCTCCCCAGACTCATCCATGAAGGTCGCTTTCGCAGTTCTGGCTCCCGTGCTTACGGCTATTGCAAGCTCTGCCAGATCGCGAAGGCTGTCATGCAAGTAAGACACGTTGTTCACGATCTTTTGGTCACCATCTGAAATGGCTACCTCAGCCCATCCTGCATTTTCAACGATATAGGAGATCGATAGACTCAATTTCTTTGCCTGTATAACCCCAGTGGGAATGTGGGCTCGCTGACCACGTGGTTATGAATGTTCCGGCCACATCCCATCCATCATGACTGGATAGGTAATCGGCTTATAATGGGTAAATTCAATATCTCGGACGTGGGTGAAACCGCTCCAAAGCATCCTCGCGCCCTTCATCCATTGAGATGGCTTAACCCGTTTCTCTATCTTCTCGACTTCCTCAGCCGTAGCTTCTCGGATAGGCCCAACTCTTCCATAGAGCCTTACGCCAGGCGGAGAAACAAAGTGCCCTTTTAGTAGAGACCTGAGCCAAAAAAATCGACCAGCGTTGACAGCCATAATGCAAACATTAGGGTTCTGATCGATATTTCTCCCCAAAGCCTCTGCGTAGTGGTCAAAAAAGTAACCACTCTGGTCATCGCGTAAAAAAACAGTGCCAACAGGTGTGATATGGGGTGTGCCGTCGGGGTTAACAGTGGCGATTGAGCAATAGACGGTTGAAGCCTGACCTTGCTCTAGCACTGACTTTATTTTCTTCCATTCATCCTTGATGTTCATTGTGTCTCCATTCGTGAATAACGGTGCTCAGTGACGACCTCACAATAAAGGCAAAGTCGCGTTAAAAAAGGCGTCCGGTGGAGGCCCCATGGAGCCGGAACGAACCGGAGCTAATGGTTAGACTTTTGCATCCCACTGTTCTCGTCGTAACCGATAAAGTACATGCGGCCGCAACAGACTATCCTCGGGTAAGCTGGGATGTTCGAACTCGCAACTGTATTTCATGCCGATGCGCTCCATGACACGGCGCGACCGCCGATTGCCCACGGTGGTAAAGGAGACAACCTCAGGTAGCTCCAGCCGGTGGTACGCAACATTGAGTGAACCAAATGCAGCCTCTGATGCATAGCCTTTCCCCCAGTGGGCTGAGGATAATCGCCAACCAATCTCGACACGCGGCGAAAAAGGCAAGCTTGCTGTAGGTACGTGTAGCCCACAAAAACCAATAAAAGGCTCGACACCCTTAACCTCTAGCGCCCAGAATCCCCAACCGCGCTGCTCAATGAGCGAGCGAATTTTCTCCGCCATCTCATTACTCGCCTGACGACCCAGCGGTTCGGGAAAGAACTCCATAACCTGTGGGTCAGCGTTAAGTGCTGCGAACGGCTCGAAATCGCTTTCTCGCCATTGCCGCAAACGCAGCCTCTCGGTCTCGAACTCTAGTAATTCTGCCATAGCAGAGTGTACCTTGCCTCAACGCAGAAGGCGGCGCGCGTTAGCGCGTTCGACAACAGCCACTTGTTAAATTTATCTCTTGCGGTAGTCGGCATTAAGCAATTTCGCATCATCCTCACAGAGGTGTTGCCGCTTATGAACAATAAAACTCTCGTAGTCACGACCTTCTGCTTTGACCAATAAATAGCAGGACCAGCCGCCACTCCCGCCGATTGATATGGACCAGAAACGTTCTATTTGTTCTGGAGTGAGTGAGACTAACCGCCCACTCTTCTGCTCCATAGTTACCCCGTTCTCGTCGTATGCTTACTGGTTAGCGAGTCATACTCCCAGTATAAAAGCGCCAAGGCCGCACACAGAGCCCAGAAAATCTTAAGTACGGAGCCTCTGCGCTTGTGGTAGCTGTAGACGAATGCGAAGGGGATGAGCCACAGGTAAAAGCGCAACATCCCTAAGCCTGCGTAAAAGACATTTTCTGAAAAGCTATATGCGTACTCGATTTCCATCTCAATTTAACGCTTTTGTTTAGCGACCCCCGGCAGGGCCGTCCAGTGGAGACCGAAGGCCGGAATGGACTACAACAATTTGTATGCATTTTTTGGCCAGCGCTGTTACCGAGAGAGCTCGAGCTAACAGCAGCAATGCTCTCACTTTTCAAAAATGTACCAATAAACAGCAAAGGCAAATAATATATAGAGCAGAATCAGGACTGTTCTATCAAGGCCGGAATACGCTCGTAGCAACGTGTAGGTCGCTATTGTTCGGCCTGAATTCTGGGCGGGAATTTGCTCGGGTTCTCTGGCGAGCTGAACAAGGTCATCGGAGAACTCTACTGATTGAAAAAACCTAGGTGCTCCAATTTCCTTCCATAGCTTTTCATGCCTGACCTTTAGGCGATGCAGCAAGAAAGGCTTGAAGATCAAATGCTGAAATAGCATTAGCCCACCACTAGCCCACATTAAAAAGAATGATAATTTCACGAAAACCTGTTCCATACTTTTGGAAAACCATAACACCTAGTCATTTAATGGTCGTGCGCAGCGTGACCTTTAAATGTCTGTTGGACTAGTCCGTCGGCACGGCCATTGCTCCGAACCTTGGGGTCTGGCGAATGCGCATAAAGCCGTTGCTTGATGCCTGTGTAAGCTATCGCAAATAGTACTCAACGGTAGAAACTACCCGCACGGTCTTTACCGGGTGTTGTTGCTCTGAAACCCCCGGAGCCTGATCCCGGGCCAGTATCTGGAACACGCCTTGATTGGCCCGGCGTAGGTCGCCCAGTTCGGTTTTGGCATCTTCGGCAAATTGGCTGGCGGCTTCTCGGGCGGATGCCGTGGCTTCCGCAATCATGCCTGGCTTGATGTCGTTCAGGCCGTTGAACAAGTAGGTTGGGCCGCTTGGGCCATAGTCAGATGAGAGCACTACGCCAGAATCCACCAGTTCGCTAACGCCTTGTGCGGCTTGGCGGATTTTCTCAATATCTTCACTGCGCACCATCAGAGTCTGGCTGATGATAAATTTCTGTTCGCTATTGTTGTCCTGATAAGGGTTGGCTCGGGTGTCGGTCACATCCAGCCGTTGCAGTTCCACGGCGCTGTCGCCGATGGCCTGCAGTTTCAGGAAGGCCATGATGGCGTTGCGGCTGCTACGGGCTTTGTCCTGAGCTTCGCTTAGGCTCACCCCGGTGGCGACAAAGCGGATTGGCCACAGGGCTAGGTCGGCATTTACTTCCCGTTCTGCAACACCCTTTACCGTTACGTAGCGATCACCGGTACGCAGGTCGGTGAGGCCATCGCTAATCAGCGAGGCTGATATGATGGCACTCAAGCCCAGAATAAGGGCAGCTATGACTTTCATGGAGAATCTCCCGGGCAGGTGGCATCAGAGGGGCGTTTGAACCTTGCAGACATTGCTTTGTGTTCCCGGTCTTCGTCAAGGAACTCCGTTGGCAAAGGCTGGATAAAATAAAGAAAGTCGCCTTTGTTTTGGTTCTCAAGCAGTGGTGCTGTTTCGGCATCCGCAGGCCATACTACCGGTGAAATCACGGCAATCGAAATATCCGGTGCCCGTTGTTTCAGCAAGGCGACGGTGCCCAGATGTTCTTCGCTGTGAAATGTGCCGGTGGTGTGGATGATCTGCGCCTTCGGGTGGGCTTTCCAGGCAGCGAGTATGCGGCTTGCCATGGTGTTGTCGCGCAGCAGTTGGGCTTGATAGGTGTTGTTCATGCGTTCGCGCATGGCGTCGTCTGCTGCGCCGTGGCTGCTGGTAATGGTGGCATCGAATTTTTCCCGGTAGGCGGGCGTGTCCATAAATGGGTTGTCGGGTAGTTGTGCCTGTTCGCTGGTTGGCAGCGTATTCAGGTGCTCCGGCCCTGTGCGACCAACACAGCGCACTATGGTTGCGGGGGCGTTGGCTGCAATAACGGGCAGGCCATGTTGTCGTGCAAATTCCACCAGTGGGCGGTAGGAGGCGCGGTAATTCGCCCAGGCATTGCTGTCTTCTATAAATTCAGTTTCACCGGTTTTACCGCTTAGGTAGGCATCGACAGCCGCTTGGTTGTTCAGATTGAACTGCTCCATGGATAGCACCTGTTGCGGTTGCTGGCGGTAAAGAGCTGTTTGAATTTGCGATTGCAGTAAGTGTGCGGCTTGATGTCCATGGTATTCGCCAATGACCACTACGTCAGTCTGGGCCAGCTTTTGGGCAAGTGCTTCTAGGCTCAATATCTTGCCTGTGTTGGCATCGGTTAAGCGCGACTCATAAAGAGTTTCTGGCCTCGTATCCGCATTCTCTTTGCTGGAAGAAAGCATGGCTGCGCACCCCGTGAGGCTGCCAATCAATAAAGCCAGTACGGCGATGGATAAACTTTTCATGGCGAAATTATATATGATGTAGGGCCTCGCTACTTGCATGTATTCCCAGACACGAGGCCAGTATGCCCCATCGCGCTCATCTTTTTTCACTCCGGCTTGCCCACGCCTTCCGGGAAGCCTGTATTGACCAGCCCTATAACAGCCGCCGCTTTCTACGGGATTTGATGGCCGGTGTTACGGTGGGCATTATTGCAATACCTTTGGCCATGGCGTTGGCGATTGCAAGCGGTGTTGCGCCACAGTACGGCCTCTACACGGCGTTTATTGCCGGGTTTATTATAGCTCTGACCGGCGGTAGCCGTTTCAGTGTCTCCGGCCCTACGGCGGCTTTCGTCGTTATCCTTTACCCCATCGCGCAATCATACGGTCTTGGTGGCTTGTTGCTGGCAACCCTGATGTCCGGGGTGTTGTTGGTCATCATGGCGCTCATGCGGTTGGGGCGCTTCATTGAATACATCCCCGAATCCGTCACCCTTGGCTTCACCGGTGGTATTGCAGTGGTGATTGCAACGCTGCAGGTGAAAGACTTCTTTGGGTTGTCTGTGGAAAGCATGCCAGAGCACTACTGGGACAAGCTGGCGGTGCTGGCGCAGGCTTTCCCGGCGCTGGACAGCATGAGCGCTCTGGTTGCGGTGGTTACGCTTGCGGTGATGCTGCTCTGGCCGCGCCTGAAAACACCGGTTCCTCCACATTTGCCAGCGGTGATTATTGGTAGCCTGCTGGCCGTGTGGTTGAACGCCAATGGGGCCACTGTAGATACCATAGGGTCGCGCTTCAGTTATCTGCTGCCCGGGGGCGGCACGGGAGCGGGTATTCCGCCGTTTCTTCCAGAATTTGCATGGCCGTGGCAGCAGGCGGGTGCCGATGGCAACCCTCTCGGGTTCTCTTGGAGCATGGTGCGAGAACTCCTGCCGGCGGCGTTTGCCGTGGCTATGCTTGGTGCGATTGAGTCCTTGCTTTGTGCTGTAGTGCTTGATGGCATGACTGGCAAGCGCCACAGTGCCAACAGCGAACTGATGGGGCAGGGGCTAGGTAATATTATTGTGCCCTTCTTCGGGGGTATTACGGCTACGGCTGCTATTGCCCGATCTGCTGCCAATTACCGGGCCGGTGCGGAATCGCCGGTTGCCGCTATGATCCATGCGATTGTGGTGTTATTGGCCTTGGTATCACTGGCAGGCGTACTCGCTTATTTGCCCATGCCTGCCATGGCTGCTTTGCTGATTATGGTGGCCTGGAACATGAGCGAGGCACCCAAGGCTGTGCATCTTCTGAAAACCGCACCGCGCAGCGATGTATTGGTCTTCCTCACCTGCTTTTCTTTAACGGTGGCTTTGGACATGGTGATTGCGATCACCACAGGTGTGCTGTTGGCCGCTGTGCTGTTTATGCGGGAAATGGCGGAGATGACGAAAGTGACCGATATCACCACGGGTAAGCGGGTGAGCGATGAAAACCTACCGCCCGGCTGGAGGGTATTCAAAATCAACGGCCCGCTGTTTTTTGCGGCGGCCGATCGTATTTTTGGAGAGTTAGCTGAGCTGTCCCGCAACGTGGACGGGTTTATTCTATATATGGACGGCGTTACCGTTCTGGATGCGGGTGGCCTGTCTGCCCTTAATAAGCTGATCGCTACCTGCCAGAACAACGGCACACGCATTGTGATCGCCGATCTGCAGTCCCAGCCTCAGCGCACGCTCGCCCGAGGTGGTTTGGGGCCAGTGGAAGGGGTTCTGCAGTTTACCTCGTCGCTGCGAGAAGCGCTGGCGCTGCCATTATCATCCATAGCTTCACACAGCTCATCGCCCTCTGACCCCAACTCAATGCACACCGGACCAAACTGATGAAAAAAACCGCCATGTTGCCGTTTCGCGTCGTCGACCGTGTGAAGTTTATTGTTGAGCGACAACTAGTAAAAGGTGCAGGCTTCCAGTTGCTAGTGGTGGGTATTTTTATTGGCCTTATCTCGCTGATCGGGGGGCTGCTGGTGGTTCCGCAGGGTGGTGAATTTGACGATCCGGGCTCTGCTGTCTGGTGGGCTTTTCTGCGCCTGACCGACCCCGGTTATCTGGGTGACGATGTAGGCACCTGGCAGCGCTTTGTCTCTACACTGCTGACTGTTAGCGGGTACGTGGTGTTTATGGGCACGCTGGTCGCAATACTGACGCGCTGGCTGATTGCCAAAATGGCGGATCTCGAACGTGGCCTCACTCCGGTTACCTTGAAAAACCATGTGGTCGTGTTGGGCTGGACCAGCCAAACCCTGCCTTTACTTGCTGAGTTGCTGGGCTCTTCCGGTCGCATGCGCCGGTTTCTGGAAAAGCATGATACCCAGAAACTGAACCTCGTCGTTTTATCTGAAGATGCTTCGGCGGAGCAGGTTCACGAACTGCGTGCAGAGCCGGGTATTGGCCGCCGGGCTCGTCAGATCATCCTGCGTTCTGGCTCTGCCATTCAACCGGACGCTTTGCACCGTGTGGCTTGTCTTGATGCGGCTGCGGTTATCGTGCCCAGTGCCGTGTATGAGGCGGGCAGCCTGGTCACCTCGGATGTAGAAACCGTTAAAGCGCTGCTTTCGATTGCGGCGCAGGCGCGCCAGTATCAGGCGCCTTTGCCCTTTGTGGTGGCTGAGATTCAGGATATCCGAAAACTGCCCGTGGTAGAGCGGGCCTATCCCGGCGCTGTGGAGGTGGTCGCGGGCAACGCCACCATCAGCCGCCTGATGGTGCAGAACGTGTTGCACCCGGGATTATCGGAAATTTATAACGAACTGCTTACGGCCGGTGCGGGCAATGAAATTTATGTTCGCGGTGGTGAGGCGGTAGCGGGCTTGTCTCTTGGTGAGCTGGCAGCCGTCCGCCCGAATGTTATCGTGCTTGGCCTGCTTCGCCGCAGTGGCCAAAGCTGGGATATTCGTCTGGCAGCGCCCTCCGATACGCGCATCGAAGCTGAAGACCGGGTTGTAATGATGGCCAGAGACTATTCCGAAACCTATGCCGACCCGAAAGCACAGGCTTTGCCGCAGATAAATCGTAGCGAAGCGAAACGTTCCGTGCGTGGGGAGGGTCTGGAGGGGCGCCGCATACTCTTGCTGGGTTGGAACCGCCGGGTGCCAAGTTTAATGGCGGAGTTCGCCAGTTATGGTCCGGGCCAGCCGGTACTGGATATCGTCTCTGTTGTACCCGCATCCGAGCGTGAACAGGCGCTTAACCGTTATGCCGCTGGCAAATCGCTTGAAGGCTATAGCCACATTGAAGCGGACTACATGGTTGAAGATGAATTGCGCCGGATCAATCCGGCTGACTACGACACGATTATACTGCTTAGTAGCGACCGGCTGGCCTCTGGAGAAGAGGCCGATGCACGAACCATGGTGGGCTATCTGCAGCTTGAAGACATATTAGCGGAGGCATCCGGGCGACCCCAACTCATTATGGAGTTGAGTGACCCAGACAACCGGCAACTGCTCTTTGGCCACCAGAGCGAAATGCTTATAAGCCCGATGATTCTCAGCCACATATTGGCTCAGGTGGCCTTGCGCAGGGAACTTAGGGTGGTACTGGATGAGCTGTTTACCGTTGGTGGCGCCGAGATCCGGTTTCGGGATCCAGAAGATTACCCTCTGCCGGCCAGTGCTGATTTTCATGTGCTGGAAAAGGTGCTGGCAGCGGAAGGCGAAGTGGCGCTTGGTGTATTTCGCGCTACTGCAGACGCCCGAGGTAGGCATCTACTGCTCAACCCCCCGCGCAGGCAGTATCTGGAGCTGCAAGCTGGCGACAGACTTGTGGTCTTGGGCCAGTCTTGAGGCTTGGCCCGGTATAAGTTTGGTTGGCTTAGTTGCGTGCAGTCATTGTTGGTATTCATTGAAAAAATGCTGAAAATAGATCATATAAATTTCAATTATAAATCCTGAGCCATTAAAGTACTGCCAACGCCGTAAGTAGCCCGGTGTTTCCCCTGGGCACCATTCACTAACTTTTTCATCAACACACTGAGGATCGAGCTCATGCCTTACGCAAAAGACGTCGATAGCATTGCTTCCATTGTGAAGCAAAACCCGACTTGGCACGCCATCAACCCTAAGCACGCCGCACGTATGCGCGCCCAGAACAAGTTCAAGACTGGTCTGGACATCGCCAAGTACACTGCAAAGATTATGCGTGAAGATATGGCTGCCTACGATGCCGATTCTTCCAAGTACACCCAGTCTCTGGGTTGCTGGCACGGTTTTATCGGCCAGCAGAAAATGATCGCTATCAAGAAGCACTTTGGTAACACCAAGCGTCGCTACTTGTACCTGTCTGGCTGGATGGTTGCCGCTCTGCGTTCCGAGTTCGGTCCTCTGCCTGACCAGTCCATGCACGAGAAAACCGCTGTTTCTGGCCTGATCGAAGAGCTGTACACGTTCCTGCGTCAAGCAGATGCATGGGAACTGAACCACCTGTTCCGCGATCTGGAAGCTGCTGAAAAAGCGGGCGACACTGCCAAGGCAGAAGAGCTGATCAAGCAGATCGACAACCACGAAACTCACGTTGTACCCATCATTGCAGACATCGACGCTGGTTTCGGTAACGACGAAGCAACCTACCTGCTTGCCAAGCAGATGATCGAAGCGGGTGCTTGCTGCATCCAGATCGAAAACCAGGTTTCTGACGAGAAGCAGTGTGGTCATCAGGACGGTAAAGTAACCGTTCCTCACGCCGACTTCCTGTCCAAGATCAACGCTGTTCGTCTGGCGTTCCTTGAGCTGGGTGTGGACGACGGTGTTATCGTTGCTCGTACCGACTCCCTGGGTGCTGGCCTGACCAAGCAAATCGCTGTAACCAACGAGCCGGGTGACCTGGGCGACCAGTACAACAGCTTCATCGATGGTGAGTACATCGAAGACGCTTCCCAGATCGAGAACGGTGACGTTGTAATCAAGTCTAACGGCAAGCTGCTGAAGCCTAAGCGTCTGGCTTCTGGCCTGTTCCAGTTCAAAGAAGGTTCTGGTGAAGATCGTGTTGTTCTGGACTGCATCACTAGCCTGCAGAACGGCGCCGACATGCTGTGGATCGAAACCGAGAAGCCTCACGTTGGCCAGATCGCTGCCATGGTTAACCGCATCAAGGCAGAAGTTCCTGATGCCAAGCTGGTTTACAACAACAGCCCGTCCTTCAACTGGACTCTGAACTTCCGTCAGCAGGTATTCGACGCCATGCAGGAAGAAGGCAAGGATGTTTCTGCCTACGACCGCGCCAAGCTGATGAGTGCAGAATACGACAACACTGAGCTGGGTAAGCTGGCTGACGAGTGGACTGCTAACTTCCAGCGCGACGCTGCACGTGAAGCGGGTGTATTCCACCACCTGATCACTCTGCCGACTTACCACACTGCGGCCCTGTCTACCGACAACCTGGCCAAAGGCTACTTCGGCGAAGAAGGCATGCTGGCCTACGTTAAAGGTGTTCAGCGTGAAGAGATCCGTCAGGGTATCGCTACCGTTAAGCACCAGGATATGGCTGGTTCTAACATCGGTGACGACCACAAGGAATTCTTCGCTGGTGATGCTGCGCTGAAAGCCGGTGGTGCTGATAACACTATGAACCAGTTCGGTTAATTGAACGGTTAATAGTACCCCGCTCCCGGAGTTGTTCCGGGAGCATAAAAACCCCGCAACTGGAGACAGTTCGCGGGGTTTTTGTTTTGGGCTTTGCTATATTCAGTTACCTCTAAAGGAACAGGAGATCAATCTTGAGTATCGAGCAAGGCATTGTATTTGCGGTGCTCGGAATCACACTTGCCATGTTTGTGTGGAACCGCCTGCGCTTTGATGTGGTTGCCATGCTGGCGCTCTTGGCGGTGGCAGTAACCGGACTGGTGCCCACTGAGGAATTGTTTGCCGGTTTTGGCCATCCTGCTGTGATCACTGTGGCTGCGGTACTGGTGATCAGTCAGGGCTTGGTGAATGGAGGTGTGGTAGATAATATCGCACGCCTGCTGGGTAAAATTGGCCACAGGCCCACACTGCAGGTGCTTACCCTCACCAGCGTGGTTGCGCTTTGCTCCGGGTTCATTAATAACGTTGGTGCGCTTGCACTGCTGATGCCGGTTGCTATCTGGATGTCGCGGGAAGCAGGGCGCTCACCTTCATTGCTGCTAATGCCGCTGGCTTTCGGTTCTTTGCTCGGCGGCACCATGACACTCATCGGCACCCCGCCCAACATTATCATTGCCTCTTATCGCGAAAGCGGCACCTTCGGGCTGTTTGATTTTGCCCCTGTAGGCGTGGCGATCACGCTGGCAGGTATTGCCTTTATTACACTGATTGGTTGGCGTTTTACGCCCCGCAGGGAAGACAACTCTGCTGGCAGCAAGCTGTTCAGTGTTGGTGAATATGTTACCGAGTTGCGTATTCCGGAGGACTCCCCCCATGCGGGCGGAACCTTGCACAACCTCATAACCAGTGCCGGAGACGAGCCGGACATTATTGTTCTTGCTTTGATTCGTGGCGAACAGCGCCATGCAGTGCCTTCCACCTATAAAATCATGCGCGAAGATGATGTGTTGCTTGTCGAGGCCGACACCGAAAGCCTGCAAACGTTTCTTGATAAAACAGGTCTGAAGCTTGCACATCAGGATATGGACAGCAAAGAGGCGGACGGCGACAGTGAAGGCAGCAGTCCTGAAGCCGCAACGGAATCAGCCGAACCGGAAAGCAAAGGCGATGAAAAAGCTGCCTCCGTTCGGATAGAGAAGGGCGAACTGCATCTTGTGGAGGCGGTTATCGCGCCCGAGTCGTCTTTGGTGGGGCAGACGGCTAACCGATTGAAGTTGCGGGAGCGCAATCAGCTGAACGTGGTTGCCGTGGCACGGTTGGGTTATCGCTTGAAGAGGCGTATTGGCGATATCAGGTTCAATGCTGGTGATATATTGCTGGTTCAGGGTTTTGAGGATTCCCTGCCTAGCACTCTTGCAGAGTTGGGTTGTTTGCCGCTTGCAGAGAGAGGGCTGCGCTTAGGGTCTCCGCGCAAAACCGTGATGGCCTCAGGCATCTTTTTCGCCAGTATTGTTGCAATTGTTGCCGGCTTACTTTCAGCGCCTGTGGCATTGGTGGCCGGGGCAGTTGCCATGGTGTTGGTTAAACTCATATCTGCGGCGGAAGCCTACAAATCTATTGATTGGTCTGTGATTGTGTTGCTGGCGGCGATGATACCGGTGGGGCAGGCCATGGAAACCACGGGTGGGGCCGGGTTGATAGCCGCACAAATGTTGGCTTTGGGCGAGAGCCTTTCAATTGTGTCGGTATTGGTCATGATACTGGTGGGCACAACGCTGTTATCCAACGTAGTAAACAATGCAGCTGCAGCTATTGTGGTCGCACCCATAGCGCTTAGCCTGGCAAATGAATTGCAGATACCCTCGGATGCGGTATTGATGGCAGTTGCCGTGGGTGCCTCCTGCGCTTTCATGACCCCCATAGGGCACCAGTCCAATGCTTTGGTTATGGAACCCGGAGGTTACGAATTTGGCGACTATTGGCGTTTGGGGTTGCCCCTTACAGCCATAGTTACGGTGGTTGCGGTGCCGGTTATTATGCTGGTTTGGGCATGACCGTTTAAAAAATGAATCAAGTTTGGGGAGCCATGATGGAAGCGGAGCACATGCATAAGGCTGAATTGCTGGCGGCGCTTGCGCAAACGCGACTAAGAACGCGGGAACTCATTACATCATTGAGTGAGCAGCAGCTTGAGGTACCTTATCACCCAGGCGCGAATCCACCGCTGTGGGAAATGGGTCACGCTGCTTTTTTCTATGAAGTGTTTGTGTTCAATCTTCTGGATGGCGATGCCAGCTTTGACCCTTCCATGGATGATCTATGGGACTCCTTCCATATTGATCACCGGGATCGCTGGCGCAAAGATCTGTTTCCCGGCCTTGAAAAAACCTTGGCCTATTTTGATCATGTGTACGACAAAATGTCGAAGCGGATTGAGCTCAATCCGCTGACAGATCGTGAGCTTTACCTATATCGATACGCCATCTTTCACCAGAACATGCACATAGAGTCGCTAGTGTGGTGCCGCCAAACGGTAGGTTACGAGCCGCCACCCAGTGCAGATTTCAAACGCCCCGCACCGGGTGAGCTGCAAGCCAGCACAGCGCAGCGTGATGTTACTGTTCCCGCCGGTAACTGGCACATTGGCATGCCGGGGGACTCGCCGCAGTATGCCACCGAGGATTTTGCCTTCGACGCGGAAAAACCCCGCCACCTAGTGCGCTTGGGTGAGTTTGCGATTTCCCGTTATCTGGTCAGCAACCGTGAGTTTATGGCGTTTGTAGAGGATGATGGTTACCAAAAACCCGAGCTTTGGTCGTTTGGTGGCCAGAAATGGCTGAGAACAGACGTTGATGTGGCGCTGGTTCACGGGGTGTCAGCCCCTATGGTACAAGCACCTCGGCACCCGCTTTATTGGCGCTGGAAAGATGGCCAGTGGCAGGAGCGTTTGTTTGATCGTTGGCAGCCGTTGAATCCGAATGCCCCAGTAACCCATGTTAGTTATTGGGAGGCAGAAGCCTACTGTCGGTGGGCGGGGCGGCGCCTGCCTACCGAGCAAGAATGGGAGGCCGCAGCGCTTGGGAATTGCGAAGGTGAGCCATTCAGTAAGTACCCTTGGGGCAATAAGCATCCTGATGCCATGCATGCAGATATGAATGCCAGTGGAATGGCGCAGAACCCGGTAACAGACTATCCCGAGGGCGACAGCCCTTTTGGTTGCCGCCAAATGATCGGCACAGTGTGGGAGTGGACCAGTAGCCAGTTTTTGCCTTATGACGGCTTTTGCATCGACATGTATCCGTTCATGTCCACACTGCAGTTCGGGGACCACAAGGTGAGCAAGGGAGGCAGTTGTGCCACTTCATCCAGCTTGATTCGTGGCACCTACCGTCAGGCATACCTGCCCGAGAGAAACGACGTGTACACGGGCTTTCGTACCTGTGCTCTGCCCTGAGGCAGAGCTCAGCTTGCCTGATCTGAAACCGGTGTTTGCGAGGTAACCGGGGCTCTCTCAAGAAGGTGACTAGCCAGAGCTACGCCCGTTTCGCTCATGGTGAGATAGGCGTCGTCTGCACCGGCTTCACGAATGCTCTTTGCCTCGTCTTCGAACATGGTGTGCGCAACAATATAGCCGGTATATCCATGCTTGCGCAGCTTTTGCGCTGCGATAAGTTTCGCCTCTATGTCGCTCATCGCAAGAATGACAGCTTCCAGAGCGGGCATGTGCAGTGCCTCCCAAAAGGTTTTGTCTTCAGCATCGGCGTAAACCACGTTTCGCCCCTGCTTTTGGTGTCGCTCTACCTTTGCGAGGTCTGAATCCAGAGCCATCAATCTTGCTTCAGTGGTTTGTAGCCAATCATAGGCGGCGGTCCCGGTGCGCCCCATGCCCATAACCAGAACCCGTGTGTCACCCAGAGAAACGGGTAGCTCGTCTGGGTGCCGCTTTTGGCTCTCGAAGCCCACAAGGCGATTACCCAAACGGTCGTATAGTGGGTGGGCCAGCCGGTTCAGAGGCGCGGAAATCAGGAACGACAAAGCTACCGTTATTGCCAGAGGCACCAACCATTCCGGCAGTGCAATGCTAGCGACGATAAGCCCAAACTCACTGTAGTTGGTAAGCGCCAGCGCTGTGAGGAAGCCACTACGGGCGCGCAGGCGGAACAACAACATGAGGAAGAAAAAGAGAATGCCCTTGATGGGCAGCACCAGCGCCGCCACCACAGCAAATATAATGGCGTTGGTGTCTGGCTGGCCGCCGATACCGATTTGCAGGAAGAAGCCCACAAGAAATATTTCTTTCACGCTCCACAGAGATTTTGCCAGTTCTTGACTGCGCGGGTGGTTCGCGAGAATAGCACCAAATACTAAGGCGCCTAGCTCTGAACTGAGGCCAACGGCTTCAAAGCCCAGTCCTCCGAGAACCAGCGCCAACAGCATGCCCAAAAGAACCAAAAGCTCATCGTGGCCACTGACATCCAGCAGTTTGTATAACAACGGCCTCAGCAGCGGCAGGCCGAAAACGATCAAGGCCCACTCCGAAGGCGCCTTGCCTGCCGCGAGACTCATAACAAGCAGAGCAATCAAATCCTGCATAATTAGAATGCCAATGGACACCCTGCCATGAAATGCTCGAAGTTCGCGCTTGTTCTCCAGTACCTTTGCCGCCAGCACTGTCGAGGAGAAGGACAGCGCAACGGCTAGCATGAACGCCACGTACCAACTTATATCCATCAGCAGGTAGATACCTGGCGTGAATACAAAGCAAGTGATGGAGAAATGCAGTAGGCTGCCACCAATTACCTCTGGGCTGATAACAGACTTGAACTTTAGCTTGAGCCCTACTGTAAACAGCATTAACAGAACGCCCAGATGTGCTATGTGGGCAAGCACTGCCGTAGGCTCGGCGGAAATATTGGTATGCGGACTGGCGGAAAGGCCGCTCAGTACAAAGCCTGCTGCCAGATAACCTACCAGCGGAGGCAAACCGACGGCTTTGATCAGAAGGCCAAGGCCGAATGCAAAAGAAATCCAGATAGCTTCAGGCATGAGAGGTTCTTTAAGGGGAAAAATTAGCTTCTATGTAAGGCTACCTTGTTTTCCCCGACCGTTGAAGACAATAACGGCAGAACCTCTCGCGCAATTGATTTACCCGGCTGGTGATAGGAGGGGTTTGGCGAACTCAAGGAACAGGCGCGCAGACTCTTCCGGTGCCTCGATCATCGGTGCATGGCCAATGCCTTCCAGTATTTCCAGCTGTGAGCCGGGAATAGTCTGCTGAAACACGGCGCCGTTGCGGTAGTCGAGAATACGGTCTTCTTTGCCCCAGACAATGAGAACGGGGTCTTCTATCTTTGCAATCGCGTTACGGAAATCCGATGTGAAGCCAACTTCCTTGATGGCGGCGAAGATCACTTTGTTCACCTCCTCATTGGCGATGGCCTTTTCTTCCAGAACACCTGGAATCGGCCAGGGAATAAAAGGCTGGTCTGCCATAGCAAAATCCATCAAGCGATCGAAGTCTCCTGGCTTGCTGGGTATGAGTGGATTGTCGCCTGCGAGCACCATGCTGACCATCTCGTTTTCATAATCCAGAATGCCAGCGGGATCGAACAGTACGGCGGTTTTAACTTGCTCCGGGTAGGTCGCGGTGTAAAGTGCTGTAATACCGCCGCCCATGGAGTTGCCCATCATGTGCATCTCGTTGATGCCCAAGGCCTCCAGAATGCTGGCAAGGTGGGCAACCTGTTGCTCAAAACGGTATCCCAGATCCAGTGGCTTGCTGCTTTCGCCGTGGCCGGGAAGGTCGATGGCGTAAACGTTGAAATTGTCTGTGAGCTCTCGGGCCATGCGAGTCCAGTTATCTTTGTTCGCCCCAAAACCGTGCACTAGAACAATGGTGTCGCCATTGTTTGCTTCGGCGTTTCGCAGGTACGCGATCTCTAAATCGCCCACAGTAATATTATCTGCTTCAAGGCCGGCGGCGGAGCGTTCAAAGCCAATGGCAGTTTCATAGATGCTATGGCGCGAGCAAGCACTTACAAGCAACATGGAAAGAAGTAGAAAAATGACAGTGTAGGGAGATTTTTTCTGCATTTGGGCGATTCCAGTTTGTTTGTGTTTTACACCCTTTGGGCGAACTCGTTTACATTAACCCATAAAAAAGCCCGGTCATTGGCCGGGCTTTAGCAGACTGAGCGTCGTTACGATTTTTCTCTGGCAATGGCGCGATACGCAATGTCGCTGCGATAAAACGCACCATCCCAGCTGATGGCTTTAGCGAGAGTGTAAGCTCGGCTCTGGGCTTCTGTTACCGTATTGCCCAATGCCGTTGCGCACAGTACCCGGCCGCCACTAGTTACCACCTGACCATCTTTCAGGGCTGTTCCTGCGTGGAATGCCTTCTCGCCTTCGGTTTCTGTTTCCGGTAGGCCCGAAATAGCATCGCCTTTATTGTAGCTGCCGGGGTAGCCTCCGGCTGCTAGAACAATACCTACGGCGGCGCGTTCATCCCAATCAGAGCTGCACTGGTCCAGCTTACCGTCGATGGCTGCCTGACAGAGCGCGACGATATCCGACTTCATGCGCAGCAGAATGGGCTGGGTTTCCGGGTCGCCAAAGCGGCAGTTGAACTCGATGACTTTCGGCGCGCCCTTGGGGTCGATCATCAGGCCAGCGTAAAGAAAGCCCTTGTAAGGGTGACCTTCGGCTGCCATTCCGCGCACGGTAGGGTAGATTACCTCGTCCATAATACGCTGATGTACGTCAGGGGTTACGACAGGAGCTGGGGAGTAGGCGCCCATGCCGCCGGTATTCGGGCCGGTATCGCCATCGCCAACGCGTTTGTGATCCTGTGAGGTGGCCATAGGCAGAACATTCTCGCCATCCACCATTACAATAAAACTGGCTTCTTCGCCGTCGAGGAATTCCTCAACCACAACACGGCTGCCTGCTTCGCCAAAGGCGTTGCCTGCCAGCATATCGCGGATAGCGTTTTCGGCTTCTTCCAGAGTCATAGCGACGATGACGCCTTTGCCTGCCGCGAGGCCGTCGGCCTTGACCACGATAGGGGCGCCCTGTTCACGCACGTAGGCCAGAGCCTCGTCTACGTCGGTGAAGTTGCCGTAGCCAGCGGTAGGGATGTTCTGGCGTGCGAGGAAATCCTTGGTAAATGCTTTTGAGCCTTCGAGTTGTGCTGCATCGGCACTTGGGCCAAATATGCGTAAACCGCGCTCTTCAAAGAGATCTACAACGCCCGCCACTAAAGGTGCTTCTGGACCAACGATGGTAAGGCCAACGCTGTTCTCGACCGCAAATTTTGCAAGGCCTTCAATATCCAGAACGTCGATGTTGACGTTCTCTACGCCCGGTTCGTGGGCGGTGCCCGCATTCCCGGGTGTTACGAAAACCGTGTTCACGCCCGGAGACTGGGCCGCCTTCCAGGCGAGGGCATGTTCCCGTCCGCCACTGCCGATTACCAGAATATTCATATGTTATTGCCCCGAATGTTTAAAAAGAGCTTTTACAAAGCGCTGTCGTCAGTGCCGGAAATGGCGCATGCCTGTGAAGACCATAGCGATGCCGTGTTCGTTGGCGGCGTCGATGACTTCCTGATCCCGCATGGAACCACCGGGTTGAATCACGGCAGTAATACCGGCTTCGGCGGCGGCATCAATGCCATCCCGGAATGGGAAGAACGCATCAGATGCCATAACCGAGCCTTTCACTTCCAGATTTTCATCGGCGGCTTTGATGCCGGCAATGCGGGCGCTGTACACGCGGCTCATCTGGCCTGCGCCCACACCAATGGTGCGGCCCGAGCGGGCATACACGATGGCATTGGACTTAACGTACTTAGCCACTTCCCAGGCAAATAGCAGGTCGTTTAGTTCGTGTTCGGTTGGCTGGCGGGTAGTTACGACTTTTACGTCGGCCATAGCCACCATGCCCAGGTCACGATCCTGTACCAGAAGGCCACCGGTTACCCGCTTGTAGTCCATAGACTGGGCGCGTTCACCGTTGAGTTCGCCACAGGCCAGCAGCCGGACGTTCTTCTTGGCGGCAACCAGTTCGACTGCTTCCGGTGCGATAGTTGGCGCAATAATCACTTCAACAAACTGGCGATCAATAATCGCCTTGGCGGTGTCTGCATCCAGTTCCCGGTTAAAGGCGATGATGCCGCCGAACGCCGAGGTAGGGTCTGTAGCAAAGGCCAGGTCATAGGCCTGGAGAATATCCGCACCGATTGCAACGCCGCAGGGGTTGGCGTGTTTGACGATCACACAGGCCGGGTCTGCGAACGGTTTTACGCATTCCAGAGCCGCGTCTGTATCAGCAACGTTGTTGTAGGACAGCTCTTTACCTTGAAGCTGTTTTGCAGTGGCAACACTGGCTTCCTTCGGGTTGCGTTCGGCATAGAAGGCCGCTCGCTGGTGTGGGTTTTCGCCGTAGCGCATGTCCTGCACTTTTACATACTGGGCATTAAACGTGCGGGGGAAGTCAGCATTGTCGTTGTCTGCGGTGCGGCCGCCCAAGTAGTTGGCGATGGCGCCGTCGTAGCCTGCAGTGTGTTCGAAGGCTTTAACGGCCAGATCAAAGCGCGTGGTGTGGGTGAGCTGACCATCGTTCTCATCCAGTTCTTTAACGACGCGGCTGTAATCCGATGCATTGACCACAATAGCGACATCGTTATGGTTCTTGGCAGCAGCGCGAACCATGGTTGGGCCACCGATGTCGATGTTTTCAATGGCGGTCGCAAGGTCGCAATCCGGATCGGCAACGGTGGACTCGAAGGGGTAAAGATTTACCACAACCATATCAATCGGATTGATACCGTGCTCGCCCATGATGGCGTCGTCTGTGCCCCGACGACCAAGAATGCCACCGTGGATTTTCGGATGCAGGGTTTTTACCCGGCCGTCCATCATCTCGGGAAACCCGGTGTAGTCAGAGACCTCGGTAACGGGAACCTTATTTTCCTTCAGGAGGCGGAAGGTGCCTCCGGTGGAAAGTAGTTCGATACCGCGGTCGGTGAGGGCGCGTCCGAACTCGACGATGCCGGATTTATCACTAACGCTGATCAGTGCGCGACGGACGGGGGTATTAGCCTGGTTTGCCATGGGGTCACATTCTTCACTTGGGGTGAACGAACAAGGGCCTCGCGAAGGGTATCCGGGAGGCCCTCTTCAAGTCAGGGTTTCTCGATTATAGCAGCCCGTACTGCTTGAGCTTTTTACGCAAGGTTCCGCGGTTCAGGCCGAGCATGGTTGATGCCTTGGTCTGGTTGTTGCGGGTGTACTTCATCACCTGCTCCAGCAAAGGTGCTTCCACTTCAGAGAGTACCAGTTGGTACACCTCTGTAACGGGGGCTCCATCAAGCTGGGCGAAGTAGTTTTTCAGGGCCACTTCAACGTTATCACGCAGGGTAACGGTGTTGCCGCTGCTGTTCACCGTTTGCAGTTGGTGAATATCATCGTTGGCCGGGGCGTTCAGGGTGTTATTTGCCAAAGTCTCAGCGGTCATGCTGCGAATACCTCTCCATTTCGTAAGCCTGAAAAATACTGTTGAATACTGTTTTTTTGCTCTAGTGCATCGTCGAGTGCATTGAAGCAGTTTCGAAACTGTTTGCCGGGGTCGTGTGACTGCAAGTACCAGCCCACGTGTTTTCTGGCAATACGCACGCCCATGAGCTCGCCATAGAAGCTGTGTAGGGCGTTTAGGTGTTCGCTTAAAATCTGTTCCACTTCGCTCAGTGGCGGTGCCGGAAGGTGTTGCCCGGTTTCAAGGAAATGCAGTATTTCCCGGAAGATCCATGGGCTGCCTTGAGCGGCGCGGCCAATGAGCAGGCCGTCTGCGCCGGTATACTCCAAAACGGTGCGGGCTTTCTCCGGCGATGTAATGTCGCCATTGGCAAACACCGGAATGCCAACTCTGGCTTTGATTTCGGCAATGGTGTCGTACTCAGCATCGCCGTTGTATTTATCGGCTCGGGTGCGGCCATGTACGGCCAGCGCCTGAATACCGATGTCTTCAGCCATGCGGGCGATGGTTGGAGCGTTACGGTCGTTTTGATCCCAGCCGGTACGCATTTTCAACGTGACGGGGATATCCACTGCGCTGACGACCGCTTCCAAAATGTCCCGCACCAGTCGCTCGTCTTTCATCAGCGCTGAACCAGCCGCTTTGTTGCAGACTTTTTTGGCCGGGCAACCCATATTAATGTCAATAATTTGGGCGCCTGATTCGGCATTAAGCCGGGCCGCATTCGCGAGCATGTCAGGGTCACCCCCGGCGATCTGCACCGATCTTGGTTCCGGCTCACCGGCATGATCCATGCGGGTTCGGGATTTGCGCGTATGCCAAAGCTTGCTGTCTGCTATAACCATTTCCGAGACAGCCAGACCCGCACCCATTCTGCGGCAGAGCAGCCGAAAAGGGCGATCTGTTACACCTGCCATGGGTGCAACAATCAGCGGATTGGGCAGGGTGTACGGCCCGATTTTTGCCGTCGGCAACATGGTTTGAATCCGTATCACAGCAGAGTAAGCAAAAGTCGGAGCTGTTCGATTGATTAATAAATAACCGATGGCAGTTCCGAAGGGCGCTAATGATACCGCTGGGGGCACTATGATTGAAGGGGCAAGGGCGCGAAAAAACTGATTATTTTTCGCTCTTTCTGGTTGACTTTTGTTCTACGAGATGGGGGCTGGGGTGTCGGGGTGGTTGTCTCCGGTAGGAAGATTTAAGGCGTGTAAGGTTGGAATATTATGTTGTAGTTAACTGCGTCCCGACCAGGGTCGCGAATACTAATGGCGATGCGCACAGGGGTTTCCACGGGCATACTTTTGAGCGTTTCGGCTTCGCCAGTAAGATATTCGTCAGGTGTGAAAATACTCTGGGCGACAACATCTCCGTTCAGATTGGAGAAAGTAAGCGCGATGGCCGGAAAAGGTTGCTGGAAATCCGCACGGTTGATGATGACGGCATCCACCACTAACTGATTGCGGTTTTCTGGATCGGTACGAACCACAAGTTTGCGGCTTTGAATGGCGTCGACGTTGATTAAAGGCTTCAACTCACAGCCTGCTAGTTCGCAGCCCCTTTCATAAAACGGTCGCAATTCGGGTATCGCGGACAGTCGGTCAAACTGGAACCAGGTGATTTGCGCGATCAAAACACCGATAAGGCCAAGCACAATGACCGACCAAACCGCAGTGCGCAGCCAACCTCTGTTGTTGCTGCCTAGGGATACCGGTTCGTGTCTAAGGTCGCCGAAAGGTGCTCCAGCTGATAAGCGCTCATCTTTGACTGGGCGCTCTAGCTCTGTGTCCTGTTGTTGGTCAAAAGACTCAAGTGCTAGGCTGGATTGATCATCATCGAAAAAGTCCGATGTGTTTTTTTGCTCTTTGCTATCCGGGCTTTGCGCGGGTGTCTCTGGGACCGGCGCAGGTTCAGGAGATGGCTGCAACTCAAATTCCAGCTCCCGATCTGCTTGCTCCTCCGATACTGCCTTTACCGGCGGTTTGTCCGAATCTGGAGTTTCATCCGCAGTTTTTTCCGGTGCATTGTCCTCTCGAAGAATGGCTTCAGCCCAGCTCTCATCGACACCTTCTGAGATATCGTCGTCGACGCTATCATCTTGTGTGGAGGGAGCACGGTCGTCGAAGCTCCGAAAACTGTCACTCAGTTCGTCATCCGAAAATGTTAGCTTGGTGCCTGCATAGCGACCTTCTTCGGCATCTTCTTCGGGGTTGTCTGCGAAGACGAAGTTGTCTTCGGTTGTGTCGCTGGCAAAGCCGCTGGTAGGCTGACTCGGTTGCGTGCCCTCTGAGGGCTTTTTGCTGCTTGTATCAGAGGGAGCTTTCGGAGTGGCAACGGTTGCGCTTGTTACCTTGTGCTCAATCGCATTAAAGACATCCATGCAGTGGCCACAACGCACCTTACCCTTGGCAATGCCAAGCTGCTCATCGGTCACCCTAAAACGGGTAAGACATTTTGGGCACTGGGTTTGCAGGCTACTTTGGGTCATGCTTCGTTCCTGAAAGCGACTGGGCTACGAACTGAACTAAGAGCTGGGAGTTTAGTCTTTAAGACGGCCTTCGTCACCTGTCGTTGCGCCGTCCGGTTAGGCGTACCCATTCTTCGCGCTGCGCCGGTTCGTCCATAATGAACCAGGGCTCATAGGCCGCCATGACTTCGCGAGCCTGATTCGAGAGTATTCCCGAAAGCACTAGATCGCCTCCTTGCTTGGTTAACGCGGCCAGATGCGGCGCCAGACCTATCAATGGTTGTGCGAGTATGTTCGCTAACATGACATCCGCTTTGGTGTCCGGCTCATTTTCCGGCAGGTAGAGGTCCAGTTTGGGTTCGTCTACGCGGTTGCGACGAGCGTTCTCGCGGCTTGCTTCCAGCGCCTGAGGGTCGGTATCCACGCCCACAACGTGGTGTGCACCCAAAAGCAGTGCCGCTAGGCCAAGTATGCCGGAGCCGCAGCCGTAATCAGTAACCTGTTTGCCACTCACATCCATGCCATCTAGCCATTCCAGACAGAGTGCGGTGGTGGGGTGCGTGCCTGTGCCAAAGGCCAACCCGGGGTCCAGCATTAGATTAGCGGCATCCGGGTCTGGTGCCTCATGCCAGCTTGGTACTATCCAGAGGCGCTCGCCAAACTGTAGTGGATGAAAATCATCCATCCAGGCTCGCTCCCAGTCTTTGTCTTCGACCAGAGTAACATCGATTTCTGAGAGGGATTGCTGGGTTTGCTGGTGCCAAGCGTTGCGCACGTCTGCACATAATTGGTCTATGTCACGGTCAGACTGGAAAAGCCCGGTTACCGTTGTTTGGCTCCACAAGGGCGTGGTGCCTGGGTCGGGCTCGTATAGGGGTTGGTCTGCAGCATCTTCCATGGAGACGGCGTCAGCGCCCATCTCCATAAGCAGATCTTCAAGCTGATCCGCGGTATCGGGATCAGCAGGGATCTGAAGTTGTATCCAGGGCATAAGTCTTCCCGCATTGAGATGCAGGAGGTTAGTCCCGCATCAGTTTTTCAAGGTAATGAATGGTGAAGTCTACCGTTTTAAAGCCACCATCGCGTATCAGTTTTCTGTGCAGCGGCTGATTGGTTTTAATGCCTTCAACCAAAAGCTCGTCCAGAGCGTTCTTCATTCGTCTCCGGGCGATCTGTCGGTCGTCGCCCCAAGTAATCAGCTTGGCAATCAACGAATCGTAAAACGGAGGTACGGTATAGCCGCTATAAAGGTGTGAGTCTACCCGCACACCATAACCACCGGGGGCATGGAAGTGCTTCACTGTACCCGGGCTGGGCACAAAGGTGGCCGGATCTTCCGCGTTAATGCGGCACTCCATTGCGTGGCCTCTGATGTGAATTTCTTCCTGTTTGTATTGCAGTGGCAAGCCGCTGGCAATCCGCAGCTGTTCACGAACAATATCGACACCCGTTACCATTTCCGAGACTGGATGTTCTACCTGAACACGCGTGTTCATCTCAATAAAGAAAAATTCGCCGTCTTGGTACAGAAATTCAAAAGTGCCAGCGCCGACATAGCCGATTTCCTTGCAGGCTTCCACGCAAGCCTTGAGGGTGCGCTCGCGGGCTTCGGGCTCGATATTCGGGGCTGGAGCCTCTTCGATAACCTTCTGGTTCCGGCGCTGCATGGAGCAGTCCCGATCACCCAGATGAATGCAGTTGCCGTGCATGTCGGCCAGCACTTGAATTTCGACGTGGCGAGGGGCTTCCAGAAACTTTTCCAGATAAACCGTAGGGTCGCCGAAGGCGTTCCGGGCTTCAGACTGGGTGATTTGTACCGCCTTGAGCAGTGCTGCTTCGGAATGCACCACCTGCATGCCGCGACCGCCGCCGCCGGAGGCCGCTTTGATCATTACGGGGTAGCCGATTTTGCGTGCAATCTGCAGGGTGCGGTCGTCGTCATCGGTTAGCGGGCCGTCTGAACCCGGCACCGTAGGAACGCCGGCGCGAATCATCGCGTTGATGGCGGAAACCTTGTTGCCCATAAGGCGAATGGTTTCTGCTCTGGGGCCGATAAAGCGGAAGCCGCTTTTCTCAACCTGCTCGGCAAAGTCGGCGTTCTCCGCCATGAAACCGTAACCCGGGTGTATACCCACAGAATCTGTTACTTCTGCAGCACTGATGATGGCAGGTATGTTGAGGTAACTTTCCAGAGGGCTATTGGGGCCGATACAGACGGATTCATCCGCCAGACGCACGTGCATCAAGTCGCGGTCAACTTGTGAGTGAACCGCTACGGTTTTGATGCCGAGCTCTTTACAGGCACGCAAGATCCGGAGGGCTATTTCACCTCGGTTTGCGATCAGAACTTTTTCTAACATGGCCATGAGTAGCTATCACCGGGTTCAGGAAATGATTAACAGCGGCTGGTCAAACTCTACGGGCTGACCGTTATCAACCAGAATTTCAGTGATTGTGCCGCTCTTGTCGGCTTCAATCTGGTTCATCATTTTCATGGCTTCTACAATGCAGACAACATCGCCAGCTTTAACCTGCTGGCCGATTTCTGCAAAAGAATCCGCAGTGGGAGACGGTGCCCGGTAAAAGGTTCCCACCATCGGGGAGCGCAGGGCATGCCCGTTGTGTACGGTTTGTTGTGAGTTGTCTTCCTGAACAGGGCCCGGAGTTTCCGGAGCAGGAGCGTACTGGGGCTGCTGTGGCGGTGCGTAGTGGCTGATGTACTGGGCGCCTGAGGCCTGCTCACCACGGCGGGAAATGCGAACAGAGTCATCTCCTTCGTGAATCTCAAGCTCTTCTACGTCAGACTCCTCGAGCAGTTCGATCAGTTTCTTGATTTTGCGAATATCCATAGTCAATCCAGTCCCGTGTTATCAGTTCTATCGGTGAATTTGTTGTATGGCTGCCTGGAGCGCTAGCTCGTATCCTTGGCTGCCTAATCCGCAGATAACGCCTTGGGCGATATCAGAAAAATACGAGTGATGGCGAAAAGCTTCTCGCGCATGCACGTTAGAAAGATGTACTTCTATAAACGGAATGCCTGACGCCAATATGGCATCCCGCAGGGCAACACTGGTGTGCGTAAAGGCAGCAGGATTAATAATGATGAAATCTACACCTTCTGCCCGAGCTTCATGGATTCTATCAATCAATTCATATTCAGCGTTTGACTGTAGGTGTAACAAGTGATGGCCGTGCTCTGCAGCTTGTTCGCTTAGTCGCGCATCAATATCTGCCAGTGTTTCGTGGCCATAGACCTCTGGCTCGCGGGTGCCGAGCATGTTCAGGTTGGGGCCGTGGAGCACGAGAATTGTCGACATGATAGCGTTTGCCTTTATGACTGTAATAACAGGATCGCCGAATTTATTGGCATTTTCCACCTATCGTGTGTGCTTTTATCCCTCAGATCAACACTATTTGACAATGTTGTATGTTGCACACAAGTGGCAACAGAGGGCAGAAGAATAGAAATGGGGCCTGCTGATAGCAATCATTGTCGTGAACGGTGGGGGTGACTTCTATACGACGATGGTTTCATATGGCAGCCCGCGCGGGCTGCCGGTCGATTTACTGCTTAGTTATCTGCCAGAGTAACGCAATTCCGGCCGTGCTCCTTGGAGGTATAAAGAGCGCGATCGGCACGCTCGCAAAGAGTTTGCGAGGGCTCGTTGTTCCAAGACGCCACGCCACAGCTGAAGGTAACGTTAAACTCTCGGTCTCCGGCTGGCTGCTGAAGCTCGGAAAAGCGTTCACGGATTTCATTGAGAACGTTGCGGGCGTCACTTGGACGTGTGTTGGGAAGAATAATAGCGAACTCTTCGCCACCGTAGCGGCCAATGTGGTCGGTTTTACGCAGGCGCTGTTTCAAAAACATTGAAAGGCTGCGGAGAACCCGGTCGCCAATTGGGTGCCCGAAGGTATCGTTCACCTTCTTGAAGTAGTCAATATCAATCATCGCAAAGCACAGGGGTTGGTCTTTCTGCTGTGCCCGCACGATCTCCTGATCCAGCAAATACAGTGTATGGGTGTGATTATAGAGGCCGGTTAGGCTATCGCGAATCATTAACGCCAGTAGCGAACGAGCGCGTCGGCCACGATTATGAAGCGTTGCGATAAGGTGTTTCGGGTCAATTGGCTTGGTTAGGAAGTCGTCACCACCCAGGCTCATAGCATGCAGTTGCTTGGTGACGTCATCTTCTGCCGAAAGGTAGATGATGGGAACGCTGTGGAAACGGTCCTGCTGCCGGATTACTCGCGCAACCTCCATTCCGGTGCAGCCGGGCATGTACATATCGAGAATGATGATTTCCGGCGAAAATATATCCAGTGCGTGGATTATCTCCATGGGGTCGGTAATGATGTGGGCTGTCATGCCCGCCTTTCTTAGAACCGTCTCCATGAATTTTGCCTGTGCTCTGGAGTCGTCCAGAACAAGCACCCGGTATGGCTCAACGGTGTTGCCGTGCGTATAGGTTTCTATCTTCTCAATCAGCTGACCAGGATCAACGGCTGGGTAGAAAAATTCTTCGCCGCCACACCGGGACGCCCTAAGGCGGGTTTGAATGGTTCCGTCTTCATCGCTCATAAAGATAATCGGAACCGGCGTGTCGTGTCGTTCCTGAAGACGCTCGATGGTGGCGATGCCCGCATTCTTGCTGCCGCCGAAGTTCACATCCATCAGGATAGTTTCTGGCTTGTGCAGGGCGCAGGCTTCGGCGAGTTCCTCTGCAGAATCAAAAGCCGCAGCACGAAAGCCAAAAAACTCAAGCTGGCGGATCAGCCGAGAGGCCATCTCAACGTTTGCGAGTGCGATGTATACAGGCGTGCGCCGGAACTGGTGGGGAGCTTCTGTATTGGTTTGGTCTGTTCGCCTGAGAGTGCTTCGGGCGAGTGCATCAAAGGCATCTTGAAGTTGCCGTTCGGTGGCATCGTTCAGAGGCGTATCGTCCGGCCAGTTGCGGACAATATCGAGAACTTTATTGCCAGCATCGGCATGGCCCGCCATTTCGAAGCGCTTCGCATAACGTACCAGCTTATCGGAAGCCGACAGCAGTTCTTCGCGGTGCGCGGAAAAGGGTTCGTTATTGGCGTGGACTTTTTGCCAGATGTCTAGAACAACCCGTGCTTGAGTTGTAACGCGGCGTGCAAAGTGCTGCCTGAGTTTTTCTTTCTGGCTTGCGTCGCTCATTATTCTTCGGGCTGCCTCTTCTCATTTTGGGCCGTCCTTTTATTGCTTGGACGTTTTTCCCAACTCTAGTCTGTTTTGGGAGTCTATAGTGTTTAGAGTTGTCGGGGTAAGTTGCACTGTGTAATTGTTTGTGAATTCTGCGGTGTGTATATAGGACGCCCCATAGGTTAGGATCTGTAAGACCGTTTGCACAGTCAATTAACAGACAAGGGGCTCAACGTAATATGCCAGGCAAAATCAAACAGTATTTCAGAGACAAAAAAGAAGACGCTCAGGATTATGCTGGTAACAACGGTATGATCGGCAAGTTTTTAGCCGTTGTCTTGTTCGTATACCTGCTGGTAACAGTGGTGCTGGGCATATACTGGAGTAGTGAGCCGGAGGCCTTCTCCGTACGTGAACATACCCGGGCGGTTGCGAATGAAATGCAGCGAGAGCCCATAACCGGTTTTGCCACAACGGTAACCATGATCCGTATAGCGGAAACGCTTTTAGACAAGCCTGGCGGGTACATTTCAAATGATATCTTCCCCCCGGGGCTTTGGTTGGACAATCAGCCAAACTGGGAGTACGGCGTGCTCGTGCAGTTGCGTGATCTTTCACGGGCCATGCGTAAAGACATTAGCCGGTCACAGAGCCAGTCTGCGGAAGACCCCGATTTGATCATCGCCGAGCCGCAGTTCCACTTTGATAGCGCTAGCTGGGCGATTCCTTCTACAGAGGCTGAGTATCGCCGGGGTATTACCGCATTGAAGCGCTACCTCAACCGTCTTTCGAGCCCCGAGCAGGCCAATGCCCAGTTCTTCGCGCGGGCCGATAACCTGAGTAACTGGCTTGGCGATCTGGAAACCCGCCTGGGTAGTCTTTCCCGTACTTTGGGTGAGAGCGTGGGTAAGGCATCCGTTTCAGAAGCTGTAGCCAATGTGGACTCAGATAATCCGTTGAATGAAGAAACTGGCGGCGGTGATATTAAAACCGATTGGACCAAGATTGACGATGTGTTCTATGAGGCTCGTGGCAGCTCTTGGGCGTTGCTGCACATTTTTCGCGCGATTGAAGTGGACTTCCGCAAGGTGTTGCAGGATAAAAATGCGGTTTCCAGCGTTAAACAGGTGATTATTGAGCTTGAGGGCGCTCAAGGCGAAATGTGGAGCCCGGTTATCCTTAATGGCAGCGGGTTTGGTGTTTTGGCAAATCATTCACTGACCATGGCGGCGTATCTTTCCCGCGCTAATGCGGCGATCAGCGATATGCGGGATCTACTGTCACGGGGCTAATGAGTTTTGTTCAGGCATAAAAAAACCGGGCGTTGCCCGGTTTTTTTATGCCTGAAGATCAGCCTTGGTAAGCTTTGATCGAATCCACAATGGCTTGTTTGGCCGCAGCGGCGTTGTCCCAACCTTTTACTTTGACCCACTTGCCTGGCTCAAGTGTTTTGTAGTTTTCAAAGAAGTGGCGAATCTGATCGCGCAGCAGAACAGGCAGATCGTCGATTTCCTGTACGTCCTGATAGGAGTTGGTCAGCTTGCTGTGTGGCACGGCTACTAGTTTGGCATCGCCACCAGCTTCGTCGTCCATGTTCAGAACGCCTACCGGGCGGCAGCGGATCACTGAGCCAGCCTGAAGTGCGTAAGGGGTAACAACCAGAACGTCCAGCGGGTCGCCGTCTTCACCCAGAGTGTGAGGGATAAAGCCGTAGTTGGCTGGGTAGAACATAGGCGTTGCCATGAAGCGATCGACCAGCAGGGCACCCATGTCTTTGTCGAGTTCGTACTTGACCGGTGAGCTGTTAGCCGGGATTTCAATGGCTACGTAGATGTCTTCTGGTGGGTTTTTGCCCGCTGGGATGTTGTCGAATTGCATGAGAGTTCCTTCCTGATACGTTAGGTTCGTTTAACTGTGCTTGAAAAGTGAGCGCAATTATACGGGACTCTACTGTCATTCGAAACTAAACCTTGGTGGGTGATATCCTCCGCCTTGGTTACTGGTTGCCCTCTGGCGGTGCTGTCTGAAAACGTGGAGCGCCAAGGATGGCGCGACCGAGCCCTACAGGGATGTATTTACGGGCGTTTTTCAGACAGCACCGCCAGAGGGCGAACCCGACTCCGAAGTAGGCGGTGTTGAAAGAATGCATCAAACTTAAAGTTTAATCTGCTTCGCAATCAGTTCTTTCATGATTTCGGTAGTTCCGCCGCCAATCGACAGGATTTTTGCATCCCGGTACAAGCGATCAACCACCGATTCCCTCATGTATCCCATGCCCCCAAACAGTTGCACGGCTTCGCGGGTGACTTTTTCGCAAACATCCACAGAAAAGTTCTTAGCCATGGCCACTTGCTTGATCGGGTTTTTGCCAGCCTGCATCAGTGCTGCGCAACGGTAGGTGTATTCGCGGGCCACGTCGATTTGGGTGGCCATATCTACCAGTTTGTGGCGAGTAACTTGAAAGCCCGAAACCGGGCGGCCGAAGGCCTGACGTTGTTTTGTGTATTCCAAGGCTGCTTCATAGGCCAGCTGGGCGGTCATGTAGGCCATGATGGATAGGCTGAGACGTTCCGCCAGAAAGTTGCTCATGATGGCAATAAAGCCCGCGTTCTCTGCGCCAATCAGGCGGTCAGCGGGCACTCGGCAGTCTTCGAAGAACAGTTCAGCGGTATCGCTGGCCCACCAGCCCATCTTCCGAAGCTTTTTACCATTAGAGAAACCGGGAGTGCCGCGGTCGATTAATAGCAGGCTGATGCCTGCGTGGCCCTCGCCGCCGGTTCTTACGGCTACAGTGTAGTGATCGGCTCGAGTGCCGCTGGTGATGAAGGTTTTGCTGCCGTTTACGATGTAGTGATCGCCGTCTTTCACCGCGCGTGTTTTTAAGTTGGCAACGTCTGAACCACCGCCTGGCTCTGTGACTGCAAGGGCAGCGATTTTTTCACCGCGTAGCACGGGCGGCACGACTTCTTCACGGATGTCTTTTTTAGCCCATTTGGCAACGGGCGGTAGGCCGATATCCAGAGAGCCGATGCTGGCGACAAATCCGCCCGAAGTGGAGCGCATGAGCTCTTCAGAAACCGCTACTTTCATGAAGATATCGCCTTCGCCCACGCCACCGAGAGCTTCGGGAAAACCAATGCCGAGAAGACCTGCATCGCCAGCTTTCTTGTATATCTCCCGAGGGAACTCACCAGCTTCTTCCCAATCATCAATATGGGGGGTGACGTGAGTCTCAATGAATTTGCGGGCGGTTAGTCGCACCTGCTCGTGGGTTTCGTTGAAGAAATCGGACACGATAACAAACCTCTATTCGGAATTGATAAGAGCTAGTGTCGCGCAATTTCGAACACCAAGCAAGCGCTTGGTTTGGGTGTGGGTTAGCGTAAAAAAACTGGCTTGAGGTGCCAGTTTTTTATAGATCAATCTAGATTAGGTGTCTTACCGAGCGATGCTCTCGACTCCGCGACTGGTTCCGAGGAGCAGCAGGTCCGCTGGGCGGCGAGCGAACAGACCATTGGTAACAACGCCCACAATGTTGTTCAGCCTTTCTTCGATCTGGATCGGACGGGAAATATCCATGTTGTAGATGTCTAGAATGATATTGCCATTGTCGGTTGTGAAGCCGTCTCGATATACGGGGTCGCCGCCTAGCTTGACGATCTCACGACCAACATGACTGCGTGCCATGGGGATAACCTCTACCGGCAAGGGGAATTCGCCCAATACGCCGACTTTTTTGGATTCGTCTGCTATGCAGATGAACGTCTTGGCAACCTCTGCAACGATTTTCTCGCGAGTCAGTGCTCCACCGCCGCCTTTGATCAGTTCAAGGCGCTCATTGGTTTCGTCGGCACCGTCTACATAAAACTCCAGCTCGCCAGCACTGTTCAGATCATAAACCGGAATGCCGTGGCTTTTTAGTCGCTCGGCGGTTGCTTCCGAGCTGGCCACAGCGCCGTCGAACTCGTTTTTAAGCTCAGCTAGCATGTCGATGAAGAAGTTCGCTGTGCTGCCGGTGCCAACGCCAACAACGCTATCGCGTTCCAAGCGCGGAGCAATGTAGTCCACTGCAGCTTTGGCAACGGCTTTTTTGAGTTCGTCCTGAGTCATTGAGCGCTCCGAGTTCAAATCTTGTGGGTTCAGCGGCCATTATAGCGCTTATGAGTGGCCAGCTTATAGACGGCAGCCGTGCAAAGTTTCTACACTGTAGGTTTTCCCCGACCACTCACCAACAACCGGAACCATCATGCCGCAACGCTACATCAAAAAGATCCTCGATGCGCGCGTCTATGACGTGGCCATCGAAACACCCCTCACTGAAGCCCGCAGCCTATCCAAGCGCTTTGGCAATAATATTATGCTCAAGCGGGAAGACCTTCAGCCGGTGTTTTCTTTTAAGATTCGCGGCGCGTACAACCGGCTTGTCCAGTTGTCGGAAGAGCAGAAATCCAAAGGGGTTATCTGTGCTTCTGCGGGCAATCATGCTCAAGGTGTGGCACTCGCAGCGAAGGAATTGGGTATCAAAGCCGTTATCGTGATGCCGCAAACCACGCCTGAGATCAAAGTGCGCTCAGTGCGGGCTCATGGTGCGCGTGTAGTACTCAAGGGCGATGCCTTTGACGAGGCCGCCGCTCAAGCTAAGGAACTGGTGGAGAAGCACGGGTATACCTACATCCCCCCTTATGACGACCCGGATGTCATCGCAGGGCAGGGCACGGTTGCCATGGAAATGCTGTGGCAGTTCAGCAAACCCATTCACGCAGTGTTTATTTGCGTGGGTGGTGGTGGCTTGATTGCCGGTATGGCTGCCTACATCAAATACCTACGCCCTGAAATCAAGGTGATTGGCGTTGAGCCCGACGATTCCAACTGTCTGCAAGCTGCCATGAAAGCGGGCAAGCGAGTAGTGCTGGACGAAGTGGGCATCTTTGCAGATGGCGTAGCGGTGAAGCAGATCGGTGAATACCCGTGGGAAATCTGCAAAGACCATGTGGATGAGGTGATCACTGTCTCCACCGATGAGATCTGTGCGGCAATTAAAGACATCTTTGAAGACACGCGCTCAATCGCCGAGCCAGCTGGGGCGCTGGGTGTTGCCGGTATCAAAAAGTATATTGAGCGGGAAAACATCGAGAATGAAAACTTGGTGGCTACTTTGAGTGGCGCCAATATGAATTTTGACCGCTTGCGTTACATTTCCGAGCGCACAGAAATCGGTGAGAAGCGAGAGGCGATCCTTGCGGTTACCATTCCAGAAAAGCCCGGTGCCTTTAAGACCTTTATCAACGCTCTGCATAAGCGCAACATCACCGAGTTTAACTATCGCTATGCCGATGCAAGCAAGGCGACCATTTTTGTGGGCGTTCAGGTTCAGGCTGGCGGTTTGGGTAGGGACGAGTTGGTGCAGGATCTTCGCGAAAACGGCTACTCTGTTCTCGATCTCACGGAAAGTGACATGGCCAAGCAGCACATTCGTCACATGGTTGGCGGCCACGCGCCTACAATCGCCAATGAGAAGGTGTTCCAGTTCGAGTTCCCGGAGCGCCCGGGAGCTTTGCTGAAGCTGCTGATGTCGCTAGGCACACGCTGGAATATCTCTATGTTCCATTACCGCAATCACGGTGCCGCATACAGCCGCGTGCTACTAGGCGCACAAGTATATAATGATGAAGTGAAAGACTTCGAAACCATGCTGGGAAAAGTAGGCTTCCGCTATGAAAACATGACGGATAACGAGGCTTACCAGCTGTTTTTAGGTGCTGGCAACGGCAAGGCATCCTAAGCCGCTCAGTTGATCAGCCCGGGCAATAGCGCTGGGCTGGTTCTTCGCAGTTATGACCTTCAGGTATTCCCCGTTAGCCATTGTTTTTCTTACTGAACTTTAATCTGTTAAAAATTGTAAAATTCAAGATGCGTGTTAGTCTTTCGTCTAATTCTTGAAAACAAGAATAGCTAACTGATTTTCCGCAGATTTAATCTTATTTTTGAACAGGGATACGCGTCATGGGTGGCAAGCCAGATATTATCCGGGCTGTTGTGCTGATTTTTGCTGTCGGCCTCGTAATTACCGGATTTACCTCGCTTCAGGCCTCGGAAGAGCGTTCCTCGTCCACCACAAAAAACTCTATCTCAGCCGACTCCGAGTACATGGCCAAAGCGCCGTTAAATCGGTAACAGCGACCTCGCTATTTAACTCGATATACCTGTTTGTCTGTCACCACGCTATGGAGTGGCACATCCCAAGGCTCAACCGGTAACCTTTCCACTTTTTGAAAGTCATGAGCCAAGCCGATCAGCTTTGGTGCCAACCTAGGTCGTAAGCGGCTGAAGGCAAACGTGCGATCATAAAAGCCGCCACCCATTCCCAGCCTTCCACCTTGCTCGTCAAACCCCACCAACGGAAACAGCACGGCGTCTAGCGCCCAAGCAGGCCGCTTAAGCCCTTTGCTAAAGGCCGGTTCGGGTATGCCAAAGCGATTGGCGGTTAGTTCAACGCCATCGTAATAGGGGCTGAAGACCAATCTGCCGGGATGGATGGGGTGCAGAACTGGTAGGTAGAAGTGAATTCCTTTGAGTCGGGCCATGGACATATAGGGGTGTGGATCAATCTCGCCATCGTTAGGCAGGTAGATGGCTATGTGTCTGGCTCTGTACAAATCCGGATTCATGGCCAGATTTAACGCCAGAGAAATTGAGGCTTTTTCCTGCTCTTGGGGCGATAACGAACGTCTCTGCTGACGCAGTTGTTGGCGTAGTTCGCGTCGGGACAAAGCAGAAAAATTTGATTCAGAAAGGTGTGAGTCGGTCGTCTGGCTCAAAATAAAGCTTCCCGAGCTGCCGTTATCGGATGTGGCCCTTGAACCCAAAGTTCAAGGTCGGTGGCCGCTGTGACATATTAGGCTTTCCCCCTGCGGGGACATGCTCACAATGCCCTAGAGTAGCCACCTGGGTAAAGCGCATCGGCTCGAGGACGAATCCGACTTGCGAACAGCCCAGGAAGTGTTCCTATTATAGGGCCAGATCCGGGGCCGATTGCAACACCTATCGGGGAATCCCTAAAAATTCAGTGGTTTGACTGTTCTCCGAGAGCGTTTTCCAGCTTGCTGTCCATGGCTTTAAGCAGAGTGCTGGTAGCATCGGACATGGTGTCCCGCTCTAGCAATTCATGGGTCATATTCAGCGCGGCCATAACGGCGATTCGCTCAGTTCCGAATACTTTGCCACCAGTGCGAATTTCACGCATTTTAGTGTCCAGATGTCTGGCCGCACGTATGAGGGCTTCCTGCTCTTCTTCAGGGCAAGCGACCAGATACTCTTTGTCGAGAATTTTCACCTCAACGGTGGTGGATGGCTTAGACATCAATGGTGCTCCAGCGCTCGAAGGCGGCCGATCATGGCTTCGATCTTGTTTTTGGCAAGATCATTTTTTTGAATAAGCTGGCTCCGTTCCCGGTTCCAGTCATCCTGCAACTGCCTCAAATTAGCATTGTCCCGCTCAAGTTTTTGGCAGTGTTCGATCAGCTTGTCCAGCTTGTCCGCTAATGCTTGTACTTCGGACTGTTCCATGACGTGCCCAGCATAGGTTGAAGTTATTGCGACTAACTATAAGTGTGTGTGCCATACCGGTCAATTTACAGGCATGTCATAAGTTGTGAATTGCTGTTCTTCGTGTTCCGTACAGCAACCTGCAGGTGTCTTGAAAGCGCCTGAATGCTAGGATGGGGCCTTAACTCCACAACACAGGATTGTCTTGGTTCATGTCAGAAACCGACACTGCCAATGCGGCTCATGCCGCTGAGTTTGAGCGCTGGGCGAATGTTTTTACTGCTCATAAGGCGTTTAGTCACCCTTCCGAACTTCATGGCGCGCTTTGCGGCCGGTTAGCTGCTGGCTCCCGCATCGAGGAAGATGAGTGGTTGGCCATGGTATGTGAGCACATGGGGCTTCCGGAAACTGCAGTCGAAGAGAACGAGGACCTGTCAGTCTTCATGAACGAGGCCTACGAACAGGCGCTGGCGTTTTTAAAGTCGGCTGATATGAGCTTTCACCCTTTGCTGCCTGATGATGACTATGCGATCGACCAGCGCCTCGAGGCTCTAGTGGCGTGGGTGCGTGGCTTTCTCGAGGGCATGGCCCTCTCTGCCGGAGAGTCTTTGGGCGAGGCCCCAGAGGAAATTCGCGAGCTTATCGGAGACATGGTCGCGATCAGTCAGGTTTCTGAAGACCAAGAGTCTGATCAAGAAAGCGAGCAGCAATTGGTAGAAATTACGGAGTACATCCGGCTCGGGGCTCTGGCCGTATTCACCGAGTTCAATCCGCCGGAAAAGCCGGCATCACAAGCGCCTACACTGCACTGATTATGCCACACACTGCGGGAGACCCTATGCCGTCCATTATACCCGTCAAGGAATTCGCTGAGCGCCGCCGTAAGTTGATGGAGCGGATGGCGCCAGACAGCATTGCCATTATTCCGGCTGCACCGGAGCGTGTTCGCAACCGCGACGTGTTGCACCCGTTTCGTCAAGACAGCGACTTCCAGTACCTCACTGGTTTCGGGGAGCCTGAGGCGGTTTTGGCGCTGATCCCCGGCCGTGAGCACGGCGAGTCCGTTCTGTTTTGTAAAGAGCGAAATCCTGAGAAAGAGCTATGGGATGGCTTTCTTGTGGGTCCAGAAGGTGCGATAGAGCGCTACGGCTTGGACGATGCTTTCCCGATTTCAGATATCGACGACATTTTGCCCGGTATGATCGAAGGCCGCAGCCGCGTGTATTACCCGTTAGGTAAAGATCAGGGCTTTGATACTCGGGTAATGGATTGGGTTAAGGTGCTTCGCAGCAAGGTTAAAAGTGGTGCGCACCCGCCGGGTGAGTTTGTGTCTCTGGAGCATCTTCTGCACGACCTCCGGCTTTACAAAAGCGCCGCCGAAATCAAGGCCATGGCCAAAGCTGGGCAGATCAGCGCTGAAGCCCATTGCCGTGCTATGAAGCGCGCCCGCAAGGGTGGTTACGAGTACAACCTTGAGGCTGAGCTGATTCATACCTTTATGAATCATGGTGCCCGTTCCACGGCCTACCCTTCTATTGTTGGCGGTGGTGCAAATGGCTGCATTCTGCATTACATCGAAAACACAGCACCTCTTAAAGAAGGCGATCTAGTGCTTATCGATGCAGGTTGTGAGGTGGAGTGTTATGCCTCTGACATTACCCGCACCTTCCCGGTCAGTGGCAAGTTCAGCCCCGAGCAGCGGGCAGTTTACGATGTTGTGCTGGAAGCTCAGTACGCGGCTATTGATGCCGTTCGCCCGGGCAATCACTGGAACCATCCCCATGAAGCAGCGTTGAAAGTGCTCACTAGTGGGTTGATTGAGCTGGGTATATTAGCTGGCTCAGTCGATGATGCCATAGCCAGTGAAGCCTTCAAGCCCTTCTTCATGCATCGCACCGGCCATTGGCTGGGGTTGGATGTACACGATGTGGGCGACTACAAAGTAGGGGATGCATGGCGGCTACTTGAGCCGGGCATGGCCCTTACCGTGGAGCCGGGTTTGTATATCGCACCGGACAATACCGACGTTGATGAAAAATGGCGCGGTATTGGTATTCGTATCGAAGACGACGTGGTGGTTACGAAAGAGGGTTGCCGGGTGTTGACACACGGTGTGCCCAAGACCGTGGACGATATTGAAGCCCTGATGGCGGATTAAGCCTGTGAAACATTCCGATACCGATGTGATCATTGCCGGTGGTGGGCTGGCGGGTGCGACCTTAGCTCTGGCACTTGCCAGAGTTGCACCTGCGTTGAGAGTCACCGTGGTTGAGGCTTTTCCGCTCTCGACGGATGCTTTGCCGGATTCCTATCAGCCCAGTTACGATGCCCGCTCCACCGCATTGGCGTGGGGCTCCCGGCTGATCTTTGAAGAGCTGGGGCTTTGGCATCGGATATCGGAGCACGCGACGCCTATCCAGCACATACACGTATCGGATAGAGGCCGTTTCGGCGCCACTCGTTTAAATGCCAAAGAGTATGAACAGCAAGCTCTGGGCTACGTGGTGGATAACCGCTGGATGGGGCTTTGTTTGATGCGGGAGTTGCTCGAAACAAAGGTTCAATGGCAAGCGCCAGCAGAAGTCACCGACATGACACCCTGCGAGCAAGGTGTGAGCGTTAGCTTGAAAAGTGGCAACGAAACCAGCCGCTTAAAGGCGCAATGTTTGATTGTGGCTGATGGCGGCCGTTCCGGGTTACGAGAAAAGCTAGGCTTCCAGCCAAGCCATCACGGCTACAATCAGAATGCACTCATTGCCAACGTATCCACCAGCGACAGCCATGAATTCACGGCATTTGAGCGTTTTACCGAAGCGGGCCCCATGGCCATGTTGCCCCATGGGTCGCCATCCAGAGCGGGACATGAGTCTGCGCTGGTATGGACCTTGAACGATCAAGAACTCGAGCAGGTTCTGGCGATGTCCGATAGCGACAAATGTTTGCGGCTCCAAGAGCGCTTTGGCTGGCGCTTAGGCCGGTTTACCCGAATAGGTGAGTGCAACCATTACCCGCTGACACTCACGACTGTAGCCGAGCCTGTAAGGCCCGGAGTGGCGCTTGTGGGCAATGCCGCCCACGCTTTGCATCCGGTTGCAGGGCAGGGCTTCAATCTGGCTTTGCGGGGTTTGATGACTCTGGTGGAGCAGTTCCGGTTGGCGGCAGAGCAGGGTCGGTCAGCGGGCGATTTTCAGATATTGCGCCGCTATCACGAGTTGCACAATCCGGATTGGCAGCAAACCGTGCAGTTCTCGGATTCACTGATTCGTATTTTTGGCCACTCACTGGCACCGGTTGCGGCAGCCAGAGATGCCGGGTTAGTGGGCCTAGACTTGTTGCCCGGCGCCAAGCGCCTGTTTGCGCGCAAAGCCATGGGAATAGGCGGGCGCAGAGCGGTTATCAATGGGCCAGCGGCGAGTGATAAACAATGAGTGATGCCAAGGTGTTCGACATCCTCGTGGTTGGCGGTGGTATGACGGGTACCGCGATGGCTCTTGGCTTATCGAAGCAAGGTTGGACGGTTGGCTTGGTGGAGGGCAGTGATCGTGCCGCGCTGCTGAAAACTCCCCAACCCGTTGAAGGCGTAATGGATTTTGAACCTCGTGTTAGCGCCATTTCTGTGGCCAGCCAACAGCTGCTCGAATCTCTGGGCGCTTGGCGCGGTGTAGCGACCGGGCGTCACTGCCCCTATCAAGGTATGACTGTATGGGACGGCGACGGAACCGGCCGAATTCATTTTGACGCTGCCGAATTACAAGCCCGAGCCCTGGGGACGATTGTCGAAAACCGCAGTTTGGTCAGGGCTCTGTTCGAGATTGTAGAAACCAGCGATGTTGACCTGATTGATGGTGTGCAGGTTACCGGTTGCACTCAAGACGGCGACCTGCGCTGCATTGAGCTTGCCGATGGCCGTAAACTCGGCGCACAACTCGTGATTGCGGCTGATGGTGCCAACTCCAGATTACGGCAGTGGGTTGGCTTGCCTACCCGAGAATGGGATTACGACCAGCAGGCGATTGTATGCACCGTGCGCACAGCCCAGAGCCATAGATACACAGCTTGGCAAAGGTTTTCGCAAACCGGACCTCTGGCTTTTTTGCCGCTGGCAGCCGAAAACGGCGATGAGCATTATTGCTCCATCGTTTGGTCACAAGATACCGAAGAAGCCCGCCGCCTTATGGCGCTAGATGATGCAACCTTCACTGCGGAGCTAGAGCGCGCGATCGAAAGAGAACTTGGTACGATTGAATCGGTTTCCAAGCGCTTTGCATTCCCGCTGCGTCAGCGCCACGCTAAAGATTACATTGCGCCCGGCTTCGCCTTAATCGGTGACGCAGGCCACACCATTCACCCCTTAGCTGGTCAGGGTGCCAACCTCGGATACGGTGATGTTCGGGTGATGCTGGAAGAGTTATCCAGCGCCAAAAGGTCTGGTTTAAGCCCGGCGAACGAGCTGGTTCTTGCGCGCTACCAGCGACGTCGAAAAGGCGAGAACCTAACCATGATGATGGCAATGGAAGGTTTCAAGCAGCTATTTGGTCGCGATGAGTTACCTTTCAGGCTTCTCAGAAATACCGGTATGCGCTGGCTTGATGGGCTAGGGCCGGTAAAAAACCGTATTGCAGCAGAGGCCATGGGCCTTAATCTTTAAACCGCCACCACCACACAGGATACTCACTGATGGCAGGAGCCAGTCTACTCACACTTCTTGATGACATTGCAGCCTTGCTCGACGACGTTTCTTTGATGACAAAAGCCGCAACAAAGAAAACAGCGGGTGTGCTGGGGGACGACCTTGCCCTGAACGCACAACAGGTCACCGGTGTAAGACCTGCCCGGGAGCTCCCGGTAGTTTGGGCGGTTGCCAAGGGGTCGATGGTGAACAAGGTGATACTTGTTCCGGCTGCGGTCGCTATCAGCTTCTTTATGCCTTGGCTGGTGACGCCTTTGTTGATGCTTGGCGGTGGCTTCCTATGCTTTGAAGGCGTTGAAAAGCTGGCCCATAAATTTTTGCATGCCAAGGAAGACGAACAGCACAAAAAGGAACGTCGTGAGGCTCTCAAGCAACCGGACGTGGATTTGAGGGTGTTGGAGAGGCAAAAGATAAAAGGTGCCATTCGGACAGACTTCATTCTCTCGGCAGAGATCATAGCAATCACGCTAGGCGTGGTAGCCAGTGTGAGCATCGGTATGCAGTTTGCCGTTCTGTCTGTGGTGGCCGTGGGTGTTACTGTAGTGGTTTACGGGTTGGTGGCAGGGATTGTGAAACTGGACGATGTTGGCCTCTACCTAAGCCAGAGAGACAGTGAGCTGGCGCAAAAGGTCGGTGACGGCATTCTCTGGCTTGCGCCTTACCTTATGAAAACCTTATCGATTGTTGGCACTCTCGCTATGTTTTTGGTGGGAGGTGGCATTCTTGTGCACGGCGTACCGCCCGTTTATAACGCTATTGAACTCTTCGCTGCGGATTATAGCGGTTTGTGGGCCATGCTGATTCCTGTGCTAGCCAATGGCTTGGTCGGAGTTATCGCGGGGGCTGTGCTGGTAGCTGTGATTACCCCCCTTATACGGCTGTGGGAAGCGAGATCAGAGACAACTTGAGATTACAGACAGGCGTCAAATAGCCGGCTGGTAAGAACCGGAACGGCGGTTTCAACTCGTAATATGCGCGGCCCCAAATGAACGCTTTCGCACCCTGCTTCTTCTAGCTTGCCCACTTCATAGGGGGTGAACCCGCCCTCCGGCCCGATACACAGCGCAGCTGGCCTGTTTAAGTGTGTAGGGCAGGGCGTGGGTGTGCCCGGGTGTGCAACTAGTGCTTCTTTGCCTTCTAGCAGGGCGGGTAGTTCATCTTCCACAAAAGGTTTGAACAGCTTGCGAATATGCACGTTTGGCACAGCTGTGTCTTTTGCTTGCTCTAGCCCAAGAGTAAGGTTTTCTCGCAGGTTATCGTCTGATAGCCATGGCGTTTGCCAAAAGCTTTTTTCTACCTTGTAGCTGTTGATCAGCCAAATGTCTTTGATGCCCAGTGTGGCGCTGGTTTGCAGTATGCGACGGAACATTTTAGGCCGGGGCATGGCCAGAATCAGAGTAAGAGGCAAGGGGCGAGGCGGCTGCTGATCCAGCTTAACAACCAATTCAGCTTCGGAGTTTGTGAGCGCTATCACTTCTCCCAGCCCCATCAGACCATTCACTCGACCAACGGGCAGTCGATCACCAATAGCGGCACCGAGTATCGATTTTATATGCTCAAGCCTGCGGCCCCGAAGTACCACGCGATCGGGGGCAACAAAATCCTCGTCAAACAGTAAGGCTAGATTCATTCAGAGGGCGACTCGTCCGTTTCTGCCACTTCGCGCACGGCCAGCCTGCCAAACAAAATGCCCAGTTCGAAAAGAATCCACATGGGTACAGCCAAAAGTGTCTGGGAGATAATGTCTGGTGGCGTAAGCATCATGCCAATAACAAAGCAGCCCACCACCACGTAAGGCCGTTTTGCTGCTAAATCTGCAGGTGTTGTTACGCCGCTGAGAATCAGCAAGATGGTGGCAATGGGAATCTCGAAGGCGATTCCGAACGCAAAAAACATTTTCAGCACGAAATTGAGATAACTGCTGATATCTGGCAACTCAACAATGCCTTCTGGGCCGATGGCCGTAAAAAAGCCAAACACCAGCGGGAACACCACGAAATACGCAAAAGCGGCGCCCAGATAAAAGAGAATGACCGACGTAAAGAGCAACGGAAAAGCGAGCCGCTTTTCATGGGCATAAAGCCCTGGCGCAACAAAGCTCCAAAGCTGATAAAGAATGATTGGAATGGCGGCGAAAACCGATAAAAACAGCGCCAGCTTCAAGGGTGCGAAAAACGGCGAGGTGATGTCCGTTGCGATCATGGTCTGGCCAATCGGCAGCAATGACCGAATAGGCTCTGATAACCAAAGGTACAATTCGTTGGCAAAGGGGTAGATGGCCGCAAAACAAATAACCACCGCCAGAACCATTTTCAGCAGCCGGTTACGAAGTTCCAACAGGTGCTCAACAAGAGGCATCTCGGGCTGGTGTGCCGTGGTGCTTTGATGGCTTGGCTTTTCGCCATCTGTATTAGCATTCATGAAGGCTTATCCGACGGTTTTTGCAGAGTATCTGACGGAACCGGTTGGCTCTCTTCGGGGGCGGCTAGAGGATCGTTTTTCGGAGTCTCATCCGTCACGGCTTTTGGGTTAGCTGCTGATTTGTCTACGGGCTTGTCTGACATGATCATGTGTTCGTACTTTTTTGCTTCATCCAGAGCACCGCGTACTGTTTTCTGTACGTCGTCCAGCCCTACATCGCCCGCATCGCGCAGCTCTTTTCTCAGCTCTTCGGCTTTTAACTGGCGATCCAGTTCGGAAGTGAACTGACTAACCATGCGTCGCGCACCACCAACCCAGCGCCCGGCAGCCCGCGCAGCCGTGGGGAGCCGTTCAGGGCCAAGCACCAACAGAGCAATAACACCGCAAATCAGCAGCTCTAAAAAGCCGATATCAAACATTCTGCTTGGTCTCAGCTTTTGGTTTTGTCCTTGGGCTTATCTTCAGCAGCTTGCCGAGTTTGTCCTTCTTTTGAGCCTTCCAATGAGTCTGGATCGTCTGCTTTGCCATCTTCGTCGTTCATGGACTTCTTGAATCCGCGAATAGCGCCACCCAGATCAGTGCCAATATTGCGTAGTTTCTTGGTCCCGAACAGAAGAATTACGATGCCGAGAACAATAAGAAGTTGCCAAATACTGATGCCCATTAAGGGATCCTCGTTTTTGATGTTTCTGTTGGGCGATATTGTACGCCACCAAAGTAGGTTCGCGGAAACCCCCGTAAGGGGTATTACCGGGTTATTCGCTTCGGGAAGCCTTCTCGTCTAACCCTGAAAGGTCAAAGCGGCTAGACAACTCATCCAGAACATCCTTCTGGCTGAGGCCTAGGTTAGATAGCATAACCATGCTGTGAAACCAAAGATCTGCCGTTTCACTAATCACCGCACGGGTCTCTCCAGTGTGCTCGGCATCCTTGGCAGCCAATAAGGTCTCTGTGCACTCTTCGCCAACCTTTTCCAGAATTTTGTTCAAGCCTTTGGCGTGCAGGCTAGCGACGTAGGATTTCTCCGGGTCGGCTGATTTGCGGGCTTCCAAAACCCGGGTCAGGTTTTCCAGAACATCACTCAATGTGCGCTCTCCTTAGTTGCTGCCATAAATGGCATCAGGGTCTTTAATTACGGGTTCAACACCTACCCATTGGCCATCTTTCAGAGAGCGGTAGAAACAGCTGCGCCGGCCAGTGTGGCAGGCAATGCCACCTTTTTGTTCAACTTTCAGTAATATCACGTCCTCATCACAGTCGAGGCGGATATCTTTAACAATCTGCTGGTGCCCGGAGGTCTCGCCCTTGCGCCAGAGCTTACCCCGGGACCGTGACCAATAAACCGCCTGACCTTCTTCAGCCGTTAGGCGAAGGGATTCCCGGTTCATCCACGCCATCATCAGAATATCGCCGGTGGCGGCATCTTGGGCAATAGCAGGAACCAAACCATCAGCTGTCCAGCGGATGGCGTCGAGCCAATCAGAGCCGTTTACAGTATCGGACATATCTTTCATTAATGTGAATCCTGAGCTTCGCGCCGTGCTGCGGCGCCTCCTTGTCTGTTAGCGCCATGCTACCAGATCACCCGCCTCTATTTCGCCCGAAGCAGGTTTAAACCAAGACCTATATACACAAGCCCTGTGACTTTGCCTATAACTTGAGACAGGTGCGGGTTTGATCTGGCTGTTTTTGTAAAGCTGGCCGCGAACGCCACCAGCAAAAGGCACCATAGTGTACCCCCAAGCACAAATATTCCGCCTAAAAACAAAAATATTGAAGTGCTATTGGCGCTTTCGGGAGCGACAAACTGCGGTAAGAACGCGAGAAAGAACATTGCAATCTTGGGGTTTAGCAGGTTAGTGAGAAAGCCTTGGTAAAAAAGTAGTGACCCACGCTGGGCTGATACTCCAATAGATGCGTCCGGTTTGCGGTGGCTACGCCATGCTTGGATTCCGAGATAGATTAAGTAGGTGGCACCTAGAAGTTTGACCACCGAAAATGCCAGCGCGGAGGTAGCCAATATTGCGGAGAGCCCGATTGCGGCAAAGAGCGTGTGTGCAAGAATACCAGTGCTTACACCTAGTACAGATAACAGTCCGGCAAGGCGCCCCTGCGATATTGTTCTCGCCAAGATGTACATAGTGTCTGGCCCCGGCGTAATCCAGAGTAAAAAGCTTGCGCTAAAAAATAACCAAAATTCATGCGCTTGTAACATTCAAGACTCCAAGTCTGAATCCTTGATTTCTCAGCCAATATAACTGGTAAGACGTTCTTTTCGCCAGAGCAGTTCCGGTCGGAGTGCCTATTATTCGAGCGCAATATCAGGGGTCGAGACCTGCCAAATATGAATTAATCGCAACACGGAAAGCGTTGTTAAACAAAGTTACCTATGTGAAGGTTATTGCCGATGTCACGGATTACCGTGCACACCGCAAATGGAATATTCCTTTTACATTGGCGGCGATCAGTTTTTTTACGCTGCCCATTTAACGCGAGGAAATTGCTATGAATAACGACATCATTGAAGGTAATTGGAAACAGCTTAAAGGTAAGGTACGCGAGAATTGGGGCAAGTTAACAGACGACGATGTAGATGAAATCGCCGGCCGCCGCGACCATTTTATTGGTAAAGTTCAAGAGAAGTACGGCATGAAAAAGGATGAAGCTGAGAAAGAGTGGGAAAAACTCGCTAACTCCTAAGCTCTCTTAGCCGTTATGATTGCTAAAAGCCGGTGCCTGCATACAAACAGGTACCGGCTTTTAAGTTTTAGAGCCCGGAAGTTTCCATGTGAAAAACCAAAAGCGACGAGTAAGCGAACATGCAAAGCCTGATCGAAAAGGCCTTCATTCGAAGAATCTGCATAAATACGGCTATGACTTTGCTTCACTTGTACGAGGTTACCCGCCACTCGCGTCACACGTAACAGAAAACGATTACGGCAACCTTTCCATAGACTTCTCAGATCCGTTAGCGGTAAAAACCCTAAATGCGGCACTATTGAGTCAGGATTACAATATTGTTGGCTGGGACATTCCTGACGGTGCGCTTTGCCCGCCCATTCCCGGTAGGGCAGATTACATCCATCATATAGCCGAGCTAATCGGCGCTTCTAAGTCTGAAACCAACTTGCTTGATATAGGAACCGGCGCAAACGGAATATATCCGATTTTGGCATGCCAGATATACGGCTGGCGCTGCGTAGGCAGTGATATCAACGCTCGCTCACTTGAAAACGTTGCTGCGATTATCGATAAAAATCCTCATCTGAAAGATCGCTTCACGTTGAGCAGGCAGCACGATAAAAACCATATTTTCGAAGGCATTATTCAGGCGGGAGAATTCTTTGATGTCAGTGTATGCAACCCGCCTTTTCACACGTCGCAAGAGGAAGCCATCAAAGGTAGCCAGCTAAAGCTTAAAAATCTTGCTCGCAATCGTGGCGAGAAAGGTGCCCTGAAAGCATCACCCGTTTTAAATTTTGGTGGCCTAGAAGCGGAACTCTGGTGCAAAGGCGGTGAACGGTTATTTCTTAAAAAAATGATTAAAGAAAGTCAGGCGTTTTCAAACCAATGCCGCTGGTTTACAAGCCTAATTTCAAAAGGTGACAACGTAAAACCGGCCATCAAACTGATCCGTAAGCTAGGTGCGACGGAGGTTCGGGAAATAGAGATGAAGCAGGGGAATAAAGTTACGAGAATATTGGCTTGGACATTTACCGACTTGGGCGGATGATTTTGTACGGGCCAGCATCCCCCGCCACGTTCTGCAGTGCGCGCTATTTAAAGCTTACGGGCTTCTCTATTTCGTAAATTGTATCCACGATTTCTTCGACTTTCGTGGAAATAATGGATTGGGCATCGCGCAGCCCCTTGTTGTAAAACAACACGCCAAGCTCTTTCTCGAAAAAATCAATCAAGAATTCGGCATCAAAACCCCCGATCTCGTGATTGAGCTCTTCGGCAAAATAGGACTTCAATTTTGCGACCATGATCTCTTTTTCTGCTCTGTTGAAATCTATCTTGGACAAACCAAACTCCTCCAACGAGTGCTATATGAGATATCCACTCTGGGCTCCAAATCAAAAGGCTATGCGGTGCGCGGCCCAAACATGATGATTGCCATACCGAGCAAGGCAACACCGGAGCCAACCAAGTCCCACGCAGTTGGCTTTATGCCATCAACGGCCCACAACCAAAATATCGCCATAAAAATGTAAACGCCACCGTAGGCAGCATAAACTCTGCCAGCGGCCGTGGGGTGCAGTGAGAGCAGCCATGCAAAAGCTGCAAGGCTCAGCACACCCGGCACTAGAAGCCAAGACGTCTTGTCCTCGCGGAGCCATAGGTAAGGCAAGTAACAACCGACAATTTCGGCCAATGCGGTAACGAAAAAGAGTCCAACCGTTTTCAACTCAGGTATCAAAACTGACCCTCAATCCACGCCACTAAGGCTAAAATCATATAGCCACCTACTCCCCATAAATGGGCCTTATACATAATTGGGTTCTTATCACGCGTATAAACGGCATGCTGGCCAAGGGCGTATCCGGTTTTATGAACCATGAGGGCGTAATAGCCAGCAAAAGGCATGGAAACCGGGAAAACCCAAGCGAATATGCCTTCGAGCACGAAGTTTAACGCCAACAAAAAAAGGATTGCGAATAGGAACAAGTGTTGGGCAAATCTTACAGGTTCGGTTTCTGGGGGAAGCTTCTGCTTTGAAAACAGTGGCTGATTTTTGATTACGCTTTCTTCTTGTGCTTTGGCTTTCTGAATTGTGAGCCAGTCCGCATAGTCCTTCTCGCATTGGGCGCAGCGCCAGTTATGGCTCTCTCGATAGTCGGATGCGGCGAATCCACAAAATGGGCATGGTGCGCTCATTTAAGCCCTCTCACTGAACGAACTTGATTGACTGGTCAAATGTCGTTACGCCACTCGCTGTGCTTGCGCACCCCCTCGTACTCAAGCCATGGCTCGTGATGTGAAGCCCAAATGTGGGCCTCTGGCCGCAATTCAGGGTCATCATCCAGAGTAGCTACCCGAATGATTACATGCGGTTGCACCGGCCTTTCGGCCACCAAATGAGACCCGCAGTGTTTGCAAAAATGACGCAATTTTCCTGACGAGGACTCGAAGGTAGACATAGAGCCCGCGCCCTTGAGCCAACGGAAATTCTCGCGCTTTATGCCAGCTGTAGAGGCAAACGGCGCAGCGTGCGCTTTACGGCAAGTTTTGCAGTGGCAATGCACAATGGGCATATCCACAGAGTCTACTTCGTAGCTTATCTCGCCACACAAACAGCTTCCCTTCAGCCCCATGGGGATCTCCTTCTTTATATATGCATAGGCAACCAGCACCGGAGCGCCCTCGAAGGGAACCAATAAGCGGTATGGCTTTGTTGATTGGTTAGCCGTCTGGCTATGTATTGCTCACCAACCAGGCTGCAAAAAACAGTGCTCCACTGGTGGCGAATGTGAGTACAGCTAACCCTTTAGGTATCTTTATCTTATCTCTTGCCAATCCTCTGATGGTGCCATGCAAAAGAACTAAAATGAAAAAAGATACGATGACCCATGTGCCCAGAGAGATCAAACGATCGAAAGGGTCAGTGTTGTGTATAAAAATCGTCACCGCCATCGCGGCCATGATCAGCACAAAGCCAGTCATCACAATGGCGTCAAAAGCAGAGTATCGATTGTTCATGTCAGTGGCACATAACGAGTTTTCGGTCTCTTTCACAGCTTCCTGCTTGATGCATTAGTTAGATTCATTTTCCATGCCTTGCTGCCACCTGAATGCTGCCCCACTGAAACTGTTTGTAGATGGTATAGGGCAGAACCAATGTGTCTGCTACTGCACATGCCATTGAGTCAAGCACGTACCCACCAATTTCGAATGAGTTATAGAAGGATCCGTTCGTCCGTGATGCAAACAGAGCAAAGCATGCGTTGTGTGCCAATCCGCTGTAGACACGAGGCAGCGAGTTGCAATTTGTCTTGCTGTTCCAGTAGTTATCCGATATCGCGCCATTTTCTGCGACACTGATAGTCTTGGTGGTGGCGCACCCGCCACATGCTAATACCAGAAGGATGATTCCCGCCTTAAATTTCCTCATCAAAAGGTTCCCTCCCTGCGTTGAGCCTACGGTGCCGTAAAACCTAACCGCCAATGATGGACGATGCCCTGACAAGGGCATCCGGTGTAGGCCGCAGGCCGGAATGACCCTAATTGGTTGCAGTCTCGGTTTACGCCAGTGGCCGAAGGCTCGCTCCACACCAAAAGCAATTTCGCCGCGTTTTCTTAACTTGCCGCCCACAGTCCGGGCAATCAGCCCCTTGAACGGGGTCATATTTCCCGTCTTCCCTGCCATCCCGAAGATCTATTTGCGTCATCTTTTCTTTGAGCTGGGTTTCGGAGAAGCCGGTGGCGCGCTCCAATTCTTCGAACAACGCATGGCAGAGTAAAGACAAACGATCTACTTTTTCTTCCAACTCATTTATCGAGCGGAGTGCAGTTTTGGCGTCTATCTGAGCATCACCACTTTTTCTGCGGTTTTGCGCAATTTCGAGGTGTTGAAATGCATCCCAAAAACGAGACATCTTCGATCTCCTTATCTGTTAACGCCGCTCGCCACTCGCGGAGGCACTATGACTACCGAAACATTAGACCACCTACGCTCCCAGATTTCGACTCTCTCCGAGTCGGAGAGTGCAGCGCTGGCTCGGGAGCTAATAATGAGTCTGGACGGCCTCAGTGATGAGACGGTTGAGCAGGCTTGGAACGATGAAACTGTTCGCCGTGTATCCAAGGTCAAAAGCGGAAAAGCCACCCTGCTCAGCCGTGACGAATTCCGGTCAAAGATGCGAGCGAGGTTAAGCTAGTAAAGTCCTAGCGCTGAACGATGCGACGCATTTTTCCGTGTTCATTTTCCGTGACTGGTCATACTTCAATTACTTCCCCAGTCCAGCCCGTCGATGTCTTCTCTGCAGCTACAATGGCTGACTGGCTCTCATTGGCTAGAGCGAGCAAGCCAGATGAGGTCCAAATAGCGCTTTTCCCGCACGGTCGCCCATTGCTTGAGTGTGAGTTTTGATTAGCCACCGCTACCAAAATATTAAAGTTCCGAGCATAGCCCTTCAAAACTTCGGTATCTTTGGCGTACCCATTACGGGTTATCATCGCACCTGAAATATAGATTTTTGCGCCTTTTTCGACGCAGCCACTTACGTGTTCGATAGCATTTGTGTCTGCGCAAATGGCGTTTGCTATTGTACTGCCATCTACGGAGACTAGTTCGTAACTTGTACCATGTGAAAAATACTTTTCTTCTCCAGAGTGCAGATGCATCTTTGCATAGGTGCGAACATCTCCATTTGGCATGAAAATAAAAGATCCGATCTGAGGAAGAGCATCTGTGGCAATCGGGGCTCCGGCAACAATAAACAAACCATGTTCCCGAGCGGCGAGCTGCAATGGAACAAGCCGCCGGTCGTTAACTGTCATCGCGAGATCTTGCGATAGCGCAGGCTCATAGCCTGTGAGGGAAAGCTCGGGAAACGCAAGAAAAGAGATATTGCTCCGTGCGGCGACTTCAATGGCACTTATATGGGTCTCCAAGTTTCGGTCGACCCTGCCACTTTCGGAGGAAATCTGGGCCACGCCCACCGTCAGCCCCATCACCTAGTCATCCTTGAAATATAACGCTAGCAATAAAATGCACTCCGACAAGGGCGCCCAGACCGAACTTGACCGAGTGCACGAAGGTTGGCCGTCGCACCTAAAGCAATTTGATTCGATTTCTCTTTGAGTAGAGCTTCGGAGAAACCGGTTGTTCGCTCCAATTCTTCGAATAGCGCGTGGCAGACGGAGTCTGTCAACCTTCCCTAATCGGAAAAAGGCTCTCGAGGTATTGTTACTTTTTGGCTCTACCAAGTCGCGTCATAAGAAAGCCACAAAAGGCCCCGATGAGCAGATAAATGGGCCATTCTACGAACATAATGATAGCTAGTAGGAGGTTTTCATCCTCATGTGCCTGCACCACAAGGTCATGGTAGAAGTATCTGGGAAAAGGAAACAGATTAAAAACCACAAACGAAACTATGGCCCCACACAAAGGGAACAAAAATCGTTTCACCCTTGCACCTCCCAGAACCAAACTTCCTCTGCAGCAAGGTAATCGGAAGGCCCCTGAGGAAGCGAGTGCATACCAAAGCCGCCAACACGAAGATGGAATCGTGCCCACGTCATCCGGTCAGTGAGTCGGGAGCCGTTCCAAAAGTCAATATGATCCCCTGTGGGGCTCCCCTCCCGATCTGAGGAACGCTGCCAATAGTTTTTGAAGAACACAACTCCGTTCTTGCCATCAGCCTTCTCCATAAATTCTTTCGCTGACAGTCGCTGGACCGACCCGATGCCAGGAATGGTTAGCTCTGCGAGAGCACTGGCGAGCTCCTGTGCTGCAAGGACGTGACCTGCAGACTTGTCGTGATACCAACAATGGCGTGCGCCAGGAAGCGCTCGGGTGTTGAATCCACATCGTGCTAAGGCAGCGCCTACTCTGATAGCGCATTGATTTTGAAAATTCTTCTTTCCATCCTTGACGCAGGGGTTGTCGTCCCCTTTGATGGTCGGGTGGTTTTCCCAAAGTTTACGAAACGTGATCATGGCTCTGTTTTCCCTTATTTTCCCTGAGCTTTTGTTTACCGCCGGATGTAAAAGCACTCCTGCTTACAGTTCCGATTGCGTCCGACGTAATAGAAGTCTACCACCTGTCCATACTCAGCAATCTCATGGGCCTAAACGACCGTAAAGCTGCTCTGAATTTTCACGGCTACACAATTGCTGGTGACAATCTTACCGGACAGGGCAATGCGGCGTATTAATAAGGCGGTAGAAAACCTCTAGCCCACTTTTCCGGTGACGCCCCTGCGTGAAATCTGGATGTGTTTTCGATGATGACGACCCCTGATTTTAAGAATCGGCGTTATGTTTAGGTCGTTTTTTGATTAACCCTAGTCGATTCCAGACCTCCAGTGTTCTCCCTCAGCCTCAACGCCAATACTCAGGCGGACAACTACGCTGACACATAGGGGGACTACCCCCAATAAAATAGCCACGCCATAAATACCAATGCTGCTGGCATTTTAGATCGCAGCTCTTAACATTTCGGGGTCAGAAACCCAATTAGCGTAGCCAATTCTTGCGACAGGATCTTTTTTGCTGAAGGCGGCTATGCCAGAACTTCTCAAGATCCTTTTTAGCGAGAGCAATGTCTTCTTTGGGGGCTATTTCAAGGGGCGCCTGAGCCACAGGATCCGGGGTAAGCTTTGGGTAGGACTGACGGTCCGGCCCGATCACACATTCACCGAGTACTTGAGGTCACGCGCCTCGTCACCAGTCATACCTCGAAAGCCCCAACAGTGAGCAGGTTGCTCCTTAATTGTTACTTCGACATCGACTGGTGATATACCGACCACCGTTTCGATCTTGTTGAAGAGTTCCTTGATCAAAGTTTTTTGGGTCTCTGGAGCTCGCCCCTGCATCATGTTGATCTCTATGACGGTATAAGCTGGCGTCCTGCCGCCCGGATAATAGAAGTCCTCGGCATCTAGTGGGATGAAGCGGTGTGCCCGCTTGTCTTCCGGCAGGCCGAGTACGGACTGCATGCACCCGTGAATGACCTCGGAGAGTTGAGCTTTGATCGGGTTCAGGTGTTCCTTAATGCCGTAAATGATAATCACGATGCCTCCTGCAATGTGTAAGGTTTGGGGGTTGGCTGCTCAGTCCTGAAAAGGTACCAGAAACCACCTTCCTCTAATTAGCGACTACCCCGCATAACCAGTACGCCCGCTCCAGCAAGCAGCACCCATGTCCAAATTGGCGCATTCTCTGCCCATTCACGGGCTTCTGGTTGGGTTCCGACAATGGCTGCTGCGATAAGGGCTAAGGCGGCGATACCCCGGCGCCAGCGTCGGTCGGTTCTGCGTTGCTGTTCCCGAAGCAGGGCTAGGGTGTCTTGGTTTTGTTTTTCGGTGGGGCCTGCGCCGCGTAGTTGTAGCAGTGCGTCATGAACCAGTTGCGGCATTTCTGGTGATTGTTCTAGCCAAGCGGGTAGGTGGGTCTGTAGGGATTTGATTAGGCCCGAGGGGCCAATCCGCTTGCGCATCCATTTCTCTAGAAATGGCTGGGCAGTGCTCCACAGGTCCAGTTCCGGGTACAGCTGGCGGCCTAAGCCTTCTACGTTAAGAAGGGTTTTTTGCAGCAGAACCAGTTGCGGCTGCACTTCCATATCAAACCGCCGAGCGGTCTGGAACAGGCGCAGCAGGAAGTGGCCAAAGGAAATGTCCTTTAGGGGCTTTTCAAAAATCGGTTCGCATACGGTGCGAATGGCGGCTTCGAATTCATTCACTCGTGTCTCTGGCGGAACCCAACCAGACTGGATGTGAAGCTGCGCCACTTGCCGGTAATCCCGGCGGAAGAAGGCCAGCAGGTTGCGCGCTAGGTAGCTTTGGTCATCCGGCGCTAAGGTGCCCACAATGCCAAAGTCGATGGCGATGTATTTCGGATCGGCCGGGTTGGAAACGTCTACAAAGATGTTGCCGGGGTGCATGTCAGCGTGGAAAAAGCTGTCTCGGAATACTTGAGTAAAGAAAATCTCGACGCCTTTTTCTGCCAGCACTTTGAGATCCACACCCGCAGCCTTTAGCGCTGGAACATCGGCAATGGGTATGCCGTGTATACGTTCCATCACCATGACGGTTTTGCGGGTGTAATCCCAGTCGATGAAGGGAATGTAGATCAGCGAGGAACTCTCAAAGTTACGACGCAACTGGCTCGCGTTAGCGGCTTCCCGTTGTAAATCCAGCTCGTCGTGAATGGTGGAGTCGTAATCCGCTACCACTTCGACCGGGTGCAGGCGCTTGCCTTCTGCCCAGTACTTCTCCAGCAGGTTGGCCATGAGGTACATCAGGGCAAGGTCTTGTCGAATCACTTTTTCGATACCGGGGCGTAGCACTTTCACCACAACTTCTTGGCCATTCATCAGCGTGGCAGCATGCACTTGTGCCACTGAAGCCGAGGCTAGCGGGTCTGCGCTGAACTCTTTAAATAGTTCCTCTACCGGGGCCTCGAGAGAGGTTTCAATAATGTTGCGGGCCACGTCGCTGGGGAACGGCGGCACGCGGTCCTGAAGGGTTTTAAGCGATTCTGCCATGTCGTCTGGCAACAGATCACGGCGGGTCGACAGTATTTGGCCGAACTTTACGAATACCGGCCCAAGTTCTTCCAGCGCCAAGCGCAGGCGATCACCACGGCTAAGCTTAGGTTGCGGGAATAGATGCCATGGGGCCAGTAAAAAAAACACTTTCAGTGGTGCGGGAAGCTCCGACATGGGCAAAAATGTGTCTAGCCGGTAGCGGCAGAATACCCAGGAAATGCGAATCAGGCGTTGCAGGCGGGTCACGGAGTCTCCGGTTTGTCAGTATGGCTACGGCTTTCAATCTGGCTTATGCGTGCTTCAAGGCGCTCAAGGTGTAGGCTGAGGGAGTCGATGTCCTCAAAGGTAGCCTCCAATTCGCGGCGGCCGGGCAGGGCTCGGCTTTCTTCGTGCACGTATTCCTCGATGTTGGCGTTCAGTGTCGTGAATGCCTGACGGCTCCAGACCACTGCGTTGCGAATACGTTTGCCGATAAAATGGGCCGGTACATCACCGATGTGCTTCGCCATGGCCGCTTCCCAGTCTGGGTTAAGCTGGTCCAGAGCGCGTTGAAACTGGTGCGCCAGTGCGGTATCGCCGGTGACATGGAGGCGATTATCCGTGAATACATGGTTGTCGCCTATGGCCAGTGCCGCGAAAGCCAGTGGTTTGCCGCTGATTTCAAGAGCCGGGCTATCCGCTGGCTGGCTGCGTACCTGCACTCGATTGCCAACTCTGTGCAGCGAGCAGGTTAGAGCAATTGGGTCGGTGATGCGGAACTGTACCGGCCCTTCAAGGGCATCCAATAGCGATTTCTGGCCGGCGGGGTCCAGTTCAAGCGCGTGGTTCAGTGCCCGCTCGATTATGGCGGTTATCGCCGTAAGCAGGGTCGGGCCGGGGAACATCAGGGTTTAATCCCCACATGCAGGGCAACAATGCCGCCGGTCATGTTGTAGTACTTGCAGTTCACCAAGCCGGCGTCTTCCATCATGCTTTTTAGGGTGTCTTGATCCGGATGCATGCGGATGGACTCGGCCAGATACTTGTAGCTTTCACTGTCGCCGGCAATAAGCTGGCCCATTAGGGGCAGAGCGGTAAACGAGTATGTATCGTAGGCTTTACTGAGCAGCGGATTGGTGGGTTTGGAGAACTCCAACACCATCAGTTTTCCGCCGGGCTTGAGCACGCGGGTCATATCCCGCAGAGCCTGATCCTTATCAGTTACATTGCGCAGGCCAAAGGCAATGGATACGGCGTTGAAGTTGTTGTCCGGAAAGGGCAGGTGTTCCGCATCGGCTTGTACATACTCAATGTTGCCAGCGTAACCTCGGTCGGTTAAGCGGCTGCGCCCAACTTGCAGCATGGAGGCGTTAATGTCGGCAAGCACCACTTTGCCGTCGCGACCTACCAAGTCAGAGAACTTCATGGTCAGATCACCGGTGCCGCCTGCAATATCCAGCACTTGATGGCCGGGACGCACGCCGGAAAGCTCAATGGTAAAGCGCTTCCATAGCCGGTGTACGCCCATAGACATTAGGTCGTTCATCAGGTCGTATTTGCCCGCGACGCTGTGGAACACTTCGGCTACCTGGCTGGCTTTTTGGCTTTTGGCCACATTGCTGAAACCAAAGTGGGTAACGTCGTCTTGGCCATTACCGGGAGTGGTCGGCGTTTGTTGCTCGCTCATTGGGCATGTCCTGTCAGAAACTGAATCTCGTATTCTAACGCTTGGCGGGGTTGCTACAAGGGTGGCTACAGGTTAAATACCGCCTTACACTGTAAAACCGTTCAATTTTGAAGAGAAAACTGATTCATGTCCGTAATCGATGTACATCGCGCCCACACTCTTGATAAAGAACATGCCCGCGAGGCAGCCGAGTCGCTTGCTGAGGATCTCTCCAGCAAGTTCGAGCTTAATTACCAGTGGGAAGGGGACCAGCTCAAGTTTAAACGCTCGGGCGTTAAAGGCCATCTAAATATTACCAACGACGACCTACACGTACATTTAGAGCTGGGCATGCTGCTGCGGCCCTTCAAATCACGAATTGAGCAAGAGATTCATAGCCAGTTGGATCAGATTTTAAAAGCCTAAAGCGCCTGCTGTTGTTCTATAGGTCGCCCGGAAGTGTAAAGGGCTGCGGGTGACCGTTCAGAATGTTGTTCATAACCCGCTGCTCTCGGGTTACCAGTCGATCAATCAGTACGTCCACTTTATCCATTTTCCGGAATGCTGAATAACCCCGGTGAAGGAAGTTGTGCAGGTCACTTAGGTCGGCCATTTCCGCTGGTGTTCGGCTTATTGAAAGAAGCCAGCCCAGCGTTCGGTTACGTACGTAGCGGTCAAGCTTTTGCCCCACCTCACCGACCAGCATCACTTGTTTTTTGCGCTGTTCCAGCTTTTGGCTGGCGCGGTATGCCTCGCAGTAGTGTTCTGTAGTGACAGATCTTGCGGGGATATTGCGTTCTTCAAACAATTCCGCCAATTCGAGATCCAGCTGCTGGGTAATTAAGTTAAGTTCTACCAGCCCGGCAAGCACTTCGAGCTGTTGGTCTGGCAGCCACTTGACCATTTTTGGGAACACCCGGTCTATATTGTCGTCACGGCGGGTCATGCTAGCGGGTGCGTATAGGTCGGTGAGCAGAAACTCCAGGCCTTCGTGGTAGCCGGGGTGCTGATACAAATCCAGATGGGTCGATTTCAAGCGCTCGGCTTGCCAAGCAGCAATCACGAAGGTGTTGTCGAGCAACCGGTGGTTTACTTTATGTTGCCGGAAATCGTGATAGTCCAATAAAAGTTGCTGCAGGCGATGGGCGCTTTCTGAGCGCACATCTGTGCCAACAAGGCGCTCACGATACATGGTGCCAACTCCGGTTGTTCTGCGTAAAGGCGGATAGTTTACCGGAGGCAGTGAGGGTGTGCAGCAGCCCGGTCATTGCCGGGCGCTGATTTTGGAGGCTTGCTTGGTTTTAGCCTTGAGCGGCAGCGGGCAAGGACTCAAAACCCGGTAACCATTCTTTGCTGTCGAGGGTTACAAAATGGCTAGGTGCCTGTGTTTCGATAATGCGCATAGTGGTTGGGCTTTGCCGTGCACTGGCGAGCATGGCCGGCCGATCCAGAATCCGATCTACGCCTGGTATCAAAAAGGTACCGTGACGCACATGCTTGTATACGTCGGTATCGGTGCGCTGCATCCAATCAAGTATATTCTCAATGTTGCGCACAATCGTAAGATGGTCGCGAGTTGAATAAAACAGCTTGCCCAGTAGCTGTCTTTTGCGCGGATTCATTTTTCCGAAGAAAGTTTGGCCGTAAGCAGACGAAGGTGCACTGTTGATCAGGCGAATCAACCAAGGCCACATGCCGTGGCTTACAGGTTCTAGAAGTGCTGATACCAGCGGGTGAATTTTGCCCTGAGGTAGGGCGGGTGCTTCAAGAACTACTTCTACGTCTTCGTAAAGTTCAGGGCGCTGTTTTATCGCTTCAATAATCACGGCACCGCCTCGCGAATGGCCGTGAATACGCACGTTTTGAGTACTAGGAAGGTTGGTCAGGGCCTGATTAAGAATGCAGGCATCGTACTCAATGGTGCCTTCCAGACGCTTGATCGGCACTTCCCATTCGGGTGTTTCCGGCGTCACACCATTTACCGGGATATGGTAGTTGCTACAAGTGAGCAGGATTAGCTCGGTTGTTGGTGCGTCGTAGGTTTGGGTGAAGTAGCAATGATTTTCCAGAAAGCCATGCACGCCAATAACAGTATGCTTCGCTTCGCCGCTATGATTGCGAACAGAAACTGCACCTTCACCAACACGGTAAACGCGCCCTGAAAACATCTCTGAATAGGCACTATCGATCGGTCTGATCAGCTTGCGAATATGGCTTGCTTTCATACTGCATCTCCTCCCAGCACGGCGGTTGCCTGTTTTTAGAGTTAGGTCTTTCGACCTTGGTTGTGCTGGCGATCTAAGTTGTACCCTCATTCGGCCCGATCGTTATTGGCACTGGCAACGCAGTGTTTACTGTTCCATGGCCAACCGGGAACTGCTTGGGTCATGTAATAACTATTACATCAAGTCTTATAACCAGTATAGGGTGTAGTCACGTCTAAGTGTAAAATTTTGTAATCTTGCGGTGGGTGTAGGTTTGTGGAGCCGTTAAGGTATGTCTGGCACAATGCTTAGTTCTGCATTTTTCACTTCACCACTTCCGGGGATGTTTGGGTTTGAGTCACGAGCAAACGCACCTCATGCTTCCTACGGATTCAGCCTGGCTGGCGCTGGAAAACCCTCGGAACCCCATGACTATTACGGTCATGATGCGGGCCGATGGTCTGACCGCGCCACGGATGCGAGAGTTTTTACGGGTTTACTGGGTGGCCTGGGAGCGTTTTCGGTACATGCCGGTTAAACGGTCGCCTAGTTGGTGGTGGGAGCAAGATCCGGTTTTTGATCTGGGGCATCATCTTGATGTAGTGCTTGACCGCTTCACAGAATCCGAACTGCAGGACTGGGTTTCTGCCAGAATAAACCAGCCTTTACCTGCTTATCGCCCCCTTTGGAAATTCTGGTTGGCGCCCAATGCGGAGGGCGGCTCTGCACTCTTGCTTCGAATACACCACTGCTATGCCGACGGAGTGTCATTAACAGGCATTTTTGACAGCCTTTGCCCAGCATCGCCGCAACAGCACCCAGCCCTATACGGAGCGCATCAAACTGAGGAATTTGCCCCTTGGGTGGCAGCAGCAAAAGACCGACTCGAAGGCATGGTAACGGCCGATACGAGCCCAGGCTCTGTCGCCGAAGAGCCGACTGGCGCAGAGGTTAAGCGTCAGGCGCACACTGGTAGTTGGTTTGATCAGCTGACTCGCACCGGTTTGAAGCTGGTTAACGAGTTCACGGATTTTTTAGCGGAACCCGAGGATACGCCATCCGACCTCAAGCGCCCGTTATTGGGCCAGCGTCATTGCCGGTGGTCAGTGCCGGTTCCACTCGATCGGTTTCGGTCCATCGCCAAAGCGATGAATGTCACTATCAACGATGTGCTCCTCAGTTGTGTGGCGGCTGCTGTGCGGCTTCGGCTTGGGGTTTCCGGTAAAACACTGGATGATGCTGTGATGCACGCCGCAGTTCCCATCGATATTCGCAGCCGCTTACCCGATGACCTGCAGCCAGAGCCCGGCGCTCTTGGTAATTATTTCGGCACGGTGTTTGTGCCTCTGCCGGTGGATGGCGAAAGTGCTCCGGAACGGGTTTATCGCATTAAGCAGGAAACCCGTCGGCTAAAGAAAAGTTGGCAGCCCGGGATAGCCTGGGGCGTTGCCGCTTGTGCCTCGTTGATTCCCGAACCCCTGCGCCAGCCGTTATCTGATGTTTTCTACCGCAAGGCCAGTGCCGTGGTGTCTAACGTTCCCGGCACGCCTGAAGCACGCTATATAGCCGGTTGTCGCATTAAAGAGCAGATGTTCTGGGTGCCACAAGCTGGTGATATCGGGCTGGGGGTCAGCATTGTGAGCTATGCCGGGCAGGTTCAGTTTGGCGTTGTGGCAGATGAAGCAGTTCTGGACGACGCGCAAGAATTTCTAAAAGACTGCCTGCAAGAGCTAACAGACCTCTCAGGGCGCCCCTAAATTTTCGTCACCTTCTCTTAACACCCAAACGATTCACCTTTTACTATTTCAAGTCTACAGTGAATGGGCAAACGCGCATGGCCGCGTAGTCATTCACAAGCAAAACAAAAGGTGACGATCATGATTTATGCACAACCTGGCAAGGACGGCTCCGTTGTTTCTTTCAAATCCCGTTATGGAAACTACATTGGCGGTGAATGGGTTGCCCCGGTTAAAGGGGAGTATTTCGATAACATAACGCCAGTAACTGGCGCTACCATTTGTGAAATTCCTCGCTCCTCCGCCGAAGATATCGATCTGGCACTCGATGCTGCGCACAAAGCTGCGCCGGCTTGGGGTAGAACCTCTCCGGCAGAGCGCTCAAATATTCTGCTTAAAATTGCTGACCGAATTGAAGCGAATCTCGAAAAGTTGGCAGTTGCGGAAACTTGGGATAACGGCAAGGCAGTTCGTGAAACCCTAAATGCGGATATACCTTTGGCGGCAGACCACTTCCGCTACTTTGCCGGTTGTATCCGGGCGCAAGAAGGGCATATGGGTGAGATTGACCACAATACGGTGGCTTATCATTTCCATGAACCCCTTGGTGTGGTTGGCCAAATTATTCCGTGGAACTTCCCCATATTGATGGCGGCGTGGAAGCTTGGCCCTTGTTTGGCGGCCGGTAACTGCACCGTACTCAAACCAGCAGAGCAGACGCCAGCCAGTATTTTGGTATTGATGGAGATCATTGGTGACCTGTTGCCACCGGGCGTTATCAATATTGTTAACGGTTACGGTATCGAGGCGGGTGAGGCGCTAGCGACTAGCAAGCGTATAGCCAAGATTGCCTTCACGGGCTCTACTCCGGTTGGTTCGCACATTCTCAAGTGCGCTGCAGAAAACATCATTCCTTCAACAGTCGAGTTGGGTGGCAAGTCCCCCAATATCTATTTCTCGGATGTTATGAAGGCCGAGCCCGAATTTGTGAATAAGTGTGTAGAAGGTCTTGTTCTGGCGTTTTTCAACCAGGGCGAAGTGTGCACCTGCCCTTCTCGCGCGCTGGTGCAGGAGGATATGTTCGAAGAGTTTATGCAGAAGGTGGTTGAACGCACTAAGACTATCAAACGCGGTAACCCGCTGGATACCGATGTGCAGGTGGGTGCTCAGGCCAGTAAGGAACAGTACGACAAGATCATGTCTTACCTTGAAATTGGCAAGCAGGAGGGTGCTGTTGTACTTACCGGTGGGGCCAAGGAAGACATGAGTGCAGAGTTCAAAGACGGCTTCTACATCCAGCCCACCCTGTTTAAGGGTGATAACAAGATGCGTGTATTCCAAGAAGAAATTTTTGGCCCAGTGGTCGGTGTAACCACGTTTAAAACCGAAGAAGAAGCCGTGGCCATTGCCAACGACACAGACTTCGGTTTGGGTGCCGGTGTTTGGACCCGCGATACCAACCGCGCCTATCGCGTGGGCCGCAACATTCAGGCTGGCCGCGTATGGATGAACTGCTACCACGCCTACCCGGCACACGCGGCCTTTGGTGGTTACAAGAAGTCCGGTGTGGGTCGTGAAACCCACAAGATGGCGCTGGACCACTACCAGCAAACCAAGTGCATGCTAACCAGTTACGACATCAACCCGCTCGGGTTCTTCTGATCCAGAAGCAGTGTCAGGCCCTGAGCAAAAGGGGCCCGGCGCTGGTCCCTTTATAACGCCTCTTCTGAGGCGTTTTCTCTTTTTAGTAGACGCTCGGTCATAAATATGCATAATTAATTAGACGATTGGTCTAATTAAAGGGCGATGTGTGGAAAGTACACCAGTTAAACGCAAGCGTGGCCGGCCGCCCAAAAGCCAGAATGCCGGCTATCAGGACACCCGCCAGACGCTGATCCGGGTGGGTTTGGCGGCATTGACCGAGAAGGGGTACTCCTATACCGGGCTTGACGAAATTCTGCGCCAGGCCAGCGTGCCAAAGGGCTCCTTCTACCATTATTTCGAGAACAAAGAGGCTTTCGGGAAAGCGTTGATCGAAGCCTACGGGCATTTTTTTGCCGTAAAGCTGGAGCGTTCACTTTCTGACACTTCCCTTCGGCCACTGGAACGGATTCAGGCTTTCGTTGATGACGCGAAAGCCGGCATGCAGAAGTTTGATTATCGGCGCGGATGCCTGATCGGCAACCTGGGGCAGGAAATGGCGGCCTTGCCTGAGAGCTTTCGCGATCTGTTGCGTGAAACCTTCCAGGATTGGGGGGCGCGGATCGCTCGGGTGCTGGGGGAAGCTCAGCACGTCGGTGAGATGTCGGGCAAGGTGTCGCCAGGCTCGATGGCACAATTCTTCTGGATAGGCTGGGAAGGCGCGGTACTTCACGCAAAACTCGAAAAAAGTTCACAACCGCTGGATCAGTTTGCCGAAGGTTTTATGGCACTGGTGCGCAGCTCCTGATGCAAACACATGAGTTCAACTCATAAGGCGAAATCATTGGAGGCAATATGTTCAAAGGTATTTTGATTGAGGGCAGCCGGAGCGACCAACAGGTGTCCTTGAAAGCGATTGACGAGGCCCAGTTGCCAGAAGGCGATGTCACTGTAGATGTCGCCTACACCACACTTAACTACAAGGATGCGCTTGCCATTACCGGGCGCGCTCCCATCGCGAAAAGTTACCCAATGGTTCCGGGGATCGACCTGGCAGGAGTGGTAACCGAATCTTCAAATTCAGAGTTTAAAGCCGGAGACGAAGTTGTCCTGAATGGCTGGGGTGTCGGCGAAAAACACTGGGGCGGCCTTGCGCAGAAAGCGCGGCTGTCTGGTGACTGGCTGATCCCATTGCAGGCACCTTTCACCGCTCGCCAGGCTATGGCTATTGGCACCGCAGGTTATACCGCGATGCTTTGCGTGATGGCACTGGAGACGCACGGCGTAACTCCGGATTCGGGCGACATTCTGGTGACTGGCGCAACAGGCGGCGTTGGTAGCGTTGCGGTCGCGGTGCTGGCCAAACTGGGTTATTCGGTGATCGCTGTCACGGGCAGGCCCGAAGAAGAAGGCTATCTGAAGTCTTTGGGCGCAAAGCACATTCTGGACAGGGGAGAATTGACTGAGCCGGGCAAGCCGTTGGCACGGGAAACCTGGGCCGGGGCAATTGACGTGGCCGGGGGCCAGGTTCTGGCGAACGTATGTGCTGGCATGAAGTATCGGGGTGTTGTCGCGGCATGTGGCCTGGCAGCCGGAATGGATTTCCCTTCTACGGTTGCGCCCTTCATTCTGCGGGGCGTAACCCTGTGTGGCGTGGACAGCGTCATGGCACCGAAAGAAGACCGGGTGCACGCATGGAAACGGCTGGCGCAGGACCTTTCGCCGGAACTGCTGGACAGCATGATTACCGAAGTGCCCTTTGATGAGGCAATCGATGCCGCGGGCCGGCTCATGGACGGCAAAATCCGGGGTCGTGTGGTGATTTCCGTAGCCGACTAATTCGGGCGTTTACTAAGCTGAATAACAAAACAGAGGACATGAAATGACGGTACAAACAGAAAAAGCCATCAGCCGTTTCCCGGTGCCAGAACTGGACGCCATGCCTGAGGATATCCGTAACCGGATTCTGGCAGTGCAGGAAAAATCAGGCTTTATCCCCAATGTGTTTCTGGTACTTGCTCACCGGCCAGCCGAGTTCCGGGCTTTCTTCGATTATCACGATGCCCTGATGGAAAAAGACAGCAATCTCACCAAGGGTGAGCGCGAAATGATCGTGGTGGCCACAAGCAATCTGAACCAGTGCCAATATTGCGTGGTGGCTCATGGTGCGATTCTGCGGATTCGGGAGAAGAACCCGTTGATTGCGGATCAGGTGGCGGTTAACTACCGCAAGGCGGATATAAGTGACCGCCAGAAAGCGATGCTGGATTTTGCCGTCAAGGTCTCCCGGCGAGCCGAGGAAGTCGGTGATGAGGACTTCGCAGTACTGCATCACCATGGCTTTACCGACGAAGACATATGGGATATTTCGGGGGTTGCGTCGTTTTTCGGGCTATCCAACCGAATGGCGAATGTGACAAGCATGCGCCCGAATGCGGAGTTTTACGCATTGGGTCGCTAAGCCTGACCTGAGAGCCTCCTGACGAGCTACACTTATCCTGAACTGTTTGGTGATGATAATGCAGAGCAGGAGGCAGCAGTAAGTGATTATCGAATAGAAACCGACAGCCTGGGCGACGTACAAGTGCCTGTCGGCGCGCTTTGGGGTGCCCAGACTCAGCGCGCAATCAACAACTTCCCGGTCAGTGGCCAGCCCATGCCGCCCTATGGAGCATAAGTTTGTAGAGTTGAGCGCACAAGACCAGCAAACCAAGTGCATGCTAACCAGTTACGACATCAACCCTCTGGGCTTTTTCTGAACTTACCCTAGCAAACAGGCCCATGCAGGTGCGTGGGCCTTTCATTGATTTGACCCCCCTTTTTTGAAGCCCTCCGCGTAAGACATTCTTACAGACAATAATGCCCCTCCCCGGAATACTGCTTTCAATCGGTTCTAAAACCGGTCTGGTTTCAAGCATCTGCGGGAGTAACGGATGAAAACAAAAATCAATGTGTATGGCAGTGGCAGCAAAACAGTCAAGCTTGGGGCGCTAGCCATGCTGTTGCCGTTTTTTGCTGGGTGTGGTGGTGATGGTTCCACAGAGGTGTCCGATCCTGCAGATTTAGAGGCTCCGAGAGAGTCTGTGAATTTAGGGGGAGAGGGTGATCTGTACGCGCCGAACCGGCTGCTGGAGGTCAGTGTTTCCATGGATGCAAGCGAGTTCAACCAGCTTCGCTCGGAAGGTAGAACGCTGGCCAGCACCGCGCGCGAGTGCTTAACAGACTACGAGTACACGGAGTTTACAGCCAGCGTTACCATTGATGGCGTTGCCATGGAGGACGTAGTTGTTCGCAAGAAAGGCTATATAGGCTCGCTGAGCCCTAGCATTCCGTCTCTTAAGTTGGATTTTAACGACCTTTGGGATGGCAGGACCTACCAAAACAGTACTCGGATGACCCTGAACAACAATCGTCAGGATCCGTCTAACGCACGCCAATGTTTGGCTTATGAGCAGTTTCGGCAAGCAGGCATTGCCGCTCCCCGATGTAACTACGCGAGAGTTCGCGTGAATGGCGAGGATCTTGGCGTCTTCACCAATGTAGAGCCCATCAAAAAGCCATTTCTTGCACGTGCATTCGGTGATGATGAAGGCAATCAATACGAAGCACAAACAGCGGACTTTGGAACTTGGTTAAGCCAGAGATTCGAGAAAAAAACCAACGAGAGGGAAAACGACCGCAGTGATTTGCAATCGGTTACCGATGCTCTGGCATTGCCTGATGATCAATTGATGAATGTGCTCCCACAACTTGTAGATGTAGACGAGTTCATTCGGTTTTGGGCTGTTGAGACCTTAATTGGCGCTTGGGATTCTGCTACTGGCAACGCTAATAACTTCCACATTTATCGTGCTCCTGATGACGGTCGCTTCCATTTTATTCCCTGGGGAGCTGATACGGCTTTTCGCGGAGAGCATCCGCTCAAACCAGATACGGGCGTGTTATACCGAAACTTTTCTCTAGCCGATCGTCTGTTCAATCTTCCGCAATACCGAGCCCAATACCAAGCTGAGCTAGAGAGCCTGCTGGCCACTCAATGGAGCGAAAACCAACTGCTGCAGGATCTTGAGCAGATTCGAGAACTGACGGATACCTCTGAAGCCAGTATGGCCAGCCTCAAAGCTTTTATTGAAGGCAAGGGCGGGCCCACTGACTCGGACTACCGCTTGTCGCGCAGAGCCGCTATAGAGCAAGCGTTGGCAGAAGAGACATCCCCTGGCTCGGGATACCGCCTCGCAGATGTCGAGCCAGATTGCAGCGCACCTGTTACTACTCCATTAACAGGTAGTGTGTCTGCCGTGAACGGGGCCGACAGCGGGGCATTCAGATTCACCTTGCCTGATGGGCGGCCGGTGGTTGCCAGCCTAACGTTCGCAGCTTTTGAGGTGGATAGTCTCGTGTACTCGATTGACGCCGAGTCGTCTCCAGAAGTAGTCAGTCTGCTGATGATTGGTGTGGATGCGAGCAACAACTTTAAGCCTTATGTTCTGCAGCTGTTCATTGAATCGTCGGACTATGTGCCGGGCACCCATGAGCTTCATGGTTTTGCCACCAATGCGCTGTTGTTTGAGGTGGATGAAAGCCTGCCGGGTGATGTGCGTACGTTGGCACTTGGTGCGACCGGCAGCGTGATCCTTACCAGTGTAGGCACAGGATCCAGCGCGGGCGATGTGGAGCTGACTCTGGATGCCATTCTCGAATACGGGCCTGATTTGCAATGAACATGGCCGTTCTTAGCCCCTTGGCCAGCTTTTGTGGGCACGGCTTGACTGATCAGATGCGGGTTGCCTTGATGAATCGAGTCGACTCCAAGTTTGTGGTGCGGCCCGAACTGTTGAATGCTTGTCTGTCTACTCTTGGCGATGCGTACACGGTTCTGGATATGGGCGGGTGTCGGCACTTTGGCTACGACACCCTGTACTTTGACAGTCCCGATCGGCGTCTGTTTTTGGATCACCATAACGGCAAACTTAACCGGTTCAAGATTCGGTTACGGCACTACCGACATAGTGAAATCATGTTTTTTGAGGTCAAGAAAAAAACCAACCGGCAGCGCACTGTGAAAACCCGGATGCCGGTAACGTTTGAATCCTTTGCGGATGGTTCCACCGCAAAGTTTCTAAAAGAGCAATCAGGCCTGCCGGCAGCAGGGATGCAGCCGGCTCTTTTTGTCTCCTATCAACGGACAACGCTGATTGACCCTCAGGGCGCCGAGCGCATCACTCTGGATACCCGGCTTGCTTTTCATTCTCCCGACCGGAGCCGCTCTGTAGCGCTGCCGGACGTGGCGATTGTAGAAGTAAAGCATGAGCGCCACTCGGGTTTTTCACCCATGTTGCAAGCATTGGCCAGACTGGGCGCACGACCCGTGCCCTTTAGTAAATACTGTGTGGGCAGCAGCCTACTCTTTGAGCCTTACCTGAAAACCAATCGTTTTAAACCGTTGTTAAGGAGTCTGTATGGAATCCGCAGTTGATCTCCATTTTCTTATTCGGCTAATCATAAATACCGCTTCTGTTTTTATTCTTATTCGCTGCTATTACGCGTTTTCTCGCCATAGGGAGAATGCAGCCTCGTTCATTCTCTTCGGAGTTGGTGTCTTTTTAGTAACGTCATTGCTGCACTCGGTCACTGTCACTATGGGGTTCGCGTTCGGCCTGTTCGCAGTGTTTTCTATGTTGCGTTACCGGACCGAAGCTCTTGGTATCAAAGAGATGACATACCTATTTCTGGTGATTGCGATGGCACTGCTGGCCGCAGTGGGTAGCATGCAACACTACGAACTCGCAGGCTTGAATCTGCTAGTCATTGCTTTGGCTTTGGTTCTTGAAACCCGGGTGATACTGCCTCGACATGGAGAAAAAGAGGTCGAGTACGAACTCATCGAGAACGTACACGCCCGGCAGCAGGATGTGTTGATTGAAGATCTGCGCCAACGAACCGGCCTAGATGTGTTTCGAGTTGATGTGGTGTCTATCAGTTACTTGCGTGATACCGCCATGCTTCGGATGCACTTCCGTTTGGACGGACACCATGCGTGATCAAGTTCGTTGGGCTGGTTTGGTCGCGTGGCTGACGTTACTTTTTCTGCTGCAACCGCTGATGCTGCAGGCTGAACCACTTGAGCTGGACCTTGGCGGATATATTGCGGCGGGTGTTGATCACTATGGTGCTTTCTACGATGAGAAGGGCGAACCCAACACCACTCGGGGCGTGCTGCGGAATGCCAAACTGGAGCTTGAGCTGGACTGGGGACGGTCTTGGTCGGCGGAAATCGATGGCAGCTATGAAGTTCGTGATGACAAACGCGAAGTCGAGCTGGGTGACGCCTATGTGCAGTATGAGACTAGCGATCGCTACAGAATTACTCTCGGGCGATTCAAAGAGCCCTTCGGTTTTGAACGCTTAAGCAGCTACTCCACCATTAATACAAGTGAGCGCTCGCTCGTGACTTCGGCTTTTGCGCCGGGCCGCTCGCAAGGTTTGACGGTAGGACGGTTTAGAAAATCCACTACCTGGGTTTTGGGCGTATTTACGACCGAACCAGAGGGCGAATCAACCCGGTCTGTGACAGGGCGCTATACCCTCGCCCCTATTCGAGGTGATGGGCGCGTACTGCATCTTGGCATTGCGGCATCCTGGCGTGATTTGGGAGATGAACGATTTCAGATTAAAGATCGAGGCGAGGTATTCAGTGCCGACAACGTTATTCGTAGCCCGCGCTTCGATGCTCAGGAAAGCAGCCTGCTTGGTCTGGAAGGCGCATGGTCATCAGGCCGGTTATCGTTGGTAGCTGAGGCTATGGGGCAGCAGGTGACGCGTGTGAATGGAGAGCATTGGTGGTTCACAGGGGCTTACATTCAAGCAGGCGTTTTTCTCACGGATGACCACCGGCGTTATAGCCGCGGCGAATTCAAGCGGCCTGAGCCGACAAACCAGGCGGGTGCCATTGAGTTGGTAACCCGCTATAGCGCTATCGATCTGCAGGACCAAAATCTGGGTGCACAGGCAGAAGTTGCTCTGGTTGGTGTGAACTATTATTGGAATGACAGGTTACAGCTTCGTCTGAACTGGCTAATGCCTAGAATAGAAGGTAATGTTTTGACGCCAGAGCCAGAGGGTAACGCGCTCACATTTCGAGCGCTCTTTCGGTATTAGGTCTTAGGTGCGGGCAGCTTAAGAACAACCTGAGTCCACTCACCCGGCTCGCTACGAATTTCCATATGGCCTTGGTGATGGCGGATAATGGTCTGACAAATGCTGAGCCCGAGGCCTAAATTATCTGGGGTTTTGCTGGTGGAGTAAAAGGGGTCGGTCAGCCGTTTAATGTCCTCCGGAGCTATGCCATGACCATTGTCTTGAACAGATACCTCTAAGCTGCCGTTTTCGGGAATAGCTCGAATATCAATACGCTTTGATGTTTGGCTTTTGTCTTTCCCCAGTGCCGATGCAGCATTCAATAGAAGGTTAACAAAAACCTGAGTCAGCGCGGATGGATAGCACGCCACGGAAACGTTGGCCGGAATAGAGAGCTGCACTTCCGTGCCGCGGAGCTGGTGTTTGCAGAAGCGCAATGCTGTTTCAACGAGGGAGCTTAAATCGGCTTGATCTATGCTGTGATCCGGTTCCGGACGTGAGAAATCGATTAGATCCGATACTATGTCTGCGATGCGTTTTTGGTGAAGCGTCGCGTCATCCAATGCTTCTGCCAGCTCACTGTCGCGATTTATGGCTCTGGCGTAGTCTACTGCCTGGCTAGCGCAATTTAGAGGGTTCATTATTTCATGCAGAAGGCCTTTAGCCATGTGGCTTAGGGCTTGATGTTTCTGCTCTAGGGCTAGGCGGTCTTCTGTGATCTCCAAAGTGTATAAAGTTCGTGATAATGCGCGGTTTCGATCTTTCAGTAAAAATTGCAGCGCCAGCAAATTTCGTAAAAACATACGAAAAAAATAGGCGGATATGGGCGCAATGAGTATGCACATGAGAACCAGCCAGTTGGTTAGAGTGGCGGTTAGCGTGCTTCCGAAGTTAGCAGCTGGAACGGCCAATGATGTAGCGGTGGCCAGCAGGATGAGATTAATGCCTAGTATGGTGATTGTATGAGCCATCGAGAGGGTGATGATTCCGACAGAACTCATGAATAGAAGCAAACCTACAATCGGTGCCAGCGTTGCTCCCGTGAGGATATAGCCCAGATAGCTGAACAGCGCCATGTGAAAAAAAACCAGATACACAATGAGAGGCGACATCCGCCTTAGCCGGGTAAAGCGATGGGCGGCAATCAATGCTGCAAGAACGGCGGTGTAGAATAGGTGGGTGCCGGTGACTCCCGGTTCTGCAGGAGACAATGCGAGCCCTAACAAAAAGATGAGGGTTCCGATAAAGGTAATGCCCAGAGACACATCAGCAAAGACCGGCAACACTCGGAATCGCGACTGACTGCGGTAGAAGCGTTCGTAGCCTTGTTGTTGATCGACCGACAACTGACGAACCTGATCTATGCCAGAGAGCAGCGTCATGCGGCGGCTCCGTTATGGTGACGCTTCATGAACAAGATTAGCTCCGGCAATCGTTCGAACCCGAGTTTGATGAAAATTCTATCTTTGTAGGAGTGAACTGTCTTGCAAGAGACACCTAACTGCGCGGCGATTTCTTTAATAGGCGTGCGGTTGGCTATCATCTCTGCGACTTCCCGTTCCCGGCCAGACAACGCATGATAAGCATTGATCAATCCTTGCGAGGGTGTGTCTGGTTTGTTCCAAGCGCCCACATAAACTTGCCCGTTGCGGATGTAGAACAGAGTTTTAACGAGATCTTGAATGGGCTGGTGCTTCGATACGACCGCCTTGATACCTGACTCCAGATAAATCGCTAGCCGGCTTGCGCTAACAGGGGTATCAGAAATGAGCAGAATTGAGAGAGTAGGGTGCATGCTGAGAGCGTTTTCGGCAATGGTTAAACCATCGTTATCCAACAAGTTTTCTTCAATGATTAAGACCCCGGGCTTGGCTGATTCAAGTCTGTTCAGTGTGTCTATTCCGGATTCAGATTCGCCTACCAGGTCAATATCGCTGTGCAGTAGTAGCTGGAACAATAGGCTGTCCCGGAACAGGCGTTGGCCAATGGTCACATAGAGTCGCAGTTTGCGATTGCCCTGCGACATCAGGCCTCCGGCGAGTTAGCCAGCGGTAATGCCAGCACCAGATTGTAGGACTGTGCCGCGCCGCGTATCTGTAGCTCACCTCCCAACCGGTACGTAGATACGAAAAGCAAAAGAAGAGCTACCTGTTGGTCCAAAAACGGACGGGAAAGCCTAGTGAGTGGCGCTAACAGGTGAGCGTACAGCTTCAACGGAGCTTCGCAGGATAGAATCAGACTGTGTTCGGAGGTTTGGTTCAAATTCAGGCTGCGCCAGCTCAGCCCGGAAGCCGTGAGAAGAGTCGTGAGCGCCTCACAGAGCATGAGCAGTATCGAGGAGGCTGGTGCGTTGTTGCCATGTTCATACTCGGGCTCTTCAGAACGCTGCAATGCCGCACGAATAGCCGCCTCATCAACCTCGGTGTGCCTAGATGCGGCTGCCTGCAAGCGCGTTAGTTGCCGGTGCACCTGTTCGCCAAACTGTTGGATAAGATCGTTTTCAAGGCTGGTCTCCAAGCTTGCTCTAAGGTGTGATGTGTTGGCAAACAAGCATGGAATGGTGTCCAGAGCTTGTAAAAAAAGAGTCATTACCGATGCACCAGCGGCTGTGTCTACAGCTTCTGAAAGGTTCTTCAAAAGCAATTCCCGGCGTTGGTCGCGCAACCCGTTGAACTGGTGTTCCAGCTGAGAGAGCCTGCTTTCACGTGCAGACGCCAGAGCACAGTGTCGAGCGATGGCCTCTTGAAAGAGTGACATCAGCTCCGCCGCTCGCCAAGGCTTTTTCTGATATCGAAAAATCCCGCCCTCGTTAACGGCGTTGATCGCAACATTTACCTCGCCGTAGGCTGAGGTCAGGATGCGAACGGTTGCCGGGTGGGACTGTTTAAGTTCATCGAGAAGCTCTTTACCCTGCATGCCCGGCATGCGCTGGTCCGTCATTATCACGGCGAGCGTTCCGGGCATTGATTGAATGATCTCGAGGGCCTGCTCAGCGCTGTCGGCGCACAGCACACGAAAGTTATTCTGCATTCGCTCCAGCTGGCGGGCGAGATACTTGGTGGCTGCGGGCTCATCATCGACTATTAAAACCGTAGGCACGTCGGAGACATCTTTAGACATAGCCTCTGGCATAACGTATTCATTGCTCTTGCGGGCTAGTGCTGATGTTAGAACATGCGAGCGCACTAGGTCGGGGTCCAATGGCTGTTCGAAACAGCGATCGATCAACCGTTTCTCCAGCAAAGAAACCAATACGTCCAACGGAACCGAGTCGCTAATGAGAATCTTCAGTAGGCCCGGGTGTGTATCGCGTGCGTGAGTTAATAGTGAGGAGTTGCTTTGGCTCGACGGTTGGTTTGTTAGGATGAACAGAGCATGCGGCGGCACGGAGCGCTCTTTAAGGGCTGCTATAGCGGCTTGATCGGATTCGAATGCGTCAATTTTGAGGTTGTTGTCAAACTCTTCTTCAAACGCAGTGAGTGCCCGCTTGTTGTCGTAGCGAAGGAAAATCTGTGGTTCTTCCGTAATGGCCATGCTGGGTGCAGTCCTGATAATCCACTTAATAAGAAGGTTAGCAACCTGCGCGAAATCTGTTGTAGGAAATTCCTACAAATGTGCCGAAAGTCCGAAATACGGTTGGGTTGTGTGAGCCTATTAGCGCTCTCGCCCTAAGAAAATGTCCAGAACTCTGGTTGATACACAGTCTATGTCGTGTCATACAGATGGATGGCTTGATGTATAAACGGATGAACAGGAGGGAATATGAGCGAATTCAGAACAGAAACCGACAGCCTAGGCGACGTACAGGTGCCTGCTGGCGCGCTCTGGGGCGCCCAAACCCAACGCGCCGTTGATAACTTTCCGGTAAGTGGTTTACCCATGCCGCCAGCGTTTATCTCATCTGTCGCCCGAGTTAAGCAGGCCGCTGCAGAGGCGAACGCTAGCTTGGGGCTTTTGGATAACCGCTTGTGTGACGCCATTACTGATGCCTGTCAGGCGCTTATTCGTGGAGAGCATGCAGATCAATTTCCTATTGATCGCTACCAGACTGGTTCGGGCACTAGCACCAATATGAACGTCAATGAGGTGGTTTCGGCCATAGCCGCCAGCAATGGGGTGCAAGTGCATCCTAATGATGACGTGAATATGAGCCAGAGCTCCAATGATGTGATCCCCACCGCTATTCATGTGAGTTCTGTGATCGGCGTGAGAGCACGACTGCTTCCAGCGTTGACGCATTTACGGGGAGTTATATACGAGCGTGAGGCCCTATTCTCTGAGCAGGTCAAAACCGGACGTACCCATCTTATGGACGCTATGCCAATTACTCTTGGCCAAGAGCTGCGCACCTGGCGCGAACAGATACTTGCAGTGGAGAAGCGTCTAGATACTGTTGTAGAGGAATTACTCGCAGTACCTCAGGGCGGCACTGCTGTAGGCACCGGCGTAAATGCGCTACCGGAGTTTTCTGGTCAGTTTGTGAAGTTCCTGAAGGCCAATACCGGTTACCCATTCCGCCCTATGGAGCATAAGTTTGTAGGGCTGAGCGCACAAGATGGGCCTGTCGCGCTCTCGTCTCAATTGCGTGGGCTTGGCATTGTGCTTACAAAAATAGCCAATGATCTGCGCTGGATGAACAGTGGTCCGATTCATGGGCTTGCGGAGATCAGTCTGCCAGCCTTGCAGCCGGGCAGCAGTATTATGCCGGGCAAGGTAAACCCTGTTGTTCCCGAGTCAGTCGCGATGGTAGGTGCTCAGGTTATGGGGCTCGACAGTGCCAATGCTATTGCTGGGCAATCGGGCAACTTTCAGCTAAACGTAATGCTGCCACTCATTGGCGGCAACCTGCTGGATATGATCGACTTGCTCAGTAATGCAACCAGTATGCTTGCGGACAAGGCCATCCGGGAATTTACCGTTCACACCGACACTTTGGATGCGAGCGTTGGCCGTAACCCGGTGCTGGTGACGGCACTGAACCCTGAAATTGGTTATAGCCTGGCCGCGGAGATTGCCAAAGAAGCCTATAAAACCGGCCGTCCGGTTATTGATGTTGCAGAAGAACGGAGCGGTCTTAGCCGCGGGCGTCTGGAAGAACTAATGGACCCGCTAAAGTTGACTCGAGGCGGCGACTCCTGATGGGCGTCTGCCGATTGGAAAACTGATCTGTTTGCGCTCACAATCTGTAGATTGTAGACATTCAACTCACAGAAGAGGTCACTATGACATCATCTTGCAGCATACCCGGCTTGAACGTTCCCCGGAGTCGCTTTCCGCAGCCGCAGCAGGATTTACCGATGGAAGAAGGTGAGCAACGGGTGGTGCTCGCTGGCGGCTGTTTCTGGTGTGTGGAGGCAGTGATTCTTGCAATGGATGGTGTAACCCGTGTGGAGTCTGGTTACGCAGGGGGCGCGCCGGAAACTGCTAATTACGAAGCTGTCTGCACAGGCACGACAGGCCATGCCGAAGTGATCGACGTGCACTATGACCCCACCAAGGTGAGCTTCGGTGAGCTACTGCGTGTCTTTTTCTCTGTAGCACACGATCCAACCCAATTGAATCGACAGGGTAATGATCGGGGTACTCAGTATCGTTCCGCCGTGTTTTATGAAACCCCGGAGCAGAAGCAGGTTGTGGAATCCTATATCCGTCAACTTGGTGAAGCCGGGGTATATCCTGATCCTATAGTCACTACGCTAGAGCCGCTGGAAGCCTTTTATCCAGCCGAAGCTCACCACCAGAATTTTGCAGCGCGGAACCCGTACCAGCCGTACATCATGGCCGTCGCTGCCCCGAAAATGGAAAAACTGATAGACGGGTTCAGTGACCGGCTAAAGCCGGAATACACTGACTCCAACGACAATTTAGCCTGAGGAGAGATAGTGTATGACCCAATCTGCTGCAGGTTACGACCTGACACCCCTAACCGAAGCCCAGATTCAAGAGAAGGCGGCCAGCCTGACTCCAGAAGAGCGCGAAGTGCTTTTGGATCATGGAACGGAGCACCCGTTCTGTGGCACCTTGTTGGATAACAAGTTGTCGGGTGCTTACCATTGCAGGCTTTGCGACCTACCGCTGTTTAGTTCAAACGCAAAGTTTGACTCTGGCACCGGGTGGCCAAGCTTTTTTCAGCCGTTCGATAAAGACCATATCCGCTACATTGAAGATACGAGCTTGGGGATGGCCCGCACAGAAATACGCTGTATTCGCTGCGACAGCCATCTGGGGCATGTATTTCCAGACGGCCCACCTCCAACCGGGCAGCGCTATTGCCTGAACTCCATTGCCATGGAATTTCAGGAAAACAGTTAAAACTACCAGCAGGGTTAAATAGAGGAGTTAATTAGAGAGTGAAAGCGTCGCTGTCAGCTAGTGCTGGCAGCGACCACTGTTGAAAGCAAATAACCGGTATAGGCTACGTAAACCAACAGCAAAATAGAGCCATCGAACCGGCTTATCACTTTTCGCCAGCCAGTCAGCCCAAAGCCCATCACCAGCAAACCAACGGTCAGCGCCAGCATGAGCGTCCAGTCACGGTAAAGTACCTCTGCATCCACCGTTAGCGGCTGGATTACCGCCGCCAACCCGACCACCGCCAGCGTGTTGAAAATGCCAGAGCCAAGGATGTTGCCGAGAATCAAGTCGTGCTCGTTCTTTCGAACGGCGGCCAAGGCTGAGGCCAACTCTGGCAGAGACGTACCGATTGCTACGATAGTCAGGCCGATGACCAAATCACTGACTCCAAGACTCTGGGCAATAGTTACTGCCCCCCACACTAAGAGCCGGGAGCTCACAACCAGAAGAACAAGGCCGACAACCAGCCACATTATGGCCGTTTTCATCGGCATAAGATCCGGACCCAACTGAGAGTCGGTTTCACCTGCTAGAGAGTCGCCTTTCCCGCGCATCCCCTGAAAAATCGACCAGCCCATCACTGCCGTAAACACACCCAGTAGCACCCAGCCGTCTAGCCGCGTTAACTCGCCATCCAGTAATTGCGCTCCGGCAATTAGGGTAAGAATAACTAATAGGGGGAGCTCTTTGCGGATAACCTGAGAATGTACAGCAATGGGCGCTATCACCGCAGTAAGGCCCACAATGAGCGCGATGTTGGTGATGTTGGAGCCATAGCCATTGCCCAGTGCAAGCCCGGGGTTGCCATCGGCAGCGGCCATAGCGGAAACAGCCAGTTCCGGTGCGGATGTGCCGAATCCTATGATGACCATGCCAATCAACAGCGTGGGCATACCCAGATGTTTGGCGGTCGCAGCTGCGCCTTCCACGAACTTGTCTGCACTCCAGACCAGTAATATAAGGCCGGCGATGATAGCGCCAATAGCCATTCCCATAAATTAGCCCCAGTCATGTTGCATCTGCCCGGTGCAGGAAAACCCCGAGATACAAGCACCGAAAGGTGTGCAAGATACCGCATAAGGGCAGCTGAGGTCAGCCCCTTTCGAATCAAGTGGTGTTCTTGCGGTTTTACCAAAGCGTGAGACTAAAGTTGCGGTGATATTCTGTGCCAAAGAAGAGAGAATTTGTAAAAGTGCGTACTGTGCGTATCAGGATTATTACCTATAACTCCGTGCAAGCCACTGTTCGTATGCTAACGAAACAACCGCTAGACTTAGATGCAGATCATGCTCAGATGCGTCTCCATTGATAATCGCAATGTATATTTCTGCGAAAATCCGGATAATTGCTCTCATATTCAGAACGGACGCAAAAGGCAGCGCCATTTACCATGCGACTTGCCCGCATCCGATACACCTCTTCGCTGATCGTGGAGGGGAGACAGGCTCAAAACTAGCTAGGATGAAAACCAATGGCCGTTAAACAGGCAGATGTAGTATTGGTCGGTGGTGGCGTCATGAGCGCTACCCTCGGCGTGATGCTAAGGCAGCTGGACCCGTCGATGAACATTGTCATGCTGGAGCGTTTAGACCACGTTGCCCATGAAAGTACGGATGGCTGGAACAACGCAGGAACCGGCCACGCTGGCTACTGTGAGCTTAACTACACGCCCGAAACTGACGATGGCGATGTTGCTATCGAGCGTGCGCTTCAGATCAATGCGCAATATGAGGTGTCGTTGCAGCTCTGGTCACATTTGGTAGAGCAGGGCATGCTGCCCGAGCCTTCAAAGTTTATAAACCGCACGCCGCACCAGAGCTTCGTATGGGGCGAAAAAGACGTGGCGTTTCTCAAGCGTCGATTCGAGCGCCTGAGTGCCCATCACCTGTTTAGCGAAATGGAATACACCGAATCCCCTCGGGAGCTGGAAAGCTGGATGCCTCTGGTTGTTGAGGGGCGCGACCCGATGCAGCGCGTTGCAGCAACCCGAATTAGCCATGGCTCGGATGTAGATTTTGGTTCTTTGACCCGCAGTATGGTTGAGTACCTGCAAAGCCAGCCCAATTTCGAGCTAATGCTGGGTTGCCCGGTACACTACATAGACCAGCGCGACAACGGCCGTTGGAAAGTTCGGGTTAAAAATCAGCATACCGGCGAGTTGACCAAGCTGGAAACAGGGTTTGTATTCCTCGGCGCTGGAGGCGGTGCTTTGCCTCTGCTGCAAAAATCCGGAATTGCAGAAGCTCGTGGTTATGGTGGCTTTCCCGTTAGCGGGCAATGGCTGGTATGCCGAAAGCCTGATGTTGTAAAACAACACCATGCCAAAGTTTACGGTAAGGCGCCAATTGGGGCTCCGCCAATGTCGGTACCGCACTTGGACACCCGAATTATTAATGGCGAGCCCGCCTTGCTGTTTGGCCCGTTTGCGGGCTTTACGACTCGCTTCCTCAAACAAGGCTCAATCTTCGATCTGTTTGGCTCGGTACGCACCTCTAATCTCAAGCCCATGTTGTCTGTGAGTAAGAGCAATATGGACCTTACCCGCTACCTGATCGGGGAAGTATTCCAGTCACACAGCGATCGCGTGGAAGCGTTGCGCAATTTCTTCCCGGAAGCTGAAGAAGATAACTGGGAACTGCGTAATGCAGGCCAGCGCGTACAGATCATCAAGCAAGCTGAAGGTGGCGGTGGCAAGCTGGAGTTCGGGACAGAAATTGTGGCTTCAAAAGACGGTACTTTGGCCGCCCTGTTAGGGGCATCGCCAGGCGCGTCTACAGCCGCAAATGCGATGATCAATGTGATCGAGCGCTGCTTCCCGACCAAGATCCAGACGCCGGAATGGCAGGAACGCATGAAGGTGATGGTGCCTTCCTACGGCCAGTCGCTGGTTAACGATGAAGCGTTGTTGAGGAAAATACGGGAAAGAACTCTAGCTACCCTTAAATTGGGTTAATATTTGCGATTCTCACATATCGGCGTAGGGTAAAAGGACATTCGAAAGTAAGGAGAGAGCCGATGGGAGAGCACAAATACAACCCGGATAAGGGCTATGTCGCACTGCTTGGCTGGAGTCTCAATGCGGTAGAAGCGGCGGATAAGTTTGACCGTCGTTATGTGGTAGTGGCGCCTGACTGGGCAGAGCCTTACTGCAAAGAGCACAATATTCCTTACGTTCCTTGGAATTTTGAGCGTCTTAACGATCGATCTGTAGAAATAGCTCAAACCCTTAAGGAAATGGGTGTAGACGTTGCCATCCCTTTGTTTGAAGAAACAGTTGAATGGGCGGGTGCGATTAACTCGGTGCTGATGGACAAACCGCGTTTGTTTGGCCAAGCCATGCTGTTGCGTGACAAAGCACTGATGAAGCGCCGCGCCCAGCTTGGTGGCATCCGTGTCGGTATTTTTGAAGAAGCTCACGATAAGGGCGACGTCATCCGCTTTCTCAAGCGGGTCAACCAGACATTGCTCAAGCTCGATGGTGACCCCAACGACCCGATTCACCTGAAAGCTTTCGATAAGGCTGGCTGCCTTGGACACCGAGTCATTCGTACTCCGGACGAAGTGGACTCAATCCCAGACGAAGAATTTCCCGTGCTTATGGAATCTCATCTCGACGGCTGGGAGTTTGCCGTAGAAGCGTGGATTCATAATGGCAAGATTGCCTTCCTGAACATCTCCGAGTACGTCACGCTGGGTTACTCGGTATTTGTACCCGCCACACCAGACCTTGAAAAGTACCGCGACCAGATTCGTAGCGAAATCGAAAAGCTGATCAAAACGTTTGATATCGATTTCGGCTTTGTGCACCCGGAATACTTCGTGACCAGCGACAGCACCATGTACTTCGGCGAAGTCGCCTATCGTCCGCCCGGGTTCAAAGTGTTCGAGTTACTTGAGACAGCCTACGGCTTCAATGCTTATCAGGGTCTTATACTGTCTTTTGACCCCAAGACTACGGAAGAAGAAATCAAAGCCTTCTTCCCGAAAGAAGTTGTGGACGCCAAAGGCTACGCTGGGTGCTTTGGCGTATACCCGCGCCGCCGGGTTGTCAGCAAGCTCGAAATTCCCGAAGAAACCGAGAACCACGAGTATTTCGAATCCCACGAATTGACGCCACCACTTGAAGAAACCGTTACCAAACGTACGGCATTCGGTACCCACTGGGGCTTGGTGTATTTCTTTGGTGAAGACCCTTATGTAATGCGGGACTTGCTGAAGCATCAGGAAGACCTGGATTTCTATGTATAATCGGGCGATGCATTAACAACTATAGGGCCTGATGCAGGTCCTGAGGAACATCGTTTGAACGATCATAAATCGGGCAATGTGGTTCCGGCTGTGAACATGGAAAAGCTGGCGCAAAGACTGGATGAGGCAACTCGCGTTCTGGACGAAAGCCGGGCTTTTGCCAAACTTGGCAAACTGCCGAGAGTTTTTGATCTAGCTCGCCGGCTCCTGATGCAGCCGGAAGGCTGCGCAGTAATTGAGGCGCGTGCAGAGCAGTTAGAAAAAGCAGGTGTGTTTGAAGGTACAGATTGGGCGGAGCCTGCCACCCTGCTCCCCTCCCTAACAACGCACTCGCTGCAAAGCCCTAATGCAGATACGGTCGTTATCGAAGTACTCAGTGAGCTCCGCCTGCTGTCGGTTGCTCGCGGTACGTATTTGCACCCCTCAGTGTCCACCGAGCAAGCCCACCACTACCTGACTCAAGTGCTAGCAATCAATCTCGGGCTACTGTTCGGCATGACGGGTGAAGCCGAGCGGGAGCAGGGCAAGCTGGCTCTTATCAGTCAGCATGTTGTGCAGCATGTAGCTCAGCATATTGGCTACGAGCATGTAATCGACAGCCTTATTGAAGAGATTTGGCGAATTTTGCAGCAGCGCCCGATTCAAGTGGGCGATGTGCGCAAAATGATTACCCAGATCGCCATTTGCCGGGCTGAGCCGAATGCTGATCTTGGCAGTGCAGGGCGCGGTGCGGATCGGCTGATTTCGAGCTTATACGGCCCAACTCGCGGGTGCAGTGAAGATCCGGGCACGGTTGTATACCAGCAACGGCTCGAATCGATGGATGCCCAGACGCTACAAAATGAAGCCACCGGTTTTGCGCGTTCCATGCACGACACCGGGTTGGTCTCTCCCTATCACGCGTGTTTCGTGCGGTACATTTTGGAAGGTCAGGATAACTTGCTCAGCGAAGCCTTGGGGCTATCAAGCACCGGCCGGGATTGCCTTATGTGCTATCGGGAGCTGGTGCATATTCTGGTCACTGAAGGTGTTTTCCCTGAGACAGCGCAGGGCCTCTATGGCCTAGCACTTATGCTTGAGCGGGGTATTCTTTACCAGCCACCTGTAGCGCCAGCACTCTGGCGCCAAGCTAGGCTCAACCTATGCCCACAAGCCCGTGAGCGCCTTCAACTGGCTTATGGCTACCAGCCGCAGGCGGGTGCTTGGTTGATTCAAGGTGTATTGAACATGCTGGGGCAGCCTTTAGGTGTTGGTCAGGGGAATAACCCTACCTGTCAGTCTGCGCGAGCGTTGTCTATGTGGGCCTACAACGATCCTGACTACCTATTGCAGATGGTTGCATGGGCAGCCAGAGACAACGAAATTGTTATGCATTTCGAGGGGCAACCGGTCTCCTCGGCGCAAAGTCTTGGTGGCGTTGCATCGGAGGTTACTCTGGACCTTGATCCGGTTTCGCTGGTTGTAGTCCCTCATCTGGATAGAATTTATGGTGAAATGGGCCGCATGTGCATAGGCCGCGAAGGCGATCCTCACCGTTGGGTGAACCCGGAATTTCACGGCTGGTCTGCCGGGAGGGGGTTTGCAATCAACGTGGATGTAGCCACAGGTAACCTGGAAGATTTAGAGGGATTTATTCGCCACTTCTATGCCAGCTATCATCCTTATTACAACGGCAACCAACCACTGATACACCCCCAGCCCGCAGGCATCGCGGTAACCGACAGGGCTGCTCGATTCATTGGCTGGCATGCGATTACCATATTGCGGGTGGCTTTGGACCCTGAAGGTGAGATGCGCGCGTATTTCTACAACCCGAACAACGACAGCGGTCAAAGTTGGGGAGATGACGTAAACGTGAGCACGGAAGGCAAAGGTGAAAGATTTGGCGAAGCATCGCTGCCCTTTGAGCAGTTTGCGTCCAGATTGTACATCTTCCACTTCGATCCGCTTGAACGAGGTGAGCCCGCAGATGTGGGTGAGGAAGAACTCCAGCGGGTAGTGGCGCGGGTGTATCGAAGCTGGGGCGAAAACCGCGTGCCAGCTAAAGAGTTACAGGCCGAATCGCCACAGGCTGATTAGCCCCCTCGTTCTACCGTGCCTATTGCTCAGAGTGGCGGGTACCTCTGAGCATGGCGTGTAACAATTCATCTGCATCAAACTTTGTAAGAGCCTCGTTTGCACCCACTTGATTGGCGTAGCTAAGGCTCATTTCGCTGTTCAGGGAAGTGTGCAGGATGATGTAAGGTTGCTTCAGAGCGCCATTGTCGCGTACGTTGAAGGCCAGCTCGTAGCCATCTAGGCCTGGCATTTCAATATCGCTCACTAGAATGTCAATCGGCTTCCCAAGTTCATTGCTATTAAGCAGGATCTGTTGGGCATCATCGCCGTTGGAGGTCACTTGATATGAGATATCCTTGGCATCCAACACATCGCATAGCTGTTTGCGAGCAACCCTTGAGTCATCCACCAAAAGGATATTTAAGGCTTTTAGGGCTTCGCTCTGTACGTCGGTAAGCACCACATCCCGGGTATCTAATGAGTCTGGGTATACGTTAGCCAGCAGCAGTTCTACATCCAGTAGCTGAATAAGCTCGCCTTCCATATCCAGCAAGCCGGTTATAAACGCTTTCTCTCCTAGAGCTGGGGGTGGCGACTTGACCTTTTTCCAGTCTGTTTCGATGATTTTTTGTACACCGCGCACCAGAAATCCCGTTTCCTGACGTTGAACATCGGTAATGATAATAGACGCTGTTTTTCGCTCCTCCGCAGTCAAGGGCGGATAGCCAACAGCCGCGGCCATATCAATAACCGGCACTGCGGAGCCTCGGAAATTAAATGTGCCAATAACCGCATAATGGCTATGGGGCATTTTAATGAGGGGCTTGAACGGCAGTATTTCGCGGATTTTCAGCGTGCCAATCCCGAATAGGCGGGAGCCTGACAGGCTGAACAATAATAGCTTCTGAGTTTGCTTGGCTTTGTTGCTCATAACACCGAATCCTTACAAGTAGCCCCCCATCATACTGCTAGATAGCTTACAGGGGGCAAATCAAACTAGATACGGGTTAACGATAGCAAGCTTATGGGTTGTTGCCAGCAAACAATTCAAAGCCTTGGTGTAAATGAGTTTTTTCGGTTCAAGGAACAACCGCATAGGCGAGGATTTCTACCAGCATTTCCTCTCTGGCAAATCCGGACACAATAATGGCTGCGCGGTTGGGAAAAGGCTCAGATACGAAATCGGCATACACCCGGTTAACGGTGGCAAGGTGCTCCCGGTCGGTCACGTAGATCACAACCTGTGTAAGATCGGATACACGGCTGCCCGCACTTTCCAGTGTGTGTTTTAGGTTGGCCAGAGTCTGGATAATTTGAGGCTCGATACCACCATCTACAACTTTTCCGTCTGCATCGATGGGGATTTGCGCCGTAAACAGCATGCCATTGCCTACGGTTGCCCAAGCCAAAGGTGATTTTGAGGCAGGCAAGTCTGTTTTAACCGGGTATGGGTTCATCAGTGACTCCTTGGTATCAATCGTTGTCGGTTGTTCCGGCGCCAGCGCCTTGGCGTGAATCGTCGGAAGCTTCTACCAGCATTTTTGTTGCCAGTACTTTGAGTCGCTCCCAAAGCGCAGTGTCTACTTCGATGCCATCAACGAGTGATCGCTCATGCCAGTCCAGCATCGCAGCGCGATTTTGCAAAATCAGATCATTTGCCGGCGCTTCGGGTTTTAGGTTTGGTAGAAGGTCTACGTGGTTCACCATCACCAGTGTTATGCCATCGTTGGGTTCGGTATCGTCTGGCGTGGCGGGCAAGCCGTACATACATATGTCCGGCTCTGCCTCGCCTGATTTAAAGCTCACCAGAATTTCTGTCAACGGCTCGTGAGAGTCGCGCCAGAATGCGGTAACGCTCATGTCACGGCGGGCGATGCGGGAAAGATATCCCACAATCAGCATTCGATTATGGCAGTGGCGGATTTTGGTAACCGAGAGGCCTCTGGCTCGACATTTTGCATAGCCCAGCTCAATTGCCAGGCTGGCGTGGCCCAGAATCGTTTTGTTCTGGGCGTCTACAACGCACAAATCCGCATCCTGGTAGATCAGCTTGGGCGGCTGGGATTTGTCTTCGTTGAGCAGAAAGTCCAGACCTTTCCCCAGAGCCGCTAAGCCCTTAAGACCATGGGCTTCCATCCAGGCCACCATGTCGGCGGCATCGCTGGCGTCACCGTCGTCAAAGCCTATTCCGATGAACGCCTTTCGAGAGAGCACTTGCAGCTCGTTGTATGACACTTTCATAGCTTGTCACCTCGGGCTTTCTGGCCGTTCTCTATACCTTCGAGGTCAGGTTCCAGAGGAAAGCCCCAGTCATCCAATTGGTGTAACGGGAGATTAGGATCGTTCAGTTCACGAGGCAGTGGTGCCCCCTGAAACAAGGTAATACGCACCCAACGGTCAGACTTTGGATCAAACCGGCTGGCACCAAAAAACGACAGTTTGGTTCTTAACAGGTGCATAGGTTTCATGCCCCTGTGCCAGAGGTTTGCGCGGATCTCCCCGTACGGTGTGTCTCCCAGAGTTTGGATGCGGCGCACGCATTCCTTCTGACCCGGATTAGCCATGAGAAACTCCACCACTATGGCATTTGGGATGCTTTCCAGAAATTCATCCAGCTTTGTAAGGCAGCGGCTAATCCGTGGGCCAACCGCGAGGGCCAACTCCTTCTCTGCGCCAGATTCCGTCCCGCGAATGCCCAACCTGGGTTCCTCTTTTTCGACGGAGCGGTACCAGAACCAGTAGTTGTCATCGGGGCAGTCCTCGCGGTAACTCAGAGCCCAATCAAATTTTTCGTGAATCAGGTCGCGCAGTTTCGAGGCTTTCATGTCTGGCTTCAGGTCCATGGATTCCTGACAGCCCAGTTCATCATCAATAGGCTCAACCAGTTCCGGGTACAGCTCTATCAGCATGGTGTTGATGAGTTCCTGAGCCTCAAGTGAGCAGTGATTCCCGGCCCAGCTTATTAGCTCTTCATAAAGCCCCTGGTGTGCTGGCGTGCTATCGAGCCATTCAATAACTTCAATAACCGACTTGGCTGTTTCCCGATTGCGCAGGGTCTGTTCCTCATCTTCAGTGATGGTCTGCTGCAGGTGCTTTAAGGCACGAGCCATCAGAGATCGCAATGCCTTGTGGGTTTGTTCATTTGCAGGCTCTGCACGGGCAAAGGCCAGAGCGCGCTCTCTACCGTAAACCCACTGCTGAATCAGTTGTGGGTGATTGATAAGGAACGGCGCCATGCCAAGCCCTGTGGAGTTGCCAATGCCCAAATAGCGTTGTAGCTCAGGGTGCAAAGGTACCGCCTGATCGGGGGACTGTGTTTTTGCCAGATAATTCAGCTGTTCCACTGAGAACTGCCGCAGCACGTAAACGGCCAGCATCTGGGCTGCAAATGGACGATTGAAGTCCGGATTGCGTTCAAGGCGGGCAAAGTCAGCAATGCCAAACTTGCCGTTGCCATAAACTGCAGTGGTTCTATAGAGATATCCAACGGCCGTTAGCCACGCAGGATCAGGTTGTTTTCCTTCAGAAAGAGCTGCTAAAAACTGGCTGAAATTGCGCAGGCTTTTGTTGGCCCGCGAGAGCACAAGCACCCTCGGGTGCTGGCGGCCGGCTTCCTGCAAGGGCACGTTGGCCGCCATTTGTTCCAGCAGCGAGCTTTCTGCTTCACCTTCAACCAGAGCAAAGGTGACATCCCATGCTTCCGCTATTACCCGGTCAGACCGCATTTCCGGAGCCAGGTCTCTGGAAAAAATCACACACTCGTAGTAGTTACCCGGTGTTGCAATCCGGTAGATCGCCAGACCGTGGCCCTTTGAATCCAGATCAAACACCGTATTGGTAATCTGCCAGCTTTCGGCGATCATTTTTCGCATTAGCGATCTAACAAAGCTGAGCCTGCTAGCAAACATACTGCCTAGTCGTTCCAGCTTCATAACCTCGCTTGCAGGGCGTAGGTTGTCTTGTGGTGCGGATGCTGAGGTTGCTGAAATCATGATCTCACCCTTGCCCTTACAGGCATATCTACAGGCTAGTGTTCAAAGTTATCAGGAAATGAGTTTCTGCTCTCGTGCCATAGCATAGGCAGCTTTGGGCCCAAGCCACAGAGAGGGCAGCAGAATGAATGACACCGGGATAGCGGTGATCACAATGAACTGCTGCAACACCCCGATCTGGCCCGCACCCATGTACAGAAGGATAGCGGCCATACCGGCCATCGCCATGCCCCAGAAGGCACGAACAAAGGTGTTCGGCTGATCGTGACCAGTGCTGGTGACAGCAATGGAATAGCTCATGGAATCACCGGTGGTGGCCACAAACACGGTGGTCAGTACCAGAATTGCCAGCGCCATAAAGCTACCGCCCGGCAGTGCTTGTGCTACGGTGAGCGTGGCCACATCAAAGCGGAAGTTGTTCAGGGCTTCAGTCAGATCAATCTCGCCTGTCATCTGGTAGTAGATACCCGAACCACCCAGCAGGGTGAACCAGACAGTGGTGGCAATCGGTGCCATCACTGCGACGGCCAGAATCATGTCGCGAATGGTTCTGCCCCGGGAAATGCGGGCAACGAAGATAGCCATCAGAGGCGCGTAGCCGATAAACCAGGCAAAAAAGAACACCGTCCACCACTGCATCCACCAGTCAGGAGCAGTGTCTGCGGTCATAGTCGCCATGGCCATGAACGAAGACACATACTCACCCATGCTCTGAACGTAGGTGTTGGTGAAGTACAGCGTTGGGCCGAAGATGAAAATAATGGCACCAATAGCCAGAGCCAGAAACACGTTCATACGGCTCAGGAACTGAATGCCCCGGTGTACACCGGTAACCGCCGAGGTTACGTAGATCAGCGCCAGTGCAACCAAAATCACCATTTGTGTGGTAATACCGTCGGTCAAACCAAACAGTTCACTCAAGCCAAAGCTCATCTGGGTCGCCAGAAAGCCGATAGGGCCAACCGTGCCAGCCACAATGGCGATAACACAGCATGCGTCTACAACACTGCCTAACCAGCCACTCATGATGCGCTCACCAAACACCGGGTAAAGCAGTGTGCGTGGTTGCAGAGGTTTACCCTTCACATAGTGTGCATGAGCCAGAATAATCGCCGCCAGAGTGCCCAGTACCGCCCAAGCCAGGAAGCCCCAGTGCATAAAAGACTGTGCCAGCGCTTTGGATACTGCTTCTGCGGTTCCCGGTTCTGTGGAGAATGCCGGAGGGGTAACCACAAAGTGATAAATGGGTTCGCCAGCGGCAAAAAAGACGCCGCCACCGGCCAGCAGGGTACACATAATGATGGACAGCCAGCGGAAGGTGCTCATCTCCGGCTTGTCGAGGTTGCCGATTTTGGCTTTGGCTGCGGGAGTGCATGCTAGGCCGATGGCAATAAAGAAAGTTGCCAACAGTAGCAACTGGAAGTAAGTGCCAAATACTTTGGCTGTCCAGGCGAAGCCGTTGCCGATGAGCTCGGCCACGCCTTCGATATCGAACAAGGAAAAGCCCACAAACAGGGCGATAAAGCCCACACTGAGGGTAAGGACTACCGGGTCGCCAAGCTGTGCTATGGAATAGTCTCCACCTGGCTTGATGTTATTGTTTTTCATGATGCCTACCTTTGTTGTTTTTGCACCTTGTCCTATCTGTGCTGTGTGGCCATCCGTGCTTGCTGGCATTTCAAAGTCATTGCAAAGGCTTGGTACCGATTTTGAGTTGGTTCAGCCAGTTGAGACCCATGATTTTTTCTATCTCTGCTTCGTTAAATCCTTTTTGTCGCAAACCCTCGATAATGGCAGGGAAGTCGCGGTTATCCTTGAACCAAGACAGAGGCCTAGGCCAGCCAGCATTGGCTTTATTGCCCTCGCCAAAATCCATTTCCTTTGACCAGCGCCCGTTGCGCATCCAGTCCAGAACTGACTGCGGCTGCCCTTGGCACAAATCCGTGCCAATGCCGATGTGGTCTATACCCATCAAATCCGCAGTATCGGCCACCATGTTGCAGAAGCTTTCAAGAGTGCAGTCCGGGCCATCTTTGAGGTGGAACGGATACACCGAGAAACCCAACAGCCCCTCGCTTTGTGCGATGGCTTTCAGCACGGTATTTGATTTATTTCGCTTGGCCGGGTGGAAGAATGTCGGGTTAGCATGGGAGATAATCACTGGCCGGCTGGATAGCTCAATGGCATCCAAAGTAGACCGCTCCGAACTGTGGGACATATCAATGATCATGCCCACACGGTTCATTTCCGCGATGGCCTGGCGGCCAAACCGGCTCACGCCGCTGTCTTCAGCTTCATAACAACCTGCGGCCAGCAGGCTCTGGTTGTTGTAGGTGAGCTGCATGATCATCAAGCCGAGGCGACGCATCACCTCGATCATGTCGATATCATCTTCAATAGGCGAGCAGTTCTGGGCGCCAAAGAAGATGCCGATTCGGCCAGCTTCCTGTGCTAGCTGAATATCCTCTGCTTCATAGACCGGCATGATCAGGTCGCTGTGTTGCTCGAAGCGCCGGTTCCAGTCGCCAAAGCGAGACAGGGTCTCCCGTGTGTTCTCGTGGTACACCAGAGTGGCGTGCACGGCGGAAACACCGCCAGCACGCATCTGCTCGAATATCTCCCGGGACCAGTTGGAGTATTGAAGTCCATCAATGGTGAGCATGGAATTCGTCCTCTTATCAGGCCCGCACGTAGCAGGTCTTCACAACGGTGTAGAATTCGCGGGCGTACTGACCTTGCTCACGGGGACCGAAACTGGAGTTTTTACGGCCTCCAAACGGAACATGGTAGTCGGTGCCTGCGGTTGGCAGATTCACCATTACACAGCCGGTTTGTGCCCGAGCTTTGAAGTCCGAAGCGATCTTCAGCGAGTTGGTGATGATGCCTGCGGTCAGCCCGTATTGGGTGTCGTTCAGAGTAGTCAGCGCGGTTTCGTAATCGGGCACCTTTATAACGCATGCAATGGGGCCGAATACTTCATCTCGGTTGATTGCCATGTCATTAGTGGTGTTGGTGAACAGCGCAGGCTGCATGTAATAACCAGCGGCTTTGGCATCTACCCTGGAGCCACCAAACGCGAGTGTTGCACCGTCGGCCTTGGCGCGCTCAATCCACGCCATGTTGGATTCCAGTTGGCGCTTGTCGGCGATGGGGCCAATCTGTACACCTTCTTCAAGCGCGTGTCCGACCTTGGCTTGCTCCAGCCGTGCCTTCAGCTTTGCCACAAACTCATCATGAACAGCCTCGGTAACGATTAAACGTGAGGATGCGGTGCACTTTTGACCGCTACCTGAAAAGGCACCGTTGAACGCAGCTTCTACGGCAAGGTCGAGATCTGCATCATCAAGCACGATCAAAGCGTTCTTTGAGCCCATCTCAAGCTGGCACTTAACCAGATTGCCCACGGTAGCTGCTGCAACCCTACGGCCGACTTCTAGGGAGCCGGTGAAGGTAATGGCCTGGACATCCGGGCTGTTGATCAGTGTTTCGCCGGTTTCGCCACCGGAACCCATTACCAGATTAAATGTGCCCGCTGGCAAATCCTGCCTGCTGATGATTTCTGTCAGCGCCCAAGCGCTGGCTGGAACCAGATTGGCGGGCTTGAATACCACGGCGTTGCCAAAGGCCAGTGCCGGGGCAATTTTCCAAACGGCGGTTGCCATCGGGAAGTTCCATGGGCTGATAACGCCCACTACACCAAGCGGCTCGCGCCGAACGTCGATTTCTACGCCAGGGCGTACAGACTCTGCGCGCTCATCAATCTGGCGCAACACCTCAGCAGCGTAGTAATGGAAAAACTGGCCAGAGCGATACACTTCGCCTTTGCCTTCCGCTAGAGGTTTGCCCTCTTCTCTGGAAAGCAACTCGCCCAGCTCGTCCTTTCGTGCAATCAGCTCGTTACCGATTGCCATCAGAATATTGTAGCGCTGCTCAAGGCCACTTTGGCTCCACTGGGCAAAACCGCCTTGGGCGGCACTGATGGCCTCTTTGGTTTGCTCGTTGGTAGCCTGATCATACTGACCGATAACATCGCTGAGATCAGACGGGCTGGTGTTGGTGATGCTGCTAGCCCCGGTTACCCATTGGCCATTGATATAAAGCGGATGAGAAGTGGACATTACGACCTCCTTATTTACGATGCATGCATACTAGTCAAGATGTAATAATAAGAATAATCAATTATAAAGATTGAGTGATAAGGAGTGCTTATCAGGTGAGTGCAATATTGCCAGAGCTGAAAATTCAGCAGTTACGTTATGTGATCACGGTTGTGGAAGAGGGAAGTTTTCACGGGGCGTCCCGTCGGCTACACCGTACCCAGCCAGCCATATCAATGGCGGTGCGTGAGCTGGAAAGCCGACTTGGGCAAAACCTTTTTGAGCGCGGAGCACAAAACAAGCTAACGCCGTTTGGTGAGTACTGCTTGCCAAGGTTCCGTGACCTGATTGGGCAGCATGATCGCACTGCAAAAGAAGTGGTGAGCGAGGCAGGTGGGCAGCAAGGCCATATACACATCGCTACCGTACCCTCAGTGGCGAGCCGAATTATGCCCTCTTTTCTGGCGGAGTTTATCGAGCAGTTTTCCGGCCTCAATATCAGCTTGCATGATGAAAATGCCCACTATGTGTGTCAGATGGTTGCGCACGGCGAGGTTGATCTGGGAATAACCAGTCTTTGGCAAAATACGGATGAACTGGAATACACCCACCTGTTCGAGGACAAGGTTGGTGTGGTCTGTCGTAAGGACCATGCCTTTGCTGCGGAAACGTCGCTGGATTGGCGTAGCTTGCGGGGCGAAAAGCTGATCCGAAACGGAACATCCCGGCTATTGATGGGCACAGCCGCAACTGAGTTGGTTGAGAACAGCGCCTTTTACATCTCCAATATGATTTCACTGATTGCCATGCTGGAAGCGGGTGCTGGCATAACAACCCTGCCGAGATTAGCCTTCCCGGAACACAGCGTTAACCTGTGCTTTATTCCGTTAAGTGATCCGGATGTGGTTCGAAGAATTGGATTGGTGCAGGCGGCAAATCGCACGCTCAGCCCAGCGGCTCAAGCTATGCATTCTTTTGTACTGGCGAAGCTGCAGTATGACGTGGTGTGATGGGGCAAGAACATCAGCAGCCTGAGAGCGACACTCCCGAGGCTGCTGATTAGTATTGTTTACTCAGGAATCAGCTTCTGTTCCCGTGCCATGGCATAAGCCGCTTTGGGGCCGAGCCACAGAGAAGGCAGCAGGATCAGCGACACCGGAATAGCGGTGATCACAATGAACTGTTGAAGCACACTGATCTGGCCCGCACCCATGTACAGCAGAATGCCTGCCATACCTGCCATTGCCAAGCCCCAGAATGCGCGCACAAAGGTATTCGGCTGATCGTGTCCTGTGCTCACAACGGCAATGGAATAGCTCATGGAGTCACCAGTGGTGGCAACAAAAACCGTGGTCAGTACCAGAATGGCCAGAGCCATGAAGCCGCCGCCTGGCAGAGCCTGGGCAACCGTCAGAGTTGCTATATCAAAGCGGAAGCTGTTTAGCGCTTCAGCCAGATCAATCACGCCGGTCATCTGGTAGTAGATGCCTGAACCGCCCAGCAGGGTAAACCAGATGGTGGTGGCAACGGGTGCCATAACAGCAACCGCCAAAATCATTTCACGAATGGTTCTGCCGCGAGAGATGCGAGCCACAAAAATGGCCATCAGCGGTGCATAGCCAATAAACCAGGCGAAGAAGAACACGGTCCACCACTGCATCCACCAGCCCGGGGCTGTATCTGCAGTCATGGTCGCCATAGCCATGAAGGATGACACGTATTGGCCCATGCTCTGGAAGTAGGTGTTGGTCAGGAACAAAGTAGGGCCGAAGACAAAAATAATGGCCCCGATTGCCAACGCCAAGAATACGTTCATCCGGCTCAAAAACTGAATGCCACGGTGAACACCGGTTGCCGCAGAGGTCACGTAGATCATAGCCAAGGCAATCAGGATAGCCATTTGTGTTACCAGACCATCAGTCAGGCCAAACAGTTCGCTCAGACCAAAACTCATCTGGGTTGCAAGAAACCCGATGGGGCCAACAGTCCCGGCCACAATAGCAATGACGCAGCATGCATCTACAACACTGCCTAACCAGCCGCTCATGATGCGTTCACCGAATACCGGGTAAAGCAGGGTACGTGGTTGCAGTGGCTTGCCCTGTACATAGTGGGCGTGGGCCAGAATGATGGCGGCCAAGGTGCCCAGAACAGCCCAAGCCAGGAAGCCCCAGTGCATGAACGATTGCGCCATGGCATTGGAGACGGCAGCAGCGGTGCCGGGTTCCGATGTAAATGCGGGTGGCGTCACAACAAAGTGATAGATGGGCTCACCAGCGGCAAAGAACACGCCGCCTCCGGCCAGTAATGTACACATAATGATAGATAGCCAACGGAAGGTGCTCATCTCCGGTTTGGCCAGATTACCAATTTTAGCTTTGGCTGCCGGTGTGCAAGCCAAACCAATAGCGATAAAGAATGTAGCCAACAACAACATCTGGAAGTAGGTGCCAAACACCTTTGCCGTCCAGGCAAAACCGTTACCAATCAGCTCGGCTACGCCTTTGAGATCAAACAAAGAGAAACCAACAAACAACGCAATAAAGCCAACGCTGAGAGTAAGAACTACCGGGTCGCCAAGCTGAGCTATAGAATAGTCTCCGCCTGATTTGTCGTTACCCTTAATCATAAACTAAACCTTTTTTAATAATTTCCGGCGCGCGACAGTGCCACAAAGTGCCTGTTAATACCAATGTATAAGGGGTTTTTCCGACATCTGAAGTGAGCGTCAGTGCTTGCAGCTTGTTTTGTTCAACCGGCACAAACTCAGCCTGAGGTGGGATGAATCACCAGAGCGACCCTATGGATTCCTGCCTGCTGGCGCGACTCGTAGTGCCAGCCAGTAGATAGGTCATTTCTCCGGCCAGTTCACGAATAAGCTCGGAAAGATCCACCTTTTCTGCCCGAATCGGAATGTCTGGCTCGTGATTTAGCCAAAGTAGTGTTTCGGTAAGGTGTTTCATGGCTAGACTGGCGCGGTCAATGGAAACCATTGAGTAGGCAGCCATCAGAACGAGCCCGAGGGCGTTTTCGATATGCTGTTGCTGTTTACCGAGGCTTGACTCCTGACCGATTGCATCTTCGACTTCCTGAACGGTGTCGGCCTGAGCGAGATAATCCGTCGTTATCGAAATACATGCCAGACGCCCAATCTGTTAGTTGTTACTGAGAGAATGATGGCTCAGATTTCCACAACCCACTTGCCAATGGCCTGGCGACTGCTGGAGCAGTCGGGTCTTAGTGTCCGGTGGGTTGCCTTACCGCACTGAGATATCTGAGTGTTGCAGCTGTTCCGTTTGCCAGGTCGATCGCTGCTTGCGGCGTTGGCGAAAGAATTCCCTGATCATTGCATTTCACCCAGCCTTTCCCGATGAGCTTGGCAACTTTTCTGCGCACGGTTTCGCGGGGAATGTCTGCGTACATTGCAAGCGAGAGCGCGTTGATGCCGGGCGCATGGTTCGCGCGAGCGTAGTGGCGCTCTGAAATGACTGCCATGATCAGAACCAGATCAAGATCGTTACCGAGCTCAGCGCGAAGCGTGATCAACAAGTCCGAGAACGCCGGAATATGCGCCGACATCTTGTCTTCTTCGATATTCATGAGTGATCCGTAAGTTATCGAAATGAAAGGTTGGATGGGTATCAACCCCGCATGCTTACCCAAAATGGGGAACACCGCCATTGCTATCAATCAGTCGTACCTGTTTATATGAAAACAGTAATCGAGTTGGCCAGGCCATACCAGTCAACCTTTGGCAGCCCTCGCAAATTCCAAAGACTCACTCACGCTTCCGGGAGACCTCAGCATGTATAACCCCTCAGATTTCACACTTAATGATCAAGTGGCCGTCGTTACCGGCGCAGGGGCTGGAATAGGGCGTGCCATTGCTGAGACATTTGCAGCAGCGGGAGCCGCTGTGATGGTCAGCGACCTTGACTCAGACACGTCCAACGCGGTCGCAGACGGCATCAATAAGAGTGGCGGCAGGGCCGCAGGCATGGCGTGCGACGTGACCAGAGAAGACGATCTGGCTGCGCTGGTTAGCCAGACAGTGCAAACATTTGGCAAACTCAATATTCTTGTCAGCAACGCCGGTGGTGGTGGCCCTAAGCCCTTTGACATGTCGATGGAGGAATTTCGACGGGCTTATGATTTGAACGTATTCTCGCTGTTTCGCCTGGCGCAACTGGCCGCTCCGGAAATGGAAAAGGCGGGTACGGGTTCGATTCTTGCGATTACTTCCATGTCGGCCGAGAACAAGAACAAGCGCATGGCGGCTTATGGTTCATCCAAAGCGGCTACCAGCCATCTTTTGCGTAATATCGCGTTTGATCTGGGGCCGATGGGCATTCGGGTGAACGGTGTCGCCCCCGGTGCTACCCGCACCGATGCGCTGAAATCTGTGCTTAACAATGATATCGAAAAGGCCATGCTGGCACACACGCCTATTAACCGTCTGGGAGAGCCAGATGACATGGCCAACGCAGCGCTGTTCCTGTGCTCACCGGCTGCAAGCTGGATCAGTGGCCAGATTCTGACCGTTTCCGGCGGCGGTGTGCAGGAGTTGGATTGATCCCGAGCGTTTGCGTCATTGCGAATGATCGAAACCATACCGTAGCTGTATGAAGGATAAACAATGAAAACTACGATAAGCGTCTTTCTATCTGCATGGTTGTTTCTGGGAGGTAGCGCTATGGCCGCGGACAAATCTCCCCTCCCGGCAGACGAGTCGACACCTGATGCACTCGGCTGGATGCAGGGTTTCCCGCCGCCTGCGGACAAAACGATACGGTTCAGTGACCCAGATTACTTTGCGTTTCCCAAACTACGCTGGACGGTCTGCCATTTCAGGGAGTTAATGCCCACCGCTGCCGTTCGCAATGGCAACGACGGTGCCAGCGAACTGATCGTTGACCTTGATGCTGGGCTGGACGCGGTGGAATTTACGCCGCTGGATGGTGACGCGCCAATGACCTGGCGGGAAGCTTTCGATGCAAACTATACAGACGGCATTCTGGTCCTTCACAAAGGCCGCATTGTTTACGAACGCTATGACGGCTGCCTGAATAAACAGACCCTTCATGGTGCCATGTCCGTCACTAAAAGCCTGACCGGCCTGATGGCCGAGGTTCTGGTGGCAGAGGGCAAACTGGATGAATCCGCGCCGGTTAGCGATGTTATTCCGGAACTGGAACAAAGCGCCTTTGGTGATGCTACCGTGCGTCAGGTTCTGGATATGACCACAGCGTTGGATTATTCGGAGGATTATTCCGATCCGAAAGCTGAAGTCTGGACTTACGCTGCGGCTGGCAGCCCATTACCCAAGCCGGCTGGTTTCGAAGGGCCGCGCAGCTATTTTGAGTACTTGCAGACCGTAAAGAAAAAAAGCGAACACGGTGAAGCATTTGGCTACAAAACAGTAAATGCGGATGCTGCCGGCTGGCTGGTAGCGAAAACCACGGGTACCTCCGTTGCGGATTACCTTTCAAGCCGCATCTGGACAAAAATTGGAGCCTCACGTGAAGCTTTCTACACGGTTGACTCCATTGGAACACCGTTTGCGGGCGGAGGCTTCAATGCAACCCTGAGAGATCTGGCCCGTTTTGGCCAGCTTGTATTAAACGAAGGGCAGTGGAACGGCGAGCAGGTCATACCCGCGAAAGCAATTGACCGGATCCGTGAGGGTGGTAGCAAAGAGGCCTTTGCCAAGGCCGGATACGGTCTATTAGAAGGCTGGAGTTATCGCGGCATGTGGTGGGTCAGTCATGACGGTCATGGATCATTTTCCGCGCGCGGAGTGCATGGGCAAACTGTCTGGATTAATCCGGCTGCCAGCATGGTGATCGTGCGCTTTGCCTCGAACCCGGTTGCAGGCAACGCAGCAAACGATCCCACGTCGCTACCCGCTTATCGAGCGGTAGCTGACTACCTGATGTCTCGGGAATAAACGCCAACGATCGTTTGCGGGCTCGCTCAACTGCGGTCCTTACCCGATCCTGTGAATAACGAGCTGGATTTCAAGTGGGATTACATAATGAACGAGAGTGATCAGCAAAATCAGTCGCAAGATGACAGCGATGACCTTATGCACAAGGCGGGCAAGGAGCTGTCGAATAGTGAAGCCAGTACAGTAGAAAAACGGAACCCGGCCAAGGCAGTTTCAGCGGCGGTTGCGGCCCTTCTGGCGTTACTCGTTCTGGGCTATGCCCTGATGGATCGTATGGCACCATCCTCTTCGCGGGGTATCGTTTCGGCAAATGTGGTTCAAATTGCGCCTCGCGTTTCCGGGCAGGTAACGGACGTATGGGTTGCGGACAATGCGGTTGTCGGGTCGGGGGAACCGCTGTTTTCTATAGAGCGACGACCCTTCGAGCTCGCAGTGCGACAGGCAGAGGCCAATCTTAAGACTGCCCTGCAGAATGTTAGCGCATCCGGCGCGTCACTGGTCGCTGCGCAAGCCAGCGTAACCCAGGCGCGGGTCGCACTGGATAATGCCCGGACGGAAGCAGATCGCCTGCTGCGGCTGGAACAGCGGGGTGTGATTTCCGCCAGTGATGCCGACCAGGCCCGCACAGGGTGGCCGACGCAGAGGCTCAATTGCAGAGTGCGCAAGCCAATCTGCGCAGCGCTCGCGCGCAGTTAGGGCCCAAGGGAGAGGATAATCCGCAGGTTCTTGCTGCGGAGGCTCAACTTGCCCAGACGCAATACGACCTCGCTTCGACCCGGGTCACGGCACCTCACTTCGGTGTAGTGACCAACGTTACGCTTTCAGACGGGCAGTTCATTGGTGCAGGTAAACCCGCACTGACCTTCATTGACGCAGAGGCCGCGTGGGTGACCGTTGATCTCAGAGAAAACCAGTTGCAGAACATTGAGCCTGGCGACCCGGCACGCCTGCTGTTCGATGCCGTGCCCGGCAGGATTTTCGAGGGCCGTGTGCAGAGTGTTGCCTGGGGGATCAACCCCGGCCGGAACGTGGAAGGTGGGCTTGTGGTCAATCAACCCAATAATCGTTGGTTTGAGCCTGCCCGCCGCATACCTGTTCGCATCGAACTTGCGCAAGGAATGGAATCCTGGCCCAGCAAGACTCGGATCGGGGGTAAAGTGAACGTCGTAGTGCTGGCATCCGGCACTGGCAATCCGACTGCCTGGGTCGCCAGCGCACTTCAGCGCCTGCAATCCTGGTTCAGCTTCCTGCACTGAGGGGCCGCCATGTACGTTACTCCGCGCCCCGAGGCAAATGACGATCCGCTTTACGCTGTGCGTTTGGCTTTTGTGGGTATGATGTCCTATCTGGCGGTGGTTTTGATCAACCCGGCGCTGCCTCCCATCGTTGCGGCACTGCCCGTTGGTTTGATTGGCGCACAACGCAAAGCGTTCAGCGCCGGCAAAGCGATTGGCGGGCCCCTGGCAATGATCGTCCTGACGTTCGTGATGGCCTGGCTGGTGCAACAACTGCGACCAATGCCGGCGGTTTACGTTCTCGTGATGTGGCTGCTTTATTTCCTCGGATTCCGCGCCATTCTGAAAACCGGTGCACCGGGCGGCATGCTTATTGTGATTGTCACAGTCCTGATGTCGGTGATGGGCATGCATGGTGCGGCAACCGTTGAATCAATGCGTGACGGATTTTTTCAGGCGGCTTTGGTGGCGCTGCTGCTGGCACCACTGGCGTATGCCTTGTTCCCGCCCCACACCACTGAGCAACACGTAGATAATCCCAGGCCGGGGCAGGGAAAAGCGAACATTGGTGCCGCCATTCGTGCCACGGTCCTGCTGGGGCTCAGTTTCTGGCTATATGCCGTGATGGAGCCGTCGGACATGATGATGGCCGTCATTGCCGCCATGGTTCTGGTGTTCCCAACGCGCGGCACGGTCTTCTCGGAGGCAGGTCAGCGAATACGTGCAACCGTTTATGGTGGCGCCCTTGCGCTTGGAGTGTTGGCGCTGTTTACGGTGTCGTCTCATCTGCCAGTTCTGATGGGCTTGATATTTCTGGGCTGCTTGTTGCTGGGGAACAAGATGCTTGAGGGACGGCATCCAAGCAACGTTTATCAGTACGCTATGTCAGTTGCGCTCTCTCTGATTGCCGGTGCGCTGTCGACTCAGGACGCCGACTACGCCACTTTTACGCGCATTATACTCACCGTAACAGGGGCGTTTATGGCAGCATTTGCGGTTGCCGCTTTGGATACGCTGACTCAGTGGCGTGAATCAACTCTCCAGCAAACGCAGCGGGTGCATACCCTCGACCATGCCCATGAACGGCGGATAGATTGAGTAGCCAACCAGAGCCTGCAGCTCAGGACACATGGAGCGCACGGTCTCCTTGGACAGCTCAAGCAGATAATTCTCCTGCTGCCGCATATAGGCTTCGCAGTATTGATGAGTAACGGCGAAGCGCGCATGTGATGAGGTATTTTTGCCGCCGCCATGCCAGGTGGTTCCCAGAAAGAACACCACGGAACCGGCCGGCATGACGGCGGGTATGGCGTCGGCTCGTTTTGCGTGCCGATCGCTTCCCCACAGGTGACTCTCAGGCACGATGACGGTAGCGCCATTGTCTTCGGTGAAGTCATCAATCGCCCACACGGTTGCGGCGCCCAGTGGCTGACGGGGGCGGGGCAGGCGATAGAAGGCATCATCGTGATGCAGCCCCTGTGGAGCCTCGCCGGGAAGAATGTTGATGATTTGGCTTTGGGACAACAAAAAGCTGGGCTCGAACAGCCGATCCATTAGCCCTAGAATTCTTGGATGCACCGCGAGCTGATCAGTTGCTCTGGTTTTGGATAACACGTTGTAGACCCGTTGTGTCTGGTGCCCCTCGAATGGGTTTCGTCCGGTCTGGCCGAGCAGGGCAAGGCCTTCTTCTTTGATCGTGGCGCAGGTTTCAAGGGGGATCAGATTTTCGATGATGACATAGCCGTCACGCATCAGCTTCTCGAAGTCTTGCCCCACTTCCAAGGTGTTACGCTCGGCCCCCGGTTTCAGTCGCCGGTGGGTTTTTGCGTGATCGCCTTTTTTGTAGCGCTGCGCATCGAATGATTCAGACATTGGGCATTCCTCGTTATTGGTCATTAAAGTGGTTTTCCACCGGCCATGTGAAGAGGTAAACCTTTATTCTAAAATACTCTTGTGTTTTTTCGGGTGATTTCGAATACAGATTGGGAAAGCTTGGAACCGTCTAAACTTAAGGTGCTCATAGGTGGCTCCTATGTAGGGGGCGCTGTAAGCGCATGTAGCCAGTGATATGCAGGTGTTTTTGTTAACGCTTCGCCTAAAAGTATTGCTTTAGAAACGAAAAAAGCTCCTGAAGTCAGGAGCTTTTTTCGGTTAATTTGGTGGAGACGGCGGGAATTGAACCCGCGTCCGCCAGCACTATGCCTTGAGATCTACATGTTTATGTCCTTCAATTGATTTAACCTCAAGCGACCCGAAGGCCAGGGTGCAAGAGGCGAGTTCTTTAAATCTTAGCCGTTAGCCAGTGAACTCTGGATAACGGAGCATCCCGTAAGCGATGACGTCCTGAGATGTAGCTCTGGGCTACGGGCGACCCAGTCAGGACGACTAGCAGCTTACGCTGCTAGTGCGTAGTTTTCGTCGTTTGCGACTATTGCATTGCAGCTTTGGATTAACGAGATTCGCTGCCATCTCGACATGCACCCAAGGGTTCGCCACCAGCGTCGAAGCCATGTCGTCCCCTTACTCACAGTATATGTGGGCGCCTTGCCTGACTTCAAGGCCTCTTTGTTGTTGTTTTGCACAGGCGGCATTCATGCCCTTCTAATTTCCGCTTTAACGCCTACGAGGCCTGGCGCGTATTGCTTTGCTGGCGGCCTGCCAGAGCAGCGTAGCTCAGTGCTTTGAAGCTTTCGTGGAAGTAGTTCATTACGGCGTTAGGGTCTGCGTGAATGGCTTTGTCTACTGTAATGCCGAACTGTACGGTACCCGCGTAGCTGAAAATACTCATGCCAATTCCGATATTGCCGCTTTGTGGTACCCAGAACATGGGTTGCACCAACTTGCTGCCTGCCAGATAAACCGGCTCTCTGGGGCCGGGCACGTTGGTAAGCACTGCGGAGGCCTTGTTGCTGAGCAAGTCCAACGCACGTCGCTCCAGAATGTCCGGGCCCCGCCCGAATAGATCCAGCAAGCTGTAAGTAACTTGTGCTTGATAGGACTGTTTGAGGCGGTTCATGTTTTCCTGCACCTGCCGAAAGCACATGATCGGATCCGCGATTTCAACCGGTAGGCAAACCAGCACCAGACCAAACTGGTTTCCAAGTGTTTCGATCGGTTGATTGAGTGGCCGCAGATTAAAAGGCACCGCCACACGAATGCCGCAATCCGGAATAACTTCTTTGCTCGCTTTAAAATGCCTGTGCAGAGCGCCCGTGGTTGCGCACAACAATATATCGTTGACGGTGCCGCCCAGCGCTTTAGCGCAGGCTTTCACTTCCGCCAGATCTAGTGGTTCGGCCCAAGCAACTTTTTTTCGCCCAGAAAGCGGGCTTTTAAGGCAGGTTTTGGGCTCGAAGGGCGAAAGACCCAGTTTGAGCAAGTCCGCTGCAACGCCGGTAGCGGCAGTGGCGAGTTTCAGCGGGTAGTTTGGTTCTGCGCGAACCGATTGCATGAATAAGCGGGCCTGATCTGTTGCCGCTTCGGTTGTGTCGAGGGTGCGGTGCAGAAGGCGGCTCACTATTGAGGATACCGGTTTCTCTCTTGCCTTAAGCGGAGCAACCCGTCTACCTGTGGGCTCCGGCGTTTTGTCAGTAAGTGAAAGCAGTACCCTCACCAGAGAAATGCCATCGGCAATACAATGATGGATGCGTATTAGAAGTGCGCAGCCGCCTTGGTAGTTGTCTATATAGTGAATTTGCCAGAGGGGGTGGCGCAGATCCAGAGAGGTGCTGTTCAGGTCACTGGTGAGTGCTTGGAGTTCGGCTTTGCCCGCCTTTCCCGGTAACGCTATCCGGTGTAGGTGGTTGTCGATATCGAACAGCGGGTCGTCTTGCCAATATACCTTGTCACCTTCATCAACAATGCGCTGGCGGAACCTCTGAAAACGCAAAAAGCGTTCATTGAGGATGAGCTTTAGACGGTTGATGGCGATCGGCTTGTCAAATACCAGAACGGCCGAGATCATCATTGGATTGCTTGGTGTGTCCATGCGCAACCAAGAGCGATCAACCGAGGTCATTTGAGTTCGTTTTGGTGACATAAGCCCTCCCTCTGCGATGCACCGATCCTGCAGTATAGGCAGGATAAAAAACGGTGCATAGGGGGCGGTCAGGCGTTGCCGTCACGCAAAATGCGCTGTTTCTGGCGATTCCAGTCCCGCTCTTTCTCTGTGGCGCGCTTGTCGAATAGTTTTTTGCCTTTCACCAAAGCAATTTCACACTTCACTTTGTTCTTTTTCCAATACAAAGCCAGAGGCACACAGGTTTGGCCCGCCTGGCTCGTTTCCCCAATCAGCTTGGCCAGCTCTTTGGCGTGAAGCAGTAGCTTGCGAGTGCGAGTGGGGTCGGCAATTACGTGAGTGGAGGCAGCCGTAAGTGGCTGGAAGTGGCTTCCAAAAAGGAACGCCTCGCCATCTTTTAGCAACACGTAGGCATCAGTAATCTGGGCCTTGCCAGCTCTTAGTGATTTCACTTCCCAGCCGAGTAGTACAAGCCCCGCCTCAAAGCGTTCTTCTATGTGGTATTCGTGTTTCGCCTTTTTGTTAAGGGCGATGGTACTGCTCGGCGTACCGGGTTTTTTCTTGCTCATGAATCAATTATCCGGATGCGGACGAATGAACGGGCCGATCTTACGCAGACCGGCAAAACGGGCATTGTAGCTCAGGAGTGCCAGACTGGTCACGAAATGGCCTTCAAAGGTGCTGGCAGGTCGTGCCTAAAGGAGCCCTTCGGCTACAATAGGGTGACCAATACTTTCTGAGGCGAAAATGCCGACGCCATACCAGACACATATCGGGTCGTTTACCCGAAAAACAACCTTCTTCTGGGCTGCAGTGGGTGCAACTGTGGGTCTGGCCAATCTTTGGCAGTTTCCCTATTTGGCCAGCCTGCACGGCGGCGGACTGTTTATTTTGTTGTATCTCGGTTGTCTGTTGCTGGTCACCTTGCCTCTGATGGTGACTGAAGCCGCCATAGGCCGTCACGCCCGGCATGGCATTGTACTGGCGATGGACGGCCTGATTCGCAGTGCAAAACGCTCGCGACTTTGGATGGCCGTGGGTAGGCTCAGCGTGTTGAGTGCCTTTTTGGTTCTATCGTTCACTGCAGTGTTTGGCGCTATTGCGTTGGCCTATGTCTTTTTTGGTGCCACAAGTAAGTTTTCCGGGGTAGACCAAGTAAGTGCCACCGGCATCCTTTCGGGGTTAGTGTCCGATCCGCGAGAGTTTCGTGTGTTCATGGGTTGGCATGCATTCTTCTTAATTATGGTGCTGTGGGTGTCTGGCCAAGGGGTCGTCGGAGGGCTTGAACGCGCCTATAGAATCGTAGTGCCAGCCACCTTGGTGCTGTTACTGGTACTGTTCGGGCTTGCTGTGTGGTACGGAAGAATTGATGCTGCAGTCAGTCAAATTATTGAAATGCACCCGCAGGACCTTACCTGGGGAAGCCTGAGTGCTGCGCTGTTTCATGCGTTCTACACCTTGGGGTTAGGCATGGGGGTGTGGGCGATTTTGGGCGCGTACACCACGCCGCACACCCAGCTTAAACGTTCCATTTTAGCCGTTGTTTTGATGGATACCTTGGTTGCGATTTTGGCTGGGTTGATGATTTTTGCGATGGCTTCGCAAAGCAATGTGTTTGACGGAGAGCGCGGTTTTAGCCTTTTATTTATTTCGCTTCCGGTAACGCTGTCTGAATTGCCCTCAAGCCAGTTCATTATTACTGCTGTGTTCCTGATGGTTGTGATGATTGTGTGGTCAACCTCTTTGGCTTTGCTTGAGCCGGTAGTTGGTTGGTTTCGTGAGTGGACGGCGGCACCCCGGGGCCTGTCAGTCTTTTTGGTGGGGATTGTCGTCTGGCTTGCGGGGCTGGCGTCCCTGTTTTCGTTCAACCTTTGGGCGGAGTACCGGGTAGGTGGAGCGACGGTTTTTCGTTGGTTGGAGCTGTTAACCGGCGGTTTGATGATTCCGCTGGTGGCCGTACTTATCGCGCTGTTTACCGGCTGGGGGCTAACACGCAATCTATCTAAAACCATGCTGGGGAAAACGCCCGGAATTTTTGGCGCAATCTGGTTTTGGGTGATGCGCTTGGTTTTGCCTCTGGTTGTTATCTATATCGGCATTCATTACACCGCGAGTTCACTCGGTAGCCTATGCGACAATGGCAGTGAAGCGTTTTGGTGCGAACTGACGCCAAATATGGTTGAGCTGGAAGGTGGTGGAGAAGCTTCTGAACCGGTGGGTGCGGGCGAGAGTAGTGTAGGCGCTGATAGATCGGCTGACGGGGTGGGAGAACTGCTCCCGGCAGAGCAAGCACCTGAAAATAAGCCCACTGAGCCGCAGCCGGGCACTGAAAGTGCCCCTAAAGACGACGATATCCTTTATCATAGCGTTTGATTGCAGCTATCTTTTTGTTTTTTAGCGGCTGCGGTCGGTCTTAATGTGTATTTGTAAGCAGGACAACCGGTTCCGATGCCCCATCAGATTGATAAAACAGCTCTGGTTATGCACTCTGCTGAGCGCATGTTTCACTTGGTAAATGATATTGCCCGTTATCCCGAGTTTTTGCCGTGGTGCTCAGGTGCCGAAATTCACCAGCAAAACTCGGATCAGATTATGGCGTCGCTGGAAATTGCCAAAGGCGGAGTGCGGCACAAGCTCACTACGCGCAACCAGCTGCTGATGCCGGAGGCCATTGAAATGAATCTTGTGGATGGCCCGTTTCGCAATCTCTCAGGGCGCTGGCACTTCAAAGCATTGGATGACAATGCGTGCAAAGTGATTTTGACGCTGGAGTTTGAGTTTTCCGGCTCCCTATCGCGAATGACCTTTGGGCCTGTGTTTAATCAGGCAGCGACAACTATGGTGGATGCATTCTGCCGTCGTGCTGATGACATCTACAAAGGGGGCGCATGATGCCGCAGGTTGAAGTGGCTTACGCCCGGCCAGACAAGCAGGAAATCTTGAAGGTTCAGGTGCCTGAAGGTACATCGGCGATTGAAGCCGTAAAATTATCTGGCATTGTCGCAATTTTCCCCGAAATCGACGCGGATTCGATCGATATGGGAATTTTTGGCAAGGTAATCAAAAAGCCGGCGGAGCATGAGTTGAGGGATGGAGACCGGGTAGAGCTGTACCGTCCGCTCAAGATCGACCCGAAGCAGGCGCGCCTGAATCGGGCCAAAAAGAAGTCTTGATCGGCTCAGTAAGCAGGCGTTTCGTCTAATAATTGTGCTTCGTAATGGGAGTAACGGTCAGCGTCGTAATAGACGATGATGCGCTGCTCTTGGATATCGCCGCCGCGACGTTGGAAGGTGTAAACGTAGTACTCCCGTGATCTATCGACGGGGTTGAGCATTAAAGGGCTCCCGAGCAACGCCTGAACCTGATTGCGCGGCATGCCTTCGTTGAGTTTGGACAGCTCTTCAGCAGTTACAATGTTGCCTTGTTGGACGTTGATCTTATAAACGCCCGGAAAAGCGCAACCGGATAGAATCAGAGTGAGAACGAGAGCTGTGAGCTTTTGCATCGCCGGAGGAAATCCTCTATCTTGAAATCGCCTGCCAAGGGCAGGTGTGGCACGGGTTAACCGTTAAATGGCGGCTTCATCATACCGGAAGCCGTGAGGCACACCAAAGAGTGAATAGTAACATGTCATCTGAAAACGCCGAACTACGAAAAGTCGGTCTTAAAGTAACTCTACCGAGAGTGAAGATATTCAACATTCTGGAAAACGCCAAGGATCACCACCTCAGCGCCGAGGATGTGTATAAACGGCTTCTGGATCAGGGTGACGATGTGGGTCTGGCCACTGTGTACCGCGTACTTACCCAGTTTGAGACCGCAGGGCTGGTGCTACGCCACAACTTTGAAGGCGGCCATGCAGTATTCGAGATGGCTGGAGAAGACCATCACGACCACATGGTTTGTACTCAAACAGGGCAAGTGATTGAGTTTGTTGATGATGTAATTGAAGAGCGTCAACAAAAGATAGCGAAAGAACATGGCTATGAAATTGTCGAGCACAGCCTGATCCTTTACGTTAAGCCCCTAAAGTAAGCTCCAGTTCTAAGAACATAAAAAAGGGGCAGGCCGTTAAGCCTGCCCCAACAGCTCTCAAAGTTGAGAGGGGGAATGGAGAAGGGATTTCGTCTGTGCCACCTGATCAGTGATGGGTGGCCTGTCCCTTAGAAAACATTTCTGTCGCGTGGGCAAGAGTGTGTTCGGTCATATCCACACCGCCTAGCATTCTTGCAACTTCACTAATTCTTCCCTGATCGTCCAGAGATTCGATTTTCGAGAAAGTCGCGTCTTGCTGAGTGAATTTGCTAACAAATAAGTGTTGGTGGCACTGGGCTGCAACCTGTGGCAAGTGGGTCACGCAGATTACTTGGCCGTTGGCTCCCAATGAGCGCAATAGCTTGCCAACCACCTCTGCTGTGCCGCCACCAATGCCGACATCCACTTCGTCAAAGATCAAGGTTGGTGTTGTCGAAGTTTGAGCAACAACTACCTGAATCGCGAGGCTGATGCGTGACAGTTCGCCGCCGGAAGCAACTTTGGCGAGAGGTCTTGCGGGTTGCCCCGGGTTGGCACTCACCAAGAACTCTATTTCTTCCAGTCCGTGCGGTGCTGGTTCATCCTGATTGTTGCGGCTTAGGTGAGTAACAAACTGAACTGACGGCATGCTTAGCTGAGCCAGTTCGCCAGCAATTCGCTGGTCCAGCTCGCCCGCTGCCTTGGCTCGCATTTCTGAAAGCTTGTCCGCCAGCTGATTAAAGCGGTCTCGATGGCTTTCCAGCTCCTCTTCCAGCTTCTCTAGGCTACCTTCGCCACCGTCCAGTTCGGCAAGCTCCGCGCTTTGTCGTTTATGGAACTCGGGAAGCTCCTCGGGGTTGATGCGATGCTTACGGGCCATTTGATATATCGCGCTGAGCCTGTCATCAACTTCGCTCAGACGCGCGGGGTCTGCCTCGTAGTCATCCACAAAGTGGCGGAGGTTGTCGCCCGCTTCGCTGATCTGTATTTGAGCTTCGTTGAGCATTTGAATGGTGTCGGCTAACGCGGGCACCTCAACCGGTAACTGCTCCAGCTGCTGCAGCGCCTGACGAACCAAACCTGCTGCGCTGGTTTCATCTTCGGTGCACAGTAGGGCTGCCTGGTGACTGTTGTGAAGAATGGCGTCAGCTTGGTTCAGGTGTGCCTGTTCCTGCTCTAGCTGCTCCTGCTCGCCGCTTTCTAGTGCGAGCCGGTCAAGTTCTTCCACTTGATAGCGCAGAAGTTGCAGCTTGGCTTCAGACTCTTCTGCATTTTGCTGCCGTTCGGTCAACTTTGTGCGGATTTGGCTCCAGACTTTCCAGGCTTCGCGAGTCTGGCTGGCAAGCGTTTCCGCGCCAGAGAACTCGTCAATCAGCTTGCGGTGTGTTTCTTTGCGCAGGAGTGATTGATGTTGGTGTTGGCTATGAATGTCCATCAGTAGCCCGCCCAGATCTTTCAGATGCGCAAGCGGGCAGGGTTGGCCGTTAATGTAAGCCCTTGAGCGCCCATCTTTACTGATTACCCGCCGTAGAATGCAGTCGCTGTCATCATCCAGTTCATGGCGTTCAAGCCATTGGAAAGCCTCGGGAATGCCCGCAACGTCAAATGTGGCGGTAATATCTGCACGCTTTGCGCCATGCCTCACTGCTCCTGCGTCAGCACGGCCCCCCATAGCTAGGCCAAGAGCGTCCAGAACAATGGACTTGCCGGCGCCAGTTTCGCCTGTGAGGGCTGTCATTCCTTTATTGAATTGCAGTTCGACTCGCTCTGCAATCGCGTAGTTGGAAACGGTGAGCTGTGTGAGCATGCAGATAACCTCCGCTCTTCGAAATATACTGTTGTTTCATACAGTGACTGTGAATATATACAGGTGATTTCGTGTTTGCAAACTCATCAGTGAGATTTTCTTCAGGAATGCGACCTGTGGTGGTTGAAACCTGCACGGCAAACCCCATATTCGTTCGCAATAACATTCTTCCGGCTCTGCGAGGCCGGAGCCTATGTTCAATGGGCCGCGTTTAAACCGGCCACCGAAGATCTGGCAGGAGTAGTCATGAACAGCGACGAAAACCGCAACGAGCAAGTTGAAGAATTGAATGAGGCCGCAGAGGCGGCGGCAGAAGAAATGCAAGCAGAAGGAGAAGTTCAGCAGGATGAGGTTTCTGAGCTGGATGCGCTAAAAGAGCAGCTTCAAGATTCTCAGGAGCAGATGCTGCGGTTGCAGGCTGAAATGCAGAACGTGCGTCGTCGGGCTGAGATGGACGTCCAGAAAGCGCATAAGTTTGCGCTGGAGAAGTTCGTTAAAGAGCTGCTTCCTGTAGCGGACAGTCTTGAGAAAGCGGTAGAGAGTACCGAGGGTCAGGAAACTGCCGGTGAGTTGGTGGCCTCTATCCGTCAAGGTGTGGAGATGACGCTCAATTTGTTTGTTTCGAGTTTGAAGAAGTTCAACGTTGAGCCGCTGAACCCCGTTGGCGAACCGTTCGATCCCCAGCAGCACGAAGCTATGTCAATGGTGCCAGCACCGGATGCCGAGCCGAACAGCGTGGTAGCTGTTGTGCAGAAAGGCTATCTACTTAACGGTCGTGTGGTTCGTCCTGCAATGGTGATGGTGGCCAAGGCTCAAGACGCACCAAAAATTGATGAGCAGGCTTGAAAAACCAGCTAAAGCGCCAATATAGCCATTAAACAGAATCAGCCGGAATTAATGTTTCCGGGCAACCATTAAGTACAGCATTCAGAAGAACTGGAGTGAATCAATGAGCAAGATTATCGGTATCGACCTTGGAACCACCAACTCGTGTGTGGCCATCATGGATGGCGACAAAGTCCGGGTTATTGAAAACGCTGAAGGTGATCGCACCACCCCGTCTATCATCGCGTACACCGATGACAATGAAATTCTGGTGGGTCAGTCAGCCAAGCGTCAGGCAGTTACGAATCCCCAAAACACCATTTATGCCATCAAGCGTCTGATTGGTCGTCGGTTTAAAGACGACGTTGTTCAGAAAGATATTAAGATGGTGCCTTACAAGATCTCCGAGGCAGACAACGGTGATGCCTGGGTAGAAGTTAAAGGCCAGAAAATGGCACCGCCTCAGGTGTCTGCAGAAATTCTTAAAAAGATGAAGAAAACTGCAGAAGATTATCTGGGTGAGAAAGTAACCGAAGCGGTTATCACTGTTCCGGCCTACTTTAACGACAGCCAGCGTCAGGCCACTAAAGACGCTGGCCGCATTGCCGGTCTGGAAGTGAAGCGTATTATCAACGAGCCGACTGCAGCTGCGCTGGCTTATGGTCTGGACAAGAAAAGCGGCGATCGCACTGTGGCGGTTTACGACTTGGGCGGCGGTACCTTCGACCTCTCCATCATCGAAATCGCAGATGTGGATGGCGAGCACCAGTTTGAGGTGTTAGCAACCAACGGTGACACCTTCTTGGGTGGTGAAGACTTCGATATGAAGATCATCGAATTCCTCGCCGACCAGTTCAAGAAAGACAGTGGTATCGACCTACGTGGCGACTCTCTGGCCATGCAGCGCCTGAAAGAAGCCGGTGAGAAAGCCAAGATCGAGCTTTCCAGTAGCCAGCAGACCGACGTAAATCTGCCATATATTACTGCAGATGCCAGCGGTCCCAAGCACATGAATGTGAAGCTGACCCGAGCCAAGCTTGAATCGCTGGTTGAAGATCTGGTCCAGCGCAGCCTCGAGCCCTGTAAGGTTGCTTTGAAAGACTCCGGCCTGAGCGTCGGCGAAGTAGACGAAGTGATTCTGGTTGGTGGCCAAACACGTATGCCACTGGTTCAGGAAAAGGTGAAAGAGTTCTTTGGCAAAGAAGCCCGTAAGGACGTAAACCCGGACGAAGCTGTTGCCATGGGTGCTGCAATTCAGGCAGCGGTACTTTCCGGAGATGTAAAAGACGTTCTGCTACTGGACGTAACGCCACTAACCTTGGGCATTGAAACCATGGGGGGTGTGGCCACACCGGTAATAGACAAGAACACAACGATTCCGACCAAGAAGTCGCAAACCTTCTCTACGGCAGAAGATAACCAAACAGCAGTGACCATTCACGTTGTTCAGGGTGAGCGCAAACAGGCGACTCAGAACAAGTCCTTGGGTCGATTCGATCTGGCCGACATTCCGCCAGCCTCGCGTGGTGTCCCACAGATCGAAGTAACCTTCGATATCGATGCCAACGGTATTCTGAACGTGTCTGCGAAAGATAAGGCGACTGGCAAAGAACAGTCCATCGTGATCAAGGCCTCTTCTGGTCTTAACGATGATGAAATCGAAAAGATGGTGCAGGATGCCGAGGCGAACGCTGAGGAAGATCGCAAGTTTGAAGAGTTGGTTCAGGCTCGTAACCAAGGCGATGCCATGGTTCACGCTGTACGCAAGACCCTGACTGATGCAGCTGACAAAGTTAGCGACAGCGAGAAAGAGTCTATCGAAACCGCGATCAAGGAGCTTGAAGAAGCGCTGACCGGTTCCGACAAGGATGATATTGAAGCCAAGACGCAGAAGTTGACCGAGGTTTCAGGTGAGCTGGCTCAGAAGATGTACGCAGATCAGGATGGTCAGGCGCAGCAGGCAGGCGGGCAGGAAGAAGCTCAGCCAGCTGACGATGCGGTGGACGCCGAGTTCGAAGAAGTCAAAGACGACGAAAAGAAGTAATTCTGACGTACATCAGGTAGTTGGAAAACGCGGAGTTAATCCGCGTTTTCCGCGTTTAAAAAACAGGGTTTTAAAGCATGGCCAAGCGCGATTATTACGACATTCTCGGAGTTTCCCGGGATGCGGACGAGAAAGACATCAAGCGGGCGTATAGAAAGCTCGCGATGAAATATCATCCCGACCGTAATCCTGAAGATAAAGACGCCGAGAATAAGTTCAAGGAGGCCAGCGAAGCCTACGAAATACTGGCAGATCAATCCAAGCGCGCGGCATACGATCAGTACGGTCATGCTGGTGTGGATGGTCAGGCTGGTGGCGGATTTGGTGGCGGCGGCGGCAATTTCTCCGACATCTTTGGTGATGTGTTTGGTGACATCTTTGGTGGCGGTGGCCGAGGCGGCCGTAACACCCGTGGTTCGGATTTGCGCTATACCTTAGAGCTGGACCTTGAAGAGGCGGTAAAAGGTAAAACCGTCAAGATTACAATCCCCGGGCACCGCGAATGCGACACCTGTGAGGGCAGTGGCGCGGAGAAAGGCTCCCGCCCTGAAACCTGTGGAACCTGTAAAGGTATGGGCCAAGTGCGTATGCAGCAAGGCTTCTTTGCAGTGCAGCAGGCTTGCCCCACGTGCCGTGGCTCTGGTCAGATTATTAAGAATCCTTGTAAGTCTTGCCATGGTCAGGGCAGGGTGCGTGAGGAGAAGACACTCTCCGTTAAAGTTCCACCTGGCGTAGATACCGGTGACCGTATACGGCTTTCTGGTGAAGGCGAAATGGGTATCGATGGCGGCCCCTCAGGCGATCTGTATGTACAGATGTCCGTTAGGGAGCATTCCATTTTCACCCGCGACGGCCGCAACCTATATTGCGAAGTGCCCATCAGCATTATCGACGCCACACTCGGTGGTGAGTTGGAAGTGCCGACGCTAGACGGTCGCGTGAAACTAAGAATCCCGGCAGAAACCCAAACGGGTAAACTCTTCCGCCTGCGTAACAAAGGCGTTAGCCCGGTTCGAGGAGGTCCGTCTGGTGACCTGCTGTGCCGAGTGATTGTCGAAACACCGGTTAACCTGACCAAGCGGCAGAAAGAATTGCTTGAAGAGTTTCAGGTAACCCTCGACGGAAGCAACAACGGAACAAACCACGCGCCCAAGAAAACTTCGTGGTTTGAGGGTGTTAAGAGCTTCTTCGACGAAATGAAATTCTGATCCGCTGCATATAAGGATAAAATCATGAGGGTAGCAATCATCGGCGCCGCCGGGCGCATGGGAAAAGTGCTAATTGAAGCGGTTGACGGCACGGAAGGGCTGGAACTTGGTGCGGCCATCGTAGAGCCGGGCAGCAGTCTCATCGGAGCCGATGCCGGCGAAATGAGCAGTATTGGCAAAACCGGCGTAAAGATGGCAGGTACCCTTGCTGACGTAAAAGATGATTTCGACGTGCTCGTCGATTTCACCTTTCCGGATCTTACTCTGGAAAATGCGGAGTTCTGCAAAGCCAACGGCAAAATGCTGATTATCGGAACCACCGGCCTGACCGATGCCGAAAAACAGCAGTTGGCCTTGGCTGCAGAATCTACCCCGATTGTATTCGCGCCCAACATGAGTGTGGGGGTAAACGTAGTGCTCAACCTCCTGCGCACGGCGGCAGCCACGCTGGGGGATGACTACGACGTCGAAATCATCGAAGCCCACCACCGCCACAAAAAAGACGCACCTTCCGGTACAGCCCTGCGCATGGGCGAAGTAGTTGCTGATGCACTCGATCGCGACCTCAAAGAATGTGCAGTCTATGGCCGTGAAGGCTTCACTGGCGAACGCACTCGCAAGGAAATCGGTTTCGAAACCATTCGCGCCGGTGACGTAGTGGGCGACCACACAGTACTCTTCGCCACCGAAGGCGAACGCATCGAAATCACTCACAAGGCAAGCAGTCGGATGACCTTCGCAAAAGGTGCCATGCGAGCGGCTTTGTGGCTGAAAGATAAGCCTGCAGGCTTGTATGACATGCAGGATGTTTTGAGCTTGAGGTAAGTCAAAGGCAGCTCTGAGGTGGCGGGCTGGGATCATCGTCCGGGAATGTCGGAGGCCATGGACGGCCGGAGACAAGCGCACAGGGAAGTGCTTGTAGCGTTTCCCGGACGATGATCCCAGTGCGCCACCGGTGCAGGAGTCATGTGACATTTTACATGGACACAAAACCGCAATTTTTATATAATAAGGCGGTTTAACTGCAGCAAGCGTAGGCTTTTAAAAGCCCAAGGGACAAATAAAGTCCCCGGATAACAAAAAAGCGGGACGGAGTTTTTACTCCCTCTCGCTTTTTTGCGACCTGAATTTGCGCTTGCGTTCCTGCACGTGACGAACCGAAACGCCACCCGATGAGGATACAAGCCTTGAGCACACCCGCAATCCTTGCACTCGCAGACGGAAGCCTGTTTTACGGCACCGCTATTGGCGCTGACGGCGAAACCAGCGGCGAAGTGGTGTTTAACACCGCCATGACCGGCTACCAAGAAATATTGACCGATCCGTCCTACGCCCGCCAGCTCGTTACCCTGACCTATCCTCACATCGGCAACACCGGCGTGAACGAAGTAGATGTAGAGTCAGATCGCATTCAAGCCGCTGGCCTGATCATCCGAGATCTGCCCCTAGTGGCTAGTAACTGGCGCAGCACCGAATCGCTGGACGAATACCTGCGAAGCAACAACATTGTCGGGATCGCCGATATTGATACCCGTCGCCTTACGCGTATCCTCCGCGATAAAGGCTCACAGAGTGGTGCTATTGTAGCCGGAGCAAATGCCACGGCAGAACGCGCACTGGAGCTTGCCAACGCGTTTCCCGGGCTCGAAGGCATGGATCTGGCCAAAGTCGTTACCTGCGAAAAGCCCTACAAATGGACTCAAGGCGAATGGACACTCGGTGAAGGCTACGCAGAAAATAGCCAACAAAAGTTCAAAGTTGTAGCTTGGGATTACGGCGTGAAGTTCAACATATTGCGTATGCTCGCAGCTCGCGGTTGCGAAGTAACCGTTGTGCCTGCTCAAACACCAGCATCAGAAGTATTGGCTATGAACCCTGATGGCATCTTCCTGTCCAATGGCCCTGGCGACCCAGAACCTTGTGACTACGCAATCAAGGCCATTCAAAACGTGCTCGAAACTGAAATTCCCGTATTTGGCATCTGTTTGGGACACCAGCTTCTGGCCATTGCCAGTGGTGCGAAAAGCATGAAGATGAAGCATGGCCATCACGGCGCCAACCATCCGGTGCAGCGCCTCGAAAACAACACCGTCATGATTACCAGCCAGAACCACGGGTTTGCGGTGGACGAAGCTTCATTACCCTCCGTGCTGGAAGTAACCCACAAATCGCTGTTCGACGGCACTTTGCAAGGCGTTCGCCGCACCGACAAGCCAGCATTCAGTTTTCAGGGACACCCAGAGGCGAGCCCGGGGCCCGGTGATGTGGCGCCTTTATTTGACGAGTTCATTCGGCTGATGGAGGCCCGTTCGGCTTAACGCCGGACCAAAGACAAAAACGTCACCCAGACACGCGCCGCGTTTTTGCGCTGCAAGAATTTAAATGTTGCTGACAGGTTTACCAAGACATGCCAAAACGGACCGATATTAAAAGCATCCTGATTCTGGGCGCAGGCCCGATTGTAATCGGGCAGGCGTGCGAATTTGACTACTCCGGAGCTCAGGCCTGTAAAGCCCTGCGTGAGGAAGGCTACCGCGTCATTCTGGTTAACTCGAACCCGGCCACCATCATGACCGACCCGGTGATGGCAGATGCCACCTACATCGAGCCGATCACCTGGCAAACTGTTGCCAAAATCATTGAAAAAGAGAAACCCGATGCCGTACTGCCTACAATGGGCGGCCAGACTGCGCTGAATTGCGCGCTGGAATTAGAAAAGCACGGGGTTCTGGCTGAGCACGGCGTTGAAATGATTGGCGCCAACGCCGATACCATCGACAAGGCCGAAGACCGGAGTCGTTTCGATAAGGCCATGAAGGCCATCGGTCTGGAGTGCCCGCGTGCCTCCATTGCACACACCATGGAAGAAGCCTGGAAAGTTGCTGAAGATATCGGCTTCCCGTGCATTATTCGTCCGTCGTTCACTATGGGCGGCTCTGGTGGTGGTATCGCATACAACCGGGACGAGTTTGAAGAAATTTGTACCCGCGGCCTCGACCTTTCCCCCACCAACGAACTACTTATCGATGAGTCGTTGATTGGTTGGAAAGAGTACGAAATGGAGGTTGTGCGCGACAAAGCGGACAACTGCATTATCGTGTGCTCCATTGAGAACTTTGACGCCATGGGCGTCCACACCGGCGATTCCATCACTGTTGCGCCAGCCCAGACGCTGACCGACAAGGAATACCAGATCATGCGCGATGCCTCGCTGGCTGTGTTGCGCGAAATTGGTGTGGAAACCGGCGGCTCCAACGTACAGTTTGGTATCCATCCGGACACCGGCCGTATGGTCGTTATCGAGATGAACCCTAGGGTATCCCGGTCGTCGGCTCTCGCCTCCAAAGCAACGGGCTTCCCGATTGCTAAAGTTGCCGCCAAGCTCGCAATAGGCTACACGCTGGACGAGCTACGCAACGAGATAACCGGCGGCATAACACCGGCATCTTTCGAGCCTAGTATTGATTACGTGGTTACGAAAATCCCCCGGTTTACCTTTGAAAAATTCCCGCAGGCCGATGCACGTCTAACCACCCAGATGAAGTCTGTTGGCGAAGTTATGGCCATTGGCCGCACCTTCCAAGAGTCTCTGCAGAAAGCCCTGCGAGGGCTAGAAGTAGGCTCTGACGGGTTTGATGAGAAGCTTGAAGAGTTCACCTCCGAAAGCTCCCGCGAAACCCTAACTCGCGAACTTAGCGTTCCCGGCGCTGATCGTATTTGGTACATCGGTGATGCTTTCCGCGCCGGGCTGAGCGTGGAAGATGTGTTCGAGTTCACCAAAGTGGACCCCTGGTATCTGGTGCAGATCGAAGATCTTATCCGCGAAGAGCAGGCCCTGAAGTCTGCCGGTAAAGCCGATATCGATCATGCCACTTTGTTCCGACTCAAGCGCAAAGGCTTCTCTGACGCCCGCTTGGCCAAGTTGCTGGGTATCACAGATGTGAGTCTTCGCAAGTTGCGGCACGATTTAGACATCCGCCCGGTATACAAGCGTGTGGACAGCTGTGCCGCCGAGTTTGCTTCGGCTACAGCCTACATGTACTCCACCTACGAGGAGGAGTGCGAAGCGGCGCCCAGTGATCGTGAGAAAATTGTTGTTATTGGCGGTGGTCCTAACCGCATTGGACAGGGCATCGAGTTTGATTATTGCTGCGTGCACGCAGCCTTTGCCATGCGCGAAGATGGCTACGAAACCATCATGATCAACTGCAACCCGGAAACCGTCTCCACCGATTACGACACCTCTGACCGGCTGTATTTTGAGCCGATTACGCTGGAAGATGTGCTGGAAATCATCAACATCGAGAAGCCCAAGGGTGTGATCGTCCAGTACGGTGGCCAGACTCCGCTGAAGCTGGCACGAGGTCTGGAAGCTGCAGGTGTGCCCATCATCGGCACCAGCCCGGACGCCATTGACCGCGCGGAAGATCGTGAGCGGTTCCAGCAGATGATTCAGCGTTTGGGTCTCAAGCAGCCGGAAAACGCTACTGTGCGCAGCCTTGAAGAAGGCATAGTTGCGGCCAGTGAGATTGGCTACCCGCTGGTGGTGCGTCCATCCTACGTGCTGGGCGGCCGTGCTATGGAAATCGTATACGGCGAAGATGAGCTGGTACGCTACATGCGCAGTGCTGTTCTTGTATCCAACGACAGCCCGGTATTGCTGGACCACTTCCTGAATGCTGCCATTGAGGTTGATATAGACGCCATTTGTGACGGCAAGGATGTGGTTATTGGCGGCATCATGCAGCATATTGAGCAGGCGGGCATTCACTCCGGTGATTCTGCTTGCTCCTTGCCGCCCTACACGCTGCCTGCCGATGTTCAAGACGCAATGCGTGAGGCGGTCAGAAAAATGGCCATCGAATTAGAAGTGATCGGCTTGATGAATGTGCAGTTGGCTTGGCAGGATGACGAGATCTACGTGATCGAAGTTAACCCCCGTGCCTCAAGAACCGTGCCGTTTGTATCAAAGGCCATTGGTGTGTCTCTGGCGAAAGTGGCGGCGCGAGTAATGGCTGGCACCTCCCTTGCGGAACAAGGCTTTACTAAAGAAGTTGTGCCTAGCTATTACGCGGTAAAAGAGTCAGTGTTCCCATTCAACAAGTTCCCCTCGGTGGATCCGATTCTTGGGCCCGAAATGAAATCAACGGGCGAAGTAATGGGGCTGGGCGACAGCTTCGATGAGGCCTTTGCTAAGGCGTCGCTAGCCATTGGAGAGCGCTTGCCTTCCAGTGGTACGGTGTTCATGTCGGTTCGTGATGTGGACAAGGCAGGCGCCATTCAGCTTGCCCGGGATTTGGTTGATATTGGCTTCCAGCTTGTCGCTACTACTGGTACGGCGAAAGCACTCCGTGAGCAAGGCATTGAGGTAGCTCGAGTTAATAAGGTGGGAGAAGGGCGGCCGCACATTGTCGACGCCATTAAGAACGGTCAGGTCCAGCTCATTATTAACACCACTGAGGGCCGCAAGGCTGTGTCTGACTCGGCGCAGATTCGTCAGTCAGCTCTGCAGACCAAAGTAGCTTATACAACAACACTGGCTGGCGGCGAAGCCTTCTGTCGGGCTATCAAGTTCGGCCCGGAGCGCACAGTACGCCGCCTGCAAGACCTTCACGCAGGGAAGTAAGATTATGAGTGAAAGAGTACCTATGACCAAAGCGGGCGAAGCCCGCCTACGTGAGGAGCTTCAGCAGCTGAAATCCAAGGATCGTCCGCGAGTTATTGCGGCGATTTCGGATGCCCGTGAGCACGGTGACCTCAAAGAAAACGCCGAGTACCACGCTGCCCGTGAACAGCAAAGCTTTATTGAGGGCCGGATTCAGGAAATAGAAGGCAAGCTTTCTGCCGCGCAGGTGATTGATGTTACGGAAATGGAAAATACCGGCAGGGTCATTTTCGGCACCACAGTGCATTTGCTGAATGTGGATACAGACGAGGAAGTTGTCTACAAAATCGTCGGTGAGGATGAGGCGGATATCAAGGAAGGCAAATTGTCGATATCTTCGCCCATTGCCCGTGCGCTAGTTGGCAAAAATGAAGACGACGTTGTCGCTATTCGCGTGCCGTCGGGCACAGTGGAATACGAAATCGGAAAGGTGGAATACATCTGATTCGATGGGCGCCGGTTTAGTTACCCTGCGCCCGAGAAAGCAAAAAACCGGCTGTATTTATGCAGCCGGTTTTTTGTTTTTACAGCTTTCGCAAGCGTCAGTTTTTGTGGCGTAGCAGGTTGGAAAGCTTCGGGTTGGGCTTTTTGGCTCTGCGCATCAGAACGGCAATTTTCCCGATAGTCTGCACCACTTCGGCACCGCTGGCTTCGCATAGGGCGTTGATTGCTTCCTGACGAGCTTCTCGATCCTGACTTGCCACTTTTATCTTGATGAGTTCGTGGTCGTTCAGAGCGCGATCCAGCTCTTCCTGAAGGTTCTCGGTGAGGCCCTTGTCGCCCACAATAATGACGGGCTTCAGGTTGTGGGCGATGGCCCGGTATTCCCGGCGCTGTTCCGCTGAAAGGCTCATGATGTAATCTCTTTATCGGTGCAATTAACAAAAGGTCAGCGGTATATTCGCTGGCAACGTCGTATAATTGGCGGATTGTAACAGACAACCTTGTATACAGATCACCCTGCAGGCGTTGTAATTTCCGAGATGAAACCCACATATAACGTATATGGGGATTTATCCGGCGCATCGAGTGCATTCAGGTTGATCCGCAGCTGCGTTTTTCTGGGGCCGTTACGGATGGGCCGTTTCTGGTGGATAGACGTACAATTGGTGTAAGGTGTCGGTAAAGAGTGGTTCCTTCGACGGCCCGCTCTTCAATTCACAGGTGATGATCCTTGAGCGATATGGCAAAAAATCTGGTTCTTTGGCTAATCATAGCCGCTGTTCTGTTGATGGTGTTTCAGAATTTTTCTCCCACCACCAGCGGGCAGCAAGTCAATTATTCCCAATTCGTTGAAATGGTTCAGCAGGGCCAAGTCAACAGAGTCACCATTGATGGTCTGGAAATTCAGGGCACCCGTGGCGATGGATCCCAGTTTGAGACGATTCGCCCTCAGGTGGCGGATAACAAGCTGATGGACGATCTGCTTGCAAATCAGGTTGAAGTGATCGGCAAACAGCCCGAACGCCAGAGCCTGTGGACGCAGCTTTTAGTCGCGGCATTCCCGATACTGATTATTATTGCGCTGTTTGTGTTCTTCATGCGCCAGATGCAAGGCGGCGGAGGCGGCAAAGGCCCCATGTCGTTTGGTAAAAGTAAAGCGCGCTTGATGAGCGAAGATCAGATCAAGACCACGTTCGCAGACGTGGCTGGTGTGGATGAAGCCAAGGAAGACGTAAAAGAGCTGGTGGACTTCCTTCGGGATCCCAGCAAATTTCAGCGTCTAGGTGGCAGCATCCCTAAAGGTGTTTTGATGGTCGGGCAGCCGGGTACCGGTAAAACCCTTCTTGCCAAGGCAATCGCGGGCGAGGCTAAAGTTCCTTTTTTCTCGATTTCCGGTTCCGACTTCGTCGAAATGTTTGTAGGTGTTGGCGCATCCCGGGTGCGGGATATGTTCGAGCAAGCCAAGAAGCAGAGCCCCTGCATCATCTTTATTGATGAAATCGACGCCGTCGGTCGTCACCGTGGCGCTGGTATGGGTGGAGGCCACGACGAGCGTGAGCAAACCCTAAACCAGCTTCTTGTCGAAATGGACGGCTTTGAGGGCAACGAGGGCGTTATCGTTATCGCCGCTACTAACCGTCCAGATGTTCTGGACCCTGCGCTTCTGCGTCCAGGTCGTTTCGACCGTCAGGTGGTTGTCGGTTTGCCAGATATTATTGGTCGTGAACAGATTCTCAAGGTTCACATGAAAAAAGTGCCATTAGATGAGAACGTTGAGCCCGCATTCATCGCGCGCGGTACTCCCGGCTTCTCCGGTGCTGACCTTGCCAACCTAGTTAACGAGGCTGCGCTTTTTGCTGCTCGCAGAAACCAGCGTTTGGTCTCCATGGAAGAGTTTGAGCTCGCGAAAGATAAAATCATGATGGGCGCCGAGCGCAAGTCCATGGTGATGAGCGAAAAGGAAAAGCTGAATACGGCCTACCACGAAGCCGGGCACGCTATTGTCGGCCGCCTGATGCCGGAGCACGACCCGGTATACAAGGTGAGTATTATTCCTCGAGGTCGCGCTTTGGGTGTCACTATGTTCCTCCCGGAAGAGGATAAGTACAGCCATAGCAAGCGCTTCCTGATTAGTTCTATCTGCAGTTTGTTTGGCGGGCGTATCGCTGAAGAATTGACCCTAGGCTTCGACGGGGTCACCACCGGTGCGTCTAATGACATCGAGCGGGCTACGAGTCTGGCGCGTAACATGGTTACTCGCTGGGGGTTGTCAGAGAAGCTCGGGCCTCTGCAGTACGACACAGATAGCGAAGAGCCGTTCCTTGGCCGCTCTGCTGGGCAGTCACAGACGGTCTACTCTCCGGAGACCGCGCAGCGGATTGATGAAGAAGTGCGTAACATCATTGATACATGTTACGAGAAGGCGACTCAGATCCTGGTTGATAACCGTGAAAAGCTCGACGCCATGGCTCAGGCTTTGATGAAGTACGAAACCATCGACCGTCACCAGATTGATGACATCATGGAAGGTCGTACTCCTCGCCCGCCGAAGGGTTGGGACGATCGGGGCTCGGCAGGTGGCGTCAAAGCTGACGATGCGGGCAAGGCTCCAGAGGCCAAGCCTGCTGATGACAGTCAGAGGCCAGATGTCGGTCGCCCGGCTGGAGAGCACTGAGGCTCAGGGTTACATCAAGCTTGAGATTACTTACGCCGCCCTGTTGAAGGGCGGCGTTTGTTTTTTACGGCAACTGTTTATCGGTTCTGGAACCTATTCTTAAAAGGTTTTCTATGGAAATAGATTTCGCCGGGCGAGTTCTGGATATGTCCCGCTGCCATGTGATGGGCGTACTCAATGTAACGCCAGATTCTTTCTCTGACGGTGGTCGGTTCAGCCAGCTGGATGTGGCCTTGGCAAGGGCGCGACAAATGGCGTCTGATGGTGCCGCGTTTATTGACGTAGGAGGCGAGTCTACTAGGCCCGGTGCTGCTAGCGTATCGGTTCAAGAAGAGCTTGATCGAGTTTGCCCAGTGGTTGAAGCTATTTCACGGGACTTAGATGTTATCGTTTCGGTGGATACCAGCACTCCCGAGGTGATGTCTCAGGCAACAAAGCTTGGAGCTGGGCTGATTAATGATGTGCGTGCACTGCAGAGAGAGGGAGCTTTAACCGCGGCAGCTAAGGCCCGCGTACCGGTTTGTGTTATGCATATACAGGGTGAGCCGGAAACCATGCAGGAGCGCCCCGAATACCGTAACGTGCTACGGGAGGTAGGGGATTTTTTGGCCCAACGTGTTAGGGCTGCTGCACAAGCTGGTATTGCGGCAAATAATATAATATTGGACCCGGGTTTCGGTTTTGGGAAAAACCTAGAGCATAATCTTCGTTTATTGGCTGCGCTGGAGCGGCTTCAGGCTTTGGGACATCCGGTGCTGGTGGGTATGTCCAGAAAATCCATGCTAGGGCAGATCACCGGCCGTGAAGTTGACGAAAGGTTGTCAGCCAGTATCGCGGCCGCGACAATATCGGCAATGAAGGGTGCGAGTATAATCCGCGTGCATGATGTCAGGGAAACCATAGATGCCGTCAAGGTTGCGACGGCCGTGAAGGGGGTAGTTTGATGTCCGGAAGAAGGTATTTTGGTACCGATGGCATACGTGGAAAGGTCGGTGAGCATCCGATTACACCTGAGTTTATGTTGCATCTGGGTTGGGCTGCCGGGCAAGCGTTCAAGAGAGCGGGTCAGCGCAACAGCGTGTTAATCGGCAAGGACACCAGGTTGTCCGGCTATATGTTCGAGTCAGCTTTGGAGGCCGGATTGTCAGCTGCAGGGGTGGATGTAAAATTATTAGGCCCCATGCCGACGCCCGCCATTGCCTATTTAACCCGTACTTTCCGCGCGTCGGCGGGTATCGTTATTAGTGCCTCCCATAACCCCCATCATGATAACGGCATCAAATTTTTCTCCGCGGACGGCACCAAGCTCGACGATGCTTTGGAAACTGAAATCGAACGTTGGCTGGATAAGCCGATTGAGGTTTGCGAGCCCGGCGAGTTAGGTAAAGCGTCGCGAATAGAAGATGCGCCGGGGCGTTATGTGGAGTTCTGCAAAAGCACCGTGCCTAACGAGTTCACACTGGATAACTTGAAGATAGTGCTGGACTGCGCTCATGGGGCTACTTATCACGTTGCGCCAAAAGTATTTCGTGAACTGGGTGCGAGGGTTTCTGTTATTGGTGCGGAGCCAGACGGGCTCAACATCAATTTGGATGTAGGCTCCACCCACCTTGATGCGCTGAAACGGGCTGTTATTGATAAAGGCGCAGACTTGGGTATCGCCTTCGACGGTGATGGCGACCGGGTGCTTATGGTTGATCGCGATGGCTCTGAGGTTGACGGTGATGAGCTGCTTTATGTGATTGCTTCTCAGAGGTTTGCAGAGGATCGCCTGAAAGGCGGTGTGGTCGGCACGCTGATGACCAATCTGGGTGTGGAGTTGGCGTTGACGGAGATGGGTATTTCTTTCGAGCGCGCCAATGTTGGTGACCGGTATGTGATGGAACGCCTGATTGCCAACAACTGGGTGCTCGGTGGCGAAGGCTCGGGACACATGGTCATACGTGATTGCACGAGCACCGGTGATGGTATTATCTCAGCGCTTCAGGTGCTTTTGGCTATTGGTAAGTCAGGAAGGACGTTGGCTGAGCTGCGTCGAGAGATGAGCAAGTTACCTCAAACAATGATTAATGTTCGGGTTGCAGCTCGCTTTGACCCGTTCAGTCGCGATGATATCGTAGCTGCGGTACAGAGGGCCGAAGAGGAGCTTGGAGGTTCGGGTAGAATTCTGCTGCGAGCGTCTGGAACTGAGCCTTTGATCCGCGTAATGGCGGAAGGTCAAAATGCCGACGAAATAAGTCGTGTTGTGAAAAAGCTGGCCGCGGTGGTGGAAAATTCAACGCCCTGATTTTGTTGATTTCAAGCTGTTGTCTGTTCTGAGGGACTGCTGTATAGTGCGCCCTCCCTAACATTCGGGAAGTGTTATGCGTCGCAAGATTGTAGCCGGAAACTGGAAGATGAACGGGTCGAAAGGCCTTTCGGAAAAGCTGGTGGGTTATGTTCAGGCAGAGGCTGGCTCTCTTGATAATGGCGTGGAGGTTGTTATTATTCCACCCGCAATCTATATCAGGGACGTACTGGATCAGGCCGATGGCGCTATTTCAGTTGGTGTTCAGAATGTAGGGCAGTGGCAGTCTGGGGCATATACGGGCGAAATTTCCTCGGAGATGGCCAAAGACTCAGGCTGCAAATACGTACTTGTTGGCCACTCAGAGCGCAGGCAGATTTTCGGGGAAACCGATGAGTTGGTTGCCGAAAAAGTGGCGCTGATAGTTGCTAGTGGTTTAGCAGCCATAGTGTGTGTAGGCGAGACTCTCGAAGAGCGCGAGTCGGGTTTGGCTGAATCGGTAGTCGCGAGTCAGGTACGGCTGGGTTTGTCTGCTGTGTCAGGTGAGTGGAAGAGCATCGTGGTAGCCTACGAGCCTGTTTGGGCAATTGGTACCGGTAAAACGGCTACCGCCGAAGACGCTCAGGCCATGCACGCCTCAATACGTTCTGTATTGAAAGGCATGGGTGCGCCAGCCGAAGAGATTTCTCTACTTTACGGCGGCAGCGTAAAAGCGGATAATGCAGCGGCTCTTTTTTCAGAGCCGGATATAGACGGCGGTTTAATCGGCGGTGCATCGCTGGTCGCAGAAGAATTTATCAGTATTTGCCGTTATTTTCCGGCAAGTTCTTAAAGCTAAAGGCTCGCGAGAATTGATATGGATTGGATGGAGACACTAGTAGTCGTTGTGCACGTGGTAATCGCGGTGGCACTGGTGGGTCTGGTGTTAATCCAGCAGGGTAAGGGTGCGGATGCGGGAGCGGCCTTTGGTGGCGGTGCTTCGCAAACTGTATTCGGCAGTCAGGGTAGTGGGAGTTTTTTGACTCGCGTTACTACCATGCTTGCAATTGTATTTTTTGTAACAAGTTTTTCGCTGGCAGTGTTTGCCAAGCAGCGCGCAGAAGTAGCAGGTGAGGCGGGGATTCCAACCGTTCAGGAGTCTAGTCAGGTGCCTGTAGAGAGTGCTGTTGAAGGTGGCGCTGGTGAAGGCGAAGTCGAGAGCGGGGAGTCTGGACTCCCTGAGCTCGAGTGAGGTGTTGCCCAAGTGGTGGAACTGGTAGACACGCTATCTTGAGGGGGTAGTGGCGAAAGCCGTGCCGGTTCGAGTCCGGCCTTGGGCACCAATTAGTAAGAAAAACGGCTTGGTTTATCCAGGCCGTTTTTTTGAGCAGTCCTTGACCAGTTCGCTCGGCGTCTCTATACTCCGGCGAATATTGGAGTCCGGCATCTTTTGTTGTCGGGTTTCTGGCAGGCCAGGTGTCTGTCAGCAGGAAGCGGTTTACCGGTTTGCTTCCTGCGAGTTCTTGCAACAAAAGGCCCCAGTTATCGGGGCTTTTTGATTAAGGGGCCTGGCGCAACGGGCCCTGGTGCGTTAAAAGGGCTGGCTAACAGCCCTTTTTTTGTTTTTGGGGCCGGTAAATTACATAACGGAGACCGCCTAACTTGTCAGGCAAGCTTAAACAACTGGAAGACATACTTCGCCCTGTGGTGGAAGGTTTGGGTTACGAGTTCTGGGGTATTGAGTATCGCTCGAAGGGCTACCAATCCATGCTGCGGGTCTTTATAGACGATGCCGAGAAGGGTATAGGCATCGACGATTGCGAAAAAGTCAGCCGCCAAATCAGTGGTGTAATGGATGTGGAAGATCCCATCCAAACAGAATATACGCTTGAAGTTTCGTCCCCTGGAATGGATAGGCCGCTATTCCGGCTTGAGCAATATCAGGCGTTTGTGGGGCATCAAGTGCAAATTCGCTTGCGTATGGCGTTTGAAGGCCGCCGCAAGTTTCAGGGGCTAATTAAGGGTGTGGAGGGAGATGATGTAGTCGTGGTTGTTGATGATCACGAGTATCTACTACCTTTTGACAGCATAGAAAAAGCCCAAATCATTCCGGTATTCGAGTGAGCTATTTGAACAACTCAGTAGATGCACAGTTTATTTTCAGGGCAGGGCAATCCAATGAGTAAAGAGATCTTGCTGGTGGTTGAAGCCGTCTCGAACGAAAAAGGCGTCGAGAAGGATGTTATTTTCGAGGCAATCGAGTTGGCCCTCGCCACCGCTGCGAAAAAACGTTACGAAGACGAAGAGTCGGATGTGCGCGTGTCCATTGACCGTCGCACCGGTGAGTATGAAACCTTCCGCCGTTGGCTGGTGGTCGACAATGATGCGGTGCCAGCACTAGGTACCGAGCTCACATTACAGGAAGCCGAAGAAATCGACCCTGCATTGAAGCCTGGTGATACCTATGAGGAGAAGGCGGAATCTGTTGCCTTCGGCCGCATCGGAGCCCAAGCTGCAAAGCAGATCATTTTCCAAAAGGTTCGTGAGGCTGAGCGCAGTAAAATCGTTGACAGCTATCGCGACCGTGTGGGTGAACTGGTTTCAGGTACCGTTAAGAAGGTCACACGCGATAACGTTATCGTTGATCTTGGTGCCAACGCTGAAGCTCTGCTGCCTAGAGAGCACCTGATTCCGCGGGAAACTTTCCGTATGGGCGACAGGGTTCGTTCTTTGCTGTTGGAGATCCGCACAGACCACCGTGGCCCGCAACTCATCCTGAGCCGCTCTGCGCCGCAAATGTTGGTAGAACTGTTCCGTATTGAAGTTCCGGAAATTGCCGAAGAGTTGATCGAGATCCGAGGCGCTGCCCGGGATCCAGGTTCCCGCGCTAAAATCGCGGTTAAAACCAACGACCGTCGCATTGACCCGGTTGGTGCCTGTGTAGGCATGCGAGGGTCTCGTGTTCAGGCTGTTTCCAATGAATTGGGCGGCGAACGCGTCGATATAGTGCTTTGGGATGACAACCCTGCGCAGCTGGTTATTAACGCTATGGCGCCAGCAGAAGTTGCCTCGATCGTGATGGACGAAGACCGCCACACAATGGAAGTTGCTGTTGCCGAAGACAATTTGGCACAGGCCATTGGCCGAAATGGGCAAAACGTTCGTTTGGCTACAGATTTGACGGGCTGGACTCTTAACGTAATGACGGAAGAGGAGGCCGGTGAGCGTCAGGAACAAGAGTACAATACGCTGGTTGAGCACTTTACCGCCCACCTTGATGTGGACGAAGAGTTTGCTGGCGTGATGATTGACGAAGGCTTTACCTCCATTGAAGAGGTTGCCTACGTACCTATGGAAGAGATGCTGGCGATTGACGGTTTCGACGAAGACACAGTCACAGAACTACGTCGTCGCGCTAAGGATGCCCTGCTAAATAAGGCCCTGGCTAGCGAGGAGGCCCTTGATGGCGCAGAGCCTGCAGAGGATCTTCTAGGTATGGACGAGATGGATCGTGGTCTGGCGTTTAAGCTCGCCGGCATGGGTGTACGTACCATGGAAGATCTGGCGGAGCAGTCGGTTGACGATTTGCTCGAAATCGAAGGTATGGATGAAGAGCGTGCAGGAAAGCTGATTATGATCGCACGCGCCCCCTGGTTTGAAGACCAGGCTTAATTCGGGAGGAGACCAGTATGGCTGAAGTAACGGTAAAACAACTGGCCGATGATGTAGGCGCTCCCGTGGATCGTTTACTGAAGCAGATCGTGGAGGCAGGCCTGAAAGCCCGCTCTGAAAACGACGCTGTTTCCAGTGATGAGAAGCAGCAGTTGCTGGCTTATCTGAGAAAGACCCACGGTGAAGCAGGCGCTGAGCCGAACAAGATTACGCTTAAGCGCAAAACCACAACTACGCTCAAGGCGGGTAAAGCCAAGACCGTGAACGTGGAGGTGCGTAAGCGCCGCACTTATGTTAAGCGTGCGGAATTGCAGCCGGAGCCGGAAGCGGCAACGCCGGCAGCTGAAGAGTTGCCGGAAGAGCAGAAGTTGGAGCAACCGCAGGCTGAGCAGGTTGAGAATGTAACAGCTCCGCAGGCAGAGGCAGAGGCTCCTGCTGAAGTATCTAAAGAAGAGGCGCCTGTTGTTGAAGAGCAGGCACCTGCTGCCAAGGCTGAGCCTGAAAAAGCGGCAGAACCAGAACCTGTAATTGCTCCGGAAGATATGCCTATGCCGCCGCCAGAGGGTGAAGGCAAGGACCGCAAGCCCAAGAAGAAGAAAGACAAAGTCCGTGAGCGTGGTGACGAAACCGAAGAAGGTAAGCCGAAAAAGAAACAGGCTGGCCATCGCGGACCACGTAATCGCCCTGCAGACGCTCCAGTGGTAATCTCGGATGACGATGATGACACCACATTGCGCAAGCCGTTGCGGGCCAAAAAGAAACCCAAAGAGAAGCGTCATGGCTTCGAGAGGCCGACCAAACCAATGGTCAGAGAAGTAGAAGTTCCTGAAGTTATTACCGTAGGCGATCTTGCCCAACGTATGGCCGTTAAATCCGGTGATGTTATCAAGGTGTTGATGGGCATGGGCGTGATGGCCACCATTAATCAGCCTCTGGACCAAGAGACATCAACACTGGTTGTTGAGGAATTGGGCCATAAAGCTAAGCCTATTAGTGATGACGCGTTTGAGCATGACGTGCTCAGCGAATTCAAAGTGGAAGGCAAGGAAAAGGCCAAGCGTGCTCCGGTTGTGAGTGTGATGGGCCACGTTGACCACGGTAAAACGTCACTGTTGGACTACATTCGCCGTACAAAAGTTGCTTCCGGCGAGTCTGGTGGTATTACCCAGCATATTGGTGCCTACCATGTAGAAACCGATCAGGGCATGATTTCTTTCTTGGATACACCGGGCCACGCGGCGTTCACCGCAATGCGTGCTCGTGGTGCCCAATGCACCGATATCGTTATTCTGGTTGTTGCATCCGACGACGGTGTGATGCCACAAACCAAAGAAGCCGTGCAACACGCCCGCTCTGCAGGTGTTCCTATCGTGGTGGCAATCACCAAGATGGATAAGGAGCAGGCCGATCCGGACCGCGTGAAGAACGAATTGGCAGCGATCGAAGTTATTCCGGAAGATTGGGGTGGCGACGTTCAGTTTGTGCCCATTTCTGCGCACTCTGGTGAAGGCGTTGATACATTGCTTGAAGCGGTTCTGCTGCAAGCCGAGATCCTTGAGCTTCAGGCCTCGCCTGATGCACCGGCCAACGGCGTTGTGGTTGAGTCCAGTCTCGAGCGTGGCCGTGGCTCTGTTGCCACTGTTCTGGTTCAGAACGGTACTCTGCGTCAGGGTGATATGGTTGTTGCAGGCTCCTTCTTCGGTAAAGTTCGTGCAATGACCGATGAGGCTGGCAAACAAGTTAAAGAAGCAGGCCCGTCTATTCCGGTCGAGATTCTTGGCTTGAATGGAACGCCAAACGCTGGTGACGAGTTCTTTGCAGTAGCTGATGAGCGTAAGGCCAAAGAACTTGCAGAATTCCGACACATTCGTGAGCGTGAACAGCGTTTGCAGCGTGCACAAGCAGCTAAGCTTGAGAACCTGTTTGAGAATATGGGCAAAGATGAGGTTAAAACCCTCAATGTTGTTCTGAAAACCGACGTTCGTGGCTCTCTGGAAGCAATAACCAAGTCGCTGCAAGATCTGGGTAACGACGAAGTTCAGGTGAAAATCGTCTCGTCCGGCGTTGGTGGTATTGCCGAGACAGATGTGAGCCTTGCAATGGCAACCAGCGCTGTTATTTTCGGCTTCAACGTGCGTGCCGATACAGCATCCAAACGTCTTGTTGAGCAAGAAGGCCTCGACCTACGCTACTACAGCATCATCTATAACCTGCTTGATGATGTGAAAGGCGCCCTGACAGGCATGTTGGCACCGGAATTCCGCGAAGACATAGTTGGTATTGCCGATGTTCGCGACGTATTCCGCTCACCGAAGTTTGGTCAGGTTGCTGGCTGTATGGTGACTGAAGGTAACGTATACCGGAACAAGCCGATTCGTGTACTGCGCGACAACGTGGTTATTTTTGAAGGCGAGCTGGAATCACTGCGTCGCTTTAAGGATGACGTACCCGAAGTTCGCAACGGTATGGAGTGTGGTATCGGTGTTAAAGGCTACGACGTGAAGGTCGGTGACCAGATCGAAGTCTTCGATCGGATTAGAGTCGAGCGTAAACTCGAATCTACGGGGGCCTAATGCCTAGAGAGTTCAGTCGTATTGATCGCATTGGCGATCAGATGCAGCGTGAGCTTGCCCAGCTGATTCAGCGTGAGGTCAAGGATCCGCGTCTAGGCATGGTAACGGTGAACGCAGTCAAGGTTAGTCGTGACCTTGGCTACGCCGATATCTATGTCTCTCTGTTGACCACTGAGGAGCTCACTGCTGATTCTCCCGAAGTAAAAGATTCGATTTCGGTATTGAATCGAGCGGCCGGGTTCCTTCGCGGTCAAGTGGGAAGGGCAATGAAGCTACGGGTTATACCTCAGCTTCGCTTCCACTTTGATGCGCTTCAAGGCTACAGCCGTAGAATGGACAGTTTGATCCGTGAAGCGGTTGGTGATAAGCCGGCCGTCGAACGGAGCGGCGATAGCCCGAATGATGATGGAAATGATCCGGAGTCAAACGCTTGAGCCGCAGACGCAAAGGCCGTGATGTTAATGGCATTCTGGTCATCGATAAGCCGTTGGGTATAACCTCCAACGGCATTTTGCAGGAGGTCAAGCGCCTCTATGGCGCAGCGAAGGCTGGTCATACCGGTGCTCTCGACCCCCTAGCAACCGGAGTGCTTCCCTTGTGTTTCGGCGAAGCCACAAAATTCTCCCAAATGATGCTGGATAGCGATAAGGCCTACATTGCCACTGCACGACTCGGTGAGCGCACCGAAACCGGTGACAGTGAGGGAGCTATAGTCGCCACTAAACCAGTGCCAAACGACCTTACACCGGAAGTGCTTGAGCCAGTGCTTGAACAGTTCCGTGGCAATATCCAACAAGTCCCCTCTATGTACTCCGCGCTTAAGCACAACGGACGACCGCTTTATGAATATGCGCGTGAAGGCATAGAAGTTGAGCGGCCTGCGCGCCCGGTAACCATCTACGAGCTTCAGCTTCTGGATATACGTGAAAATGAGCTGGATATCGCCGTAAAGTGCACCAAAGGTACGTACATTCGCTCACTCGTTGAGGATATCGGCGAGGTGCTTGGGTGTGGTGCTCATGTGGTTGAGCTTCGACGCACACTGGCTGCCGGGTTCACTTTGGCGGATGTGCATGCAGTGCCTGATCTAGAGGCAATGCGCGAGCGCGGTGAAAGTCTCGATGGCCTTTTAGTGGCACCCGATGCGGCGCTTTCCATGTTCCCTGAGCACCGCTTATCGGGCCAACCTCTGGTGTCGATATTGAACGGACAACCGGTTAGAATACCGGGCCGAGCATATGATGGCTTCGTTCGAGTTTATGGCAACGAAGGCTTTGTAGGTTTGGCAGAAGCATTGCCAGAAGGCGAGGAAACCAAATTGGTTCCCCGTCGATTGGTGAGTGACAGCGGTAAGCGTTAGGCAAGCCGCTGTCTAGCCGGGCTGTAGAGATGCGCGGTTCGGCCGGATTTGACAGCATCGCAAACATTGAGGTGAGTTATGGCATTGTCTGCCAATGAAAAAGCACAGATCGTTAAGGACTACCAGCAAGCTGAAGGTGATACCGGCTCCCCGGAAGTGCAAGTTGCACTACTGAGTGCCAACATCAACAAGCTGCAGGATCACTTCAAGGCCAACAAGCAGGATCACCATTCCCGCCGTGGTCTTATTCGGATGGTAAACCAGCGTCGTAAGCTGCTGGACTACCTTCGTAAGAAGAATGGCGATCGTTATCTAGAGCTGATCAAGCGTCTGGGTCTGCGTCGCTAAATCTGGTCTTACGACCTGAGGGCTACACCGGTTATTTCGGCTGTAGCCAACAGCCGGTGGGTTCCTTACGGGGCCTGCCGGTTGTGCTTTTCATAACTACCATGAATACGTTAGTGAATCTGAGCTTTTCTGTCGTATTGGAAAGCTGAAATTGATAGCAGGTTGTTGAAAGCCCGGGCGTTACGCATTAGCAGCGTATCGATTATCTGGCCGGGGTTTTACAACAGCCTGTTAGCTTTCAGGCAGAGTGTCTTCAGAATCACGTTACAATCATTCTGAACAGATAACGCAGGAGTTCGTTGTGGATCTGCAACCGCGTAAAAAATCATTTGAGCTGGGCGGCGAAACCGTCACTCTGGAAACGGGTCGTATTGCCCGTCAGGCTACGGGTTCCGTTCTTGTCACTATTGGTGATATTTCGGTTCTAGGCACCGTTGTTGGTGCCAAAGAAGCCAAGCCGGGTCAGCCGTTTTTCCCGCTGACCGTTAACTATTTCGAAAAAACCTATGCCGTGGGAAAAATCCCCGGCGGTTTCTTCAAGCGTGAAGGTCGTCCTTCCGAGAAAGAAACCCTGACATCCCGTTTGATCGACCGTCCGATTCGTCCGCTCTTCCCGAATGGCTACATGAACGAGACGCAGGTTATCTGTACGGTTATGTCTTCAAGCAAGCAGCAGGATCCGGATATCGCCGCTATGCTGGCTGCTTCAGCCGCTTTGTCAATTTCCGGAATTCCTTTCGCTGGCCCAATCGGCGCGAGCCGGGTTGGCTACACCAACGAAAGAGGCTACTTCCTTAACCCGAGCTTTGAAGATCTGGAAACCTCCTTGTTAGATATGGTGGTCGCCGGTACCGAAGACGCGGTTCTGATGGTTGAATCCGAAGCTAAAGGCCTGAGCGAAGATCAGATGCTCGGTGGCGTTCTGTACGCGCATCAGGAAATGCAGGCTGCTGTAACAGCTATCAAAGAGTTTGCTGCCGAGCATGGCAAGCCCCGTTGGGACTGGCAGCCAGCTGCTGAAAACACCGAGTTGCTGGATGCGATCAAGGCGGAGTTTGCTGGCGCCATTGGTGAGGCCTATGGCATTCACGACAAGATGGCTCGTTATGAGCGCCTTGGTGAAATCAAAACTGCGGCCGTTGAAAAGCTTGCAGGCGAAGAGGAAGGTCAGCCTTCTGCAGACGATGTTAAAAAGTACTTCGGCAAAGTTGAAAAGACCGTTGTTCGCCAGCAGGTAATCGAAGGCAAGCCGCGTATCGATGGCCGTGATAACAAAACGGTTCGTCCGATTGAGATCGAAGTGGGTATTCTGCCAAGTGTGCATGGTTCTGCACTGTTTACCCGTGGTGAAACTCAGGCGATTGTTACCACTACACTGGGTACCTCCCGCGACGTGCAGACGATTGATGCACTGGAAGGCGAGCGCAAGGATCCGTTCCTGTTCCACTACAACTTCCCTCCGTACTCCGTAGGTGAGGCTGGTCGTGTTGGTACGCCGGGTCGTCGTGAAGTGGGCCATGGTCGTTTGGCTAAGCGCGGTGTAATGGCCGTTATGCCGACTATGGAAGAGTTCCCGTATGCTATTCGTGCAGTGTCCGAGATTACTGAATCTAACGGCTCCAGCTCTATGGCGTCTGTTTGTGGTTCAAGTCTGGCGCTGATGGATGCGGGTGTTCCCTTGAAGGCTCCAGTAGCTGGTATTGCCATGGGTCTGGTTAAGGAAGGCGACAAGTTTGCCATCTTGACTGACATTCTGGGTGACGAGGATCATCTGGGCGACATGGACTTCAAGGTTGCTGGTACTAAAGACGGTATTACTGCTCTGCAGATGGACATCAAGATTCAGGGTATTACTGATGAAATCATGGAGCTTGCGCTTGAGCAGGCTCACGGTGCTCGTCAGCACATTCTGGTTGAGATGAACAAGGTTATTTCTGAGTCGCGCACCGAGCTGTCTCCGCGCGCTCCGAGCATTACTGCGATCAAGATCAATCCTGAGAAAATCCGTGACGTGATCGGCAAGGGCGGTTCTATGATCCGTTCTATCTGTGAAGAGACTGGCGCTTCTATTGATCTGGATGACGACGGTAACGTTAAGATCTATGCAGATAATCAGGAAGCGGCCCAAGCGGCGGTTAACCGGGTTAAGGAGATCACTGCTGAGATCGAGGTTAATGCTATCTACAAGGGGCGCGTTGAGCGCATTGTGGACTTTGGTGCTTTTGTTAACATTCTGCCTGGCAAGGATGGTCTGGTGCACATTTCCCAGATTTCTGATCGCCGGATCGAGAACGTGACTGACGAGTTGAGCGAAGGTCAGGAAGTTCTGGTTAAGGTTTTGGATGTGGACAATCGTGGCCGTGTGAAGCTGTCTATGAAGGAAGTTAAGGAAGGCGAGCAGCCGACTGACTTTTCTGATTAATAGTTAGCAGCTAGTAAAAACCCGCCTTTCTTCTGGATTGGCGGGTTTTTTCGTTTCTGGCTTTGGTGCTGGTACTCGTCGGGCAAGGCTTTTCAAAACACGCTACGAGCACATCCATGTGCGCTTGTTTCGGGCCATCCTTGGCCCTCTACAGTTTTGAAAAGCCTTGCCCGACGAATGCTCCTACATCTCAGTGGTTTGCAAGAAAAAGTGCCAGAAGTGATATCGAAACATGTCAGTGAGCATTTCAGCTCCCTTCCAAAAATTCCAGTACCGCATTTTTATAAGCCGGGATGATGAACGTCGCTGCGTGGCCTGTGTCTGTCTGCAGGAATTGCTTTGGTTCATCCGCGGCTTCGTAGAGGTCTTGGCCGTGGTGGAAGGGGATGATGCCGTCGCGAACGCTGTGGATGATCATAACTGGTACGGGGCTGACGTTGGCTATCTGGTCTACGCCTTCGTATTCGTTCGGGATGGTCCAGCTGAGGGGTATCTGAAACGGCCAAGTTAGCCAGAAGTTGGAGAGTTTTTCTCTGGCTATGCCACGAAAGCCGGAGAAGGTGCCGTCGAGGATGATGCCGGTGAGTTCCGGGGTTTCGTTGCGTTGTACCCATTCGCTGGCTAGGGTGAGGCCAAGGGCGCCGCCTAGGCTTTGGCCGAGAAGAAAGGTTGGTATGTTATGGGTGTCGGATCTGGTTGCGAGCCAGCGTAGGCCGATTTCGGAGTCGTGGAGGGCGCCTTCTATGTCGGGTGCGCCGGTGGACTTGCCGTAGCCCCGGTAGTCGATAGTGAAGACGTTGTAGCCCTCTGCGGGCAGCCAGGCGATGTTGAGGAGGTGGCTGCTGATGTTCTGGGCATTTCCATGTAGAAAGTAAACCGTGCCTTTGGGTTGGCCTCGGGCGGGCAGCCACCAGCCGTGGAGGATTTCTTCATCTGCGGTTTTCAGGAAGATGTTTTCATAGGTTAGGTTGAGGCGATCGGGGGTTATGTAGGTGTTCCTGTCCGGAAAGAAGAACAGGCTGCTGCAGCCGCTTTGCATTAGTGCTGCGGCTGAGAGTAGCAGGGCCAGTAAGGGTGTTTTTATACGGTTTGATTTTAGAAGTACGCGTGGAGTCCGGCTTGCCATGTGCTCTGGTACCTGTCGTAGTGTTCTTCGCGGGTAAATTCGGCGAATAGGCTGAATTCCCGGCCGATGTGCCAGTTGCCTTTGGCGTACACCTGATCCTGCCGATGTTGGCTGCTGACGATCCAGGCTTTGGTTTTAGCCCCAGCGGTCAGGCTGAAGTAATCGTTTTGGTGGAGTAAACCGATGTCTGCCCCAGGGGCGGCGTCGTAGCCGCGACGTAGGTCGTCGTCGATTTCCAAGTCGGCAGTGGCAATGGCGAAGGCTTGTGTTTGCTTACCTAAACTCCAGCTTCCGCCGGTTCCGCCTTCCAAGTAGGGCGTAAGAACCCGTTTATAGCCGGTATCGGTGCGTCGACCGCCAAAGCTAACTTGCCATGAGAGCGGTGAGAAAAATGCGTTTCGGGGGCTTAGGGAGCGAATCTCTACGCCGATGAGTTGTTCGAGTTGTAGTTCGTCGTTGTCGGTGTAATAGCGCGCATCCATACGCAAAAATTGCAATTGGGCGCCGCTTCGATACCCAGCGGGTGGGTCGAGAATGTCGTGATAAGCCGGTCGGAAGGTGAGCTGGGTAAACTCGCGATGAGCAAGTTGCCCAGCACTTAAGCTTATACGGAATGTATCATGACCCTGATCATCTCTAACCTCCGGTTCCGGCGGTTGTTCTAGTGGGTCTACACCGTCGATTTTGCTGCGTTCACGCAACAGGCTGTGGGAGAGTGGTGCAGCGAATTCTCTTGGCCAATTGTCTGCCTCGCTCTTGTAGCGCACGTAATCGTATGTGGCATCAAGCAAGTGGGCTCTTTCCTGTGAAGGTAAAGCAAGCACCTCGTTGCTGTTTGGCGCCACGTAGCCATTTGCGATGGCGGCAGCCAGGGTTTGATTGGGTGTTGGTAGCGCAGATAGGCTATGGGCTACATTCGTTGCTGCCGAAGGGCGATAGTGCACGTCAGCAACAAGATTTTTGTCGATTACCCAGCGTACGGTATCCGACGGTATGGCATGAGTGCTGACTTCGCCCAGTAGATCGGTGCCAGGGCGGGCAATGTCGATGAGTGCCAGCAGGCGGTAGGCGCAGTTTTCGTCAAAAAAATAGTAATCAAAATTGCGCTCCCGGATTTCCCAAGCGTGAGCCAGCATAAAGTCGACCTCTTGCTGGTTCAGGTTCAGTTTGTATTCCCAAAGATCTCGATGCTCGATGTCGGAATAGAGGCGGATTTTTTCGTAATAAGGCTGCACCGTTGTGATGCCAGGATAGCCGCCAAAGATGCCGCGGTAGGCGAACATTATTTCGCTATCATGGGCGGCTGCATCTGCTGCATAGGAAATCGTACTCGCGAGCAGTAAGTTGGTTTTCTCGTCTTCCTGTGGCGGGTCCAGCCTAAGGAAGGTATGCCCGAACATTGATGAGGGGCTGTTTAGGTAAGAAGCAGCAAATACTAGAGTAACGCTTTCTGTGTTTAGCGTGTTCTTCCATTCTTGATAATCCGGGCATTTAATAGCTTCTGCTGGTAAATCAAGGCGTTCACGAAGCAAAAGATCCCGTGCAGGAAAGCGACAACGGGCGTGGTCTGCGCCACCGCCGGGCTGTTGTATGGCCTTCAGCGTCGCTTCAAGTTCTGCCTTTGGGGAAGTTTTGCCATTCTCACTCAAAAAAAACTCTGAATCGTCGGCTTGGCTGGTGTGGCCGTCCCCGAACTTGTCAGGCTGATAGTGAATAAGCGTAAGCCAGGCCGGGTCCAGATGAAGTGGCTCGTCCATGGCTTGAGTTTGTGCCTGCAGAGGTAAACTGATGATGAGCCAAAGCATCATTGGCCCAATGCGAAGCGTGTTGCCCATGGGTAAATGCGAGTTCCGGTCGGGAATGGTTAAACGAGGAAAGCGCGCCATCCTTGGCGCTCGGTGCATCCCTGCTGTAGAGCTATTAGGCCGCTACGTATTTGCTTAGCGACTCATTCTTTTCCAGCAGAGCAACAATTGCGTCTACTGCTTCACCAGAAGAGGTGTCGGAGCTTGGGAAGATTGCAGCGAAGTTGTCCTGCAGAAGCTGGCGGAAGTCGCCGCGGTCTGCTGCATCAACGCCTAGAAGAACCGCTAGGGTCTCCAGATTTTCACCAGTGCCGCGAGACATATCACGAGCTACTTTATCGATGTTGCTGTCCATGTACATGGCCATTGACTGAACAGACTCATTAGTCTGGCAGCCAAGTGTGCCGGTGGTCATACCGAATGTTTGGTTGCCGAGCGTACCGTTAGTTGTTGCTGCCAATACGTGGGGGGCAATACCTGATTGTCCTTTCCAAATCATCGAGCCAACACCGCAGCCCGGCTGAGCAAAAGCCATGGAAGAAGCACCCAGAAGAATTGCACCTGCGATCAGTTTTTTCATTATCCACTCCTTTGTATATTTACAGTCGTCGCAAAATCCACATAACCAGCCCTGATGCTGATTGTGGGGAACGGCCCTGACGGGCTCCTGTGGAGACAAGCATAAAGACCGTTGCCTTGAGTATAGTGCAGATTTGATTACGGCAAGTCTATACTTCTGTGACTATTTGATTTCGCCAGACTATTTCTTTTTTTGATGATATTCATGTAAGGCTGTGATACGAAAAAACCGGAGCATGCTCCGGTTTTCAGGTTAAACGAACGTGGGGTTAGCCTCCCAAATAAGCGTTTTGCACATCTGGATTGGCGAGCAAGTTTTTTCCAGTGTCGTGCAAGCGTATTTTGCCGGTTTCCAACACATAGCCGCGATCAGCAAGGTGTAGTGCCTGATGAGCGTTCTGCTCCACCAGAAACACGGTGATGCCTTCTTCCCGTAGCTGTCCGATAATCTCAAAAATTTGCTTGATGATTAGCGGTGCCAGCCCAAGTGACGGTTCGTCCAGGATGATCATGTTGGGGCGGCTCATCAGTGCCCGGCCTATCGCCAGCATCTGTTGTTCGCCACCAGACATGGTGCCAGCACGTTGGTGCTCACGCTCTTTTAGGCGCGGGAACAGCTCGTAAACGTGGGCTTGGCTTTTGCGGATCTCGGTTTTGTTATTGAAGAACCCCCCCATGTGCAGGTTTTCTTCCACCGTTAGGCCAGAGAATATGCGCCGACCTTCAGGCACTATCGCCAACCCTGAGCGCATGATCTGCGCTGTGGGCTCATTGGTGATGTCCCGACCCTCCAGAAAGATACGGCCCGAGCTGGCCTGAGGCATTCCGCATACAGTCATTAGCAGGGTAGTTTTGCCAGCGCCGTTGGCCCCGATCAGCGAGACTATTTCGCCTTTGTTTACCTCAACAGAGACTCCATGCAGGGCCTCAATCTTGCCGTAATGGGTGTGGACGTCTTCTAGTACAAGCATGCTCATGTTTAGGCCTCGCCCAGATAGGCTTTGATCACATCGTCGTTATGGCGAATTTCTTCCGGTGTGCCACTGGCCAAAGGGCGGCCCTGGTTGATCACATTTATTCGGTCTGAAATATCCATTACTAGACTCATGTCGTGCTCAATTAGCACCACGGAAACGTTGTAGTCCTCTTTCAGGCTCACAATAAGCTGATTGAGTTCTTTGGTTTCCGCTGGGTTGAGACCCGCCGCAGGCTCGTCAAGCATCAGTAGCTTAGGCTCGGTCACCATGCAGCGTGCTATTTCAAGCCGCCGTTGCTGGCCGTAGGCTAAGTTGCCTGCATCCCGATTGGAGAGGTCCAGAAGACCGACGCGCTCAAGCCAATAGGCAGCGCGGTCCAAGGCACTTTGCTCCCGCTCCTTGTAGTTGGGGGTGCCAAAAAGACCTGCAAGCATATTGGTGTTGAGGTGGCGGTGTTGGGCAACAAGTAGGTTTTCCACAACGGTCATCTGAGTGAACAAACGAACGTGTTGGAAGGTTCTCACCATGCCCAGCCGGGAAATTTTGTAATCCGGTATACCCTGAACTTCCTTGCCTTCAAAAATGATCTTGCCGCCGGAAGGCTTGTAAAAACCACTCATGCAGTTGAATACAGTGGTTTTTCCTGCGCCGTTGGGCCCGATAATGGAAACGATTTCCCGTTCTTGAACGTCCAGAGAAACGCCGTCTACCGCCAACAGACCACCAAAGCGCATGGACAGATTTTTTACTTCAAGCATTGTCTGTCACCCCTGCTTATTCAGTGTGATGTGGATACGACGCATGGGTAGCAGACCCTGTGGTCGCCAAACCATCATCAGAACCATGGCAGCGCCGAAGATCAGCATGCGGTATTCGGAAAACTCCCGCGCCAGCTCTGGCAAAATGGTGACCGCAATAGCAGCCAATATGACGCCAAGTTGCGAGCCCATGCCCCCTAGAACGACAATTGCCAGAATGATGGCAGACTCTAGGAACACAAAGGATTCCGGGCTGATAAAGCCTTGTTTGGAAGCAAACACAGTACCCGCAAAGCCAGCAAAGAATGCGCCGATGGTGAACGCAGAGAGCTTGACGGCAGTGCGGCTGAGGCCGAGAGAGCGAGCTGCGATTTCATCTTCGCGCAGGGCTTCCCAGGCACGGCCTACGGGCATGCGCATGAAGCGACGGATGATCAATGCAGTGATAACGGCGAGCACCAAAGCGATCAGGTACAAAAAGATAACTTTATGTTCACCACTGTAAGCAATACCAAAGGTTTCGTGGAAGGAAGTGTTGCCTTCTTCCTTGATACGCCGGCCAAACTCCATGCCAAACAACGTCGGCTCTGGAATGCCACCGATGCCGTTGGGCCCGCCGGTAAGGGTTGTCCAATTGTTGAGCAGGATGCGGATAATCTCGCCAAAGCCCAGCGTAACAATTGCTAGATAGTCCCCCCTGAGGCGCAAAACCGGGAAGCCCAGAATCATGCCGGTTAGCCCTGCCAGTAACGCACCGATGGGCAATGCCATCCAGAACGAAATGCCGGTGTATTGGGACAGCAAAGCGAAGGTGTACGCACCCACTGCATAGAAGGCGACATAGCCTAGATCGAGCAAGCCAGCGAGGCCGACAACGACGTTGAGGCCGAGCGCGAGCATGATGTAAATCAGAACCAAAGTAGCCAGGTCCACTGAGCCCCGCGACACAACAAAGGGCCAGAACAGGGCCAGAACCACAATACCGGTGAGTACCCAGGATTCGAGCTTAACTCGCTTGGACTGCTCCATGGGCTCTCTTCCGGCCAAAGGATTGAGCTTTGGCAGTTTGCCCAATAGGCCCATGAACGAGTCACGGTAGGCCTGAAATACAAAGACCGCCACAGCCGCCAGAATAACGGCAACGATCGTTGAGGTTTTGGCTCCGGTGAGCTCGATATTGACGCCCTTGGCTTCCAAGTTGAAACCAAGGATAGGGAACGAAATAATCAGCGTGACAATGGCGCAAAAAAGCGCATGTCTGTAGTTGTTAGCAGCCATCAGATCTTCTCAACCTCCGGTTTGCCAAGCAGGCCCGTGGGTTTGAATAGCAGAATGAGGATCAGCAAGCCGAAGGACACGACATCTTTATACTCACCGCTGAGATAACCCGACGTCATGCTTTCGGAGACGCCGAGAATCAAGCCGCCGAGCATGGCGCCAGGGATGCTGCCGATGCCGCCGAGCACAGCTGCCGTGAAGGCTTTGAGACCTGCGATAAAGCCGAACAGAGGGTCGATTGAGCCGTAGTACATACCAAGAAGCAGGCCTGCAACCGCCGCCAGTGATGCCCCGATGATAAAGGTTGCAGAGATAATGCGGTTGGTATCGATGCCTAACAGGCTGGCCATGCCAAGATCTTGTGAGACCGCTCGGCAGGCGCGGCCTGTGCGGGAGCGCGAGATGAATAGCGAAAGCGCAGTCATACAAACCAATGTGGTCACGAAAATCGTGATCTGCATGTAAGACAGAGACATTTCGAACGTGCCATCAGCGCTAAAGTTGAAACCACCTTCAATTAACGCAGGAAAACCGATGTTGCGGGAGCCCTGAGCCAAGTGAACATAGTTCTGTAAGAAGATAGACATACCGATTGCGGAAATCAGTGGAATCAGACGATGCCTGCCACGCACAGGGCGATAGGCAACACGTTCCACGGCCCAGCCCATAGAGCTGGATACGATCATGGCGCACAACAGCGCAACAATCAGAATCAAGGGTAGCCAGGCAAGACCAAGGGCAGTCAGGCCGGTAATAGCGATAAGCGCAGTGTATGCGCCAATCATATAGATTTCACCATGGGCAAAGTTGATCATGCCAATGATGCCATAAACCATCGTATAACCGATGGCGATCAGGGCATAAGCGCTCCCGATCGTAAGCCCATTAATGAGCTGTTGAGAAAAGTATAGGAGGTCTTGCATTATTGTTTGACTCCGGAGGCCTGCCCCCTCCTCTGCAAACGCCAAACACAGGATAACTGTGAAGAACGAGTGACAGACTCAGCAGGGGCCTAGAAAAACACCTTCTCCCGGATCGCGGTGAGAAGGTGCTCTCATGATTACCGTTTATTAACGATTGGCTTAGTTTACCGGAGTTTTGCTGCCATCTGAATGCCATTCGTACACAACAAACTCAAATGACTTCATGTCGCCAGCCTTGTCATATTGCACATTGCCGATAGGCGTTTCAAAGCTGCCGCTGCGGAGGGCTGCAGCAACGTCGAACGGGTCTTTGGAATCCGCGGCTTCAATACCTTGGGCAACCAGCTGAACTGCAGCATAGGAGGTCAGTACGAACGGTCCGGAAGGATCTTCGCCTTTGTCTTCAAAGGCTTTAACCAGACTCTTGTTTTCAGCTTTTTGGTCAAAGCTTGGTGGCAAAGTTACCAGCAGGCCTTCAGATGCTTCACCAGCAATGGTGTTGATATCTTTGTTGCCAACACCTTCAGGGCCCATGAACTTCGCATCAAGGTCTGCTTGACGTGCTTGGCGAAGAATTAGCCCTAGCTCTGGGTGATAGCCGCCAAAATACACGTAATCCACATCGGCTTGCTTGAGCTTGGTGACTAGCGAGGAAAAATCCTTGTCGCCAGCAGTAACACCTTCAAACATGGCAATTTCAACGCCTTTGTCTTTTAGCGTGTCGCGCACTGCGGTGGCGATACCTTCGCCGTACTGCTGTTTGTCGTGGACAACTGCAACTCGTTTAGGGTTTTGGCTCGCAATGTAGTTACCAGCCACGGGCCCTTGCATGCTATCTAGGCCAATGGTGCGGAAAACCAGCTCATACCCACGCTCTGTGATTTCAGGGCTGGTAGATGCAGGCGTAACCATCAGAATGCCTTCGTCCTCATAAATATCGGACGCGGGCTGGGTAGAGCTTGAGCAAAGATGGCCTATGACATATTGAACGCCATCGTTTACCAGGCGGTTTGCCACAGTAACGGCTTGCTTGGGATCGCACACATCGTCGTATTCAACTGCGACGAGCTTTTCGCCCATCACGCCGCCATTAGCGTTGATCTGCTGGATAGCCATGCGCGCGCCGGAGAACTGCATGTCACCATACTGGGCAACGGGGCCAGTCATTGGGCCTGCAATACCAATCTGGATATCCGCTGCGGCGTGGCCGGCACCCATAAGGGCGACAGAGGTGCTGATGGCGGTTACGATTTTTTTCAGTGAAGTTGTCATTGAGTCTGTCCTGTTAGGTTCAGGGTTATTCTTATGTTCTCAGAAAGCTAAACAAACACTACACATCCAGCCTTGTCAAGCTAGCCCGAGGTTTCTTTGATCATTTAACATTGTCGACACAACCGTCGCAGATGTCGGGATGATCTATGGGGGTTAGTGTGCGGAAGCTTTTGTTGGCGTGCAACTGTTCAAGAGTCAGAACGGAAAAATGTAACCTGAGTGATTCGCTACTAGGGAATACCGCTATTCGCATCTGCTTGCATTCGCGGGTGCGAAGACCTCTAATAGTTAGAGGTGTAAATACGGGGCGGTGACCCTATTGGAGTAGTCGTACAGTGAACAATTATGAGCATGTTCTGGTCGCGCTTCGGCGTGTTATCCGGGCAACAGATCTTCATTCCAAGCGTCTTAGCAAAAATGCCGGTCTTACCGGTCCGCAGCTTTTGATTATGCGAACAATCCGGGAGTTGGGCGAAGTTACTATCGGCACCATCGCTGACAAAGTAAGTTTAAGTCAGGCCACTGTGACCACTATTCTCGACCGTCTTGAGCACCGGCAGCTGGTTTACCGTGTTCGCAGCACGCAAGACAAGCGCAAGGTTCATGCGCACCTAACCGAGAGCGGTGCAGACATTCTTTCCCGTGCGCCGAACCCCCTACAAGAAGACTTTATCAAGAAGTTCCAAAGCCTCCACGAGTGGGAGCAGAACATGATTCTAGCCTCGCTTCAGCGTGTCGCCAATATGATGGACGCTGACGATATTGATGCTTCACCCGTTCTGGATGTAGGGCCGGTTTTGAAGGACGACGGCTGGAAAGAAAAGGCCTGAGCCTTTTCTTTCCTCCGTTTTAGTGCACAGACGATCCAGTTTTGGGTTTGTTGCCGAAGCACACTTGAAACACATCGTTATAATGCCGGGCGAAGTTAACTGTAAGACCTTCTTTGAGGTAATCTGGCAGCTCTTCATAGTCCCCGCGGTTTGCTTCCGGCAGAATCAGGTTGCTGATTTTTTGCCTGCGGGCTGCAATGACCTTTTCCCGTATACCTCCCACTGGTAGTACTTGCCCTGTAAGGGTTAGCTCTCCGGTCATCGCGGTATTCTGCTGAGGCGCCTCTCGACGAGCAATTGAGAGCAGTGCGGTTGCCATGGTAACGCCAGCGCTAGGGCCGTCTTTTGGAGTTGCGCCTTCCGGCACATGGAGGTGCACAAACGATTTGTCGAAAAATCCGGGGTCGCCCTTGAACCGTTTCAGGTTTGAGGAAACATAGCTGTGCGCAATCTCTGCCGACTCTTTCATCACATCACCAAGCTGGCCGGTTAGTTTGAAGCCGCGTTGGCTTGAGTGGATGCGTGAGGCCTCTATACTCAGGGTCGCACCGCCCATAGATGTCCATGCAAGTCCGGTTACTACCCCCACGCCTTTGAGAGACTTTTCTTTGCGGAATGCTGGTTGGCCCAGATATTCCTGCAAGTCAGATACGCCCACTTTTACTGGCTCGTCTGGGGATTCCAGCAGTTTTACAATGCCTTTGCGCATGACCTTATGAAGCATCTTTTCCAGATTGCGCACACCGGCTTCCCGGGCATAGCCTTCGATAATCTGGCGAATAGCGGCATCGGTAATATTGAACTGCTTTTTAAGTAGTCCGGCTCGTTTCAATAGGCGTGGCAATAGATGGTGCTTTGCAATGGCCAGCTTTTCCTCACCGATATAGCCCGACAGGCGGATAACATCCATTCGGTCCAACAGTGGGCGGGGAATGGTGTCGAGCTGGTTGGCCGTGCAAATGAACAGCACCTTGGACAAATCCATGCGCACATCGAGATAGTGATCCAGAAACTCTTTGTTCTGCTCCGGATCCAGAGTTTCCAAAAGTGCAGAGGCTGGATCGCCCTGATAGGAGGCGCCGATCTTGTCAATCTCGTCCAGCATGATCACCGGGTTTGCCACCTTGGTATCCTTAAGGGCCTGCACGAACTTGCCCGGCATGGCGCCGATGTAGGTGCGCCTGTGGCCTTTAATTTCCGCCTCGTCACGCATACCGCCAACACTAAAGCGATAGAACTTCCGCCCTAATGCGTCCGCAACTGAGTGGCCAATGGAGGTTTTACCCACGCCCGGCGGGCCCACCAAAAGCAAGATCGAGCCACTAACTTCGCCTTTGAAAGTACCTTCCGCGAGAAACTCAATGATGCGATTTTTCACATCATCAAGGCCATCGTGGTCGCGGTTTAGAATGCTGCGGGCTTTTGCCAGATCAAACTGGTCCTCTGAGTGCTGGCCCCAAGGCACCTGTGTAATCCAATCAAGATAGTTGCGGGTAACGCCGTATTCGGGCGAGCCCTGCTCAAGAATCTGTAATTTTTGCAGTTCTTCGTCAAATCGTTCCTGTACGGCCTCGGGTGGGCTCAGTTCCGCCATGCGCGCTTCAAAGCGCTCAGCATCCGCCGTTTTATCGTCTTTCGACATGCCGAGTTCGCGCTGAATAACCTTGAGTTGTTCTTTTAGGAAGAAGTCGCGTTGATGCTTCTGTACTTTCTCGTTCACCTCTTCGCTGATCTCGGATTGCAGTCGCGCTACTTCAAGCTCTTTGCGCATCAACAACAGCACCTTTTCCATGCGGCGGAGCAGGGGCACAGTATCCAGAACACCTTGCAGTTCTGGGCCGGGGGCGCTGGTCATCGAGGCACCGAAATCCGTCAGCGGGGAGCTATCTTCCGGGCCGAAGCGTGAAAGGTATTGCTTAACCTCCTCGCCATACAGGGGGTTGGTGCGCAACAGCTCTTTTATGGCGCTGATAATGGCGAGTGTATAAGCCTTGGTTTCATCTGCGTCTTCTTCAGGCTCCTGCGGGTACTCCACTTCGACCAAATAGGGTGGCTTTCGGCGCAGCCATTGCACAATACGAAAACGCTGCAGGCCTTGGGCAATAAACTGGACATTGCCGTCTTTATTTTGGGCATGGTGTACCCTCACCGCACAGCCTACGGCTGCCAATTCATCGCTCTCGGGGATGCTCTGGCCGGGTTTGTGGTCATCGACAAAACAGATGCCGAGCATCTTGTGGTCAGTCTCGCCAACGCGTTTGAGCGTTTCCTGCCATGGGTTCTGGTTGACCACAACAGGCTGCACCTGTGCCGGGAAGAATGGCCGGTTTGAAACGGGCAACACATACATTTGCTTGGGTCGAGCCTGCTCCGGTAGGGCCAGCTCTTTGCTATGTTCGTTTTTGCCAATGTATTCGGTGATGTCTTCCTCGAACTCTTCCAGCGAGTCGTTGCCGTTGTCGTGATTCATGCCGTATCTGCTTCCTGATAGGAGGAGTGTCTCACCACTACCTAGAGCCTAAAGTTATATTTTCAAGCGCTGGGGGTACTAAAGCTCTGGATAGGCACTCTTGAATTCCAGAGCTAGGACCCCATCTACGCTTCAACCAATTACGAACATTTCAGGTGCCCAACATGAGCAGCTCTCCCCATATTTTCGAAGCCACCATGGAAAACTTCCAGCAGGAGGTGATGGACGCCTCGTCATCCGCGCCCGTGCTTGTCGATGTGTGGGCGGAATGGTGTGCGCCCTGCAAACAGCTTATGCCCTTGCTGGAAAAACTGGCGAACGAATACCAGGGTGCGTTCCGCCTTGCGAAGGTCAATGCGGATGAGCAGGAGCAGCTGACTTCCAGTCTAGGCGTTCGCAGCTTGCCGACCGTTATTTTGGTGAAGGATGGCCAAGCGGTAGATGGCTTTAACGGCGCCTTGCCTGAGAGCGAAATCCGCAAGGTATTGGAGAAGCATGTGCAACTACCGGAGGAAGACCCTTACGAAAAAGCACATCGCATTTGGGATGAGGGTGATATCGACGGTGCGCTGGAAATTCTCTCGGACATGAACCAGAAAGACCCTGAGAACCTGAAAGTGCTGATCGATCTTGCCCAGCTGAAAGCTGAAAACGGCGATATCGAAACCGCTGAGCAGGTGCTCGAAAGCCTGCCGCCGGAGGAGAAATTGCAACATCAAGCAAAACAGCTGGCTGCCAGAATCAAGTTCTTGAAACAGTCTGCAGAGCTTCCCCCGGTGAAGGACTTAGAAATGGCGCTGGAGCAGGACCCGAAGGATCCTAATGCTTTGCACTTATTAGCGCTTCATAACGTCTTGCAGGAAAAAAATGCGGAAGCGATGGAGTTGCTGATTCGACTTATGCAAGTCGATAGCAAATACAAAGACGAAGTGGCTAAAACCACTTTGGTAGAGTTGTTTGAAAAGCTGGGTAATAACAACCCGGATGTGCGTACCTATCGGCGCAAGCTTTATACGCTGATGCATTGATTGGGGGCGAACACGGTTGTTTAAGGACCACTAAAAAAGCCGGGCAACCCCCGGCTTTTTTAGTGGTGAAAGAGTTAGGCGTCAGCCATTGCCCTTTTTCATTTGTTCAAACTCATCCTCAAAGAAGAATTTCTCCTCCCCGAAGGCGGGCTCTAGCTCATGCAGCCAAGTGGCTGTTTCGCTGTATTTGGCGAAGAATGGGCGTTGTACCCAGTCTGGATTGCGGCCTTGCAAAAATCGCAGCACAAACACCTTCTCGCCATTCACTTCGGTAATGCCTTGAACTTCTACCTTGCCGGGGCCGGCGCTCATGCTTGGGCCGCGGGCAGTGCGGGCCAGACCGCTGACTTTTTTCATCGCCTCGCGGTAAATGTTAAAGGCTTCTGCCAAGGGCACTTCGAAGTAGTTCTTGGCGCCGGTGTCCCGCTCTACAAACATGTAGTAGGGGATGATGCCGAGCTGAACTTCCTTCTTCCAAAGCTTGGCCCAGGCATCTGCATCGTCGTTCACGTGTTTGATCAATGGGCCTTGTGCGCGGATTTCGGCGCCGGTCGACCGGATGCGGCGTATGGCCTCTTCGGCAATACCGGTAGTGATTTCTTGCCAGTGGTTATAGTGGGCCATAATCGCAATATGTTTGCCTGCATCCACTAGCTTGGCGAACAGGTCAATCAGTTCATCGGCATCTTTGTCGGTTACAAAGCGGTATGGCCAGAAGGTGAGGGCCTTGGTGCCGATGCGAATGGTTTGAATATGGTCGAACTCTGGCTGCAATAAGGGTTCAAGATACTGAGCCAGACTCTTGGTTTTCATTACCATGGGGTCGCCACCGGTCACCAGCAAGTCGGTTACTTCGGTGTGTTCCTGCAGGTAGCCGTGTAGCTTATCTGCTTCGGTGCTCGACATTTTTAGGTCTTTGTCGCCAACAAACTGCGCCCAGCGGAAACAGAAGGTGCAATAAGAGTGGCAGGTCTGGCCCTGCGCCGGGAAGAACAGCACGGTCTCGCGATACTTGTGCTGCACGCCGTCGAGCACCTCGCCTTCCAGTTCCGGCATGTTCATTTCCATCTGGCCAGCCGGATGCGGGTTCAGTTCATCGCGGATCTCTTTGGCGACGGCTTGAATCTCCTTTTTCTCGGCACCGTTTCGATGCATCTCGGCCATGCGCTCAAAGTGTTCGTCCTTGAGCATACCTTTTTGTGGAAAAACCAACTGGTAAATGGGGTCGTTGGGCACTTTGTCCCAGTTGATCAGTTCATTGATTACATACTCGTTCACTCGAAAGGGCAGCACGCTGGCTACTACCTTCATTTCGAACAGAGTCTCTTCGGGGAGGTTCTGAATGATTTCGATTTTGTCTAGCTGGCGGTCTGTATAAACCTTGAAGCGTCGTTCCTCGAATTCGGTGGTGGGAATTCGGTTCGGAAAGGTGACGATAGAGTTCATGGTTCGCCCTCTGTAGTTGAAAGACTGAAATGGTAGGAGGGTGTTATTAACGCCGCTCCGATGGTCAAAAAATGGGCAGGCGAGTATACATAAATAATTGTTTAGTTTCAGGTCTAATTAAAAAAGTACGAAAGAAACCGAGGTGTGTTTTTGGTGCTCTAGTTAAGATATTGAAATTTATAGTGAAAATATTGGCCTGCCTAGTGGTGCATTAAGTTTGGATCATTTAGCGCGGTAACAAAATGCAGTTTTCTTGCGACTAAGACGTTGGTCGGAGTCTAGTTGTTTGGTGCTCTTAAAAAAGGCACTATTACGTAACTAATCGTAAATATTTTCGTGTTTTACTAGGTTGCTTCACATTCTGATGCGTTTTCTTAGTGAGCATGTAGTAAAAATCCTACGAGTTTTTGGTCTGAGCATAAGAGAATTGATGGCGCAGATGCGGCAAGCTGACCACGCCATGGTGGCAGGCAGTAAAAGTGCAAAAGCTGTTCTATGCTTGGTGAATTAGGTTTGGTTAATACAGCGTTGTGAACAATAGAAGGTGCCTTTGGCTAGCCGACTTTAGCGAAGGCTGCTCACATTGAAAAAGCTGTCGTTGTTGCAGCTTAACTTTTACCGCATGCGCAGATGCCAAGATCGGTACCTGCTGCATTTTTGGATGCGAAGGGGGAGGTTTGATGTACCAGGATGATGATCCCATTGAAACGAGCGAATGGCTTGATGCACTTGAGTCGCTCATGGAGCACGAGGGTATAGATCGGGTTAAATACATTCTGGAGCGCCTGTCTGAGCGCGCTAGCCGGGATGGCACCGAGTTGCCTTACTCCATAACTACACCGTTTAGAAACACCATTCCGGACACTCAGGAAGCCCGGATGCCGGGCGACCTCTTTATGGAGCGCCGGATTCGTTCGTTGATTCGTTGGAATGCCATGGCCATGGTTGTCCGCGCTAACAAGCGCCCGGGCGACTTGGGCGGTCACATTTCCACCTTTTCGTCTGCCGCCACACTCTACGATGTAGGCTTCAACTACTTTTTTCATGGTGGTGACGAAAAGCGCGAATCAGATCTGGTTTATTTTCAGGGCCATGCGTCGCCGGGTAATTACGCCCGGTCCTTTCTAGAAGGCCGGTTTACCGAAGAGCAGCTTGATAAATACCGTGAGGAAGTGGATGGCGATGGCCTTTCCTCCTACCCGCACCCTTGGTTGATGCCAGACTACTGGCAGTTCCCTACCGTATCTATGGGTCTTGGGCCGATTCAGGCCATTTATCAGGCTCACGTAATGAAGTACCTCGACAGCCGCGAACTCGTTGAAATGGGTGATCGCAAGGTCTGGTGTTTTGTCGGTGACGGCGAGACAGACGAGCCAGAAACTCTCGGCTGTATATCAAAGGCTGGCCGAGAAAATCTGGATAACCTGGTGTTCGTGGTGAACTGTAACCTGCAGCGCTTAGATGGACCGGTGCGAGGTAATGGCAAGATTATTCAGGAATTGGAAGGCTCATTCCGTGGCTCTGGCTGGAATGTTATCAAGGTAGTATGGGGACGCGTATGGGACACTCTGTTTGATCAGGACGAAAACGGGGTTATGCAGCGCGCCATGGATGAGATCTGTGATGGTGATTTGCAAAACTTTACGCACAACGGCCCAGCGTATACCCGCAAGCACTTTTTCGGGAAGTATCCCCAGCTGGCCAAGTTAGTTGAAGACTGGACTGATGAGGATATCAACAAGCTCAACCGTGGTGGTCACGACCCGTACAAAGTGTATGCCGCTTATAAGAAGGCGATGACGGAGTCGAACGGCAAGCCAACGGTGATTCTTGCTCACACCATTAAAGGCTATGGTTTTGGTGCGGCGGGCGAGTCCCAAAACACGGCCCACTCACTGAAGAAGCTGGATATTGAAACCCTCAAGGCGTTCCGTGACCGCTTCGCGATCCCATTGAAAGACGAAGAGCTCGAAGACGTTCCCTATTATCGCCCGGCACCAGACAGCCCCGAGTTGGTGTATATGAACAAGCGCCGACAGGAACTTGGCGGCTTCTACCCCCGGCGCCGAAAGGATTGTCAGCCTCTTAAGATTCCCGAGCTGGATATTTTCAAGCAGGTTCTAGAAGGTTCAAATGGCCGGGAAATCTCCACAACCATGGCCTTTGTGAGGCTGTTGGGTGCGCTCGTCAAAGATAAGCGTATTGGCAAGCGCATAGTGCCCATAGTGCCAGACGAAGCTCGCACATTCGGTATGGAAGGCATGTTCCGCCAGTTGGGTATCTATACCTCTGAGGGCCAGAAATATGTGCCTCAGGATCGTGAGCAGATCATGTATTATCGCGAGGACAAAAAGGGCCAGATTCTGCAGGAAGGCATCAATGAAGGGGGTGCTATGGCTGCGTGGATGGCTGCGGCTACCTCTTATAGCAACAACAACTTCCCGCTGATTCCCTTCTATGCCTTCTACTCCATGTTCGGCTTCCAGCGAGTGGGAGACTTGGCCTGGGCTTCAGGCGACATGCAAGCTCGTGGTTTCCTGATTGGTGGTACAGCAGGGCGTACTACGTTGAATGGCGAAGGTTTGCAGCATCAGGATGGGCACAGCCATGTACTGGCGAATACCATTCCCAACTGCAAGGCTTACGATCCGGCCTACGGCTATGAGATGGCCGTGATAATCCATCATGGTATGAAGGAGATGTTTGAAGAGAACAAAAACGTTTTCTACTACATCACCATGGAAAACGAGAACTATGAACAGCCAGCCATGCCCAAGGACAGTGAAGACTCCATTATCAAGGGGATGTACAAGTTCGAGTCTGTAGAAGTAAAAGGCGGCAAGAAAAAGCAGCGCGTACAGTTGCTGGGCGCTGGTGCAATTCTTAATGAAGTGCGAGCCGCAGCCCAGATGCTGAAAGATGACTGGGGCGTTGCCTCGGATGTGTGGAGTGTAACCAGCTTTAACGAGCTTGCCCGCGATGGCCAGCACGTTGAGCGCTGGAACCTGCTGCACCCGGATGACAAGCCCCGCAAAGCCTTCGTCACTCAGTGCTTGGAAAAACAAACGGGGCCGGTGGTTTCTTCTACAGATTACATCAAACTGCACTCAGAGCAGTTGCGGGCGTTTATCCCGAAAACCTTCCTGACTCTGGGAACCGATGGCTTTGGCCGTAGTGATACCCGGGAGAAGCTACGGAGTTTCTTCGAGATAGACCGCTATTACGTAACGGTAGCCGCCCTGTCGGCCTTGGCCAAAGATGGTGAAGTCAAGGAAGAGCAGGTTCTTGAAGCCATGCGCAAGTACGGTATCGATCGCAATAAAACGAACCCGGCGCACTGCTAAGGAGACCGTCATGAGTGAACAGGAAATCAAGGTTCCCGATCTCGGCGGGGCAGATGAAGTTGAGATAATTGATGTTTTGGTAAGTGTTGGCGACTCGGTTGAGGCGGAGGATTCGATCCTGACGGTTGAAACCGACAAAGCCTCCGTAGACTTGCCTTCCCCCGGTGCTGGCAAAATCACCAAACTTAGTGTGAAGGTGGGGGATAAAGTTAAAGAAGGTGATGTGGTGGCGATGATGGACGCTGGCGGAGCCTCGGATGATGACACCGACGATGAGCCGGAAGATAAAGCGGAGAGCGAGGCCAGTTCTGAAGCACAGCCTGAACCTGAAGAGAGCAAACCTGCACCGAAGAAAAAATCCGGCGGCTCACGTAAGGAAACTGTTCTGGTGCCGCCTCTGGACGGAATGGAAGACGTGCCGGTTATCGAGATCAATGTGGCTGAGGGCGATACCATTGAGGTTGATGGGCCTCTGGTGACGGTTGAATCCGATAAAGCCTCTATGGAAATTCCGTCGCCCTACGCTGGCAAGGTGGTCAAGATTCTGGTGGCGGAGGGCGACAAGTTGTCTGAGGGCGACAAGCTTCTGGAACTGACCGTTGCCGACGATGGCAGTGAGGAAAACGAGGAGGGCGAGGCAGAGAGTGAAGCGCCTGCTGCTGACTCTGGCGAAGATTCAAAACCGGAGCCTAAGGCGGAAAAACAGTCGCAGAAAGAGCCAGAAGCACAGTCTCAAAGTTCGACTTATGAGCCGCCTTCACCGGGCGCCAAAGTTCACGCTGGCCCTGCCGTGCGCAAGCTGGCCCGTGAGCTGGGTGCAGATATGACTCGCATCAAGGGGTCGGGCCCTAAAAGCCGGATTCTGAAAGACGATGTGAATAGTTATGTAAAACATCAGCTGCAACAGACCCAGCAAGGGAGCGTGGGGGCGACCTCTGGCTCAGGAATACCGGCGGTGAAACTACCGGACTTCAGCAAGTTTGGGGACATTGAAAAAGAGCCAATGTCGCGGATGATGGCGGTTACGGCCACCAATATGCAGCGCAGTTGGCTGAACGTGCCTCACGTTACTCAGTTTGAAGATGCGGATATCACTGACATGGAGGCGTTCCGCAAATCCCAGAAAACGGCAGGTGAGAAAAAAGGTGTGAAGATGACGCCTTTGCCGTTCATTCTGAAAGCTTGTGCAACTGTGCTGGCTGAGCTGCCGCAGTTCAATGTGTCTCTGGATCTGGAGCGCAAAGAGGTGGTTCGCAAGAAGTACATTCATATTGGTATTGCTGTGGATACGCCGAATGGGCTGATGGTTCCGGTGATTCGCGATGTGGATCAGAAGGGGCTTTGGGATTTGGCGGCAGAAAGTGCCGAGCTCGCCCAGAAAGCTCGGGACAGGGAGTTGAAGCCGGCAGACATGCAGGGTGCCTGTTTTACGATTACCAGTCTTGGTGGTATTGGGGGTACGGCATTTACGCCGATTGTGAATACACCGGAGGTGGCGATTCTTGGGGTTTCCCGGGCGGCCATGAAGCCGGTGTGGGATGGGGGTGAGTTCCAGCCTAGGCTGATGCTGCCTTTGTCTTTATCCTACGATCACCGGGCGGTGAACGGGGCTGATGCGGCGAGGTTTACCTCGTTGCTTAGTCAACTGCTTGGGGATATTCGTACCCTGCTACTTTGATAGCCGGTAGATTCGTCCCCAGCCTTTAAGGCTTGGGGCGGCGAGAGGCGGGCAATACAATTCAGGACACGCTACGAGCCCATCCATGGGGGCTTGTTTCGGGCCATCCTTGGCCCTCTACAGTCCTGAATTGTATTGCCCGCCTCTCGCGTTCTGGCCCCTCCGTTTTCGCTGTGCTTTACTGCGTTTCTAGCTTTGCGTCGCTCGGGCCATTGGCCATAGAGTCTTACCTGTTCACTATCCTGTGATGCAAAATAATCAGAGAGCACTGCCATGAACGCCGCTGAAGTATTGTCCAAACCGCTAAGCCTAAAGAACGGTAAGATTATTCCGAACCGCTTCGCCAAGTCCGCCATGAGTGAAACTCTGGGTACGATTGATAACCGGGTTACGCAAGAACTCGTGACGCTATACCGTACATGGGCGGAAGGTGGAACTGGCCTGTCGATTACCGGGAATGTGATGGTCGACCGGCGGCACATTGGTGAGCCACAGAATGTGGTGCTGGAGGATGAACAGGATATCGAGCTTTTGAAAGCTTGGGCAAAGGCGGGTAAGGCTGGTGGTAAGCAGATTTGGATGCAGCTGAATCACCCCGGTAAACAGATTCCGAAAATGCTCAACAAGGAGCCGGTGTCGCCCAGCGCGATTCCGTTCCGTAAGGAGATGCAAAGCATGTTCGGTACGCCTAGGGCGCTCACCGGGCCGGAGGTTGAGGATATTGTTGAGCGGTTTGCCCGCAGTGCCGCCATTGCCGAGAAGGCAGGGTTTGATGGTGTGCAGATTCACGGGGCCCATGGGTATCTGGTTAGCCAGTTTTTGTCGCCACACCATAATCAGCGTACGGATGAGTGGGGCGGGTCGGCAGAGAAGCGGATGAAGTTTGTGCTTGAGGTTTACCGGGCTATTCGGGCGTCTACAAATCCCGATTTTTGTGTGGGCATTAAATTGAATTCGGCTGATTTCCAGCGTGGTGGTTTCACGGAAGATGAGTCTTTGGCCGTTATCGATGCTTTGGCGAGTGAGGGTATTGATCTGGTTGAGATCTCGGGGGGTAATTACGAGAGCCCTGCCATGGCGAAGGGAACCGGCAAAGGAAGTGGTGGCGTGAAGCAGAGTACTTTGGCGCGCGAGGCTTACTTTCTGGAATTTGCGGAGAAGGTTCGTAAACGTGCGGATGTGCCTTTGATGGTTACCGGAGGATTTCGTACCAGTGAAGGGATGGCTCAGGCTATTGCGTCTGGAGCGACGGATTTGGTGGGGCTAGCTAGACCATTGGCGGTGGAGCCGGATTTACCGAACCGAATCATGTCGGGGGAAGCCTTCACAAGCCTTGTAAAGCCGATAAAAACCGGCATCAAGGCAATCGACAATATGGCTCTGATGGAAGTGAGTTGGTATGCCCGCCAACTTGGGCGTATGGGTAATGGGAAACCGCCCCGGCAGCATGATAGAGGTTTGCTGTCTTTGGTAGAGGTGCTTGGCGTGATGACCACCCGAGGCGTTAGAACCCGGTTGCGGGCAGGTGAGTGAGTTCCCCATTTAACGTTTGTAGGTATTGAACGCATGAGCAAAGAACTGAATCTCGCAGCCATTATTTATGACAACGATGAGCAGCCCGTGGATAAGTTGCTACACAAGGTGGCAGCAACACTGAATCAGCGTGGTGACAGAACTGCCGGGCTGACGATGGCATTGAATGAGCGGGGCTTGCGGCGAGAGCCTATGGCGCTCCAAGATCTGGAAACCGGCAAGGAGTATTCCATAGCCCAGAATCTGGGGAAGGAGTCGCAGTCCTGTTGTCTCGATCCTCGCGGACTGGCAGATGCCACCAACGTGCTGCGCGCTTTGGTCGAGCAGCCACCTAAGCTGGCAGTTGTGAACCGCTTTGGACAGCAGGAAATCGACGGTAAAGGATTCCGCACGGAGTTTGTTCAGATACTGGATGCAGGTATTCCGGTTTTAACGGTGGTGAAGCGTAAGTTCCTTGCGCAATGGCACGAGTTTGGCGGTGAGGATGCAGTAGATCTACCCTTTTCAGAAGACGAAGTGTTGCGGTGGTGCGACGAGCTTTTGAGCGTATAGAATTGCTTAGAGCCGCCTAGAACAAATGCTCCGCAGTGCGTAGCTGGATAGAATCAAGAGCATGACGGCCAAACACACCTACTTAAAACACACTACATTTGCGTTTCTCGATATTGAGACCACGGGCGGTAATTCATCGCACGATCGCATTACCGAAATCGGAATTCGTTTCTGGCGTTCGGGCGAGGTGATTGGTGAATGGCAAACGCTTCTGAATCCGAATGCTCGCATCTCGCCTTTTATCGAGCAGTTAACGGGCATTTCGAATGAAATGGTGTCTGATGCGCCAACGTTTGAAGCCATAGCAGATGAACTTGAAGAGCAGCTGCGAGACACGGTCTTCGTGGCCCATAACGCGCGCTTTGATTACGGTTTTATCAAATCGGAATACCGCAGGCTTGGTCGGCTATTTTCTGCGCGGGTATTGTGCACTGTGAAGCTTTCTCGGCGGCTGTACCCGGAGTTTCGCAGGCATAATATGGATGCATTGATTGAGCGCCATGGGTTGAAGCAGGTGCAGCGTCACCGGGCTATGGGGGATGTATCCGCCATGCTTGAGTTTTTTACTCATGCTTTGGCAGAAAAGGGTAATGAAGAGTTAGAAGGAGCAGTCGGCGCTCTTTTGCAACGGCCGAGTATTCCATCACACCTGCCACTGGATACCTTAAGGGATTTGCCGCGAGGGCCCGGAGTGTACCGGTTTTATGGCGAGAATGATGCGCTGTTGTATGTGGGGAAAAGCACCAATATTGCCCAGCGCGTAGCGTCGCATTTTTCGGGAGATCATAACACCAGCAAAGGAGTGCGCATTTCTGAAAGCCTGCGCCGCGTGGAGTGCACAGAAACCGCTGGTGAACTCGGAGCTTTGCTGTTGGAGCTTCGCCAGATCAAAACTCTGAATCCTCTTTTTAACCGCCGTTCCCGAGCGGCCAAAAATTTAGTGAGTATCGAGCTTGCCCCAAACGAGTCTGGCTATTTGCAGGCACGACTCGTGAGGGAGATTGAGCCGCATCGGCTTGCCAGCTATTACGGGTTGTTTCGTAGCAAGCGTGATGCAGAGCGAGCGCTGAGTGGTATTGCGGCCAAAAACGAGCTTTGCAACCAGCTGCTAGGCCTTGAGCCAGCGCACGGCGGCCCTTGTTTTCAGCGGGCTCTGGGGCGATGCAAAGGTGCTTGTGAGGGTTCTGAAGATGTTGCCCGCTACAATCTTCGAGTGCAGATCGCGTTCCACGAACTGCGCTTGCGAACTTGGCCGTGGAAGGGGCCCGTTGCGATTGTGGAGCGGCGCGCAGACTGGGTGCAGCCGGATATTCTGGTGATCTACAATTGGATGCACGTCGCCACCTTGCACGATGAGCAGGAGCTTCAGGATTTGTCACTGCGTGGCCAGTCTGTCACCTTCGATCTGGACTCCTACAAGCTGTTGATAAAGGCACTGATGGCACCGCATCGGAGCGGGAGCCATCAGGAGCATTCCGTGCTAGAACTGCCCGCAGTGGGTGAGCCGGATGTGCTTATGCCCTGAGTGGCGTAGTATAAGTTATTGGTCCGCACACATACGTACTTGTCTGCGGCGGCAACTCTACTATTTTTATAGGCTTAACTGCTTTCCTGAGAGAGATCTATGCACAAAGAACCTGTGAGTCGCGAACTGTTTGATGAAGTCATGGTGCCCAACTACTCTCCCGGTGCCATTATTCCGGTGCGAGGCGAGGGTTCCCGTATATGGGATCAAGACGACCGCGAGTTTATAGATCTTCAGGGTGGCATTGCGGTGAATTGTCTGGGGCATTCGCACCCTGGTTTGGTTGGGGCCTTGCAAGAGCAAGCAGAGAAAATCTGGCACCTTTCCAATGTTATGACCAACGAGCCGGCTCTGCGCTTGGCCAAAACCCTTTGCGACCTCACCTTTGCTGAACGAGTATTTTTTGCCAACTCCGGAGGTGAAGCTAACGAAGCTGCTTTTAAGCTTGCGCGTCGTTATGGTTGGGAGCACACAGGGCCAGAGAAGCATGAGATCATCTCTTTCAAAAACGCCTTCCACGGGCGCACCCTATTCACCGTAAGCGTTGGCGGTCAGGCAAAATACCTAGAAGGCTTTGAGCCAGCCCCGGGTGGCATCCACCACGCAGACTTCAACGACTTGGAATCGGTTAAAAAATTGATATCCAAGGCCAAGACCTGTGCTGTGGTTGTGGAGCCGATTCAGGGTGAGAGTGGCGTTGTTCCCGGGACACCGGAATTTATTGAAGGGCTGCGTAAACTCTGTGATGACAACGACGCTTTGTTGATTTTTGATGAGGTTCAATCGGGCGTAGGCCGCACAGGCCATCTTTATGCCTACCAGATGTACGGAGTCGTGCCCGACATTCTTACCAGTGCGAAAGGTTTGGGTGGTGGCTTTCCGGTAGCAGCCATGTTGACCACGGCAAAGGTTGCCGCGAGTCTTGGCGTTGGTACCCACGGCAGCACCTATGGTGGTAACGCACTGGCTTGTGCTGTTGCCCAGAAGGTTATCGATACCGTAAGCCAACCGGAAATTCTTAAAGGTGTGAAAGCTCGTTCTGATCACTTGCGCAAAGGCATGATGGATATTGGTAAGCGTTATGAGATTTTCAGTGAAGTTCGCGGTGAAGGGCTTTTATTGGGTTGTGTGTTGACCGAAAAATGGAAAGGCAAAGCGAAAGATTTCCTGAACGCAGGCTTGGATGAAGGTGTGATGGTGTTGATTGCTGGTGCCGACGTGATTCGACTGGCACCTTCGCTGATTATTCCGGATACGGATATCGATGAGGCGCTGGAGCGCTTTGAAGCTGCTGTTAAAAAACTGACTGCTTAGGAGCTGTTATGTGGCTGGTACGCCCGGCCTTGCCGAGTGATGTGAACCAGATACTTGAGATTGCGGGCACGGTCGATTCTGAGACTGCCCGCCTTTCATCCACGCTGCCAAGGCAGCGGGAAGCTCTTGCGGAAAAAATACAGCACTCACAGGCGTCTCTAGCCGGAACGACCTCTGGCGACAGCCAGCCACCAAGAATGCTTTTTGTACTGGAAGATACAGCCACGGGGCGGATCCATGGTACAGCGGGCATTGATGCGCGCGCGGGAAATGGCCAGCCTTTTTACAATTACCGCCGCGATGCGCTTATCCATGCCTCCCATGAACTTGGCATCTCCAGCCGGGTAGATGTTCTATACCCCAGTCACGGGTTAACCGACCATACTCTGCTTTGCTCGTTTTCCATCACGCCTGAGTTACGCAATACAGACGCCTTTGAGCTCTTATCCAGAGCGCGAATATTGTTTATGGCGGGTCACCGAGACTGGTTTACCCATAGGGTTGCGGTGGAGATTCAAGGCGTTCAGCTAGCCGACGGCAAAGTACCCTTCTGGGACAGCTTGGGGCGCCATTTTTTTAATATGGACTTTGATACTGCTGATCAGCATTCCGGTCTGCTTAGCAAAACCTTTATTGCTGAGTTAATGCCGCCCAACCCTGTGTATGTCACCCTGCTCTCTGAATCGGCTCAGGCGGCCCTGGGGCAGCCTCATGAGCTGACTGTGTCGAACCTTGAACTGCTTCAGCGCGAAGGTTTTCAGGCAGGCTGCTATCTGGATATTTTTGATGGCGGGCCAGTGCTTGAGGCGCGAACTGATGCCCTACACACGCTGGTGATCAGTCAGCCCAAAACGCTTCACGGAGCTATTGAGAGTGAGGTCGAGAGTGCTGGTGAAAACGGCGGAGATTTATGCCTGATTGCTGCGGGAGAGGGCGCCGGATTCCGTTGCACTCTGGCCAAAGCGGCTGGCACGCTTGAGGGAACACTCAAGGTGCCCGTGAAAGTATGGGAAGTGCTGGAAAAAACAGCCGGTGACGAAGTGAGGGTAGCGCCATGCTAGTCATCCGTCCGCTACAGGAAACCGATCTTGAAGATCTCTACGCTATGGCCCAAAAGGCCGGTAAGGGATTGACGACATTACCAGCCGACCGGGACCTATTGCAGCGCAAGATTGCTCACGCTCAGCAAACGTTCAATCAACGTTGTGCGCCAGAGGCGGGCTTATATTTGTTTGCGCTGGAAGACACGGAAGTTGGCAAAGCTGTGGGCATTAGCGGCATTCAGGCGCGGGTAGGTTTGGATGAGGTATTTTATAACTACAGGCTCAGCGTTACGGTAAATGCCTCCAAAGAGCTGGGCGTTCATGTGCGCACGCCAACGCTCCACCTCTCAAACGATATGACGGATACCAGCGAGATATGCTCGCTGCTGCTCTCTGATGATTACCATGGCGGTGGTAACGGGCTATTGCTATCACGCTGCCGCTTTATGTATCTGGACGAGTTTCGTAAACACTTCTCTGAAAAAGTATTTGCAGAAATGCGCGGCGTGTCTGATGAGCAGGGCCTGAGCCCGCTATGGGATGCGCTCGGCAGCAAGTTTTTTGATATGGAATTTACCCAAGCGGATATGCTATCGGGCCTTGGTAATAAATCCTTTATTGCAGAGTTGATGCCTAAGTATCCCATCTACTTGCCCATGCTGCCGGATTCCGCGCGCGCAGTAATTGGCCGTGTTCACGGCAACACAGCCCCAGCACTCAAGATGCTGCAGGCCGAGGGGTTCAACTTTAATGGCATGGTGGATATTTTTGACGGGGGGCCGGTGGTCGAGGCTTTTGTTAACACCATTCGCACGGTGCGCGACAGTATCAATCGCCATGCCATGATCGCCAAAAAAACCATCAACCTTGATGTTCCGGCCTCAGAGCGAGTAATGGTTTCCAATCGTTCGTTCCGTAATTACCGAGTAACCACCGTGCCGGCCAGTTGCATCAGTACCGATACCGTCAGCTTACCGCCTGCTGTAGCGGAAGCGTTGCAGATTGAGTCGGGCGATCCGGTGCGTTTGGCACCCCTAAAAGAAAGACCGAAGGCAGCAGTACACGCATTGGGCTGAATGCCCTACACATCCAGTAACGGGAGAATGAGTGATATGTCAAATATGACAGGCGAGCTGTTTATCGGTGGGCTATGGCTTCAAGGCCACGGACCCGCGTTTGAGTCGATTCAGCCCGTTACCGGCGAGAATGTTTGGGAAGGTTCTGGCGCCAGCCTTGCAGATGTGGATGCAGCCGTGCGCAGTGCTCGGGATGCTTTTCTAAAGTGGCGCCGCAAGAGCTTCGCTGAGCGTTTGGCGGTTGTTGAGGCTTTTGGTGAGTTGTTGGAGTCCAACAAAGAAGAGCTTGCCCACCAGATTGGTTTGGAAACCGGTAAGCCCCTTTGGGAGTCGCGTACGGAAGTGGCAGCCATGGCCGGTAAGATAGGTATTTCGGTGAAAGCCTATAACGAGCGTACCGGCCATACTGAATCCGAGGTGGCGGGTGGTCATGCCGTACTTCGTCACCGGCCCCACGGCGTTGTTGCCGTGTTTGGCCCCTACAATTTCCCCGGCCATCTTCCGAATGGTCATATTGTGCCTGCGCTGCTTGCGGGCAACACAGTTGTTTTTAAGCCCAGTGAGCTTACTCCCGGTGTGGCAGAGCTCACAGTTAAGCTATGGGAAAAAGCGGGCTTGCCCGATGGTGTTATCAATCTGGTTCAGGGTGCAGCGGACACCGGAAAATCGCTTGCAGGCCACCCGATGATTGACGGCATTTTCTTCACAGGCAGTTCAACTGTAGGCCATAAGTTGCATGAGCAGCTTGGCGGCCAGCCTGACAAAATTCTTGCCTTGGAAATGGGCGGCAACAACCCGCTGATTGTGCAGGATGTTGCAGATATTGATGGCGCAGTTCACCACGCGCTGCAGTCTGCATTTTTGTCGGCGGGCCAGCGTTGTACATGTGCCCGCAGATTACTGGTTCCCAAGGGCAAAAAGGGCGATGAGTTTCTAGATCGTTTAGTTGCAGTGTCTGCGCGTATTCAGGTGGGAGAGTTTGATGATAAGCCGCAGCCGTTTATGGGCTCGGTTATTTCTGCGCGAGCAGCAGAAAAGCTGTTGGCTGCGCAGGCGAGCATGCTGGAGCAGGGCGCAACGTCTTTATTGGAAATGAAGCAGATCAAACCAAACACAGGCCTTCTTTCCCCCGGTATCGTTGATGTAACGGGGTTGGAGCTGCCAGATGAAGAGTTCTTTGGGCCGCTGTTGACAGTCTATCGTTACAAGAGTTTTGACGATGCTTTGGAGTTGGCTAACAACACCCGCTACGGGCTTTCTGCAGGCCTGCTTTCTGATGACAGAAAGCTCTACGAGCGATTGCTGGAAGAGGCGCGTGCAGGCATCGTCAATTGGAACCGACCTTTAACGGGCGCCAGCAGCGCTGCGCCGTTTGGTGGCGTGGGAGCCAGTGGAAACCATCGCGCCAGTGCCTACTACGCAGCGGACTACTGCGCTTCGCCTATGGCCTCTCTTGAGGCTGGCAAAAGCGAGATGCCAGACAGTCTGGCACCCGGCCTTAATTTTGATTCCTAAAGATCAGTTTTGAGCCCTATTTTCTGCATCCGGATGGACGGAACTATAAACCATGGTTAAGCATGCGGTAGAAGCAAATTTTGATGGTCTGGTTGGCCCAACCCACAATTACGCAGGCCTGTCCTGGGGTAATGTGGCATCAAAGTCTAATGTGAACGCGGTGTCTAACCCCCGTGAGGCTGCTCTCCAAGGGCTAGCCAAAATGAAGCGTTTAGCGGATCGTGGTTATGTTCAGGGTATTCTTCCCCCCCATGAACGGCCTCATATTTCGTCCCTAAAATCGCTTGGGTTTAGCGGTACTGATGCACAGGTTCTGGAGCAAGTCGCAACTACTAGTCCGTCGATTCTGGCCGCGGTGTCGTCGGCTTCTTCCATGTGGACGGCAAATGCCGCCACTGTGTCGCCAAGTGCCGATACCAGCGATCACCGGGTGCATTTTACGCCAGCGAACCTGAGCGCTAAGTTTCATCGCTCTATCGAACACACCGTGACCGGGCGCACTCTGAAATCTATCTTTGCAGATGAAGGCTATTTTGCCCACCACCCCGCACTGCCTTCGGTCAGCCATTTTGGCGATGAAGGCGCAGCCAACCATACTCGGTTGTGTGGCCACTACGGTGAGCCGGGAGTCGAGTTGTTCGTGTATGGTCAGGCGGCTTTTAACGAGCAGGCGCCAGCGCCGAAAAAATATCCGGCTCGACAAACCCTTGAAGCATCACAGGCCATTGCCCGGCTTCATGGGTTGAAAGATAGCCGTGTGGTATTTGCCCAGCAGAATCCGGCAGCCATAGATGCCGGTGTGTTCCATAACGACGTTATCGCGGTGGGCAATGGCAATACTCTGTTTTATCACGATATGGCTTTTCTTAATGAAGAGCAGGTGCTGACAGATATCCGTGCCCGCCTTACCGGTGCTGAACTTGAGGCTGTTCGTGTTAGCAATGCAGATGTACCCCTTGAGGATGCGGTGGCCTCATACCTGTTCAACAGTCAATTGCTGAATACACCAGACGGCATGCTGTTGGCTGTGCCGGGCGAGTGCAGGGAAGTGGCATCGGTGAGCAAGTATTTGGATAAATTGCAGGCCGCTGGCGGACCCATAACGGCGGTGGAAGTGTTTGATGTGAAGCAGTCCATGCGTAATGGCGGCGGCCCCGCCTGCCTGCGTTTGCGTGTGGTTCTGAATGATGACGAACTTCAAGCGATGCATCGTGGGGTGCTTCTGACCGATGCCTTGTACGAGCGCTTGACTACTTGGGTCGAAGCCCACTACCGCAGTGAGCTTACGCATGATGAATTGGCCGACCCTATGTTGCTGGATGAAGTGCGCAAAGCACTGGATGAACTAACCGGAATTCTGGGGCTGGGGTCTATCTACGACTTCCAGATGTAGCCGCGCTTTAAGATCTCACGAGGAAGCGGCTATTGAAGAGGTCAGCATATCCATGGTGTGCCGGATAAGGCTCTCGGCAGGAAAGTTGCCGTTACTCTCGCTGGCTTCCGACTGGCACAGCAAAATGGTGCCATGCAAGGCGCCCCTTAGGTAGAGAGCCGTCTGTTCGGGGCTATGAATGCGCTGGCGGTTCATAGTTCCGTCTTTCAGGCCCAACTCGATGGCCTCTGTCATCAAGCCCATCAGTTCAGATTTAGAACAGAGCATTTCCTCTGCTTGAGCTTCGTCGGCCTCCGCCATGGCGGTTGAGGCTTTGGTGAGCGCTGAGAAGTAATCCGGCTCTTCCATATAGAAGCGGTAATAAGACTCTCCCATCGCTCGTATCTGCTCCAGCCCCGTATCAGCCGTTTGCCTAGCATTTCGGAAACGGTCAGACAGGCTGTGCCCCGCCCGCAACATAATCCCGCGCTGAATGGCGGCCTTGTCCTTGAAGTACACATACAACAGTGCCCGGCTTAGGCTTGCTGTGCGTGCGATGTCGTCCATGGATGTACGCTCATACCCCTTCTCCGAAAAGACCCTCTCTGCGGCATCCAGAATAGTGTCATAACGGGCCTGCTTCTCCCGTTCCCGGCGTGTCTTAAGCTGTTCAGTCATTCGGTTCTCTCATTGGGGTCTTCTTCAGGCTAGTTAGCCCAGTCGAAATGGCAATACATTTAATGAATGAAAGCTGATTATTGACATAATGTCAAAGAATGACATTATGTCGCAATCACAAACCGAATTTCCGCAGGAAGCGGTATCGACACTAACTTGAGCACGGACGAAAGGATACTTTATGACCCTACTTCGCACCCCTGTTGCCCTTATTTTTCTTGCAGCCTGTGGCTTATTACTTCTCTCCGGTTGCAAGGCTGATGATATGCCGCCTGAGTCATCTGGCAAGCATGTGGTATCGGTGCGTGTTTCGGAAGTTACCGGGGGCGAGGCTCAGGAAATAACCCTGCGTTTTTCAGGCATTGTGCGCTCAACCCAGCGAGCAACACTGACGTTTCAGGTTAGCGGTACCCTGAAAGAACGTGCAGTGGAACTGGGTCAAACGGTTGCCGCGGGTGATGTGCTAGCCCGGGCTTACAACCCTGCGCTGGAGCCAGCGCGCGATTCGGCGCAAGCGAAATTGGATGAGTTGAACACCCGTTACGATCAGGCCAAGCGTGAGTGGGAACGCTCCAGCCGTTTGCATGAGCGCGGTGTGGTTTCCGAGCAGAATCTTGAACAAATTGCTGCCCGCCGGGACTCCCTAAAAGCCAGTGTAGCCACTGCTCAAGCAGCTCTGGCGGAAGCTACTCAGCTTTTACAGGAAAGCACGTTGCGAGCGCCGTTTGCGGGGCGTGTTGAAGCGCTGTTGGTACAGCGAGACGAGTTTGTGGCAGCGGGCCAGCCGGTTATGCGCTTATCCTCACCCGAGGGGAAGGAAGTAGAAGTACGGGTGCCTGCCTACCTGTTGGCCCATGTGTCGCTCGATCAGGAGTTGCCTGTTTGGTCTGTGCAGAATCGCAGTGCAGCGCCGGTGACCGGGTCTGTTGTTGAAATTGCTCAAGCCGGAGCCATCCGTGGTGAGCTGCATCCGGTTCTGGTCAGCTTACCCATTAACACTCTGGATACTGGCGAGCCAGTTGAAGTGGGCATTACTCCGATTCGCGAGTCTGCGATCACGGTTCCGCTTTTGTCGGTGGTCCGCAGTGCCGATGGCATGATGGTGTTTCGCGTGCGTGATGGCGTGGCCCGGCGTGTGCCTATCGAAGTTGAACGTGTAGTCGGTGAGCGTGTTGTGGTGCGCACCGGAGAGCTAGAGCCCGGAGATCAAGTGGTATACGCAGGTATGACTCGCCTCGCCGACGGTGATGCCGTGGAGGTGCGCTAATGACGCGCCGATTACTCAATTTCCAACGCCTATTGGGCATGGTGGTTACCATGCTTTGCCTCCTGGGTATTGCGGCGTACAGCACCATGCCGCGCCAGGAAGATCCTTCTTTTCCCTACCGTGCGGGTCTGGTTTCAGTAAGCTACCCCGGCGCTAGTGCCGATGCCGTTGAACGGTTGGTTTTAAGGCCACTCACTGATGAATTGCGCCAAGTGGAAGAGGTTTACGTTTCCCAGGGCACTGCTCGTACCGGCGTAGCGCTTGTTCGGCTGCGGCTTAATGATAATATTTATGACACAGATCCGGCGTGGGATCGTGTGCGCCAAGCGATGGAGCGTGCAAAGCAGGATTTCCCAGACGACGTTGGCCAGATGGTTCTGGACGACCGGTTGATCGACAACCCTGCCATCGTGCTTGCCATTGGTGGCGCACCTTCGGTGAGTGAACTCTCAGATGTCGCCGAACGGCTTAAACAGAACCTATCTGATCTTAGCGGCGTTTCCCGCATAGAGCTGGAGGGGGACGCTGATGAACAGATTACGTTGGCACTGGACGATGCCGCGCTTTATCGGCTGGGTATTTCGCCCGCGCGAATTCTAGAAACCCTAGCTCAACGTAACCAAACAACCCCTGGTGGCTTTGTCGTTGTAGACGGCCGTCGCTTATCCGTGCTTCCCAACACTGAATTTGCCGACATTGATGCCATCCGTGCAACTCCCATTGAGCTTCCTGACGGTTCGCAGGTGCCATTGGCCGCTGCTGCTGATGTATGGCGTGGCCCCGCTGAACCGCGCCAGCCTGAAACATGGTTTGATGGCGAGCGCGTTGTATTGCTCTCGTTGATTATGGAAGAGGGCACCACCGATGCGATTCGGTTTGGTGAAAGAGTACGTGAGCGGCTAGCCGAGGTGCGGCCTGATTTCGAACCTTATGAAATCCGCGAGATGTTTTTCCAGCCAGACAAGGTCTCGGAGCGCTTGGATAATCTAGCGTGGAGTCTGGTGCTTTCGGTGTTGATTATCGTGGCGGTGGTGTTTACCGGCATGGGCATTCGCATGGGGCTGCTGGTGGCGTCTATTCTACCGATGGTGGCGTTGATCAGTGTTGGACTTTACGATCTCGGCGGCGGTGTTCTGCACCAAATCGCGGTGATCGGCATGGTGATCTCCTTAGGCATTCTGATCGACAACGCCATAGTGATTGTCGAAAACATTCAGGGACATCTGGACGAAGGCATGCGTCGTTTGGACGCCCTGCGCAAAGCCGTCGGTGAGCTTGCTGGCCCGCTCGGAGCTTCCACGGGCACCACGCTTGCGGCCTTTGCACCACTTTTACTGGCCAAAGGCGGTGCGGCAGACTTCACTCGGGGCGTGCCGGTGATGATTATGCTCACACTGTCTGTTAGTTATTTGCTGGCGATTTCGGTGGTTCCACTGCTGGCGGCAAGATTCCTCAAGCCTCGCCGCAACGCCGAGGCTGATCGCTTGATTGGCTTGGCGCGCTTTCTTGGTGGTTTGGTATACCGGCATCCTAAACGGCTGATTGCCGCCGGTGCTTTGTTGGTTGTGATCAGCCTGACTATGACCACGTTTATGGCACAGCAGTTCTTTCCCAATGCCGATCGGCCTCAGGTAATTGTTGAGTTGTTCATGCCAGAGGGCACAGATCAGCAACGCACTGCTGAAGCCGCTGCTAATTTAGAACACGCCATACGCTCACAGCCCAAAGCGCTGCAAATCCATCGTTTTGTTGGTTTTACAGGCCCAGCCTTCTATTACAACCTTCAGCGTGCACCTCAGGCACCAAACAGGGGGCGGCTCGTGGTAGCGACGCCAGCACTTGAAGACACGACAGAAATGATTCGCTGGATTCGTGCCCATGTGGATGAGCAAATGCCCGAGCTAGACGTAAGTGTTGGCGTGCTCGGCCAAGGCCCCCCAAGTATTGCACCGGTAGAAGTGCGCGTATATCACGCCGACGACAGGGAGCGCACCCACGCGGTTGAGCAGCTGTTTAGTGCGTTACGTCAGGTGGAAGGTACTGTAGATGTTCGCCATGATTTGGATATTGGCGTACCTAGCATTGCCATCAACGTAGACGACGCCACCGCAGCCAGATACGGGCTTACTCGCGCCGACGTTGCTCAAAGTCTCTATGGCCAGAGCTTCGGGGTTGTTGCCGAGCGCTACCGGCAAGAAAAAGACCCGATACCGCTGGTGCTGCGCTCGCAGGAAGGTACATCGCTGCCATTGGCAAGGCTTCTGTCGGTAAACATCTACAATAGCCGCGGTGAAGCAGTTCCGCTGTCTGCCGTTGCTAGTGTTGAAACCACTTGGGAGCCCGCCGCACGCTATTCGCGTAACGGAACCCGGCTAAACACGGTAACGGCTAACCTACTCAACGGGTATAGTTTTAGTCAGGCGTTGAGTGGTCTGGAGTTGGCGCTGCAAGATAACCCACTGCCTAAAGGCACTCGCTTGGAAATGGGTGGCGATGCAGAAGGCTCCGGCGATGCCAATGGCGCGCTGTTAACCGCTGCGCCAATCGGCATACTCTTACTGCTGTTCTTCCTGCTGCTGCAGTTCAACTCATTCCGGCGGGTTGGTATCATCTTGCTGACAGTGCCCTTGGCCACCGTGGGCATATTCCCTGGCCTAGTTCTCTCCGGCTCACCCTTCGGGTTCCAGTCGCTGTTGGGTGTTATCGCACTGGTAGGCATTGTAGTGAACAACGCCATAGTGCTCCTTGATGTGATGGACCGAGAGTTGGAAAACGGCGAGAACATCCACGAAGCCATGCGCAAAGCGGTCGTACAAAGAACCCGCCCCATTCTACTGACCACGGCAACCACAGTAGCTGGCCTGCTCCCATTGGCCTTCTCCAGCTCCACACTCTGGCCCCCGATGGCATGGGCCATTATCTCCGGACTTCTGGCCTCGACCGTATTGACCCTATTGGTTATACCCGCAGTGTGTACTCAGTTGATCAAAGTGAAAGTTGCGGAACCGGAAAATGCTCCGGCTTAGGCTAGGCGCGATATTGGCGGGTTTACCGGGGCTTGATAAGAAGCCCCACCCGCTGGCCCACGGGTACATTCCGATTTGGAAAAACAATTGCCTCTGGTGTAGCACCAACTCTGTAGCAGGTATCGTCATCCTCCCAGATCACGGTGCCTGATGCGTACTCGGTAAAGTTGGCCACATCGTCCGGAACATGAAATCGGAAGTTTTTCCCGGTATTCAGAATCTCGTGCACCACTTCGAAAACCGTGAGGTGGTCAAAAGGTGACTGTTTGACTGGGGTAGGGTTGCCACAAAAACGCCGCCGAAGTGCCTTCTTGATCCCTTCAAAACGAGAAAGGTCATTCATTCCGAATGGATGAACCTTACCGAGCTCCACAGTAAAGCTCTCAGAATTCAGCACGGATGAAGAAAATGATGAAAACGTAGTTCCCACCTTATGTTGCAGCAACAAAGTTTGCACCTCTGCCTCAAGCAGAAAATCACACTGACTCTCTGGCACCTGCCGACCCTCAACAAACGGATAAAGCGCAAACTTCTCCCGCTGGGATGGCCTTATAGCGGTGTGTAAATCGTAGTGGGAAAGCGCTTGTGGATGCGCCATCGCAAACTGACGACACATCTCCTCAAGAAACTGCGCCCGCGCTGCTTCTGGCAGTCCTTTATATTCTGGCTTGCTATAGGCACCGTTGAACAACCGATTAAGATTCACATCCAAAAACCGCTCCCCGGCCACCATAGCTGGCGGGTTCCCCAAAATCAGTAGCAGCGGACAAGCCAACAGCCACTCGCCGTTCAACAGCTCGCTGATTAGCGCGTTTAGAACCTCAAAAGGAGCGGTTTCGTTGCCGTGAATACCGGCTGAGATAATCACTGCCTCCTGATTCGGATTGGCACGATCGGGGGGCGGCGTGATATGCAAAACACCAACGGCTTTACGGGTTACGCGGGTGCCATCTGAGAGGGTGGTTTTGGTTTCGGGAAGATCAGCTGTGGCGTTGGCAAGTGTGTGGGCTAGCCAATCAGGGTTGGCATCAAATAAGTGTATTTGTGCAGTTGCTGTCATGAGGGCTCCCCGAAGAGTTTGGAGGGCAGGCGGTTACGATCCTTCCGGGAGTGTCTGAAGCCATGGATGGCTTCAGTCAAGCGCACATGGATGTGCTCGTAGCGTCTCCCGGAAGGATCGTGACCGCCTGCCCAAGCACATTGTTTCAGGCAGTGCTTTTAATCATTGATCACGAACCCGCAGGCCGCTGATGCCGCAACAAATGATTCTCAATCTTGCGGAATACGAACACCAAAATAAACGTCAACACCATGTAGCAAAGCGCCACAAAGATAAACGCATCAAAGGGCGCATAAAACCGCGAGTAAATATTCCGCGCCGCCCCCGTAAGATCCACAATCGTTACCACACTCGCAATCGCACTCGAGTGCAGCATGAAAATAACCTCATTGGAATACGCCTGAACAGCCCGCCGCGCCGCGCTGGGTAACACAATACGCCGCATCCGCATAAACCAATTCATGCCGTAAGCCTTCGCCGCCTCAATCTCACCATGAGGAGTCGAAATAATCGCACCACGAATAATCTCAGTGGTATAGGCACAGGTGTTCAACGTAAACGCCAGCAGGGCAGGGTAAAACGGCTCCCTGAAAATCTCCCACCAGAATGTTTCCTGAATACCGGGAATTTGAGCAACGCCATAGTAGATAATATAGAGCTGAATCAGCAGCGGGGTGCCGCGGAAAATATAGGTGTAAAGCCAAACAGGGCCAGACACAAACGGATTTTTAACCGTGCGAAGAATCGCCAGCGGAACCGCAAACGCAAGCCCTATAATCAGACACAGAAACACCAGTTGAACGGTCGTAACCATTCCATCCCAGTATTCCATGATGGTCATGGCTGTAAAAATCTCGTTCCTGTTAAGCCAGGCAGCGATAAAATCGGGTGGCATTATCAGCTCTCCTGAATCACGCCGGCGTTAGCTCGTTTATCGAGCCACTTGATGAAAAGCTCCGAGCCTGCCGTGAGGGCGAGGTACACAAAGGCCACAGGAATGAAAAAGTGGAACGGCATACGTTCCGCTTTTGCGGCTTCCTCTGCCACACGCACCATATCCGTGAGCCCGATAATAGAAACCAGCGCCGTGGTTTTCAGCAATACCTGCCAGTTGTTGCCGATACCGGGAAGCGCATGACGCAGCATTTGCGGAACCATCACCCGGCGAAACGTGTGCCAGGTGCTAAATCCGTAGGCGCGGGCCGCTTCAATCTGCCCTGTTTCAACCGCCAGAAAGGCACCGCGAAAGGTCTCTGTCATATAGGCACCAAAAATGAGCCCGATGGTAATAACGCCAGAAATGAATGGATTGAACTGGAAGAAAAAGTCGACTTCGTAGGTGTCCCAAATGTAGTCGGAGAGCATGTTCACACACACCTGTCCGCCATAGTAAAACAGCAGCATCATAACCAGATCGGGAACGCCGCGAATCAAGGTGGTATAGGTGGTTGCTACGCCCACAGCTACACGGCTATTTGAAAGCTTTGCTGCCGCGCCAATGAGCCCCAGCACCAGTGCCAAGGCAAGAGACAGGAAGGCAAGTTCAATGGTGACAACTGCTCCGCTCAGCAGTTCCGGGCCATAGCCTTTCAGATCAAACATGGGAATGTCCGGTGGTCAGGGGCAGCCCTAATGGCCACCCCTGAGGCTGGTAGTATTAGATTCTGACGGTCAGACCTTCACGTCGTAGGCGAAGTACTTCTTCATTATGGCGTTGTAGGTGCCATCTTCCTTCAGCTTGCGCAGAGCTTTGTTTACTTCTTCAGCAACGTCTTTGTCACGTTTACGCATAGCAACGCCTACACCTTCACCCAGCTTTACGGCTTCGCCGACTTCCTTGAAACCGTCTTTGGTTAAAACGGTCTGCTCGCCAACCGGATAGTCGACAAACACGACATCCAAACGCTGGCCTTCAAGATCAAGAACCATGTCATCGGCAGTGGTGTAACGCTTAATGGTTACTACGCCACTCATTTCTTCAGTAACAAAAGTGTCCATAGTGGTGCCGCGCTGAACGCCAACGGTTTTACCTTTCATGGCGCTCATATCAGTCACGTCGGCGTTAAAGCTGTCTGGTCCAAACCATCCGCCTGGGGTGTTGTAGTATGGCTCGGAGAACAGAACACGCTCTGCGCGCTCTGGGGTGATCGACATGGATGACATGATCAGGTCGAATTTACGGGCCAGCAGGCCAGGGATCATGCCGTCCCAGGCTTGAATAACGAATTCGCAGTCTGCCTTCATTTCTTCACACATGGCGGCAGCCAGGTCCACTTCAAAGCCGGTCAGGTCACCATTTTCATCTTTGTATTCGAACGGCTCATAAGGTACGTCGAAAGCAATGCGCAGGTTACGCTCGTCTGCATGGGCACCGCTGGCAAGCATGGCCAGTGCGCAACTCGCTGCAATCATCAGTTTTTTCATGTGTCACTTCTCCAGTATGTCGCCTTGTGGGCGTTATTTTTTTGGAATTTAACTATCCAACAGCGATAAAGATAGCACCGCATGTTAGAACTTGGGAGCCAGAAACTGTTTCATGCGTTCTGAGTCTGGGTTATCAAACACCTTTTGGGGTGTACCCTGTTCCTCTATAACGCCCTGATGTAGAAACAGCACCTGAGTCGACACATCCTTTGCAAATGCCATTTCGTGAGTTACTACGATCATGGTTCGGCCTTCCTCGGCCAGACTTTGCATAACCTTTAATACTTCTCCGACCAACTCGGGGTCTAACGCCGAGGTAGGCTCATCAAAAAGCATTACCTCCGGCTCCATAGCTAAGGCCCGGGCAATGGCAGCACGTTGCTGCTGGCCACCAGACATTTGAGCCGGATAATAGTCTTTGCGCTCGTATATGCCGACCTTGTTGAGATATGCTTCTGCGCGCTCGATGGCTTCTTTTTTAGGGATCTTGAGTACATTGATTGGCGCTTCAATAATATTCTCCAGCACAGTCATATGTGACCAGAGGTTGAAGCCTTGAAATACCATGGAGAGCTTGGCTCGAATCAGCTCCACCTGCTTGTTGTCTGCCGGAATCCGCTCGCCCTTGCGGTTTGTGGTAAACCTTATAGGGTCGCCGTGAACAATAATGTCGCCGGAGGTTGGGGTTTCTAAAAGGTTGATGCAGCGCAAGAAGGTACTTTTGCCCGAACCAGAACTGCCGATTAGGGACACTACATCGCCTTTGCGGGTCTCAAGTGAAATACCTTTGAGCACTTCCAGCTCGGCAAAAGTCTTGTGTATGTCCTTGCAGATCAAAGGCGCTTGGTCCGCCATGGATGGCTCCTGAGGCTGTCATTCAAAGGCGTTTGTTTTACGGACTGTTGCAGTGGAAATCAATACCTTCCACACACAGCTTTACGATTTTTTTGCGACGTTTTTTTGCGACTTATTGTGGCGCAACGAGTGTTTAATGCAAGCATTTAAATCAGGGCCCGCCATACACTATCAGCGGTAAGCGTTATACTGCGAATACATTGGATGACACCACAGGGAGTGGACTATTATGCCAAGGATATTGGCTTTCGCGATTTTGATCGTTATTTTTTCGTCACCAACAACTGCCGAAATCTATAGATGGACAGACGCCAGTGGTGCGGTTCATTTCACCGACACTCCGCCATCAAACAAAAAACACCAATCCGTTGATGTGACTGAACCAGTCACCGTGCCCATGTCGGAAAACCTTGAGCAGCATCGACGTACCTCGGGTATTCGCAAGCAAGTGCGAGGAATGCTCTCGTCTGATCGCAAAGGGAGCTCAGGGCGCGCCAAGTCGAGCGCCAAAGCGATTGCCAAGCAGGAGAAAGCTTGTGCCAGCTACCGGCGCAAGCTGGCGAAGGTGCAATCGCAGCTTCGGGCGGGCTATGGTGTCAATAAAGGTAACAGCCTGCGCCGCAAGCGTCGTAGTTTGAATCGATCGCTTAGTTGGGAGTGTATCTTGCGTTGATGCTGTAGACTGCCCCTTAGTAAGCACGCTAACAATACAAGGTTTTCTATGTACCGTTTGGCTATGACGTTTTGGGGGCAGATTTGAATACGACACCCTTATCTCATCTCCAACTTGCAGTTTTGTTGGGGATGACCGTTGCATTAGGTCCATTGGCACTCGATGCCTACCTGCCCGCTTTTCCGGAAATCGCTGATGAGCTTGGTATTGGGCACGGTGGAGTGGGGTTGACACTGAGCGCCTATGTGGGTGCTTTGGGCCTTGCGCAATTGTTGGGTGGTCCGCTTTCCGACCGCTATGGTCGACAGCAAATTTTGTTTGCCGGGCTTACGATTTTTGCCTTTGCGGCGTTTATGGTGGCCCAGTCAGAAACGCTACCGAATATGTTGGGCTGGCGTATTGTGCAGGGTATTGGTGGTGCTTTTTGTGCGGTGTCTGTTCCGGCCATTGTCCGCGATCAGACCAGCGGGCAGGATGCAGCTCGCCTGTTTGGTTTAATAGGCTTGGTTATGTTTGTTGCGCCTGCCGCAGCGCCGTCTATCGGTTCTGCATTGCTGTATTTCAGCGAATGGCATGTGATCTTCCTGATGCTTGCAGGTTATGCCGCTCTGCTGGCGATTGTTCTGCATTTTGTTCTGTTTAGGCGTCTACCGCCTCGGCGAACGGAGCACACACCTGTTTCCACACTGCTTACCAACTATGGGCTGGTGCTTCGCCATACTGTCACCATGCGGTTTGTTGGTTTGCAAGCCTTATGCTTCAGTTCCATGCTTGTGTTTATTACGCACGCATCGTTCATTTACCAAGAGTGGTTTGGGCTCTCAAACTCGATGTTCTCGGCGTTGTTCGCCGCTAACATTGTGGCTATGGCTAGCCTGAACTTGCTTAATCGGCGCCTGCTCAATAAGTATCAATCGGTGCGGATTTTACGGGTGTGCGTATTTTTGCAGGCCATTGCTGTTAGTGCGCTGGTAATCTGCGCTTGGGCTGGTGCGCCATACTGGGTTATAGCTGCTTGCATCATTGTCGCCGTTGGGTTTATGGGGGCTATTATTCCCAACAATATGGCCAATGCGCTGGAGTTCTTTCCCCACCTCGGGGGAACGGCTGCGGCAATGCTGGGGGCCGCACAGTTCACAATCGCGGGTGCTATAAGCGCGCTTTCTGCGACTCTCGCAGGCGGCACCTTGTTACCTGTCGTGTTGGTTATGGCTATCTGTGTGTTCGGCGCAGCCATTCTTGCTGCTGGCGGTCCAGCTGCTATTGAACGGCAGGCACGGCTTAGTTCGGAGCAAGCTTAACTCTTCTTCTGTCTACTAGCCTCTAGCCCTTAGAGCGGCGTGTCTTCGCTGTATTGCTCTGTTTTGCGATGGACGCGCGGGAGCTGATGCCCTGATCGATATAAAGCACTGCGTCCGTTATCTGAGGGAACATGTGCTCGTCCAGCACATACTCACGCAACGCGGCAGAATGCGTGAGAGTGTCGCGCACAGGGCCTATCAGGCTAACCATATAGAACTGAATGCCCTGTTCCCGTAGGTTTTCGATTACGCTTTCCAACATGATCAGGGAGGTGCTGTCGATACTGTTTACAGATTGGGCGTCCAGTATCACCGCCTTCAGCGCCCCCTCGGGCCGCTGCTTGATAAGGCTGTATAGGCGTGTTTTAAAATAATCCTTATTGGCAAAATACAGCGGCGCGTCAAAGCGGAAAATCAGCAAGTCTTTCCGCACGCTAATGCTTTCGAATCGATGAATGTTGCGGTATAGGTCTTCACCGTCAAGCTTTCCTAGCTCGGTCATGTGTGGCGTTGTGCTGTTGTAAATTACCAGCATCAGCGATACTGCAACGCCCACCAGTAAGCCCTGCTGAACGCCTAGTAACAGCGTGATCACAAAAGTGACCAGCAGTATCAGAAATTCCTTTCTGTCTTGCTTAAAAAGAACCTTCATTTCCCTATATTTGAACAACCCCAGTACAGACATAACGATAATCGCTGCCAGAACGGCCTTCGGTAAGGGGTAGTCAGTAAACAAAGGTGTAAGAAATAGCACTGTAACGGCAATTAGGCCGGAGGAAATAATCGCTGATACTTGGGTGAGTGCGCCAGCTTCTCGCAGCGCAGCACTGCGAGAAAAGCTGGCGGAAACCGGAAAGCTGCGGAACATGGCACCCAGAGCATTCGCTAAACCGAGAGCAACCAGCTCCTGGTTTGGCTGAACATTGCGTTTGTCTTTGGGGGACTCCTGAGATTTACAGATCGACATGGTGCCCACAAAGCCCATCAAGGCTACGGTAAACGCCACCGGCAGCAGCTCGCCAAATTTGTCAAAGTCCAGATTAGGGAACTGAAAAGCGGGGAAGCCACTGGGCACGGAATTGATCACTTCTACACCTGCCTGCCCGGCATGGAACAGCCCTGAAAGCATCATGGTGCCAACCAGCAAAATCAGAGCGTTGGGCACCTTTGGCATACGGCGTTTACAAGTAAAGATAAACAAAAGGCTTGCTACTGAGATTCCTACCGTAATGCCGTGCCAGCTGCTGATGTTGAGTAAAAGCTGATAGCAGAGGTCCAGTACATTGGCGCTATCTACGTGAACGCCTGTTAGGTTCTGGAGTTGGCTGCCAATGATGATAACGGCAGCAGCCGAGGTATAACCAACCACAACGGGGTAGGAGAGGAAGTTGACGATAAAGCCAAACCTCAGCAGCCCGAATAAAAACTGAATCAAGCCAACCAGTAGCGTGAGCTCAATCGCAAGCTGAAGATACTGGTCTGAACCTGGCTCCGCGAGCACGCTGAGACCGGAAAGAATAAGAATGGCATCCAATGCCACCGGGCCAATCGATATCTTGTTGGAGGTTCCCAGTAACGCGTACAGTAGCGGCGGGAAGATTGAAGCATACAGCCCGAACTCAGGTGGCAAGCCAGCGAGAACTGCGTAGCCCATGCTTTGTGGGATCAGCATAACGCCAATAGCCAAGCCAGATACCACGTCTCGCTTTAACGTGTGGGTGGTATATCCCTGCAACCAGAGCAAGCCAGGCAGTAATTTGTAGAGCATAAGCGCAGTTTATCGCTTCGGGGCTGGGCTTCAAGTGTGTGGAAATCAACAGGCCGAATCAAGAAGTATCCGTTAGGCTTCTAATAGGCTCCACGGATAAGATCAATTCCCGGTGTCAGTACTTCTCGCCAGGCTTTTTCAAGCTTGGGGGTGCACTCAGGGTCATGAAGGCGCACGGTCTTCATCAGGGCATCCAACCAAAGCGAATACCATTCCGGGTTGATGTTGAAGTGGTTTCGGTTGTGGCTCTCGCCAAGCGCCCTAAGTTTGCGGTCTGGCATGCCGCGTGCGGTGAGAATAAGCTGCATAACGCCATTCCGAAGCAGGTGACGCTGTGCAGGCATATCTGTGTTCACAAAGCGCTTTTTGATGGCATCCGAGCTCGACATGAAGTGGTCGTAAAAATCTACAAAAAACTGGTCACTGTTGCAGCATCTTCCATAACTTTGGAAAACCAGATCAGTGTCTTTCATAAGCGTTGGGTATCCCTTTGAAGAGGCGGGGGGGGTTAATAGGGCGCTAAGGATAGTGGTTGCGCGCGGCCTCTTCTGTTGAGATTTGTTAACGCTAGGTATAAGCCCGTACTCGGTTTTTCTGGCTTTATGAAATTCCTTTGCTCTCGCTCGCTTCGGGCGTTGCTTCAAACGTCTGGCGCTTTCTACCTTTAAGCAGGTACGCACAGGCATAGAGGCAAAATAGTATTACTGCGGCTAGGCCCATTTTTTTCCACAGTGGTAGATTAAACTGCTCGAATAGCAGGTGGCTGATTATGGGAAGTGTCGCCGTAAACAATACGACTGAAGCGGCCTTTTGCCAGAGATTGACTTCGGGATCGTACTTTTTGTAGTTCTCGATGTCATAGGGCTGCCAAGGATCGCTTTTGGTGACATCTGCCGGGCGCCAGCCCGTGGGCATAAACCAAAGTTTGATCTTGTCTGTGCAACTTTGCGTGTTCACCGCGTCTTTCCATAGCCTTGACCACCAATCAACGTGCGCAGATATCGGGTCCCAGCTTCGATAAGGTTTGCGCACACCATAAACACAAGGCTCCTCTGCTTTTTCTTCAGACCAGGTGCCAAAAAGCTTGTCCCAAAACATGACCACCCCGCCGTAGTTCTTGTCTACGTATCGGGTATTCACCGCGTGATGAACTCTGTGGGCCGAGGGCGTGTTCAAAATGCCTTCGATAACCGGTACGCGACCAATGGCGCGTGTATGTATCCAGAACTGGAAAAACTTATTCAATAGCAGAACGGTTGCAAACACTTCGATCGGGCAGCCCATAAGCGCCATTGGAATAAACACGGGAAACATCAATGTGTCTTGAAATGCACCCTGCCGCAGTGCGACCGTGAAATTATATTCCTCGCTTTGATGGTGGGGCAGGTGGCCGCTCCACATAAAGTTCACGGTATGAGACAGGCGATGCCCCCAGTAGTAGAAAAAGTCATAAACGAAGAAGAACAGAATCCAAGTGAATGCAGAGCCCATATTCCACTCAAACAGACCAAACCTGTTTGACAGAAAAGCAAAAATCAGAAAAAGCCCGCCCTTGGTAAATAGCTCAAAAATCAGCGTAACAATGCCGCAGCTCATGTTGGTGAGGCTATCGTTCAGCCGCAACGATGTGCGGTTTTTCCGCCAGAAATAGAACGATTCCAAGGCGATAAACAACAGAAAAAATGGAATTGAAAATGCCACGTAATGATCGGCCATTGCTGCCCTCATTATTTTATTTGTACTTCGACATTACATCGGCAGCGGGCCAATAGCTTGCGTTAATGCGACATTCTTTTGCTTTTAAGCGCTGATTCGCATGCCTAGATAACAGCGCCATATCCGAACAAGCCGGTGCAGGCAGTGCCAGCGAAAGTCTGTGCTAAGGTATTAGAAAGGTGTTCTTAAAGCAGATACAGGTGGAGGTGTGCTATGCCAAAAGTTACGTCCGGCTTTGTAGTAGCTTGCGACGGTTCAAACCACTCGGTAGAAGCTGCGAGGATGGCAGCCGGGCTGGCAAAAGCTACGGGCCAATCGCTTAAGCTGTTATCTGTTTTTCCAAGCGCGCGTTTGGAACGACTCATTATCGGTGGCGTAACGCCAGAAAACATCGATGCAGAGGTAGAAAGCTTCGGGCGCGAAGCGTTTGACGCTGTTAAGGAGGCTGTGAGAGGAACAACCGACCCGGCCGAAGAAATCCTTCTGAGGGGCGATCCCGCCAAAGAGATACTTGAATATCTGGAAGCCAACGCGGGTGCGCATCTGGTATTAGGCCGCCGAGGTCATTCGTTGGTGCGTAGCCTTACCCTTGGAAGCATTAGCGAAAAAGTCGTTCGCCATGCGACGGGACCGGTTACGGTTGTGAATGGGTAGCTTTTGGGCTTTTGACGGGCCAGCTTGTGTGAGGGAAGTTGGCCTGCAATTGTAATTGTGCTGCATGCAGGTTACAGAGTCGTGCTTGATACGCTAGTGCAACAGACAGAAAGAAAAGATGGCGAAGATAAAGTTATTTGAAAAAGGGTTCACTCCAATTCGGTATATTCATCATCTCCTGTGTGTGGCCTGGATGCAGTTGCGGCAACTGTTACCAAGCTTCACGAGAGTCGATCAGACTTGGATCTCAGGGATGACGATAGCCCTGAAAGCTTTTATCTGCGGAACTTCTCTTTTGAGCGGTGCGAGCGAGAGCTGAAAAATGTAAGAGCTTTCCGGAAGAACGGTGTTCCAGCACCCTAGGGAGTGTTGACGCGTTGTTGTATCGACTGGCAAGTGACCATGATTGCTCCCTTCTAAGGTTAACAAGAGTGTCGATACCCCCTTCCCATAGTCAGGCAATGGCGGATCCTAACAGTGCCGGCAATAATCTTTTTGACGTACCGAGGAGTCTCAGTCTATCCATTATCGGTGCCTGTGGGGGAAACCAAGGTCGCAGCTACCTCTTCCTCGTATCTTGTGTCGTCCGGATAGTTCTTGTGTGGCAAACCCTCAGCATATGGGGTCAGGATCTCTCGATTTTCCACACGCGCAGGCCCTGTCCCCGTACGCTAAGTTAGTTTTAACCATGTTCAGATCATGGCTCCGGGCCTCCGCTAGCGCTGCTGCAAGCGCGATTGATTTTTCCTCACAAACCGGCAATACCATTTCTGGTCGGGGCGGGCTTCACGCAGGCAGCATGACTTGTGAGGTATGGGCACCACATTTAGTGGTAGGGGTGGGATGAGAACAAAAGTTGGGTGTTGGCGGTGATGACGCATAGCTGTTTATCGGGGGGATATGGCTACAGCTTGAACGTACTTATAGCAAAATCGTCTGTTTCGGTTGTTTCGGTTGTTTCGTTTATTTTGTTTGGTCGGCATAATGGGTGGCCAGACAGTTGTCATTTGCATATCAGGAGGACGCTATGTCTGCTCAAAAAATTGTGCATTTGCCAACGGCGACAGAGGTTGAACAGGCCAAGGTTTCCAGCCGCACCTTGTCCAAGTACACGGATGTGGACCGGGTACAGCTCTCGCTGCGTGGCAGCAACGGCGAGGCAGATGAGTTGGTGTTGCCGGGGCATGTGCTGCATATACTGTTGGACGTGCTAGCGGAAGTGTCGCAGGGTAATGCTATCAGTCTTATCCCCTATCATCAGGAAATCAGCACACAGGACGCGGCAAGCCTATTGAATGTTAGTCGCCCCTTCCTCGTGAAGTTGCTGGAAGCAGGAGATATTCCGTTTCGAAAGGTGGGTGCTCACCGGCGAGTAAAGTTGCAAGACGTATTGAGCTACAAGGAACAGGTAGACCGCGAGCGGCACTCAGCGCTGGACGAATTGGCGGAACTTTCCCAGAACGAAGGAATGGGGTACTAACAGGAAATGAGCAAGTTTGCCGTCGTTTACGATGCCTGTGTCTTGTATCCCGCGCCCTTGCGAGATGCGCTGATGCGTCTGGCATTGACGGACCTGTTCAAGGCGCACTGGACGGATCATATCCATGATGAATGGATTAATGCGCTGCTGAGAGCCAAAAAGCATTCGCCGGAAAGCTTGTTGCGAGCGAGGGAGCTGATGGACCGGCATGTGCGCGATGCAAAAGTATATGGGTACGAGCCCCTTATAGAGGGGCTGGAACTTCCGGACCCAGATGATCGCCACGTGCTGGCAGCGGCCATCCGTTGTAACGCTAACGCTATTGTTACCTTCAACCAGAAAGATTTTCCCGCAGCAGCGCTTCGCCAGTACGATATTGAAGTGATTCACCCGGACGACTTTATTCTTTACCAGATCGACATGGCACCTACATCGTGTCTCCGCGCTTTTCAGGCGCAGCGTTCAGCGCTTAAGAATCCGCCGCTTACTGTTGATACGTTTTTGGTAACGCTGCAATAGCAGCAGTTGCCTCAAACGGTTTCGAAGCTTCGGGAGTTTGCGGATTTCCTTTAACCATGAGTTCCAAAACGGAACATCTGCGCCACTTGGTTTGAACTATCCATGGTCAGGGGCTTCGGAGCTATTCAGCACCTTGCGTCAGTTCTTTGTTCAGGTCGGTGTATATCAGTTCTTATTTGATTTTTTCAAGCGGCCAGAAGCTGACCTATAGCTGCCTCCAAAAATGTTGAAGCTGTCACGACAATGACTAAAAATTGCAGTTAAAAACCGGAGTGGTCAATATCCGGTATGTGTATGCACAAGGATAGCTCCCATGTACCTCCCGATTATCTCCCCCAGTGCGGCGCCATGCAGACTGATTCTGTACATTTTTCTGTTGTGGCTTGTGAGTGTCGCAGCATACGCAGTGCCAGCTCAGGATGTGGGCGGTAACGATGTTCGGTTGGCAGATTTTCCTGTCGGCTACTTTATAGATAGCTCAGAGTCGTTGACGTACGAAGCTGCTCGGAGTCAGAGTTTCGAAACCACAAACAGCACAGCAACACTCGGCACTGGCGCATCGGTAACTTGGCACCGGATTACGCTTGATAACTCTGGGCCAGAGGCAAAGGCGTTGTTTCTGCACTTGCCAGCGGCCTTTCAGGTGCGAGCATTAGAGATATACGAGGAGCGCTCTCAGAGTTTGGTGGGTCAGGCAAGAGTGGATCTTAACAGTGCTAGCAATAACCCTTTGATGTACCGAGGAACCGTAGTTTACCCATTCTCAGTGCCCGCGGGGGAAACAACGGTTTTGTTTGTACGCAGCCATCTCTACTCGCATCAGTGGTTTGCTGCGGAAATCTATGACGATCAGCATTCGCGAAAGGCATTGGTGGGTGGGCATTTAGACATCGCATTACTGGTGGGAATGATGCTGGCATTGGTGTTTTATAATGGCCTGCTTTACTTCGCCACCAGCAAAAAAGAGAACATCCTTTACTCCCTATACCTCATATCTGGCGTTGTCTGGATAGCCCTGTCTTACGGTTTGATTGCCGAAGCGTTCAATATATACGGAGACGCCGTTTTCATACTGAACCTATCGGTCTTTACCATGCCGATTTTCCTCGTGCTGTTCATGATGTCGATTTTTGAAACCCGCGAGTTTTACGTTACCGAACACAGAATTCTGAGCGTATTGCTGGTCTTGCTTGTCGGAGGCTTCTGTTATGGGCTGTTCGATATTGAAGCCGCTCTAATACCTGCGAGTAGCCTTGCGGCACTGATGATGCTGGTTACTTTCTCAGTAAGCCTCTCCATGTGGCGGAAGGGCAATCCTTTAGCGAAATTTTTTCTCGTAGGGCATAGCTTCTTTGTTGTTTTCAACGGGTTCGCAGTGTTGTTTTACAAGGGAGCAATTGAGCCCAATTACCTCAACAGCCACGGCGTCGGAATTGGCATAGTGCTGGAAGCGATAACGCTGGCGTTCATCATTTCATATCGAATTAAAGTGTTGGAAGATATCCGCGCCCAGCAAGGTGAGCTCAAGCGTCAGGCGGCCACTGATCCGCTTACCCAGCTTTATAATCGCCGGTATTTTATGACAGAAGGCGAGAGCCTGATTGAGAAGGCGAGGGCTTTAGGGGAGCCCGTGTCTGTTGTCACCTTGGATATCGATTATTTCAAAAAGGTGAACGACACATACGGGCATCATGCAGGCGATCTGGTTTTGAAAGGTGTGGCAGTTAATCTCCAGAAATTCAGCCGCGATAGGGATCTGATTGCCCGTTTTGGAGGTGAGGAGTTTATGGTCCTGCTACCCGGTGCCGATCGTGCAGAAGCAAAAGGCTGTGCTGAGCGTATTAGGCAGGGTATTGAAAAACATTCCGTTCAGGTTGGTGATGATGTGAGTATTCGGGTCACGGTAAGTCTGGGTGTTGCGCAAATTAATAGTGCCACAGAGCCCCTCGAAGCCGCCGCCAACCGAGCTGACAAAGCGCTGTATGACGCGAAAACTGGAGGGAGGAACCGCGTGTGCTGTGCGGCTTGAGCGTTGTTGTCAGCCACCGGTGTATAAAAACGATAAAGCCCGCACGAAGCGGGTTTTATCTGAATTCTAATGGTGCCCGGAGGCGGCACCATTTTTACGTTGCATGCTGTCTCGCCATGTCTCTAAGTGTCTGATCTGTATTATTAAATCTTCCTGATCGTTCAAATTCTAGTATCGTCTTGTCCTATCAAATCGCGCTCAGTTGCGCGGCTAATGATGGGACAGATGATGGGGCATTGAGCTTCGGGAGGTTAGAAAATGCCTAAAATTGCACAAGAACTGGGGGCTCTCCAGGTTAAAAGGCTGACCCACGGGACAGTTAAAAAAGCGGGTAAGGGAAAACAAGTCGGTGACCCAATCCCGGCGCTGCATGCGGTGGGTGGTGTGAAGGGGTTGTGTTTGCATTGTCGCCCACCAAGGGGGCCAGAGGCGATCGGCGCACGCTCCTGGATATTAAGGATGATGGTCGGTGACAAACGCACAGATTTGGGGTTGGGGTCTTATCCCGAAGTGCCGCTCGCAATGGCTCGGGAAAAAGCCCGGAAGCTCAGATATCGGGTCCAGTTTGACGGCTACGACCCGATTGCGGGAAAAAGAGCAGCAAAATCAGCGTTGATAGCTGAAAGAGCGCAACAGAGAACATTCGGCGATGTTGCTCAACAATACTTCGACAAAAAGTGCCTTGAGTTTTCAGGGAAAAATCCAGAAAAACAGAGGCGCAGACTGGAGCAGCACCTTGAGGACTACTGCCTACCTGAGCTTGGCAATATCTTGATGTCGGACCTTGAACCGCGGCATGTTGTTCAGGCGTTAAACCCGATCTGGATAGAGAAAACGCCAACGGCAGAGAGGGTTCGAATCACGATTTATAATGTATGTGAAATGGTTCGGCATGACGGGATACTTCGCAACGGGCTGAACCCGGCCCATTGGCGCGGCAACCTGGGAAATTTGTAAGCGCTCCACGAACTACACCGGAATGGTTTCCCCCTGATTCCAAGGCAGTAACCGGTCGAGTTCATCGTCGGTCGTCAATGATGGCAGTTTGGTAAGCACTTCTACCATATAAGTATAGGGCTCAATGCCATTGGCTCGGGCGGTTTCGATCAGGCTGTAGAGTCTGGCGCTGGCATGCGCACCCTTTGGTGTCTGGCTGAAGAGCCAGTTTTTTCGACCAATGACGAACGGGCGTATGGCATTTTCCGCCGGGTTATTATCCAGCGGGATCCGACCATCCGTCAGGAAGACGGTTAGCTTGGGCCACTGTCGGTTCAGGTAGATCAGCGCTTTGCCAATGGCCGTTTTCGGCGGCACTTGATTCAAGGATTTCGTTAGCCAGACTTCCAGTTTTTCGATGAGTGCACGGCTTTGAGTGTCTCGCAAGGCCAGCCTTTCCTCCGCGCTCATCGTTTTGGCCTTTTGCTCTACGGCATACAGGCTGCGGATCAGACTCAAGGCCTGATCGGCACGGCCGACCTTGCCTTTAGGTTGTACTTTCTGGGCCTCCACGAACTTGCGGCGGGCATGCGCCCAGCAACCCACATGGGTCAGCTGATTGATCCGAACCACTTGGGCGTACCCTTCATAACCATCGGTCACCAGAATGCCCTGATAGTTTTCCAGCAGTCGCGTTGGTACCTGACCGGAACGGCTGGCGTCGTAATCGTAGAGCACTACTTGTTGCCCGGGCGGCCCACCTCGTTGTACCCACATGTACGAAGGACTGCTGGCCTTGCGATCCGGTTCGGTATTCACTTGCAGCGTAGTTTCATCCATGTGGATGACTGCACTCGCGTGCAGATGCTGTCGGCACTGTTCAATGAGGGGCTCGATCAATTCACTGGTCTGGATCATCCAGCGAGCCAAGGTATTTCTGGGCAGATCAATGCCCAACCGCTTGAACGCCCGTTCCTGCCGGTAAAGCGGCAAGGCGTCCACGTATTTGGCGATGACAGAATAAGCCAAGAGGTTGGGGCTGGCATTGCTCTTGGGTAAGGGTTGCGACGGCATGGGTGCGGTGACGACACCGTCTTCGCAGGTCTTGCAGGCATACTTGCGTCGAATGTGACGGATCACTTGGATCTTGGCGGGAATGATGTCGAGCTGCTCGCTGATCTCTTCACCGATGCAGACCAATTCGGTTCCGTCGTTATGGCAGTGCTTCTGACCGTCCGTCACGTCGTGGACAATATCCACTCGCGGCAGTTCCGGTGGCAGCGCCAGACGGCCACCGCGAGTGCGGGACTTGGCAGAGTCTGGCTTGGTCGGTGTGTCCGCGATGTCTTCTGGAACGTCGTCACTGTCTGACGCCGGTTCGCTCTCTACCAGCGCTTCGGCTTCGTCGAAGAACAAGTCTTCCTGAGGGATGTTGTACTTCTCGGTGGAAGGCCCAAAGCGGTTTTCAATCAGCAGGCGCAGTTGTTCGAACAGTTCCCGCTTCGCGGCTTCCAGAGATTGAGCCTTGCGTTCCAGAGACTCATTCTCGCGTTCCAGCGACCGGCTTTGTTTTTTTAGGCGAGTAATATCCGCCGCTTGAACACGGAGCTTTTGCTCCAGTTCAGCGATGATTTTCTGTGAGTCGGAAGCGGCGCTTGGCATGAAACTATTGTATCAAAACGCCTACAAATCAGCACCTTGAAATCAACCAGCGGCGTCAAAAAATAAGGGTTTATGAGGCTGCATCTGGGCAATGTCGTAACCGTCCAGAAGCCAGTTCAGTTGTTGGCCTGACAGGGTCATAACATCGTCACCCACTGTGTCGGGCCACTTAAATCGTTCCCGTTCCAGACGCTTATACCAGAGTACAAAGCCATTCCGCTCCCAAGCCAGAATCTTGACCTTGTCGCGTTGGCGATTGCAGAATACGAAGACCGCTTCATCGAAGGGATTCAGTTCCATCGCCTCCTGAACCAGCAGCGATAGCCCGTCGATGGATTTACGCATGTCGACCGGCTCCCGGCATAGGTAAACCGACATCGTCAGTTCTGGACGCATCATGAGACCACCGCCACACTGACAAAGCGATTGGGGCGGTGCATGTCGGGAACAACAATCTTCTGGATCATCAGTCGCTGCCGCCAGACCATCAGATCGGCGAAGCTCAATCCTTGTTCATGAGCATAACGACTCAGTGACTGGCCCAATGAAAACGCGTGGTGCAGGTGCCCCA
>NZ_JALKAP010000029.1 GCF_023016045.1 Marinobacter sp. S6332 | reverse complement strand
GTTTGATTTCTCGATATCGAAAACGCTGTCTTGATCGAACAAAGCGAACTGCAGGTCGTAATCGAAACCGGCGATGGTGGAATCAAAGTCGTATTTTTCAGATGTGAACCCGTGCTGGGCAAGAATGGTTGAAAAGTCGTGCATGGTGACTCCTTTAGTGACTGGCTTGCCGTATTCATTGCCAAGTCATCGGGGAGCTGTTGATACTGTAACTTAAGGGTGCGACAAGTAATGTCGTATGACTGGAGCGAGTAAAGTAGACCGGCTCGCCACTACAAAGGACTCTTGGCTGATCATTAATGCTAGTGCATGGTTAAGTAGTAGCAAGCAGGTGCTTTGGCTGGCAGTTCGTCATTGCCTGGGAGCCCAATGCACAGTACTAGACGAACATCTAATGTAACTGCCGCTACCTGATGTATCAGTCGCCAGAGCGCCTGGTTGGAGCGGTCGTCATGATAATCAGGCTCGACTGAGCCTACAACCCTCAGGCAGATGCGCGTCCTGAAGGTTCTGTAGTGGCGTCATAGCAGTTTCCACTGACGAGTATGCATTTTGGCCTATCGCCTTAATTGTTATGGTTATGGGCCTTTTTATTTGAGCGGTTTGATTGTCGATAGTCTGTTTGATCCGCGAGATGTCCCAGCCAGATAGCTTCACTTTTTCTTGCGGGAATGAGATCGATACGTAATTGTGATTCATAGCCTGACTCCGGGTTTTGGGTGTGTTGGCTATCCCCCTCTGTCAGCCTAGTTGTCCAGTTGGCAATTTCGCCTGAATTTAGTTAGTTGGGGCGGCATGGGAGTATTCATGCCACGTTATTCCGAAGAGCGTAAAGCCGCTGTGCTGAAGAAGCTGTTGCCTCCGCAGAACCGAAGTGTCGTGTCGGTGGCGGCAGAGGAAGGCATCTCCGATGTGACTCTGTATAGTTGGTTGAAACAGTGTCGACAACAAGGAATGCCCGTGCCAGGTAATCGTAATACCGGGGA
>NZ_JALKAP010000028.1 GCF_023016045.1 Marinobacter sp. S6332 | reverse complement strand
GTCCGTCCGCTGTGCGTGGCCAGCATTGGTACCTGTACCTGATTATGGACATATACAGTCGCAAGATCGTTGCTTGGGAAATCCATGAAATGGAATCCGGTGAACTAGCCAGGAAACTGGTCGAGCGTGCATTGCTGCGCGAGAGCTGCTGGCACAACCCGCCGGTGTTGCATGCCGATAATGGAGCGCCAATGACGTCTTATACGCTCAAGGCCCGGCTGGCCGATCTGGGCATGCTGATGTCGCACAGTCGTCCGAGAGTGAGCAACGATAATCCATACTCGGAATCGTTGTTCCGCACGGTCAAATACTGCCCGGAGTGGCCCTCAAAAGGCTTTAAATCGCTCACGGCTGTGCGTGAATGGATGCTGGCGTTCGAGTGCGCCTACAACGAAAGACATCTGCACAGTGGTATCAACTTCGTAACACCGGCAGATCGGCATCGTGGCGTTGATCACCAGCGCCTGGCGCATCGGAAAATGGTTTATGAAAGAGCAAAGCGCAGGAATCCACAGCGCTGGTCTGGCAATACCCGGAACTGGGAAGTCACCGGTCCGGTATCGCTCAATCCTGGCAAATTGCAGGAGGTTGAGCTTAATAGATTAGCTGCTTAGGTGCAGCTATTTGGACAACTGGGTTGAAAATCGCCGATGCCGGCAACCGACATCACGTGTGATCGCTGTGACTATTCAGGATCAACCGGCATTGCCTTTGGTATATTCAAATACCAAACACCCCTTGGGGTCATCGATCTTCCGAGAGCATTAGGCTGGTGTAATACTTGCGAATCTGTCGCTCCAATAGAGATGACCGATCGAGGCGTGAAATATCGATCGCTTGAAGCAAGCGTTCAAGCTCTGGAATCAGAACTTGCGGATGAGATTCAAAGAGCAAGAACCCTGCTCAGTAGGCTCTTTTTCAACCACAAACCAGAAAATGATAAAATAAGAGCGCTTCGCTCCACGCTGGCAAGTTATAGGCGAGAACTATTGAGCCCTTCATTGCTCGAGGACTATTTTAACTCAACAAGAGCACCTAAATGCTTGTCTTGCGGCTCTGTCGATGTGTTTGAGTTTCCTGATATACCCGATGATCTTGATGACATTTACAGCAACGAACGGAATCCAAAACCCATTGGCATAAAACATCCTGGTTGCGGAGGTGAGATGTATGCAGCCACGAGTGAAATTCGTCTTTTCAGAAGGTTTTCTGAAAGGCTTTATTCATTGAATGGGGACAGAATTGATGGCGCTGAAAGATCTGAGTGACGCTAATGCCGTGCTTAAAGCTATTTTTGGGGCAGCGCATGGACACCAGTTTGGAGAGCCTCTTTCATCCATCATTGAGCCCTCGCATTACTAGGTTCGATTATTTTTCTGAGCGATAGTTTTCTTTGCCCAATTTTCCAGTTGATCTGCCTTCCAGTAGCCAGCCAGACCTATAACTATCAGCGTGAGAGTGAACGCCCCATACCCGATCAATCCTGCGAACATATTCATGCCATCCTCCTATTTTCTGCATTACATTGTCAGCATATCGGATTTCAGGATTTCAGGATTTCAGGATTTCTTCAAATTGCGACATTTTCAGTTTGGTCGCACAGCGAACATTCGGATTTGGTGAAAACAGCGCTTTTCACCGGCGCGGTTTTTTGCGTCCGCGGCAAAGGCGTTGGTTAGGCGTCTTTACGCACTCCGGCGAACATTGCCTGCATTTGAGCAACAGAAAGTGGTGTTTTCCCTCGATGCAAAATAGAGTGACAGTTTGAGCACACCGGAACAAGATCCTCCACTGGATCAACCGTATAGCTATCGTTTATTTCACTTAGTGGTTTAACGTGATGAACTTCAATAAAGCCTTCGCCGTATACCCCGTAAACTTTAGAAAAATTAAAGTGGCAGATCTGACACGTTGCACCAAAATGATCTATACATGCTTTTCTTGCTTTTGGCTCTCTTTCATAACGATTGACGAGTACTTTTTTAACTGCGCCTTCAATAAAAACACCTGCACCTTGAACCTCCGAAGGAGCAATGAACTCTTCCGATTCGTTTTGATTCCAGTAAAGAATGTCTATTTGATTCTGAGCACTTACGTCTGTTTTTCTACCCAGCCCATTTTTGGTAATTTCTCTAACGATGAGATAATAACCGGAATCTGAGCTGCCACCATTAGGATTCAAGCTAACCATTTCAACAAGAAGCCCATTATACGTAGTGAATCTGTGTCCAATTGAAAAATTTCGCTCGAAAATTTCACCTTTATTATCACGAATGACTCGTAGAGTATTTCCGTCAATTTCTTCAAAAGTGTACAATGGTTTTTGACCGTTTTTGCTTTTAGCTCGTTGCCATTTAAGCATTATAAAACTCCTTTGGAGGTATTTTAAGCTTATTGAAAATTAACAGCTTATCAGTCTCCATTCTTATTAAACAGCTACGCCACTACCCCGTCCAAAACTGAGTCACGGCCTGAATAATGTCGACTTTTATGAGCTCTTACTATCCCGCTCTCGAGCGTTTTTCTTCTCTCGGGTCAGTGAAAAATCTGCAGGCGAGTTATTGTTGCACGTAGCGGATTCGTCTTTTCTACAAACTTGGTTGGAACATACCCAGACCCTGATCTTTGGTTTACACATACCGAGAGTCACAAGGTTTAATTTGCACATACCCAATGTCGCTACTTTAGCAAGCTCAGAGAATCCGCTCCAAAACTCGATTGTCTGGAGATCTCATCTTACACCACGTCCCAGTTGCCACCCCCTCTCAAAAAGATAATGAAAATTCACCTCCTGACAACTTGCAGATGAATAACCCCATGAGATGGTCATAGCGGCGATTTTCAACCCAATTGTCCAAATAGCTGCCCCTAAGCAGCTAATTTATTAAGCTCAACTTCCTGCAATTTGCCAGGATTGAGCGATACCGGACCGGTGACTTCCCAGTTCCGGGTGTTGCCAGACCAGCGCTGTGGGTTCCGGCACTTTGCTCTTTCATAAACCATTTTCCGATGCGCCAGGCGCTGGTGATCAACGCCACGATGCCGATCGGCCGGTGTCACGAAGTTGATGCCACTGTGCAGATGCCTTTCGTTGTAGGCGTACTCGAACGCCAGCATCCATTCACGCACAGTCGTGAGCGATTTAAAGCCTTTTGAGGGCCACTCCGGGCAGTATTTGACCGTGCGGAACAACGATTCCGAGTAAGGGTTATCGTTGCTCACTCTCGGGCGGCTGTGCGACATCAGCATGCCCAGATCGGCCAGTCGGGCCTTGAGCGTATAAGACGTCATTGGCGCTCCATTATCAGAGTGCAACACCGGTGGGTTGTGCCAGCAGCCCTCTCGCAGCAGAGCGCGTTCAACCAGCTTTTTCGCCAGCTCTCCCGACTCCGCTTCATGGATTTCCCAGGCAATGATCTTGCGGCTGTAAATGTCCATGATCAGGTAGAGGTACCAGTGCTGACCACGCACCGCTGAAGGACGTAGAGTAAGAGGCAGGGCGTAGTCGAACTATCTCCCTGCCTCTCCTCTCCGAACCGGACGTGCACCTTTCAGCGCATCCGGCTCTCCGCTTAAACGCTGGCGAAGGCCATAGCAACTTCGGGAAAGCGAGAGGTCCACGTGTTTCTGGACTCTGTCCTCAGGTAGGGATTACCCTCTGGAAGACGCCAACGGAATCGCTTTTTCCCGTGACCGACGAGTCGGTACAGGATGGCGCCACTAAATAGCCCCTGATTGGTTTTGCCATACAGCACCCAAGTCTTACTTTGACCTGAAGCCGGGGCTTTGAACCAATGACGCATCAGCGGTTTGAGCCGGGAGCGATATTTGCGGCCCAGCCAATGGGCCAGTTTCCAGAACACGACACCATCGATGTAGCTGAAGACTTTCGCTTTGTAATCGACGAACTGGTAGAACGCCGCCCAGCCTTTCAGCTTTCGGTTGATGGATTCGACCATGTCGATTTTGCTTTCACTATAATTGCCTGACAGCTTGGCGGTTAAAGATGCTGCAAAGTTACGTGCCTTATCCCGGGGGATTGTCGTCACCACCCGCATGTCGCCATAGCGGCTCCGCTTGCGGATGATGCGATGCCCCAGGAACACGAAGCCGTCATTCACATGGGTAATCTTGGTCTTATCCATGTTCAGTGTCAGCTTGAGAGTTCCTTCCAGCATCTCCCGGCATTCTTCTCTAATCGCCTCTGCCTGGGCTTTGGTGCCCTTGACGATAACCACAAAGTCATCGGCATAGCGGCAGTAGGCGACGGCTGGCTTCCATTGTCGGTTCTCTCGGATGGCTGAGCTTCGACCGATTCGGATACTGTGGTTCCAGTACCATCGATCCTTTCGGGCCTTTTTGCCGAGGTAGCGCCTATTCAGGTACTGATCGAACTCATGCAACATGATATTCGATAGCAGTGGCGATATAACACCGCCCTGAGGTACGCCCTCACTTGCTGCCCGGAAAAGACCTGCATCAATATGACCGGCTTTTATGAATCGCCAGAGAAGGTTCAGGAACCGTCGGTCCCTGATTCTGCGACGTACAGCTTTCATCAGAAGCCGGTGATGCACGGTATCAAAGTAGCTGGACAGATCCCCTTCAATGACCCAGCGTCCGCGCGTTTCCTTATTGTCCGTCAGTTGCAGTTTCACTGTACGGATCGCGTGATGAACGCTCCGCTCCGGTCGGAACCCGTAGGAGAGCGTATGGAAGTCGCTCTCCCACATGGGCTCCATCGCCATTAACATGGCCCGTTGAACGATGCGGTCGCGTAGGGTCGGGATACCCAGTGGTCGTTGCTTGCCGTTGGCCTTTGGGATATACACCCTTCGGGCCTGTAACGGCTGGTAAACATCGGAGAGTAAATCACTCCTGATCTGTTGAAGAATAGCCGGCAGCCTGTCCTGCACAGTCAGCTTGATCTCTCCGTCTATCCCGGGCGTGTTTGCCCCTTTGGAAGACAGAGTGACCCGAGCCGCTTCTGCGAGCCAGTCAGGCTGTGCTATCAGGCGCAACAACCTGTCCACCCGGCGGGTGGGGTCGGTTGTTGTCCAGGTCGCTAGCTTGCGTTGCATTTCGCTGATTATCAAAGGTCTTCACCTTGTTTGGTCAGGTAGTTTGCTTGGCAAACACGTTTAAACTGCTCCCCTTCGCCATGTAATGGGCTTTCCCCATCGCGGACTACTACGGGAGCTCCGCCAGTCAACTTGGCATCGGGGTCATGCCCCCTTGGCATCCAATATTGACCTTCCCCGGTTTACCTATCTGGACTCCAGCATGCTGAGGAGGCTGCCCATCGCACTCTTTACCCTTGCTTGCCGCAAGTTGACAGGAAGCAGCAGTCCAATCTGTGATGGATACTGCTGAACCGAAGCCCGAGCTACCAATTTGGACTTCTTCGTTTGGCAGCGCCTATGCGTCATGCTGCCCAACCTTCCCGTACGGCTTATCAGGTCACGTAAGCCGTGGTGACATTTCAACCCACAGAGGCGGATGAATGGGTTCATGTTCTTCAGCCTTTCAGCACTCAGCCTTGAGGATCATCTTGGCTTAGTGACCTCGCCTCAATCCCCGTTGTCAGCGGGTTACATCACCCTGCGGGCATACCGCAGGTCACTGCCGCTCAGGCTCACCACCCTCACAGTGGGTGGGATTGATTGGTTACTTCCTCCTGAATTACCGGTTCAATATTCCAGATAGACTCGTGGTCCATTTGAGCTTCCATGCTCGCCCTGGACTCCGGGCACAC
>NZ_JALKAP010000027.1 GCF_023016045.1 Marinobacter sp. S6332 | reverse complement strand
GTCCGTCCGCTGTGCGTGGCCAGCATTGGTACCTGTACCTGATTATGGACATATACAGTCGCAAGATCGTTGCTTGGGAAATCCATGAAATGGAATCCGGTGAACTAGCCAGGAAACTGGTCGAGCGTGCATTGCTGCGCGAGAGCTGCTGGCACAACCCGCCGGTGTTGCATGCCGATAATGGAGCGCCAATGACGTCTTATACGCTCAAGGCCCGGCTGGCCGATCTGGGCATGCTGATGTCGCACAGTCGTCCGAGAGTGAGCAACGATAATCCATACTCGGAATCGTTGTTCCGCACGGTCAAATACTGCCCGGAGTGGCCCTCAAAAGGCTTTAAATCGCTCACGGCTGTGCGTGAATGGATGCTGGCGTTCGAGTGCGCCTACAACGAAAGACATCTGCACAGTGGTATCAACTTCGTAACACCGGCAGATCGGCATCGTGGCGTTGATCACCAGCGCCTGGCGCATCGGAAAATGGTTTATGAAAGAGCAAAGCGCAGGAATCCACAGCGCTGGTCTGGCAATACCCGGAACTGGGAAGTCACCGGTCCGGTATCGCTCAATCCTGGCAAATTGCAGGAGGTTGAGCTTAATAGATTAGCTGCTTAGGTGCAGCTATTTGGACAACTGGGTTGAAAATCGCCGTCTGCTCGGTGCCGTAAATGGGTCGTGCGTAATGCGAGCGCAAATACTCCGAGCTCATCATCACAGCTGGCAGGACCAATTTAATGCTGTTGCTGCCTCGACTGTGCGGATGAAAATAAAAATGCTGTGCCCACTTCGCCTGATCCACCATTTCACGCTCGCCAGAACGAATAATCGATTCGATGAATGTGACAAGTTGATTACGATCCTCTGGGGGTGAATCCGTTGTCAGCAGATGCTCTCGAACCGAGCTCAACACTGTATTCTCGTAATCTGTCCAGCGCAGTATTGTGCCTGTCGAGCCCAGTGCCTCTCGCAGCCGGCGGAGCATGCGGATGTTTACATCGCCATCGACCGACAGGTCCAAGAACTCATCGGCATGTCGGACCTGACCATCGTGCTCCATGACATGTAGCGAGTATTGAAAGATTTGAATGCTGTTTGGACGCATACCCGAGCGGAAAGGCAAAGCGCTGCGTGCTGCTTCAAAATCCAGGAAATACAGAGGCCAGTCGCACTTATCCAAAGCTTCGGCAAACCCGCTACGATCAAAATAATAGTCACCTCCGCCTGGCCACTCACCGGTCAACTGCATGCGCTGTCGATCTTTTGTAGTGAGCTTTCCGTTGGGTTGGGCCGGAAGTCCGAGGACATCTGGATCAATATCAGCCAGCCAATGGTACCCTGCCTCAAGCAGCCCTGCTGTGCTCCCTGACCCACGGGCAGCAGGGTTATAGAGCCCGAAAATCATGTCTTCCCGCTGAAAAGCCCTCGCCCCGTCAAGTCTGTCGGACCAACATTCATGGAAGCCACTTTTAGCCTGCTCGGAGGGAGAGGGAGTGTAAAATTCACAACTTTTGCAATGAGCTCCGACTGGTGCGGGCCGCATTGAGAGTTCAGCGGTATTCATCGCTGCGAGCTTCTCGGTAACGCTGGCAAAATCACCGCTTATTGCAGGAGCAGCCAGGCGATCATTCAGGACATGTTTCACTTGCTGATCCATAGGAATTCGCGTCAGGAAACAATCATCCAGACGCTCTTCGCTCAGTTCCTCGACAGCGTCGACCTTTGCATATAAATCGCTTCCCGATGACTCTGCATCAAAAACCACTGATAAACGTTTGTGCAATGCATCCTCACGCGCGGGGACAGACGTATCTGGCATCATGAGGTAGCATTGAATATTCCACGCAGGATACGCTTGCCGGAGAACCCAATACTGGAAAGCCAAATCTCGAACAGAATCGAGGAACGCACTATGGATATCGCCATCTTTAGTCCAGTACAACGGATTTTTATCCGGCTTATCAGATTTTGAATTGAAGGATTTAGACTTCACTTCAATTAATTCAATCTGCGTCCCGCGTTTCCTTAGAACGTCAACCCGCACAAGATAGTCATCAAAAACGATAGTGGGTTCGAAAAGCGTTACTGACTCTTTCTTAAGCGCTTCCACGGTCTGAGCAATCTGTTCTTCCTGTCCTTCTGCATCAATCTCGAACGCACTTAAACCGTCGGCTTGTCGAAAAAGAGTTCGCGCGAGTGCGCCAAGCTGGAAACCACCCTCGGCAAGACCCTCCAATATAGCGCTGGTCTTTCGCTGATCGACGTACACCTCACCTGCCGCCTCAAAAATGAGTTTTTGATGACAGCTGAGCCCCATTGAAAATCGTGATTTTGTTAGTCGTTTTCCCAAGAGATTCTCCAACTGATTGCTCATCGAGTATAGTCGAGTACTTTCAAAAACCTCTGCGAATCAATGAGGTTATTGAACAGCCTCTCGCCACCCGCTCCGCAATGTCGTTGCACGCTTTAATCTGCAATCACTGGACGTACCCACGCCGGTGCATGAGGCACTCCTAGTCGATAATTAGCGCATAGGCAAGATCGCTTATTTCTACGCTTGCTCATATTGATCTCCTATAATGAACTCAGCATAAAAAAGAGGTGTGACAAGTAGAGACACATCGGCCAAGATATGAACTGTAGCGAAGGCTCACTGCACAAAACCAATCGGCTGACCAATCACACCATCAACTTGCTGATCCTGTTCCGCCTTCAGGGCTTCCAATAGCCTCTCTGTGCGCGGTTTAAAGCCACGTAAGCGAAGATTCTGAACTGCTGCCCGCACCAGACCCGGTGTTAAATACTCAAACTGCGCAAGTTGATCAGTTCGCAACCCTCGGGCGCGGTCCTTATCGATCACGCAGGATTCGATGAGTTCTTTCAGCTGGACGGCACTCAGGTACCCGAACTCTACTTTAAGATGGAAGCGGCGCAGTATGGCTTTGTCCAGGCTATCGAAGCGGTTGGTGGTGGCCAGGAGAATACCTTCAAACCGTTCCAGGCGAACCATAAATTCATTGACGCCACTGACTTCCCAGCTGCGCTGAGCCATAGCCCGGTTGTAGAGAAAACTGTCAGCTTCATCGAGCAGTAAAACTGCACCTGTGCTTTCCGCTTTATCGAACATAGCGGCAATGTTCTTCTCGGTCTCACCGATGTACTTGTCCAGCAAATCGCTGCCAGACTGCAATATGAATGGCTTGCCCAAACGTTTTGCCAGTTCCTGGGCATAGGCTGTTTTACCGGCCCCGGGCGGGCCATAGAGGCAAACTTTGGCGGTACCCTCTTTACGCACCAGACGCTCCACGTTCTTCAGTGTCGGTTTGGTATTAATCCATTCCAGTCGGAATTCGGGGAAGTTCTGTTCCGGTTTTCGGTTCAATAACTTTGCGGGTTTACGCTCGCCCATGGCTGAGAGGCGTCGTTGCATCAGAGTCTCCAGGCGCTGCTGGTTACGAATGACCTGTTTTGGGGGCAAGAACTGTGCGACATCCAGCAAGTTTTTGGCCAGTGCCGGAGTCATCCAGGGGGTGCGGGCCGCTTCTGATACCCACGCCTGGCTAACGGGCAAAGCTGACAGATCCCGCTCAAGTTTCTCTGCTTGCTGGTCGGTTCCGGAGCCTTTTATTTCAAAAATAAAATCAAAGCGGCGTAAAAAAGCCGAATCCACCGCGCTGATGTTATTGCTTATCCAGATCGCGGGGGCCTGGTTTTCTTCCAGCAACTGGTTGAACCAGCCTTTAGCCAGGTCATCGATTTTTCGGAACGCATCTTCCATTTCATCGAACAGCAATATTGCGCCCAGGCGGTCTTCCAGAAACATCTGGGCCAGTTTGGCTGCGTCTAGGCGAATGCGGCCGGTCATGGCACCGGAACGGTCGTCTTTTGTTGGTACTTCATACAGAGGAGCCGACAGCTTCTCAGCCATGGCGCGAGCCAGTTGGGTTTTACCTGTGCCGGGCTTACCGTAAAGAAGTATATTTTTGCCTCTGGCCTTGTTGGCAAGGGAGTTTTGCAGGTAGTCGAGCATCAACTGCAGTTCGGGTACGCCCTGAAACTCAGCGATGTGATGTTGAGCCGCAGGCCCGGGCGGGCATACATGCCGAAACAGCATTTGCTCAATGTCGCTTTCACTTTGGTCTTTTTCACTGTCAGAAGTAGCCAACACCAGTTGGCCTAGCAAAGGGCCAGCTTCCACCAAATTCCAAATGTCGCTGATCATACTGGGTGCTTCAAGCAAACGAATCTGACACAGCATAGAATCGTCACCGAGCGCCTGGGCAACCGTGCGAGGAGACTCACGCAACGCCCTGGCCAGCGCATTCACAGAGTTGTTGAACTCATTGATATCAAGCTCCCGCAGCACTGGGTGAGCCTGCGGATGCTTAAGTAGCAACATGGCATAAATCAGCAATTTGGTTTCAACCAGATTAGGCTTCAAGAGTTTGACCAAACTGGTCAGAAGCGGCACAAACGACAATTGCGGCCGGTCTTTGAGCGAGGATGCAAGCGTTGCTTCCCGCTTTCGTATGATATTCAGATGCGCCCGTGTGCTCAAAGAGCCGACGTCTTCCGGTGGCTTAATACCGAGAAATGCCAAGTTTTCTTCAGCGCTGAACAAGCTCAGAGTGTTTTCATATGCAGGGGTGAGATAAAGTCTGCAGAGATAAATCTGCAGCAGCTTTAAGTCGTCTTTCGACGCTGTCGTGTCTTGATCCAGTTCGCGGGCTTCGTTGATGAGCTCTTTCCACAGCAGCATAGGCAAGCCTCCAGTTTAGCTAAGACAAGTCTAACTCGCACATGCGACACATGAAGTCGCGCCCATTGTAAGCTACTGTTAAATCGTCTTTGGATTTGGAGTTTATGGAGCCCCCTCTGTCAACGCAGTTGACCCCGAAAACATACTTGCTAGACTGCTTGAAGATTTTCTTTTGCGAAACAATTGGGCCAAGACCGCCTCTACAGAAAGACGGTGGAGCTGAAACAAATTATGGGATACGAAACGAGGAACTTTAACGTGAACTTAACTGATGAAGATATCAAAGTTTGGAATGAAATAACTGATGTGATGAATGACGATGATGAAGACAAAGCTGTTGAGTTGATAAAGGCCGCACCAATAGCCGTGCTAAAAGTGGCTGACGAAGAAGGACGATTTCTTTCCGATTACGCTCAAAATGACTATGTCATGGATAGAGTGGTAGCCGTAATTGCGGAACGTGGTGGCTACGTAGAGGATTGAACTAATTCAAGGCTCGGTTTGACTGGTTGAGCTCACCACTTTTTAGAGCTCCCAGACTTTAAGTAACCTCCGCATTAGGTTTTAATCGCTCAGAGAAACAACACAAAGTCTCCACAATTCTGGACGACTGTTCCAATGAAGAAAACAGAAAGCTTGGATGAACAATACGAGAGAAAAGTGAATGAGGGCGAAAAGCTACTCGGATCACTTGAACAAAAAGGCATACTCGAAAGCGAATACCTGGAAGCGCAAAGCGACTTTGTATACCTTGTTGAAAAGCATATCCCATTTGAGGTTTGTTCAGACGGAAAGAAAATGGAACGATTGATCGACCTGGATGACACTCTCGCGTCCCTAGAACAAATAATGGAGCGTAACTCGTGACGCATCCAGCAACCGGCTGTATTTGCTGGCTCGCTGGCTGCACTCAGCAACCTGCTGATGGGTGAAAAAGACATGCTGGCGTAGGGCCAGAAGAGCCTATAAAAATACTGTGTAACTGCCCACCCATTTTTGGAATTGGCGATGCCCCTGTAAACATCCCTGTTTTAGTTGCATTGCTTATTGGATTTTTCAATCGATTGGAGCTTCACCAGACGCTCACGGGGCGGCAAGGTACCCCTCAGTGAATCCGAAGATCACGAGGCTTAGGAAAAGGTTCGCCTTGTGATCGATTCAAACGTTTCTGAATATCCGCTTCTGTTTATTGCCTGAGATTCAGGGGTCGCAAAGCGCACCTCTTTGCCGTCACAAGATGGTCTTTTAGGAAAACTTACTTAGTGCTCAAAGCCGCTGTATTACCCCCTGCCACCCCCTATGTGTCAGCTTAGTTGTCGCCTGAATATTTCAGAGGACAACCATGCCCCATTATTCATTAGAACGTAAAGAAGCCATTCTCCAGAAGATGGCTCCACCTCAAAGCCTGACGGTTGCCGAGTTGGCCAGTCAGGAAGGCATCAGTACCGCAACCTTGTACAATTGGCGTAAAGCCGCCAGAGGACGAGGTGCCGTTTTGCCATCGAATTCAGCTCACTCGGACAAGTGGAGTAGCGAAGAGAAATTTCGCATTGTCCTTGAAACCGCCCCGATGACGGAGGCGGAACTCAGTGAATATTGCCGTAAGCACGGTTTGTACCCGGAACAGATCGAAGCTTGGAAAACCGCCTGCATGGGCGCCAATGCCCTGTCGGATGAACAGACCAAGCAGAATCGGCAAGCGGCCAAGGCTGAGAAAAAGCGAGTCAAAAAACTCGAAGCCGAACTTTGGCGCAAGGAAAAGGCCTTGGCAGAAACGGCAGCATTGCTGACGCTGTCAAAAAAAGCCGAGGCGATCTGGGGCCCCAAAGACGAGGACGAATGACCAGCCTCCCGGATCGCCAGCAGGCGGTTACCCTGATCCAAGAGGCTCAGGGTAACGGAGCCCGGCTGGTTAAGGCCTGTGGCTTGCTGAATCTGAGTGTACGCACCTATCAGCGTTGGACGGCAGACAAGGCCGTCAGCGCCGATCAACGACCGATGGCGTCTAGGCCAACGCCTGCGAACAAGCTCTCGGAGGCGGAGCGTCAGGCCGTGGTCTCACTGTGCAACCAGAAAGAATACCGAAGCTGTCCACCGGCCTTCATCGTTGCGGACCAACTGGATCAGGGACGCTACCTGGCCTCGGAATCCACCTTCTACCGGGTGTTGCGAGAGCAGGATCAAGTACACCCCAGAGGTCGGCAAAAGGCACCCCAGAGCAAACGCAAGGCGACCACACACAAAGCCACGAAAGCGAACCAGCTGTGGTCTTGGGACATCTCATGGCTGCCGGGGCCAGCAAAAGGCACCTGGTTCTATCTGTACCTGATGCTGGACGTATACAGCCGTAAGATCGTCGGTCACGAGGTCTATCACAGTGAGACCGGTGAGCTTGCCAGCGAGTTCATCGAAAAGGCCTACTGGCGTGAACACTTGGCGACGAAAGAGAAGCCTCTGGTGCTGCACTCCGACAACGGCAGCCCCATGAAGGCATCGACCTTCTTGGAGAAACTGTACGATCTGGGTATTACGCCCTCGAATAGTCGTCCCCGAGTTAGTAACGACAACGCCTACTCGGAGTCGCTGTTCAAAACCCTGAAGTTCCGTCCGGGGTTCCCGGTAAACGGCTTCAGTACGATTGAGGACGCCCGCAAATGGGTACTGACGTTCGCGGCGATTTTCAACCCAGTTGTCCAAATAGCTGCACCTAAGCAGCTAATCTATTAAGCTCAACCTCCTGCAATTTGCCAGGATTGAGCGATACCGGACCGGTGACTTCCCAGTTCCGGGTATTGCCAGACCAGCGCTGTGGATTCCTGCGCTTTGCTCTTTCATAAACCATTTTCCGATGCGCCAGGCGCTGGTGATCAACGCCACGATGCCGATCTGCCGGTGTTACGAAGTTGATACCACTGTGCAGATGTCTTTCGTTGTAGGCGCACTCGAACGCCAGCATCCATTCACGCACAGCCGTGAGCGATTTAAAGCCTTTTGAGGGCCACTCCGGGCAGTATTTGACCGTGCGGAACAACGATTCCGAGTATGGATTATCGTTGCTCACTCTCGGACGACTGTGCGACATCAGCATGCCCAGATCGGCCAGCCGGGCCTTGAGCGTATAAGACGTCATTGGCGCTCCATTATCGGCATGCAACACCGGCGGGTTGTGCCAGCAGCTCTCGCGCAGCAATGCACGCTCGACCAGTTTCCTGGCTAGTTCACCGGATTCCATTTCATGGATTTCCCAAGCAACGATCTTGCGACTGTATATGTCCATAATCAGGTACAGGTACCAATGCTGGCCACGCACAGCGGACGGAC
>NZ_JALKAP010000026.1 GCF_023016045.1 Marinobacter sp. S6332 | reverse complement strand
GTAAGCGCTCCACGAACTACACCGGAATGGTTTCCCCCTGATTCCAAGGCAGTAACCGGTCGAGTTCATCGTCGGTCGTCAATGATGGCAGTTTGGTAAGCACTTCTACCATATAAGTATAGGGCTCAATGCCATTGGCTCGGGCGGTTTCGATCAGGCTGTAGAGTCTGGCGCTGGCATGCGCACCCTTTGGTGTCTGGCTGAAGAGCCAGTTTTTTCGACCAATGACGAACGGGCGTATGGCATTTTCCGCCGGGTTATTATCCAGCGGGATCCGACCATCCGTCAGGAAGACGGTTAGCTTGGGCCACTGTCGGTTCAGGTAGATCAGCGCTTTGCCAATGGCCGTTTTCGGCGGCACTTGATTCAAGGATTTCGTTAGCCAGACTTCCAGTTTTTCGATGAGTGCACGGCTTTGAGTGTCTCGCAAGGCCAGCCTTTCCTCCGCGCTCATCGTTTTGGCCTTTTGCTCTACGGCATACAGGCTGCGGATCAGACTCAAGGCCTGATCGGCACGGCCGACCTTGCCTTTAGGTTGTACTTTCTGGGCCTCCACGAACTTGCGGCGGGCATGCGCCCAGCAACCCACATGGGTCAGCTGATTGATCCGAACCACTTGGGCGTACCCTTCATAACCATCGGTCACCAGAATGCCCTGATAGTTTTCCAGCAGTCGCGTTGGTACCTGACCGGAACGGCTGGCGTCGTAATCGTAGAGCACTACTTGTTGCCCGGGCGGCCCACCTCGTTGTACCCACATGTACGAAGGACTGCTGGCCTTGCGATCCGGTTCGGTATTCACTTGCAGCGTAGTTTCATCCATGTGGATGACTGCACTCGCGTGCAGATGCTGTCGGCACTGTTCAATGAGGGGCTCGATCAATTCACTGGTCTGGATCATCCAGCGAGCCAAGGTATTTCTGGGCAGATCAATGCCCAACCGCTTGAACGCCCGTTCCTGCCGGTAAAGCGGCAAGGCGTCCACGTATTTGGCGATGACAGAATAAGCCAAGAGGTTGGGGCTGGCATTGCTCTTGGGTAAGGGTTGCGACGGCATGGGTGCGGTGACGACACCGTCTTCGCAGGTCTTGCAGGCATACTTGCGTCGAATGTGACGGATCACTTGGATCTTGGCGGGAATGATGTCGAGCTGCTCGCTGATCTCTTCACCGATGCAGACCAATTCGGTTCCGTCGTTATGGCAGTGCTTCTGACCGTCCGTCACGTCGTGGACAATATCCACTCGCGGCAGTTCCGGTGGCAGCGCCAGACGGCCACCGCGAGTGCGGGACTTGGCAGAGTCTGGCTTGGTCGGTGTGTCCGCGATGTCTTCTGGAACGTCGTCACTGTCTGACGCCGGTTCGCTCTCTACCAGCGCTTCGGCTTCGTCGAAGAACAAGTCTTCCTGAGGGATGTTGTACTTCTCGGTGGAAGGCCCAAAGCGGTTTTCAATCAGCAGGCGCAGTTGTTCGAACAGTTCCCGCTTCGCGGCTTCCAGAGATTGAGCCTTGCGTTCCAGAGACTCATTCTCGCGTTCCAGCGACCGGCTTTGTTTTTTTAGGCGAGTAATATCCGCCGCTTGAACACGGAGCTTTTGCTCCAGTTCAGCGATGATTTTCTGTGAGTCGGAAGCGGCGCTTGGCATGAAACTATTGTATCAAAACGCCTACAAATCAGCACCTTGAAATCAACCAGCGGCGTCAAAAAATAAGGGTTTATGAGGCTGCATCTGGGCAATGTCGTAACCGTCCAGAAGCCAGTTCAGTTGTTGGCCTGACAGGGTCATAACATCGTCACCCACTGTGTCGGGCCACTTAAATCGTTCCCGTTCCAGACGCTTATACCAGAGTACAAAGCCATTCCGCTCCCAAGCCAGAATCTTGACCTTGTCGCGTTGGCGATTGCAGAATACGAAGACCGCTTCATCGAAGGGATTCAGTTCCATCGCCTCCTGAACCAGCAGCGATAGCCCGTCGATGGATTTACGCATGTCGACCGGCTCCCGGCATAGGTAAACCGACATCGTCAGTTCTGGACGCATCATGAGACCACCGCCACACTGACAAAGCGATTGGGGCGGTGCATGTCGGGAACAACAATCTTCTGGATCATCAGTCGCTGCCGCCAGACCATCAGATCGGCGAAGCTCAATCCTTGTTCATGAGCATAACGACTCAGTGACTGGCCCAATGAAAACGCGTGGTGCAGGTGCCCCAACCAGAACGCCTGGGTGGATGTGAGTTGGTGATTCATCATCAGCCCCCTTATTGAGAGGCTTTGATTCTGGCGAATTCCGGTCAGGCGGTTAGGATGGGGTTCGTGGAGCGCTTACGAAAATTTTCTCGCATCACCAGCAGCGATTCATGATGAGGAGCACCAACCAACAGCCGGATACGAAGGCCTTCCTCGATTTTGGATGCGGCTCCAGAAGCGAGATGCCATTCCAGCTCGTGCGTTGGAGTTTCAAATTCTCACGGTAGCCCGCCCGGGAGAGGTGCGATTTGCTGAATGGTCAGAGATTGACTTTAAGGAGCGAATTTGGACTGTTCCAGGTTGGAAGCTCAAGGGTCGTAGGGACAAGAAAAAAGACCATAAGGTTCCCCTGACTGATCGGGCTATGGAGATTTTAAAAATGATGCCGCGGGACAATGGAACATACATTTTTCCAGGCTACCGGGGAAAAGAAACGATGAGCGAGAACGCTCTCAACCTGACGGTGAAAGAGATTCACCAGGTTGACATCAAGGCTGGCGAAAGCGGTTTTCTCGATCCCGAAACAAAAAAAGTTGCGACGGCTCATGGAATGCGGGCGGCGTTCAAGGACTGGGCAACGGAAATCAGCAACGTTGAAGACTACGTTTCTGAGCTCGCGCTGTCTCATATCTACACATCATCCACGCGAGCGGCTTACAAGCGGGGACAGCTGATTCCGAAGCGTCGAAAGCTCATGAAAGCTTTCGAAAAATACCTGTCCTCTTTCTCCGAGAAGGGGGGCAAGAAATAAGCCAATGGCATACGCGCCTAATTTCAAGAATCGGTTAATTAGGCGCGTCAACTACTCCGCTGATTTCAGTAATGTATTTCCTGAAAGCCCAGTGTTCTCGGAGAAAACTATGAAAATCAATCGCGATCAAAGCATTGATGTTAAACCTGTTCTGAACAGTATTCTCGGTACAATCCCCGTTGAGCCACCAGCTTTTGCGACGGTTGCCCAACAATACTATGAGATGAAATTCAGGGCGTTTGCCGGGGCGGGCATCGCTCGGAAAAACAAACGCTGAGATTGCAGATGATTCTGAAAAATACTGCCTTCCTTCGCTCGCTGATATTTCGATGTCTGAACTCGCAACAAGTGATGTTATGCTGGCGCTGAAACCCATCTGAGTAGATAAAACGCCGGATACAAACAAAATGTGTCACTTTACAATGGCTGGTTGCCAACCAAGGGCAACTGGCCACCGCTAGAGTCCTTCAAGATTTAGGGGCGAAGTTGCCGTTTCAGTTTTAAATCGTAGTAAATTACATCCCTCATGTCGCCTGCACCTATCCAGTAACCATTATAAAAAGCATAGATATTGTGGCCAACCTCCTTGACTTTGTCTCGCCCCTCGATTGATGCTATGAAAGGTCGGTTTTTGCTGACTATCGAATAGATCGTATCATCGTAACTGTTTTTATGGCGAACCAAAGCAACCTCTTCATCGGGGTTGAAGCCTTCAATTCGATCATATTGTACAGGTATAACGACTCGGCCATTCGCATCGATCATGCCTTTTTTCTTGTTGATGCTAACAGATAAATAGCCTTTGAGTTCGTTATCATAAGTGGACTTGGGGACAACGAAGTCGAAGCCTTGGCTCTGGTCAAGAATGCCATCTTTGTTATAGATATACCAGAGTTCCCCTATCTTTGCTGAGCCATGGAAGTAGATGTTTGGACACGTTAGATCTTCATAATTTCCAACTTTCTCCCAAGTGTTGGTTTCAGTATTATAGCAGCCATGTTGATTGCCTTTTTGGGCGTGTATATATTTGTCTTCACCTGCGCCAGAAAATGAGATGTCGTCGAATTGAGGTTCGAGAATTATGTTTCCATCAATGGTCATCAGGCCATATTTTTCATTTTTTTGATATACGAGTTTGTTGTTTACGGAAAAGCTAATTGTCGAGTCATCTAGGGTTAGTAAGGTTTTTCCAGACTCATTAACGATGAAGGTTTTTCCTTCGTTTATAAACTTGAATATTGTTTCTCCATTTTCGTAGTTCTCGTAAGCATAGGCCCTTTGGTCAAGCTCTTCGTCGATTATTATCTCTCCATCTCTTCTTATTAGACCCCACTTTCCATTTTTCTGATCTTGGAAAGTGAAAATATCTTTTACAACATGATGAATATCGTGAAATTTTGGTGGAAATATAACTCCGGTGGTACCGGCGACACCCTCTTTTGGGGTGCCGTTAATAATTTCTCCGTAAATTATGTAATCTTCTTTTTGTACTATTGGAGGAATCTTTCCTGAATCGAAAATAGGTGGCGTAATCTTTCTGTAATTATAGTCCATTAGGCCAGATCGAAAGCCATCCTCGCTATAAGTAAAAGCTAGGTTATACCTATCCTTGTTTTCAAACCAAGGTGTGAGTTTTTCATATTTTGCTGGTAAAAGCGTCTCGCCGCTTACTTTTTTTATTCCGCAGCCATAGTCTTTGCAGTAGAGATACTCTCTGGACTCGTAATTTTTAATCTTTTCTTCTTTTTTAATTCTTTCCAGCCTTGATATTTCAGAGTTTAGATCATCAAGGGCTTTAGTGTAATCGTTTTTTGGGGTTGACGAACAACCTATAAGTGTTAACGATATTGAAAATAAAAATGCTTGTTTTTTCATAGGTTTCTCAGTGTTGATTTTCAAATTTATTTTGATGGTTGTCTGGCCAAAGCACTGCATTTATTATCTGAATTCACGATCGAACTGGCTTCGGGCGGTTCTGGCCCAGTTTCCCATGTTTAAACTATTAAAGTAGTGATGACTCTGCTTGCTCTTTTTTACGGCGTTCTGCTTCATTAATCTGGTTAAAAGTTCGGGTAAGATCATCGTGAAGGTAGTTCATGCTCATTTCAAAGCTGAGGTGAGGCGCATCAAGTTTTATTTCTGTAGAGCCATCTCGGTAGGTCGCAGTCTTGTTGCCCACGAAAGGGATGTTTTTACTGGTAAGGGTATATTTTTGGCTGATCGCATTGTTTAGATAATCAAACTTCGACTTGGGGAAAATCGTTAGCACCCCGATTAGTATGCCTTCTTGGTTGAATATTGTGGTGACTTCCTTCAATCCGTCAAATTGTATTTGCGATACTGGAATCGAGTACATGTTGCCACTCGTATATTTATTTATTCCAGAGTGCTTGGCTTTAAATTGTTCTTTGAGCTGAGTCTCGCTTGTTTTTCCGAGCTGTAAATTAAACACTGCAGGATCCGCAAAAACAAAAGAACTTAGTGAAAGCATCAGCAATGCGATGTACTTTTTCATAATATTCCTTCTCTACCATCTTCTTTGATTGTCTTTATGCAGGGTTAACAGCTACCGGAGTCATACTCCCATTGGCTTGAAAATGGATTGTATTTTCGTTCAGCCTGGAATCGAGTCTTCCTGCCATCACTGTAGGTACGGTAGCAGTCTCCATTTGAACACCGGGTGTTGCAGGTGGTGTATCCTGCGCGAGGCGCAGGTGCTGAGGGATACAAGCTTGTGCGTTTTTTTGTAGCACTGGTATTAGCGGCTTGTTTGGGTTGGAACTCTCTAATCAGCGGTACAATTCTGTAATTGTCTGCACGGATGGCCTCCTCCTCAGCTGTTCTTCCGAACTTGTTTTTAATATCAGTTCGAGCACCATTTTTTAACAGTACTTTTGCAACACCTTGTCGGTTGTTTATGCCCGCATGCATCAGAGGTGTTACCAGTTCGTCATTGAGGTTATTGGGATTGGCACCGCTGCGAATCAGTACCTTTGCGATGTCGATATCGTTGGCGCGGTTTCCGTACTCGGTAGAATTTGCGGTTAGATGCAGAGCGGTCCAACCCTTGTCAGACTTGGCTTCTAGCCTCGCTCCAGCGGCGACAAGGGCTTGAGCTGCTTCGGTATTGCCATCAAACACAGCCCTAATGAGCGGCGTCCATTCCTGCTCGGCAGTAATGTCCGGGCTGGCCTTGGCGTTTAGCAGGGTCTGTCGAACGGTTGCACGATCGTTTAATACAGTGAGATATAAAGGCGTTGCGCCGCTGTTGTTTCTGGCGTTCCGGTCCGCGCCCGCATTAATGAGCATTTGCGCCAGCTGTGCATCGTTGGTTCGGTTGCCGTTCTTGGCTGTGTTTGCGGTGAAATGTAGAGCTGACCAGCCGTTTTCATTCTTAATGTTCACGTTTGCTCCAGCGGTGATAAGAGCTTGAGCTGCATCAGTATTGCCATCAAACACAGCCCTAATGAGCGGCGTCCATTCCTGCTCGGTAGCAATGTTCGGGCTGGCCTTGGTGTTTAGCAGGGTCTGTCGAACGGTTGCACGATCGTTTAATACAGTGAGATATAAAGGTGTTGCGCCGCTGTTGTTTTTGGGGTTCCGATCAGCACCCGCATCGATAAGCATTTGCGCTAACTGTGCATCGTTGGTTCGGTTGCCGTTCTTGGCTGTATTTGCGGCGTAATGGAGGGCTGTCCAGCCTTTATCAGACTTGGCTTCTAACTGTGCTCCAGCGGTGATAAGGGCTTGAGCTGCATCAGTATTGCCATTGAATACGGCCTGCATGAGCGGTGTCCATTTTTGATTATCGGGAATGTCAGGATTCGCGTTGGCATTGTGCAAGGTCTGTTGAACCGCTGCGCGATTATTCCATACACTCAGGTAAAGAGGGGTAGCGCCGCCACTGTTTTTCACATTTAGGTCAGCGCCTGCATCAATTAGCATTTGGGCGATCTGCACGTCGTGAGTTCGATTTCCGCTTGTGACAGGATTTGCTGTGAAATGCAGGGCTGCCCATCCAGTATCGGCTTTCGTATCAAGATTAGCCCCAGCACTGATTAGAGCTTTGATTACTTCAACTTGGCCAAAATAAGTGGCCTGTGTAAGGGCGGTGTATCCCCCCTTAATTTTGTGGTCGAGGTTTGCGTCAAAGTTGATTAGGGGAGTGATGAGCTCAACATGCTCGGTGCTTTCTGCCAACGTGGTTAGTAGTGAGCTTCCATGGTTATCTACCGGCGCATCAATATAAAAAGAAGCCTTCTCAAGTTCAGCTTGGAACTGCTCTGCAGTTAGGTTGCCGCTTTTTATGAGCGCTAGGAGCTCTTTGGCTTTTACAGAGCTCTCGTTGGCAAGTGCGTTAGCCCACTGGTAAGTATCGGTAGTTTCGTCTGCAGCCAACCCTAAAGACACAGCAGATTGGCCGTTGTCGTCAGTTTTGAAAGGGTTGATTCCTTTTTGAATCATTTTCTCGGCAGTCGCGATGTCATGCTCAGAAATTGAATCCATGAGTTTGCTTTGCGAAGCGCAGCCGGAGAGCATGATTGCCAAGCTGAATAGTATAAGAAGAGGAAAACGCATTTTATAAGCCCAATCTCCAAAGAGTTATAAGGGACATGATATATGCTGCAATTTTTTTGTTAATTGGGTTTGACCAGTCTTTACGTTTTGATTACAAGAAGTTACCAGAGGGGCTTTGGTTCAAGTCTGAGCAATATGAGATGCGGCGGCCTATCACTGGAGGCTGGGCTGTTTAAAGTTGCAAATTCTAGCCTAATTACTAATGAGTTCGAAAGTAAGCGAACATCATTTATAATGTAGGCTCCGTTCGCCAAGCTTATCGGATATTTACACACATGCGCCACGATGACGGTCGTAAACTTGATCACAAAGCATTAGAAGCCATTCGCGTTCGCGCCGCTCAACGGGTCATGGATGGCGAGAGTCCAGAAGTCGTCATCAAAGCGCTGGGGATGAGCCGAGCACGAATCTATGAATGGCTGGCTGCTTACCGCGAGGGAGGCTTTGACGCGCTCAAGGCCAAGCAGATTTCCGGTCGCCCCAAGAAACTGAGCGGCGCTCAGGTCCGGGAGCTTTATACCTGGATAACGACCTTTACGCCGGACCAGTTGAAGTTTGATTTTGCCCTGTGGACCCGGGGTCGAGTGCGTTAGCTCATCCGGCAAAAGTTCAACGTCCGGTTAAGCGATGTCTCGGTCGGTCGTCTGCTTCGAAATCTGGGGCTGACGCCCCAGAAACCCCTGCATCGGGCCTACCAGAAAAAGCCAAGAGGGGGCGTTCGGGAGGGCAGTTTTACAAAATGCTCTTACATCTGCCGTTACATACTTCCAGAAAGCAAAAAGGCCAGCTTTTAAAGGCTGGCCTAAGTGCTTGAAATGATTGGTGCCCGGAGGCGGAATCGAACCACCGACACGAGGATTTTCAATCTGTTGGTAACTGCTTTGAGCAAAACGCCACAAAACAAAATGGCCAATAAAACAAAAGACTGCCTGATTTTTGCGTTGTGAGGTGTTGTGGATTTCTGCCTTTTTTTGCCGTTCAGTGTCCCGCCAGTGTCCCACGGTTGCCCCTTAGTCTGGGACTGGCGGCTCAGGTTTAAAGCCTTAGTTTTGTGGAAATAGAAATCTGTCTAACACGGCGGTCGAGCCATTCCAGCGTTGAAAGGATTGAATCCCCCCCTGCCAATGGTTTAACCAACGTGGCGAAAATTTGCGTCAGCCTTCGGATTGATTGCCCGCACCAGTGGTTATGGTAGTAGTACAACCTGCTTCGGCAGCGATTCGTGAATAGCGCGGCTTCGAGCTCTGCGCTACCCGTGTCAGCGAACGCTCGGGAGAACCTTTTGCTCAGACCCCAACAACAAGCCCATGCCAGATAGAAAACTGTCGAGCGGTGCGCTTCTGCGTGCCCGTACAGGCGGATTGCTTAAAGTACCTTTGCTCTGCGTAGTCTCTGGCTTACACGGCCATGAGTAGGTGCGCGATAACAGTGCGCGAGTGCTTACGTTTGCTGCGTACTGCGTATCGGCTGCCAGTCGGTATTGCGCTGCTCCGGGTGCGAACCAATGGTGCGAACCTGTCGGCGTCAGGATTAGCCTAAGTTAGCCTTTGACTCGAACGTGAATGCTTGCTTTTGCTTGCTTCCGGCTGCGCTCAAACCTTCGCATTTGTTAACAGGTGGCTGGCTCAAAGTTCGTACCAAACCGGCTCAATGTTAGCTTTTGTTAACAGGCGTAGCCCGTTTCAAACTGAGGTTTTTTGAGGTTCTCAGCCGCTCAAAATGTCAACAGGCTGGCGACGTGAAAGTGCGCACTTTCTGTGCGTACCAGATGCGCACCAGTTACCGTCAGAATGGTTACTTATGGTGGTGCCCGGCGCGGTTACCAGTTGGCAGGTACAAATGAAAACTTCGAACCAAACTAGGGTTTTCTCACGCTATAGTCGATGAAGAATGCTGGGGTTTGTTGGAGTGGCGGCGCTCTCCGGTTTCAAGTTTCTTCAGGTTTTTGGCTCGATATTATTTAACAGTCCGATGTTGTTGGCGCTGTAGTCGCGTGGAATCAATCTCAAGTTTTCTCAAGTCGTTGGCAACTGTCCAGACCGTGGTTGAAAGGAGAAAAGTTGGGGACTGTCTTAACTGTGGGTTCAGCCTTTTAGTGTCTCCGAGAGTCGGCTATTGTAGTTTTTTCGTTTTGGAGCGTTGTTTACCTTGAGGCAGAGGTAGTCCCGATTGCAAACAACGCCTAGTATAGGAAGAGTAGACGACTAATTTTATCTTATGTTTGGATGGATTCTTGAAATGAAAAAATGGCACTACATTACGGAGAGTGGAGAATTTGGCCCGGTCACAGATTATGAGTTGCGAGACCTCCATGAAGCTAAAAAAATTAACTGGGATACATCGATATGGTCTGAGGGCATGGCATCTTGGGAGCCTCTAAGCTTTCACCGTAATCTTGTAAGTCGTCACACATTTTTTGTAGATAAAAGTGAACAAAAGTTATCAGCCAAGAGTGTCGAAAAAAAGCCTGAACCAAACCAACTGTCTACAAAGCTACTGCAAGAAAAAAACAATGACAGCTCAAACGGTATGGACTCAACAGTTCTGGGTGGTAGTTCAGTCAGCGTGGTTCGAGGATGGATAATCATATTCGCTGTTTTAAGCGCGCTTGCAATGCTTTTATTCCCGCCTTTTCAAGTTACCCATCAAGGCACTATTAGCAATATGGGATATGGCTTTTTATTTTCTCCGCCCATGATAAGGGGCTTGACGGCTACGGTTGCGGTTCAAGTCTTGCTGGTGCAAATGATCCCCCTCTGTCAGCCTAGTTGTCCAGTTGGCGATTTCGCCTGAATTTAACCAATCAGGGGCGGCATGGGAGCATTCATGCCACGTTATTCCGAA
>NZ_JALKAP010000025.1 GCF_023016045.1 Marinobacter sp. S6332 | reverse complement strand
GTAAGCGTTCATTCCAAGACGTCCTGCCACCTCGCTGAAATTCGCCCTACAGTAACCTCACATTTTCCAACACGAGGTTACCCCCATGAGAAAGCACCGCACGTCAGAACAGTGGCAGTCCCTGGTCAATCAACAACGTGATAGTGGTCTGTCAGCACCGCAGTTTTGCAAACGGGAGAGTATCGGTTACGCCAGTTTCTGCAACTGGCGTAAGCGCCTTTCTGACCCGTCGACGGATGAGTCATCAGGTTCCGGTGAAGCCGGTTTTCTCGATCTCTCGTCGTTGATGGGCAACTCTCCATCCTCCGGCCCAACCTGGAACATTGTGCTCAGCCTGGGCAACGGTGTGGAGTTGCGGCTGAGCCAGAACGGATGATCGGGCTCGATAGCCAGGCCCGGATCTGGCTGTGCACCGAGCCCACCGATATGCGCAAGTCGTTCCGGGGCTTGAGCGCTCTGGTCCGGAATCAGCTAAAACACGATCCACTCAGTGGCCAGTATTTCGTCTTCGTTAATCGACGTAAAACCCAGATGAAGATGCTGTACTTTACGGCCACTGGATATTGCCTGTGGGCCAAGCGCCTGGAGCAGGGACAGTTCCGGGTGCCGTTGTCCGCCTCCGGTCAGCGAGCCCTGACCCTGACGGATCTGCAGCTGCTGATTGACGGCATTGAGGTGCAAAAATACCGTCAATTCAAGCGTTTTCGAGGGGTATAAACTGTGCGGTTCCGGTATAATATCAGCCATGAATTCAACGGCTTCCACTCCTCATTCCAACGCAACTTCTGACTCGGCTCTGGCCGAGGAGAATGCGTTGTTGCGGGCGCAGCTGGATGCCCAAACGGAAGCGATTCGGCAGCTGACCCATCAACTGGACTGGTTCAAAAAGCAGCTGTTCGGCCCCAAATCCGAGAAGCAGGTCTATGACCTACCGGGGCAGGATGACCTGTTCCAGCCGGAGGACGCCCCCACGCCGGAGAAGCCTGCTGATGAAGAAAAACGCATCATTAAGGCCTACCAGCGCGGCACCGGCAAAAAGCAGCGGGACGACGACTGTCTGAACGACACCGGCCTGCGCTTTACCGCCGATGTGCCGGTGGACGTCATTGAACACCTGCCACCAGAACTGACCGGCCCAGAGGCCGACCAGTACGAAGTGATCGGCAGCAAGACCACCTACCGGCTTGCCCAGCGGGCTTCCAGCTATGTGGTGCTCAAGTGCGAACGTCCGGTGTTCCGTCGTAAGGGAACCGAGAAGCCGATGACAACTCCGGCTCCGTTCAATGTGCTGGACAATAGCCTGGCCGATGTCAGTCTGCTGGCCGGGTTGCTGGTAGACAAGTTCCAGTTCCATCTGCCGCTGTATCGTCAGCATCAGCGTATTCAGCAAGCGGGTATTACCGTGAGCCGCAGTACCCTTACGAATCTGGTTAAGCGTACCATCGACCTGCTTCGGCCCATTGTGGATGCACAGACCGACAGCGTCTTGCGCAGCCGGGTGCTGGCCATGGACGAAACGCCCATCAAGGCCGGCCACCAGGGCCGGGCAGGCCCGCAAAAAGGCAGGATGAAAACCGGCTGGTTCTGGCCGCTGTACGGCGATGCCGACGAAGTGGTGTTCACCTACTCGAACAGCCGCGGGCGTGCCCACATCGAAGACGTCCTCAGCGAATCGTTCAGCGGCACTCTGATCAGTGACGGTTACGCGGCTTATGCCCGCTATGCCGCCGCTCAAAAAGATATTATCCACGCCCAATGCTGGGTGCACAGCCGCCGTTACTTTATCGAAGCGCAGAAGGATCATCCGGAGAAGGTCTCCGACGCACTGCAACAGATCGCGAAGTTATACCGGAATGAAGAGGCCATCAAAACTCAGGGGCTGACGGGTGAGAAGAAACGCCAGTACCGGCTGGATCACTCGAGGCCGGTGGTCAGCGGCTTCTTCCAGTGGTGTCGGGATCAGTTGGAACAAGGTGGCTTGGTGCCCAGCGATCCACTGACCAAGGCCCTGAACTACGTGCTGAGCCGCGAAGCCAGCCTGACCGTGTTCCTGGAAGACCCCGACGTACAGCCAGACACCAACCACCTGGAACGGGCCTTGCGGCCCATCCCAATGGGCAAGAAAAACTGGATGTTCTGCTGGACTGAATTGGGTGCGGAACATCTGGGGATCATCCAGAGCCTGATCAGCACCTGCAAGCTGCACGATATTAACCCCTACACTTATCTGGTGGACGTGCTGCAGCGAATCAGCCAGCATCCGGCCAGTGAAGTCAGCGACCTGACGCCCCGACTCTGGAAAACTCGATTCGCAGAGAACCCATTACGGGCACTAATCGAACCACGCCATCCTGATCGACAGAGCAAACAACCGGAGGTTAGCGTCCGTGCGCATTGACGACATGAGCATCGAGCAGTTGCTGGAACTGAACCAGATCATCTGCCAGCGCATTGATGAACTGCGGGATCGGGAAAATCTGCAGGCACTGAGTCAGTTGCGGGTTGGCCTGAAGGTGACCTTCGAGGGCCGGGAAGGTCCGGTGTTTGGGATCGTCACCAAGATTAACCGCAAGAGTGTGATCGTGCTGGGCGATGATGGCAGGACGCAGTACAAGGTCTCGCCAGAGTTACTACGGCCACTTCGTGATGTGAAGAAAAAGTAGGTCAACTACGTCGTGGAATGAACGCTTACTTTTGATCTGCATTGAGATCACTATCATCCCGAGAAAACCCGCGCCTATAAATTATATGGCAGCCTGGGCTCTAGTTTTTCTGCAGTCGAGCTCGTTTTAACTCTACCTTGACCGGGAGGGGCTCCGAGAATACGGAGTCAAAACCCAACTCCTTAATAAACACTTTAAGCTCTGTAGGCTCTGTGTCTACTTTTTGCTTTATTCGCTGCACCATCCAATAAGGATAGCTCAGGTTGTAGCGGGTCTCGGATTCGCCCTCAATGGTTAGCGTAGAGTCTCCAAAGCGCGGTGGTATCCGGTCTTTTTCAGGATGTTTCTCTGCCCAGGCTTTCGCGCCCTCAATAGATTGTTCTAACAGCGGAGCGTGCAGTGAGGCCATCGTCTGCATTATTGGAGTCAGTGTTTCAGGTATTTCATCATTTGGGGGAAGGTCTTCAAGAGGCTGGTCGAATGCCCCATTCATTGCCATTAGCCAGATATACAGGTGATCGTATTTTCTAATTAAATCTACCGGTTCAGGGTCTCGATGCAGGTGGGCGTATAGTTGGCCGTAGAGTGCAAAGTCTCCAATGGTAGGTTGGCCACCTAACAGGAACTTGCAGGCCATAAAATGCTGATCCAGCTGGGATAGAAGGCTTTCAACCGCGACCTCCAGCTTGGGCTCCATTTTCTTGGTGATGCCCAAAATTGGCAAATAGCCTGACATCTTCCCGGCGAATTTCTTAGCGACAGTGCGCTGTACGAAGCCCGGAAAATAGGGCAGTGCATTTTTACCAAATTCGCCAATGATAAACGTCAAATTACCCTTGTGGTTCCAACGGTAGTGAAGGGAGGCCATGGGTAACCATTCATCAGCAAACAGCTCCACCAACATGCTGGCAAAGGCTTGCTTTGGCGTTTCTGGAAAAACGGGCTTATGCCGGTTTTCCATTTCATAAACGTCGATAATATGGCTTGAATCCTGTAGCACCGTGCCATCAGGCCGAAATACAGTGGGCATTATTATTTTGCCAACCGCAGGCTGCACCTTTCTGAACAGTGTGTGAGCGTTGGGTGGTCTGTAGTCATAGGGAATGTTTTTATAGTTAAAGTAACTCCGTACTTTCGCGGTGTACGGGGAAACATCCCACCCCAAGAGCCGGTCTTTTTTAGCCATCTTATTCTCTTTGTTTCATGTTTTTGGCCGATGTTGCGCTGATATTCATAGTGCAAACCACTAAATGATCTCTTTTACGATCATGTTACGAACCAACTCAACGGCATCTCGATCGTTGCCCGCAACCGCCACCCAGACCTTGCTTTTGCCTTCTCCCATAGCCAGACATTTTACGACCACCCGGTTGCCTTTGTAGGTGCCATAAATGCCTTGTTTGTTCTCGACCTGATTTTCCAAGCCAATCTTCTGAAGGGTAAATGAGCTCTGAATTTGACAAGCTGCTGCAGACTTGTCGAGATCTTTAAACCATGACCAAAGCTCTGGAGCTTTCTGGGGCTCCTGAGCAAAGCATGAGCCACTGAATAAAACCAATGCCAGAATCCACTTTTTCACACTTATTCCTTGTCTTGAAAGTTAGCCTTGTCCCAGGCATTTAGAATCTACTTCAGGCAGCTCAGATGTGGATTGTGTTAATCCGAGCCTATGAATTGAACGATGGCTGATTTCTTTTCATGGTTTTTAAGCCAGTCTCTCACTTCTACAGCTTTCGCTGCATCGTCTTCATCAACGATTCTTTTTAGGCGCTCAACCTTCATGGATTCCATCCTTGCCCCTCGCACATTCCTTTGCCACTGGTCGGTAAAAACCTTGGGAAGCTTGTGGGCAAGCTCTAATGACTTGAGTAGCTTCCATTCACTGTCGTCCAGCCATGCTTCATCACAAAAACTACAAAGATCAATACGGTTTTTGTGGTCGCTCGATATAGAGAATTTGGTCATTATTTTGCTGCACTTTGGACAACAAAGAGCGGTTTTGGCATCGCTTTCCACAGTGACATCTGTGTCAATTTTCTCACTCTCGCCGATGGGCTGGTTCCTCTCCGCCCAATCACGATAGTAGAGCAGTGACAGCAAAGAGCCCTCACATTCCGGGCACCCCATAACGGCAAGTCCTTCTTCCATTCTCGTAGGCTTCAAATCAATATTTCTACATTTGGGGCACTGCATAATGCTTCCTTCTTTTAAAAAATCCTGATGCGTGGTGTGCAGCATACTGAGGTGCAGCGTTAACTATCTCTCGGTCACTTGCAGAAGATGCAAACTGGCGATTGAAAGCGCGGCCACAGCAACATTTGTTGTTACAGGGTTGAACGCGCCACCCAGAAGCATGGGCTGAACCAGCATTACGAATGCCAACAACCCTACCATTGCGACTAATGTAAGCAGTATTGGCCAGCGCTGCCGCCAAAATATCAAGATAGCAACGGCCATGGCAATCTCTAACACCCCAGCGACAGTGGCCAACTGAACTGCCTCAGAGCGTGAAAACCCTACAGGCATGCTCATTGCCAGCTCATCCTTATGGGGGTAAAGCAATTTCGGAATCAAGCCTTGATAAAACCAGATAAAAGCAATGGTGCCCCGGCATATTGCGTAACTTAAAAGTGGACTATTCACCCAAAAACCTTGAATCATGATCTTTGTTGGGGATGACACAAACATCATAGCGACCGAACAGCTTGTAGCGGTTTAATGCAATTCGGTCGTATAGCCAGTCTCGAATCACTGATGGCACAACCCAACCAATACAGGCCAATGGCCACGGCCATGGCAGTTCACGCATTACCCTGAAAAAAGCAGCAGATTTGGTATAAATATTCGGCCCCTCAGCAAGTAGCATGGTGTCGTAGTAGTCCGTCGGGAAACCGTGGGACCGAAGAATCGCCTGGCCTTCAGGTGATTGAACGGTCGCTAATTTAAATCTACGTTTCCTGTCGAACCTAATGAGGAAGCCTGCCCATGCGGCGCAAAGTCGACACACCCCATCGAACAAAACCACAGGCTCCTGCGTAGCAATATTTGGTTGAGATCGCGGTTTCTGTTTCATAGTAAATTTGAGTTATTGATGTTTTCCTTCGGCATGATGGAAACAGACTCAAAGCCCGGATCTGCGATAACTTGGTCTGTAATACACAGGCAGTCTCTGGCTAAATCCTGCCCAAGGCATACTGAACCGCCTGCTCGGCATGTATTTCTGTGGTGTCGTATAACTTAACCTCAGTATCCGAGCTTTGGATCAAAAGGCCAATCTCCGTGCATCCCAAAATTACTCCCTGCGCACCGCGTTCAGCCAATGATGCGACAACATAGAGGTACATGGCTTTTGAATCAGGCTTGATCACGCCTTGGCACAACTCATTGTAAATTACCGAATGAACACGCTCTCTTTGAGACTCATCTGGCACAACAACCTGGATACCATGGTCCTGAAGACGCCCAAGGTAAAACGTCTGCTCCATCGTAAATCGTGTTCCTAACAGTCCTACACAGGCTACCCCATCTTTTTTGAGCACGTTGGCCGTGGCATCTGCGATGTGGAGTAGGGGGATGTTCACTGAACGTTCAATTTGGGGAGCGACTTTATGCATGGTGTTCGTACAGAGAACCAAAAATTCTGCGCCTGCCGATTCAACCGACTGGGCGACTGATCCCAGTATCTCGCCTGTTGCTTGCCAATCCCCTTGGTGCTGCAGCGCCTCAATCTCCGCGAAATCCACGCTGTTGAGAACAAGCTTTGCCGAATGGAGGCCTCCGAGTTCATCTCTTACTCGTTGGTTGATCAGGCGGTAATAAGTCTGAGTTGACTCCCAGCTCATTCCACCAATTAGACCTATTGTTTTCATGGGAAACCTCGGTGTTGTCAACTTGGTTGTGGAGGATCCTGTTTCAGGTTTAACGTTCGCTTACCGCGAGCCTGAGAGCCAAGCCGGCAAATACCGTTCCGGCGATGCGGTTCATAATGATTTGAGCTTTGGCAGAGCCTTTTAACCGTTCACCGATAAAACCTGCAAACCATGCCACTGCGCCGAAGACCAATATGGTTGATCCTATAAACAAACCGCCGAATATCAGCATTTGAGTGGTTATTGAGCCTCTGGAAGGGTCGGAAAACTGTGGAAGGAACGCCAAGAAAAATATCGCCACCTTAGGGTTGGTAAGATTCATTATGATCCCGCGAGAGTAGAGCCTCTGCCAAACCAGATTTTCGTTTCCTGTCTGCTCTAAGGTTGCAGTGCCTGCCCGGAAGGCTAGAAATGCTAGGTAAAGCAAATACACAGCCCCCGCTATTTTCAGAATATTAAAAGCCAGCGCTGATGTTTGAAAAATGGCAGAAACACCCAGAGAAACCGCCGCAGTATGCACTAAAAGCCCGGTGCACAAGCCTAGAGTAATCAAAATGCCCGCTTTTCGGCCGTGCAATGCAGATTGTGTGAGAACAAAGATGTTGTCCGGGCCTGGTGTAAGAGCGAGAGCTATGGAAGCAGCCAGAAAGATTGAAATCGTTTCAACGGGTAGCATTCGATAGATTTCCTGTACTGCCTGATACCATTGTTAGGTGCCTCCTTCACAAAACACGAATGCCGCTTGTTGGCCGCAATCCCTTTGGTGAAGTGCTAATCTGACACTAGTTTTCCGCTACGATCAAACAGTTCAGCAAAGTGACAGACAACCTGCCTCTTTTTAGGAGAAAAAAATGTCGGACTCCAACATCGAACTTATTTCCACCATTACCGAAGATAACAAACTGGAACTTGCCCTTCGCGAGATCGAGATTCCCCAGCCCGGCGAAAACGAAGTAGTCATCCGAATCGAAGCCGCCCCTATAAACCCGTCTGATCTGGGAGTGATGTTCAGCGCAGCGGACATGACGACGGCCAGCCAATCCGGCAGCGCCGATTGCCCCGTCATCCGTGCCGATGTGCCGGCCAAATTCATGGGTGCCGTTAAAAAGCGGGTTGGCAAGGCTATACCTGTAGGCAACGAAGGGGCGGGGACAGTTGTAGCTGCAGGCTCATCTGCCGCGGCGCAAAGCTTGATGGGCAAAACCGTTGCGTTCATTGGCGGTGGTAGCTACCGCCAATATCTCTGTGCCAAGGTGCAAAGCTGTCTGGAACTAGAGCCGGGTACGACGGCAGCCGAAGGCGCTTCAAGCTTTGTGAACCCGCTGACGGCATTAACCATGGTCGAAACCATGCGTGCTGAAGGTCACAAGGCCATCGTTCACGCTGCCGCCGCCTCTAACCTCGGGCAAATGCTCAACCGCATCTGCATCGCCGACGGCATCGACCTGGTGAATATCGTCCGCAAGCCAGAACAGGAAACATTGCTGCGCGAATTGGGTGCCAAATACGTGGTTAACTCCAGTAGTGACAGCTTTATGGCAGACCTGACCCAAGCACTGATCGTAACCGGCGCGACCATCGCGTTCGACCCTATTGGTGGCGGTAAATTGGCCAGTGACATTCTCACCTGCATGGAAGCTGCCGTGTCTCGCAACAGCACCGAGTACAGCGTGTATGGAACTGACATTTATAAACAGGTCTATATCTATGGTGGGCTTGATCGCGGCCCCATCACGATAAACCGTAACTTTGGTTTTGCCTGGGGTGTGAACGGCTTTTTACTGTTTAATGCATTAGGAAAACTGAGCAAGGAAACCGCCATTGCCATGCGCAAACGCATAGCCGCCGAGATTAAAACCACCTTCGCCAGCCACTACACTCACGAAGTATCTCTGGCGGGTGCTTTAAAATTGGATGCGATGGCGGTTTATGGCAAACAGGCGACTGGGGAGAAGTACCTGATCAAACCGCAGAGCTGATGTTTGATGTTGGCAGCACGGCCATCCCAAACTTGTCACAACGTTTGCATCAAGACGAGAAAGCCAACAGCGAAGTAGATAAAGATGAAGCTGTAGTACAGGAGTGGGCTGTCTTCTTTCGTGTAGAAATTTGATTGCAGGCCTCGAGAGCCTGCAATCACTTTCCCACTGACCAATCCCCAAACTCCAACCCCGATCGAGATAATTCCAAGCAGCATCAGCAATGGCTTAGGCATCTACATAACTCCCGAGCTGTCAGCCGAAATACAGAGCTTATGTGACGCTGTGACAGAGTACGCGTTCATAATCCACACTCTTTCCATTTAATGCAGAAGGCAGCGGCGGGCGTTAGCGCGTCCGCTGGCCTGACTTGATAGCAGAGAGGTTCTTGAACGTAAGCGTTCATTCCACGACGTAGTTGACCTACTTTTTCTTCACATCACGAAGTGGCCGTAGTAACTCTGGCGAGACCTTGTACTGCGTCCTGCCATCATCGCCCAGCACGATCACACTCTTGCGGTTAATCTTGGTGACGATCCCAAACACCGGACCTTCCCGGCCCTCGAAGGTCACCTTCAGGCCAACCCGCAACTGACTCAGTGCCTGCAGATTTTCCCGATCCCGCAGTTCATCAATGCGCTGGCAGATGATCTGGTTCAGTTCCAGCAACTGCTCGATGCTCATGTCGTCAATGCGCACGGACGCTAACCTCCGGTTGTTTGCTCTGTCGATCAGGATGGCGTGGTTCGATTAGTGCCCGTAATGGGTTCTCTGCGAATCGAGTTTTCCAGAGTCGGGGCGTCAGGTCGCTGACTTCACTGGCCGGATGCTGGCTGATTCGCTGCAGCACGTCCACCAGATAAGTGTAGGGGTTAATATCGTGCAGCTTGCAGGTGCTGATCAGGCTCTGGATGATCCCCAGATGTTCCGCACCCAATTCAGTCCAGCAGAACATCCAGTTTTTCTTGCCCATTGGGATGGGCCGCAAGGCCCGTTCCAGGTGGTTGGTGTCTGGCTGTACGTCGGGGTCTTCCAGGAACACGGTCAGGCTGGCTTCGCGGCTCAGCACGTAGTTCAGGGCCTTGGTCAGTGGATCGCTGGGCACCAAGCCACCTTGTTCCAACTGATCCCGACACCACTGGAAGAAGCCGCTGACCACCGGCCTCGAGTGATCCAGCCGGTACTGGCGTTTCTTCTCACCCGTCAGCCCCTGAGTTTTGATGGCCTCTTCATTCCGGTATAACTTCGCGATCTGTTGCAGTGCGTCGGAGACCTTCTCCGGATGATCCTTCTGCGCTTCGATAAAGTAACGGCGGCTGTGCACCCAGCATTGGGCGTGGATAATATCTTTTTGAGCGGCGGCATAGCGGGCATAAGCCGCGTAACCGTCACTGATCAGAGTGCCGCTGAACGATTCGCTGAGGACGTCTTCGATGTGGGCACGCCCGCGGCTGTTCGAGTAGGTGAACACCACTTCGTCGGCATCGCCGTACAGCGGCCAGAACCAGCCGGTTTTCATCCTGCCTTTTTGCGGGCCTGCCCGGCCCTGGTGGCCGGCCTTGATGGGCGTTTCGTCCATGGCCAGCACCCGGCTGCGCAAGACGCTGTCGGTCTGTGCATCCACAATGGGCCGAAGCAGGTCGATGGTACGCTTAACCAGATTCGTAAGGGTACTGCGGCTCACGGTAATACCCGCTTGCTGAATACGCTGATGCTGACGATACAGCGGCAGATGGAACTGGAACTTGTCTACCAGCAACCCGGCCAGCAGACTGACATCGGCCAGGCTATTGTCCAGCACATTGAACGGAGCCGGAGTTGTCATCGGCTTCTCGGTTCCCTTACGACGGAACACCGGACGTTCGCACTTGAGCACCACATAGCTGGAAGCCCGCTGGGCAAGCCGGTAGGTGGTCTTGCTGCCGATCACTTCGTACTGGTCGGCCTCTGGGCCGGTCAGTTCTGGTGGCAGGTGTTCAATGACGTCCACCGGCACATCGGCGGTAAAGCGCAGGCCGGTGTCGTTCAGACAGTCGTCGTCCCGCTGCTTTTTGCCGGTGCCGCGCTGGTAGGCCTTAATGATGCGTTTTTCTTCATCAGCAGGCTTCTCCGGCGTGGGGGCGTCCTCCGGCTGGAACAGGTCATCCTGCCCCGGTAGGTCATAGACCTGCTTCTCGGATTTGGGGCCGAACAGCTGCTTTTTGAACCAGTCCAGTTGATGGGTCAGCTGCCGAATCGCTTCCGTTTGGGCATCCAGCTGCGCCCGCAACAACGCATTCTCCTCGGCCAGAGCCGAGTCAGAAGTTGCGTTGGAATGAGGAGTGGAAGCCGTTGAATTCATGGCTGATATTATACCGGAACCGCACAGTTTATACCCCTCGAAAACGCTTGAATTGACGGTATTTTTGCACCTCAATGCCGTCAATCAGCAGCTGCAGATCCGTCAGGGTCAGGGCTCGCTGACCGGAGGCGGACAACGGCACCCGGAACTGTCCCTGCTCCAGGCGCTTGGCCCACAGGCAATATCCAGTGGCCGTAAAGTACAGCATCTTCATCTGGGTTTTACGTCGATTAACGAAGACGAAATACTGGCCACTGAGTGGATCGTGTTTTAGCTGATTCCGGACCAGAGCGCTCAAGCCCCGGAACGACTTGCGCATATCGGTGGGCTCGGTGCACAGCCAGATCCGGGCCTGGCTATCGAGCCCGATCATCCGTTCTGGCTCAGCCGCAACTCCACACCGTTGCCCAGGCTGAGCACAATGTTCCAGGTTGGGCCGGAGGATGGAGAGTTGCCCATCAACGACGAGAGATCGAGAAAACCGGCTTCACCGGAACCTGATGACTCATCCGTCGACGGGTCAGAAAGGCGCTTACGCCAGTTGCAGAAACTGGCGTAACCGATACTCTCCCGTTTGCAAAACTGCGGTGCTGACAGACCACTATCACGTTGTTGATTGACCAGGGACTGCCACTGTTCTGACGTGCGGTGCTTTCTCATGGGGGTAACCTCGTGTTGGAAAATGTGAGGTTACTGTAGGGCGAATTTCAGCGAGGTGGCAGGACGTCTTGGAATGAACGCTTAC
>NZ_JALKAP010000024.1 GCF_023016045.1 Marinobacter sp. S6332 | reverse complement strand
TTCGGAATAACGTGGCATGAATGCTCCCATGCCGCCCCTGATTGGTTAAATTCAGGCGAAATCGCCAACTGGACAACTAGGCTGACAGAGGGGGCTTCTCAGAGGAGTACGACCATTATTTCGACTCCATCGCGGATGCGAGCGACCGCGCCAGCGGGGAAAACCCGATGAGCCAAGAGTACATTGATAAGATCACGACAAAGCGAAAAAATGAGGGAGTAGCGCCCCTAGCGGAGAACGGATTGCCGACCGACAATGACACTTGGAACATTGCGGTTGCAGAAGCGGAGCGCAAATTGCAATCGGAGTGATCGGGTTGTCAGTCAGCGCGAGATACTGACTTTCTGAACGAACGACATATCGTGGATTCAAGCGGTGTTTTCTAAAATATCGTGCAACACAGAAATCACTCCCGAAGTACTTTCTTCAAGGTTTTCAAAATGAGACTTTAATAGCTCATACATTATAGGAAAGTCATTTTCCGAAAGATCCTCCATTTCATCTTGTAACTTTTCCAGTTTTTCGGGGAGGTCTGTTTCTTCATAACTCCAAAGACAATCTAAATCGTCGTGCAAAGTCTCCACAAGTTCATTGATCTCATCTAAATCCTCTCGATCGAATTCATCTGTATCATAGATCTCAACAATTTCTTCGAGATGACCACCAGCAATTTTTGCAATCTCAATAATTGGGCAGTCATCAAGCTTTACTTCTAACGGCTTAAAGGCGTCTAAGCTAACCTGAAGATCTTTCAACGCGCTATCCAGCTCATCACTCCACTGACCGTAGTGTTTCATTGTAGAACTTCCTATAAGAGTTGTGGGGTTAATTATCTGGAGCATCTCAACACCCCGCGGTCTCATTGACCCAAGTCTTTAATATAATATCGAAAATCTGGCTAACGCAGGGAGGAATTAAAAAAGTTAGTCTTGAGCATGAACCATCTAAAAGGAGAAACACTGGTCCGGTTTGCATCCATTTCATCCAGCTCCCAGGGTGACTCCAATACCAGGATTGCCCGCTTAGATAGATATCGACTCATGCTGCACCTCTCCTTATTACTCGCCACCAAATCTGAGAACGAGTCTCATGTAGATTGTTTTTTAAGCGCTACTATATTTTTTCAACTAATTGGAAGAAACACCTCTAATTCACGCGGAAATTGTGTCTATCCAGTTGCTCTGAAAGCCACTTCGTCATGATCCATACCTTACCTATGTTAGTTTGTCCTGTGCAGCATTGCTTTAAAGTATCCAATAATTACTAGTCAAGCCAGATTCTCTCCTGTTTTCACTGCACAAACCCCATCGGCTGGCCAATAACACCATCGGTGTGCTGGCTCTGTTCAACGTGCAGCGCTTCCAATAGTCGCTCTGTACGCGGTTTAAAACCACGTAAGCGAAGGCCTTGGACGGCTCCACGCACCAGACCGGGTGTCAGGTATTGGAATTGCGCAAGTTGATCAGGCCTCAACTCGCGGGCTTTGTTCTTATCTATCACGCAGGCTTCGATAAGTTCTTTCAGTTGGTCGGCACTCAGGTAGCCGAACTCTACTTTGAGATGGAAGCGGCGCAGAATGGCTTTGTCCAGGCTGTCGAAACGGTTGGTGGTGGCTAGGAGGACACCTTCGAATCGTTCCAGACGAACCATAAATTCATTGACGCCGCTCACTTCCCAGCTGCGCTGAGCCATGCTCCGGTTGTAGAGAAAACTGTCAGCTTCATCGAGCAGTAAAACAGCACCTGTGCTTTCCGCTTTATCGAACATCGCGGCGATGTTTTTCTCGGTCTCACCAATGTACTTGTCCAACAAATCGCTACCAGACTGCAATATGAATGGTTTGCCCAAACGTTTGGCCAGCTCCTGAGCATAAGCTGTTTTACCGGCTCCGGGCGGGCCATATAGGCAAACTTTGGCTGCGCCTTCTTTACGAACCAGGCGCTCCACGTTTGTTAGTGTAGGTTTGGTGTTAATCCACTCCAGACGGAATTCGGGGAAGTTCTGTTCTGGTTTTGGCTTCAATAACTTTGCGGGTTTGCGCTCGCCCATGACTGATAGGCGATGGTGCATCAGGGTCTCAAGGCGCTGCTGGTTGCGGATGACCTGTCTTGCGGGCAAGAACTGTGCGACCTCCAGCAGGTTTTTGGCCAGTGCCGGGGTCATCCACGAGGTGCGGGCCGCTGCTGATACCCAGGCTTGGCTAACGGGCAAGGCGGACAGATCGCGTTCGAGCTTTTCAGCCTGCTGAGCTGTACCCGAACCTTTAATTTCAAAAATGAAATCAAAGCGTCGTAAGAAGGCGGCATCGACAGCGCTGATATCGTTACTTATCCAGATCGCGGGCGCCTGGTTTTCCTCCAACAGCTGATTGAACCAGCCTTTGGCCAGATCATCCGTTTTTCGGAAGGCGTCTTCCATTTCATCGAACAGCAATACCGCACCTAGACGATCTTCCAAAAACATCTGAGCCAATTTGGCTGCGTCCAACCGTATGCGCCCGGTCATAGCACCAGAGCGATCGTCTTTGGTTGGCACCTCATACAGTGGGGCCGACAGCTTTTCCGCCATAGCACGGGCCAGTTGGGTTTTGCCTGTGCCGGGCTTGCCATAAAGGAGGATGTTTTTGCCTCTGGCCTTGGTGGCGAGTGCACTCTGTAAGTAATCAAGCATCAACTGTAATTCCGGGACACCCTGAAACTCGCTGAGTTGATGCAGCGCTTCTGGTCCCGGCGGGCAAACATGTCGAAACAGCAGTTGCTCGATGTCGTTTTCACTTTGGTCTTTATCCCCGCCAGATGTGGCCATTACCAGCTGACCTAGCAACGGGCCTGCTTCCACCAAATCCCAAATATCGCTACATCGATTGGGTGCTTCAAGCAAACGAATCTGGCACAGCATAGAATCATCATCGAGAGCCCAGGCAACCGTGCGAGGAGACTCACGCAAAGCCCTTGCCAGCGCATTCACAGAGTTGTTGAACTCATTGATCTCAAGCTCCCGAAGCACCGGCTGCGCCTGCGGGTGTTTGAGCAGCAGCAGTGCATACACCAACAGCTTGGTCTCCACCAAGTTGGGCTTTAGGAGCTTCACCAGACTCGCCAGAAGCGGTGAAAAGGACAGTTTCGGTCGGCCTTTTAGCGACGATACCAGAGCTTTTTCCCGCTTGCGTATGATATTCAGATGCGCCCTTGTGCTCAAAGAGTCGGCGTCTTCCGGTGGCTTTATACCGAGAAATGCCAAGTTTTCTTCAGCGTTGAACAAGCTCAGAGTGTTTTCGTAGGTGGGGGTGAGATAAAGCCTGCAAAGATAAATCTGAAGCAGCTTTAAGTCGTCTTTGGACGCAGTCGTGTCTTGGTCCAGTTCGCAGGCTTCGTTGATGAGTTCGTTCCACAACAGCATAGGCGGGTCTCCAGAATCGATATACGTATTCTACGCCCTGCCTGCGACATATATGGTCGTTTGAAAATGAGTGAGCAGAAATTTCAGCAATGTCGTTTGAGCTTTAAAGCCCTTCTCTTCTGGATCTACCGTGAATTTGATGGTGTCTCAGTCAAAGCACACTACTCGGTTGCTTTACGCCAATACTCACAGCTGACTTCGCCCACATATCCGCGAGTTGGGCCATAAGTCAGAACGGCAGTCTGGAGCTGTTCCGCAAGTTTGGGTTGGTGACAGTAATACAGACTACGAATCATCCGGGTGATCCTCAAATGGTTGTGGCCACCTGTTTTCAGCCAGAGATGATCCTGAGGGTTTAGATTGGGCGCTGGCTCAATGGCCATGCCATTTTGCACCAGTCCGAAGAAATCGAGCATGCGGTTGAGAGAAAGAGACTGCTGTTCGCGAAGTTTTGGGTTTTTTCCAAAACACGCCTGTGTGCTGCTATCCAATACTGGCGCAAAGCCATTGAACCTGCCAGCTTCCGGAATGGGGAATAACCACTGAATGTAGTCATGGGTGTGTTCCAGCCAGAAGTTGTCTAAGGCTAGAATGTCGTGAAAGAATCTTCCCGCGTGGTCGGTACCCTGCCCAAGCGTGAATAAGATCAGTCGGTTATTTGAAAGTTCCGTCATCTCCCCTCCTTTTGCCTTGATATAGTGCCCGAGCTCTAACCGATGCATCCGTTATCGATTTGACCTTACCAGCCTTTGAAGGGCGACAGGTTCAGGCTTTCTTCGTGCGCTCCAGCGCCGCTGCTAACGTTGCCTCAATCTCATCTCGCAGCCATACCGGCTCTAGAATGTCACAGTGAACCGCTTGTGCCGTCAACCACCAGCGTAGATCTTGGGTATCACCCACCGTTACTGAGATTTCAAAGGTGTCGTTGTCAGTCTCAGTTGTGAGCTGATCAAAGCCCAGTGGCGACTCGATCAGATGGTTCAATGCAGGCTTGTCACAACGAAGCCTAAGAAATACTGGCTCGTTTGACCTTAGAATTCCCATGGCACCGGAATGGATGTAAAGATCCAGATCAAAGTCTTCCGGGCGTTCTATAGGCTGCTCGACCAGCTCCCCGGTTGTGGCTCGGTGCAGTACCAGCTGGCGCACGCCTTCCCTACCATCAATGGTTGCGATCAGATATACGTTCGGATCCCGAAAAATCAGGCCCAACGGGTGAACGGTAATATCCTGAGGTTCGGGCCAGTTGCGTGCCTGGTACGTCAGCTTGCATTGATACTCACGCAACAGGGCTTCGGTGACTGTTTCCAGCACATCCGCATCTATAGCTGGGCGACTTCCACTTAACCCCCGGTTAATAACACGCACAAGGTCTGGCCATTGTCCTAGAGGGTTACTCTCTCGCGACAAGGTACGGTGTGCTTCATTAAAGTGTGGCTTGAGATGGGACAGGGCTCTGGGCGGAAGCATGGGTGTGAGGTAGGCTTTGGCTAACTCAAAGGTCAGTGCTGCAGGCAGATCCAACGCCGGGATGATGTCGATGGTGGCGTCCCGGTCAAATGACCAACCAAAGGGGCGCGAGCTTTCGTCTACCAGCAATGGGAAATCCGCACTCAGCTTCTCCAAATCCCGCTGAATCGACCGCATGGTGAGTGAGAAACTCTGCTCTTCGAGACGCTTGGCCAGCTCGGTTGTGGTTATAGTTTTAGGAAAGCGAGGCACCATGCGGAGCATAGTGAGATAGCGGACAGCGGTGCTCGACATTATAGGGTTCCTTACCCAATACGAAGACGGGATGATCGACGTTTGATTTGCTTTATCACGAACCAAGCCAGGCCACCAACAACAGCACTTACCATACACCAGACATGCAAGGCATCAATGCTGACGATGCCATTGAGCGGGCTTGCCGTGCTGAATGGCGACAATGGCAAGACGTCTGAGTGCATAATGCTGTCTATGAATATGTGGCTGTAGGTTCCGATCAACCCGCTTGCAAAAGATACTCGCCAGCTAATTGGCAGGTATTCCGGTGCGCGAATAAAGCGCAAACCAAATTCACCAAGATGCTTGCCAGTGAGGCCACCAAATAGCCCAATCAGTGTTGCACCCAGTAACGTATGAGAAAAGCCGTGCAGCTCACCCTTGTTAGTGAGCATGACAACCAGAGGCTGAATATCGATAACGATTTGCGACCAACCAAAGACCATGAGTGAAAAGCTATTCTGCAACGTAGCTTTCACAACTATGCCTGGGCCCATATGTAACGGTGTGAAGGGCATTTTTCACCTCAAAGCTTGAAACCAAGACGCAAAGCGTCAACACCATGAAAAAAACCGAGGATTTCTTCAGGATGCATGGTTTTCGCTCGGATCACCAAGTCGGTTTTGAAGTTATCGATCATTGCCATTCCTCATTGGTATAAACATTACGTGCCCAGCCTGCGACACATAATGTCGTATGGATTCTATAGGCTCGCAATTACCGAACCGTCGCAGGGAAAGTCCATGAAAGAGTCCATATTGAAAACAACATCCTTTCCAGAAAACCAGGTCGTGTTCGATCTCAGCAGGTTCCTCAACTACCCCATCCAGTTGGTTGTGCAGACGTGGCACTCCCAAAGGCCATTGAGCTGGTTAAGCCGGAATGACGACGGCATCGTAGCTGAGGGCAGTTTTCTGGAAGCCCCGGGCTTACCGCTGTTCACACTCGAAGATGACTTGGGAAGACGTGTGTCAGACGATGTCCCCGAGGGCATATTGGCGGTTGCCAGGTTAATGCCCGCCATGGATTTCGAACTGGCCCAGGCCTGTGGTGCTTCGCCAGCTGCCTGGGAGTTGGCGGAAAGCTCACCGCTTTTGTTTATCCTGCTGGTGAATCACGCACGCCGTCAGCCACTCTCTATTGAGGAGTTTGAGCACTTACTGGCTTTAAAACGCACAGCCATTCTTGAAAAAGCTGGCCTCCCCGCCAGTAAATCTCTGGTCCGTTTAATTAACCGGGTTGAGCTCTCACCGTTATTGCCTTGGGAGCTTGAAGATGTGATCAAAGTGCTTGCGCAGCCTGAGTTCACGGCACTTCTGCGGCATCATCCGGATCTGCATCTGAACCACCTGCGCTTTTTGCTGCGCCAACGGCGGCCTTTTTGGCCGGGCATGCTTCATCTCGTCGATAAGCATTCTTCATCTTTGGATATCTCATGGCTGTGCCGGATGATTCGGGACACGCTGAATATGGCGGCGGGCAACCTGCAAATGCTGGAGCGGGTGAATTCGCGGCAGGTGCTGCAAGAACTTCACGATCGTTTAGTGGGGCGGTTTAATAATCTAGGCTCTGAAGCTCAACGTGCCGCCCAGGCTGCTGCGTTAGCTCAGGAGCACGGCGATTACCCCGCGCCACCTCTGGCAGCCATTGAAGGCATCGAACCCCTCACCTCGTGGCTGGATCTGTTGGAAGAAGGCTCGTCTATGCTTCACTGCGTTGGCAGTTACGATATGTTCGTGGCGCTGGGCGAGGCATTTATTTACCGCATGACGCACCCAGAGCGCCTGACGATTTCATTGGAGTATCGCAATAACCGATGGGTTGTAGGCGAAGTGCGTGGGAGCCGCAACGCAAATCCTTCTCCTGGGGCCCTGGATATTGTTAGGCGTTGGGTTGAGCGCTAATGTTACGTCGGGACGCAATGGGCTTTACGGCAACGCGGGCCTTCCCGGCACAGGTTTGTCTTACCGTGAAAAACTCTCCAAGCCACGCAGTGCAACAAATGAAAGAGCAAATCGACGCCGTTTGAGATAACCGAACCCGAATCGCCACGGTTAAGAAAACTGGATTGGCTGGCGTAATTGTGCCCTGCCCGACGCCGTCTGTTGAGAGGGTGATTTTGTCAGCGTTTACTCAAGTGCCTGATGCTGCTGCCGGCGGGATATGTCCAAGACTGCTATTTTCAGAGCTATTGAGCCTTGGTAGAAAGCTAATGGATCAACCTAGCTCAGTCTTGGATCCAGGTTTTAAAGATAAGAGCTAACCCGCCTAGTTAGCCAGTTCATGCGCACTCCATAACTCAGAGAAATCAGCATCAAAGGAAACAAGGATTCCTTGTGGGCCCAACGACGAACTGCGTACAAGCGTTCTAGGAATGACTACGGGCTCGCTTTCATCAAACGAACAAGCATTGCCCAGCATGACTCGTTGAAGCTTTCGGGCATCTCGATTCATATGGGGTAAGGCAGCTATTCGAGGTTGGAGAAACTCCCACTTGCATCCGGAGTATACCTGCAAGGCAGGTCGATCTGGCGACACCGTTATCACCAATGGGCCCGTCATGAGTTTTTCGAGTTCTGGCGAAAAGCTGGACACAAGCCGCCGGTCGAGTAGTAAGCAGCCCTCAGCTTCGGGTGGCTCACTCAAAGTAACCTGATGGGCACCGCCAACTCTGTGGAACAGGTTTTGGTCTGTCATTGTAATGCTCCCCGGTTAGTTACTGTACAAAACCAATTGGCTGGCCAATCACGCCATCAATTTGCTGTCTCTGCTCAACTCTGAGCACATCCAGTAGTCGCACGGTTCGCGACTTAAAGCCTCGTAGCCGAACTCTACTTTGAGATGAAAGCGGCGCTGGATGGCCATACCCAAGCTGTCGAAGCGGTTGGTAGTCGCCAGAAATACACCATTAAACCGCTTCAGGCGAACCATAAACTCATTGATTCCACCCACTTCCTAGCTTCGTTGGGCCATATCAATGAGTTCGTTACACAACAACATAGGCAGGCCTCGAGATCATGAGGTGCCATAGTACTTTCGCTATGCGACAGGGGCCGTCGCAGGGCCTCTCATTACCTCCTGAAAACCGCCGATTAGGAGGAGTCCGGAACTGAGATATGCTGTTTGTGCGGTGCGCAAAACAAGCACCGCCCACAAAAATAACTGCGTATAAGAGAGAGGATTCGTGATGGAAGACCATGATCGCTATCAGCAAGCCGTGAACAACCTTCAGGTGTACCTGAATTCTGCTTCAATTTTGATGTTTTTACTGAGTGTCGGGACACTGGTTGCGGCGTATTCCCCACTAAATCTGATTAGCCCGGAGGTCATCGCGGCGGTCAGTGGGCGATCTGGCCTAATGCTTGTTTTACCACTAAGCGCTGCGCTGGTGTTGAGCGGTATTCATATTTCTACCATGTGGTCTGAACAAACCCAGCCCAGTTACCGTGATTTTCTATTGGCTTTCGCCTTGCATCTAACCGCCCTTCTGCTTTGTTACCTCGCTGTAGAGATCTTGCAGCCAAGGTTCCAGTCAGATGTGATTCCAATCATCAGCATACTGACCGCCATTGCCTTGCCGTGTATTCTGTTTATGCGTATCAAGAGCACATGAGCCATGCGATAGCCGCAAATGACGCTGCTTTGCGGTGCCCCCTCTGCCCACAAATTTAAGGGATTTTTCGTTTCCGGAATTGACCTTGCGGAGCAATCACACCAGAATACTGTACATATAAACAGTACCCAGGTGTAATATGCCCGTCACACTTCTTGGCGACCATAAATCGTTCTCTCAACTTGGCATTCCATTATTTTTGGAGCGCGTGTCGGCGGGTTTTCCATCCCCCGCCGAGGATTACGTTGAGAAAACTTTGGATCTTAATGAGCTCTGCATTAAGCATCCGGCCGCCACCTTTTTCGTGCGGGTACAAGGAGAGTCCATGGTAGACGCCGGCATCTACCCAGGCGATGTACTGGTGGTTGACCGAAGCCTGCGAGCCACGCACGGCGACATTATCATCGCCAGCTTGGAGTCTGAAATGACAGTGAAACAACTTCACCTCAGCCCTCTTCCGGTTCGCCTGTTGCCCAGAAACTCGGCTTACCAACCCATTTCGATTGAGGGCGATATGGTGATGGAGGTGTTCGGTGTTGTTACCAATGTGGTTCGATCGCTCAAGCGTGGAGGAAATTCATGACGATGTCTCATCCCATCTCCTTTGTCACGGTACGACGCCGGTTCGATTTCCGAAGCATAGAGATTGGCCGCTGGGTGACGCCAGAAGAACGGGACCGAGCGGCTACCCGCTTTTACCAGGCTCTCTGTGATCTGATGACAATTTTGCAGGGCCCCGAGAATCTGATTTCTCTTCGTGGCTCTCTCAGCATGCAATACGGCATTGGTGGCCGGCCTGGGGTATCTGCTCACTACATTCCCGCTACCCGACAGCTGGCGCTCGCGAAGAATGCCGGTGCTGGCAGTCTGGCCCATGAATGGTTCCATGCGTTTGATCATTATATGGGGAGCAAGGCGTTCCGCGACTTGGGGAAGTTCGGGTTTGCCTCCAGCGGTTGGCTGGGAAGCGCCAAACAAAAAGAGCACCCGTTAAACGACCTGCTCAGCACCTGTTTTCAAACCATCTTGCTCACTGAAGACGGAACCGCGCCCAGCCCATTGTTCCAGGCGTCACAGGTGGCAGACAGTCAGATGAAGGTGCTGTATTACGCCAAACCCGAAGAGCTCTGCGCCCGGTCTTTTGAAGCATTCATTGAAGACAGTACGCCCGCAAATCCCTTTCTGGTGCGTGGCACTGTCTACTCCGATGAAGCCAAAGCAGGCCTTTATCCAGAGGGTGTTCATCGCCAGCGAATCAATGAAGCCTTCCAGAACTATTTCGTTGCGCTGGGCGCAGCCCTGTATCGCGAGCAGGCCAAAGCCGGATGAAGTCGCCAGTCTTCGCCCTGGTGGATTGCAACAATTTCTATGCGTCGTGTGAAAAGCTGTTCCGGCCGGATTTGCGGCATACCCCCATCGTGGTTTTATCGAATAACGACGGTTGTGTGGTTGCACGCTCCAGAGAAGCCAAGAACCTTGGCATAAAAATGGGGGTGCCCGTACACCACATCAAGCAGGAGATTCGGCAACACGGTATCCAGCTATTCTCATCCAATTACACTTTGTACGGGGACATGAGCCATCGTGTGATGATGACGCTGGAAGCCATGGCACCGAGGGTGGATGTGTACTCCATCGACGAAGCCTTCCTGGATCTCACGGGCTTGGAACGCCTAATGTCCTATGAGAGCTTTGCTCGGCAGGTAAAAGACACGGTGTACCAGAATGTGGGTCTTCCGGTGTGTGTTGGTATTGCACCGACCAGAACCCTGGCCAAGCTCGCCAACTACGCGGCCAAGAAATATCCTGCAACCGGCGGCGTGGTTGATATAACTGATCCAGCGAGACAAAGACGGCTTTTAGCGAGAGTGCCGGTAGACGAGATCTGGGGCGTGGGGCGGAAAATCTCAGCAAAGCTTCAGGCCATGAACATTGTTACGGCGATACAACTGGCCGACGCGGATTTAGGTACTCTGCGAAAACGCTTCACTGTTGTACTGGAACGGACCGCCCGTGAATTAAACGGTGTGCCCTGCTTACCCTGGGACGACGCTCCCCCACCGAAGAAGCAGATCATGTGCTCCCGCTCTTTTGGGCAGCCCATCCATTCTCTCGCGAATCTGGAGGAGGCGGGAACTCACTTTGCGGCCAGAGCAACTGCAAAGCTTCGGGGCGGTCAGCAATACGCGGGTGAGCTGATGGTGTTCATCCGTACCAATCCGTTCAAAACATCCGCTCCACAATACTCAAAGAGCGCCAGTGTGCGATTGGTCACAGCATCGCAAGACTCCAGAGTGATCGTTCAACAAGCCCTGGCGTTACTTCGTTCCATCTACCGTGAGAGCTATGAGTATGCAAAAGCCGGGGTCATGCTCAGCGAGTTAACGGATGACTCTGGGGTGCAAAACGATCTGTTTGAAACCACCACAATGGGCACATCCAGCAACGTCCGGTCGGATCGCCTGATGTCCGTTATGGACGAGATCAATCGCAAAACCCGTGCAAAGGTTTACATGGCCAGAGAAGCCGGGCCAGCGGCTTATGCGATGCGAAGGGAGCATTTGTCGCCGGCGTACACAACGGCCTGGGGTGAGCTGCCAGTCGTTTGGTGATGGGCTAATGCTAAGGTCGTGAATATGATTTACACGCTACATAGTATGTAAGATTCATTACATGCTGTATGCCCCCTGCTGGGGAGTAGCTTAACGGAAGTCGCATTATCAGGAGGTTCATCATGTCCATGCCCCCCTCTGTCAGCCTAGTTGTCCAGTTGGCGATTTCGCCTGAATTTAACCAATCAGGGGCGGCATGGGAGCATTCATGCCACGTTATTCCGA
>NZ_JALKAP010000023.1 GCF_023016045.1 Marinobacter sp. S6332 | reverse complement strand
TATTACTCGAGGATCTTAGCGACGACGCCGGCACCAACAGTACGGCCGCCTTCACGAATCGCGAAGCGCAGACCATCTTCCATGGCGATCGGAGCAATCAGCGTGACTTCCATCTTCACGTTATCACCTGGCATAACCATTTCCACGCCTTCCGGCAGTTCACAGGAACCAGTTACGTCAGTGGTACGGAAGTAGAACTGTGGACGATAGCCCTTGAAGAATGGGGTATGACGACCACCCTCATCCTTGCTCAGTACGTACACTTCACACTCAAACTTGGTGTGCGGCTTAATGCTGCCCGGCTTACACAGAACCTGACCACGCTCAACGTCGTCACGCTTGGTGCCGCGAAGCAGTACACCTACGTTCTCACCTGCACGACCTTCGTCTAGCAGCTTACGGAACATCTCAACACCGGTGCAGACAGTCTTGACGGTATCCTTGATACCAACAATCTCGACTTCCTCACCCACCTTAACGATACCGCGCTCTACGCGACCGGTTACAACCGTACCACGACCAGAGATAGAGAACACATCCTCAATCGGCAGCAGGAACGGCTGATCGATTGCACGCTCAGGCTCAGGAATGTAGTCGTCCAGAGCTTCTACCAGCTTCTTAACAGCGGTGGTACCCATTTCGTTGTCGTCTTTGCCCTGCAAAGCCATCAACGCTGAACCGGTAATGATAGGGGTGTCGTCACCCGGGAAGTCGTACGCGCTCAACAGCTCGCGAACTTCCATCTCTACCAACTCAAGTAGCTCTTCATCGTCAACCATGTCCGCTTTGTTCAGGAACACAACGATGAAAGGTACACCCACCTGACGAGACAACAGGATGTGCTCACGCGTCTGCGGCATGGGGCCGTCAGCTGCAGAACAAACCAGAATCGCGCCGTCCATCTGAGCCGCACCTGTGATCATGTTTTTAACATAGTCAGCGTGGCCCGGGCAGTCTACGTGTGCGTAGTGACGGGTTGGAGAATCGTACTCAACGTGGGAGGTCGCAATGGTAATACCACGCGCACGCTCTTCCGGTGCGTTATCGATCTGATCGAATGCACTCGCAGAACCCGTACCCCACACTTCGTGACATACACGAGTCAGAGCAGCGGTCAGAGTCGTTTTACCATGGTCAACGTGACCAATGGTGCCCACGTTCAGGTGTGGCTTAAGACGTTCAAACTTAGACTTAGACATTCGACCAATCCCCCTAATCAACCCAGATAGCAGCGTTGACCGGATAAATAGTGGAGCTCATGACCGGAATTGAACCGGTGACCTCATCCTTACCAAGGATGTGCTCTACCGACTGAGCTACATGAGCATTGCAATTTAAATTGGAGCGGGCAGCGGGAATCGAACCCGCGTCATCAGCTTGGAAGGCTGAGGTAATAGCCACTATACGATGCCCGCGAGCAATTAAGTGGTGGAGGGGGCTGGATTCGAACCAGCGAAGCTTTCGCGTCAGATTTACAGTCTGATCCCTTTGGCCACTCGGGAACCCCTCCGAGTCAGGCGCGATTCTCTGCACCTATCACAACAAAAAAGTGGAGCTGGCGGACGGAATCGAACCCCCGACCTGCTGATTACAAGTCAGCTGCTCTACCAACTGAGCTACGCCAGCTCACATTCGCTTGTTCAGCGAGGGCGGTATACTACGGATTTTTTTCGGACGTTGCAACACCTTCGCACCGATCGATTTCAATGAAATCAAATTCCGAACCATAATCCGCTTCTAGCGCCTGAGCCATTTCCATCGCGAGATTTGACTCTACCTCGAAAGCGAGCGCGTAGCTTATCTGATTTCGGTCGAAGTTGACTAGTACCGCGTTAAAATTCTTGTGTTTTTTTTCTTCCAGCACAGATATTGCTGCATTTTGGGACTCAAAAAGCCCCAAAGAAATTGCATTTTTGCTTGGCCCTTCAGCCACCAAGTAAGAATCTATCCCTTGACGCTGCATCTCCCGCAGCTGCCGAAGAGCAACATCAGTTGGCTGAGGAGGAACAATCACCCAATGCAAAGCGGGTAAAGGTCGATCAACCTCCTGAACCGACAACCTAGATGCCGGCGCAAGTACGGAGTGGGCCTTAAGGGCCCTAGCGTCATCCAGCGATTGTATCCAGCCGAGCCGAACACACACGTGCTCGCCAGACAAAGGACTGGCCGTATCTACCGCCCCACCCTGAATCTTAAGGCTTGCCACTCGCGGCAGAGTGCCGCTTGCAAGGGTGCCCGACTGACCCGTGGGCTTCGACAATGCACCCAACTGCCAAACGCCAAGATTAAAAACAACCAGAGCGAGCGCCAGCCACTTCATCCTGCATAGACCTGTGCGTCTATCGCAGCCAACCCATCAAGCACTAAAGATGGGCAGAAAGTTGCTTTCAGACCTAGACTCAGCAGCCTTTCAGCATCCCCGCCCGTGATCAGGATATCGCGTACACCTGCAGCATATGAATCACTATGAACCCTGTCGATAAGGGCGCTGGACAGCCAGGCTAAGCCATGATTAACACATTCACTCGTGCTTTTACCCGGCGACCGGTCAGAAACGTGGCTAGGGTCAAAATCTATGCGTGCCGCATCCACCTGCAAGCTCCGTCGCATCATATGCAAACCTGGAAGAATAAAGCCGCCCAGATGCTGCCCGGAGGAGCCTACATAATCGACGGTAATTGCGCTGCCAGCATCCACCACAATAAAACCTTGTTTATAATCCAACCAAGCGCCGTACATTGCATGCCATCGATCCGCCCCCATTTGCTGATAGTCGCGGTAAGCACTCGCGAGCCCATTCCGGCAGGCTTCTGACCAGTAACACCTGATTGGGGCGCTTACCCGGCTGGATAGACTTTGCAAAAGGCGCAGCCGTTTTTCCTCAGATGCCACCGTAGACACAGCTATTCTGGAAATATTTACGGCGTCAACAGGCAAGCCGGAGAGAGGATCAGCGTCTTCGATTCCACCTAACCCCTGTGCTATTACTCCACCTGTTTCATCTAGACGCCATTTCAGTCGAGAGTTGCCAGCATCAATCAACAACCTCATTCCGCCACCCGCAAGCTGATTTCTCCAGCACGCACTGGGACGACATTCCCCTCCGTGGTGCGAAGAAGATAATTCCCCGCTGCATCAATACCACAACCCACTCCTTTGATATCTCCGCCCTGCGCCTGAATCATTCGATCACAGTAAATATCACGCTCCTGCCAGGCCTCCCGAAAACCGCTGAAACCGTCACGAGAGAAGACGTCTGCGGCGTCGAGCACAGCCTCGATCACTGCTGCCGCAAGCTGACTTCTCGACCAACTTATATCCGAAAAAGCCCGCGTTAGGCTACTCCATGGCTGATCGACATCATCAGCACTGGACATGTGAACGTTAATGCCAATGCCAGCAATCACTCGCACCAAACCTTCTTGTAGCTCTCCCTGCAACTCAACGAGTATGCCGCCCAGTTTGCCAGTAGGAAGAAAGATGTCATTTGGCCACTTCAAGCCAATATCTTTGGCCCCTAGGGTCTCAAGAGCCTTTGCAACGGCAACCCCCAAGACCAAACTAAGCCCATCGAGAACGGCAAACCCTCCGTGAAAGGTTAACCCCATACTTAGGTAGAGATTCTCTCCGCGAGGGCTACGCCAACTTCGGCCTCTCCGGCCACGCCCGGCTGTCTGAAGATCGGCAATGACTACTGGCAACTTGTTGTTGCCGTCTTCGGCTATTTGGCGAACAATCTCGGCATTGGTCGAATCCACCTCATCCAGTACCCGTAAATCGATCCGGTCGGACAAACCGGGGCCTAACTGCCCCACTATCAACGCGGAGTCCAACAAATCAACCCGAGACACTAGCTGGTAACCTCGCCCTCGAATGGTCGCCACCTCAAACCCCTCATTGCCGATACGCTTTATTTGCTTCCAAATCGCGGTACGGCTCACACCCAACTGACGAGCAAGGGACTCACCAGAATGAATCTGGCCGTCGCTGAGAAGGGCAATAAGTGCTTTAAGTTTCATCAGAAATTATCCAGCCGGAGGGTTTTGTATCGGCGGATTAAACACCAGAAGGGCCTAAAAAACAAAATTGGCGGCTCGAACGAACCCTTCGAGCCGCCGGTATTATCAAGGAATAGGTGTAGCGGTGAGATTTGCTCGTATATTGAAATTCTGCATTTTAACGCCGTAAATGGCAGTCTGGGCGCCACCGGTTTGATGCACAAGATCGACATTGTTAATAGAAAGCTCTTTAAACTGGCTCTGAGCTTTCACTGCAAAACCAAGAGGACGACTATTAACCTCACTCGGAGTAGGATTACTTACGTAACGGTAGCCCTGCGCTGCCGCAACATCCATAATCTTCTCATCGCCCTTTGATCCGACGACACCTAAAGAATCAGGGCCATTGGTCTTTTTAACGACTTTCGTCTGATAAACATCAACAGCTAGGTCCGTGCGAATCCCAAAGGTGTTATCCTCAATACCATCTCCGTCGAAATCGCCTCCGTCACCGGTATAGATATCATTCAATACAAGGCTGGTCCCCGTGCCATTCACTGGATTTCCAGCGCCATCCACCTGCCGGTTAGTCTCCCATGTGAATGCATTCTTTCGGCCATCACCGTCAGCTTTAGCAAGTATCTGTTTTAGCCGGACTGTAACACCTTCGTCACCCCTTGTTTCCCAGATACCACCGGATGCCTCACATACTATTTGGGTATTGCCCGAGCCTCCCGCACAGACATCTCCCGCACCACCCGGGACGATAGTCATGCTGCTTCCGACCTCGTAACTCTGACGCACAAACCGACCAAAGCTCTTACCCGACGACTTGTCCCCGACTCGCAAATTGCCAACATCCATAGTGCCCCAGGATTCCCCGGTGACCATAGCTAAACCTTCATCGGTTGCGTCTATTGTCATGTCACGCACATGGGAATCATATTCTAGCTCACTGATCCAAAGGCCTTTCTGACTGATTTCACCGGTTCCTTTATCGTAAGGATCGGCGATGATGGCCGCTTTGCCGTTCTGGATTCGAACGTCAGAGTTCACCGTGATGCCTTCACCACTTGCACCGCCGGCACCAAGAGTTATATGCCCGTCCAGCTCAAATTCGTAAGCCGGATAAAAACCAAGCGCGAGTAGCAGCTCTGTACCGCCTTGTAACCGAGCGTCCTCACTACCGACTTTCAGGCCATTAATTCGATAGCCCGCCTTAACTCCGTCAAAACCCACTCTAAGCCCATCGTAGAACTGGGTGCCACCTCGAACTTCGTTTCGGGTGACATTCACGGTTATATCACCCCGGCCCCATGACTGCAGGCCACTGAATATCACACGATTTCCATCTTCGGTGTAGCTTAAATCGGCACGGCGCAAGCTCCACTCTGCTGCTAACCGCAGGCCTTGCGGCCCGGCATCAGCGTGCCCGCCACCCTGAAGATAAACAGCGTTTGTGTATGTACGCCCATCATACGCGTGGTCTTCGAACAGGAAGCTTGCATTCACTTGGCCGATACTCCGGCCACCACTGCCCATTTCTATGGCACCAATATTCAACTCGCCCGAAGCAGAACCCAGCGTCAATGCCAATGCAGGTCTATTCTGCCAATCTGTGGTCACATCCACCCGCATGTCGTTAACGTTTAGGTAGCCGGTAATATCCCGAAGCGCCAAGACATTGCCATCGTCATGATAGAGAAAGGAGGCACTGTGGATGGTTGTTGCGTTGTCTATCCTCAGCCCTTCACCGTCGCGGCCACCCGCCGTAATATCCGTGCTAGACGACAGCTCATACTGACCGCTTAACCCACCATACGAGGCTAGTAGGGCGCCGGAACCCACATCACGACTAACTCCATGATTCGCAGGATTACCACTGTAACGAATAGCATCAACCTGCCATGTCCCTACAATTCTAGGCGCGTCAAGCTTTAAGGTATCTCCAACCACATCAAGTGTTACACCCAAAGCCTCAACGTCCATAGTTATACCGTCGAGAAACACCTCATTGCCGTTGGTTCTATAGCCCAACCGCCCACCAGTCATGGTGTATGCAGAATCAAACGTATAACCGGCACCCCCGGTGGCACCGCCAGACTTGATATTCAAAAAACCTTCGAGAGAGTGATCAAAAAACACGCCGCCCATGCTAACGCCAGGTGCTCCGGCCAAACGTATATCGCCAAACTCGATCCTGCGATCTTCGACTAAATAATCAAGGTTGAGCGATGCATCGGCGCCTATATCCACGTTGATTTTATGGTGTGCTTGGCCAGTAGGGCTTGAAGAAGACCCAACCCGAAATTCTTCAAGGTGAACACCTTTGCCATCATCGTAATAGGATAAGCGATCTGCTGTAGCGCTTAGATCCATTTCGAGAGTTATACCCCTTTGCCCACTAACGGACGCCAACTCCGAATCATCAAGACTCCTCATGTCAGCAGAGGCTACAGAAAATACTCCGAGTAGAAAAACTCCCGAATGGAGGGCGAGGATGCTATTGCGATTTTTGTTAGTCTTCATATTTCGCCTCACCTTTTAAGGATTTCCCGCCGGAAAGACAAGCAGGTTACCTTCCATGATGACGCTCCCCTGCATCTCTACCGAGAAAATATCCGTTTGCTGAAAACCGGGGTCTGTTGGCCGGGGAGTATTACTGGCTGCAATTTTGAAGCGAACATCGTCGAACCGCACAGTATTAGGCAGACCCAGCTCCAAAACATCTCCATTGAAGAGCTCACCATCGCCTGCGAAACCAGAATCTATTGTTCTCATGCCCAGAGTAAGCCCCTCAAACGCAAAACTGCCACGAAGCTCATCAAGGACCATCCAGCCTCCCGTATCCTTCAAGCGATATGCTAATCGAGCCCCACACTTCTTGGTTACATCATCGCAGCGCCCAAAATAACTGTTTTCGATCGGGCCACCGAGCTCGTTGATGCTCACGTCTCCCGAGAGGTAGATGCCGCCCTGACCAGAGACGTCTGACATTGCATCGTCACTGATCTGGGTCATCTCCGCGGCAACCGGCCACACTAACGCAGACAAGCACATTACAGCCACGGGCTTAAAAATTGAGATGGCAGTCTTCATTGTGCAAGATCCTTAGTTCGTATACTCAAATGCTGGATCAACATACCCTGAACCCGCGCGGAACCGAAATCTTTGTTCCCTACACTAAAATTCCCAATACTTAAGTTGCTTCTGTACTCGGGATTGGAGTAGTAGGACTCGTAAAAATCCCAAGCTTCAGTGTTACTGCTACCACGGAGGCCATTTGCGCCTATCTCTCCCGCTGCCGGCTTACGAATGGCTGCAATATCTATGACAAAGTTACCTCCACCATCGACATCAAGAAACAAGGGTTGCAACTGATTTCCCAGTGCTAACTCCATGACAACATCAGACATATAAATCCGGGAATCACATGTAGTGCCATCGTGGGCACAAACATCGACGGAGAGCTCAGGCGAGTAGAAGTTCAGTTTGAACTGGGCAACCATTTGGCTACGACTGTCATCTCCCCACAATCGTAAATAGCTGCCATCAATGACAGCGCTTTGGGCATGAATATTAATATTAGCGGAGCGATCGGAGCCTATGCCAACATTCATTTGCATGCCAATATCTGCGCGTTCACCAATATAGTCAGCGGTAGCTGGCCGGCTTGAGCAGGTACCCGTCCCAGCTACGGCACCAGTGCTTAAGCAATCGTATCCTTCAGCAGCCGAAACCATTGCAGGAGCAGCGAACTCAAGCACTGCTCTGTTGTTTATGCCAATATCATTCCCATCCACAACGTCGATTCGCCAGGGGTTGATGAGCCGCCCAAGGTTTACCCCTGTAAGGTTTTCGCCGTAATCACTATTAGCGCCCGACACATAAAACCGGTTTACGGTGATATCCACATCCCGTCCATCAGTGCTTTTAATGCCAGCAATCCGAAATATCCGGGCTTGGTTACCATCCACATCAGGCTTATCCGTCCCATGGGAAAACTTAAAGTTTTCAAGAACAACGCCAACACCTGCACCATCAATTTCCGACATTTCGTTTTCAGACAAGTCCTCAAGCTCTGCCATTGCGCTACCGGCGAGACACATACCGAGCACTGCAGCAGGCACGAAAATGGTTAACTGACTGAACAATCCGTTAATGGGTTTCATCATAGCCACCTAGAACAATCCCCTGCCGCGATCAATATACTCAGTGCGTACGCGTTGCGTCCCATTGAGGGCTTCGCTAAGATTTACTTCAGTTGCACCGTTCGGAATGTTGAAGAACGCCCCAGCCGTAGCTCGAATAAAGTCTTCTGGTGAAAAATTCTCTTTCTTCACGTCCTTCAGCCAATCAAGGTCTTTTGTTTGGAATGAGAGGAAGGCTCCGTCAGCGGGGGCTACGATGCGGCGCTCGCCATTTACTTCACCAATTTCTCCAATTGAGAAACTATTGTACATATCCAGATCGAAACACGCGTCTATGCCAAGAACAAGACAATCCTGAGCATAAACGTAGATATCCCCACCAGGGCATACGAAGAAAGATGTGCAGCCAGGGAGCTCGATTCGGGAGCTCGAGCCTGGCGCAATAAAGTTCCTAAGGGCCCAACGAGTTAAGCCGCTCGCGCCTTCTAAAACAAATTTCTCGCCGTTAGGTATACCAATGTACTCGGCGCGGACTGGGTCTAACTCACCAAGATTCGGATCACCATCAGCCCCATAAACCAACTGTGCCTTTGTTTGTAGCGGACTACTACCTTCGAGCAATGGCGTAAGCAGGGTGATCAGCCTGTCTGCAACATTTCCGTTTGAGTTTGCACTTTTTAAGCCCTCGCCTTTATCGACAATGTCGATATTCACGTTGCCAGACAAGGTTTCGATCTTACCGGAGAGCACCCCCATAGCCTCGCCAAAACCCAGCCGGAAGCCGACAATTTCTTCGGTGGTTTGATCGTATGCGAATTCAAAAAAAGGGTTATCTATCTTGAAGGGTACAATCTCTCCCTCGGCATAAGCGCTCCCGTCTGACTTACGCTGCCTGGGAGCTTTGGGATTGGCATTGTAATACGCCTGATTGTTGATATAGCCTAGAGCAAAATCCTCGATGTAAACGTCTGAGGTTCCAGCTTTCTCCCCGTCACGCTCATAGCGCCCCACCTCTAATACATCGACATTGGTTTGGATTTCGACATCCATACCAAGGTTAACCCGAGTATAAGCTGTCGCATTGTTCGCGTCTGGGTGATATTGCCTATCGACGGATACAAATGCCTGCCCGGTAACCTCTGACATTTTCTGATCAGATATTGGGCTAAGGTCGGCGCTCAACCCCGCAGAAAGGGACGATAGAAAAACCGCTGCAATTAGTTTAATCATAGCTACATCTCACTACTACCGCATGTTGTTGTGACGGCATACTAAAGGTGATTAATGCGTCCCTGAGACAGGCGTTCTGTGATTGCCTTCTCCAAATTACTGTTAAGAAGTGTACCGACTATTTACATTCTTGACTGTGCGGCGGTTCAAAAGCCAGGCATAAAAAAAGCCCCGGCAGCAGAGCTGTCGGGGCTGTTTTATTTAAGAGTCTGACGATGACCTACTCTCACATGGGCAAGTGCCACACTACCATCGGCGCAGGCTTGTTTCACTTCTGAGTTCGAGATGGGATCAGGTGGTTCCAAGCCGCTATGGTCGTCAGACAAAACGGTTGATCACTGGGGGACGAGATAGAGGTTGTTCAATGTGTTTTGATTTTTTCGTTTGTTCTAGCGTTATCCAAGCAATTGTCTTGGGTGTTATATAGTCAAGCCGCACGAGCAATTAGTATCGGTTAGCTCAACGCCTCGCAGCGCTTACACACCCGACCTATCAACGTCCTGGTCTTGAACGGCTCTTTAGGGGCCTCGAGGGCCCGGGGAGATCTCATCTTGGAAGGGGCTTCCCGCTTAGATGCTTTCAGCGGTTATCCTGTCCGAACATAGCTACCCAGCAGTGCCTCTGGCGAGACAACTGGAACACCAGCGGTTCGTCCACTCCGGTCCTCTCGTACTAGGAGCAGCTTTCCTCAAATCTCCAACGTCCACGGCAGATAGGGACCGAACTGTCTCACGACGTTCTAAACCCAGCTCGCGTACCACTTTAAATGGCGAACAGCCATACCCTTGGGACCGGCTTCAGCCCCAGGATGTGATGAGCCGACATCGAGGTGCCAAACACCGCCGTCGATGTGAACTCTTGGGCGGTATCAGCCTGTTATCCCCGGAGTACCTTTTATCCGTTGAGCGATGGCCCTTCCATACAGAACCACCGGATCACTATGACCTACTTTCGTACCTGCTCGACGTGTCAGTCTCGCAGTTAAGCGGGCTTGTGCCATTACACTAACCGTACGATGTCCGACCGTACTTAGCCCACCTTTGTGCTCCTCCGTTACGCTTTAGGAGGAGACCGCCCCAGTCAAACTACCCACCACACAGTGTCCTCGATCCCGATAAGGGACCAGAGTTAGAACCTCAAACATGCCAGGCTGGTATTTCAAGGTTGGCTCCACGCAAACTGGCGTTCACGCTTCAAAGCCTCCCAGCTATCCTACACAAACATGTTCAAAGTTCACTGTGAAGCTATAGTAAAGGTTCACGGGGTCTTTCCGTCTAGCCGCGGATACACCGCATCTTCACGGCGATTTCAATTTCACTGAGTCTCGGGTAGAGACAGCGCCCCCATCGTTACGCCATTCGTGCAGGTCGGAACTTACCCGACAAGGAATTTCGCTACCTTAGGACCGTTATAGTTACGGCCGCCGTTTACCGGGGCTTCGATCAAGAGCTTCGCACGAATGCTAACCCCATCAATTAACCTTCCGGCACCGGGCAGGCGTCACACCGTATACGTCCACTTTCGTGTTTGCACAGTGCTGTGTTTTTAATAAACAGTCGCAGGGGCCTGGTATCTTCGACTGGCTTCTGCTCAACCCGCGAAGGGCGTCACATACCACCAGCGTGCCTTCTCCCGAAGTTACGGCACCATTTTGCCTAGTTCCTTTACCCGAGTTCTCTCAAGCGCCTTGGTATTCTCTACCTGACCACCTGTGTCGGTTTGGGGTACGGTCTCGAATAGCCTGAAGCTTAGAAGATTTTCCTGGAAGCAGGGCATCAATGACTTCGCTCCCGTAAAAGGGTGCTCGTCGTCACGTCTCAGGATTGTGGATCCGGATTTGCCTAAACCCACTCCCTACACGCTTAAACCGGGACAACCGTCGCCCGGCTCACCTAGCCTTCTCCGTCTCTCCATCGCAGCTATCCAAGGTACGGAAATATTAATCCGTTTCCCATCGACTACACCTTTCGGTCTCGCCTTAGGGGCCGACTCACCCTGCGCCGATTAGCGTTGCGCAGGAACCCTTGGTCTTCCGGCGTGCGGGTTTTTCACCCGCATTGTCGTTACTCATGTCAGCATTCGCACTTCTGATACCTCCAGCATGCTTCTCAACACACCTTCGCAGGCTTACAGAACGCTCCCCTACCCCGCATACAAAGTATGCAGCCGCAGCTTCGGTGACCAGTTTGAGCCCCGTTACATCTTCCGCGCAGGCCGACTCGACTAGTGAGCTATTACGCTTTCTTTAAAGGATGGCTGCTTCTAAGCCAACCTCCTAGCTGTCTGAGCCTTCCCACATCGTTTCCCACTTAACTGGTACTTTGGGACCTTAGCTGGCGGTCTGGGTTGTTTCCCTCTTCACGATGGACGTTAGCACCCACCGTGTGTCTCCCGGATAGTACTCACAGGTATTCGGAGTTTGCATCGGGTTGGTAAGTCGGGATGACCCCCTAGCCGAAACAGTGCTCTACCCCCTGTGGTATTCGTCCGAGGCGCTACCTAAATAGCTTTCGGGGAGAACCAGCTATCTCCGGGCTTGATTAGCCTTTCACTCCGATCCACAAGTCATCCCCTGGCTTTTCAACGACAGTGGGTTCGGTCCTCCAGTTGATGTTACTCAACCTTCAACCTGCTCATGGATAGATCGCCCGGTTTCGGGTCTATGCCCAGCGACTAAATCGCCCTATTCAGACTCGGTTTCCCTACGGCTCCCCTAAACGGTTAACCTCGCCACTGAACATAAGTCGCTGACCCATTATACAAAAGGTACGCCGTCACAGAACAAGTCTGCTCCGACTGCTTGTACGCATACGGTTTCAGGATCTATTTCACTCCCCTCACAGGGGTTCTTTTCGCCTTTCCCTCACGGTACTGGTTCACTATCGGTCAGTCAGGAGTATTTAGCCTTGGAGGATGGTCCCCCCATATTCAGACAGGATACCACGTGTCCCGTCCTACTCGATTTCACTAGACTCAGGTTTCGGATACGGGGCTATCACCCACTATGGCGGCACTTTCCAGAGCCTTCTCCTACCAGTTGTCTAGCTTAAGGGCTAGTCCCCGTTCGCTCGCCGCTACTTAGGGAATCTCGGTTGATTTCTTTTCCTCGGGGTACTTAGATGTTTCAGTTCCCCCGGTTCGCCTCTTACACCTATGTATTCAGTGCAAGATACCCGACCGAAATCGGGTGGGTTTCCCCATTCAGAAATGTCCGGATCACAGCTTGTTTGCCAGCTCCCCGAACCTTATCGCAGGCTTCCACGTCTTTCATCGCCTCTGACTGCCAAGGCATCCACCGTATGCGCTTAGTTGCTTGACTATATAACCCCAAGACAACTGATCGCTGGCACACCCACATTTGCTTTCAACGTTTCCCGAAGGAAACACCAAAAGACCCTGTTTTTGTACTCAGAGATAAGCCACTTGAAGCTATAAACAACCACTTCAACGACAACACCGGATAACGCTTGAAAAAATCGCTATCACATTGAACACATTTTCTCGGAGATAATGAGAAAATGTCTTCGTGTTCTATCTCGTCCAATTTGTTAAAGAGCAAATCTGACCCAGTGATCAGAAAGAAGAACTTCGA
>NZ_JALKAP010000022.1 GCF_023016045.1 Marinobacter sp. S6332 | reverse complement strand
TGTAAGCGTTCATTCCAGGACACCCTGCCACCCCGCTGAATTCCGCCCTACAGTAACCTCTCACTCATCAACACGAGGTTACCCCCATGAGAAAACACCGCACTCCCGAGCAGTGGCAGGCCCTGCTTGATCAGCAGCGTGACAGTGGTTTATCAGCACCACAGTTTTGTCAGCGAGAGGCCATTGGCTATGCCAGTTTCTGCAACTGGCGCAAGCGCCTGTCAGTTGAGCCGGAGAGCGAGACGTCCCACTCTGACAATGCCGGCTTTCTGGATGTGTCCTCATTGATGGGCGCTTCCGCTGGGCCGGGCTGGAATATTGTGTTGAGTCTGGGCAACGGCGTGGAGTTGCGGCTGAGCCAGAACGGATGATCGGTCTGGATAGCCAGGCCCGGATCTGGCTGTGCACGGAACCCACCGACATGCGCAAATCCTTCCGGGGCCTGAGTGCGTTAGTGCGGAATCAGTTGAAGCAGAACCCGCTCAGCGGCCAGTATTTTGTTTTCGTCAATCGCCGCAAGACCCAGATGAAAATGCTGTACTTCACGCCTACCGGGTACTGTTTGTGGGCCAAGCGCCTGGAGCAAGGGCAGTTCCGGGTGCGCCCCTCGTCCTCTGGCCAACGGGCCCTGACCCTGACGGATTTACAGCTACTGATTGACGGTATTGAAGTGCAAAAATACCGTCAGTTCAAGCGTTTTAGAGGGGTATAAAACGCGAGCTTCCGGTATAATATCGGTCATGAATTCAACGGCTTCCGCTCTCCATTCCAACACATCTTCCTCCTCGGCTCTGGCCGAAGAGAACGCCATGTTGCGGGCGCAGCTGGATGCTCAGGCAGACGCGATTCGACAGCTGGCCCGTCAGTTGGACTGGTTCAAAAAACAGCTGTTCGGCCCCAAATCCGAGAAGCAGGTCTATGACCTGCCGGGCCAAGATGATTTGTTCCAGCCCGAAGACGCACCTGCACCGGAGAAGCCTGCCGATGAAGAAAAGCGCACCATCAAAGCCTATCAACGTGGTACCGGTCAAAAACAGCGAGACGACGATTGCCTGAATGACACCGGTCTGCGCTTTACCGCCGATGTGCCTGTGGAAGTGATTGAACACCTGCCCCCGGAGCTGACTGGCCCGCAGGCCGATCAGTACGACATCCTTGGCACCAAAACCACCTACCGACTGGCCCAGTGGGCGTCCAGCTATGTGGTGCTGAAAATCGAACGCCCGGTGTTCCGGCGCAAGGGCAGCGAGAAGCCCATCACCACACCGGCTCCGTTCAATGTATTGGATAACAGCTTGGCCGACGTCAGCCTGTTGGCGGGTTTGCTGGTAGACAAGTTCCAGTTCCATCTGCCGTTGTATCGCCAACACCAGCGCATCCAGCAGGCCGGTGTCACCGTCAGTCGAAGCACCCTGACCAACCTGGTCAAGCGCGCTATTGACCTGTTGCGCCCCATTGTGGATGCCCAGACCGACAACGTTCTGAGAAGCCGAGTGCTGGCGATGGACGAAACACCCATCAAGGCTGGCCACCAGGGCCGGGCGGGCCCGCAAAAAGGCAAAATGAAGTCTGGCTGGTTCTGGCCACTGTACGGCGATGCCGACGAAGTGGTGTTCACCTACTCGAACAGCCGAGGGCGCGCCCATATCGAACAGGTTCTGAACGATCAGTTCAGCGGCACCCTGATCAGTGACGGTTACGCGGCTTATGCCCGCTATGCCGCCACACAACAAAACATCACCCACGCCCAATGCTGGGTGCACAGTCGCCGTTACTTTATTGAGGCGCAGAAGGAGCATCCTGAGAAAGCGACGGAGGCTCTGCAACAGATTGCGAAGCTGTACCAGAACGAAGAAGCTATCAAAACCCAAAGCTTGGCTGGCGAGAAGAAACGCCAGTACCGGCTGAACCACTCGAAACCGGTGGTCAGTGACTTCTTCCAATGGTGCCGGGATCAACTGGAACACGGCGGCCTGCTGCCCAGTGATCCACTGACCAAAGCCCTGAACTACGTGCTCAGCCGGGAAACCAGTCTGACCGTGTTCCTGGAAGATCCGGATGTGCAGCCGGACACCAACCACCTGGAGCGGGCCTTGCGGCCCATTCCAATGGGTAAGAAAAACTGGATGTTCTGCTGGACCGAACTGGGTGCGGAGCACCTTGGCATCATCCAGAGTCTGATCGCCACCTGCAAACTGCACGGCTTGAACCCGTACACTTATCTGGTGGATGTACTGCAACGTATCAGCCAACATCCGGCCCGCGACGTAGTGGATCTGACACCGCGACTCTGGAAAATCCGGTTCGCAAACCAACCGTTACGCTCGCTGATCGACCGACGCCACCCAGATCGACAGAGCCCACAGCCGGAGGCCACCGTCCATGCGCATTGACGACATGAGCATTGATCAACTGCTGGAACTGAACAAATACATCTGCCGGCGCATCGATGAGTTGCAAGATCGGGAAAACCTGCAGGCTCTGAGTCAACTGCGGGTTGGTCTGAAAGTGACCTTCGAAGGTCGGGAGGGTCCGGTGCTGGGGATAGTTACCAAGATCAACCGCAAGAGTGTGATCGTGTTAGGTGACGATGGTGCCCGGCAATACAAGATCTCACCGGGCTTATTACGACCGCTTCGAGATGTGAAGTAAGTCAACTACGTCGCGGAATGAACGCTTACTCATGGCTGACGTACTCCTTACCCTCATGGACGGTGTAAACGGTGTATTCGTATGGCTGGAGTTCATAGCTTTTGGAGAACATGGATTTCAGGGCTTTGAACATAACGGCATCATCTAGGCTCTTGGATTGAGTTGCTTACCGACAACCTAGCACACAACCAAAAAGATCAAAGCGATTGCCTGAGAGCGCGCCCCTGACCCCGTATTAGGTCCATCCAAAATTGAAAAATCCGACTCAAAACCCCGATCTAAATGTGTATAGATTCGAGTGGAGATATAAGCCAACACTGGGGTACGGTGAATGTTCGCTTCGGTCGCTAAGCGAACATTTGCATTGGACGATTACGCAGAGCGTTGCGGCTATTTTGGAGCAGCGAATCGGAGGAAGGTGTATTAGACCACTGCAATGATGAGCTTTCCGCTCACCATTGCCAGCACAAAAGACTTTGTCCCGTTTATCACCATCACTTGGACTCGCATACCGATTGGCCCGCGATGTGAAAGCCGCCGAAACTCAGAACAAGCGTTCCCCGTTATCCACCGGCGCGTCCGGTCTTACCAGAGTAACTGCGCCCTTCTCTGTCTGTACACCAGTGACCAGGCACTCCGACAAAAAGGGACCAATCTGTTTGGGCGGGAAATTAGTGACGGCAAGAACCTGTTTGCCGATGAGCTCCTCTTTGTCATAGAGGTCCGTAAGCTGCGCACTCGACTTACGGATACCAATCTCAGGCCCGAAATCGACTCGTAATTTGTAAGCAGGCTTGCGCGCCTCGGCAAAATCGGTCACTTCAATGATAGTCCCGATCCGCAGTTCAACTTTCTCGAAATCATCCCAAGTAATCATCTCACTGCTCCTTTGACGTGGTTAGTCTATTAACAAATCTTGCTCATCAACCGTCCGGCTTTTCGCACGACCCGCGATCAAAGAACCAATGACGATCAGAATGCTGGCACTCAACACGGCAACCGTAGCCTCGCCGAACCCGGCCAGAATCAACATGATCACTGAAATCAGTGGCGCACTGTATGCGAGGGTTCCCAGTAACTGGATGTTTCCGTGCTTTACACCATGGTCCCAGGTGAAGAATGCTATGCCCACCGGTCCGAGGCCGAGCCCCACCACGCCAATCCATTGAAGTGCGCCTTCTGGCCATACCGTTTCCTCCCACAAAAGGTGGCAAATCAAAGCCAGAATGGCCGTAACACCGCAGAACCAGCCCACGGCATCGGTCGGCACCGAGCGAACCAGTCTGCTGAGCACGGAGTAAGAGGACCAGATCAGCGCGCAAGACAGAGCTACCAAGTAACCCGGCAGGCTCTCCCAGGCAAACCCGTCGGCATTTCGGCTGATCAGCAACCAGCAACCGGCCAGTGCGACCAGGGCCCCAACAATATACTGGGTTCGTAACCTTTCCCCAGGCAGAAATGCCGACAGCAGGACGATGAGCAGTGGCCAAAGGTAGGCCAGAAGGCTGACTTCAACGGCCGGTGCCAATGTCATAGCCTTGAAATAGGCAAAGTGATACCCGAACAAGCCGACGATGCCGATGCACCACGCCAGCGGTGATTGCCTTAAGTACCGCACGCCAGCATGCCCGGCCAGCACCCAACGGCCACACATCAACAGGAAAGCAATGCCGAAGGTCATGGCCATGAGTTGGAACTCCGGAATCTCGCCACCGGAAAGCTTGGTCAGTAGCGCCAGAGTGCCCCATAACAAAACAGAAATGGACCCGATCCAGGTAGCGGCATTGACTGATGCCATGTAACCCTCCTCGAAAAATTCATGAATGATTCCGGGAGAGGGTATCCGGGGTAGCGAGAAGGATCTTTCGAATCCTGGCGGAACTATTTCGAAATACGGCGGAAGTGGCTGGGCGACTTGCCGAAATGGCCTCTGAACCTGTCGCTGAAGGCGGATAGCGACGAGTAACCGACGGCATCCGCCACTCGCTGAATACTGAGTTCTGACTGCTCTAAAAGCCTCCAAGCCTCTTTCATGCGTAACTCTGTGAGATATTGATGCGGGGTCATGCCTACCTGGCGCCGGAACAGATCGTTCAACTGACGAATGCTAAGGTGCGCCAGAGCCGCGGCTTCCGACAAAGATATCGGTTGGCTGAAACGGTCATCGAGAAACTGTTTCGCGGCTTGAACTCTGCGGTCCAGCTTCAACCGGCTGCCATGGCGCTCCTGAAGTAACTGAATCAGCAAAAGTAGCATTTGATGCTGGGTAAAATCAGACTCTGTGCCATTTTGAAGCTGCGCGTGGAGGAATTGGACGTAATGGAGCAGCGCGGGGTCGAGGTCGACGAAACAGGGTAGCTTGTCCAGCGCGGGAGCCAACCCTTCAGGGACGTCTGCGACCAGAAACTGGTTGTCTTCGGTTGCCGCATACCCGTGCCCGCTTCCCGACGGGATGATTGCAGCCCGATGTTGACCAACCTCCCCTTCAGTAGCGTCTACGGACAACGACAAGGCTCCGGCCAAGGGCAGAACCAGTTGATGATGGTCGTGGGAGTGGCTTTTCCCTTCCTCATCATAGCTTCGTATGTGTAGCCCAATATCTGAATGCTTCATGGCACCAGTATAATCGTAAACAACTGAGAATCATCAGAGAATCAAGCTGCAACGGTTCCTGTTTCAATTGCATCGCTGATTAGAGTTTTCCGTGTGCCGGAGTTTCGTTTGCCTATCCCATCGAGTCAGGCTTCCAGAAAATCTTAGACGCGAATGTTCGCTTTTGTTTAGCTGGGCCCTGAGTATGCCTTGGTCGCAAAGCGGACATTCAGGCGGATAGATCCAAACTTTTCCTTGAAGAAAACGGGCCTCTTTTAAGGAATGCCCGCAGTAACGGGGTAGAGCCCCAATGTTCATTGAAGAGCAAAAGCGCCATGCCCTGACGATCAGCCCCGAAACACTGGCATACATCATCATCCACATTGGCGAGTCCTTCCTCTATCCACACCTCAGCGATGGAATAGAGCCAGATCTTGACCGGGCCATGAAAGCAGTTCGCTCGCTACTGCGTTGAGCTTTCGAACTCTCTTGAAAATGGGGTTACAGAAGAACAGCAGGGCAACCTTCGATGAAACGACTGCCTATCGGGGTGCAGTGCGGAAACTGGAAGGCGTCTTTCCGGTCCATCGTTTGAAGGCTTTAGTGAAATTGCTCTGGTCGGAAAAACCCAGCAAATAACAGATATCCGTCAGTGACAGCTCGGGGCGGAGCAGCAGCTCCTGGGCCACTTCACGCTTCGCCTTTTCGAGAAGTTCGCGGAAACCGTGGCCTTCCTTTTCCAGCGCCCGCTGCAACCGGCGGGAACTCATGCCCAATCGACGGGCGATTGTGCTCTGATCAACGTTCCCGTCAATCGTGCCCTCAAGGAGCAGTTTCTGAACCTGGCCGGTGATGGAAAGAGAGTCTGTGCGCTCAAGGTATTCCTTCATCCAGCGGTCGATATTCTGAACGAGCTCCGGATTTGACTGGTAGCAAGGCAAGCGCAATACCTGCTCATCAACCACAAACTTGCAGACCGGCGCATTGAAGAAAACCGGCGCCTCAAAAAACGCCTCAAATTGCGCCCGGAACGCAGACTTATCGTGACTGAAATGAACCTCCTGAGGCCGGAATCTATCCTGAGTAATCTGTTTCAGAATGCGACTGCCACAGGCCATGAAGGCTTCCAGGGCTTCACCCGCCACCGGCATCTGCAGGTGGAAAATTACCTCCAGTGAGTTGTTCTTACCCGGGAGAGTTTCCAGATGGGCAGCACTACTGGCAACGCCGCTGTAACGGCACATTCGCTCGATGGCCTCCCTCGTCGTCTCGCTGAACATCATGGCCAGGCTGAGCCCGCTAAACATATCAGCGCGCGCCAGATCAGCAAGACGGAGGGTAAACAGGGGGTCGGCGCTGTCGCGTGCGGCCAACTCCCATAACTGGGTCATGTGAGCGACCTTGATGCGGCCATTGGGGTTATCAAGATCGCTGCTACCGATACCTGCTTCGCTGAGCAGCTTGTCGGTATCAAGCCCCTTCAGTTTAAAACCGGCAAGGATGAAACGTGCCCAACTGGCAATCGTGGAAAAGTCAGCGACGGGTCGGGTTGTTGTCATTGTCGTAATTCCACCAAAGGTTGGCGGTAATCAACCAGCCTAAGCCTGTCCCGCCCCTATATGATTTTGAATGTGCAACAGAACGATAACACGATCAACGTGACCGGAGCGCATTGATTCATGGAAAAGGTATCGATCCAACGAGGGTTGTCAGCATTAACTGTCGGGTTTTTCGCAGCAATGCTTGGAGCCTGCAGTGATGATTCGGGCAGGGAGCACAAAGAACACTCTCACGGGTCCACGGCGGCTTCAACTTACACAGCGTCGAGTAACCAAAAGGCGACAGAGAGCTTGCACCAGCGCGACACCAGCGACCATGAAGCCGCCAGTCGTGGCTTCATCGGCACTTTTGAGGGTGAGAAATCCATCATAAAGAATAACCATGGCGACATAATATGGGACCTGAACGAGTATGCCTTCATTGACGGCGCATCACCGGACAGCACGCACCCTGGCCTCTGGCGTCAAGCGGGCCTGAACAATCTTCACGGTCTCTTTGAGGTCACCGACCGCATTTTCCAGGTTCGCGGGTTCGATCTGGCGAACATGACGGTCATCCAGGGCGACACCGGACTGATCATCGTTGACCCTCTGACGTCAGAAGAAACCGCTGAGGCAGCGCTCGCGCTGGTTCGGGAACACCTCGGCGATGCGCCCGTGATTGCAGTGATTTTCACCCACAGCCACATCGATCACTTCGCCGGTGCCTGGGGTGTCATCAACCGCCACGATTACGATGCCGGCAAGGTTCGCGTGATTGCCCCTATCGGGTTCATGGACGAGGCCACCAGCGAAAACATCATTGCCGGAACGGCCATGGCCCGGCGAGCCTCGTTTATGTATGGCCGCCGATTGGTAAGGGATCCGCATGGCCATGTAGGCTCCGGCTTGGGCAAGTCCCCGGCTTTCGGCACTTTTGGCATAGCCACACCCACCGAAATTATCGACACCACCGGGCAGCGCCTGAACATCGACGGGCTGGACTTTGTTTTCCAGAATGCACCCGGCTCCGAGGCGCCGGCGGAACTGACCTTCGCCATTCCCGAACTCGCCGCCTACTGCGGTGCCGAAATCGCAACCCGGACCATGCACAATCTTTACACTCTGCGCGGAACGAAAGTCCGGGATGCGCTCAAGTGGAGCGCCTACATCGACGAAATTATCGACCTTTCCGCCGACAGCAACGTCTACTTTGCCAGTCATCACTGGCCTGTGTGGGGTCGCACCGACATCGTTGATTACCTGGAGCTGCACCGCGACACCTACAAGTTTATCCATGATCAGACGGTACGGCTGCTCAACAACGGATTTACGTCCAGGGAGATCGCAGAACGGCTGCAACTGCCGCCGGAGCTGGCTCAGACATTCTCCAATCGCGGTTACTACGGCACCCTGAAGCACAACAGCAAGGCGGTCTATCAGTATTACATGGGTTGGTACGACGCCAACCCCGCCAACCTGGACCCACTGCCACCCGAAGAGGCCGCCAGCCAATACGTTGCGCTTGCCGGTGGTGCTGATGCCCTGCTGGAAAAAGCTCGTGCCGCGTTTGCCGAGGGTAACTATCGCTGGGCGGCTGAGATTCTGAATCACCTGGTCTTCGATGAGCCGGACAACGACTCTGCCAAGACCTTACTCGCCGAAACCTACGATCAGATGGGGTATCAGGCCGAATCCGGCCCCTGGCGAGATGTTTACCTCAGCGGTGCCTACGAATTGCGCCATGGCGCACCCGAAGAACCACTGATGGATATGTCCACCCTACTCGGGATATTGCAGCAAACACCGGTCGAAAAATTCTTTCAGGCCATGTCGGTGCGGCTGAATGCGGAGGACGCCGAGGGCGTTGAGCGGCGCATCGCCATTGTGTTTACCGACCTCGACGAATCCTACCTGCTGACAGTCAAAAACTCCGTCCTGCATGTCCACAAAGATGCCGGCCTGGACCAGGCCGAGTCGACGCTGCGAGTCACCCGGGAGTTGTTTACCCGCCTGCTGATTGGCGAAGTCGGTGTGAGCGAAATGCTGACATCCGATGCCCTGGAACTGGAAGGCAGCACTATTCAACTGGTGCTGTTTCTGTCGCTGTTCGAGACACCGAACAGTGAATTCAACATCGTAGTACCCTAAAGCAAAAGGACCATGACATGACTATGACAACAATGAAAAACAGGTTCCCCGCCAGAGGTCTGCTTCTGGTTGCGGGCACGGCGGCCCTGATGATGGGTTGCAATGGGTCTGATAGTTCTGACACGACCACCGACACGATGGCTTTTTCAGCACCGCCCAGTGATTGCCTCTGGGTTGGGCCTTACGTAAAAGAGAACGAGGGTTTCAACTTCGCTTACCCGGATAGTGGCGCCATCTATTGGTCTGCCGCCTATACGCTCCCTGAGGACGGTGCCTACATCACTCTGGAAGCAGATTTCCCCTACTCCCGATACATGTCGTTCAACAGCTACAGGGCCAACACAACACCGGCCCAATCGTTGACCGACAAAAACATCGTTGCCGAAGCCGGCTCTATCAATCCTTTTATTGATGGCGCTGTTCGCACCGATCCGTCCCGGCGTTATCTGGTCACGGTCAAACCCGGTGACCCGAACGACCCGGCTAACCCGTCTGAAGACAACACACTGTACGATGCAACCAGCGCAGCGAGCGAGGAAGCGGTGCTGATTTACCGCAACTACGTGCCCAACAGCGGTGCCGATCAGACCGGCGATGTGGGACTGCCAAGAGTGACGCTGCACCTGGCCGACGGTAGCACTCTTCAGGGCGAAGAAGCCTGTGCCGCCATGTCTGCCGGCACTGACCCGGGTGGCATTCCATTTGTGCCAGCGGACACTTATGAAACCTTGCGCGCTAACTTCGAGCCAGCCCGGGAAACCCCGGCGTTCAGGGCCACCTATGGAACGCCGTTTCTGTTTCAATGCGACTTCCAGGGCAACTGTGAAAACAATCCCCCACGGAATACGGCCTTCTACGCCAACGCAGATAACCAGTACCTTTACTCGTTCCTGAACCAGGATTTCGGGGAGGTGGTCGTTATCCGCGGGAAAATTCCCGGAATCCCGGAAACGCAAAACGACCAGGACTTTTTCAACGACAACGATCTGCGCTACTGGTCGCTTTGCCAGAACGAATTTTACTCCCAGGCGGTGAAAGAATGCCTGTTTGATGAGCAGGTCACCATTAATCCGGACGGTTTCTACACTATCGTGACCAGCAAGCCCGAGAACCGGCCTGAAAATGCCGATTCGGATTGTGACGTGGGCTACATTCCCTGGCCCGACAGCGGTGACGGTTTCAGCATTGTTGATGGAAGAACCGACGATCTTGATTCCGCGTTTCTGATTTTGAGAAACATGCTGCCGGCCGCCGATTTCGACCAGGCCATCCAGAACACCATGACGGCTGGCGATGAGGCAGAGGTATTGGGTGATTTCATGCCAAAAGCGACTTACATGAGCAAGGCTGAGTTTGAAGCCCTGGGTTGCGAGCCTTATACGTCATTGGCTTACGAGCAGCTGTAAAAAAAGGCCCTGACCACATTTTGAATGTGGTCAGGGCCGCTTCCTATCCTGCCTGAAAACCATTTCCCGCAAAAAACCGGGACAGATCTATTTTCCGCCCAATCCATAACCTCACCGTTTGTGGAAATATCTCGAACCAAGAGCTTTACCAGATCGCAGGACCGGATTTTGCAATCAATTGCCATGTTGAACATCGCCAGCTCGCGGATGTTCTTTGCTATCTCTAACCGAATACGGATAGCCCATATTTGTTCGAGTTTGAGCGGTAGCTTCTGGTCAGGCCTTTTCGCAAAGCGAACCATGTTTTTTGTAGCAACGGATGTAACCAGATCGGCTAACGTCTTGGCGACCCAGAGCGGCAGCAGCATCAAATTCCCAAAGCCGGTGATGCAGTCCCTATACGTCGACCTTCTCTCGGAACCGGACGCGCCTCCGCAGCCGATTCATTTGGGTTTCAGTTCCGGCGTAAACTTTCTGAAGAGTTACCTTAAATCACTGGAAAAAATCGGCGTAAATCATGTGGCGCTAAACCTTCGATTTAACCAAGCTGACATTGAGCCGACGATTCACCGTTTGGCAGACGACTTTTTGCCCGACTTCTCAGCATATGGAGACAACTGATGAAGAAGAAAATTCTGATTACCGGCGCCACCGACGGTATCGGTCTGGAAACGGCCAGGCGCCTTTACGCGGTAGGCCATACTCTGTTGTTGCACGGCCGTAACCGGGAAAAACTGGCAGCAGTCGAGGGGGAGTTGGCCGATAGCGACAGCGCCGGGCAGATCTACACCTACACAGCCGACCTGTCCCGGCTGGCTGAGGTAAAACAACTGGCAGAATCCATTGCACGCGCACACGATCAACTGGATGTCATCATCAACAATGCCGGTGTGCTGAAGGCCCCTGACACGGTGACGCGAGACGGGCTAGACGTGCGGTTTGCAGTGAACACAGTTGCGCCCTATTTGCTGACGCAACGCCTGTTGCCCATACTTGCTCCCGACGCAAGGATCGTCAACTTGTCTTCTGCGGCACAATCGCCGGTGGAGCTAGATGCCCTTGTTGGCAAGAAACGGTTCATGGACGACATGGCCGCCTACGCCCAGAGCAAGCTTGCGTTAACCATGTGGACCAAAGCCCTGGCGGAAGCTGATAGCTCCAGCGGTCACATCATCGTGGCAGTAAACCCTGGCTCCCTTTTGGGCTCAAAAATGGTCAAGGAAGGCTTTGGCATTGCGGGGTAAGCGTTCATTCCGCGACGTAGTTGACTTACTTCACATCTCGAAGCGGTCGTAATAAGCCCGGTGAGATCTTGTATTGCCGGGCACCATCGTCACCTAACACGATCACACTCTTGCGGTTGATCTTGGTAACTATCCCCAGCACCGGACCCTCCCGACCTTCGAAGGTCACTTTCAGACCAACCCGCAGTTGACTCAGAGCCTGCAGGTTTTCCCGATCTTGCAACTCATCGATGCGCCGGCAGATGTATTTGTTCAGTTCCAGCAGTTGATCAATGCTCATGTCGTCAATGCGCATGGACGGTGGCCTCCGGCTGTGGGCTCTGTCGATCTGGGTGGCGTCGGTCGATCAGCGAGCGTAACGGTTGGTTTGCGAACCGGATTTTCCAGAGTCGCGGTGTCAGATCCACTACGTCGCGGGCCGGATGTTGGCTGATACGTTGCAGTACATCCACCAGATAAGTGTACGGGTTCAAGCCGTGCAGTTTGCAGGTGGCGATCAGACTCTGGATGATGCCAAGGTGCTCCGCACCCAGTTCGGTCCAGCAGAACATCCAGTTTTTCTTACCCATTGGAATGGGCCGCAAGGCCCGCTCCAGGTGGTTGGTGTCCGGCTGCACATCCGGATCTTCCAGGAACACGGTCAGACTGGTTTCCCGGCTGAGCACGTAGTTCAGGGCTTTGGTCAGTGGATCACTGGGCAGCAGGCCGCCGTGTTCCAGTTGATCCCGGCACCATTGGAAGAAGTCACTGACCACCGGTTTCGAGTGGTTCAGCCGGTACTGGCGTTTCTTCTCGCCAGCCAAGCTTTGGGTTTTGATAGCTTCTTCGTTCTGGTACAGCTTCGCAATCTGTTGCAGAGCCTCCGTCGCTTTCTCAGGATGCTCCTTCTGCGCCTCAATAAAGTAACGGCGACTGTGCACCCAGCATTGGGCGTGGGTGATGTTTTGTTGTGTGGCGGCATAGCGGGCATAAGCCGCGTAACCGTCACTGATCAGGGTGCCGCTGAACTGATCGTTCAGAACCTGTTCGATATGGGCGCGCCCTCGGCTGTTCGAGTAGGTGAACACCACTTCGTCGGCATCGCCGTACAGTGGCCAGAACCAGCCAGACTTCATTTTGCCTTTTTGCGGGCCCGCCCGGCCCTGGTGGCCAGCCTTGATGGGTGTTTCGTCCATCGCCAGCACTCGGCTTCTCAGAACGTTGTCGGTCTGGGCATCCACAATGGGGCGCAACAGGTCAATAGCGCGCTTGACCAGGTTGGTCAGGGTGCTTCGACTGACGGTGACACCGGCCTGCTGGATGCGCTGGTGTTGGCGATACAACGGCAGATGGAACTGGAACTTGTCTACCAGCAAACCCGCCAACAGGCTGACGTCGGCCAAGCTGTTATCCAATACATTGAACGGAGCCGGTGTGGTGATGGGCTTCTCGCTGCCCTTGCGCCGGAACACCGGGCGTTCGATTTTCAGCACCACATAGCTGGACGCCCACTGGGCCAGTCGGTAGGTGGTTTTGGTGCCAAGGATGTCGTACTGATCGGCCTGCGGGCCAGTCAGCTCCGGGGGCAGGTGTTCAATCACTTCCACAGGCACATCGGCGGTAAAGCGCAGACCGGTGTCATTCAGGCAATCGTCGTCTCGCTGTTTTTGACCGGTACCACGTTGATAGGCTTTGATGGTGCGCTTTTCTTCATCGGCAGGCTTCTCCGGTGCAGGTGCGTCTTCGGGCTGGAACAAATCATCTTGGCCCGGCAGGTCATAGACCTGCTTCTCGGATTTGGGGCCGAACAGCTGTTTTTTGAACCAGTCCAACTGACGGGCCAGCTGTCGAATCGCGTCTGCCTGAGCATCCAGCTGCGCCCGCAACATGGCGTTCTCTTCGGCCAGAGCCGAGGAGGAAGATGTGTTGGAATGGAGAGCGGAAGCCGTTGAATTCATGACCGATATTATACCGGAAGCTCGCGTTTTATACCCCTCTAAAACGCTTGAACTGACGGTATTTTTGCACTTCAATACCGTCAATCAGTAGCTGTAAATCCGTCAGGGTCAGGGCCCGTTGGCCAGAGGACGAGGGGCGCACCCGGAACTGCCCTTGCTCCAGGCGCTTGGCCCACAAACAGTACCCGGTAGGCGTGAAGTACAGCATTTTCATCTGGGTCTTGCGGCGATTGACGAAAACAAAATACTGGCCGCTGAGCGGGTTCTGCTTCAACTGATTCCGCACTAACGCACTCAGGCCCCGGAAGGATTTGCGCATGTCGGTGGGTTCCGTGCACAGCCAGATCCGGGCCTGGCTATCCAGACCGATCATCCGTTCTGGCTCAGCCGCAACTCCACGCCGTTGCCCAGACTCAACACAATATTCCAGCCCGGCCCAGCGGAAGCGCCCATCAATGAGGACACATCCAGAAAGCCGGCATTGTCAGAGTGGGACGTCTCGCTCTCCGGCTCAACTGACAGGCGCTTGCGCCAGTTGCAGAAACTGGCATAGCCAATGGCCTCTCGCTGACAAAACTGTGGTGCTGATAAACCACTGTCACGCTGCTGATCAAGCAGGGCCTGCCACTGCTCGGGAGTGCGGTGTTTTCTCATGGGGGTAACCTCGTGTTGATGAGTGAGAGGTTACTGTAGGGCGGAATTCAGCGGGGTGGCAGGGTGTCCTGGAATGAACGCTTACA
>NZ_JALKAP010000021.1 GCF_023016045.1 Marinobacter sp. S6332 | reverse complement strand
GGGTCTTCACTTATCATGGTGGGTAACCCTTTATTTTCCTGCTGCTTTTGGTCACTGTTGTCGCATCCGATTAACTCAATGGATGGGGACCAACGTTGGATCAATACACCCTCTACGAACACATTCTAGGGCTGTCCTCTCCTTGGCTTGTATCAGGCGTCGAACTGGATAAGAGTCAGGGAGAAGTCGTCGTTCAGGTCAGTCTGGACAAAGGCGCTAAGCTTGTCTGCCCCCGCTGTGGCGATGCCTGCCCGGGCTACGACTCGCGGGAACGTCGTTGGCGTCATCTCGATACTTGTCAGTTCCGAACGCAAGTGGTTGCTCAGGTTCCTCGTGTGCAGTGTCCCGAGCATGGCTGTCTGACGATCAGTGTTCCTTGGGCTGAACAGAACAGCCGGTACACACTCCTATTTGAAGCCTTCGTTATCAGCTGGCTCAGGGCAGCCTCAATCTCTGCGGTCAGCAAGCAGTTGCGCCTGAGCTGGACTGCCATCGACAACATCATGGAACGGGCTGTGCGACGTGGTCTGGCTAATGCTCCTGACCGAGATACGTCACGGCTAGCCGTCGATGAGACGGCATTTCGTAAAGGGCACGACTATGTAACGATCGTTTCTAACGGTCGGGGTCAGGTTTTGGCCGTGGAGGACGGTCGGTCCTCTGGTAGTCTTGGGCGCTTTTACGCCACTCTGGATGCGTCTCGTAAGCGGTCGATTCTGTCTATCTCCATGGATATGAGTCCGGCCTATCAGAAGGCGACATTTGAGCATATCGAGAAAGCCCACCGGAAGATCGCCTTCGACCATTTCCACGTCGCGCAAATGCTGACCCGAACGCTTGATGCCACTCGCAAAGCTGACATGGCACGTGCGGATCATTCGATGCGGAAGGAGATCCATCGAAGCCGATACACCTGGCTACGCCATCGCAAGAGCCTTAAAGAACAGCAGATACAACAGATCAAATATTTGTCCGGCGCTCTCAAAGACACCGGTTTAGTGTGGTATCTCAAGGAGAAAGCGCGAGATATCTGGCGAGGCTACCGGGTCAAAGGCGCCCGAGCGGCGTGGAAAGAATGGATCCACATGGCTCGACTCACTGAAGTTCGAGCTCTGAGCTCCACAGCAAATCAGATCGAAACCAAGCTATTTGGGATCCTCAACGCTATGCGTTTCCGAGCTTCAAATGCCCTTGCGGAAGCGATCAATGGACAGGTTCGAGCGTTAAAGGTCCGATCCCGGGGGTTCCGGAACAAGGAGAGGTTCAAGCGGGCGATTCTATTTCACTATGGCGGACTGCCAATGGCACCTGACCCACACAGATAAGTGAAGAGCCATATTTAGACAGTATTATTGGTGGCGCAGATCACAGAAGTCAAATGATTACGTGGTAGGCTTCTAAGAACTGAGCTAAGCTTTTGTTTTACGTGTTTTTGATTGGTGCGCAGGGGTTCGAAAAATCCGTAATAACGAAGCGGTCAAATTTTCGCAATCACTGAGACATCGATCCAATTGCTGTTAGGCTTTCAAAAACTCCGCTAGCCTAGCGTATATTTATATTGGAGTTATTTATAATAAAAAGGATTTACTCGTGAAAGATATTTTTTTCTTCGACTCAATGCTAACCCCTAAAATTATCACTTTTGTTTATTGGCTTATGCTTCTAGGCTGTTTAATTTCAGGTTTAGGCACAATGTTTACTCAATATGGCGGTGGTGTTTTAGCTGGCTTAGGTATAATTATTGGTGGAGCAATTGGTTCAAGAATTTGGTGTGAGTTGCTAATAGTTTTATTTAAAATTCACGAAAATCTACAAAAAATAGCAAACAAATCAGAATAAAAGCCTAACAAGTTGCTTAAACGGAAAAATAACAGTTGGCCATCGCTTCGCGATTATAGCCAACCATTATTTTCCGCTTAGCAAAGCGTTAGGGGTCTTAAAGCCATATAGTTACGTCAGCCTAAGCGTCAAAAAGAGTGCGCCGCAGTGAAGCAAAACTGCAAAGGTTAGCCCGTGTTAAAAGCAAAAGTTAACGTGTGAAGGTGCCGTAAATTAATACGCTTTAATTGTGGGGCAGCCCATATGAAAGATTTAGAATAAGGTTTAGTTTCTTCGCTCAGGTCATCGTGCAAAATGGATGGCATGGAGTAAAATTCTAAATGGAATCACGGGAATAAGAGACCTCGGAGAAAGTAACAATATCCGAAATTAACTAAAAAGCGTGTTAGGGAATGAGCAACTTCGGAGTAGCATTCTAAAGTCCGAAGTGAATTAAACCCCTAACAAAAAGCTGCAACGGACTCCGTATATTTGTCACTTTTTATGCAAAGAGCCGCATAAAAACCGCCAAATATACTACGCCGTTGAGCAAGGCGTTGAGGCTGTAGAAAAACCCCAAAACGGATGGTTTTTGGTAGCATTGAGCAAACAGACAAGGAGCCGTCGGCATGCCCCGCTTCAAGCACTACAACTACGATCAGGATGCCATGGTCGTGATCAACTATCAGGAACAACTTCAGCCCGGCACGTTTGAATACGCCGTTCATTACCTGATTGAGCACAAGCTGGATCTGTCGGTGTTTCACCCCAAGTACCGCAACGACGACACAGGCCGCACGGCCTACGATCCCGCCATTCTCCTGAAGATCATTCTGTTTGCTTACTCCAAGGGCATCACCTCCAGCCGCGAGATCCAGTGGTGCTGCGAGACCAACATCATCTTTAAAGCCCTGTCCTGCGACACGGTGCCCCATTTCACGACCTTGGCCAAGTTTGTCAGCAGCCATGCTGATGAGATTGAGGAACTGTTCGAACAGGTACTGCTGGTCTGTGATGAACAGGGCTTGCTGGGCCACGAACTGTTTGCCATCGACGGTTGCAAGATGTCCTCCAATGCCGCCAAGGAATGGTCTGGAACCTTTAAAGAGCTGGAGGAGAAACGCCAGAAGCTCAAACGACTCATCCGCCACCATCTGAAAGAACACCACGAGCGGGACGAGGCGGAAACCGAGGCCGAGCTGGACCGGGATATCCGCCGTGCGAAGACGGTTCTCTCTCTGGACGAGTCCTTGCAGAAAGTGGACCGCTTCCTAAAGACGAGCAGCCCAAGGATGGGCCAGGGGAAACGACGCAAGGAAGTGAAAAGCAACATCACCGATAACGAAAGCGGCAAGATGACCACCAGCAAGGGCACGATTCAGGGCTATAACGGCGTGGCCACCGTGGACAAGAAACACCAGATCATCATCGACGCTCAAGCCTTCGGCGAAGGCCAGGAACACCACACTCTGCAACCGGTCCTGGAAAGTGTCGAAGCCCGATTCAAGAAACTGGGCATCGCGGACAACATCTACCAGCAAGGCACTGTAGTAACCGCCGACACCGGCTTCGCCAACGAAGCCAATATGAAGTACCTGCATGAACGGCAGATCAACGGCTACATTCCGGACAACCGGTTCCGCAGCCGGGATCCCAAGTTCGCGCATCAGAAAGACAAATACGGCAAGCGTCACCAGAACCAGCCAGACACAGGCTGGAAAGAGATCATCCCGGCCCGTGAATTCCAGTTCGATCCGGTCACACTCACCTGTATCTGCCCGGCAGGGCAAGAACTTCATTATGAGGCGACTCGCACGGATGGGAATGGTGTCACCCGTGCCCACTTCAAAGGCCGCTTGCTGCAGTGTCGTCATTGCCCCAAAAAGCACCAGTGCATGCAAAACCCGGCGTCGGCTGACCACCGCAAAGGCAGTGGTAGGCAAGTGACTTTTGCACTAGAGCGCAATCATCGGCCGAGCTACACCGACTGGATGAAGCATCGGGTGGATAGCCCTAAAGGTAAAGAGATTTACAGTCATCGCATGTCGGTGGTGGAACCCGTGTTCGGCAACATTGGCACCAACAAACGGCTGAACCGGTTCAGTCTCAGGGGCAAGAAGAAGGTGCAGGGCCAGTGGCAGTTGTACTGCTTGGTACACAATATTGAGAAGCTGGCTAATTATGGGCGGATGGCGGCATGACCGGAGGAGCAAGCCCTCCAGAAATACCCCTTAGGCACAAGGTTACGGACGCCTGAACACTGAAATATCGGGATTGGGGGCTATAAAGGGCAATCAATCCGAAAACTGGAAATGGTCAGGCGAACTGGCTGGCTGAAAAACTAGAGATCGTAGGCGGTGGAATACTCGCTCATTTTTGGGTTTTTCTACAGCCTCGTTATGTGTATATGTTAACTGACGGAGAGGTTTTTGCTATTTGCAATTTATGTAAATAATCTTGAGCAAGCTCTAAGTTGTCATTTGATATACCACGTTGCTGATTAAATTCCATTTGCCCTTTTATCGACTCGAACATATCAAATTTTTCATTCATGATTGCGTCTGATTTAGTTGCATTCCGTAGTGTACCATTATCATTTACTAGTATAAGGGCTTGTGCACCAAAAGTCGCACTAGGTTCATCGGGAAATAATGCACCAGATAATATGGCAGCTTCATTTCGAGACATATTACTTGGGTCTATATATTGGGCTAATTCATGTATAGAGGATACTTCTTGCGCAACCATAGCACTTTGGGTTTTATTGTCCGGCAAAGAATTGCCGGTTTTATATGCTTCTTTTGCCGGAGTCATATAAGTAGTACTGGTAATTTGCATTTTAGCCTCTAAAATAATAAGTTTTCAATTATCAAGCGAAATTTGTGCCAACAGTGTTGTGAGTGTTCTGCTAGACACACATAACAAGAAAATAAACTAGGAAAAATAGAGTTTGCCGATTTTTTGCAAAGAACCGCAAAAAAGCGTCCAACTCAATTTTCCTGTTATTTAGGCGTTATGTGTACTCATTGATACTCGGCGTGTTACGGGCGACTTGAACTTTCTCTAAAAAGGAATAAGCATCCTCAAGTAAGTCTGTTGGCAAATTCATACTTTTATTAAAGTCAATTCTAGCTGTAAGCGTTTCGAACATGTTGAATTTATTATTCATTTTAGCATCCGCTTCCGGCGTTCCAGTTGTGTCGATTACACTCCCATCACTATTAACCTTTAGAAGTGGCGGGGGGAGGAATGCTGAGCTTAAATCACCCTCGCCAGCTTTCATTAAGGCGCTGGCAAGAGCCATTGACTCGTTGTAGTTCATATTCTTTGGGTCAAATGTTTCGGCAAGTTCACGAGCTAGCGGTTGGTTGGATTGTGTGTTGCCAGTCATCGTTGTTTGGGGCGGCATATTGTTGCCGCTTTTTTGTGTTGGTGTTATAGCTGAAGTCGCTATTGCACTTCCAATTTGCATGGTTAGCCCCTAGTATCATTAGTTAAAAATTAAGTGTTGCAAGGTGTATGCCATTAAACTAGTGAAGCCAAACACATAACACATATGAGCCTTCTCTGAATCAATAGGCAATAGTCATTTTTTTGGCCGCGCCAGCGGCCAATCTAAACCCATGAGCGAGAACGCCTGCTTCGCTAGTCTCGTCGAGCTGTCAGGCACTTACAGCAAACACATATAGGGGCTCTCTTACGTGGCTTTAGGCCACTGCCTGACCGGTCGTTCCTTCAGTGGATCAGGGGCACCAGACATTCATCGGTTAACCGGTCACTGGCGCTATTCAAGCGTCGGGCTGCAGGGCTCCAGTTAGTTTCAGGCTCAGGACCGGTGTAAGCGCACTGGCTCATGGTATTAAAGCACGCCCACGGGCTGGCTAATCAAGTCGCTCTGGCTTCAACATCGGTGACAGAGAACTGCTTGGGTATCGGGTACCAGTCAGCGGACTCGCAGTCTTCACAGTCATCCTCTCTGATCCAGTTAGACGTCATGCTCAGCCCGTGGCGTGACTAACCTTTCAAGAATCGCTGTTCATCGAACACCCTCTTGTCTTTGAGCATGAAGTAAGCTGCCCGTCCCAATTTGTGGGCCAGCGCAGACAGGGCTTTGGGTTTGTTCATGCGTTTCTGAAGCTTTTCGATATAACGCTTGGCCTTGTCGTTGTTACGGATAAACAGCACGGCGGCTTCGGAGAAGGCCCACTTCAGATGGGCATTACCAATTTTGTTGCCCTGAGTGCCATAGACCTTGCCGGCAGACTCCGCTTTGCACTTCACCAGACGCGCGTAGGAGGCAAATTTCTGAACGGATTCGAAGCGTTGAATATCGCCAACTTCGTAAAGAATCGTCAGCGCCAGAATACGGCCTACGCCCGGAATGGTTTTCAGCACAGTGAGTGAGGCGGGATCATGTTGTTTGGCTTGCTGTTCCAGATGCCATTCAAGCTTTTTGAGCTCGTGCTGATAGCTGTCGACAATCGCAAGATCCAGATCTACGTTGCGTTGAACGTCTGGATCGCTAAAGGCCGAGGTGAGTTGTGACCGGCCGCCCGGATTGTTGAGGTTGGCTTTGCTTGGCGGCAGATTGTACTGGCTCACGGTGTTGACGACGTGGGCTTTGAGCATGGCACCATGCTGGACAATGCGGGTGCGGCGTCGCAACAAGTCGCGTGTGGCACGCATCTTCTTAGGATAGACATAGGCCAGAGGGAAATTACCACCACGCATGAGCATCGCAATCTTGAAGGAGTCGATGCGGTCATTCTTGGATTTGCCGCCGTGGATGGCCTTCATGTAAAGCGCATGGCCCAGGATAAAGTGGATGCCGTGTTCTTCACACAGATCCGAGATCCAGTACCAGCAGTGCATGCATTCAACGCCAACCACAAGGTCATCTCGAAAGGGTTCGAGCAGTGCCAGTAACGGTTCAGGTCGGGCCTTGATTTCTTTGTGCAACAACACCTCGCCTTGCTGGTCGAGGATGCAGACGTACAGACTGCGAGCGTGTAGATCGATTCCACAATAATGACGGTGAGTGCTATGGTAAAAGTTCATGAGTCTTCTCCCTTGTTGTGCTTGGTCGCCTTCCAGCTTAGCGGGTAACCGCCGGGCTGGGGAGAAGGCTCAATCAGTATCAAGTGCAGGCACGGCGACGCCTACTACATTGCGCCTTCGGCTCCATTTCATAGGCGCGCATGCTGCAGGCGTTATGTGGATTTCACCTTTAGGCCACGGAAGGGGTTCTAATGACTGATCATTTCGGTTCTTGTCTGTGTGGCGCAGTGAGTTTTCAGGTAAAAGGTGATTTCGATAGCTTCTACCTGTGCCATTGTCAGCATTGCCAAAAAGACACAGGTTCGGCTCATGCGGCAAATCTATTCTCGCATTCCGCTAAATTGGTCTGGCAATCGGGAGCAGATGCTGTAGCTTCCTTTACGCTTCCAGGCACTCGTCATAACAAGAGCTTTTGTAAGTTGTGTGGTTCAGCATTGCCAAATACGCAGGTCGCGGGTTTGCTTGTTGTTCCGGCAGGGTGTTTGGACTCTCAAATAACGATATTGCCTACGGCGCATATTTTCTCATCCAGCAAAGCCGTTTGGGATGAGCGGTTGGAGGATGTGCCAAAGTTTGAGGGTCTGCCAAGGTGAGCCGCCACCACATAACCAGTGCATTAAATTCGTTCCGGCCCGATGGGCCTCCACCGGACGCCCTAGTCGGGCGCCGTTTATGCAGGCGTTATGTTTCTCTCAGAGCAGGCTCAAGTCCAAGGTGATCAACAAAGGGGATGAAGTCGCGATCCAAAAACAGCAGGGGCAGCTCTTTCTCTATGCAGAATGTCGCGATGATCACGTCGGCAGTTTTTCTGATCGTGATGCCTTTTTTTCGGAGCGCTCGATAGTTGTCGGCGCACTTAGCTGCCATTTCTTTGCCAAACATTTCATACTGATCCAGAGCAAGCAGGCTTTGCTTGGTTTGGCGATATTGTTTGTCATTGCGGATGCCTTGGAGGATTTCCAAAAATATGAGGTCTCCAATAGCAACCGAACCTTGGACTATCGAAGCATCCAGCAGATTAGTTTGCGGGTTGTCGACTCCATTGAAATAGTCGATCCAAACGCTAGTGTCTACCAGGATCATCGGGCAGCTCGCATTTCGTCCAAATCGCCTTCCCACTTGATCTTGCCACGCAACTTCCGAATTTCCTGCTGCTTGCTAAGCTGGACCAGAAGTTTCAGGCCTTGCTCGACGGCCTCTTTTTTGGTTTCGTAACCGGAGGCTTTGAGGGCTTCGGCCATTAACTGGTCGTCAATGACTATGTTAGTTCTCATGATGCACCTATGTGTATGGTATTCGACTTTTATACACAATCTAGCACCTCAAAGAGAACATAACAAACGGCTGCACAGCAACCGGTTTTCCGCCGCTTCGCGGCTCCAAACCGGCGCGTGAGCCAAGACGTTAGGGTTGGTCGTAGTGCCCACCAATGGCGAAAATATAAATGTATCTATCATCGAATCGGTATATGAGCCTATCTTTCTGCGAAATGCGCTTGGACCATAAACCCGACAGGTTATGTTTAAGCGACTCCGGTTTGCCCATGCCAGTCGATGGGTCTTCAGAGCGAAGCATTTCTTTCAGCAGTTTTCGGAGGGCTTTGTGCAGGTTCTTGTCCTTCTCGCGCATCTTTTCATACGCCTCCCAAGTGTTGCCCTCAAATACCAGTGATCTCATTCATCTGCTCATCATTCGGTGTGTATCCTTGGCTACGATTGTGAGTATCAAGGGAGGCTGCAATTTGTTGCATCAGGTCTCGGTTCTGAAGAACATGCAGTGTTTCTTGTTCTCTTTCCCAGTCCTCAGCACTCATAATCACGAACGCTGCTCCGGCGCGACGCGTCACCTTAATGGGTTCGTGTCTGCTAACAACCTGCTCTACAAGGCTTTTCAGGTTGTCTCTGAATTTGTTTACACTGACGATATCCATAATTTCACCATTACGTACGGAAACTCCGTACAACTATATCGTAATAGCCCTAACAAGGCCAAGCACAGCGACAGCTTTTTCGTTGCGGCTTCGCCTTCACTACAAAGCTGCGCGTGTTGGCAGCGTTATATGAAAAGGTTATGAATAAAACTAAGCATCTTACACAAGCAAGAGTTCAACTTTTTATTTGGAGTGCTATATTAGCCATACTATTTATCTTAGTTGTTGCATCAGAAATATGGGCACTGCTTGTGCCATTTCTAATTATTGCGTTAATAGTAAATTTACACTTGGACTCAAGATTATCTAGATTTTGTTGTCCACAATGTAAAAAACAAGCGTACTTAGCTTCAAAATCGTATATATCAGTAACCTCGGGTAAATGCTCACATTGTGAGGCTGACCTCGTATAACCTGTTACAGCATCGGGTAAAACGTAATATGGATATAGATGAAGATAAAACCGATGAAACAGTTTTAGCTTTATTATATCTCACTCTTCATGATGAATGGCGAGCTTGGAAAGGTTTGGATTTTGAGGTCATGAATAGTCTTCATGAGACAATCTCGTTATAAGCAAAGGAGTATCAAATGAAGTATCTCGTTCTGGTCGGCGCAGTCGCTTTGTCAGGTTGTGGCTCTGACAACAGTGGGGAGCTCGACAGTCTCAAAGACGAGCTTGAGAATCTCAAAATCGACTATGAGACGTTCGACGCCGATTACGCTCAGCAACAAGAGGATTATGAGCGTCAAATTGCCGATTATGACAGACAAACTGAAGAAACTGATGCCCTTCTCGATAAGCAGCAAGAATTGGCCGTTCGTTACGAAGCTCTACTTACCAAATGGGAAGATCAGGCTCGCCGAAAAGATAAAATCTTGTCCGCAGAGGAAGAGGCCCTTGGCTTATACAAGCCGCTCAAAGGTGACGCCACTGGCGGCGCACATTAGCGGAGCGTTAAGAGAATTCAAGCTATGGAAAATAAAGCAAAATTTGTACTGCCTCCACCAGAAAAAGCCACAGTCAGTTCGAATTACAGAGATTCATCTCCGGTCATTTCAGGACCTGAAAGAATCAATTTTGAAAGAAAGAAGTTGATAGAGCGTATTAAGAAAGCTGAGCTTGAAACAGTTTATTGCCGCATTACTAAAGTACATCGTTTCGTATTTATATCACTAGCATCATCTATCATAGCTTTCTTTAACGGAATTTTATTTGACATAAACCCTATTTCCAAAGAAGTTATTTTGTTTTTAAATATAGGGATGGCGTTATTTATTTTTGTGTGTGTTGTTGCACCATATAAGAATAACAAAGTTACCGCCAACACAGAGTGCATCAAGTTTCCATCAATAATATTTCCAAATAAAACATATAAAATCCGATATTCCGATATCCGTTCTGTCAAGGTTAGAAGTGTTTTTGGTCAATACTCAAAAACAAGCTACTTACATATTTATTACAAAAATAATCTTCATTACAAAATGAACGAATTTTATCTGCAAGAAAAGAAATTTAGTTTACGACCTGCTGGCATATTGATCTTGGAGGAGTTTCTCATCTATCAAGTTGAGTATTATCGCGCTAGGCTAAGGAGAAGAAGTAAAAAAGCTTAAATAAATATTAAAAATCACAGGCAGTCGACGCGAAAAAGCCCGCGCAACTGCTGCAATAGGCGGCCAATCTTCCGCGATAGCTTTGCCTAAGTAGAATCCGCTGTAATCAGGCCTGCCTTTCATCGCCTCCTTCCTCTTCAAGCTTTTTATGGAGCGCCATCAGTACGCGGTGGGCCGTTTCGATGTCTTTGACAGACAACCCTCTGGCAAGCTTATTTGCTTGGGGATCGTACTCCTGAATGGCGGCATCGTATGTCTGTTGCCCCTTCTCGGTCAGAACCACCAGTTGCGCACGCCGGTGATGCGGATTCGGCTCAAAAGTGACGATCCCTTCTTTGTGCAGGTTGTTGATGATCCGCTGTACGTTCTGGCGGCTCGCTCCGAGGTCGCGGGCAAGCCAGGCCACGGGCTGAGGCCGGTCAGCGAACACGATGGCACCCAGAACCTGCCACCGCGAGCTTGTCAGCCCGAGGGGGCCGACAAGCCGGTCGCCCCAAGCCAAGGTTCGGTTGTTGACCCTGAACATGGTGAGGATCAGTTCAGTTAGGGCGTTCCCGCCAGTAGATCTTTTAGTCGTCATGGAGGCTATGTTTTCGGATTGACATGGTGTTGTCAATCTGGACGATTGTATGTGATGCTATACTGACAACATGCTGTCATATTAGGTACCCAGTATGATTAAGATCATTCATCCTGTAGCAGGCGCGGTGGCCCTCGTCACCGTTACGATCTTCTGGCTGTCGACGGCCCTATCGGAGCTCTTCGCCTCGGAGGCGACCGTTGTGGTGGTGAAGACCGCCATCCCGTGGGGGTTCCTCCTCTTGGTGCCAGCACTAGCTGCGGTTGGAGGGTCAGGCTTCACCCTGTCCAAGGGACGCAGGGGCGGGCTCGTCGAAGCTAAAGCCAAGCGTATGCTAATGATCGCCGCGAACGGCATCCTGGTTCTCATCCCGGCGGCGCTGTTTCTTGCCCACAAGGCAGGCAACGGCGAACTTGATGCTGCATTCTACACGGTGCAGGCAGTCGAACTACTCGCTGGCGCAGCAAACATCACGCTTCTTGGCTTTAACATGCGCGACGGCTTGCGGATGAAGGGCAGGTTTCGTCGTCAAGCTTGAACTGTGCAGCAGCTCTTGGATTGCGGCACAAGAATATCAAGAAGAGCAGCCCGCGGCCGAGCTTTCACGCTTCATGCCAGTGCCATCATTATTCTCCGCGTATGGCATGGCTTGAAGTTGAACGATAGTAATTTAACCAGTCGCCGCACTCGGATGCCTTCGTCTCCGCTTCGCTGCTTCAAAGTCATCGGTGTGCTTGGGAAACAGATAGATGTCTAAACCATTGTTGATGCTGCTTGGAATTATCTCGATTGGGGTTGGCGTTTGGGGATTGGTCAGTGGGAAAGTGATTGCTGGCTCTCGAGGCCTGCGATCGAATTTTTACACGAGACAAGACAGCCCGCTCTTGTACTATAGCTTCATCTTTATCTACTTCGCTGTTGGCTTTTTCGTCGTGAGCCAAATGTTGTGACTGGTGTGGGGGTGGGAGTGATTTTGGTCATAGTGCCCAAATTTAACAAGCAGCATCAGTGCGCGGTACTCCGCTGCGCTCTGTCCCGGCGGCTTACCACGGTGTTAATAGCCAGGCACTTTTGGTTTTTTGCCTGACGCGGTGCAAGGGCCTTGGCATCAATTTTGGGTGTAAAGCCCGTTAACTCTGGTGATTGCAAAGGCCGGAAAATTCGCTGTCTGGTTTGGTTGTCAAAACGGTCAGCGGTGTTGGTATTTATGGCGTGCCCCAGTCGTGGGGCCGTCCGTCACAAACGGTAATCGAGTCGGCATCTTTTGTGTTTTGGTTCCTGTCGCCATCCGTCGAGTTGGTGCAAACTGTCCGGGAGAGGGCATGCGGCATTTGGTGTCAGGCTCAACCACGGTGGTGAGCGGCCATTAACGAGGTGGTCAACCGGACACTGGCCTAGGGCCACCGGACGCCACTGTGGTTCAGCGTTAAATTTCAATCGTAAATAAGGAGATTTACATGTTTCCAAAAAGTTTTTCATCCTTCCAGAAGAGCTTTTCCGGCTCGGAAATTCCAGTAGCTCTCGGCTTTCTAACGTTCGTTTGAAGGACGTAGATACTATCGAGATCAATGGTATTACAGCTATTCGGGCAAACGGTAAAGGCATTAGCGCATTTGACAAGGCCGGAATAAACGAATCACCCATGACCGGCTGGGTTTGGCGTTTCCCTCCGAATACTCAACCCCCCCTTTTGGACTCAAGCTGGTGCAAGATAAACCGCATTACTACTGCATAGCTCCCACTCAGAACATGCCAATAGACAAGTATAAGGGGCTGCTTGAAGAGGTGGCTCTAAAAGCCAACTGCGTTTTCAAAAAGGAAGGTAAAGCCGTATGAGTAATTTTAGTCTAGACTTATCGCAATCGGAGTTAAAGATCGTTCTTGAAGCACTTATCGAAAAGGAAGGAAAAATGAGTGCTATATGTGAAAGCTCGAATGACGAAGACGAAATGGCGGATATCGGAAATGACCTAATTGAGTTGCGTCTGTTGCTTAATCCTATGAAAGAGCGAGCTATAAATAAGTACGGGAATAGTATCGTGAATTTTTCTAGTGCGCCGCTGTAAAAGTTAACAAGGCCAAGCACAGCGACAGCTTTTTCGTTGCGGCTTCGCATTCACTAAAAATCTGCGCGTGTTGGCTGCGTTATGTGTAAGGAGTAAGAATAGTGTATCACCCTTTCGCCGATTTAGTAGGTCTAAAAATAGAGATGCAAAAAAATGGTAGAAGCACCTGTTCTATAGATATCTGCGAAAAGTTGCTTAATCCCCATAAAGTAGTGCATGGTGCAGTCATTTACTCACTTGCGGATACTGGGATGGGAGCAGCTCTTTACCCAAGTCTCCAAGAAGGTCAAATCTGTGCAACGATAGAAATAAAAATAAACTACTACCGCGCGGTTTATGAAGGACAAATTGTCTGCGAAACTAATGTAATCAACAGAGGAAAATCTGTGGCTAACATGGAGTCAGCTATATTTTGCAATGGAGAACTTATTGCTAAAGCTAATGGAAATTACTCAATATTTTCACCATCAAACAAAAACATATAACCAACCAATCAAGTCCACGCTGGTTCGCTACACGGCTTAATTTTGGCTTTATACGAGTAAAGAATGAATCGAATTTTTAAAAAAATCCTGTATTGCGTACTAGCGTTTCCAATTTTAATTGCAGTGATTCTGATCGTAACTGTGATACGTCATAAGTCGTTGTATTATTCTCCATCAGATATAGCTTTAATTCAATATTCTGAAGGGTTAGAAGTGTTTATCGAAGTAGGTGAAGATAAAATATACTTGTCGGAAATTCAGGTATACGAAGTTGTAACTCTCATCGAAAAACTTGCTACTGAACCACCATGGGGCTGGCGAAACCAGAATTTAATTAATTGTAAAATTAATTTCCGTTTAAATACAGATCCAAACATTTATAGAATAGATATTGAAACGGTAAACAATGTCTATGCTGCAAGGCTTCAAAGATACACTGGAACTAGTGTATTTAATTATGATGCTTTTAGTGCAAGGCAATTGGTGAAAAAGTTAAATAGCATATCTAAAAACAAGTGCACTAAGCCAGCTTAAAAGTAGTGGTGCTTAAAATGAGCTTGTAGAAAGTTGGAGAAAATCGTATAACAAGAAGCCCAAACGGACAAAATGTGCTGTCATCTTTTTTGTAAAAATACGCAAAAAACTGCCACCAAATTTAGCCGTTTATCTAAGCGCTAGCACCTCATACCCGACGGTTGTTGTTCACCTCGTCCGCAAGCCAAGCCTTGATCAGTGATTGATAGGGCATGTCGCGAGCTGAAATCATGCGAGTCAGTGTACCGTTCTGCCTTAATGTAAATGTGATGTGGAGTAGCCTCCCATCATCTGTTTCACTAAGGGCATGAAACCGGGTCTCTGCTTGGCTGTGTCTGGATCTCCCAACACAAGAAGCGGTACATTCGAGGAAATCTACAACGGGGAATTTTCTACGCGCTGTTCCGATATCAATGGCAATGAGTATATTCATATTGAGGGGTTCGGAGTCTGTCAGCATTGCCAAACAGTTTGATCGGAGGTTTGCTCGTTGTGCCTTCTGGGTGCTTGGACACTGACATCGCTATGGCGCCAACAGGTCACATCTTTTCATCCAGTAAAGCAGTTTGGGATGAGAGGTTAGGGGAGGTGCCAGAGTTCGAAGGGCTGCCAGATTGAGCGTCCTAACTTGTCCGAGAGTAGCCCTTGCTGCTTCCCCCCTCTGTCAGCCTAGTTGTCCAGTTGGCGATTTCGCCTGAATTTAACCAATCAGGGGCGGCATGGGAGCATTCATGCCACGTTATTCCGAA
>NZ_JALKAP010000020.1 GCF_023016045.1 Marinobacter sp. S6332 | reverse complement strand
TATTACTCGAGGATCTTAGCGACGACGCCGGCACCAACAGTACGGCCGCCTTCACGAATCGCGAAGCGCAGACCATCTTCCATGGCGATCGGAGCAATCAGCGTGACTTCCATCTTCACGTTATCACCTGGCATAACCATTTCCACGCCTTCCGGCAGTTCACAGGAACCAGTTACGTCAGTGGTACGGAAGTAGAACTGTGGACGATAGCCCTTGAAGAATGGGGTATGACGACCACCCTCATCCTTGCTCAGTACGTACACTTCACACTCAAACTTGGTGTGCGGCTTAATGCTGCCCGGCTTACACAGAACCTGACCACGCTCAACGTCGTCACGCTTGGTGCCGCGAAGCAGTACACCTACGTTCTCACCTGCACGACCTTCGTCTAGCAGCTTACGGAACATCTCAACACCGGTGCAGACAGTCTTGACGGTATCCTTGATACCAACAATCTCGACTTCCTCACCCACCTTAACGATACCGCGCTCTACGCGACCGGTTACAACCGTACCACGACCAGAGATAGAGAACACATCCTCAATCGGCAGCAGGAACGGCTGATCGATTGCACGCTCAGGCTCAGGAATGTAGTCGTCCAGAGCTTCTACCAGCTTCTTAACAGCGGTGGTACCCATTTCGTTGTCGTCTTTGCCCTGCAAAGCCATCAACGCTGAACCGGTAATGATAGGGGTGTCGTCACCCGGGAAGTCGTACGCGCTCAACAGCTCGCGAACTTCCATCTCTACCAACTCAAGTAGCTCTTCATCGTCAACCATGTCCGCTTTGTTCAGGAACACAACGATGAAAGGTACACCCACCTGACGAGACAACAGGATGTGCTCACGCGTCTGCGGCATGGGGCCGTCAGCTGCAGAACAAACCAGAATCGCGCCGTCCATCTGAGCCGCACCTGTGATCATGTTTTTAACATAGTCAGCGTGGCCCGGGCAGTCTACGTGTGCGTAGTGACGGGTTGGAGAATCGTACTCAACGTGGGAGGTCGCAATGGTAATACCACGCGCACGCTCTTCCGGTGCGTTATCGATCTGATCGAATGCACTCGCAGAACCCGTACCCCACACTTCGTGACATACACGAGTCAGAGCAGCGGTCAGAGTCGTTTTACCATGGTCAACGTGACCAATGGTGCCCACGTTCAGGTGTGGCTTAAGACGCTCAAATTTAGATTTAGACACAGTTACACCTCTTCCTGTTTCTTAAGTCCTGGGTATCAACCCTTATTAATGATTGCTTCGGCAATATTATTTGGCGCTTCCGCGTACCGCGAAAACTCCATTGCGTAAGACGCACGACCCTGAGTGGCAGAGCGCAGGTCCGTCGCATAACCGAACATTTCCGACAACGGGACCTCAGCGCGTACAATCTTGCCCGCGACGCCGTCGTCCATACCCTGAATCAGGCCACGACGGCGATTCAAATCACCGACCACGTCACCCATGTAATCCTCAGGGGTTACAACCTCGACCTTCATCATCGGCTCGAGCAGAGCCGGGTTCGCTTCCAGGGCACCTTTTTTCATTGCCATGGAGCCCGCGACCTTGAACGCCATTTCGTTGGAGTCCACGTCGTGATACGAACCGTCGTACAAGGTTGCCTTGATACCCAGCAGCGGATAGCCGGCCAGACAGCCGTTTTGCATCTGCTCCGAGATACCCTGCTGAACCGCCGGTATGTATTCCTTGGGAACAGCACCACCAACGATTTCATTAACAAAGATGAAGTTTTCACCATCTTCGACATCCAGTGGCAGCGGATCAATTCGAACCTTTACGTGACCATACTGACCACGACCACCCGACTGACGAACAAACTTACCTTCTACATCGACAGACTTGCGGATGCACTCACGATAAGCCACCTGCGGCTTACCGATATTAGCCTCAACCTTGAACTCACGACGCATGCGGTCTACGAGGATATCAAGGTGAAGCTCGCCCATACCAGAAATGATCGTCTGCCCGGTTTCTTCATCGGTGCGCACACGGAATGATGGATCTTCCTGAGCCAATTTACCCAGAGCTACACCCATCTTTTCCTGATCTGCTTTCGACTTGGGCTCAACTGCAACCGAAATAACCGGCTCAGGGAACTCCATGCGCTCAAGAATAATCTTGTGACTCTCGTCGCACAGAGTATCGCCAGTGGTTACGTTTTTAAGGCCGATCGCCGCAGCAATATCGCCCGCAAGAACCTCTTTAATCTCTTCCCGGTCGTTAGCGTGCATCTGAACCATACGGCCAACACGCTCTTTCTTACCCTTTACAGAGTTGAATACCGAACTACCGGATTCTAGCTTGCCGGAGTAAACACGGAAGAAGGTCAAAGAACCAACGAATGGGTCTGTTGCTATCTTAAACGCCAAAGCTGCGAACGGGGCATTGTCATCAACCGGACGAGTTTCTTCCTTGCCATCTTCATCGACTTCGCCGCGAATAGCCTTAACTTCATCCGGAGCAGGCAGGTATTCAATGACGGCGTCTAGCACTGCTGGTACGCCCTTGTTCTTGAACGCCGATCCACAGCAAGCCAAGACGATCTCGTTGGCAAGAGTACGCGCGCGCAAGCCCGCTTTAATCTCTTCGAGAGAAAGCTCACCACCTTCGAGATACTTTTCCATGTACTCTTCGTTGGCTTCAGCAGCAGCCTCAACCAATGCTTCGCGGTACTTTGCAACTTCGTCGACCATGCCCGCAGGAACTTCTTCCTCACGATAGGTCATTCCCAAGTCGGCGTCGTCCCAGTAAATCGCTTTATTGCGAAGAAGGTCGACAACACCCGCAAACTGGTCTTCGGAACCAATCGGCAACTGCAGCGCCACTGGTGTTGCACCAAGGCGAGTCTTGATCTGCTCAACTACACGTAAGAAGTCGGCACCGGCGCGATCCATCTTGTTGACGAACACCATACGCGGAACTTCGTACTTATTAGCCTGACGCCATACAGTCTCGGACTGCGGCTCAACACCTGAGGACCCGCAGAACACAACAACTGCACCATCGAGAACCCGCAAAGAACGCTCAACTTCGATAGTGAAGTCTACGTGCCCCGGAGTATCAATGATATTAACTCGATGCTCATCGAACTGCTTATCCATACCCTGCCAGAACGTCGTTACAGCAGCAGAAGTGATGGTGATACCCCGCTCCTGCTCTTGCTCCATCCAGTCAGTGGTAGACGCGCCATCATGGGTCTCACCCATCTTATGGCTACGACCGGTGTAATAAAGAATACGCTCGGTCGTTGTGGTTTTGCCCGCATCAACGTGCGCACAGATACCAATGTTTCTGTAACGTTTAATCGGAGTTTTGCGTGCCACTGTATAAACCTCGGCTGTTTAGAAACGGAAGTGAGAGAAGGCTTTGTTAGCTTCTGCCATGCGGTGAACGTCTTCACGCTTCTTAACAGCGGCACCTTTGCTGTCAGCGGCATCAAGAATTTCACCAGCCAGACGCTGCGCCATGGATTTCTCGCCACGCTTCCGTGAAAATTCTACGAGCCAGCGCATCGCGAGCGCGTTTTGGCGGGAAGGCCGCACTTCTACGGGAACCTGGTATGTAGCACCACCCACACGACGGGATTTAACCTCGACCATCGGCTGAATGTTTTCCAGGGCCTTCTCGAACATTTCGATTGGCTCGTCTTTCGACTTTTCGGCAACAATTGTCAAAGCGCCATAAACAATACGCTCTGCAACCGCTTTCTTACCGCTCTCCATCACGTGGTTGATGAACTTGGCAAGGCGCGCACTACCGAACTTCGGATCCGGGATAATCTCCCGTTTAGCTGCAACTCTTCTTCTAGGCATCGATAAGCCCTTATCTAATTAAAGGTCTTCAGGAACCCCTGAGATAGCCGGTGGCTACTCAGCCTTACTCTTATCGTTCTGACAAGCAACGATAAAAGACACTCTTTCGGCACATTACGACTTAGGTCGTTTAGCACCGTACTTGGAGCGACCCTGCTTACGGTTCTGCACACCTTGAGTGTCCAGAGTTCCGCGAACAGTGTGGTAGCGCACACCCGGAAGGTCTTTAACTCGACCACCACGGATCAGCACAACACTATGCTCCTGAAGGTTATGGCCTTCACCACCAATGTACGAGGAAACCTCGAAGCCGTTGGTCAGACGAACACGGCACACTTTACGCAATGCTGAGTTCGGCTTTTTCGGCGTTGTGGTGTATACACGAGTGCACACACCACGGCGCTGAGGACAAGCTTGAAGAGCAGGAACATCGCTCTTGGCTGCCTTGCGCTTACGAGGCTTACGCACCAACTGATTAATCGTTGCCATGTAAGCAAACTCCAAAAAACCATATCAATGAAACTTACCCCCAATGAAGGGGGTAAAATTAAGGGTCGCAAGTTTAAGCCCGCGACCCAGCACAGTCAAGATGACTGTTCTCTTTTTAACCACCTCCGAGTAAGTAACTACACGGAGGTGGCGCGCCAGCCTCAACCTCCGCGGTTGAGCTCTGCGCTCAGAGCTTCTTCAACATCGGCCGCTGTCACGCCCTGCTCTTCAAGTTCGCGTTTACGTCGACGTTCCGCATGATAAGCCAGACCCGTTCCCGCAGGAATCAGACGACCTACCACTACGTTTTCTTTAAGGCCCCGCAAGTAATCGCGCTTTCCTGTAACCGCACCCTCGGTAAGTACCCGAGTAGTCTCCTGGAAGGAAGCCGCCGAGATGAACGACTCAGTTGCCAAGGATGCCTTAGTAATACCAAGCAACAAGCGTTCAAATCTTGCAGGCTCTTTATCCGCTGCAATAGCTTTCTCGTTCTCTTCCAACAGCTTGGTAATTTCAAGCTGGTCACCAGACAACAACTCCGTATCACCGGGATCGCTGACTTCAACCTTGCGCAACATCTGACGGACGATAACCTCAATGTGCTTGTCGTTTATGACAACACCCTGCAGGCGATAAACGTCCTGAATTTCGTTGGTGATGTACTTCGCCAACTCCACCACACCCAACAGGCGCAAAATATCATGCGGATTGGATGGGCCGTCAGAAATCACTTCGCCTTTTTCAACCGTTTCGCCTTCGAACACGTTCATTTGGCGATGCTTGGGAATCAGAACCTCGTATGGGTCTGCATCCTTTGGCGTGATAACCAGACGCTTCTTGCCTTTTGTCTCCTTACCGAAGGACACCATGCCGCTGATTTCAGCAAGAATGGACGATTCTTTCGGTCGACGGGCCTCGAACAGATCGGCAACCCGCGGCAAACCACCGGTAATGTCTCGTGTTTTTGAGCTTGCCTGTGGTATACGCGCTACCACATCGCCGAGTTCGATACGTGCGCCGTTTGCCATGGTTACCAGAGCATTCGCCGGCATGAAGAAAATTGCCGCGCCGCCACCCGGAAGGTCGACGTCGTTTCCTGACTCGTCAACCATCTGGATTGCGGGGCGAATATCCTTACCGGCCGCCGGACGCTCCTTCGGATCGATGATCTCCATGGTCGACAAACCGGTGAGTTCGTCGGTTTGGGTACGTACAGTAATACCCTGATCCATGTTGACAAACTTCGCCGTGCCTTCCGCTTCCGCAATGATCGGATGTGTGTGTGGATCCCACTTGGCAACCACAACACCAGCCTCAACCACATCACCATTCTTAACCGACAGGACGGCGCCGTATGGAAGCTTATACCACTCCCTCTCACGCCCCTGGTCATCGGCAATAGCCAATGCAGAAGAACGAGAGATAACAACTAGAGAGCCATCACTCTTCTCAAGCGACTTAAGGTTGTGCAGACGCACAGTGCCACCGTGCTTCACCTGAACATTGTCTACGGCAGAAGCACGACTTGCAGCACCACCAATGTGGAAGGTCCGCATCGTCAACTGTGTGCCCGGCTCACCGATAGACTGCGCCGCAATAACACCCACCGCTTCCCCGACATTAACTCGGTGACCACGGGCCAGATCACGACCGTAGCACTTAGAGCAGATACCGTGGCGAGTTTCACAGGTGATCGCTGAGCGCACCCAAACCTCGTCCACACCAGCACCTTCAAGCTCTTCGATTGTTTTTTCATCCAGTAGCGTGCCCGCTGCAACAACCGCGTTATCCTTATCCGTAGGCGTAAAGGTGTCACGGGCCGTCACTCGACCTAGAACACGGTCGCCCAAAGGTACGACCACGTCACCGCCTTCGATGTGCGGTGTCATGAGCAGACCTTCTTCGGTTCCGCAATCCACCTCGGTAACAACCAAATCCTGAGATACATCCACCAGACGCCGCGTCAAATAACCGGAGTTAGCGGTCTTCAGTGCGGTGTCTGCCAGACCCTTACGGGCACCGTGGGTCGAGATAAAGTACTGAAGTACGTTCAGGCCTTCTCGGAAGTTCGCGGTGATCGGCGTTTCGATGATTGAACCATCGGGCTTCGCCATTAAGCCACGCATACCGGCAAGCTGACGAATCTGGGCAGCGGAGCCCCGTGCGCCCGAGTCCGCCATCATGTAGACGGAGTTGAAGGACTCTTGCATCAGGTCTTCGCCGACTTCACCCTTAACAGGCTTTCCATCGGGCCCTATCACTTTCTCTTTAGCCAAACGCTGCATCATGGCCTTGGAGACCTTGTCATTAGCGCGTGACCAAATATCGATAACCTTGTTGTACTTCTCGCCCTGAGTCAAAAGACCTGACGCGTACTGAGTTTCGATATCCTTTACTTCTTGCGAAGCCGCATCTACGAGCTCGTACTTCTCTGGCGGGATTTCAAAGTCGTTGAAGCCGATCGAGATACCGGAAACCGTGGCATACTGGTAGCCCGTATACATGAGCTGATCCGCAAAAATAACGGTTTCTTTTAGCCCGGCGTCGCGGTAGCAAGTGTTGATAAGGTTCGAGATTGCCTTCTTGACCATTGGCTTATTAACCAGGTCGTATGAAAGGCCATCGGGAACGATATCAAACAACAAGGCGCGACCAACCGTGGTGTCCACGATCTTGTACTCTTCAGCACGCTCACCGTTCTCAAGGATCGCAACTTCTTTTACGCGCACTTTAACGATGGCTTGCAGGTCAACCTGACCGGCGCCGTAAGCGCGATGAGCTTCTTTTACGTCCGCAAACACCATGCCCTCACCAAGCGCACTTTTACGCTCCCGGGTCATGTAGTAAAGCCCGAGTACAACGTCCTGAGACGGCACAATGATTGGCTCACCGTTTGCGGGCGACAGGATGTTGTTGGTAGACATCATCAACGCACGGGCTTCCAACTGGGCTTCCAGCGTCAGCGGTACGTGTACCGCCATCTGGTCACCATCGAAGTCGGCGTTATAGGCGGCACACACCAACGGATGCAGCTGGATTGCCTTACCTTCGATCAATACCGGCTCAAATGCCTGAATGCCCAAGCGGTGCAGTGTCGGCGCGCGGTTAAGCATGATCGGGTGCTGACGAATAACTTCGTCAAGAATATCCCAAACCACACCTTCTTCACGCTCGACCATTTTCTTCGCAGCTTTGATGGTCGTGGCCAAACCACGGTGTTCAAGCTTTGAGAAAATGAACGGCTTAAACAGCTCAAGGGCCATCTTCTTCGGCAGTCCACACTGATGTAGGCGCAGGTATGGACCTACAACAATAACGGAACGGCCGGAATAGTCTACCCGCTTACCGAGCAGGTTCTGACGGAAACGACCCTGCTTACCCTTGATCATATCAGCAAGAGATTTGAGCGGGCGCTTGTTCGTGCCAGTTATGGCGCGACCGCGGCGGCCGTTATCCAACAGAGCATCTACCGCTTCCTGCAGCATACGCTTCTCGTTGCGCACGATGATATCTGGAGCGTTCAGCTCGAGCAGGCGCTTGAGGCGGTTGTTCCGGTTGATAACACGGCGGTACAGATCGTTTAGGTCGGACGTCGCAAAACGACCACCATCCAGTGGCACCAGCGGGCGTAGATCTGGCGGAAGAACCGGCAGAACAGTCATAACCATGTCGCCCGGCTTATTGCCGGAGTACAGGAAGGCCTCAAGTATTTTCAGGCGCTTACTGAACTTTTTAATTTTAGTTTCGGAGTTGGTCTGAGGAATTTCTTCCCGCAGCAGGTCAACTTGCTCTTGCAGGTCAATGCCTTCAAGCAGCTCCTTGACAGCTTCAGCACCCATACGGGCATCAAACTCGTCTCCAAACTCTTCCAGAGCTTCGTAGTACTGCTCATCATTCAGCAGTTGCCCGCGCTCGAGCGTGGTCATACCTGGATCGATCACTATGAACGATTCAAAGTAAAGCACTCGCTCAATATCACGCAAGGTCATATCCAGCATCAGACCGATACGGGATGGCAATGACTTAAGGAACCATATATGAGCGACCGGGCTGGCCAATTCAATATGGCCCATGCGTTCACGACGCACACTTGCCAATGCAACTTCAACGCCACACTTCTCGCAAATAACACCGCGATGCTTGAGGCGCTTGTACTTGCCGCACAGACACTCGTAATCCTTGATTGGGCCGAAAATCTTGGCACAGAAAAGGCCGTCGCGCTCAGGCTTGAACGTACGGTAGTTGATGGTCTCAGGCTTCTTTACTTCACCAAAGGACCAGGAACGGATCATGTCCGGTGATGCCAGCCCAATACGGATAGCATCAAATTCCTTACTTTGATTCTGGCTCTTGAGAAGATTCAGCAAATCTTTCATCAGTAAAAGCTCCGGATGGCGTTAATCTCGGGCGGGCACACCAGGTGCCCGCTCACGCTGCCAAAAACAATTCGGCTCACTCAGATTCCAGCTCGATGTCGATACCCAACGAACGGATCTCCTTGACAAGAACGTTGAAGGATTCCGGCATGCCGGGCTCCATGCGATGATCACCATCGACAATGTTCTTGTACATCTTGGTCCGACCGTTCACGTCGTCAGACTTAACGGTGAGCATTTCCTGCAGCGTATACGCCGCACCGTAAGCCTCGAGGGCCCACACTTCCATCTCACCGAAACGCTGACCACCGAACTGCGCCTTACCACCCAGCGGCTGCTGGGTAACCAGACTATAGGAGCCGGTGGAACGGGCGTGCATCTTGTCATCGATCAGGTGGTTAAGCTTAAGGATATACATATACCCCACCGTCACCGGCCGATCGAAAGCGTCCCCTGTGCGGCCGTCATAAAGCTTGGTCTGGCCGGTTGTACTCAGGCCTGCAAGCTCAAGCATATGCTTAACTTCCGATTCCTTGGCACCATCAAACACTGGCGTGGCCATAGGAACACCGCCGCGCAGGTTGTGGGACATCTCTAGGATTTCCTTATCGCTCAGGGAATCCAAGTCCACCTTGAACACTTCATCAGAGTGGTTATAGATCTCATCAAGAAGTTTGCGCAGCTCGGCCACTTTACGCTGCTCATCAAGCATTTTGCTGATGCGCTCGCCCAAGCCCTTGGCTGCGGCACCCAGATGAGTCTCAAGAACCTGACCAACGTTCATTCGCGACGGAACACCCAATGGGTTCAGAACGATATCAACGGTGTTGCCGAACTCATCGTAAGGCATATCTTCAATCGGCTTAACCGCCGAGATAACACCCTTGTTACCGTGACGCCCCGCCATCTTGTCACCTGGCTGGATACGACGCTTGATGGCAAGGTAAACCTTTACGATCTTCAGCACGCCCGGTGCAAGGTCGTCGCCCTGCTGAAGCTTGCCTTTTTTGTCATCAAAGCGCGCTTCATGTTCTTTCGTGCGCTCTTCCAGCCCCTGCTCAGACTTCTCCAGCAACTCATTTAGACTCTCGTCCTGCATGCGAAGCTTGAACCAATCTGAACGAGGCAGTTCGGCCAAGTAGCCTTCATCAAGGCTTGCGCCCTTCTTCAGGCCAGGACCACTGATGACTTGCTGACCTTTGAGTGCATTCAACAAACGCTCGAAAGTTGCACCTTCAACAATGCGGTATTCGTCTTTAAGGTCCTTGCGATACTGGTTCAACTGCTCTTTTTCAATTGACTGAGCACGCTGATCTTTCTCGATACCATCACGGGTAAATACCTGAACGTCGATTACAGTACCGCGGGTGCCTGTCGGCACACGGGAGGAGGTGTCTTTTACATCAGACGCCTTCTCACCAAAGATAGCCCTCAGCAGCTTCTCCTCCGGGGTCAGCTGGGTTTCACCTTTCGGTGTAACCTTACCTACCAGTATGTCGCCAGGTCCTACTTCAGCACCAATGTAAACAATGCCAGACTCATCCAGCTTAGACAGCGCGCTCTCACCCACATTCGGAATATCTGCAGTGATTTCTTCGCTACCCAGCTTGGTATCACGAGCCACACAAGTGAGTTCCTGAATGTGGATAGTGGTCAGGCGATCTTCCTGCACCACCTTCTCGGAAATAAGGATGGAGTCCTCAAAGTTATAACCGTTCCAGGGCATAAATGCGATGCGCATATTCTGACCAAGGGCAAGCTCACCGAGATCAACCGATGGGCCATCTGCCAATACATCACCACGAGCAATCTCATCACCCTGACGGACGATGGAGCGCTGGTTTATGCACGTATTCTGGTTAGAGCGGGTGTACTTGGTGAGGTTATAAATATCCACACCAGCATCACCGGCTTCGGTTTCTTCGTTGTTAACACGTACAACGATTCTGGCCGCATCGACACTCTCAATTACACCACCACGACGAGCTGTCACGCAGACACCCGAGTCCTGAGCTACTGTGCGCTCAACACCGGTTCCCACCAAAGGCACCTGAGAGCGCAGCGTCGGTACCGCCTGACGTTGCATGTTCGCGCCCATGAGAGCCCGGTTAGCATCGTCATGCTCAAGGAACGGAATCAATGAAGCAGCAACAGATACTACCTGACGCGGCGAAACATCCATGAAATTAACACTTTCAGGAGGCATAACCGTGGTTTCGTTCTGGTGACGTACAGTTACCAGCTCATCTGTCAAACGCATGCCATCATCGACAGCCGCACTGGCCTGAGCGATAACGTAATTACTTTCTTCAATAGCCGATAGATACACAAGCTCATCGGTGACCAAGCCGTCGACCACCTTTCTATACGGGCTCTCAAGGAAGCCGTAAGAGTTGGCACGGGCATAGGTAGCCAGGGAGTTTATAAGGCCGATGTTTGGACCTTCTGGTGTCTCGATCGGGCATACACGACCATAGTGTGTCGGGTGTACGTCGCGAACCTCAAAACCGGCGCGCTCACGTGTCAGGCCGCCAGGCCCCAACGCCGAAATACGACGTTTGTGAGTCACTTCGGACAGCGGGTTGTTCTGGTCCATAAACTGAGACAGTTGGCTGGAACCAAAGAATTCTTTAACCGCGGCTGCAACTGGCTTGGCGTTGATCAAATCCTGAGGCATCAAACCTTCGCTCTCTGCGAGACTCAGACGTTCACGCACAGCTCGCTCAACACGCACCAGACCAACACGAAACTGGTTTTCAGCCATCTCACCAACGCAACGAACACGACGGTTGCCTAGGTTATCAATGTCGTCAACGCTACCCTGACCGTTACGGATATCAATCAGCGTTTTCAGAACATCAATGATATCTTCGTGGGTAAGCGTACCTTCACCGGTACTCTCTTCACGGCGCAGGCGACGATTAAGCTTCATGCGGCCGACTGCAGAGAGATCATAACGCTCTTCAGAGAAGAACAGGTTATTGAACAGGTTCTCTGCCGAATCCTTGGTGGGGGGCTCGCCAGGACGCATCATGCGGTAGATCTCTACCAGAGCCTCAAGCGGACTGCGAGTTGGGTCGATACGCAGGGTATCAGACATAAACGGTCCGCAATCCAGATCGTTGGTATAAAGCGTCTCGATCTCTTTTACGCCAGCGTCCAGAATTGTTTTCACAACCTCTTCACTCAGCTCAGTGTTGCACTCAACCAACACTTCGCCACTGGCTTTGTCCACCATATCTTTGGCTAGAACGCGGCCGTAGAGATACTCAGTGGGCACCTCTAGCTCGTTGATGCCTGCTTTTTCCAACTGCTTGATATGGCGAGCTGTGATTCGACGACCCTCTTCCACAATCAGCTTGCCTTCGTTGTCTTTGATATCAAATGTCGCGATATCTCCACGAAGACGGCTTGGAACCAACTCTAGCTTGCAAGTTTCAGCGCCCAGCTTGAACTTACTAGTATCAAAGAACATCTCCAGCATTTGCTCGGAGGTGTAGCCGAGCGCGCGCAGGAGGATCGACGCTGGCAACTTGCGTCGACGGTCAATCCGAACAAAAACGGAGTCCTTCGGATCAAATTCAAAATCGAGCCAGGACCCGCGATAAGGAATAACCCGAGCCGAATACAACAGCTTACCGGATGAGTGGGTTTTTCCCTTGTCATGGTCAAAGAACACACCGGGAGAGCGGTGGAGTTGGGAAACAATAACACGCTCGGTACCGTTGATAACGAAGGTACCGTTCTCAGTCATCAGGGGCATTTCGCCCATGTAGACTTCCTGTTCTTTGATATCCTTAATCGCCTTGTTGGACGATTCCCTATCATAAATGATAAGGCGAACCTTAACTCTCAGCGGCGCCGCATACGTTACGCCCCTAAGCTGGCATTCCTTGACATCGAATACGGGCTCGCCAATGCGGTAGCTCACGTATTCAAGCGCGGCATTGCCAGAGTAACTGGCAATCGGGAATACGGATTTGAATGCTGCGTGAAGACCGGTTTCCCGACGATCTCCAGGTACGGCTTCCATTTGCAGGAAGTCCCGGAATGAATCCAGCTGAATAGACAGCAAATAGGGGACATCCATCACGGACGGCAATTTACTAAAATCTTTGCGGATCCGCTTTTTTTCAGTGTAGGAGTAAGTCATCTGCATTCCCCAGCTTTAGACCTGATACCTTGTATCAAGAAGCAACCAATGTTCTGCTTCGGGGCCGAATTGCTCGGCTTATCGCGCCGTCTTGAACAAAGACTCTGGTAATCGATAACAGATCTGAAGCAACCCGCAAACGAACACCAGACTCTATAGCATATACAACAGAAAAAGGCCGGTGGCACAAGGCCACCAGCCTGTCTACGCTTATCGCGCAGTTTCGATCAACAGCCGACTCTTACTTAAGCTCAACAGAAGCGCCTGCTTCCTCAAGCTTCTTCTTGCCTTCTTCAGCGTCTGCTTTGCTCGCAGCTTCCTTGATGGTGGAAGGCGCGCCGTCAACCAGTTCTTTAGCTTCTTTCAGACCCAGACCGGTCAGTTCACGAACAGCCTTGATAACGTTGACTTTCTTCTCGCCAACGCCGGTCAGAACAATATCAAACTCGGTCTGCTCTTCAGCAGCGGCAGCGTCGCCACCGGCTGCTGCAGGAGCGGCAGCAACAGCTGCAGCAGCAGATACGCCGAACTTCTCTTCCATTGCTTCAACTAGCGCAACAACGTCCATTACGCTCATTTCTGCAATCGCGTTCAAAATGTCTTCGTTAGACAGAGCCATGACTTTCTCCCAAAAAATTAAATATGGTGTTCAACAGAATCAAGCAGCTTCTTGCTTCTGGTCTCGAACTGCCGCAACGGCGCGGGTCACTTTCGAAGGAACTTCGTTCAGTGTCCGTGCCAGCTTGGTGATTGGTGCCTGTGTTACCGCAGCCAGCATCGTCAACGCTTCGTGACGTGTTGGTAGCTTGGCTAGACGATCGATTTGGTCTGCGCCCATCAGCTCACCGCCGACTGCCAGTCCTTTAATTTCGAATGCGTCTTTCTCTTTAGCGAAATCCTTCAGCAGGCGTGCAGCCGCTCCCGGATCTTCCATAGAGAATGCCAAAATGGTTGGGCCGACCAGAACCTCATCAATGCACTCAAACTCAGTACCGCGAATGGCAATCTTAGCCAGGTTGTTACGAACAACCTTCAGACGCACATTCTCGGCACGAGCTTTGGCACGCAGAGCCGTCATATCACCAGAGGTGACACCACGGTAGTCAGCCAAAACCACAGACAGAGCACCACCGGCAGTCTCGTTGACTTCAGCGACGATCGCTTTCTTGTCTTCGAGTCTAATTGCCACTGGATTTCTCCTCGATTTCGCCGGGGGTATTCCCGGCAAACCCATCATTGCCCCGAAAGCATAGAAATGCTTTCTTGAGGCGCCTTAACGGTGTTTGGGTTCAGAGAGAACGTCTTCACACCGTCTGCGCAGGCGTTGCTTTAACCCTTTCAGTCAGGAGACCTCAGGGGCCTGCGGTCTTTGACAGCCTTGGCTTCCGCCTAGACTACAAAGTAACTACCGACCAAAAAATCAGATATCTAGACCATTCTGATCGATAGTCAGGCCAGGACCCATGGTCGACGACAGGGTGATCTTTTTGAGATACACACCTTTCGCAGACGAAGGCTTGGCCTTTTTCAGATCTGCCACAAGAGACTCAAGGTTTTCTTTGATGTTCTGTGCAGAGAATTCAACATTACCCAACGGCGAATGAATGATGCCGTTTTTATCGGTGCGGTAGCGAACCTGACCCGCTTTGGCGTTTTTGACTGCTGTCTCAACGTCAGGGGTAACGGTACCGACTTTGGGGTTAGGCATCAGGCCACGGGGCCCAAGAATTTGACCCAACTGACCAACAACACGCATAGCGTCCGGAGTGGCAATAACCACGTCGAAATCCATATTGCCTTTTTTGACCTCTTCCGCGAGATCGTCCATTCCAACAATATCCGCACCCGCAGCAGTTGCCTTTTCAGCATTCGCGCCCTGAGTAAACACGGCTACACGAACGGTCTTACCGGTACCATGAGGCAATACGGTACTGCTACGAACTACCTGATCTGATTTACGTGCATCAACACCAAGATTGATAGCAACGTCCACAGACTCTTTAAACTTTACACTTTGACCTAGCTCAACCAGTAACGATACCGCCTCGTCAACCGAGTAAGAACGGGTCGAGTCAACCTTTTCACGAATAAGCTTCTGACGCTTGCTCATCTTTGACATGTTACACGCCCTCCACGGTCAGGCCCATGCTGCGGGCTGTTCCAGCAATGGTACGAACCGCTGCGTCCATATCGGCAGCAGTCAGGTCCGGCTCTTTGGTCTTGGCGATTTCTTCGAGCTGCTCACGCGTCACCTTACCAACCTTCTCGGTATTCGGGCGCCCGGAGCCGCTCTTAACACCAGCAGCCTTCTTGAGAAGGACCGGAGCAGGAGGCGTTTTGGTAATAAACGTAAAACTGCGATCGCTATATACGGTAATAACAGTAGGGATCGGCAGACCGGCTTCCATATCTTGGGTCTGGGCATTGAATGCCTTACAGAACTCCATGATATTCACGCCACGCTGGCCCAATGCCGGACCAACAGGGGGGCTCGGGTTGGCCTTACCGGCAGCAACCTGAAGCTTGATATATGCTTCTATCTTTTTAGCCATAAAATACTCCTATGGGTACAAGCGCCTTTCAGCTCCCCGTTGCAGACACAAAAAGCCCGCAACGCAAAAGCGCGCGAGCCTTCCGATTAAAAGCTGCTACTCAGTCTTTCTCGACCTGACCAAACTCCAATTCTACTGGAGTTGAACGACCAAAGATTAAAACAGCAACTTTGACACGACTCTTGTCGTAGTCAACTTCCTCAACCACGCCATTGAAATCCGCAAACGGACCTTCAATCACGCGAACAACCTCACCTGGCTCGAACAAAGTCTTGGGCTTAGGCTTATCCACGCCACTTTCAACTCGGCGCAAAATTGCCTCAGCCTCGCGCTCTGTAATGGGAGCTGGCTTATCCTTAGTTCCACCAATAAAGCCAAGAACCCTAGGCGTATTCTTTACAAGATGCCACGTACCGTCGTCCATTTCCATTTGGACAAGAACGTACCCAGGATAAAATTTGCGCTCACTCTTGCGCTTTTTCCCGTCACGCATCTCAACAACTTCTTCGGTAGGAACCAGAATTTCACCAAACTGATCTTCCATACCTTCAAGCGCAATGCGCTCAATAAGAGTGCGCATTACGTGCTTTTCGTAGCCAGAATACGCATGAACCACGTACCAGCGCTTAGCCATTGCCCACTCCTGTTAACCTATGAATCCGGCGACCAACCAACTGATTATCGAATCCATGCCCCACAATAATAGGGACACAACCAGCACAAAGACCACAACGATTACAGTGGTCTGAACTAGTTCTGGCCTAGTGGGCCATACCACCTTCCGGATCTCGACACGAGCCTCCTTGAGGAGGGTCGCGAACCGTCGCCCGCGATCAGTCTGCAACGCCACTAGGGCCGCGACAATCGCTAGAACAACTAGAGCCAGAACCCGATACAACAAAGACTCGGCGCTGAAATATTGATTACCAACAACACCAACGGCAACCAGCACAAACACAACCAACCACTTCAACGCATCGAAACGGCTGTTTGACTGAACGGCTTTTGACTCCATGGGAATCAACTTATGTATCCGGATGTTAAAAAAATGGCAGGCCAGGAGGGAATCGAACCCCCAACCTGCGGTTTTGGAGACCGCTGCTCTGCCAATTGAGCTACTGGCCTGCACCGAAACAACTCAGTGCACTTACTATCAAGCGCACCACAAGGGTGCGCCCGAAAATCGAGTATATTACTCGAGGATCTTAGCGACGACGCCGGCACCAACAGTACGGCCGCCTTCACGAATCGCGAAGCGCAGACCATCTTCCATGGCGATCGGAGCAATCAGCGTGACTTCCATCTTCACGTTATCACCTGGCATAACCATTTCCACGCCTTCCGGCAGTTCACAGGAACCAGTTACGTCAGTGGTACGGAAGTAGAACTGTGGACGATAGCCCTTGAAGAATGGGGTATGACGACCACCCTCATCCTTGCTCAGTACGTACACTTCACACTCAAACTTGGTGTGCGGCTTAATGCTGCCCGGCTTACACAGAACCTGACCACGCTCAACGTCGTCACGCTTGGTGCCGCGAAGCAGTACACCTACGTTCTCACCTGCACGACCTTCGTCTAGCAGCTTACGGAACATCTCAACACCGGTGCAGACAGTCTTGACGGTATCCTTGATACCAACAATCTCGACTTCCTCACCCACCTTAACGATACCGCGCTCTACGCGACCGGTTACAACCGTACCACGACCAGAGATAGAGAACACATCCTCAATCGGCAGCAGGAACGGCTGATCGATTGCACGCTCAGGCTCAGGAATGTAGTCGTCCAGAGCTTCTACCAGCTTCTTAACAGCGGTGGTACCCATTTCGTTGTCGTCTTTGCCCTGCAAAGCCATCAACGCTGAACCGGTAATGATAGGGGTGTCGTCACCCGGGAAGTCGTACGCGCTCAACAGCTCGCGAACTTCCATCTCTACCAACTCAAGTAGCTCTTCATCGTCAACCATGTCCGCTTTGTTCAGGAACACAACGATGAAAGGTACACCCACCTGACGAGACAACAGGATGTGCTCACGCGTCTGCGGCATGGGGCCGTCAGCTGCAGAACAAACCAGAATCGCGCCGTCCATCTGAGCCGCACCTGTGATCATGTTTTTAACATAGTCAGCGTGGCCCGGGCAGTCTACGTGTGCGTAGTGACGGGTTGGAGAATCGTACTCAACGTGGGAGGTCGCAATGGTAATACCACGCGCACGCTCTTCCGGTGCGTTATCGATCTGATCGAATGCACTCGCAGAACCCGTACCCCACACTTCGTGACATACACGAGTCAGAGCAGCGGTCAGAGTCGTTTTACCATGGTCAACGTGACCAATGGTGCCCACGTTCAGGTGTGGCTTAAGACG
>NZ_JALKAP010000002.1 GCF_023016045.1 Marinobacter sp. S6332 | reverse complement strand
GTCCGTCCGCTGTGCGTGGCCAGCATTGGTACCTGTACCTGATTATGGACATATACAGTCGCAAGATCGTTGCTTGGGAAATCCATGAAATGGAATCCGGTGAACTAGCCAGGAAACTGGTCGAGCGTGCATTGCTGCGCGAGAGCTGCTGGCACAACCCGCCGGTGTTGCATGCCGATAATGGAGCGCCAATGACGTCTTATACGCTCAAGGCCCGGCTGGCCGATCTGGGCATGCTGATGTCGCACAGTCGTCCGAGAGTGAGCAACGATAATCCATACTCGGAATCGTTGTTCCGCACGGTCAAATACTGCCCGGAGTGGCCCTCAAAAGGCTTTAAATCGCTCACGGCTGTGCGTGAATGGATGCTGGCGTTCGAGTGCGCCTACAACGAAAGACATCTGCACAGTGGTATCAACTTCGTAACACCGGCAGATCGGCATCGTGGCGTTGATCACCAGCGCCTGGCGCATCGGAAAATGGTTTATGAAAGAGCAAAGCGCAGGAATCCACAGCGCTGGTCTGGCAATACCCGGAACTGGGAAGTCACCGGTCCGGTATCGCTCAATCCTGGCAAATTGCAGGAGGTTGAGCTTAATAGATTAGCTGCTTAGGTGCAGCTATTTGGACAACTGGGTTGAAAATCGCCGTGATAGTGGCGCTTATTGTTGCTGGTGCACTTTGGTATTTGGCTGGCCATTTGGCTCGAAATAGTGTTGATTCGGCATCGAACAGTTCGGGACGGCTTGCCATTAGTTATTTCAAGAGCGCTATGTTGTTTTTGTTTGCAGGAATTGCCGCATTTTTGGTTTATGGCATTCTACTCTTTAGCTTGTCGGCACTCGTTCAATACTTCACGAACCAAGGTTCATTGGAAGCGGTGTTGTTCTTTTCGTCATATTTGAAGCTCGTTACGCTTGTTATTTTTAGCGTTTGGGCTTGGCTTACTGGCAAATTTTTATCAAAGGATGGGCCGAAAAGATGGGGGCAGATAGGTTTTTGCGTTTTTCTAATTGCTCCCGCCTTGCCCTATATTTTCTCATTCTTGGTGGCCTAAAGCTGACCGTGGATTTTAGATTCTCCTAAGTGCGCCATTTTAATGATGCATTGAGTGGCTTAGGGAATCCTGTCTTATTTGAAGAGCTAGTCGTTGTGGTTTAGTTCTCGCTGGGTGAAGTGTTAAGGGTGGTTGGTGTCGTTAACGGTTCTGCCGTGAGCATCATGGTATGTAAGGCGTAAGCTTACCCCTTTACGTGTGGCTTGGCGGTGGCTTGCTGAACTCGGCTGGCGGCTCCCTGCATGCAGGCAACTTTCCACCAGCCCGCATCAGCCTGAAGTAATCCAGCATATAGCTCCGGCTGTTGAAGCCTTGCGCTATGTCGTTCAGGTCGTCGTCACTCAGCAGGGCGCGTAACTGGCTTGTGTCTGCCTGAAGCATTACCGCGATTTCCGCCAGCATTGCATCAGGGTTCTGTGCAATTCTCTCAACAGGGGGCTGCGGATTTTGCGGATTTGCGGATTTTCTCGTTAATTCGTTTTTATTCAGTGGGTTACAGGATTTTGCCGTTTGCGGATTTTTGCGGACGTTTGCGGATTTCTCACTGCCTGCCGAAAAATCCGCAACTTTCCGCAAATTTTCCGCAGGCTCAAACCCGCGTGGTTGTGCGGTTTCCGCAGAATCCGCAGAATCCGCAGGGTGTGGCGTTTTGTATTCGCGCTTTATGGCTGCCATTAGGTCAAACATGGGTCTGGCCTTCTCTCACCTTCCATTTTCGGGCTTTGCCATTTGGGCCGTTGCCAGCAACAACAACGTGCCCATACTCCACCAGCAGCGTTAGCAGGGTGCGGGCTTTCTTGGCCGTTCGGTAGGCGGCTGGCAGTTGTTTGAAGTTATCGGCGCTCAGTTCTTCGCCGTTGCGCTGCATCCAATCCAGTACTTGGGCTGCATCGTGTTCAGCGGCGTTTTGGCCTGCTTCTTGGGTGCGCTGAATCATGGTGTTCAGGTAGTACTCCATCAGCGTTGACGCTCTTTCGATATGCTCCGGCGTTGGGTCTGTGCGGGTTTCAAGGTAGGCCAGTACGCCAGCAATTCGGGCGGTGTTGTCAGCAGCCTTGGCGGCGAACTCTCTTATTTCAGATAGCTCTCCTTGCTGCGATAACTGCCGTTCAATCGCGTCATGGGTATGTGTCCAAGTTTCAAAGGCTGCTCCGGTGATGGTTAGGGTTGCTGGTTCAAGCTCTCCGGCTTCGTTGGTTGGCAAGGGTTGGCGTATAAGCTCAGATAGTGCCTCCCAGAACTGAATTACAGCAGGGTCACGGCTGACGCTTTCATCGTGTGGACGGTCTGCCAGAAAGCGGGTTCCCACCAGCGATTCATCGGCGCACACCAGAAAGCGGGCTAGAAAGCCTTGGCCCTTCATCAGCGGGTCAGCCAATACCTTGTTGGCAATGATGGGCTGCATCATCAGATGGGCGGCAAGACGGCGGCCTGCCAGTACGCCAGATTCACCAGCGCCAGCCCGTGTGCGTGTGATTGCCTTTCCGTCCCATAGTTGTGAAAGCATTGTTATGGTGCGGCCTTTGGCTTCGTCTGCCATACCGTGCCCGCTGAAGAACGCCCCGCCTTCATCCGAAAACAGGCCAGCGGTTGGCAAGGCTTCAGCTAGGTGTTTATAGATACCTTCCGCTGTGGGTTCTTCCATCAGGATATGCGGGCGAGGCGGTGGCTTAGGTCTGCTTTTCTCAAGCTCTGCTAGGTCTTCGGTAAGGGCTTGTTGCTGCTCGTAACTCAGTGGCTTTTGTTTCTGGCCGCTGCCTTTGTAGCTTTTCACAATGCTTTGGTAGCGCAATTCGTGGGCTTCTTCTGCGGCCTTGTGTTCTGCCATCAGGCTTTCATGCTCTGCCCGGCGCTCTGCCTGGTATTCGTATACTGGCCTCATGGCCAAACCATCCATTGAACTTTTACGTTCGCCACTGCCAGCAATGGTTATGCAGTACAGCGTGGTGGGGCTGGTGCCAATGTTGCCCTTTTGAATGTTGACGTGCCCTTGTGTCGCCAGTGAGGCAACCGCCAGCAGCGATTGTGCAGCCATGCCAACGGGTACTTGAACGTAATAGGCCAGCGCCTTTGCCGCATCTCCTAGCAGCTCTCCCAGTGCGCTCATTGGGTAGGCTGGTAAGGGTGCCTTACGTGCCAGTGGTAACGGCTTAGCATCAATGGCAGCCAAGGGCGCGATAATGCCGGTGTTAGGGTCTGTGGCTTTCATGATGGGCTTTGCGGTCATAGCTGCCCCCTTTGCCACTGGTGCAGGTCGTTGAAGTCAGAAAGGGTCAGCGGTGCCTCGTCTGGCCATTCTGGCAGGGCGTAACGTGCCCCGGCTGCAATCGCTGCGGCGCGGGCTGCGGTTACTCCGGGGTTGCCTTCGGTCTGGCGGTCGTCGTCACCACAAACGATAAGGTCAGCATCAGGCCAACGGTTACGTGCTCCGGTTGCCACGGCTCGGAGGTTGCCGCAATCAATGGCGGCCAGCACCAGGGCGGCGGGGTCTATCTCTGCCAAGGTGCAGCCGGTGGCGTAGCCTTCGCATATCAGGATGCGGGCGGGGTAGTCCGGAGCGTTCACGACGATAAAGTGTCTGGCCTTCTTGCCGCCAGCCATTAGGCGCTTATTACCGGCCTCGTCTATGGTTTGCAGACTCCATGCTTTGCCGCTGAAGTCTGTTAGCAACAACACAAGTTCATGGCCTTGCTGGCGGGCGCTGTGGGGCTGTATGCCTTTGCTTTGCAGATAGCCATGCGTCGGGTTAGCCGGTGTGCATTTATGCCAGCGTTGGGCTGCTCTGGCGGCGGCTTGCTCCCACTGACGGGCTTGTTCTGTTTCTCTAGCCAGCTTTGCATCGGCAATACGGCGTTTGAGTTCTCGGCGCTCGGCTTCAGTCAGTGTGTCGCCAGTTTGAGCAATCCACTTTAGTTCAGTACCAGTTGCCCAGTCGCCAGCGATAACGACAAAGGGTAAGCCCCTGTCGTGGTAGGCAATCAGCCATAGGTTTTTGCTGTTGGGCTTGCTGGCGGTGCCGGTGCGGGTTATCTGGCCATCAGTCAGCCGTGATAGCAGGGCATCCATGTTTGCAGGCTCAATACCGGTATTCAGCAGGGCGTCACGTATAGCGTCTAACCGTTCGCCGTAGGTGCTGGCGGTGGTATAATGGCCTTGGGTATGGCGCTTTGCTCTTTCGGGGGCGGGCGCTTTTTTCATTGTGCTGCTCTCCCGCCGATTTGTGCGGCGTGTCCCTGTTTTATCCCCCCCATAAATTCCAAGCGGTCAAACAGCAGTTTGCGTCCAAAGCGATAAACGCCGGGCAGGTCGTGGCCCTTGGTGAACAATAGGTGGCGAACGCCTCCCGGTGTGATTGCGGGTTCAGCCTGGCATAGCTGGCTGAGTGTCAGCAGTGTCGGGCCTTGGTTGGCGGCTTCGGTGTTGGTGTGGTTTTGTGCTGCAACGGTCATGTTTCATGTCCTCAAGTTTCGAGAGTTGCTGTGGTTGGCTGAGTGCATGAAAACAGTCGAGTTGTGTGCAGAATAGATAGAAGGGTTTAGGTGGAAGGGGTGAGCCCTTCCGAGAAAGCCCGCCAATACTGGCCCGGAAGGGGTGAGCCGTTTACTGGTTGCGGTTGGGCTGGCGCCCTGTTGGTGCCCAAGTTGGGCGGATTATTGAGGCAATCGCCTTTGCCTTATTGTTGCCCTGTTCTGGTCTATCCATACGGTTTTTTACCCAGTCTGCTACCTCTGAATTTATAGGGTATTTCTTGCCATCGTTCGGGGTGCGGCCCTTCCAATACTTGCGCCATGCGGTAATCAGTAAATCCATTTCGGGTAGTTCGTCAGCCCCCAGCGCTTCATATAGAGCGCGAAAATCATCAGGTAGGGCTTTCAGTTGGTCGGAGGCGTTAACGTTCTCAGGCTCAGAAAGTAACTCGGAAAGCTCGGTGATACGCACTCCCAGATAGCTCCCATCGGGCATTGCTTCGATGGGGGCGCTGAGCGCAAAGTCACGGTTAGAGGCTACAAGCGTTAATGGATAGGGCGGTGTCGGAATGGTTGCGTCGAGCCTGTCAAGACTAGGCGCATCAGGTAATTTAGATATATCCCAAAGTATCCCCAAAAAGCGTTCACCCGATACTATAGATGCGATATCCCAAATACCGGTGTAAATATCGCCGTTTCCTAGGAAAATCGGATTAAACTGTTCGCCCTCAAAAAGTAGAACATCTGATAGCGGGTGCGAGGGATTGCTCTCTCTAAGTTTTTTGGATTGTTCTGTCTCGGGTATGGATAAATCGCCAAGTGTAAGTTCAGCGAAAGGCAGGGGGGTATCACCCGCTTGTGTAATGCGAATAGATAGCGTTATTTCTCGATCCATTGCTAACTGGAGAATGTCAGAGGTCGTGACTGTCGTATCACCCTGGCTGTTATGAGTAAGGTAGTCAGCGGCCTCCGTGAGCGTGTACCAGGATTTTTGAATAAAACGATTCATAGCGCCCCCATTAGCGCCCCTAAATTAAGTGGCCATGCCAGGCGGGTAGGGTTCCTGCTTTTCGCTTCGTCGAGCTAGGCATGGTCAAAACGGTTACTTGCTCGCTGTCGTGTCGTCTTGAAAAATGGCGGTTGCCATCCGCTCAACAACGGCGGCTTTGTGGTCTTGCGTCAGGTGGCTATAGCGTTGAACCATGGCCAGGGTCTTATGTCCGAGAATGTCCGCGATTTCCCGCAAGCCAGCCCCGTTCATGGCTAGGTAGCTGGCTGCGGTGTGGCGCAAGTCGTGGAATCTGAAGTCGGTAAGCTCTGCTCGTTTCAGTGCAGTTATCCATGCACGTTGGAAATCGAGGGGCTTATCTTGTGTCTTGTCAGTGCGGCCCTGAAATACGTGGGCGCTGGAGTCCAGCGGGCGAACCTTGGCCCATTCCTTCATGGCTTCCAATGCTGGCCCTACCAAGGGTGCGGCCCTTGTCTCGCCGTTCTTGGTATCCGCAAAAATGATTCGTTTACGCTTCAGGTCAACATCCCGCCAGCGTAGGCCGGATATTTCGCCACGGCGGCCCCCGGTGGTGAGTGCCAGCAAGACAAGGGTTTTCAGTTCTGGCGTGTCGGTGGCCTGGTCGCAAGCATTCAACAATCGGTTGCGCTCGTCTGTGCTTAAAAACCGGGTGCGGCCTTTTGATTCTTTGCCCCGGCGAACCTTCCGGCAAGGGTTGTCGGTAATCCATCCCCAATCGTCAGAGGCGGCTTTCATTACGGGGCTGAGTGAAGCTAGGTAGCGGTTAACGGTCGCATCGGTGCGCGGCTTTTCGGTCTTGCCTGATTTGTAGGGCGTGGCCTTCAAGGTATCGCGGCATTCGGTGAGAAGGGCTGGCGTAATGTCGCTGATTGAGGTTGCGCCAATCTTGCTACGCCACCACTTCAAGTGAATGCGGCGGGGGTTCTGGTCTTTCAGGTCGGGCAGAATGTCGCGGCTGTACCGGTCGATAGCATCCGCCAGCGTTTTACCCTTGCCAGCAATTGAATGAAAATATCGGCCTTCTCTGATTGCGGCCTCGGTCTGGGTGGCCCATCGCTTGGCATCGGTCAGCCGTTCAAACGTAGCGGTTTCAGCTTGGCGACCTTTGAGGCGGATTTTTACCCGGTAGGTTGTCCCGGTCTGAGTTGTGCGTTTTTCTATCGTGGCCATGCGCTGCCCTCCAGTGGTGTGAAGGACGCAAGCTGATATAGTGGCGTTGCCATTGGCTGAACCTCCCTATTAGGTTTTGCCGGTGGTTGCCGGGCTGGTGTTAGCGCACTGGCCCGGCTCCCCTTCACTGTAAATCGCAACACGACACAAAAGCAACTAGGGGATAGTTAATCCTCTGGAATTATCTTCTATCTATCTGAAATTATTGGGTTAGCCTTTTGGTTGAGGCTCTAATGGGACGCTGGCGGGACAGTAAGGGCTGAATTTTGCTCTTATTAGGTGTCCCAACGGGACAGTAGATAGCATTTGGATTTGGGCAGGATAAGGGCTGAAGTGTTGGGCTGTTTTGCGGTTTAGTGTCCCGCTAGTGTCCCATCTCAAGGGACAGAAACGAAAAAGCCCGCGGGTGGGCGGGCTAAGTCGTTGAAAATATTGGTGCCCGGAGGCGGAATCGAACCACCGACACGAGGATTTTCAATCCTCTGCTCTACCAACTGAGCTATCCGGGCAAGTTGCTATACTGCTTTGCAACGGGGCGCTATTAAACCGGTTTCGGTGTGGTGAGTCAAGGCCAGCCCTGAAAAATATCCGAATCTTTTCAGGGTTGATCAGGCTTTAACCAAAATCGGATTATTTCTCTGGTGGTACGTAGCCTTCAGCCTTGTCAAAAGGCTCATTATTGAAGAAGTGCTCCATCTGGGCCTGCAGGTATTTTCGAGTGTTGGGGTCCATCAGGCTTAGGTGCTTTTCGTTGATCAGCATGGTTTGTTCGTGCTGCCACTCTTCCCAAGCCTGCTTGGAAATATTCTCGTAGATATCTTGGCCTTTTGCGCCGGGCATGGGCGGGAAGTCTAGGCCTTGGAGTTCTTTCTGGTGTTTGCGGCAGAAAACGGTGCGGCTCATGATCACTCCTGTTGTCAAAGGTAAGTGGCTGGGATGATATCAGATAGTGCGGGCTGAGCGTGTGGCCGCCCTGTTATCAGAGCAGGGTGGCCTGTTCCGGGTTTGTGAGTAGTGTGCGGATAGGCGCAGGCAAACCCAGTGCCAGTGCTTCGTGCCTATGCAGCCATTTGTGCTGGCCATTATCTCTAACGCCTTGCTGCCCGGTAACGCCCAGTCGGGCAGGCTGAATGTGCAGGTGGTAATGGGAGAAGGTATGGCGAAACCCACTGATCAACTCGGGTTCTTCGCAGTCAAGCCCAAGGTTGCGTTCGCAAGCTTCTTGTAGCTCATCGGCTCCGTATGCTGGGTCCAGTTCCGGCAGGCTCCACAAGCCGCCCCAGATGCCGCTGGGCGGGCGGCGCTCCAGCAGAATTCGGCCTTCTTGGTCTTCCAGAATAACCATCCAAATGGTTTTTTCAGGTTTTGCTTTTTTAGGCTTGGAGCCGGGGTAGAGGTTGGTCTCTTCTCTGGCGTAGGCTGCGCAGCCTTTTTGCAGAGGGCAGTCGTTACATTTGGGGCGGCTGCGGGTGCACACCATCGCGCCAAGGTCCATGATGCCCTGAGTGTAGTCTCGAATGCGCTCGCTCGGTGTGTGTGCCTCAGCATGCTCCCAGAGTTGCTTTAGTACGGAGGTTTGCCCCGGCCAGCCGGGAACTGCGTGATAACGAGCCAGTACACGTTTTACGTTGCCGTCAAGAATGGCTGCGCGCTTACCGAAGGCTTGGGCAATGATTGCTGCCGCGGTAGAGCGGCCTATACCTTTAAGGCTTTCAAGCGCTTCCTGCGTGTCGGGAAATGTGCCTCCGAAATCGTCCATAACGGTTTGAGCGGCGTTTTGGAGGTTACGGGCCCGTGCATAATAGCCAAGCCCAGACCAGTGGCTAAGTACATCGTCAACCGGTGCTTCCGCCAGAGACTGAACGTTTGGGAAGCGTTCCATGAACGCAAGATAATAGGGGGTGACCGTGGCAACCTGAGTTTGCTGAAGCATGATTTCAGAAACCCAAACCCGATAGGCAGTTCGGTTGTGATGCCACGGCAGGTCATGCCTGCCGTGGTTGTCGTACCATTTTAGAAGATTTTCAGCGAAGCTATCGGCTGTCACTTGAACAAGCCTTTGAGCTTATCCTTTAGCTTTTCGCCATTCTCCCCGTCAAGCTTCTCTTCCAGTTTTTCGCGGACCTTTTCTTTGGCTCTTTCTTTTTCCTTGTCTACTTTTTCTTCCACTTTAGCTTTGGCCCGGTCTACTTCTTCTTTGGCTTTTATTTTCGCAGCGTTCTTCGCAATAGTCTTCAGAGTGTCGCGGAAGCGTGAGCCGTCGAATGAGCATAGGCTTGCGGCACCCGCTGAAAAGTCACCGCGGCACTCCACCGGAATAACAACGTCTTCAACGTATTCCGTCACGCGGCAGGCATTGTCGCGGTGAATCTCGCCAACAATCCGCAGGCCCAACTCGTAATCAACGAGAGTCTTCTTCATATCAACCGAGCCTTGGCCTTCCAGTCTCATGCCTGCAAGTGCGGCAACAAGGTCTGTGTTGTTGAAGGTGTTGCCGTTGATCTCCAGAGTGCCATGCATGTCGTTGAAGGGGGTGGTGTCACCCCAGTCATCGGTTGTTAGCTCGTCTTGATTTGCCAGCGCAATACCCTGACAGGCCATGCGGGTAAGGTTCATGTTCCGGAATTCGCCCTCGGCAAGGTTGAAGCTGATCTGGCCGTCTGCTTTATCTCTTAGAACAGAAATGCGGTTGCCCGAGGTTGTCACATTTACTTTCAGGTTAGCCCCGCCGGAGAGCATGGTTATTTCAGCCACATCCGCAAGCAGCGGTAGGGTTTGTACGTTGCTTACATCAGAGTTGATGGACCACTTTGGCGTATCGGAGCTGGCATCAATGGTGGCATTTGCGCCAAAACTACCTTCATAAAGCTTGCCGCTGAATTCATCTACTTTGAGCAGGCCTTTGCTAGCCGTTGTGCTAGCTTTGATTTCGTTGATGGTTAAGTTGCTTACAACCAGCTCACTTAGCCCGAAATCGATATCAAGAAGCAAGCCGCGCAAGGTTTCTAATGGAAGCAGGTCGCCTTCCGGCCCACTACCGGCCGTTTGTGATGGGGCCTCGTCTGCGGTTTCTGCACCTTCAACTTTGGGTGGCAAGTAACGGTCTGCATCAAGTTTGTCGCCTTGAAGGTCAAAAACGATACCGCCGTTTTCGAGGTTATAACTACCAGAGCCGTTGAAGGTGGTGTCATCAAGTTTGATAACCAAATCAGACAGCGCAGGCTTGCCTGCAGGGCCAGCGATATCAGTAGAAAAGGAGATGGCCTGAAGAACCGCTTCATCGGCGGTCTGGATGGTGGGTTGGCCCATGTTTTCCAGCAGTTCTTTGAGGGAAAACTCGGTGATGGCTAACTTGCCCTTCAGGGTTGGTTTACTGCCAAAGCCTTTCACATTGAGGTTTGTGTTCAATGTCAGGTTTGCAAGGCTGGCAGTGAAGTCACTCAGTGTTGCGGTTTCGTTTTCCAGATTGGCTTTGGCCGAGCCGCTCATCTTGGCTGTTACTGATTTGTCGCCAAATGGCTCGCCATTCATTTTAAACTCAGCTTGCAGGCCGGAAACCGAAAAATCGTTCAGCGCTTGGTTGGCTGCAAGGCGGGCTTCTATGCTTCCGTCCACGGCGAATTGTGGTTGGGCTGTTTCTATACGAAAACTTATTTCCAGTGGAAATTCGGAGCCCAAAGTGATGTCGCTGGCACCTACCGTGAAGTCTTCAAGTGTCACTTTCTGGCCAGTACGCAAATCGCTGTAATGCACTTGTGCATTGCTGATCTGGATATTATCGACGTTGAAGTTCAGGGCTTCGCTGCTAGCTTCGGCGCCCGGTGCTGGCTCGGATTCGCTGGCTACTTCCTGCTTGTCTTGGCTCGTATCACCGTTTGTGGCTTCAGGCATTATACGGGTCCAATTGCCCTCTCCCTGCTCGTTAATGCTTAGATTTGCATCTAGGCCGTCGAGTACGAAGGTGCTCACTTGCGGCTCCAGAGCAACCAGAGACCAGAAGTCCACTTGTGCTACCAGTCGCTTTAATGCAATAAAGCGATCGCCGTCTAAGCTGGCTTCCACATCATTTAGCTCAAGCCCGAGGGGGATAAAAGACCAGCCAATATCGCCTGCAAGATCGAGATCAAGATTGGTTTTATCCTCAACAATACTTTCAATCTTTGGCTTATAGGCATTAGGGTCGATAACGGCCATGGCAATAGCAATCGCGGCGACAGCGAGAACAACCAATGCAACGATGGCGATCAGCACATAACGTATGGCTTTCATAGTTCCGGCTTCCTTTTTTGTTCCGGGAGCTTTCAGGATTCAAGGCGAATCCGGGTGCGAATTAGCTAAAGGATAACGCAGGGTTAACAAATTAACAGGGCAGGAGTATGACAATGCCGTAGTGTTAGGCCAAAATGCACCTATTGTTTTTGACCTGATAAGTATTGAATAAACATAAAAAGGAGTTCGCTGTGGCTATCACTGTTTCGATTGAATTGAACCGAGAGCTTGAGATTCCGGGCAGTTATGATGAGGTTTTTGATTTGCTGGCGGATGTGCCGCGCTCTGCTGCTCACTTTCCGAAGGTAAACAAGCTGACGGATCTTGGCGACAACACCTACCGCTGGGAAATGGAAAAAGTTGGAGTCGACAAACACGCCATCCAGTCTGTGTACGCATGCAAGTATTCTTCGGATAAGGGCGCCGGGAAAATCACTTGGGAGCCAGTGAAAGGCGAGGGGAATGGTTTGGTTCGCGGTTCTTGGGTACTGAAAGCGAAAGGCGATAATGCGACGACAGCAAAGTTTCAGACCAGTGCTGAGCTAACGCTGCCACTTCCAGGCCTGTTGAAGTTGGCTATCAGCCCCGTTATCAAGCACGAGTTTAACGGTTTGGTGGATACCTACATGAACAACCTGAAGAAAGCCTTTTGATTTTCCTCCAATAAGGCAGGCTATCGTAACGATTAAACAGGTTATGGGACTCCTGAGAGCATAAAAGGTATAATCCGAAGATTGAATTTTCCGGCGTTGTGCCACTTAATTTGCTACGGAGTCTCCATGGCCGAACGTAAGGCTCGGGTAGAACGAAATACCCTTGAAACTCAGATCACTGTTGAAATTAACCTCGACGGTACCGGTAAATCCAGTTTCGATACAGGTGTGCCATTCTTGGAGCACATGATGGAACAGATCGCCCGTCACGGGATGATGGATCTGGATATCGTTTCCAAAGGCGATTTGCACATAGATGACCACCACACTGTGGAAGACGTTGGCATTACTCTTGGTCAGGCGTTCAAGCAAGCGGTGGGAGATAAAAAGGGCATTTGCCGCTATGGCCATGCTTATGTGCCCATGGATGAAGCACTCTCACGTGTTGCAATTGACCTGTCTGGTCGCCCTGGCCTGATTATGGAAGTGCCTTTCACCCGCGCTGTTGTGGGTGGCTTTGATGTGGATCTGTTTGAAGAGTTTTTCCGTGGTTTTATCAACCATGCGATGGTGACCGCGCACATTGATAACCTGCGCGGCAAGAATACCCACCACCAGATTGAAACCGTATTCAAGGCATTCGGCCGTGCCCTGCGTATGGCGGTTGAACTTGATGAGCGCATGGCGGGCGTTACCCCGTCTACCAAAGGCTCTCTTTAATTCGCCACGCAAGGACACCGCACTTACCATGAAAACCGTTGCCATCATCGACTACGGCATGGGTAACCTTCACTCTGCCCGCAAAGCGGTAGAGCATGTAGCCCCGGATACCAGAGTTCTAGTAACCGATAACGCAGACCACATTCGTGAAGCCGACCGGGTGATTTTACCCGGTGTTGGCGCCATTCGTGATTGCATGGCGGAGATCCGCCGGTTGGGCGTGGACAACTTGGTTCGGGAAGTGTCCCGTGACCGTCCGTTCCTCGGAATCTGTGTTGGCATGCAGGCGCTAATGTCCCGTAGCGAAGAAAACGGCGGGGTTGAAGGTATTAACCTGTTTCCTTCCGAGGTGCGCTTCTTTGGCGAAAACCTGATAGAAAATGGCGAGCGCCTAAAGGTGCCCCACATGGGGTGGAATCAGGTTTGCCATGCTATGGAACACCCGCTGTGGCAGGGCATTCCTGATGGTGACCGCTTCTATTTTGTACATAGCTATTACGCTGAAGCGGAAGGTAATGCAGACATTGCCGGGCGCAGTCATTACGGCGTTGATTTAGCCGCTGCGGTGGCCAGAAATAATATTTTTGCTGTGCAGTTTCACCCCGAGAAAAGTGCCGGGGCAGGTCTGCAACTTCTCAAGAACTTTACTGATTGGAATGGAACATGCTGATTATTCCCGCCATTGATCTGAAAGACGGCCGATGCGTGCGGTTGCGCCAGGGCCGTATGGAAGACTCCACCGTTTTTGGTGGCGACCCAGTTGATATGGCCACCCGCTGGGTAGAAGCTGGTGCCCGCCGCTTGCACCTTGTTGATCTGAACGGTGCTTTTGCAGGCGAGCCGGTTAACGGAGAAATTGTTAAAGCCATTGCACGCAAATATCCGGATTTGCCAATACAGATTGGCGGCGGTATTCGTTCAGCGGAAACCATTGAAGCCTATCTCAACGCCGGCGTGCAATGGGTCATTATCGGCACCAAAGCTGTTAAAGAACCCGAATTTGTGACGGAAATGTGCAAGCGCTTCCCGGGCCACATCATTGTGGGGCTTGATGCCAAAGATGGCCGCGTAGCTACCGATGGCTGGGCTGAGGTTTCTGAAGTGATGGCAGTCGATCTAGCAAAACGTTTTGCTAGCGATGGCGTTGAAGCGATTGTTTATACTGATATCAACCGCGACGGCATGATGCAGGGCGTAAACGTGGAAGCCACGGCTGCTCTGGCAGAAGAGGGCGGTATTCCTGTGATCGCTTCCGGTGGCGTAACCAACATGGATGACCTCAAGCGTTTGGCGCCAGTGGCCCACAAGGGTATCGTTGGCGCTATCACTGGCCGCGCGATATACGAAGGCACGCTGGACGTTGCGGAAGCTCAGGCGTTCTGTGATTCCTTGAAAGGCTGAACAAGGTAAATTTATGACACTGGCAAAGCGCATTATCCCCTGTCTGGATGTGGACAAAGGGCGTGTTGTGAAAGGCGTTAACTTTGTGGATATCCGGGATGCCGGCGACCCTGTTGAAGTAGCCCGCCGTTATAACGAGCAAGGCGCTGACGAGATCACCTTTCTGGATATTACGGCAAGCCATGAAAGCCGAGATACAACCTACGAGACCGTAGAGCGCATGGCTGCAGAGGTTTTCATCCCTTTGACAGTGGGTGGCGGTGTTCGTGCGGTGGAAGATATTCGCAAGCTGCTGAACGCAGGTGCAGATAAGGTTGCCATTAATACCGCTGCGGTATTCAACCCGGAGTTTGTGCGCGAAGCTGCAGACCGCTTCGGTAGCCAGTGTATTGTTGTGGCTATTGATGCCAAGCAGGTGAGTGCTGAGGGTGAGGAACTTCGTTGGGAAATCTTTACCCACGGTGGCCGCAAGCCAACCGGGCTAGACGCTGTAGACTGGGCGCGTAAAATGGTGGAAATGGGTGCTGGGGAGCTCTTGCTAACAAGCATGGATAGAGATGGCACCAAGATTGGTTTTGATCTTGGCCTGACGCGAGCTGTTAGCGATGCGGTGACGGTACCAGTGATTGCTTCAGGTGGCGTGGGCGAGCTTCAGCACTTGGCAGATGGCGTTACCAAGGGCGGCGCCGATGCGGTGCTTGCGGCGTCTATATTCCACTTTGGTGAGCACACAATTCCTGAAGCCAAGGCCTTTATGAAGGCACAAGGTATTGAAGTCAGGGATTAGTGTTTTTTAGCAAAAGCAGGCCGGATGGTCTGCTTTTCCCCTTCCGCGAACATCCTTTGGTTATTGTTGCGAATTGCCCAAAGCCCGCTTACCGTAGCTATGGCAATACCTTGCTCGTCCAATAACGGAAGGTGCTTTTCCAGATAGTCGACGGTCACCGTGTGTGGGTGGCCTATGCCGATCGCGCTTCCTTTTAACTTTGCCCGCCGAACCAGTTCTCTGAACTGTTGGTCGACAAACTCTTCTGTTTGCTCATGATCCAAGAACACATCCCGTGTCATTGTGGGGATTTGATAGGCGGCGGCAACGTCGCCCGCAACAGACGAGGCAATGGTTCGGCTATCGACAAAATAAACCGGATAGCGATTCAGCTCCTTCATTACCCAGTCCATGGGTCTCAGTTGCTGAGTTAGCAGGCTGCCCATGTGATTGTTCACCCCTTGCACATAAGGGATAGATTGCAGGGCTCGGCGCAGGGTCGATGTGAAGCTCTGCTCGTCCATGTCTGGTGTTAGCCCGCCTGGCCCAAGGCTGAAATTGCGGGTGTTTGCCATGGGGGCGTGCAGCATAATCTCTTTATTGCGATTGTGCGCCAGGCGCGCAAGAGAGTCTGTGTGCCTGCGGTAGGGTAAAAACGCCAGTGTCAGTGGCTGGTCCAGATTGGCTAGGCGCTCACCCTCGTGCAGGTTATGTCCCATGTCATCAATGATGATGGCAATGGTTGGCGGAATGCCCCCGGTAGAAGGCTCTGCCGCTACTAAGCCAGCCGCCAAGCTTGCCAGTGCCGCCAGCGCCAGCCTAATCAGGGCTGAGATGGCCTGTTTATAAGCAAAAAGGGCCTTCACTGTGTTGCGTCTGCTCCCTTGCGATTTAGGATGTGCAGCCCTTTAAGCAGGTTGAGTGCCGAGCGCAGTTGGTAGTCCCTTTCTGCCATAGAGGCATTTTGACTGTCAGTCTTGGATTGCTTGTCTTTGCCTTCGGTTTTCTCATCTTGGCCAATCAAGTGGCCGCTGAGATCTGCTTCGGTAAAGAATGGGCGGCTATCCAACTCCTTCAGCTCAGCTGGCTTTACTTCAATGTCTGGTTTAATGCCTGTGGCCTGTATAGAGCGACCGTCGGGAGTGTAATAGCGAGCGGTTGTCATCTTGATGGCGTGGGTTTCGTCCAGTGGAATAACGGTTTGAACGCTGCCTTTGCCAAAAGATTGGGTGCCCATAATGACAGCCCGCTTATGATCCTGAAGCGCACCAGCAAGAATCTCTGATGCGGAGGCAGAGCCGCCGTTAATAAGCACAACAATGGGTGTGCCAGCCATCACATCGCCATTTTTGGCGCTAAAGCGTAGGCGGGAGCTCTGGATTCGGCCTTCAGTGTATACAATCAGCCCTTCGTCGAGCAGTGCGTCCGCCGTGGCAACAGCTGCTTGTAGAACGCCGCCCGGATTGTTGCGCAAGTCGATGACTAGTCCGTCCAGATCACCGCCATGGTCTTCCTTTAGCTTTTTGAGGGCTTTTGTAAATTGACCGCCTGTTTCCGCTTGGAACTGGGTCAGGCGCACATAGCCGTAACCGTCTTCAATCATGCGCGTCTTCACGCTGGTAACCTTGATAACAGCCCGCTCTACGTCGATCTCTACCGGGGCATTTTCACCCTCGCGCATGATGGTCAGCGTAAGAACTGTGCCGGGTTTGCCGCGCATAAGCTGCACAGACTCTTCAAGGCTCATGCCTTTTACCGGTTTCTCATCAAGCTTAATGATCAGGTCGCCGGACTGAACGCCAGCTTTCTGCGCAGGCGTGTCATCAATAGGTGCGATAACCTTTATGAAGCCGTTCTCCATGCCGACTTCAATGCCTAAGCCGCCAAATTCCCCTGAAGTGCTTTCTTCCAGCTCTTCGTAATCTTTAGGTGCGAGGTAAGTAGAGTGGGGATCCAGATCGGAGAGCATGCCTTTGATGGCGCTTTCCAGTAGCTGACGATCGTCTACCTCTTCAACGTAGGCGGCCTTGATGCGGCTAAAAACCTCGGTGAACTTGCGCAGATCGTCCAGCGGCAGTTGTTTTTCCGGGTCGGGCAGGGTGATTTCAACCCGCTCACCATTCTGAATGCCTTCCAACAGCTGGGTATCGTCGGAGGGATCTTCCTGCGCGAGCGCAAGCCCGGGAAGAGACATGAAACAGGCTGCGAGGATGGCTGAGCGCAAAGGTAAGGCTTGGAGTGTACTTCGGACCCGTTTCATTCACATATCCCGTGGTTATTCCGATAGTTGAGCAGAGGGTTGGGCTGAGCTTTATGTTCCCGACAGTATGGCGTCAGCGGGCGCGTTTGTCAGCCCCGCCGCCAGTGTTCAGTTGGCCAGCCAGCGCCCCGGGTTATCCGGTTTACCGTTATGGCGAACCTCAAAATACAGTGCTGGGGCGTCTGTTCCGCCGGTGTGACCTGTCTGTGCAATAGGCTCTCCGGCTGCAACCCAGTCGCCGGGGCTAGTGAACAAGCTGCTGCTGTGGCCATAGAGTGTCATGTAGCCGTCGCCGTGATCAATAATTGTTATCAACCCAAAACCCCTTAGCCAGTTGGCAAACACAACGCGGCCGTAATGAATGGCTTTTACGTCGGCTTCCTTGTCGGTCTGGATGATCAGCCCGTTTCTGCGTAGTTTACCTTCGGCATACTGATCACCAAAGCGGCTGGTTACCTTGCCCTGTGCTGGCCATGGCAACTTGTTGCGCAGCGACGGAAACGGCTGGGACTCATTGGGGGAGGGAATGTTTGCGATGGCTTGTTGTACTTCGGAGAGCAGTTTTTCCAACCGTTTGCGGTCAGATTCAAGCTCGCTTTTTTCGCTGCGGCGGCTGCGAATATCCTGATCAAGCGCTGCCAACGTCTTCTCTCGCTCCAGTCTGGAAGCTTTCAATGCCTGTTGGCGCTTAACGATGCCTTCCTCTGCGCCAGCCAACTCCGCGCGGGTATTCTGAACCGCTGCTTGGGTTACCTTGAGTTCCTCCAGATTTTTATGGAAAGCTTCTAGACGCTTAACCGTATCGCGGCTGAGGTATTCGTAATAGGTCATGGTCCGGGCAATGTTGTCCGGGTTCACTTCGTTGAGCAGAACTTTTACAGCCGGAGCGTCGCCTTCCATCCAAGCGGTACGTATTTGTTTTTTCAGACTTTCTCTCTGGCGCTCCAAGGTGCGCGCCAGTTCTTGCTCTTCTTTCTGCAATTTGGCCAGTCGTTGCTGCTGTTTCTTTGCCTGTTCGACAAGAGATCTGCGTTCGCGAGTCAGTCGGCTGATGGTACGTTCAGCCGCAGCTAACTGTCGCTCCAGTGCGGAGCGATCTTCTTCGGCGTCAGCCAGCCAGTCGTCGATATCCTCAATGCGTTCCTTGAGAGCTGCAATCTGGGCTGGTGTAACCTCTTTCGCGAGCGCGATTGACGCTGCACCCAGCGTGAAAGTGAGTGCCAGCGCCAATACTGCAGTTAATCGCAATGCTAAGGCCTGTTTCCAGATCAACCGAGTTTAACCAGACTATGGCCGGTCATTTCCTTAGGCAGTTCCAGCTCCATTAATGCGAGGAGGGTGGGGGCTACATCACTCAGGCTGCCGTCATCACTAAGAGTGACAGCGCGATTGCCTGCGTACACCAGAGGCACAGGGCCGATGGTGTGTGCCGTGTGAACCTGACCAGAATCCGGATCAGTCATTTGCTCGCAGTTGCCGTGATCAGCGGTTATAAGTGCCTGCCCATCGACTTCTTCGAGTGCTTCAACCACCCGTTGTACGCACTTATCCAAACACTCTACTGCCTTTATGGCTGCGTCCAGTTTGCCGGTGTGGCCAACCATGTCTCCGTTGGCGTAGTTGCACACCACTAGATCGTATTTGCCGCTCTTGATGGCTTCAACCAGTTTATCTGTGACTTCGGGAGCGCTCATTTCGGGTTGTAGGTCGTAGGTGGCCACTTTGGGAGAGGGCACCAGAATCCTGTCTTCGCCTGTAAAAGGTGTTTCTTGTCCGCCGTTAAAAAAGAAGGTGACGTGGGCGTACTTTTCAGTTTCAGAAATGCGTAGTTGGGTTTTGCCAAGCCCTGCTAGGTATTCGCCTAAACCATTCACCAGCTTTTCAGGCGGGTAGGCACAAGATGTTTTTATATCCGCCGCGTACTCGGTGAGCATTACAAAGTCTGCCAAATTTGGGTGTTTGCGGCGTTCGAATCCATCAAAGCTCTCGTCAACAAACGTGCGGGTCATTTCCCGGGCCCGATCAGCCCGAAAGTTCATAAACAAAACCGCATCGCCATCATTAATAGTGCCAGCGGACTCGCCAGCGTTTTGGATGCGTGTTGGTTTCACGAACTCATCGTTCTCACCGCGCTCGTAGGCTTGTTCCAGAGCTGAAACAGGGTCAGCAGCGGTGAACTCCGCTTCTCCCTGCGTCATCAAATTATAAGCAGGCTCTACTCTGTCCCAGCGGTTGTCTCTATCCATGGCAAAATAGCGGCCAACAATAGACGCAATTCGGCCCACGCCTAGACTCTTCAACTTTGCGGCAGCTTTCTCTAGTGACGGCTTTGCACTGCGGGGCGGCATATCGCGGCCATCAAGGAATGCGTGAACGTACACTTCTTTGGCACCCCTTGCGGCTGCAAGCTCGGCGGCTGCGAGTATGTGGTCTTCATGGCAGTGAACGCCGCCGGGTGAAAGTAGCCCCATTAGGTGAACGGCGCCGTCATTTTTGATGGCTTTGTCGATTGCGCTGCAAAGTGCCTTGTTGTCGTTGAAGGTGCCTTCTTCTACATCCTTATCAATACGCGTTAGGCTCTGATAAACCACACGACCTGCGCCAAGGTTCATGTGCCCGACTTCGGAGTTACCCATCTGGCCCTTCGGCAGCCCTACAAACATGCCCGAGGTGTTGATGAGTGTTCGGGGGTTGGATTCCCAGAGCTTGTCCCAAAAGGGTGTGTTGGCGTTGCTAATGGCGTTGTCTTCGGCGGGATCACGATGGCCCCAGCCGTCCAGAATTATTAGTGCTGTCGGCTTGCGCAATGCTGTCATCATTCAGTCCGGAAGTAGAATAGCGGTAAGTTTACAGAAGTAGATATTAAGCTTATCCATTTTTGGGCTTTGAGGCCACAGTCGTCACCTGTATGGTCGCCTTCTGTCCGGCGAGCAGGCTGTGTATAATCCGCCCAAACTTATTGTCAGGGTAACCTCATGGATCGGTTGTTTGAATTTGTCGTTAACCACTACGTACTTGCCTCGCTGTTTGTGGCCTTTTTGGTCGCTATTCTGGTGCTGGAATCCAGACGGGGTGGCGCTAAAATTTCCGCCCAAGGCGCCGTGAGCCTGATAAACCGCGATGAGGCAATTGTGGTTGATATCCGTGATCGCAAAGAGTTTGGCGAAGGTCGTATTACGGGTTCTGTGAATATTCCGCTGAGCAGTCTGAAAAGCAGAGCTGCCGAGCTGAATAAACACAAAGACAAACAGATCATCGTGGCTGATAAGATGGGCCAACACTCGGCCATGGCCGTCAAACAGTTGAACGCAGAGGGTTTTGCTAATGTGGTTCGGCTTAATGGTGGCGTCAGTGACTGGAAAACCAGCAACTTGCCGCTGGTAAAGAAGTAAAAGCGATAGCAGTGCTTGATCTGAGCACTGATCTGCCGCACTGTTTCACATAACTGATCGCCATCAGGCAGTAGACTGTGGCGAGAGATGCAATCATAAAAACGGGCCTTAAGCCCATTCTAATAACTCCTTATAAAAGCAAAAGGACTGAACATGGCTGAGAATCCGCAAGCCGCCGCAGGCAGTGACAACCAGAACCAAGCTCAATTTGCCCTGCAGCGTATTTACGTGAAGGACCTTTCTTTTGAATCCCCCAACTCGCCAGTTGTATTCCAGGAGCAGTGGAAGCCGCAGGTGAATCTGGACTTGAACACCTCGCATTCGAAGGTGAGCGACAACCAATATGAGGTTGTTCTATCCCTTACTGTTACCGCGAAAATTGATGAGAAAGTCGCTTATATTGTTGAGATTCAACAAGCAGGCGTGTTTCTTGTGGCGGGCATTGAAGGCCCTCAGCTTGGCCAGATGCTGGGCGCCTATTGCCCCACAATCTTGTTCCCCTATGCACGTGAAGCAATCGATGGGGTCGTCAATAAAGGCAGCTTCCCGGCGCTGATGTTGGCACCGGTTAACTTCGACGCTATCTACGCGCAAGCCCTTCAGCGCAAGCAGGAAGAGGCAGCCGGTGAAGCCGGTGCAGAGCAGCAGACTCATTAAAGATATGAGTTGTTGGTAACAAAACAGCCCGGACCTGTGCCGGGCTGTTTGTAGTTTAATGGGAAGTCGCGCTCCGCCTCTGCGATCACGAATTCCGTAAGGCCTTCCTTAGTTTTAAGCCCCTCACTTCATCCAAAGCTTCACCTTTCAAGTGTGGTCCAAATAAAATTGAGTCTCATTAACGAAAAGTCTTGATTTAAAACTGTTGGTGAATGAGAATCCCTCGTATTCGTATTATTGCTTGCGGGGTATGCTTTGAAATCTTCTGTTTCCGTTTTGTCGAATGTGCTCTCGCTTTCACTCACGGTTGTTGTGTGCTTGGCAGCTCCTGCTCCGCTGTATGCCGCCGGATATCTTGATGAGTTGGTTGTCACGGGCACCCGCAGCGAAAGAACGGTTTTGGATACTCCGGTGAGAACCGAAGTAGTCACCGCTCGGGAGATTGAGAAAACCCATGCTCGTAACCTCAAAGAAGCGTTGATTAATGTGCCGGGCCTGCAGTTGCGGGAAATACACGGCAAGCCAGGGTACGAAGTCTGGTTGCAGGGTATTGATGCAGACCGTGTGCTGGTGCTTGTGGATGGATCGCCAGTCACTGCCACCACAGGCTCTTCTGTCGATGTGAGCCAACTCTCGGTGCTTGATATTGAGCGCATTGAAGTTGTGAAGGGTGCTGTATCGGCACAGTACGGCAGTGCCGCCATGGGCGGTGTTGTTAACGTGATTACCCGAAAAGTGGCATCCGGAATTAAAGGCAACTTCTCGGCAGATGTTGGTAGTTATGGCGACCAGAACCCCTCCGGCGAGAAGTGGGATTCCGCCCGCTACACCGGTCGCGCAGCGGTTTCAGCCGGTAATAAACAGTGGGGCGTGCGAGCTTCGGGCTCAACACAGCATTCGGATGGCATTGACCCAGAGCCGGAGACTTGGGCTCGGCCGGGTGACGAATACGACCGTAACGACGCCGCGGTGCGGGTGGATTGGCGGCCATCTGAAAATAACGCGCTGTCTTGGACCGGCTCGGTGTTTGATGAGAGTTCGAGTTCCCGCTTTAGCACCCTTCCGGGTGGCACCATCAATCAGGGCAAAGAAGAAGACGTGCGCAGGCTGCGTGCGACACTGGCTGGTGATCACGGCAATGGCGAGGGTATGCGCGGGCATTGGGCATTTTTGCACGAGCAGCTTGATGATGACACCTCAAAGTATTCTGCCACTGGCCGGTTCGATAACCGTCAGGCGGATATCTCCATATCGCAAGCATCCGGGCACATTGAGTCGGCAGTGGGCGAGGCTCATAGCATACAGCTTGGCGTTGATATAAGGCGCGAAACCCTTGAGCAATTCAAAGATGGCATGTCAGAACTTGCCAGCGATGAGAAGTTCTCCCGGGAAGGCTATGAACTTTGGGTTCAGGACACTTGGTTCGCATTGGACAATTTGGAGGTCGTAACAGGCCTGCGTGGCCAAAAAGACTCAGACTTTGATTACCACCTAGCGCCAAAGATCAATGCCCGTTTGGGCTTTGAGGACGGACAAGGGTTTGACAGCTTTATTCGTGCCGGTGTGGGAACCGGATACAGGGCAGCCAACCTCAAAGAGCGTCATTACCGTTTCGATCACAGCCAACTGGGTTATATCGTAAACGGTAACCCGCAACTCGAGCCGGAATCTTCCATCAGTTACCAGCTTGGCTTCGGTGGCCACTTCGAAAAAGCACTGTGGTTCGAGGTAAATGGCTTCTTCAATGATATCGACGATCTTGTCCAAACAGAAATTGACCAAACTGCCACTGATGCCCGCACCGACAACGTTGTTATCTACCGTTACAGCAACATCGAGCAGGCTCGCACCTGGGGAGTCGAATCCACTGCTGGCTGGCAAATTTCCGATGGTTGGCGCCTCTCTGCCGGATACACCTGGACTGAAACGGAAGATGTGGCAAGCGGAAACGAACTTAACCGCCGCCCACAGCATCAGTTGCAGGCATCTATTGACGGGCTGACCGGTATTGAGGGTTTGTCCTGGTCCCTGCGAGCCCGAAACCAGAGCTCCGAATACGTTGATGCCGCCACCGGCAGCAAGTCCCCAGGATACACAGCTCTGGACCTGAAGCTCAATTACCAGATGCTTCCCGAACTACAGCTGTTTGCCGGTGCCGACAACCTTGCCGACAGCCAGCGTGACTTTTCCGATCCCGACGATTTTCGGCCCGTGGCCGGGCGTTTTCTCTACACCGGCTTTTCTTTGACTCTCGGTGGTCAGTGATCACCTTTTTAACTGCAAAAAAGGAATGAAACTATGCAGAAGCAATACCTAAAGGTTTTGGTGCCGGCGCTCGGCCTGATGATGACCGCCTGTGGCGGTGGTAGTGACAACAACATTGCGGGAAGCGACGACGATGGCGGGCAGGCCGACAGTGAATTGAGCCAGAAAGTTATTGATGCCAAAGCGGGAACCAGCTATCTGAACCTCACTACGGGCGAGACGGTAGCCAGCGATGGAGACTGGCATCTTGCGCTCAACCGAACCAACATCCAGCTGAATTCCGGCGCTTCCGGTGACGGCAATGTGGTAGGTGCACTGGGTGATGCACAGGCATCGTTTTATACGGACTCCGGTGAAGCCGACGCCAATCAATTTCTAAATGCCACCCCAGATGGTGAGCTGGACCACCTAAAGGATACATTTATGGCCCCGGAAACCTGGGCGCCAGACGGTGTTGTTTATGCTTTGGGTGATGGCTGGTCCGAGTATGGCGCGGGAGGCGTGATAGCAGAAGCCCCGGGTGTTGGCTATTTGGTGCGCTCAAACACGGGTGATAGTTACGCCCGTATGCGTATCCTGGACTTCAATTTCCCCACGCGCGAGGTAGATGAGAATAATCAGCCCGAGGGCATAAAGGGTTTCACCATCGAGTTTCAGGTGCAGGCTGCAGGCACCACTCAGCTCTCCGATACCACGCTTACCTTCAGTCGAAGCAGGCCCGAAAACTATGACGGTGGTGACAGTTGCTTCGATTTTGACAGCAACTCTATTGTTGATTGCGCCACCTCCGATGCCTGGGATGTCCAAATAGGGTATTCGGGGCGCGAATGGTATGTGAAAACCAACAGCGGGCCTTCAGGCTCCGGCAATGGTGGTGCACTTGGGCCTATCCCCTGGTCCGAACTCTCGGCCTATCCCAGTGCGACCATTGACAGCAACGGCGAATCCCTTGCTCGTGCCTATTCGGCGGATGCAACCGGTGGACTCTTTAGCGAAAACAGCTGGTACGAATATAACTTGCAGGGTGCTCATAAACTCTGGCCAAATTTCCGCGTTTACCTAATTGATAGCAATTCCAGTGATCCTTCCGCGCCTGTGTACGCAATGCAGGTTATCAACTATTACGGTGCCGACGGTGTGAGTGGTCAACCCGAAATTCGTTGGAAAGAAGTGACTCTTGAAAGCGAGGAAAATTGATATGGAAGCTTTAGCAACCAAGCCGGAAACCAGTCTGGCGCAGCGCTGGAGAGCTCTTCTGCAAGAACAACCCAAGCTGCGCATTCGCAATGCAGCACAACAGCTCGGCGTGAGCGAGCTGGAACTTTTGCTCACTCGCAGTCAGGGTGTCCGCCCCTTAAGGCATGAGTTTGGTGCCCTGTTGTGCGACATGGATGATGTGGGCGACGTGATGATCCTGACCCGAAACGATCAGGTTGTGCATGAAGTAACAGCTACCTTCAACCAGTTCAAAGTAGCTGGTAAGGGTGCTATGGGATTAGCCGTTGGAGATATAGATGTTCGTGTATTCCTCAACCATTGGGCCCATGGCTACCTAGTTACTGAAAACACCGGTCAGGTTAGCCGGGAAAGCCTACAATTCTTCAGTGCTTACGGCTTGGCGTTGCACAAGATATATAAAACAGAGGCAACTGATTCTGCTGCCTGGGATGCACTGCTAGGTAACTATCTCGATAACTCGTTGACTGCGCCACAGGTGGGGTCCGTACCTGCGAAAGAGTCTCGCGTTGATGCCAAAACTATTGATGTTGATGCTTTACGCGACGACTGGGCCAAGTTGAAGGATGTGCACCATTTTCACGCGATGCTAAAGCGCAACAAAGTAGACCGCCTAACCGCAGTAGAGTTGATTGGCTCAGAGTGGGTTACTCGCCTAAAACCAAGCACGCCGGATGCTCTGTCGCCTCTTGATGCGATTTTGGCGCAGGCCAAGGCTAGTCAATGCCCGATTATGGTGTTTGTGGGTAACCCGGGCATTGTTCAGATTTTTGCCGGAAAGGTAAACAAACTGATGCGCACCGGACCTTGGATGAATGTGTTGGATAAAGGCTTCAACCTACACGCGAATACCGACGGCATCAAAGACTGGTTTGTGGTTCGCAGGCCATCGACCGATGGCACCATCACGTCGCTAGAGGGCTACAACGCAGAAGGCGAGATTGTGATTACGCTGTTTGGCAACCGTAAGCCGGGCAACCCTGAGTCTGCCGATTGGCAGCGTGAGGTTGAGGTGTTGGAGAGCAGCTTATGCGCTTGATGGTTTTAATGGCACTGAGCGCAGTTTTTTTGTCATTTGCGACCCTGACCGAGGCTGCACAGCCGCGCATTGTTAGCGCCGATGGCAGTATCACCGAAACGGTTTACGCCTTGGAGGCTCAAGGTAGCCTAGTGGGCGTTGATACAACCAGCAACTACCCTGCGCAAGTGCAGTCGTTGCCCAAGGTGGGCTACTTGCGCGCTCTTCCTTTCGAGGGCGTGCTTTCACTGCGCCCGGATGTGTTGCTTACTACGGTAGAAGCAGCCCCGGATAAAACTCTTGAACGACTGTCTCAGGCGGGTGTGGACGTTATAAAGTTACCGGTGGCTCGGTCGCCGGCAGACACTATGGCCCGTATCCGTGAAGTTGGCCGGATTCTCGGCAAGCAAGCGCAGGCAAACGCCATAATCGATGACATCCGCACACGGGTTGAGCGCATACCCCTAGCTTCTGAAGGTAAATCCGTGCGCGTGTTGTTTCTCATGGCTGCCGGTAACCATGGCGTTATGATTGCCGGGAAGGGCACGGCTGCCAATGCGCTGCTTAAAGCCCTTGGCGCAAGTAATGCCATGGCGGAGGTCACCGGATACAAACCCGCGAACCGCGAAGCGCTGCTCGCGTCTCAGCCAGATGCGATTGTTGTCGCGGAATCCCGTCCCGGGCAATTCGACATAACCCAATGGCCCCAGTTGGCGGCGCTGAATGCTTGGAGACAGGGCAGGCACTACGTAGGCGATAGCATGTTACTGCTGGGGTTCGGTCCAAGGCTCCCTCAGGCTATGGAAGAGGTCGCGAGTATGCTGGCGCAAGTGGGGCAGGTGGCCAGAAATGATCATTGACGGTGCTGGCCGGCTTGCAAAAGGGCCTGCGCTGTTGCTGATTGTGGGGGCTGCTTTGATGGTCTCGGTGGTCTCCATCACCAATGGGGCCTACCCATTAACCGCTGGGGACATTCTTGGTGTGCTAATCGGGGACCTGAACGATGAGGTCGCCAGAATGGTGCTCTTCGATGTGCGCTTACCGCGCTTGATTTTAGGGTTTTTGGTAGGCGCAGTACTGGCGGTTTGCGGGGCTATTTTGCAAGGTTTGTTCCGCAATCCGCTGGCGGACCCGGGGCTTATCGGCGTTTCGGCGGGCGCATCTTTGGCGGCTATTGCGGTGATTGTGCTTGGCGGTACCTGGTTGGGCGGTTGGTTGGACCTTGCGGGTGCATGGGCGTTGCCTATTGCGGCTTTTATAGGCGGTAGTGGAACCGTTTTTTTAGCCTGGCGTATTGCGAGCAGAGCAGGGCACACATCGGTAGCCACCTTGCTGCTTGCGGGCATAGCTATTAACGCCATTGCTGGTGCGGGCACAGGGCTTTTAACCTTCTATTCATCAGATGAAGAACTTCGCTCACTGACTTTCTGGACCATGGGCAGCTTGGGCCATGCCGCATGGGATGATGTGGCTATGGCCGCACCTTGGCTTTTGTTGTCACTGTGTGCCGCCCCTTTTTTAGCGAGGCCGTTGGATGCGTTTTTGTTGGGAGAGCAGGTGGTTGGTCATCTAGGGTACAACACCGATTGGACCAAGCGTGCGGCCATCCTGATCGCCGGGCTTGGCGTTGGTGCGGCTGTAGCAGTTAGTGGTTTGATTGGCTTTGTGGGACTGGTTGTTCCCCACCTAGTACGCCATACCTTGGGTGCAGGGCACCGGGTCGTAATACCTGCCAGTGCGCTTGCAGGAGGCACATTGCTAGTTGGAGCTGATTGTTTAGCGCGGGTTGTGGTAGCCCCGGCGGAACTGCCTATTGGGCTGATGATGGCGCTGATCGGCGGGCCGTTTTTTCTGTTGTTGCTGTTACGAACAAGGATAACCTGATGCTTTTGCATGTCGACGGTTTGGGTATTCATCTGGCTGGGAAGCCAATCGTTCGTGATCTTGGTTTCCAGTTGAATGCGGGTGAGCTGCTGGTGGTGCTGGGTCCTAACGGCGCGGGTAAATCTACCCTCCTCAAAGGGCTGGCCGGTGAGCATAAAATTGCCAATGGGCAGGTTAGTTTTGCGGGGTGTACTCTGCAAAACTGGCCGAAGCGGGAAATAGCGAAGCGCAGAGCGGTTATGCCCCAACGGGTTGAGGTCAATTTCCCTCTAACAGTAGAAGAAATAGTGCGCCTTGGGCGACCGGCCGAGCCGCTATCGCAAAGCATGCCTGTGGTTTTAGAACTCATGGATATGTTGGACGTCGCCCACCTGCGATACCGCCTTGCACCCGGGTTATCGGGTGGTGAACAGCAAAGGGTTCAGCTAGCGAGGGTGCTGGCGCAAGTTTGGGATGCGCAGGGCCCAGTATTGCTGTTACTGGACGAATGCACATCAGCGCTCGACCCAGCGCATCAGCAGCAGGTGTTTTCGTTGCTTAGACGATTGGCAAAGCAACGGGGCTTTGCCGTACTCGCGGTTGCTCACGATTTGAACTTGGCAGCCAGGTTTGCAGACCGTTTGCTGCTGCTCCATCACGGGCAATGCTATACCTCAGGTCAGCCGTTTGAGGTTCTAAACGAAACCGTATTGGCTGCGGTTTACGGGTTGTCTGCAAGAATCATCAAGCTGGAGGAGGGGTATCCGTTGGTGGTTCCCCGAGATGATGGGCAGGTGCCAGCTTACGCCTCGCCCTCTCCTTCTAGTACGGCACCGGTAAATCCAAGCTGTCTCCAAGCTTCGTAAACCACTAAGGCTGCGGTGTTGGAGAGATTTAAGCTGCGGCTTTGCGGGCACATAGGGACCTTCAAACAGTGCTCTGAGGGTAAGCCTTCGCGTACGTCGACAGGCAGGCCACGGGTTTCCGGTCCAAACATTAAGTAATCACCATCCTGATAGGCAACCTGATGGTAATAACGATGGCCCTTGGTGGTTAAGCCGAATAACCGTTCAGGTTGCTCGCTGTCGAGAAAGGCCTGATAGTTTTTGTGTACTTTTACCGTGGCATATTCACTGTAATCCAGACCGGCCCGCCGCATTTGCTTGTCCTCCAGATTAAAACCCAGAGGCTCAATCAAATGCAGTCTGCAGCCAGTATTTGCACACAGCCGGATGATATTGCCCGTGTTGGGCGGTATCTCCGGCTCGTACAGCACTACATTAAGCATTGGGCCTTAGCGCTCAACAGCCAAGGCAACGCCCATGCCGCCACCAATGCATAGAGTCGCAAGACCTTTATGGGCATCGCGACGCACCATTTCGTGCAGCAGGGAAACCAAAATACGGCAACCGGAAGCGCCAATGGGGTGGCCCAAAGCAATAGCACCGCCGTTCACGTTGACCTTATTGGTATCCCAGCCCATGTCACGGTTTACAGAGATCGCTTGTGCCGCAAACGCCTCGTTGGCTTCAATCAGGTCTAGGTCGTCGACACTCCATCCTGCCAGTTTCAAGCAGCGCTGGCTGGCGGGAATCGGGCCGGTACCCATGATGGTTGGATCAACGCCAGCATTGGCGTGGGCCTTGATTGTCGCCAGTGGGGTCAGCCCTAACTCTTTGGCTTTCTCGGCACTGCATACCATAACCGCTGCCGCGCCATCATTGAGCGTTGAAGCGTTTCCTGCGGTGACCGTACCGTCTTTCTTGAAAGCTGGGCGCAGTCTGCCGAGGCTCTCGCCGGTTACGCCGTCGCGGGGCCCTTCGTCTTTGCTGACAACAATTGGGTCGCCTTTGCGCTGGGGAATGGAAACCGGAGCGATTTCATTTTCGAAGTGACCAGCCTCGCGTGCGGCGATAGCCTTTTGTTGTGATGCCGCCGCGAACTCGTCCTGTTCTTCGCGGCTGATGCCGTATTTCTCAACAATATTCTCGGCCGTGATGCCCATGTGGTAGTCGTTGAAGGCATCCCAGAGGCCATCCTTAACCATGGTGTCGACCATGTTCCAGTTACCCATGCGCTGGCCGTTGCGGCTGTTAGGTAAAACGTGAGGAGCAAGGCTCATGCTCTCCTGTCCACCTGCAATGATCATGTCTGCGTCGCCGCAGCGGATAGCCTGAACCGCCATATGAACGGCTTTTAGGCCGGAACCACATACTTTGTTGATGGTCATTGCAGGTACCGAAGCTGGTATGCCGGCATTGATAGCCGACTGGCGCGCGGGGTTCTGGCCACTGCCTGCAGTTAGCACTTGGCCCAGCAACACCTCATTGATCTGGTCGCCGGTAACGCCGGTGTCTTCTAACAGCGCTTTGATAACGGCGCTACCTAGCTGGTCCGCGCGAAGGCTGGAAAGGCCTCCACCAAATGCACCAATGGCTGTACGCCGTGCGGCAACAATTACGACATCACGCATGGGGTTACTCCGGTTATTAATGAATGTTCTGTTTCAGGGCAGCAGCCCTTGCAGAATGCTCAGAATAAAAAAACTGCGCGCATTGTAGCCGGAAAGCCCGAACCGGCAAAAGCGCGGTCTACATATTCAGGCTGCGCCCGCCGTCTACGGAAATGATTTGGCCGGTGATAAATGGGGCCTCTGTTAGTAGAAACACAACAGTGCGGGCGATGTCGTCAGCTGTGCCTGTGCGGTTCAGAGGTGTTTTCGCGAGAATTTTGCGCTGATAACTTGCGTCTACCGCTGAATTGCCTTCAGGCCAAAGAATTGCCCCTGGAGACACGCCATTCACCCGTACCGCTGGGGCTAGATCGTTCGCCCAGGAGCGGGTTAGAGCGGCGAGGCCAGCCTTGCTTGCACAGTATAACGGATGCTCTGGTAGCGGTTTTTCGCTATAAATATCAATAAGGTTCACAACACTGCCGGAGCTTTCTCGCAAGGCTGGCAAACAGGTCTGTAGTAGAAAAAAAGGCGCCTTGAGATTGGTGTGCATGATGCTATCCCAATCATCTTCGGTCGCTTCCGGTGTCGGATTTGGATAAAACACGGATGCGTTGTTAACCAGAGCATCCAGTCGCCCCCAATGTTCCACCGCCTTAGTACCCAAGTAATTAATATCGTCCATCTTGCTTAGGTTGGCTTGCAGCGCAACTGCGGAGTTCGGGCGCTGATGGTTCATGGCTTTTATTAAATCGTGAGCCTGTTCCTCGCGGCTGCGAAAATGCACAACCACATTCCAGCCACGCTCGTGCAATAGCTGTACAGTGTGCGCCCCAAGGCGGTGGGCCGAGCCAGTAACCAGAGCGACGGGTGTATTCTCAGGCATAGTAGTTCCTCAGGAATATGAGCGGCAGAGTGCCTGCTTTATACGCGCCAGTCGCTCGGCTCGGATTGCTTCACCGAGTTCTCTGCCTGCAAACCCTTGTTTTATAAGCACCTGAGGATCAATGCCTGATGCCGTATCCGCCGCTTTTTCAAGAGGTTTTAGCCGTTGCAGGTCTGTATCTTTAAGTGCGCACCCCAGCACGTTAATCAGTTGCGCAAAACGTTCGGGCCGCCGCCACAAATCGGCTTTTTCCAGTAACTCGAGCAAGGTTTTGGCATCTGGCTGCGTCGGGTCGAGTTGTTGGATGATTGGCTTAAACGCCATAGCTAGCCGAGCGAGATTCTGGCAGTCGTTCGGTGCTTTAAGTGCCTTGGCCCTTTTGGTGCCACACGGCTCATCCAATGCGCTGAACAGTGCCGCAAAACGCTCTGCCGTTGTGGCCTTTTGTATGTGGACTCGCTGCAGGCTGGCAAGGGCGGCGCGAAAGCAGGGCTCTGGTGAGAGTTCCGGCACCAGTACATCAAGTGCCCCACAATCTCGTAACACTTGGAAAAACGTAGTTGGGGATTGTTCGTGCAGAGCCCGTTGAATCTCTTGCCACACACGCTCTGGTACAAGGTGCTCCACTTCGCCAGCGGCAACCATATCGCTCATCAAGGTCATAGTTTTGGGGCATACGCTAAAGCCTAGGGGCTGGAAACGAGCTGCGAAACGTGCGGTTCTCAGGATACGAAGAGGGTCTTCTTTAAAGGCTTCAGATACGTGCCGGAGTTGTCGCGCCTCCAGATCTTTCTTGCCATTAAATGGGTCCGTGAGTTCGCCGCCTTCCGAACGCGCCATGGCATTGATAGTGAGATCTCGGCGCAGTAGATCTTCTTCCAGAGTTACATCTGGCGCGCTATACACAGAAAACCCGTGATAGCCGTGTCCTTGCTTGCGCTCGGTGCGGGCGAGGGCGTATTCCTCTCTGGTTTTCGGGTGTAAAAACACCGGGAAGTCCGATCCCACCTGAGTAAAGCCCCGGGCAAGCATTTGCTCCGGGGTTGCGCCAACGACTACCCAGTCCCGATCTTTGACTTTCAGGCCCAGCAGCTCATCGCGAACAGCGCCGCCAACCAGATAGATTTGCATGAAGGATGGGGTCCCATATTTGAAAATATCCGGGAATTATCCGTTTCCTAGGTTGAGCAGGCAAACCCCGTTTTCACGATGGTGTGTTTTTTGACGCACTAGTGTCTGATAAGGCGAGTTAGAATGCAGCGCCAAATTCCAGTGCAGCACCCGTATCGGCGTCGCTGAACAAGGCACCAAGATCAAGGCGTGCACCGAAAAGATTGAGGCCAATACCGGCTGTGAGCTGGGCCTCTTCCGAAATGCCTTGGTTGTCATCATTGCTGGCCAGATTATAGCGAACACCGCCACGAAGTTGGGCGAAGCGGAAAACGTCAAATTCAGCACCCAAAGCAAGCCACTGAGTATCATCTTCGAATCCGAAGGCTTCTTTTTTTGTGAGATCTACTTCCGCCGTTACTACGTGGAAGTCGCTCCTATGGGCAATACCAATAGTTGCCATAGGGTTGAGCTCGAGAGTTCTTATCTCTTCGTTGAGATCAGGGCGACTTGCGGCCGACTTCAGTTCCATTGGAATTAGGTTTTTAATAGCAATGCCAGCGTTCCACTGCTGCTCGTCTCCAAAGGCATAGGCAGCCCCTAGGTCAACGTTAAAACCACTTTTCTCTGTTTGGTACTGGTCACCGTCAAACTCGTCGTCTTCAAAGCCTGAAACGGATTCCGTGTACTGGAAGGTTCTCAGTTCAACATACTTTGGCGTAAGGCCTAACTGCAACGGTTGGCCATTGCTTAACTCTAATTGGCGCGCAAACGACACGCCAAACTCGCCAACAGCGGAGGCCAAAACACGCCCCCGCGAATCAAACGAAATATTACCGTCTTGATCTGTGGCTGCGTTCTCTACAAGGCTTTTAACTGCATCTGGAGTTTGTGTATTGGCAGCATCAACAAGGGTATTGAGAAAATTCCGGTCATTGTTTGAAAGCTCGCCCCGTACCGTTGCTGTTAAGTTGGCGTTTGTGAAAACACCGACAGACAGCGTTTTGCTTGGCACAGCGAAAGATAGGCCCAGCCCGATGTTGGCGCGTATTGTGTCTTTGTTGAAATCAATCAAGCGGTCCCGAATATCACCAGCTGACTGGCCCAACTCGCCCACATTCCCTTGGGTGGGTGTGTTTTTTATATCCGAGACAAGCCGGTCAAACCCATCAATAGAATCCTGAATATCATCAATCTGATCCACAACTTCCTCTTCATCTGCAACCCTTGCATTAATAGACGGCAGCGTGAAGCCAAAATCATCTGCCCAATCATGCTGGTCAGCAGCCATCATCGCTGGATTGGCAGAGGCGGCAGATGGATGAGCAATGGCTACGCCTGTGCCGCCCATGGCAAAGGAGCGGGAAGACATGAACGCTTGCGGGCTGGCGAGGGCTGAGGAGGAAACCATAGACATGCCCAGAACGAGGCACAGCTTAGAATTGGAAGCTTTAAGATAGGGCATGAGATTCCCTTAAAATGAGTGTATTACTGAATTATTAATTATTGGAAAGGGTGGATCAATACCTGTGTTCGCACATTATCTGGCTAGCGAGTAACAGTTTGTTTTAGTGGTGTAATAGACGTTTTGCCGTTGGTTTACACATCGTCGTTAGGGGGGGCTGTGGTGGGTTGGTGCTGATAAAGCTCTTATTCAATAGCGGGCTGGCTTTAAGTGTCTTGCTGGCGATTACATTGTGTTGCATAAAGCTACATGAAATTTATGAAGTTTATTATAAAGTTTTAACAAAGCAGGCCGTTAGGCACTATAGCTAACGTTTGAAAGCTTAAATTTTTCTTTCTGCGCTGCTGTTCTTAGTTAGGCCGAATAACCTGCTGGCACAAGCTAAACTTAAAGCGGCCGCCAGCCAAAATCAGAGAAAAAGGAATACAAGATGATTAAAAATGCTGGAATGGTTCGTAAGATTGGTTTGTGTGTTGCTATTGGCGGTTTGGCTCTGGGTGCAGGTGTTGCTTCGGCTGAGACGTTCAATGCAACTGCATTGGTTGAAAACACTCTAGCCATAACTAAAGTGCAGGATCTGGATTTTGGGACGATGTTTGCTGCGTCTGCTAATGATCAGGCGGTTGCCGGGCTTGTTTTAGCGCCGGATGGCAACGTTACAAGTGCGACAGCCCTTGTGGTTGATGGTGCATCGGCTATTTCAGATGCACCCAAACTACTATCTCTAGGTGGCTCCGCAGCAGCCAGAGGTTCGGTTTCAGTGGGCCAAGGGTTCACCCTGCAGTTGCCTGATAAAACTTCAGCTGCGTTGGCTACGGGCTCTGCATTCGTCCCTGGTGAAGGAATTGCATTGACAGTTAATTCAGATCCATCCGAGGCAGCTTTTTACCTTGTAGATTTTACTGTTGGGGATGTTGTCGGCGGTACCGAAACAGATGCCGGTAGTGGCGCTTGGACGGTAACAAAGGACTTTGGCGCGACTGAGGTGGAGTTTGGCATTGGTGCTTCGATATATACTGATGGTGCTGGTACTCCGCGCACGTCTTATCAAGCAGCAACCTACAGTGGTACATTTGACGTAACAGCGTCTTATTAACGGCAATAGTCATTATGAATACAGCTCGCCGTGAGCACTAATGCAGGCATCAGAAAGGCATTCATTTGTGGATGCCTTTTTTTCGTGTTTGCCCAACCGGTTTGTGCACAGCCACAAGTTGATGTTCTGGCTGCTCTGAACTTTGGCGTAGTCGCAGTTATTGGCAATGCGGGGGCATCAACCCTTGATCTGTCGGCCACCGGTCGAGAGCAGGTTGTGGTTGGTCAGTTTGCCGTTCTTGAAAAGGGTCGGTCAGGGCTTTTGCGTTTGTCCGGATTCCCTGCTCGCTCGGCGATAGAGGTTGATGCTGATGATGCCTCGTTGACCGCCGGGGGCTTTGGTGTTGCCGAGCCGATTCTCGCTAGTGGGTTTGAAGTGAGTGACGTCCGAACGAATGATCAGGGCGGGGCAGAATTCCAGCTGGGTGGGCGTTTTTCAACGACGGGTTCAGGGGTAGCATACGAAGACGCTCTCTATGAAGGCACGGTACAAATACGCTTGCACTTCTGGGAGCCGAGCGCTGGCGATTTTGTTACGGTCAGTAAGCTCGTAACCATGGGTGGGGAAGTAAGAAGCAGCTTTGGCTTGGATCAGATTACACCACTTCAGTTTGGCACCTTGTTCGCGAAGACGGATCCAGACCATCAAGCCAGTTTGCGGCTACTTCCCGACGGACGTATCACTATAATCAATAATGGCGATGCAAAATTAGTTTCTTTGGGTGTGCCTGCACCTGCAAGACTATTGGTTACAGGCGCGGCACCCAATCGTTTGTTATCAATTGCTGTTGATGCCAGCGAGATCAAGTTGAAGCTCCCCGGTAATCCAACCGCCCCCTACTTTACACTGACGGCCCTTGAAACATCACCAGATTCCGCTGGCCATACCGATCGCTCTGGGCAGTTGGAAATTGCAGTCGGTGGAACCCTGAGTACCCAGAAAACACAAAAACAGGTATACCCGGCTGGCGCCTATGAGGCGACTTACAGTTTGACAGTCTCTTATTGAAACAAGGCAGTTTTACGATGACTTCTGCAACCAGATTTTTATTTCTAGTGTGTACTCTTGTGTTGTTTGCACAGGTTCCGTTATTGGCATCTGCGGATATGTTAATCAGCCCTACCAGGGCGCTCATGGACGCAGACAACCGATCGGCTACGTTGGTGCTCCGAAATACCAGTCAGGGAGCGCGGACATACCGCCTGATGTGGGAGGATAAACGAGTTAACGAGGCCGGTAACTACGTTATGGTGGAGCCCGATCAGAACTGGCCCAGCGCATCTGGCATGATTCGTTTCTCCCCGCGGCAGATTACAGTAGGGCCGGGGGAAAACCAGACGGTACGCCTGAACTTCCGCCCGCCTGCCGACTTGAAGCCTGGTGAATATCGGTCTCACTTGAAGTTGCAGGTGATTGGAGAGGAATCAGAACCCGCCGGTGTATTCGAGATGGATGATCCGGATCGCGAGGGGGTCAGCTTCAGGCTGTTCATGCAAATGTCATTCTCCATACCTGTTATCGCCCGGTATAAGGTATCCGCTCCGGAGGTCAAAATTGCCGACGTCGCGGTTGTGCCTGCCACAAATCAGACCAACATGGCTCTGGCGATTACGCTTGAGCGCACAGGGGAGGCAAGCAGTAGCGGGGACCTGATCGTTGAAATGCAAAGGAATGCAAACAGCCCGGTTGAACGAATTGGCAGTTCTAAGGAAGTGTCTGTGTTTCATGAAACATCACGAAAGATTGTTAAGGTTTCATTGCGAGACAGTGCCGTCCCGGCAGGGGCGTGGATTCGCGTGGCTTACGAGGGCTCTGGAGAGTACAAAGGGCGCTTATGGGATGAGCGAGTCTTTCAGAGCAAGTGAGCTTTGGTTGCCGCGCTAGAGCTGTAGGTGGCCTGTTTATTGCTAATCATCAACGAGGCGTCGTTTTTCTGACACAATGCTGTTGATGAGATTAGTTCATGCTCCGATACCGAAAGTTAGGTTGCCAGTTCTGCCTAGGGGTTGCTGGGTGGTCGATTGCTATTTTTCTTGCGCTAGCAGTATGCCGGGTCGACGCAGCCCCTCTGAGCGTGGAGAACGAACTCCTTCTGGACGTAAAGCTAGATGGTGCATCCCTTGGCACTGCAATCCTTGGTTTTCAGGGTGAAGATCGGGTTTGGCTCTCCCTTTCTGAGCTAGCGGATGTCTTGCAGTTTCCAATTAACACGGATGCAGACGCAGGCCTTGCAGGTGGCTGGTTTATTCGGGAGGAGCGTTCGTTTTCACTGGACTTGAGCCAAGATGAGGTGATCTCCGGCGAGCGCGACTTTATTGTTGATGGCCAAGCGCAGGCTTTTCAGAATGATATATTTGTAACCATCGAAGCGCTTGAATCCTGGTTCCCGGTTCTACTCGTTCCCAATATTCGGCAACTTGAACTGCTGGTTGAAACCACAGAACTTATCCCTCTTCAAAATCGGCTTTCACGATCACGATCACGCCCCAAAGTCGGGGCTTTGACTCAACGTGAAGCCGTTCTTCCGTTTCAGGAAACTCCTTATCGTGTCTTGGGTGCTCATGCCACTGATATCCGCTTAAACCTGAACAGCGTTCTGGATGATGAAGATGACTCCAGCACCAGTTATGGTGGAAATTATTCCGTTTTATCCCGTGGAGATTTTGCTTGGATGACCTCTACGTTAGCGTTCAGCGGGAGTAAGAATGACGAGGTTAGTGATGGGCGGTTCAAACTGGAGCGCTCCAACCTCAATGCGCCTTTGAAACTGGATTATATAGAAGTGGGTGACGTAGACGCGGGTGCGCGTGGAGTGCTGATTCGAGGTGGTGGTGCCGAGGAAGGGCGTACCGGATTGTTCGCAGATGAACAAATAGATTTGCGAGGCAATGTGCCACCGGACTGGGAGGTAGAGCTATACCGAAATGGCATTCTGGTCGATTTTCAGGTGGTCGATAGCAAGGCCCAGTATGAGTTCCTTGACGTCCCGTTAGAGTTTGGCGAAAACCGTTTTGAGCTTGTTCTGTACGGGCCTTTTGGGGAAGAACGCAGGGAGGAAAGAGTCTATTTTGCCGGGCGAAGTGATCTTGAACTGGGGGAAGTAAGTTACGAACTGGCAGCTCTTCAGGATGGTAGAACTGTTTTTGACGTAAAAACGCCTGCTGCAAAAGGCGAGGTAAACACCGCGCGTTTCCTTGCAGATTTCAATATTGGCCTTGCATCCAATGCGGTGGCTTCGGTTGGTGTCGATAGCTTTGTTGCTGATGGTCAACGTGAGCAAGATTTCAGAGCCGGTGTCAGTGTTAATTACGCCCGGGTGCAAACGAGCGCGGGGTATCAGAACCGAGCCATGACTTTGGATGAAGCTACCGGGTTGATTCGAGCCAGTCTTGGGGACACAACCACTACCACTGTGCGTTACACGCATTATCTCAAAGGGGGATTAGACGAGGTGCTGATTCCGACTAACCGCCCTTTGTGGTCGGGGGATTTGGGACTGTCGACTCGCTTAGGTTGGCTGCCACTGAATTTTGATGGGCGGCATACAGAGCGTGAGACCTCCAGAGCAACAGACACCAGCGTGGGTACTACTGTTACAAGCAAAGGCGGCACAAGGCTATCAAAATCCTTCTTTTACACTCGTAATAGCCAATTTGGGGTTGTGAATGAGCGTTCAGGTGGTGTGTTGAATATGTCTGCCACCGTAAAGCCTTGGCGATTCCGGGCAGGTATTGGGTACGGCATTTCGCCTGACACAGAGCTCAACAGTTTGAGTGGTTCGGCCAGTGTGAGAGTGGATTCAAAAATGACTATGAATTTTGATATCAATCACAGTGCACGCACAGATTATACGAATTACCGCGCAGGCTTTAACTGGCTATTGGATTACGTGCAGATTAGCCCGCAGGTGATCTATGACAGTAACGAACGTTGGGTGGGGCTGGTGAGCCTATCGACTAGTTTGGTTCCGAGACCAGATCGCACCTGGCCCCACATAGACCGCTTATCCCAAGCGAATTATGGCGCAGCCTATGCGCTCGCATACATGGATGAGAATGGCAATGGCATTCGGGACGAGGGCGAGCCGGGCTTGAATAATGTTCGTGTTGATGCCGTTCAGAACTGGCAATCAGCTTCAACACAGGAGGATGGTCAGAGTTACCTCATGCGTCTGCGTCAAGATAGGGTGACTGATATCGCTATTGATCCAGAGTCTTTGCCGGGTATCGATATGTGGTCTGAAAGTGAAGGAGTGTCGGTAGAGCCTAGGCCGGGCAGTTGGAGCCAAGTTAACTTCCCGGTAATACGTACTTCGGAGCTTGAAGGACACGTTTATTCTATAGATGAGGGCCAGAGCGCCATTCGGACACCATCAGGGAGAGTGTTGGTGCAACTACTGAATAAAGCTGGTGAGGTAGTTTCGTCTCAGCGTACTGCATTTGATGGTTTTTATCTGTTTGCTGAAGTGCCTCCGGGTGTTTATCACTTAGATTTGGGTGATTCTTGGCGGCCAAGAATTGATGAGCGCCCTGCGAAGGTTGGAGTGAGTTCTCAGGGAGGGGTGATAAGAAATCTTGACTTTGTTCTGAGTGCAGGCAAAGGCCGGCAGATAATTGAAAAACGTGAGCTTGATGCTCAGGTTCACGACAAGCCAGAGCCCATATTTGCTCCGAGGCCCAGTGTGCCAGATCAGAAGCCCAAAGTGGATTTGCCCTCGCTTGAGCAACCAGTAGTGCTCGCAAAGACTGGCAACTGGCATATACAGCTAGGAGCGTTCAGCAATCGCAAAAACGCTCTGGAGTATTGGGCTCAGCTGTTGGAAAACGATGTTATGCCAGAAGTGTATGAACCTCGACTCGAACAAACTGGCAGATTATTTCGATTACTGACGGCTCCAGGTCAGACTGAAGCTGAAGCTCGGGGCCTCTGTGACCAAATTAAAGTGAAAGATACTGATTGTTTGGTTCGGAAAATCGCCAAGCCATAAACCGGCAGGAGGTTGCCGTTTACCGGCGCCGTTAAAGCTGAGCTGATGATTCAACAGAGGGGCAGGGCAGGCTTTAATAGGAAATGATCAAAGCTGGCATGAAATTTTCTTGTTTTTTAGTTTAACAGTACAGCTCCGGAATGTTTAGGAGTTCTTGTAAGTGGAGAAAAACGCATGTTAAACAGCAGGTGTGCGCTTATTCCTATGCGCTGGAGCTTGGCTCTCGTTTCAAGTGTGTGCATTGCTACGCTTGCATTGCCAGCCTATGCCTATGCGGAAGCACCGGTTATAACAGAGCAGACTGAGAGCTTTCTGGGAAACCGTAGCAGCGTCGGAGCTTTGGTGGGCGGGATTCTTGCAGGTGCTTCGTTTGCAACTCCCCTCGCGCCGCTTGGTGGCACAATTATCGGTTTTTTTATAGGTAAGAGTACAGATTACTCACAGGATGAAGCGGCGGCTGGTGTTCAGCGTAGAGGCTTTGTGCCTGCTAGTTCAGAGGCTTTCGAGGGAACGCAGCTAGCTTTGAGCGATCCTGATGGAAGTAGTGTTTCCGCGTTGGCACTCTCTAAAGAAAGTGGGCCTTCAACAGAAAGTGAGCTGCTTGCTGGTGAAGAGACAGATGCTCCCAATGCGAGGGCAGCTGATGTTGAAAAACTACCGGATAACCAAGCTCCAGACATGCGAGATGATGAAAATGAGGCTGGTGGTGCAGTGGCCACCTCAGCTGGACCCACCGGCAATGACAAGCCTGAGAAAGTGGGCGAGCTTGAAACCAAGAAGATTGAGCCTGAACCGGTACACTTAGTGGTAACCAAAGAAGTTGGCCGCACTCAGGATGTACTGGATGATTATGCGAAGGTAATACGCGAAGAGCAGGATATTGAAGCCTTTGAGCCAAATCCGCTATGTTCAGGTGCGGATGCTCCTAAGTACCGAAAGAAGTTGGCTGTAGCTGGTTTCCCGCTTGAGCACCCAGAGCAGTCGGTATTTGGTGGTTTGAATAACGTGGGGAAGGCTGTTTCTTCGTCTTTATATCAGCGCTTGGAGCAGTCGCAAAGGGTGCAAGCATACTCAGCGCCGCAGTGGCAGATGTTTGCTAGTAGTTCGATGGCGCCTACAATGATCTTCGGTTCGAGTAACCGGCTGGGTAAGTATTCAGCTGTTAGTCGGGAGATGGGTGCCCAGTTTGTGATGTCTGGCATTATTCGCGATGTCAGCATCAGCGATCCCGAAGCTTGGAGTACTGATTATGGCTCCAAGATGAAGCGAGCTGTGTTTGGTTCTGACACTCGTCGAAACTTTGAGTTGGATATGTTTGTACACGATGGTTACACCGGAAGAGTGATTATGGAGAAGCGATATTCCGGTTCTGGCGAATGGGATGTGCCCCGTAATAAGCAAGTTGCCTTTGGATCTGATCGTTTCTTTAATACTGCCTACGGACAGGCTGTGGAAAAAGTGCTGGCTGATATGGCATCCGACGTTCTTGCGCAGTTGGACTGCCAACCTATGCTAGTGCCTATTACTGAGGTTGCTGGCAAGGATTTGCTGCTTGATGTTGGCACGCCATCAGGATTGTTGCCAGGTGCCAAAATGCGTCTGGTGCGAGCTGAGAGTTCTCTGGCTCGCCCAGATGAACCAGCGCAGCTTTGGGATACGGATGTTGAGTTGCACATCCACAGTCTGTCTCTGGATTCAGCAAGAGCCTGGATGCCCAAACTTGGCTCCCAGATTAATATCCAAAGAGGCGACTACGCCGTTATCTACTAATGTGGTTTAGGCTGTGTGAGCAGAGTCACTCTGCCGCTGCAGCCGCCGCAATATCACGAATCTTTCCAATCATGGAGCGCAAGCCGTTGCCACGGGTTGGAGAGATGTGGCGGAACAAGTCCAACTGTTCGAAAATCTCATCTATATCGGTGGCCAGCAAGTCCCTTGGGGTTTTGCCGTTCAGCGCGACCAGAATCATGGCAGCGAGGCCCCGTACTATCATTGCGTCTGAATCAATCAGCAAGTAGAGCTTGCCGTCGGCTTGGTGGTAGTGAGCAATCAACCAAACCTGGCTTTGGCAGCCGTGCACGTAGTTCTCTTCAATCCGCGCGTCGTCCGGAAAGGCAGGTAGCTGTTTACCTAGGTCAATGATAAACGCGTAACGTTCTTCCCAGTCATCGAGAAACTCAAAGCCGTCGAGAACGTCTTCAAGAGTTGGGTTTTTTCCTAGCGGGTTGTCGAGAAAATCTTTTTCCGTAGCTGGCATTTACAGCATTCCCAGTTCTAGCTTGGCTTCATCGGTGAGCATGTCGTTGTTCCAGGGCGGGTCAAAGGTTAGATCTACGGTTACCTTGTCTACGTTGGGAACGTGCTCTACTTTGGTTTTTACATCGTCGGTGATGACCGGCCCCATGCCACAACCGGCCGCGGTGAGGGTCATCAAAATGTAAATGTGATTGCCTTCTGGCGTACCGTTTTCAATCCGGCACTCGTAAATAAGGCCGAGATCCACCACATTTACCGGAATTTCCGGGTCGTAGCAGTTGCGGATGGCTTCCCATACTTGGTTCTCGTTAACCGTGCCATCGTCCGGGGTATCAAAGCTGCTTTCCAAGGGCTTTTTACCCAAAGCATCAGCGTTGTGACCTTCAATGCGGGCAAGATTGCCGTTGACCGCAACGGTAAAGGTACCGCCCAGTGACTGGGTGATGGTCACAAAGGTGTCTGCCGGAATCATGATTTCTGTTCCAACAGGAACAAGGCGGGCTTCCACCTCGCGTTTGGTCAGGACGACTTCTCTTTCTTGCATGCCTGGTTAGACCTCTTATGGCGCAGGAGAGGGGGGGTCAGCTTACAGTAAAGCTCTCACCACACCCACACTCGGCGGTGGCATTGGGATTGCGGAACTGGAACATGGAGTTTACGCCTTCGGTAACGAAGTCGATCTCGATGCCATTCACCATGGCAAGATGCTCCTCTTTCACAAACACATCAATGCCATCAATGTGGAATATCTTGTCGTCAGCGGCAGCTTCGTCCACCCACTGGGTTTCGTATTTGAAGCCGGAACATCCGCTTTTTTTGATTGCTAATCGGATACCCTTGGCGCTCGAGGCTTTGTCGAGTTGCTTGCGCACGTGCTTGACGGCACTTGGCGTCATTGTGACGCCTACGGTCGGCGTGAAGACTTCAGCTGTCATGGTGTCTCCTCCATCAGGCAAACAGGCGCTGGACTTTCTGTAAGGCGGCAAACAGTTGTTCCACCTCGTCCAGAGTATTGTAGAACGCAAAGGAGGCCCGGGCTGTACCGGGAACTCCGTAGAAATCCATCAGTGGCATGGCGCAGTGGTGGCCAGTGCGAATTGCGATGCCTTGCTGATCCAGTAAGGTTCCTATATCACTTGGGTGCAAACCGTTGATTTTAAAGGACATTACGGGAACTTTTTGCTTTGCGGTGCCGATAATGCTCATGCCGGGAACGGTTTCAACCAGCTGGTTGGCGCGTGCCATCAAAGCATTCTCCGCGTCTTCCATTGCTGGCCGATCGAGGCCGTTAAGATACTCAATAGCAGCCCCTAAACCCACAGCTTCGGCGATTGCCGGTGTACCTGCTTCAAACTTGTAGGGCAGAACGTTCCATGTGGTGCGTTCAAACGATACCCGCTCAATCATCTCGCCGCCGCCCTGATAGGGAGGCATGTCTTCCAGCAGTGAGGCTTTGCCATAAAGCACACCAATGCCGGTTGGGCCGAACAGCTTATGAGATGAAAACACATAAAAGTCACAATCCAGTGCCTGCACATCCGGCTGGAAGTGGGGGACTGCCTGAGCGCCATCAAGCAGGGTAATTACACTGCGAGCTTTGGCTTGGCTCACCAGTTCCTTTACCGGATTGATCGTGCCCAAAACGTTGGAAACGTGGGTGACGGCCAGAATGCGCGTGCGATCGTTCAGCAGGCTGTTGAACGCATCCATATCCAGTTCGCCTTCTGGCGAGACTTGAATTGGCACCACCTTTGCGCCGGTGCGCTCGGCGACCATCTGCCAAGGTACAATGTTGGCGTGGTGTTCCATGTGGCTCACCAGAATTTCGTCGCCCGCTTTGAGCTTCGGGGCCAAACCATTGGCTACAAGATTGATGGCCTCAGTGGTGCCTTTTGTCCAGATAATTTCCCGTGTGCTGCCTGCATTCAAGAAGGCGCGAACGGTCTCGCGCGCGCCCTCAAAGGCGGCTGTTGCACGGTCACCTAGGGTGTGTGCACCCCGGTGTACATTGGAGTGCATTTCCCGGTAGTAGCGGTCCATGGCATCTAGAACAGCAAGCGGCTTCTGCGCCGACGCACCGTTATCAAGATACACCAGCGGCTTTCCATTGACCTGTTGCGACAGGATAGGGAAGTCCCGGCGGATGGCTTGTACGTCAAACGCCTTTTGGGTAGCTGTGTTAGCCATGGACAGGTCGTTCATACCACTTAGGCCTCTTGGAACGTTTGGTCGAAGAACTGGTTCAGGCGAGCTTGCACCGTGTCCCTCACAGCCTCCACCGGAATTTGAGCAACCAGTTCGTTGATGAATGCCATGGTTAGCAGTACGTTGGCTTCCCTACGACCGATGCCCCGGGAAACCAGATAAAACAACGACTCTTCATCAAGCTGCCCGATGGTTGCGCCGTGTGCACACTTTACGTCATCGGCGTAGATTTCCAGTTCGGGCTTGGTATCAATCTCAGCGCCAGTGGAGAGCAAAAGATTTTTGTTGCTCATGTTCGCGTTGGATTTCTGGGCGTCCGGGTGAATATGAATCCGACCGTTGAATACGGCGTGGGATTTATCCGCAGCGATGTTGCGATAGGTTTCTTCACTGTCGCAATTGGGTGCTACGTGCTCAATAGTCGTGTGGTTGTCGTAGTGCTGTGTGCTCTGGGTTACAACAACGCCGTTGAGCTTGCACTCCGCGCCTTTGCCTTCCAGTCGCACCCGCAAATCATGACGCCGCAGTGGGCCGCCAAAGCCTACGCAGTGGCTCTCGAAGCGGGAGCTGCGCTGCTGGGTTACACCCGTAGCACCGATGTGTTGCACGTTTTCACCGCCCATGCTTAGGCGGATGTTGGTTACATTCGCACCTTCTGCAAGGGTGAATTCAGTGACTGAGTTTACGAAAACCGCTTCCTGACCGCTGGAAATATACTCTTCAACCAGAGTGAGTTGGCTGTTGCGGCCGGCATCCACAAAAATGCGAGGGAAGGCTGAGCCACTGGAGTCTGCTGTCACTTCATGGATGATGAATAATGGTTGGTCGAGCACGGCGTCCGGCTTTAGGCGAATCACCAGCCCATCTTCAAAACGTGCCGTGTTGAGCCCTGCGAATTGCACGGCTTTTGCGTCAAGTGTGCTATCTAAGCGCTCAACCAGCTCGCTGGCTTCTGCATCTGAAAGATCGCCAAAACGTTGGATGCGGATATTGTCGAGATCGGGATACTCACTGGCTTCAGGCATCACAACGCCATTGATGAAAACCACCTTGTAACCAGGAACCGCTAAAGCGCTGCCCGTCTTGCCAGTGGCGGGCAATGAGGTCGCCATCTCGTCGGTCAACTTCAGATACTTACTGGAGTATTTCCAGTTTTCTGTTTTCCGCGTTGGCATGGGCATGTCTACCAAGGCAGCACCACGCTGTTTGCGCAGTGCAAGCAAAGGCTCTGGTAGTGCCTGGCCAGCCGGGTGCAGGAACGCGGTGGAAAGAAGAGTTGGTGCTGGTTTCATTCCGCGGTCTCCTTAATTGGCTGAATTGGAGAGAGCTGAGCTGGCTGCAGTTTCATCGTCCTTGATGCCAAGCCAAGCGTAACCGCGATCTTCCAGTTCCAGAGCCAACTCACGGCCACCGGATTTCACAATCTTGCCGTCGGCTAGAACGTGAACAAAGTCTGGAACAATATGATCAAGCAGGCGCTGGTAGTGAGTTACCATCAGGATGGCACGATCTTCAGCCCGCAGGGCGTTAACGCCGTCAGAAACAACCTTGAGGGCGTCGATGTCCAGGCCTGAGTCGGTTTCATCCAGAATGGCCAGCTTAGGCTGTAGCATGAGAGCTTGCATGATTTCGTTACGCTTTTTCTCGCCACCGGAGAAGCCTTCGTTTACACCGCGCTTGAGGAACGCAGGGTCGAGATCTACCTGTTTGGAGATTTCCCGGGCCAGTTTCATGAACTCAGCGGCGTTCATTTCTGGCTCGCCCCTGTGGTGACGCATGGCGTTTACCGAAGTGCGCATGAACTGCAGGTTGCTTACGCCCGGAATTTCTACCGGGTACTGAAAGGCCAAAAACACACCATCCCGAGCCCGCTCTTCGGTTTCTTTCTCAAGTAGGTCTTCATCATTCATGGTGACGCTGCCTGAGGTAACTTCAAATGCGTCGTTGCCTGCAAGTACCTGAGCCAGCGTACTCTTGCCCGAACCGTTCGGGCCCATAATGGCGTGTACTTCCCCGGCCTTGATCTCCAGGTTAATGCCTTTGAGGATTTCTTTGCCCTCAACGGATGCGTGCAGGTTTTTAATGCTCAGCATTTGTTTGCTTCTCTCTATTAACCGACGAAATTTTGTGCCCGCCCCAGATTTGGGGAGAGTCAGCCATCGGGTAGGCCCTTCCGGGATACGCTGTGAACACGTCCATGTACGCTCGGCAAAATCATCCCTGATTTTGACGATCCCGGAAGGGCCTACCCGACGGCTTCCGCGATACGTTTGTGTTTGCTGCCCTGTTAACCAACAGAACCTTCTAGGCTCACTTCCAGAAGCTTGCCGGCTTCAACCGCAAACTCCATGGGAAGTTCCTTGAAAACGTCTTTACAGAAACCGTTCACGATCATCGAAACGGCCCGTTCCATATCAATACCGCGCTGGCGGCAAAGGAACATCTGCTCGTCACTAACTTTTGATGTAGTAGCCTCGTGCTCAACGATGGCTGATTTGTTTAGGCTCTCAATGTACGGGAAGGTGTGCGCGCCACACTGGTCGCCGATCAACAGCGAGTCACATTCGGTAAAGTTGCGTGCGCCTTCTGCCCGAGGGCCAAACTTGACCAAGCCGCGATAAACGTTGGAGCTTTTGCCGGCTGAAATACCCTTGGAAATGATGGTGCTGGTGGTGTTCTTACCCAGATGAATCATCTTGGTGCCAGTGTCGGCCTGCTGGTGGTTGTGGGTAAGCGCTACGGAATAGAACTCACCAACGCTGCCTTCGCCGCGCAGGATACAGCTGGGATACTTCCAAGTGATGGCCGACCCGGTTTCCACCTGAGTCCAAGAGACCTTGGAGTTCTTACCGATGCAGGCGGCGCGTTTGGTTACAAAATTGTAGATGCCGCCTTTGCCGTTCTCGTCGCCCGGATACCAATTCTGCACCGTGGAATATTTAATCTCGGCATTGTCCAGAGCGACCAACTCAACTACAGCTGCGTGTAATTGGTTTTCATCGCGCATGGGGGCGGTGCAGCCCTCCAGATAGCTCACGTAACTGCCTTCATCGGCGATTATCAGAGTACGCTCGAACTGGCCGGTGTTTGCAGCGTTGATCCGGAAATAAGTGGACAGTTCCATGGGGCAGCGAACGCCTTTGGGAACATATACAAAGGTTCCGTCTGAGAAGACCGCAGCGTTAAGACCAGCAAAAAAGTTGTCTGTGTGGGGGACAACAGTGCCGAGATATTTTTGCACCAGTTCGGGGTAATCGCGCACCGCTTCCGAGATAGAGCAAAAGATAACGCCTGCTTTTGCCAGCGGCTCTTTGAATGTGGTGGCAACCGATACTGAGTCGAAAACGGCATCTACGGCTACGCCAGCAAGTTTCGCGTGTTCGTGCAGAGGGATGCCCAGTCTTTCATAGGTTTTCAGCAGCTCGGGATCTACTTCATCAAGGCTCTGGGGCATGTCTTCCTTGCGCTTCGGGGCCGAGTAGTAGGAAACCGAGTTGTAGTCGATTCTGTCATAGCCCAGATGAGCCCAATCGGGTTCTTCCATTTCAAGCCAGCGACGATAGGCCTTGAGGCGCCATTCCAGCATGAACTGCGGCTCTTTCTTGATCTCAGAAAGGCGGGTGATAACGTCTTCATTCAAACCGGGCTCGAAGGTATCGACTTCGATGTCTGTTACGAAACCGTGTTCGTATTCCCGTTTGATCAGTTCGTTCACCTCTTTGTTGGCGGTCGTCATGATCGTCGCTCCGTATTCTCTCTCGCGGGCTCTAAGACCCTTTGGTTTGCCGGCAACCGAAGTGGGTTGCGGGGCCTGATCTGTCTGCTTCTGGTTCGTAATTGTACAATACCATACTAAATTAGTCAGGTATTAAATTGCGGGAACACAAATTATAGCGTACTACACCCGCCAGAGGCTAAGTCTGGCGGGTGTAGAACGGTTTTACTACGAACTTATACGGAGCTGGTAGCTTGATGGTGCTTTAGCTTTCTGCAGGCAGAATGCGGGTGAGGTAGCTGAAGTCCAGAGCTTGAGGCGTTTGGGGTGGGCGAGGGATGCGAACGATGTGCCCACTACCCGGCGCACAATCCATAGCAACACCATTGCGGTTTTCCATAACCGGTACTGAAAACTGCAGGTTGCCAGACGGTGTGATCAGTTCCAGCTGATCGCCCGGTGCAAACTTGTTTTTCACATCTATGGTCAGCCACTGGCCGTTATCATCGATGATGGTGCCTACGACTTGTTGAGTTCCAAGGAAGGAGGAGCCCTGCTCGTAAGTCTGGTATTCCTGCGGCACATGTCGGCGCAGGAAGCCTTCGGTGTAGCCACGATTGGAGAGCGCTTCCAGCTCATTCATTAGGTTCATGTCGAAAGGCATGCCCTGTGCCGCTTGGTCAATGGCGTTACGGTACACCTGAGTCGTTCTGGCAACGTAGTAGGTGCTTTTGGTGCGCCCCTCGATTTTCAGGGAATGTACGCCCATGGCCGCCAGCTCTGCCACGTGTTGCACGGCGCGCAGATCCCGGGAGTTCATGATGTAAGTGCCGTGTTCATCCTCATAGGCAGGAATAAAACTGCCGGGGCGGTTTGGCTCTTCCAGAAGAATTTCTTTCGGTTCGAAACTTTGAACATCACTTGCCGCAGATGTGGCAATTAGGTCGCCGGTTTGGTCTTGAGTGTGGGCAACTTCTTTGTAGTTCCAGCGGCAGGCATTGGTACAAGCGCCTTGGTTGGCGTCTCTGTGGTTCATGTAGCCGGAAAGCAAACAGCGCCCGGAGTAGGCCATGCATAGGGCGCCGTGAACGAATACTTCCAGTTCCATTTGTGGAACCCGTTCGCGAATATCGCGGATTTCACCCAGGGCAAGTTCCCGCGACAGGATTACCCTGCTGATCCCTTGGCGGCGCCAAAACTCTACGGTAGCCCAGTTCACGGCATTGGCCTGCACCGATAGGTGTATAGGCTGGTCCGGCCACTTTTCCCGCACAAGCATTATCAGGCCAGGGTCCGACATAATTAAAGCGTCTGGCTTGTATTCCAGTACGGGTTCCAGGTCCCGCAGGTATGAGCGCACTTTGTCGTTGTGGGGAGCTATGTTCGAGACCAAGTAGAACTGCTTGCCCAGTTCATGGGCGCGCTGAATGCCGGAACCGAGCGCAGCCGTGTCTTTGAAGCTGTTGTTGCGTACCCGCAGGGAGTAGCGAGGTTGGCCAGCATAGACTGCATCAGCGCCATAGGCGAAGGCGGTCTCCAGGTGTTCAGGGGTGCCAGCAGGTGCCAACAGTTCCGGGATGTTCATGGGGGCTCCGAGTAAATCAGTGGTGGGCTATTTTGCCGTAGCCTGTTGTTCATTCCCTTGACCCTGCTCAAACGTACTATTGATTATTTTCAGCTAACATGTGTACGCTGCAACCCCGAATGATAGAATCGGTATTTATGAATCAGGAGGATCAAAGAATGGCATTAGAGCCTCTGAGCCCAGAGGTGGTACGGGTTTCGTTGAGTAACAAAGTGAGTTCGCTGATCAGTATTCAGCTTACCCGTGGCAAGGTGGGTGTTGAAGTGGTGGCGTCGCAGTTGCACATGAGCCGGTATACGCTTCATAAGAAGTTGAAGCGCGAAGGATTAACCTTTGCCCGATTGCTAGAAGATGTACGCCGTAAGCAGGCGCTAACTTACATGCAGGATAAAACCAAACCTTTGGTTGAGATTGCCGAGCAGCTTGGGTTTTCAGAACTGAGCGCATTCAGCCGGGCGTTTAAGCGCTGGATGGGTACATCCCCGGCTGAATACCGCTCTATTAGGCTTTCTTAATGTAGTCAGGCCTTCTTGAAGACCAGCGTGGCGTTGGTGCCGCCGAAGCCAAAGCTGTTGCTCATAACGAGATCCAGATTTTGGTTGTCTAGCCGTTCGCGCACAATCGGGTAACCTTGTGCACCCTCATCCAAATTCTCGATGTTGGCTGACGGTGCGATAAAGCCTTCCCGCTGCATGATGATGCTGTAAATAGCCTCATGAACACCGGCTGCGCCCAGAGCGTGGCCGCAAAGGGGCTTGGTAGAGCTCAGCGGCGGGATCTTATCGCCAAACGTTGCTTTGAGGGCTGTCAGTTCTGTTACGTCCCCGGCGGGCGTGCTTGTGCCGTGGGTGTTGATGTAGCTGATTTCGCCATCTACTGTTTTCATGGCTTGCTGCATGCAACGTATTGCGCCTTCACCGCTTGGGGCAACCATGTCTGCTCCGTCAGATGTGGCTCCAAAGCCGACCAGTTCCGCAAGAATGGTCGCGCCGCGGGCTTCTGCGTGTTCCAGTGCTTCGAGCACCAATGTGCCGCCGCCGCCAGAAATAACAAAGCCATCCCGGTCTTTATCGTAAGTGCGCGATGCTTTTTCCGGCGTATCGTTGTATTTGGTCGAAAGCGCGCCCATGGCATCAAACATTAGGCTTAGGGTCCAGTGGATATCTTCACCGCCGCCAGCAAGCATGACATCCTGGCGCCCAAGGGCAATTTGGTCTGCCGCGTGGCCGATGGCGTGTGCGCTGGTGGCACAGGCTGAAGTAATGCCGTAGTTGATGCCGGTAATGCCAAATGCGGTTGCGATAGTCGCGTTGATTGAACTGCCCATAGTGCGGGGCACGCGATAAGGTCCAACGCGGCGAATACCTTTGGCGCGGTGGGTGTCGATTGCATCAAGAAGCTCAACCGTTGACGCGCCGCCAGTACCAAACACAGCGCCGGTGCTGTTGGCTGTAAGGTGTTCATTGGTCAGCCCAGCCTGTTCGATGGCTTCGCAGGCGGCAAGATAGGTGTAGGCTGCAGCCGGACACATGAAGCGCAACAGTTTGCGATCAATCAGCTCGGGCAGATTCAGGTCTATCTGGCCACAAATGTGGCTGCGCAAACCGTTGTCACGGGCTTCTTCACTGAGACCGATCCCGGGAATGGACTCCTTCAGGGAGTGCGTGACTTCTTTTTGATTGGTGCCAAGGCTGGAGACAATCCCCATGCCGGTTATAACAACGCGCCGCATCTTGTTAACTCCTAAAAATCATCCGTGGAAGAGAACACGCCAACCCGCAGGTCTTTGGCGGTGTATATTTCTTTGCCATCCACTTCCATACGCCCGTCGGCAATGGCCATCGTAAGCTTGCGACGGATTACACGTTTGAGGTCGAGGTAGTAGGTTACTTTTTTGGCGGTAGGCAGAACCTGACCGGTAAACTTCACTTCTCCGGCGCCAAGCGCGCGGCCCTTGCCTTCACTGCCGCCCCAAGCCAGATAAAAACCAACCAGCTGCCACATGGCATCAAGGCCTAGGCAACCCGGCATCACCGGATCATCCACGAAATGCACTTTAAAAAACCAGAGGTCCGGATTGATATCCAGCTCTGCCACCAAACTTCCCTTGCCGTATAGGCCGTCGTCCGCGCCAACGTGGGTAACGCGGTCAACCATTAGCATCTCATCAATGGGTAGCCGCGTGGCGCCCGGGAAAAGTTTGCCATGACCGCACTTGATCAGGTCTTCTTTATCAAAATGATCAGGGTTCATAGTGCCATCGTCTCTGTTACAGAATGATTTATTGTTACTTTAGCTGTTATTTCGCGAGTCGCTATTGACCATTAGTGGATGATTAGCGCTAAAGGGGGGTGGTTTCAAGTGGCACGGGCCCTGTTTGCGAGGCCTGCGATACAAAAAGAGCGAGGTATAGAATGACAAAGAAAAGAGCAGGTTCCTGAGAGCCTGCTCTTTGTTTAGGTGTGCCAATAGTTCCTTCGCAGCGGCTCAGCCGGGTCGGCCGTCGGGCCTCGGGCTTGCAAGGATTTTTGTGTAGCGCACGAGGTACATGCCGAAAGCGAACATCCAGAGCAGGCTGCTGCTACCAATACCCGGGTGCCAGGGGATAATGTCGAATGCTGTAAGCACGCGAATGACTGCTGCCAGTTGAATAGCAATAAATGCTATAACCATGCCTTTGGGCAAAACCAGAGCGCGCCCCGTATGGCCCAGCGTTACCCGGGCAATGACCCCCAAAATCAAGCAACTGATCGCGCCGGTGCCTGCTGCATGGCTCCATGCGTTGGATGGCCAGCCCGCGAAAATCGTGCCTGCAAGAAGGTACAGAGAGACTGGAACCCAGAGAATGGACAAATGAAGAACCCACAGGAGAGGCTCCTTACGAGCAAGCCAACCTTTCCAGTTTGCCAGTCGCACGAGTACAAGGGTACCTGCGATTAGTGCCAAACCGCCTGTGATGGCTTGCCAGCCGGTTACCAGCGATGCCAGAAGCAAAATCATAGAGAACAGCGATGCCATATCCAGCGCAGAGATATTTTTTACGGCGTCAGCATTCAGGCCGCGCTGGCGCAGCCAACCGGTTGTGAATGCTGGGGTTATACGGCCACCTACAATGCTAATAAGTGCCATGGCTGCAATCAGCGCCCCGTGGCTGTAGGTCATATCCAGTCGCGTCACAAATCCTATCTGCATCAGCCACAGCAAGCCTAGAACCACCAAAAGCATGAGCTGCCGCTTTTGCTTCGCCTTCCAGACACGCCATCCGGCATCCAGCATTACCAATGGCAGGAAGGCCAGGTTAACTCCCTGTACCAGCCAATCTGGCAAATCTGCCCCAAACGCCAGAAGCAAGCGGCCAGCCAGCCACACGCCCCATAGTAAAACTAGCCGAAAGCCATGGGTCCGTTCGGTTTGTGTCCATACACAGACAGCCGTTAGCAAAAAGCCGGCAATGGCCGCAGTCAAGAAGCCAAACAGCATCTCATGCTGGTGCCAGAACAGCCCGGGCATGGCCAGAGGCATATTGATAACGCCGGTTACCTGCAACACCCAGAGAGGTATAACCAAAAGCGCCAGTACTGTCATCGACAGGAAGAAAATCCGGAAGGGGTAGCCGAATAGCTGGCTGACGCTGGCGGAGCCAGTTTCTGCGGAAGTAGGAATAGCCTGCATGTTGGTTCCTGCTAATACATATATGTGAGTTATATGTTAAACGTCTGTGACCTGAAATAACATACCCGGTTGGTGGTATCTTTGCGTACAATGCCGCTATCGTTTTGATTCACAATGAAATGGACACACGTATGTACATGATCCTGAAACACCTCCACATGACCACAGCGTACCTGACAGTGGTCCTGTTCACATTGAGACTTCTGATGGACGCTGTGGGGCGGCCGGGTTGGCGCCAGACACCCCTGCGCTGGATTCCCCACGCAAACGACACGGTGTTACTTGTTGCGGCCATCAGCCTGCTGTTTGTGGGTGCTTGGAACCCACTGGAGCAAACTTGGATTCTGGCCAAAATTGCCTTGCTGTTAGGCTATATCGCTGCCGGACTTTTCGCTTTAAAAGTTACCGTATCACGCCCGGTGCGTGTTGTTGCAGCTGTTTTGGCTTTAGTTCAAGTATCCGCTATCTTCCACCTTGCGATGGCTAAACCTATTATTTTTTGATCCACTGATGTTTGCGGAGAAGGTAATGTGGGACGAGCGATTCAGTAGTGAGCACTATGTATACGGAGAAGAGCCCAACTCTTTTCTGGTGGAACAGTGGGATCACTACAAGCTGGATAACAGCTCAGGCAAGGTCTTATGCCTTGCCGAGGGGGAAGGGCGCAATGCCGTATATCTGGCAGAGCGGGGGCATGCCGTAACCACGGTAGATTTGTCAGAGGTCGGGCTACAAAAGTCGGCCCGACTTGCAGCAGCCCGTAGCGTGGATTTGGAAACGGTGCATGCCGATTTGGCGACCTATACCCCGGAGCCAAACCTCTACTCGGCGGTTGTCATGATTTTTGCTCACACCCCAACAGATATTCGCAAGCGGTCGCTGCAAATTGCAAAAGACGCGCTACGAAGCGGCGGCTATTTGATCATAGAAGGTTACACAGAAGATCAAATAGGGCGAGGCACCGGCGGGCCGGGCAGTAAAAGCATGATGTTCAGCAAGCAGGAGCTGGAACAGTTTTTTGAGCCCGAAGAGGTTCTTCTTTCCCGCGAACTCGTCCGTGATATTCGCGAGGGTCCGCTGCACGATGGTGAAGGTGCGGTTGTGCAGTTTGTGGCCAGAAAGGCATAAGTCGGGCACGTTCGTGCCCGTATCACGGCTCTAGCTTTTCTGTCAGCTTGTCCAGCTTGCTCTGCACTATGCGGAGCTGCCTTACAATCTCATCCCGCTCGTCATGCGCTCGTTGATTTTCTTCCGCATTCTGTTCCTCGCTCATTACTTCCAGAATCGCCCCGATCATCATGTTCAGGAATACGAAGGCCGTGAGGAAAATAAAGGTTAGATAGAAGATCCAGCTAAGTGGGTACTGCTCCATGGTGGCGTACATCACGTCGGTCCAATCTTCGAACGTGGCCACGCGAAACAGCGTGAGCATGGATATCGCGACATCACCCCAGAGCTCCTCATCTACGTTGGCAAAGAACATTGAGCCCATGGCCGCATAGATGTAGAAAATTATAAACATCAGCAGCGCTATGTAACCCATGCGGGGAATAGCTTTGAGTAGGGAGTTGATCAAAAAGCGCAGCTCAGGCACCACGGATACCAGACGCAGTACCCGGAAGACCCGCAACAACCTGCCAAGCAAGACAGCCTCCGAGTTATCCAGAGGGATTAGGCTGCCAATCACCACTAGCGTGTCGAACACGTTCCAGCCGTCCATAAAGAAGCGCCGTTTTACCGGGCTGGCGGCAAAGCGAAAGAGTATTTCGATTAGAAAAAACAGCGTAATAGCTGTATCCATCACACTGAGGGATTGCTCCACCAAAGGCGGCAAGTCGTAGGTTTTTGCGCCTATGGTAAGAGCCGAAAGAATGATGATGGCGATAACCACGCCCTGAAAGAGCGTGCTGGACTCGATTCGGCGTAACTGGTTAAAGCCAGCGACAGGGGACATTTCCGGGGACATGGGTTTTACTGCTCCAGATGACATCGGGTGTGCGGATTCTAATCGCCCGTTCAGTGCTGGAACAGTCTTCTTACAGAGAATTCAAAAAACGCCCATTTTTCGCCTTAGCGTAAGGGCGATTTTGTGTCTTTTAACGGATCGCTTTGACGGTTCAATGGGTAGAACAGCTGCGGTGACGCCAGTTCTGGCAGGTCGGTTTGCTCCTTGTTCGCAGCCCACTCCACGCGCTCGGCTGAGCGGATGGCGTAGTGCATCCAAATCAATGCGGCAGCAGCAATAATAAACATCAGCATAAAGCAGCTCTGCCAAATGCCCGTAACATCATTCAGAACACCGAAGGTCAGCGGTAGAATAAACCCTCCTAGCCCGCCAATCATGCCTACAACACCCCCAACAGCACCCACATGCAGGGGGTAGTACACAGGGATGTGCTTGTAAACGGCTGCTTTGCCGAGCGACATGAAAAAGCCCAACGTGAAAATGAGAACAATAAATACGGGCAGGCTCATCTCGAGAGTGAAGCGAATGTCGTCATCAATGCCGTGCACAACGTAATCCGTGGGTGGGTAGCTCAGTAGGAAAGTGCAGATCACCGATGCGATAAACGTCCAGTACATTACACGCCGTGCGCCGAAGCGGTCAGACATCCAGCCGCCCAGAATGCGGAATAAGGATGCCGGAATCGTGTACAGAGCTGCAATCATGCCTGCAGTGGTTATGTCTAGGCCGTAAACGCCGATTAAGTAATGCGGTAACCAAAGTGCCAGTGCCACAAAGGCCCCGAACACGAAGAAGTAGTAAAGCGCAAAACGCCAGACGCGCAGATCCCGCAGGGGCTCCATCTGCTCCATAAACGAACGCTGTTGCTCGCCTTTTTTACGGTCAGCTGAAATGGGATCCTCTTTCGCCAGAAGCATGAAGACGATACCCATAACGGCGAGCACAGAAGCGTATATCTGGGCGGTCGTTTCCCAACCAAAAGCCACCAACAAAAAAGGCGCGCCGAAGTTGGTGACTGCAGAGCCCACATTGCCTGCACCAAAAATGCCCAACGCAGTTCCTTGCCGAGCGGGCTCAAACCAGGCGGCCGTGTAAGCCACGCCCACAATGAATGCACCACCGGCAAGGCCCACTCCAAGAGCGCCAACCAGGAGCAGAAGGTAAGTATTGGCATAGGTGAGCAAGTAAACGCAGGCAGCCGTGGTTAGCATGAGTATGCCAAGCACCCAGCGCCCGCCGTAGCGATCCGTCCAGATGCCAAGAAATAGTCGACTGATGGAGCCCGTCAAAATGGGAGTGGCCATAAGCAGGCCAAGCTGGGTGTCAGATAGACCCAGATCTTCCGCAATACGGATACCGATAATGGAAAAAATGGTCCATACCGCAAAGCAAAGGGTGAAGGCCAGCGTAGAAAGGCCGAGTGCTCGATGTTGTTGGGTGCGGGTTGGCATGTTCATCGCTATGGCCATCCTTTCTGCGTTTTTAGGCCTTGGTTTATTGCTTCGTTAAAGGTATCAAAAACTGTGTTTTTGGTGTCGGGGCATTAGGGGTACCTCCTGCAGGGCGGACTGGTGGTAGCCCTATGGCAGGTTTACCCGGAAGGAGGTAGTGATCTAATTGCTCTGGTGGGGTAGCTGGCGATGTTTTTGATTTAAGTCAATTATAGGCCGCTATGGAGTGTGGGCTAATGCTGACCAATATCAATTGGCGGCGCGCGCAAGTTAGGTGTGGCCACCTTCGGAGACTGCTATGAAAATCATGATTGCCTACGATGGCTCCAGAAACGCAAAGCTGGCGCTGGTTCAGACGATTACGATGTTTCGCGAGCTGAAACCGCAGATCACTCTGGTGGCTGTGGCAGAAAACCCCCGGGACATCACATCCAGCAATGAAGACCTGTTTCAGGAAGAGCTGAACGAGCTCAAGCGACACCTTCTTGAAGCCAGAGAGGTATGCGAGAAAGAGGGAATTGCATCGGAAACACTACTTCTGGAGGGTGATGCCCGAAAGATGTTGCTCTATGCAGCGGATGAAAAGGTGAAGCCCGGCATGTTGGTTATTGCCCGTCACAGTGACGAAGTTGATGGTGGCTTAATTGCTCGCTCACTCACTTATTTTGTGGACGAACTGGATTACATGACATTCGGCAAAGTGAGTTCATTTTTGGCTCGGCGGGTGCAGTGCCCACTCCTGATTCTGCCAAGTCACTAATTAGAAAAGCTGAAGAATACAGATAGAGCTGAAAGCCCCCGGAGGCTGAAATGAGAGTTGCAGACGTATTCCGTTTTAAAAATCCAGAGATCAAGGCACTGCACCTGACCTGGATTGCGTTTTTTATCACATTCTATGTGTGGTTCAACATGGCGCCGTTGGCGTCGAGTATGCTTAAGAGCGTTGACTGGCTGACCCCGGATGACCTTCGCCTCTTCGCCATTTGTAACGTGGCTTTGACGATTCCGGCCCGCATTATCGTGGGCATGGCTCTTGACCGCTTCGGCCCTCGCCGGGTGTTCTCAATTCTGATGATTCTGATGTCGATTCCGGCACTCACCTTCGCCTTTGGCGACACCATGACCCAGTTATTGGTTAGCCGTTTGGTACTCAGCTCCATTGGCGCGAGCTTTGTGGTAGGTATACATATGACAGCCATGTGGTTCAAACCCCGCGATATTGGCTTCGCCGAGGGTTTTTACGCAGGTTGGGGAAATTTTGGTTCTGCTGCTGCCGCAATTACTTTGCCTACTATTGCGCTGCAAATGTACGGCGGCGACGACGGCTGGCGCTGGGCTATTGCCCAGAGTGCTATCGTGATGGCGCTTTATGGCGTGTATTACTGGTTTGCTGTTACCGACGGCCCTGCGGGAACCGTACACCGTAAGCCTCGCAAAGCCAGTGCGCTGGAAGTCAGCACCTGGGGTGACATGGTTAAATTGATTCTTTGGACCATACCTTTGATTGGTGTTCTGGCAATCCTTGTTTGGCGCATCCAGAACATGGGCTACCTGAGTGTTACTGGTGCGATCATCGCTTACGGTGTGATTGTGGCCATTGTGCTATATCAGGTTGTACAGATTTTGCGAGTGAACCTGCCAATCCTGAAGAAAGGTGTTCCCGAGGACGACAAGTACCCGTTCAACAGCGTTGCCGCTCTGAACAGCACCTACTTTGCAAACTTTGGCGCAGAACTGGCGGTGGTATCTATGTTGCCGATGTTCTTCGAGGAAACCTGGAGCCTGAGTGCGGCAGCTGCTGGTATGGTTGCAGCTTCCTTTGCTTTCGTTAACCTAGTGGCCCGCCCCATGGGTGGTATGGTTTCCGACCGTATGGGTAACCGCCGCTTCGTGATGCTCAGCTACATGTTCGGTATTTGTGTGGGCTTTGCGCTGATGGGTTTGCTTAACTCCAGTTGGCCGCTGATCATCGCCGTGGGCATTACAGTATTCACTTCCTTCTTTGTACAGGGGGCAGAAGGTGCAACCTTCGGTATTATCCCGTCGATCAAGCGCCGCCTAACCGGGCAAATATCAGGTATGGCGGGTGCTTATGGCAACGTGGGAGCAGTGGTCTACCTGACTATCTTCACCTTCGTTACCCCTAGTCAGTTCTTCTTCATCATTGCTGGCGGAGCCTTCATAAGCTGGGTACTTTGCCTGATGTGGCTGAAAGAGCCTGAGTCCGGCTTTGCGGAAGAGTATGAAGTGTCTTCTGTCGACCTGCAGATTGAGGAAGAGGAGCGCCAGCGTAAAGCCGCACTTGGCAAGGCTTGATGTGCTGACGTAATAAAGCTAGTACCTAAGCCCCGCCTGGAGCAATCCCGGCGGGGCTTTGTTGTTGATCAAGGTGTACACCTCGGCCGGTTCGGCTTCAAGCCATGCCCATGCATCCTCTTCCATGGCCACAGTGAAAGTGCGCATGTCGATATCAGGAAACAGTGGGTTGAAAATCGCCGGATCGAAGCCGCCGAAATGTTTTATCCGATTAAGCAGTCGCACCTTATTTTGGCCCGCAAGAAAGTCTTCCATTTTTCTGATCACGCCAGGCATTTCTTCTGACGACATCACACCGTCTATTTCAAAGGCGAGCACATTGTCTTTGTTGGTTTGTATGAAGCGGATTGATGTGTTTGGCGGCGTGCCATGATCCGGAGCGGAAACGTGTTTCAACATGGCTCCATCCTCTCCTTGGGCAAGATTAAAGGTATATGCTTCAGTGTAAGGCATTGGCGGTGCATTGATGGTCTGCGCCAAATGAATAGTTTGATGTGAATCAGTGTTTGCGGAAAACTTTTCAGGCAACAGCAAAAAGCCCGCCGGAGTTTTATCCTCCGGCGGGCTTTCTATTTACTTGTGTGTTTTACATTTAGGGCTTAAGGGTTCTTGATGTAAGCCCCTTTGCGCAGGTAGAACCACCAGTTCACCACGAGGCAGAGGGCGTAGAACACCGCAAAACCGTACATGGCGACTTCCGGAGTGCCTGCCTGAATCTGCTGGCCCAGTAGTTTGGGCGCTATGAAGGCTCCGTAGGCCGCGATGGCACTGGTCCAGCCAAGTACCGGGCCCTTCTGCTGCTGGTTGAAAATAAAGCCGATGCTGCGGAAAGTAGAGCCGTTGCCGATGCCGCTAGCAGCAAACATTACAATGAACAGGATCAGGAACAGCGCAAAGTAGCTGTTGGGATCGGTGGAGTTGTAGGCCAGCATCATCACATAGCCGGTTGCCACAGAGGCCGCAACCATCACCACAGAAATGATCTGAGTAACAATAGAGCCGCCCATCTTATCGGAGATCCAGCCGCCTACTGGGCGAATCAGCGCACCTACGAATGGCCCCATCCACGCCCAGGTCAGTGCGCTGGGTGCATCCGGGTTAACCACGCGGGTAACGGTGCCGTCTGCCGCTACTTCCATCATATTGCCAAAGATAACGCCGATAGACAGTGGTAGTGCTGCTGAGAAGCCAATGAACGAGCCGAAGGTCAGGATGTACAGTACGGTCATAGACCAAGTGTGTTTATTGCTAAAAATGGCAAACTGGTTTTTGATGTTGGGCTTGATGTCACCGGGAATCAGGCGCAGCAGAACCACAGTTAGAATAATGGTCAGTGGCAGTGCCAACCACATATTCATGATGCTAAGCGCCCACACACCTGCAATAGAGGTCAGAATACCCACGCCGTAAAGACCGAGGATCTTGCCGAAAGCCGAGGCAGGGTTGCCAGGGTTGGGGGTAACAACTTTTAGGTTATTCATGCCGAACCAACCGGCAAAGGCCAGAGGGATTAGGAAAACCAACCAAATGAACCCGGCGTTCTGGATCCAGGTATCTGTGCCGGCTTCAATCCGGCCGATCAGCGTGCCGCTTGGGCTTTGCAGTTCCATGGGGCCGCCCGCTAGAAACCCGAACATACCAACAGTCATTACCAGCGGAATTAGGATCTGCATAGTAGTAACGCCGAAGTTGCCTAGACCGGCATTCATACCAAGGCCATAACCTTGTTTGCTCTTGGGGTAGAAGGAACTGATGTTGCTCATGGAGCAGGCGAAGTTACCGCCACCAATACCGGACAACAACGCCAGTGCCTGGAATACGATGAAGGGTGTATCCGGGTTCATCAAAGCAAAGCCGGTGCCTGCCGCAGGGATCATCAGCAAGGCTGTGGTCAGGAAAATCGTGTTCCGGCCGCCGGCAATTTTGATCATGAATGACGCCGGTATCCGCAAGGTGGCACCAGACAAACCAGCAATCGCCGAGAGAGTGAAAAGCTGCTCGATGCTGAAATCAAAACCCAAGTTTTTCATCTGGGTAGTGATCATTCCCCACATTAGCCATACCGCAAACCCCAAGAGCAGGCTAGGGATGGATATCCAAAGGTTGCGGGAGGCAATTCGCTTGCCTTCTTTCTCCCAGAATTCTTCGTTTTCGACATCCCAGTGCTCGATGTCGGCGTTGGTTTTAGCCATAACAATACTCCCTTGGTTAACCTGCCCTGTACCGCATTGGGCGCGGTTTTCGGGCTTCTTGATACCATTGTGCAAAGCGAAGCGCTTGTCCATTCATGATATTTATCAAGGAAAGTTTAGTTGAAAGGCGAGTGGTTTAAGTGGGTTTTGTTCGTGCCGGAATTAGGGGCTATAACTATATATAATTCAATAGGATGCCTTGGTGATATTACCAAGTGGGTAATCATTAGTGCGCTTGGCTCAGGAGAGGTAGCCACTCATTTCCGGCGGCTTTTTGCATGTTTAGCGAGAATAAGCAGCCTAACAGTTACCCATAGGTAAGCCAGCGCCCAGGCACTTGCAGAGAGCCATAACAATATGGGCGAGCTAAAGGGCGAGGCACCCGCGATAAACCGGCTAATCGCAGCGATAGCTAAAAGGGTTGCAATGGGTAGAACTTCTCCCGCAGGCGGTGGCCTGCGATGGCTTCTTTGCCAAGCCAGGCGAAGCATTACGCTGGAAGATAAGGTTCCCAGCGCTCCGATGGTAATCAAATGGAGGGCAGGGGCCATCGATTGCCCGTGCAGCAGCATCAAGCCTGTAGCAAAAGCACCAACGGCAAGCCAAATATACCCCAGCGCCAAGACCAGTAAATCAGGGCGCTCCGGGCAGAGCCATAGCTTCCAGCGCAGTGTGCGTAAGGCAATTAACCCTGAAGCACATATCAATAAAGTTCCGGTTAGAGGATTCGCCGCTGGAAATACCATGAAAAAAATGGAACTTCCTAGCGCAAGGATTAACAGGCCCTCGATTCGAGGCTGAACCCGAGCTTCCAGAGGAATGCCTTTTTTCTCCAGAGTGCCCGCTACCGCCGGGGCAATGAGCCGCCCGCCCATGAAGGTCATTAATAGCAACAACCCAACGATGGCGGAATGCATCAGGGCGAAAGGGCCTGGCAGCCAAAATGTACGCGCTACTGCCAGTGTTGTTGAAAGCCAGAAAACGACCGCGAGTAAACAAATCAATAGAATGAGCGGCCCCACCATTTTATTGCGCCACTTCTTTGCGGCATTGAAGCGAGGCACTACGTGCCAAGCTAGTAGCAGTGCAAAAGAAGGGCCTAGAAGCTGGGCTAGAAGGCTGTGTGGGAACAGAGTCCAACTTAGCCGTGCTGCTAGCCATAGGCCAAAAAGAGGGTAGAGCACAGTATGGGGTTGCGGGCCAAGCGTATAGCCAGCGATCAGGGCCAGCGCAAATCCGAAAATCAGTTCATGGCCATGCCCGGCACCAAGCAATCCCGCTGGCCATCCCGTGCCCGACCAGACTGCCCAAACAGAGAGTGGTACAGCCAGCGCAGCCAGCAGGCTTGCGGCGGGAAAAAACAGCCAAAAGGCTTGGGGTTTTTGCGTACGCTTGTTGCTTGAGTTGTTCAAGGTCATTCCGGTTTATTGACGGTTTGGCGAAAGGCGCCTAAAAAGAATAAGTAAAAGCCATCATAATATTGCAAAAGCTGTCCCGTGAGGCAAATGCACTCACCCGAGAGCAAGGAGGTTCACAATGAACGTTTCAAGCATGCTTAAGCTTCCGTTTTCCAGCAATGGGGGCTGGGCCGAACTCCAGCGTAGGCAGTTCTCTATTCCTATGCTTGCATGGTTTGTTGTAGTGCCCCTGTCGCTCTTGCCACCTGTGATGCTCTATTACGCGGGCACCCATTATGGTGATGACTTTATTACCGGCTTCGGCGGAAAAGAGTGGCGCTTTATAACGACCATTCTCTTTCTCGCAGAATTGTTGACCTTCTTTGTAATGGGCTGGCTAATACACGGCGTTGTAGAAAGCCATAAGTTAAAGGTCAGCTACAACGATGCCTATTTACTTGCCGCAATAGCGCCCATTCCGCTTTGGTTATCTTCGCTGACATTGCTTGTGCCGGTATTGGCTCTCAACGTGTTGGCGGTTTTCGCGGCGATGGCGCTTTCCTGCACCCTCGTGTATCAAGGCTTGAGATCGCTATGCCACCGCAGCCCAGACGATGTGCTTACTATGTCTGTTACCTACACGGTGATGGCGGCCTCACTGCTGGCGTGGGGTGTGTTAATGGCGTTGGTTTGGGCGTATTGATCTTGATGCTTCCTTTCAGTGGTCTTGTGGGGCTGTATATAGCCCCGCATGGTCAATAAATTTGCCTTGCGCGCCGCTCTTCATGGCGTGCTTCATGGCTTCAGGAATAGTAATCTTTTCGACGGTTTCCGGATGTACAGCTACTCCAATCAGCTCGCCGGTGGCCAGAAACTGACCGGTTTCTGCATTTCGAAACTCGGTCGTCAACTCGAAAGATGTATTGCCCAAATGGGTAGCCCGAACGCCAATTTCCAGTATGTCGCGATAACGAGCCGGCGCCTTCCACTCAATGGTCAGCTTCACTACCTGATAGTCAAAAGTAGCCTCAAGGTTTGGTAACCCGGCACCCAATAGGTAAAGAAACTCTGTCGCTGCCAACTCGATATAGTCCCCGTAACGGGCGTTAAAAACGACGAGTTGCGCATCGCATTCGCTATATCGAACCTTCATAAAATACCGAAATGGCTTGGCAGCAGCTGGCTCTTGTTTTGGCATTTCAGGTGTCTGTGTCATGTCTGCTTTCCTTATTCGTCAAAAGGACCTGTCTACCAAGTATCGATCATTGGTCGGCGGCGGGCTTGCGTTGGCCCTGCTTTTTTAACGGACTTGAGGCCCCTAATAATCCAGCTTCTGGTTTCGAATGGGTCGATAACTGCATCAATCTCCAGTGATACTGCCATGTTCAAGGCTTTGCCTTGTTCGTAGTGCTTGGCAACTAGTTTTTCAAACAGCGCTTTTTGTGCGGCTTCGTCACCTGCCTTCGCCAGTTCATTCTTGTATCCCAAGCGAACAGCGCCTTCCAGCCCCATGCCACCAAACTCGCCAGTAGGCCATGCTACGGTGAAGAAAGGGTTGTGGAAGGAGCCAGCGGCCATGCCCATGGCACCCAGCCCATAACCTTTGCGCAGCACAACGGTGAACACGGGAATCTGCAGGCTGGCTGCCGTCACAAACAGGCGGCTGGTGTGTCGGACCAATCCGGATTTCTCGGCCTCTGGCCCAACCATGAAGCCCGGGGTGTCGCACAGGCTTACCAGTGGCACATCAAACGCGTCGCACAACTGCATGAACCGTGCGGCTTTGTCTGAACCATTAGCATCAATGGCACCGCCAAGGTGTCTCGGATCGTTGGCAATGATTCCAACGGGGCGGCCTTCTATGCGGGCGAAAGCAGTGACCATGCCGGGTGCGAAGTTTGGCCGAAGCTCGGTATAGCTTTCACTGTCGGCCAACGTTTGAATCAATGCACGAATGTCATAGGAGCGCAGACGGTTTTCCGGAATGCTTGAACGTAACAGGCGTTGGTCGTCGCACTGCCAGTCAGCGGTGGGCCCCTGAAAATAGGACATGAGCTTGCGGGCTACTTGAGCGGCCTCTTGTTCGTTTTCTACCAAGCAATCCACTACGCCGTTAGCTACCTGAACAGACATAGGGCCAACATCTTCTGGCGCGAATATGCCCAAGCCGCCACCCTCAATCATTGCCGGGCCTGCCATACCCAAGCTGGAGTTGCGTGTGGCGATAAGTAAGTCACTGGAGCCGGCGAACACTGCGTTGCCGGCAAAACAGCGCCCAGACACTATGGCAATGCGTGGTGCAAGTGCGCTTAACCTGGCGTATTGCAAAAAGCTGGGCGTGTGCAGGCCCGCGATCAGAGTTGCATCATCGGTATCGCCGGGTCGGCCACCGCCACCTTCGGTGAAGAAGATCACCGGCAAGTGTTGCTCTTCCGCCACATGCAGAATCCGGTCGGTCTTGCGGTGGTTCATTGTGCCTTGGGTGCCGGCCAGTACGGTGTAATCGTAGGCCAGCACGGCGCAACGAGCCTGTTCTTCACCGAAGCTGTCACCATTTACAGCGCCCACCCCTGTTACTAAACCATCGGCCGGTGTGGATTGCATCAACTCTTCTGCGGATCGGCGCTTACGCTGGGCTGCGAAGGTGAGGGCGCCGTATTCCATGAAGCTGCCCGGGTCGCAGATGTTGGCAACATTTTCCCGTGCCGACAGCATGCCCCGCTTGTGGCGCTTAGCCATAACTTCAGGGCGAGCTTCATCTTGAGTTAATCGGTGACGCTCGAAGGACTCTGCCAGATCCGGGCGGATATGGTTCAGGTCGACCGTCTTCTCGGTTGTCTCTATGTTTTGGGTTCCCTCGCCAGGCTCGATAAAGGCAATTGCCTGGCCTTCGCTCACGTAGTCGCCATGTTCAAGTGGAAGGCTGTGAACGCTGCCTGCAACGGAGGCTTGTATCTCATGCTCCATTTTCATGGCTTCAATAATGGCGAGGGTCTGGCCCTTGTGGACGCTTTCCCCTACCGCCACCAGAGCCTTGATCAATTGCCCCTGCATGGGAGCCAAGGCAGCCTCTGTGCCTTCCGGAGCCTCTGCCGAGGGCTTGGTGTTGTCGGATTTTTGGGCTGGCTCTGTGGTGGAATACAGGCGAGGGTGTTCCTGCTCGCACTCTGCAACTAGTGCCGCCATCTGGTCGTCCACATAACGGGTATACACACTGTTATCCGCAACGTCGGATTGCGACAACAAAGCCTGCAAAAAGCTGATATTGGTTCTAACCCCTTCAACCCGGAATTGGCAAAGAGCCCGGTAGGCTTTTCTTACCGATTGGGCGTAATCCTGTGAACGGCTATGCACGATAACCTTGGCTAGCAAGGAGTCGAAATTAGGGTTGGTGGTGTACCCGTTGTAGCCGTAGGTGTCGACCCGCACACCCGGGCCACCGGGAGGCTCGAATACGCACAGGGTGCCGCCACTTGGGTGGGTAGCTCCGCTGGCGTCGAGAGACTCCATATTGATACGGCATTGAATGGCATAGCCGCTTGGTGCAGGGATATCAGCTTGTTGTAGCTGAAGGCTTTGAAGACTGGCACCACCAAGCACAGCAATCTGCGCCTGAACCAGATCAATCCCGGTGACTTCTTCGGTTATTGTGTGTTCTACCTGAAGCCGAGGGTTGGCCTCCATAAAGTAAAAGTCAGAGCCGTTTGCGTCCACCAGAAACTCAAAGGTGCCCAGACCTGCGTAGTTTACTTCTTGTGCCAGGCGTAAAGCCGCTTCCAGCAGTAGGTTCCGGGTGGCTTCGGAAAGCGTGGGGCTGGGGGCAATTTCAATCAGTTTCTGGTTGCGCCGCTGCAGGCTGCACTCGCGCTCCCACAGGTGTACGGCGTTTCCAAGGCCATCGCCCAACACCTGTACTTCGATATGGCGGGCGCGCTCGATAAGTTGTTCAACGTATAGATCGTCGTCGCCGAAAGCGGCTTTGGCTTCACGGGCGCAGGCGTGGAAATTGGCTTCAATGTCATCGCCAGGCTGAACAATGCGCATGCCCCGGCCACCGCCGCCGGATATGGCTTTGATCACGGCTGAGGCATCGCCGCTCTGGTTGGCAATAAATGCTTTCACCTCGTCGAGAGAGGTGCGGCCTTGGGTGCCGGGCGTAATGGGCACGCCACATTTCTGCGCAAGCAGTCGCGCTGCAGCCTTATCCCCTAGCTGTTCCAGAGTGCTGGCATCGGGGCCGATAAACGTGATGCCTTGTTGCGCACAGCGGCGAGCCAGTTCCGGGTTCTCGCTCAGGAAGCCGTATCCGGGGTGTAGGGCACCGGCACCTGTCTCAATTGCCGCCGCTATAATTGCATCAATATCCAGATAGGCTCGGGCACCTTTGCCAGGCAGTTTGATGGCCTGATTCGTGTGCTGGATATGCAGGGATGCACTATCGTCTTCAGAGTAGACTGCAACAGATTTCAGCCCCATGTCTCCGGCTGCTCTGGCAATCCGAATAGCGATTTCACCGCGGTTGGCGATTAGTAGCTTATTGAATTTCACTCACGTACCTTTTTGTTTTAACTACCTGTTTTAACTGCCGGTTTTACTTGTAGAATCAGCGATTCAGAATTATTTTGCTAGCATATCCCGCAAGGCCTTGCGGTTCAGTTTACCTACGGCCGTTTTCGGTATGGTGTCGATAAAGATGAACTTTCGCGGCTTTTTGTAGGATGCGAGCTGGTCCCCGATGAATTCAAGCAGCTCCGCCTCAGTTACCTGGGCATCAGGCTTTACCGCGATGGCTGCGGTGACTGCTTCAACCCATTTTTCGTCTTTGGTGCCTACCACCGAGCACTCTGCAACTGCAGGGTGTCCCATGAGAACGTCTTCAACTTCCCGTGGGTAGACGTTGTATCCACCGGTGATAATCATGTCGGATGTGCGGTCTTTCATGTGCAGAAAGCCGCGCTCATCAAAAACGGCGACGTCACGGGTTCTCAACCAACCGTCTTCGGTAAAGGTTGCAGCATTCAGTTCCGGGGCGTTGTAATAGCCTTTCATTGTGATGGGTGTCCGCACCAGAATTTCGCCGGGCTGGCCTTCAGGTACATCGTTTCCGGCTTCATCTACCAGCCGAAGTTCCACATCCACGCAGGGGCGGCCGCAGGAGCCGAGCAGGTCGCCGTGATGATCTTCAGGGCGCAACACAGTCATGCCCAGCGGGCACTCGGTTTGACCGTAGTATTGCCAGAAGCGCTCCTGCCCCCAGATTTCCATGGCTTTTTCGATGACTGGCCGCGGCATGGGGGAGGCACCATAGATGATGTGCTTGAGGCTGGACGCATCGGTTGATTCCACCTGTGGGTGGCCCAGCAGCATCTGCAGCATGGTAGGAACCAGATTGATGGCGGTAATCTTTTCTTTGGCGATCAGTTCCAGGTAAAGAGTGGGATCAAAGGAATCCATAATCACGGTTCTGGCGCCGCGCAACCAGAATGGCAGCACGAACACGCCGCTTGCATGGATCAATGATGCGGCATGCAGCATGGCATCATCGTGCTTTGGGCTGATCACGTTCATTAAAACGTTTTTGCAGATTGCGGCATAGGAGGCCTGAGTGTGTTGCGCCGCTTTGAGCGTGCCGGTGGTACCCGAAGTAAACAGGGTGGCCACTACATCGTCGCCTTGCACGGTAATCTCTGGCGCTTTTGCCGATTGGGCGCTAGCTGCCTCGGCAAGGTCAACGCCACCTTCCAGCTTGCTGTCCAGCCCCAGGCATTCCAGCTCCGGCAGCTCGGCTTTCAGGGCCGCGGCATGATCGGCCAGATCCGCTCCGAATATCAGCATTTGGGCGCCGGTTTCTTGCAACATTTTTGCATGTTCGCGAACAGAGAGTCGGCTATTCAAAGGAACGCGGTTAATGCCTTTTTTTACGCAGGCAAAGTCCACTGGAACGCTGTAGGGGCCATTGTTGAGCAGCAAGGCGATGCAGTTCCCCTGTTGTATCCCAGACGCGCTCATGGCATTTGCCAGACGGCTGCTCAGTTCGTCTACTTCACGGAACGTAAAGGATTGATCCCGGTAGATAATAGCTGTGCGGTTTGGGTAAGCTTTTGCACCGCGGTTAATCAGATCGAGGTAGGTTGTTGTCATAGTATTACCCTCTTTTATTTTCTATTTTAATTATTGAATTCGCCGTGTCGGCCTGCGCCTTTGACAAACCGTTCGGCGCCTGCAATGGCCTCTTCGAACACCACGGGGTAACCCTTCTTGCCTTCGTTGCGCAGAGCGTCTGCCAGAGGTAATTCCCACTGGCGATACGCAGAAGCGCGGTCTGCCAGCATGCACTGCTGAGGGAATTCTGCGATTTGCCGAGCCAGCGCTTCGGCTGCATCGCGGCTCTCTCCATGGGGAACAACGCGATTCGCAAGCCCCATCTGCAAGGCTTCATCTGCTTTCACCGGACGGCCCGTCAGGATCAAATCCAGAGCGCGAGACTGGCCGACTACGCGGGGCAGGCGCACTGTTCCGCCATCAATTAGTGGCACGCCCCAGCGCCGGCAGAACACGCCGAACACAGCCGACTCCTCCACTACCCGCAAGTCACAAAATAGCGAAAGCTCTAGGCCCCCAGCCACGGCATAGCCAGACACAGCCGCGATCACAGGTTTGCTTAATGCCATGCGGGTCGGGCCCATAGGCCCATCACTCTCGCCTTCGGAGTCAATTTTATTGCGGGTTTTGGGGTCGTGTATCGCTGTCAGGTCGGCGCCGGAACAGAAGGTACCGTTCGCACCCCAAAGTACGGCAACACGCAGATTTTGAGCAGCCTCGAAGTGCTTGAAAGCTGCTAAAAGAGCATCTGCGGTGGGGCCGTCTACGGCATTTCTCTTGTCAGGGCGGTCCAGAATAATGGTGCAAATATGACCTTGTTCTTCAATGCGTACGGCAGGAGTGTCCATGCTAGTGCCTCCCTAAAAATGAAAGTGGATTCAATGTATCAGAAGAGTAGCACGCTTATTAATCGCTGCCATCATGTCGCGTAAGGAAGTACACCAAAATAAATAGCACTGAAATGACAGGCGCTGCCGCCGATCACGAACAGGTGCCAAACCGCATGCATATAGGGAATGCGATCGGCCAGATAAAAGGCAACACCCGCGGTGTAAACAATGCCGCCAGCAATCGTGAGGGTTAGCGCAGTTTCGTTCAGGCTTGCCACCAGATCTGTGGATGCAAAGGTAATAAGCCAGCCCATGGCTACATAGATGCCTACACGTGCAAGCTTGAATCGGTTGGCGAAGGTGATTTTCAGCACTACCCCGGTAATGGCTAACGACCAGATTATGGCGAACAGCGTCCAGCCTACAGCTCCACGCATGTTTACCAGAAGAAATGGCGTATAGGTGCCTGCAATTAGCAGAAAAATCGCGCAGTGGTCCAGAGTTTTAAAGGATTTTTTCAGCTCGGGGCGGCGAGCGCCGTGATACAGGGCAGAGGCCATGTATAGCAAAATCAGGGAGGCGCCGAATATGCTGAAACTGATGATTTTCCAAGTATCGTGCAGCTGGGTGGCGCCAGCAATCAATATGATGGTGCCGATTACGCTGAGTAATGCGCCAATGCCATGGGTGGCGCTATTCAGCCATTCTTCTATGCGCTGGTGAGTTGGGGTTGAAAGAGATTGCGATGTGATCATTGGTAAAGAGTCCGTATTTGCGATGGCAACACGGTACTTCAGCGTACAGGTGTACGCAATAAATTAGAGCGACGATTTCGTGATCTAATCGTCAGTACTTTATCGCACCTGTTTTGAGCCTGGAGAATGTTGCAGGCACAACGCCGAGCCATGAGGCAAGCTGGTTGTCCGGCACGCGCTTTACTAGCTCCGGGTATTCTTCCAACAGCAACTGATAGCGCTCTTTAGCCGACATGGTGTGCTTACGAAACTCCCGCATGCTGGTCAGTTCTGCCAGTTCCTCCGTCAGGGCCATGGCAAACTGTGGCCAGAGACCTTCGCCATGAGCGTGAATAGCGGCCCGGAAAGCGGCAAAGTCTGCAACCCAGACTGTGGCGGGGGTTACGGTTGTCAGGCAGAGTGTGTTGCGAACTGTACGACTACGACCAAATACCGGCCACACCATATCGCCTTCGGTAAAGAAATGGTGCACAGCTACTTTGCCGCTGGGCGCTTCCCGGAACAGGCGCATAATACCGTATTGAATCAGGTATACGTTGGCCCAAGGGGTGTCATGTTTTTCCATCTGTGCTTCTGCGTCGACCCGGCGCTGGTGAAACAGCCGTGTTAGGTCGCTTAAAAACCGGGTGTCAGGCGTGTCCTGTTTTTCGGTGAGTCTTATTCCGAATACACGGCTGAGGCCATTGAGAAGGGCTACCGATTGTGGTGCCGACTCATGGGGGATGATGTCCGGGTTGTTCTCTCCGAGCATGCAGGGAGATGAAGCCACGTCGGTTTTGAAGGTGCGGGTCATTGCGTAGTCGCCATTGGAATATGTGTCAATTATCCTAACAGAGAGAGACTACAGGAAATGACTTAAATCATTAAGGCTTTTTCATTCACTCGATATAGAAGTTACGAATGGCGAGCTCTAACTAGGCGGTTTCGATCAGCACTCTTGAAGTGCCCGCAGTTGTTATACGTAATTTGAACAATCATAATTTATTGAAATTTAACCGGTAGGGAAGAATTTACAATGAATCCCGACATCGTTGCTGAGGAAGCTGGCGTAATGGCCGACATTCAGGGTCTGTTGATAACGGGTGGTCCGGTGGTCTGGATTCTGTGTTTGTTTTCTCTGATCGCCTTGACCATCGTGCTGGTAAAAGTATGGCAATTGGTGGCGCTTCGTGCGGAGTCCTCCAAGGTGGTAAGTGGTGCGCTGGAACAATGGCGCGCTGGCAAGGGTCGCGATGCTGTGGATCAGTTGGACGATGCTCATCCGGTAGCCGCTGTCGTTAAGTGCGCGATGTTAGGGCGGATGGATAAAGTGAATGATCTACTTTTACGTGAGGAAGTAGAGCGCATTGCCAGTGCGCGACTGAATGATCTGCGCAGCTTTTTCCGCCCTCTGGAGTTGATTGGCGCGTTGAGCCCACTGCTAGGTCTGTTGGGTACGGTAATGGGCATGATCGTTGCGTTCCAGCAAATGGAAGCGGCAGGCAGTCAGGTTGATCCCAGTGTGTTGTCTGGCGGTATTTGGCAGGCGCTGCTGACTACTGCGGTTGGTATGGCGGTTGCTATCCCTGTGGTTGCGGCGCATGCCTGGCTGGAGCGTAAAACAGAGCGGGTTGCCGCCCTGATGAGTGATTCGGTAACGCGAGTTTTTACCAGTCCGATGCCGGCAAGCGGAAGTTGGTCTAAAACCGCGGCCGATGCGGGAGACCGCAATGCAGCTTGACGCTGGTAAGCGCCGCAAGTCGGGTCAGGTAAATCTTACGCCGCTGATCGATGTTGTTTTCATACTGTTGTTGTTTTTTTTGCTGTCATCTACGTTTGCGCAATGGCGGGAGTTGAATGTGACAGTGTCAGGGCAAGCCGACGATGTTGAACAACAGGATTTACTTGAAATTCAACTTGTCAGCTCCCTAGGCGACATTCGTGTTGCAGGCCAGCTTTATGCTGCTGATGCTTTGAACCTGCAACAGTTGGTTGCGGAAAATCCAAACACAGTATTTGCTATCGACGCTCGTGACGGCCTAACCGCGCAAGCAATGATTACTCTTGCCGACCGGTTGAAACAAGCGGGCGCCGAGCGGGTATCCCTGGCGGGCATTGCGCGTTGAACTGAGCACACTGGAAATAAGATATGAGAATTTCTCCGCCGACAGCACGGCGTGGCTTCAGTGTTAATGACAATCTGGTGCCGCTGATCAATATTATCTTTCTTCTGCTTATATTTTTTATGATCGCAGGGCGTATTGCCGTGAGTGATGTGGTGCCCTTGGAAGCACTGCGATCTGCAGCTCAAACTCCTCAAACAGAAGCTGATGTGGTCCTACTGGTCAGTGTAGTAGGGGATGTCTACGTGGGCTCGGAACAGATTGATCATGATGCACTTGTCACGTTACTGCAGGAGCGGCTGGTGCAGGCTAATGATCCGAATCGATTTCGGATTCAAATCAAGGTGGATGCTCTTCTGCCGGTTGAAGAGTTAAAGACAGTTTTGAGCCGTGTCCGCAGTGCGGGAGTGCTCAAGGTATCGCTATTGACCCAAGAAAGTTTAGAGCCATGATTCGTCGCAGACATTGGGCTGCGGCCTCAGTGACCGCTGTGGCGTTGCACGCATTGGTGTTTTCGATGTTAGCTCAGGAGCTCGGCGAAGGCGCGGAGTTGTCTGGCCAGCACGGCGTTGAGGTAGAGCTTGGCCTATTGGGGGAGTTGGGTGGTGGAACTCAGGCCAGTGGAGAAGTTAGCGAGCCGCAAACGGTTGTGGCACCACCGGCTGAGGAGGTCTCCGAAGTCGAGCCAGAATCCGTACCAGAACCAGAACCAGAACCAGAACCAGAACCAGAACCAGAACCAGAACCAGAGCCAGAGCCAGTCGTAGTGCAGAAAGCTGAAGTACAGGTTAAATCAGAGCCAAAGCCCCTGCGTGAGCCAAAGCCAAAGCCAAAGCCAAAGCCTGTGCAAACCTCAACTGAGGTTTCAGACAAGACGATAGATACCGAGGCCAGCCCCGCAAACTCCGGTGCTGAAGCAGGCGGGATCTCGGGACACGAGAGTACGAGGTTTGGAGGTGGCGGCGCAGGAGGTAATGCTGCGAAGGCTGGGGTCGCAGCCGCTAATGCGCGCAAATTATGGTACTCAGAAGTGGCAGCGCACCTTGCACGCCATAAATACTATCCCATGCGCGCCCGGCGCATGCGTCAAGAAGCTGTGGTCACTCTGAGTTTTGTTGTTACTCGTGACGGCAGTATCAAGGCGTCTGAAATAGTCGGGCCATCAGAGCACCGTGCACTGAACCGTGCTGTCGAGGAGATGCTTGAACGAGCCGAACCTCTGCCCCGGTTTCCCGGGGATTTACCGGGGCAGGAGGTTCGTATGACCATTCCAGTTGAATTCAAACTACGGTAATCAGAAGTTTAGTTGAGTACTCAAGTACACTGTCCGGCCCCTTTCAACATGGCGAAAGTTTGGCGACTCGTCTGCTAGGTGCTCATCCCCAATGTTATCAACACCAGCGCGCATGGTGACATTCTCGCCGAAATCCTTGGCCACACTGGCATTCCATAGTGTGTAGGCGGGCAGGTCGTCGGTGTCGGCACGGTATTGGCTGCCTGTGTACTCTGCGTTCAAGCGGGCCGATAGGCCGGCGGTTGCCTGCCAATCCAAAAACGAGTTAAAGGTTCTGCGTGGCCGGTATTCCAGTTCATCTCCGGTACCCCGGTCTTTGGTTTTCAGCCATCCAAAATTGTTCTGCCAGGTAACAGCAGGGTGGAGTTTCCAGGAAAACCCGGTTTCAATACCAGTCAGACGAGCTTCGTCAACGTTAACGAATTGCTGAACAAACTGGTTAGTGGGGTCTATTGGCCGATTGGTAATTAGGTCGCTCGCTTCGCTATGAAACACAGTGGCGTTCAGGCCCACTGCTTCACCCTGCCAATTAACGGATAATTCGTACGAATCGATTTTTTCCGGCTCAAGATCGCCATTTCCGAAAAACTGGAAGGGGGCCACGGGCACCCCCACATACGTGGGTGAGCTTTGTTTCAGCGTCGGCGACCGGAATCCGCGACCATAGCCACCCTTCACGATAAGCCGTGGTGCAGCTTCCCACACTAGATAAACTCGCGGGCTAGCCTCGCTGCCATAGTCGTCTTGATGGTCATAACGCAGCCCTGCCGTTAGCAGCAGTTGCTCAGTCAGAGCGACTTCATCCTGTAAGAAAACAGCTGCATGGTCAGCGTCGCGTTCGCCACCTTCAAGCCCGGTATTTTCAAGGGTTTCACGCCGTATTTCACCACCCACCGTCAGCCAGTGGTTTCCGAAGGCGCGGCTAGTATGGGCATCGATAATCTCGTCGGTAAGCGCTTGTGGGTCTGTAGCTGTAGAGCCAGCACTGCGCTCATTGCTGACCTCAACTTTGCTGCGGTAAGCCCGTACCTGATTGACCCAGTTGGTAAACTCACTATTCCAAGTTAAACCGAACCCGGTTCGATCCAGATCATAGCGGCTCTCATAATAAGTCGAGCCCCTTGTTGTTTTTGCATCAAACTCGCGTTCTTCGTTACTTCTCGAAAATTGCAGTTCCAGTGACTGCTCGGGCGTAAGCTCGATAAAAGCTGCAACGCTGCCGCGATTGGCTTCGCTGCCTTCGAGTTCACTCTGGCGGTTGTCAGCCGGGTTCTGTGTTCTATCTTGACGTGACGTTTCGCCTGTAAAGCGCAGTCCTAGACGCTCTGTAACTAAGCCGGAGGTGTATATTGAGGCCTGTCCGCCGTTCACACTGTCTTTGTTGCCTTCACTGTTTGCCAACGTTGAACCACGCAGCAACAGGTTGGTTTCCCATTCTTCGCCAGGCTTGCGTGTAATCGTATTGATAACGCCACCCAGTGCATCGGAGCCATAGAGTGTGGACATAGGGCCGCGGATGATCTCGATGCGCTCTACTGCAGACATGGGGACCCAACCGTATTGGTAGTCAGCGTGGCCGAATACGTCGTCACTGGCCGGAATGCGTCGCCCGTCTGTTAGTGTTAGCACGTGTTTGCTGTCCATGCCGCGTAAAGTAATTGTCTTGCGCCCGATACCACCACCCTGCGAAAAGGCGACCCCGGGCTCACCGGCGACGGCTGACCGCAGCGAATCCGCATTGCGCGTTTCCAATTCTTCACGCGAAACAACCGAGCCGGAAGCAGGCGCCAGCCGCGTGTCAACGGGTGACAGCGTGGCCGTTACTGAGATGGTATCTAATTTAACGGTATCTGCCGGTAGAGGTTTGGTGGTCTCTTGTGCCCACAAAACGGAGGCTGGCAGCAGAGTCGCAGCAATGCACAAGAATTTCAGACGATTTTTGGTTACTGGGTTCACAGACTTACTCGGAACGAAAGAAGTGGTCATAAAGCTCAACTTGCTATTCCTGATGCCAGGTTCAAAACGCGCTCGACATTATCGGTACTTACGGCCGGAGCATGGTTGTTGCGGGCGGCTGCCAGATTTCTTTGCTATTCTGGAGCCGCCACGGCAACTAGCAGGCTTGCGCCTGCTTAACGCTTTTTAGTACACGTCGTGCTGAGTGTTGTAAGTGTTAAACTTACCGGTTGGGGTGACCATATAGTCGCCCTTGATAACCTTCTTCAGCTCTCGTGTTTTGTCATCAACTACAACAATCGCCGAGTTCTTGTCCTGAGTGTTCCAAACAGAGAACCAGACTTCGTCGCCCGCCTTGTTGTACTCAGGCTGAACCACACGCTTGGGGCCTTCACCTAGCTCAGCCCACTCCGCAATCGGCAGCACTTTATAGCCCGCATCAAAGTTGTTGATGTCGAATACTGCTACGCTTTGGCTTACGGATTCAGCTGGGTTCAGAGCCGTGTCCACCCAGAGGTTGGTAGACTTGGGGTGGGTTTTTACGAACAACGAACCACCGCCTTGACCGTTAACCGTGCGAACCACTTTCCATGCTTTGTCTGGGTGGCCTTCTGGGTCGGTACCGATCATCTGAATGGTCGGGTCGCCTAGGTGAGAAGTAGCCCAGACAGGGCCATGCTCGGGATCTACAAAGTTGGCACCACGACCCGGGTGAGGGATCTTGCCCACATCAATCAGCGCCTCAAGGTTACGGTCTTTGGCATCAACAACTGCAATTTTATTGGAGTTGTTGGCTGCAGACATGAAGTAGCGCATGCTGCCATCCCAGCCGCCATCATGCAGGAATTCGGCCGCATCGATGGAAGCAATATTCATGTTGCTCAGATCTTCGTAATTAGCCAGCAGAATTTTGCCAGTCTCTTTCACGTTGATGATGAACTCAGGGTGCTCATGGGAAGAAACAATCGCGGCAACACGAGGCTCAGGATGGTATTCCTGATTGCTAACGGTCATGCCACGAGTGCTTACAATCTTCTTGGGCTCTAGAGTGTCGCCATCCATGATTACAAACTGGGGCGGCCAGTAGGTGCCAGCAATGGCATACTTGTCTTCCCAGCCTTTGTACTTGGATGTTTCAACCGAGCGCGCTTCCATACCCACTTTAATCTTAGCGACGGTTTGTGGCTCTTCCATCCACAGATCGACCATGTTGATCAGAGCGTCACGACCAATAACCATCACGTAGCGGCCAGATGCAGACATCCGGGAGATGTGTACCGCGTAACCGGTATTGATGATTTTCACGACTTCTTTGGAGTCGCCGTCGATCAGGGCAATTTTACCCGCATCGCGCAAAGTAACGCTGAAGATGTTCTCCAGATCCAGATCGTTCATCTGCTTCTTGGGGCGATCTTCCGGTGCAACGATCACCTCCCAGGTATTCTTCATGTCAGCCAAACTGAATTCTGGTGGCATGGGTGGTTCGTGCATGATGTATTTGGCCATCAGTTCCACGGTTTCTTCGTCGAAGTCACCTGAGGTCAGCCAGTTTGGCATACCGGCAGGGGAGCCATAGCTGATAAAGGCTTTCAGGTAATCAATGCCGCGCTCCTGAGTAATGTCCGGAGTCAGCGGTTTGCCGGTTGCGCCTTTACGCAGAACGCCGTGGCAGCCTGCGCAGCGCTCGAAGTAAATCTGCTTGGCTTGTTCAAATTCTGCGTCGGAAAGATCCGGAGCGCCGGGTGAGCGGACGATCTTCGCAGTGCTTGCATCAATGGGGCTGGCGGTCCCTTCATAAGCTGCGGACGTCGGGTCGGCGTGTTTTGATTCAGCGCTTGCGCCCATCACGCCGAAAGACGCGACAGCCACGGCGAGCGCCAGTGGTTTCAGAAAAGGGTTGGTTGCTCTCATCAGGCTTTCTCCTTTGAATTAAGAGTATCGTTAGGTTTCTCTTCTTTGCTCTGATGAACATTGATTTAAGTCAGATCTATGTCATTTGACCAGTGGGTACCCACCCATGGGTATAACCAAAGAGTTGTTGTGAAAGGACGCGTTTTTAACCAATATCAAAGATGCGTTTAAAGGGCGGCATCACTATGTTTAATACCCGCTGCAGAGCCAAGAGAGAAAAGATCTTATTTGTACTTTGAACCGATTGCAGAGCTGGATACAGCAGGCCCCGGCGGCACTTTTTTCAGCAGTCCCGTTCTTGATGCCTGCGGCGATAGCAGCCGAAGAACTAAGCCCGGTTGTATTGACTATTGATTCGGTAACTCAAGTAACAAACGTTGCGCGCTACCGCCTAACCCAGCAGCTTGCAAGGCAAGGGTGTTTGGCGGATGTAGGTTTCACCAGCGAACCACGGTCGGTGGCATTGATGTTCAGTTTTTCCGCGCAAAAAGAGCAAAAAGTTGCGGTGCTGAGTGCAATAAACCGTGATGGTGACTTGCCTCGCGCTGTATGGGTAACCCGTAGAACCGCAGGAGTCCGCTCTATCTCCGAGCTAAACGATCGAGATCTGGCCACCGTTGCGGGTAGAGATCCTCTGGCTTCAGCACTGCCTATCGCTGCGCTAGGGGCTGCCGGAATACATCCTGCAACTGGGAGAATCTACGAATCTGGAGATTACAGCTCGGCGCTTGCTCTGTTGTTGCACAACAACACCCATGCTGCGGTTTCAGAGGCGGGGTTTGCCGGTCAATTTCTTGCAAGCCGGGATTTGGTGATCACCTGGGCTGGGTCGAAGGTAAACACAATCGGTTGGTACAGAGGCGACGGGTGGAGCGAACAGGCACTGGCCTGCGAAGAAGCTCTCAGCCACTTGAGCAGAACGGATGACAAGCAGGCGTTTGCAGTTTTTCCTGAATGGGTTCACGGCTTTGCCAGAACCGACAGTCAGTAACAGAGGATTGTGACACATGACGTTTTACCAGCCAGTTGGTAATGAAATAGAACTGTTCCAAGCCGCAGCCGATAACGGCCTACCGGTTTTGATCAAAGGACCTACAGGTTGCGGTAAAACACGGTTTGTTCGCTACATGGCTGAGAAGCTGAACCGGCCGGTTTATACCGTAGCCTGCCACGACGACCTGACTGCCGCTGATCTGGTTGGGCGCCACCTCATCGGCCCGGAAGGCACCTATTGGCAGGATGGCCCATTGACCCGAGCGGTTCGCGAAGGTGGCATTTGCTACTTGGATGAAGTGGTTGAAGCCCGTAAAGACACAACGGTAGTGCTACACCCGCTGGCGGACGACCGCCGGGAATTGCCCATAGAGCGCACAGGAGAGCTGCTCACGGCTGCACCCGGCTTCATGTTAGTGGTCTCTTACAACCCGGGTTACCAGAGCCTACTCAAAGGCATGAAACCTAGCACGCGCCAGAGATTTGTATCCTTGCGGTTTGATTACCCTGCAGAAGAGGCAGAGCAAACCATCGTAGCGGAAGAGTCCGGATGCGACCGCGATCTTGCCAAACAGCTCGTGAACCTCGCGACAGCGCTGCGCAATCTTAAAGATCACGACCTTGAAGAGGCCGCGTCAACCCGGCTGCTAATACACACGGCTCTATTGATCCGCGCTGGCTTGCCTGCAGAAATAGCCTGCCGCGCAGGCATGATCGAGCCATTGTCAGATGACGAAGCAACAGTTATTTCATTGATGGAGGTGGTATATGCAGTATTCGGGCGCCCGGAAGAAACCCGCTAGCGGAGCGATTGTGCCAGTTGTTTGGTACTTGCTGAACTTGTTGGCAACGCCGGTTATAGGTTTTGTGATTTTGCTTTGGCTGTTTATTAAAAGCGCTGAAACCAACGAGCTGCGCCGAGCCCATACCCGTGCGGCTCTGTTCATGTCATTGATTGGATTTGTCTTAATCAGTTCAGGTGTTCTCATCAGCTGGATGTTTTTCGGCGATGTTGGCCACTTCGGCACCTTTGCTTTGGTTTGGGCAATCGCATTGCACACAGGGTTTGTGTTGTGGGGAATGATTTCGCTCGCCCAAGCAATGTCTGATAAGCCGCCAGTATTTCCGGCTAAGTGGCTCTAACTCAGTGTTAGACTGCGTCAGGGAGGATAGCTTTCCAAAACTGTGCGGAGCCATGGATGGCGGAGCCAAGCGTACAAGGACGTATTCACAGCGTGTTTTGGAAAGCTATCCTCCCTGACGCCTTGCACAATGTTTGAGTACAGTCAGGAAGACTGACTCCCATCACGTAATCGTATGAAACCCCGCAACAGCAACAATAACCACCGGTGCCCAGGACTGTGCTATCAGCCTCCACCCTCGCGGGGCGTGTTTCATCTCCATGAAGTGGTCTACCAGTAACATAGCTTTTACAATCACCATTCCGAACACCAACCACGCCAGAAACTCCGGGCCTATCCCAGCCTTTAGAGCGACCACCGGCAAGGCCGTGCAAATCATCAGTGCAAAATAGACAGTCAGCATCTCAAACCCTCCCTAGGCCAGCACGTAAATCATCGGAAACAACACCAGCCACACCAGGTCCACCATGTGCCAGTATGAAGCACCGGATTCCATGCCATTCATATCCGAGCCGTCGTAGTCACCATTGCCAACTTTTACCGCCAGAACGATCAAAATGACCTGCCCAAGAATCACGTGCATGAAGTGAAAAAACGTCAGAAAAAAGTAAAACATGAAGAAAGTATCTGTACCCAGATTGTAGCCTTGGCTGTAAAGGTTCACGTACTCGTACATTTTGCCAACGGTGTAAATGCAGGAAACCGCAACAGCCAGCCACAGCCGCCATTGTACACCTGAGTGCCTGTGGCGGAGCTGGTGAACAGCCGTTGCAACGAAATAGCTGGCAGTGATCAGTGCAGCGGTATTAAGCAGGCCGATTAGCGGGTGCAGAGCTTCGCGGCCCGCATGAAAAGTGGCCGGGTCCATGCTGCGGGCGACGGCAAAGCCTATGAACATGATGCCGAATACTGCCAGTTCGGCGAAAATGAATATCCATACCGCTATATCGCCGGGCAGCTGGCGAGTATTGGGGTCTGGAGAAAGGTTCTGATTCGTCATGTTGCTCATATCACCCATATCACTGTGTCAGATTCAGATAGAGTTTAGGAAGCTGCAATGGCAACTGTGCCGGGTCGCGGATGACCACGAAGTTGCTGCTGCCGAATACATAGGGCAGGTATTCGCTGGCCTCGTCATCGATGGTGACACAAAACGGTGTTAAACCGGCTTTTTGGGCTTCCAGTACAGCCATGCGGGTGTCTTCCACGCCATATCGACCCTCGTAGATGTCCAAGTCATTCGGTTTGCCATCAGTTAGCAATAGAAGAATTTTCTGATGTTCATGGCGGGTTTCCAGCAGTTTGGTTGCCTGACGAATGGCAGCACCCATTCGGGTATAGAAGCCCGGTTCCAGCGCCTGTATTCGGCCCCGAATGGTACTGGTGTAGGGTTCATCGAAGCTTTTCAGGTGGTGAAATCGAACGTGGTCTCGGCGCCGTGATGAAAATGCGAACAGGGCAAAGGGATCACGACTGGCCTGCAGTGCTTCACTGAGCAGTTGTAGGCCGTCACGGGCAACGTCGATAACGCGCTGATGGTTGTTAATGTAGGTTTCGGTTGATAGTGATATATCCGCCAGTACCAGACAGGCAAGGTCACGCTGGCTTTGTTGGCAGCGGCGGAACAGCTTCTGATCGATAATGCCCTGGCCGCGACGGTGTTGCACTTCCCGCTCGAGGCAAGCGTCAAGATCCAGTTCATCGCCGTCCAGTTGCCGTTTTTGCCATTGCTTGAGGGGCTTCAGTGCGCTGAACTGGCGCTGTAGGCGCTTTGCAGGTCGGCGCAAAGCTTCGGGAAGTTCCGCAGGTACGGCTTCCTTGGCTAGTAGGGGTTGGAGGCAACAGAAGGCTTCACGATAACTTTGGCTACGCCAATCCCACTCCGGTAGGTGAATGCCAGGGCCAAGGTGTAAATCGTCATGTTCTTCTGAGGGTAAGTCCAGATCAAACTTGATCGCCGATGACGCTTCTTTACGGTCGTTGGATACGGAAATCATGTCCATATCATTGGCAACGGCTTCGGCATCCTCTTCGTCGGTATCGTCGCCCGCCCGGTCAACCGGAATAAACTCAGTCCAAGAGAACAAGCTTTCCAGCCGGAAAATCATCAGACCCTGGTCGCGGTCAAAAGCTTCTACCCGCTCTGCCTGCTTGCGCTTGTTCTTTTTGGTAAGGCCGCCCGGGCTTGATTGGGTGTCTTCATCGCCGGTTACCTGTCCGCTGGCTTTCCCTTGCTCCAGAGCCGGGTACAGCCACAGGATAACGGGCCATGGGTCTGTGTCGGCAGATGGCAGGGCAGGAACGCTGCCGGGATGAATCAGAGCTTGGCAGATGGCCTGTTCGCGGACCGCCTCCGGGTCGGTCAGGCTGTCAGGGTCAGGGCGCCAGTACAGAACATGCTTGACCAGACGCTGATATACATTCTCCAGCCCTGGCCAGCGTGAGAGAACATCCTGTACCAGAGTCTGGTTCCCGGTAAACCAATCACTGTCTACCGGCGCCGGGGTGGCCGCAAGTGCAGCCAGCCAGATGTATAGATCACGGTTCAACTGCTTCGATGGGAAACGGGCAACTTTTTCAGGCAGGCGGAGGTTTTGGTCGTCCCGCCATGCCAGTTCAAATTTACGGTGTGTTCCTGCAAGCTTGTGCAAAAATTTACGGCGCAGGCGAAAGTGCCGGGGCTCTGCGGTCACCAAACTTAACGCAGGGTCGCCTCCAAAGGCGCGGAAAACAATGCCCAAACTGCGGGCTTCGTCTTTCAAGTAAACGGCGTGCTCGGGGAATTCGCCCAGAGCCTGGCGAGTGATGTACTCATGCCATTTGTAGCCGACCCATTCTTCCATTTCGAGTTCCTTTTAGGCCCGCGAGTTGACAGGCTTGCTGTCATGCTGGGGACCGGTGGTTAATTGGCGAACAGGAATCAGAATTGTTTGCCGGCTGGGTTCGCCTGGCTGCCATTGCAGCAGGCTGCCTTCCGGGTTGTTTTTTTGCACCTCGCGGCAAGCGCTCACGCATTGCAGGCATTGCGTGCAGGAGAATTTTGCGCGCTTGTGGCTGCGGGTGGGCAGCCGCATGGGGCAAGCTTCGTCGCAGGCCTTGGTACAGTCGCGACAGGCCGCAGCGCGTGTGGTGTCAAATGTTACCAACTGACCGCGGCCGTGGGTCATCCAAGCAATGCTCTGCACCACACCAAAGGCGCAACCGTATTTGCAAAAGAGATGGCGCGCAAACAGAAAATCCAGTGTGAACACCAAGGTTGCTATCACCAGAAAAATTGCTGGGTAGAAGCTTAGGTTGCCAGTGATCAAGTCTGTATAGAGTGGAATGGGTGGCAGCAGGTAAGAAAGCATTGCCAAAGCCCAAGAGAAGCCAATCAGGCTACACACCAGCGTTAGGCCAGCCCAATGTATAACTTTGCCACGACGGCCTTTTTTTAGGGCTTCCCAGAGTGTCGGGCGGCCGGTAATGCGTGTCATCAAGTCGTTGATGGTTTCCACAACTGAAAAATGCGGGCACAGCCAACCGCAGTAAATGCGGCCCCATTTCCAGGCAACCCAAAGCACAAGGGGAACCAGTACAAGAATGGGAAGGATGAACCACAGCAGAACCTGACTGGCGACGTCCGCAGGGGAACTTTGCACCACCCAGTCAAGATTCAGATTAAACGAAAGCGGAAAGCCGAACAGCACAAATCGGGCTTCTGTTAAATCATAACGAAAAATGTTTAGAACCGGTGCTAGCAGGAACAACCCAAAAAACGCAGCGCGAGTAATCAGGCGCTTGTTCTGTAGTGTGTCTTTGGGGTTTGCTTGCTGCACGGTCACAGTTTAGTTCCAGAGTAGACAGGGCCGGAAACAAGCTCCGGCCCTGAGGGTTAGAAGGACGCTGATTTACGCGTCCTGAACAGCAGCGCCTCGAGCTTCCTCGTCAAAAGATGCTTGTCCCTTGATAAAGAAACTGCCGAAGTACACTACAAGTCCGGCCATAAAGAAGCAGCCAGCAATCATACGTGCCCAGTAGAACAACGCGATGTTATCTTGGGTTGCCATGAACGATAGTGCTTCACCGCTGTCCGGAATACGCTGCAGCCAGATTTGCAGGATGCCTGCGCCGGTCAGGAACAGCGTGATGAACACCATGGAGATGGTCATCAGCCAGAAGCCCCACATTTCCACAACCTGAGCAGTATTGCTGTTGCCGTATGGCCTGCCGCGCATGATAGGCACAGCGTAGGAAATGATGGTAAGCACAATCATCACATAGGCGCCGTAGAAGGCCATATGGCCGTGGGCCGCTGTGAGCTGAGTGCCGTGGGTGTAATAGTTGATCGGTGCCAGTGTGTGCAGAAAGCCCCACACGCCTGCGCCGAGGAACGCCATTACCGCAGTACCCATGGCCCAGAGAATGGCAGCTTTATTTGGGTGATTACGCTTGCGCCGGTTAATCATGGTGAAGGCAAACAGCACCATCATGAAGAACGGCAACGGTTCCAGAGCGGAGAACACGGAGCCCAGCCACAACCAGTACTCAGGTGGCCCAATCCAGAAGAAGTGGTGACCTGTGCCGATGATGCCGGTAATCAGCGCCATGGCAATGATCACGTACAGCCACTTCTCGATAACTTCCCGGTCCACCCCGGTAAGTTTGATCAGTACATAGGCCAGAATGGCGGCCATGATCAATTCCCACACACCTTCAACCCATAGGTGCACCACAAACCACCAGAAGTACTTGTCTGTGGTGAGGTTGCTCGGGTTGTAGAAGGAGAACAGCCAGAGCACCGCCAAGCCGATTAGGCCGGTGATCAGCACAATGTTGACGACGGTTTTGCGGCCCTTGAGAGCAGTCATCATGATGTTGAACAGGAAGCCAACCACCACTAAGGCTATGCCTATTTTGGTAATCGTGGGCTGCTCAAGAAACTCTCGGCCCATGGTGGGCAAGAGTTTGTTCATGGTGACATCCGCCAAAGTGGCGTAATCCACAAACAAATAGCCAAGAATGGTTAGTGTGCCAGCAACGGCAAAAACCCAGAACAGAATCCAGGCAAGCAGCGGGCTGTATAGCTCGGTTTGTGCTTCTTCAGGTACCAGATAGTAGGTTGCGCCCATAAAGCCGAACAGCAGCCATACAATCAGAAGGTTGGTGTGAACCATCCGCGCAACGTTGAAGGGTATTTCCGGGAATAGAAAATCACCCACTACATACTGCATACCCAGCACGAGGCCGAATACGATTTGGCCAGCGAAGAGCACCAAGGCAAAGATGAAGTAGGGCATGGCGACCCGTTGAGACTCGTATTTCATGTTTTCTCCCTTAGCCTTCGATATTGGGTGGCCAGCCGTTATCGTCGATCTTGGATGTCCACTCAAGGAACGAGGACAGATCGTCGATTTCCTGGTCGGTCAGGTTGAATTGCGGCATTTGCCGGCGCCCGGGCACGTTGGTGGGCATGGCATTCATCCAGGCGTTCATGTACGCCTTGAATACTTCGCTGTCAGCCCCGCCACGGCGGTCGAATACGTTGGCAAGTTCTGGTGCAAAGTATGCACCTTCACCCATTAAGGAGTGGCAGCCAACGCAGTTGTTGTTTTCCCAGACGTGTTTGCCTCGGACTACCTCCTCGGTAAGTTGGTCTCTGTTATCTCTTTCGGGCATAGCCCGCGATTGAGTATCAAAAGTCAGGACCAGAAACAGCAGGATGAAGAATGTACTCCCTCCCAAATATATGTTTCTGGCCATGCTTTTGGTAAAGCGTTCGGCCATTGGTCTCTCTCCTTGGTCGTTGTGAAATACCTGACTGCCCTACTAGGATATAAAGATGTATTCGCAATGCTGTTGACGATTATCAAGCATAGTTGAAGATCTCACTATTGCGCCGGGGAGTTACCTCTGCAGGGGTAGGTGGTAGACTTTGCAGCCTTTTCTATGAACCCGAATGCCTGGAGTAATAATGGCTGCAGCCTTGGCGTTGTTTATCAAGCTGATCCCGCTTTATGTCACGGTAGCGCTGGGCTGGGTGGCTGGTCGCTATCTGGAGGCCAGTGGTAAGCACATTGCAGGCATCATGCTCTACATCGTTACACCTTCAGTGGTGTTCTCCGGTGTTATGGCCGCGCCACTGTCGCCAGAGGTCATCTTCCTTCCATTTTTAGTGTTTGGATTTGCCACATTGCTTGCGATTGCCCATCTCAAACTGGCACGGCGGGTGTTAACCGATGGCAGTGCCAGCATGATTCCCCTGTGTGTGGGGTCGGGGAATACGGGTTATTTCGGTGTGCCGGTCGCTCTATTGTTGTTCGGGGAAGCGGGGCTGGCGATTTATATCGTGTGTATGTTGGGTGTCACCCTCTACGAAAGTTCGGTGGGTTACTACCTTGCAGCGCGAGGGCGACATGACCTGAAAGACTCGCTTTTGCGCGTTGCAAAACTGCCCTCTGTATACGCCTTTCTGGCGGCCGTAACGTTCAATCTTTCAGGTATCGGTATTCCTGAGGTGTTTGTGCCGCTGTTTGATAACCTGCGCGGCGCCTACAGCATTTTGGGCATGATGATCATAGGTATGAGCATCAGCAGTTTTCGGGGTTTGGCGGGCAATATGCGGTTTACCGCCTTGGCATTTTTCGGCAAGTTTGTGGCTTGGCCCCTGTTGGCAACGGCATTCTGGTGGCTGGATTCTCAGGTGTTGGGCGTTTATGAGCCAGCCGTACACAAGGCCATATTCCTGATCTCTATTACCCCAATAGCCGCCAATACCGTGGTTATCGCAACCTTGCTGGATACGTCTCCGCGGCAGACGGCCGGTACCGTGATGTTATCGACACTGTTTGCGCTGGTGTTTATCCCGGTAATGATTTCGCTGGCGTTTTAGCGCGTTCGTTGGCCTGCGCGATATCCGTTCGAGCGTGACGCACTATACTGACGCCTGCGGTTATTGCCAGAGTACCCATAATGGCCGCGACTACAAGATCCGGCCAAGCGCTTGCGGTACCAAACACACCTAACGCAGCGGCCATAACCGCCAGATTGCTGATAGCGTCATTGCGGCTGCACAGCCACACCGAGCGCATATCCGAATCTCCGTCTCGATACCGGAAAAGGATAAGAGCCACGCATACGTTGGCAACCAACGCCAGCAGGCCTATGGTTCCCATGGTTAAGGGTTCTGGGGTTGTGCCTTGCTGCATTACCCAGAGCGCACGTACCCACACAATCATGCCAAAAATTGTCATGGTAATGCCTTTGACCAAAGCTGCGCGGCCGCGCCAAAGCATGCCCATAGAGAGAACCGAAAGCGACAGAATGTAGTTGGCACTGTCACCAAAGAAGTCGATCGCATCTGCCATTAAAGAAACGGAGCCAGACTGTAAGCTGGCAACGCCTTCCACGAAAAACATAGCCAGATTCACCCACAGAGCAATCCAGAGTGCGCGACGAAAGCCCGGAGCAGGGGATTGGGGTTCTGGGCCAGAGCAACTGCATGCCATACACACCTCCTTAATAGTTAAGCGTGTAGTAAAAGCCCTGTAGTTGCTACAGGGTCAACCCTTACTTCCGTGTTTTATGCTGTTTTAGTGTTTGCCCGGCCCGTGGGTTCCCGGCACGTGGTTTTCGTGATCATCCCGATGGTCGCTGTGTTCCGGGTGCGGAACGCGTAGCTCGGAGCTAAGCCCTCCTAAAATACCGCAGTCTTGAACTCTGCCCGCATCTGAGCAGGCTTTTTGCAGTTGTTGCAGCGTTTTTTCGAGGTTTAATAGCTCCTTTAAGCGGTTCCGGACATGGTTCAGGTGGTTGTCGAGAAGGGTATCCACTTGATGACAGTCTGCTTCTGGGTTTTCGGAAAGCCGAATGAGCTCGCGTATCTCGTCCTGAGCCATATCAAGGTTTCGGCAACGTTTGATGAACAAAAGGCGCTCCAGATGGGCGTTACGGTAGGCGCGGTAGCCGCTGGCGTCACGATCTGGCTTTGGTAGCAAGCCGATCTTTTCGTAGTAGCGGATGGTTTCCACGGCCACGGACGAATGCTTCGAGATTTCACCGATTTTCATTGTATCTGCGCATCCTGTTTATTATTGATCTGGCCGGTGTCGCGGTTGAGTTGTATTGGTTATGGTAGGGGATAACCCTATCAGTTGTGAACTTTCACAGGGAGGCTTACCTTGCTGGAGCGCCTGCAACGCTTGCTTGGACTGCAGACAATACCGGGAGTGTTTTTTACATCCGCAGGGGTGGCAGCGCTGTTTGTCGCGCTTGCCATACCTTTTGATCAGGCTGTTGCGACTATCTTCGGAGTGCTCACCGGCTGGGTTGCGCAAAATCTTGGCTGGTTTTACATCCTCTCCGTTACCTCGTTATTGCTGTTTCTATTAGGGCTGGCTCTTAGCCGCTATGGCAGCATCCGCTTGGGGGCGGATGATTCTCGGCCGGACTATTCCAATCTCACCTGGTTCACCATGCTGTTTGCGGCGGGTATTGGTACTATTTTGATGTTCTGGGGCGTCGCCGAGCCGGTTTCCCATTTTGCCAAACCACCGTTTGAGGGCGTTATTGCCGGTAGCGAGCGCGCAGCCAGCGATGCCATGACCGTCGCCCTATATCACTTTGGCCTACACACTTGGACCATATTCGCCATGCCCGGCTTGGCGATTGCGTACTTCGCCTACCGGCACAACCTGCCCATGCGCATCAGCAGTTTGTTTTATCCGTTGCTTGGTGATCGCATATACGGGCCATTAGGCTGGACGGTGGATGTCATTGCGGTGTTAGGAACCTTGTTTGGCGTGGCGACCTCTTTGGGGTTGGGCACCTTGCAGTTGAACAGTGGCCTCACTTATCTGTTTGGAATCCCTTCTACGGGATGGGTTCAAGTGCTGCTGATAACGGTGATTACCAGTATTGCAGCCACCTCGGTGGCGCTGGGGTTGGACAAAGGCGTGCGCCGTTTATCTCAAATCAACATTGTGTTGGCGCTGCTACTTATCCTGTTTGTGCTGGTGGTAGGGCCTACGGTGTTCATAGCTGAGGGAATGGTTCAGAGTATTGGTGACTATTTCGACGCTTTGCCCTGGCTGGCGTTCTGGACTCAAACCTATGCTGAATCGGGCTGGCAGCGGCAGTGGACTTTGTTCTATTGGGCCTGGACGATTACCTGGGCGCCTTATGTGGGTATTTTTATAGCTCGAATCTCTAGGGGGCGCACTATTCGTGAGTTTGTTGCTGGCGTGTTGTTTGCGCCAACGGTGTTCACTCTGGTGTGGTTTGGCGTGTTTGGGCTCTCTGCCATTAATGTTGAAATGAATGGGCAGATGGCCTTGTATGAACAAGTTCAGCAGGACCCTTCGGTGGCTATCTTCGCCTTTCTCGAAGCCTTCCCGCTGGCGGAAATCGCATCGTTATTGAGCATTATCATCATCGTTATCTTCTTCACAACCTCATCGGACTCTGCGTCTCTGGTGATTGATATGCTCACGCGCCGAGAGGATCAGTCATCGTTGGTGCGCCAACGAATTTTTTGGGCAGCCGCTCAGGGAATAATTGCCGCAACCCTGCTGCTGGCTGGCGGGTTAGATGCATTGCAGAACGTAATCACCTCTCTGGGGTTGCCGTTCTGTGTGCTGCTCGTTTTTATGGCGGTGTCGCTGTTCCGGGCTTTGAAGGCCGACCATCGAGGGTATTCCGTGAGCGAACTTGTGCAGGGACGTGTTTTCCCGGAAGTGGAAGGCGCTACTGTGCGGAAAGAGGAGGGTCAGAATGTACCGTAAAATACTGTTAGCCATAGATTACGAAGATGATGGTGAGGGCAAAAGGGCGCTGGAAGAAGGCGTTAGGTTGATGGGCGAGGACAGCGAGCTGCATCTGGCCACTGTATTCAATCCGGTTGGGGCTGGTTTCTTTCCCCACGTAACTACAGACGCCCCGGAAGACCGCGAAAATGAAGTGAGGGAAAGCCTCAGCCTGTTGGCCCGCAAGTACCTACCCATGAAGCACAGTGCTAGCCTACACGTAGTGGCAGGCACACCGGGTGAAAAGCTGTTGGCATTGGCCGCAAATATTGAGGCAGACTTGCTTGTGCTGGTATCAAAGGGCGCCAGTAGCCGCTGGCCAATGCGCCGGGCTACGGTTGAGTATGTGGCAGTTAACGCCTGTTGCGCAGTGCTTATCTTGCCTTCCTTGGTCAAAGCGCCGGAAGAACCTGAAGGCGAGACTTAGACTGCCCTTGCGTGTTCCCACTGACTAGTCACACTTCGTACTAGTCGTCAAAAAGTGATAACTGGTTTTCATTCGGTGCATTTTTGCCTATACCGGAACCCGGTCGGCGCTGAACCGGGCCTTTGCGGCTGCCATGCTTGTCTAGAACCCGGCTGGTTTCCGCCCGGCTTACGTGGGATTTTCGGAAGTCACCCACAGCCTTTCGTGCCAATCTGGCGGCCTGCTCATGGTCGCAAACCGGCGTTATATAAGTGCTCCCGCCAAATCGGTCCTGCTGGGTCTGAGTCATTAGCCAGGGTGTGTGAACCCATTCTGCGGGGAGGCCCGCCAGTTCCGGAATCCAGTGGCGGATAAACTCGCCTTCGGGATCCAGCTTGCGGCTCTGGAGTTCCGGGTTGTAAATCCGTAAGGCGTTTATGCCGGTGAGTCCAGACTGCATCTGAACTTGAGGGTAATGAATGCCCGGCTCAAAATCGGTAAACAGCCTCGCAAGATGCAGAGCCGGATCGCGCCAGTGCAGCCATAGCTGATAGCTGGCAACCGCCATGAGCATGGCGCGCATACGAAAGTTGATCCAGCCAGTGTGGTGCAAGGCGCGCATGCTCGCGTCCACCAAGGGCCAGCCGGTCTGGCCTTCCTGCCAGCGTTGCAATCTTTCGGTGTTGTTGGGGCCAGATTTCAGCCCTTCCATTTCCCGGTGCATGGCTCGGAACTCCAGTTCCGGCTCGTCCTCGAGTTTCTGGATAAAATGACAATGCCAGTGCAGGCGAGAGCGGAAGCTGGTCAGGCTTTTCTGTTTTCGGGGCAGGCTACTGCCGTGCTGTCCTGCGGCCTTCGCCTGATGATAGATTTCTCGCAAGCTCAGGGTGCCGTAAGCAATGTGGGGGCTCAGCCGGGAGCAGCCTCTGGGAGCTGTATTCGGGCTTGAGATATTGTATTGGTAACCAATGCATCGCCGCTCCAGAAACGACGCTAGAAGTTTTTCACCCCGTTGGCTGCCACCAGCTTGTCGGTCCGGGCAGGGCCGGTTGTCTCTGAAGCTTGCAACACCATAATTTGCCTGCGCAGGTTGATAGTCTGAAAAACCCTCTGGAGGGGACACAAACTCCGGAGCTGGTAGCGGACCCGTTTTGATAATCTGATTCCAGGCGTGGTCCCAGAGGTCCCGGTCTTTCAATCGCCTGACAACACCAAACTGCTGCCATTCACAGAATTCAATATCGTGTTTTTGGCACCAATCGATCGTGGTCAAATCCCGCTTGTATGTCCACTCACCACCCGTTTCCTCATGGCATACGACCCGCTTCACTCCAAAGCGCCTGCTCAGGACTGATAGAGCATCGGTAACCTTGCCGTGCCAGATTAGTAGGCGGCTGCCCCGTTTTGATAGCTCACGGCCAAGCTCTGCCAGCGATTCTTCTATGAACAACCACTGTCGCTCCGATGTATCGGGCAGTTGCCAGTATTCGGGCTCTATAACGTACAGGGGAATGATGGGCTCACCCAGCGCCACTGCATGGTGTAGCGGGCCGTGATCTCGAACCCGAAGATCGCGCTTGAACCAAACCAAAGTGCTCAACGTGCAACACTCCGTTGGCGCCGACAACGCTCGCTGCAGTAGCGAACACTGTCCCAGTCTTTTGCCCATTTTTTACGCCAAAGGAAAGGGCGCTGGCAAATGGGGCAGGTTTTCTCTGGTAGGTACGGTTTTTTGTGCATTGGTCCAAGATGGTTTTAACTGATGGATAACATTTGCCTATACGCCCCTGAAACGCCAAAGGATTGTTTATGGATTGCTTGAGTGAGTCTCTGGCTACGCCGTCTGTGATGATATTCGACTGGCATGGAACCTTGGTGGATACCCACGACGCCATGTTCAGCGCCATGGAAGACATGCTGCCGCAACTGGAAGAGTTGGGATTGGTCGACCAACTGCTTCCGGAAGAAGAATGCCGCACGGAAGACGATGCGAGGCTGGTTCGCTACATCCGTATTTTCCGGCGTTTGCACCCGCGCATTCTGGCGGAGCGGAGGGTATCAAGAACCGACATATTCAATGCGATATTTGGTGATAATACCGCGGCTAAGTTGACAGCCCATGAGGCTTACAACCAAGCGTATCGCCGATATTTCGGGCAGGTGCGACCGTTTCAGCCCGGCGCTTATGAGTATTTGTCAGCGTTAAAAGCCATGGGCATTCGTTTGGCTGTGGCCACTAATAGAAATCGGGAGTTTTTCGATACGGAATTGGAAACCGTCGATGAGGGGCGTTGGCAACATTTGTTCGAGGCAACTGTGTGCGCTGATGATGTGACGGAATACAAGCCGGACCCGCAGGTAATCCACCGGGTTCTGGACGAGTTCAGCCTCTCGGCCGACGCAAGGGCTTGGTACATCGGCGATAGCTATATCGATATGATGACCGCCAACCGTGCGGGGGTGTCTGGTGTTTTCTATAACGCTGCCCAATGGGAAGCCGATCGGATACGCAGTTGGTTTACCCGTCGGGACGAACCAATGGCCGTGGTGGATAGCTTTGAAGAGTTGATGGATTTACTTGCGCTGATAGAACGCGCAGATCCCAAGAACTTCCTCAACTCTCCGGCAGATGTTCGCCCTACTGCTTTTCCTCCGCCCGCTCGCCCGGAACCTCGCATAGAGCCGGATTGGCACCCGGCCGTAGTAAAGCTGATTCGGCCCGAGGTCATATTGTTTGATTGGCACGCAACGCTTGTGGATACGCTAGATGCCATGTATCACGCAGTGGATGACATGTTCCCGGATTTTCATAAGCTCGGGTTAATGCAGCGGATGGTCGCACCAGAAGACAGCAAAACGCCGGAAGACGCAAAACTGGTGGCCTATGTTCGTGAGTTTGCCAAGCTTCATCCGAAGGTAAAGGCCGATCGAAAAATCTCACGTACGGATATCTTTGAAGTGCTTTTCGGCGATGATCAAGACGCAAAACAAATAGCCCACAAAGCATTCAACCATCATTACCGAAATCACTACGGCACGGTAAAAGCCTTTGAGGCCAAGGTTCGTGCTGTGCTGGAAGGGCTGCGGCGCCTGAATATTCAGGTGGGTGTCATCACTAACCGTGATCGTGAGTTTTTCGAGCACGAACTGGCTGCTGTTGAAGATACCGGTTGGGTGGAGCTTTTTGATGTAGATGTTTGTGGTGATGACACGCCATTGCGCAAACCGCACCCAGATCAACTCTTGCTAGCAGTGCAGAAACTCGACTATCCGCCCGATCCCAGTGTTTGGTATGTGGGTGACAGCACCACCGATGTGATTGCAGCTAAACGTGCGGGCATGACCTCTGTTTTCTTCAACGGCGCCCAGTGGGATTTACCTTGGCTAAACCAAATCTTTCCCGGCACGCACAAGCACCCGGATAAACCCGATGTGGTGGTCAATGATTTTTCCGAATTTTGGGCGCTGGTGCTGGCGTGCGAAATCGGGCCGCCTTAAATGCCCATAGCTTCTTCAATATCAAGACCCAATACGATGACCCCGTTAGGCGTTTTGCTATCGCCAGAATAGAGGGGGGCACTAACAGAAATCTGGAATCGGGCTGTAGATTGATCGTATCGAATAGGAGAGACAAAGAGAAAATTTAGATCTCGCGGCTCGGTCGTTAATTCGCTGCCAGTGACCTCCAGAAACTTAGATTCGTCACCTTGCCAATAATCAGAAGTGAGCTGGCTCATTGCAGCAATGGTGCCCATGCTGTTGACTAGCATCACCTCTGTAATCAGGCCTTGATAAGATCGTTGCCAGTTTTCGAGTGTTTGCGAAGCGGGTAGGTTCTGAATATGCGATGCCAGAGGCAGTTGGGCCTTTGGGGCCAACGCTTGCCATTTGCTATCGATTGACAGCACTTCCGCTAGAGTGCTGGATTGCGGGCCCGCTTTTAGAGCTTGCTGTAGGTTTAGTAGCCCACGCAGTTCAGCTAGCAGTCGCCTTGTTAACACCTCAATATGCGTTAACTCTCGCTCGGACAGCTGCAGGTTTTTCCCCATGCAGGTTGGAAGTGCCTCATTGAACGCGGATAGAAAGTTCGGGTAGGTCACCTGAAATACGTCACCAAGGTACAGGTGCAATGGCGCATAGCGAAGAAAATGGGAGTGTAGGTTGTCTATGGCGGGTGTTCCGGAGTCGGTGTTCAGGTCCTGCATTAACCGCTCATCCATGAGTGCCGCGTTGATTCTTCCTCGTTCGAGTAGTGCTAGCAACTGCTTGGGTGAGGTGACGCTCACATAAACGTTGTAACCGTTTGCTTTCAGCCAGGCTTCTTCGTTACTACCATCAACAACACCTATCCGGTCTTTGCGAGGTTTGGGTGAGGCATCCAAAGTGAAGAAGTACCACTTCTCCAGCGCAACTGGGTAGCTTCGGCTGGCCATGGCCTCCAGCTCTGCCGATGGGTCTGCTGCAAAATAGCCGTCTGCCATACTCCGTTTCAGTGAATAGATGGCGCGCTTTTGGGGCACCATCGTTATATTTGTGGTCCAGCCTGCGGCTTTTGCAGCGCAGGTTACAGTGTGTACAGTCTCTCCACGTATGCCCGTGCTCCCGTTGCCAGCCACGGTAGCTATCTGATAGGGCGGCGCCTCAAACGTAACAAGGTTCAGCGAGGGCTGCTTTGCTAAGCAAACCTGAAACGCAAGCAATGCGAAGGCACCGATTGCTAGTGACCTGTATCCCATAATGACTGAACATTCCATTTGTCAGGGGAGGGTGGAGTATATAGGACACTAGCAGTTGCAAAGGGATTTTTCCTTAAATGACCTCAAGATTGGTTAGCAGATTCTCCGCTCTTATTATTAGAGCATCGCGCTTTTCCGGTTTCTGCTTGTCCCAGTTCCGGTACATCATCCCCATGCGTGGGTTGCGCTCGAAATCAGCTCGGTGGCGGTCAATGAAGTGCCAGTATAGTGAGTTGAATGGGCAGGCGTCGGGCTCGGTGCTTTTGCTAACCTTGTAGTGGCAGTTGGAACAGTGGTCAGACATACGTTGAATGTATTTGCCGCTGGCGGCGTAAGGCTTTGACCCAAGATAGCCGCCGTCAGCGTGCATCACCATGCCTAGCACATTGGGCAGCTCAACCCAGTCATAGGCATCGGCGTAAACGGCCAAGTACCAGTCACAAATTTCTTCCGGTGCTATGCCTGCCAATAGTGCGAAGTTGCCGGTAACCATCAGCCTCTGGATGTGATGGGCATAGGCATTGCGTCGGGTGGCGTCGATGGTTTTGTGCATGCAGCGCATTTTGGTTTCACCCGTCCAGTAGAACCAGGGCAGTGCGCGGGTGTTACCAAGGCGGTTTTCCTTTGCGTACTCCGGCATGTGCAGCCAATAAATGCCTCTTACAAACTCGCGCCAACCAATAATTTGGCGGATAAAACCTTCCACCGCATTAATAGGCGCCTGCCCGGCATACCAAGCACTCGCTGCAGCTTCGCATACCGCGAGAGGGTCGAGCAGGCCGCAGTTGATATAGGGTGAAAGAATGGAATGAAACAGCCAGTCTTCGTTGTCAGACATGGCGTCCTGATAGTCGCCAAAGCAGGGTAGAGCAAACTCGATGAAGTAGTTCAGGGCCTCTTGCGCATCCTCCGGGGTGACTGCAAAGTGAAAGTCGTCGGTAATGCCAAAGTGATCGGGGAAGTGCTGCTCTACCAGACCGATCACCTCGCGGGTTATGGCGTCCGGTTCTATTCGAAATGGCGCGGGAGCGGGCGGTTTGCCGCTCCATTTGCGGCGATTATCGGCATCGAAGTTCCAGTTGCCGCCTTCTGGCTTGCCGTCTGGTGTCATCAGTAGCCCGGTTTTACGCCGCATTTCCCGGTAAAAGAACTCCATGCGCAATTGCTTGCGGCCCTCAGCCCAATTAGCAAACTCGCGTTTGCTGGCAATAAAGCGGGTGTCAGTGCGGATTTCTACAGACACACCCAAGCGTTTCTGCCATTGGCAGATCTGGTTGTGTAATCGCCATTCACCGCATTCGGTTGTGATGATGTTGCTTGGACGCAGATCACCAAGCAGGGAAGACACAACGCCTTCTAGGCTTTGATGTTTGTTGTCCGGATGATACTGCTGATAGTGAACTTGCCATCCGTCCTGTTTCAGCTTTTGAGCAAAGTGGCGCATGGCGCTGAACAGCAGCACCAGCTTTTTCTTGTGATGGTTGGTATAGCTGGCTTCCTCATGAACTTCTGCCATTACAACTGTGTCGCGTTTTGGGTCGGCCCCTTCAAGGGCGCTGATGTTGGTTGTCAGCTGATCACCAAGAATCAGAATCAGGTTGGCCATGTGAGGGTGCGCTCCGGTTGCTGGCGGATTATTGTTTGGTTTCACTGAGGATCACTTGGGCTCTTAACCCATAGTAGGTAGCGAGAATACGCACTAGGCACAAGGGTAGTTCAGGCGCCAGCCTGATAAAATCCAGATATTAGTCAAGATGACTCGCATCAAGATGCGTTTAGCCGGGCTCGCCTATAATGCGTTGCTCCCGCGCTGCCCCCATACATCATACGCTCAGAGTTTTTATTATGGCTTCCGACATCGCACCACAAGCTGCTGAATCTACACTCCCGGAGTTCATCTGGGATGATGCGCTGATCAAACGCTACGACCTCAGTGGGCCACGCTATACTTCTTATCCCACGGCCGTGGAGTTTAACCAGAACTATCCGGTTGAGCAGATGGTGGAAGCTGCCGCCCTCAGCAAAGCCAGCAACCGGCCTCTTTCCCTATATACCCACCTGCCGTTTTGCGCGCACCTTTGTTACTACTGCGCATGCAACAAAGTGATCACCAAAAAACGCGATAAGGCGATGCCTTATGTCGAGCGCGTTCTGAAAGAAGCGGCTATGCAGTCGAAGTTGTTTGGCTCGGATCGTCCGGTAAAGCAGCTGCATTGGGGTGGCGGCACACCAACCTTCCTGCCGAAAGATGTTATGCGGGAGTTGATGGATGGGTACGCTGAGTTGTTCAATCTGCAGAGCGATGGAGAGCATGATTACAGCGTAGAAATTGATCCCAGAGAAGTGGATCAAGACACTCTGCCAACTCTTTGGGAGCTTGGTTTTAACCGCATCAGTCTGGGTGTTCAGGATGTAAATCCCGAGGTTCAGAAGGCTGTTAACCGGATACAGCCCAGAGAAATGACCGAAGCGGTTCTAAAGGAAGCTCGGAACCTTGGGTTTGGTTCCATTAACCTCGATCTGATCTACGGCCTACCCCACCAGACGCCGGAAAGCTTTGCGGATACTCTCGAAGCTGTATTGGAAATGTCGCCGGATAGGTTGTCTGTATTCAGTTATGCGCATCTGCCGGAACGTTTTTATCCGCAAACCCGTATCAAGGACGATACGTTGCCATCGCCGCAACAAAAACTGACCATTCTGCATAACACCATCAACCGCTTGCTTGAGGCGGGTTATGAGTACATTGGTATGGACCACTTTGCCAAGCCGGATGACAGCTTGGCGATTGCGCAACGTGCAGGGCGTTTGCACCGGAACTTCCAAGGCTATACCACCCACTCGGATTGTGATTTGGTTTCTCTGGGTGTTTCGGCTATCGGCCAGACTGACGATGCTTATTTCCAAAACAACCATGATCTGCCCGCGTGGGAGGCATCTATCGATGCTGGCCAATTAGCGATTACCAAAGGTGTGAACCTGACCCGAGACGACCGAATTCGCCGTTGGGTTATTGGTCAGCTTATTTGCCAGTTCCGTCTGGATCGTCAGCAATTTTCTGCCGAGTGGCAGGAGGATTTTGATAGCTACTTTGCAGACGAGTTGGCGCGTCTAAAGCCGATGATGGCAGATGAGCTGATTGGCGATAATGGTCAGGTGCTGCAAGTAGAGCCTGCCGGCCGACTGCTGATTCGAGCTATTTGCCAGATTTTCGACTTTTATCGCAAAGAGGGCGCTAGCCAGCGGTTTTCCCGCATTATCTGATTTTTTAATTTTATGCCATCCCCGGGGCAGCTCTGTGCCCCGGTAAAATTGTTACGACCTCTAAATACTGGACTCTTTTCTGTATATCGAGTAACTTCTAGTGCTTCCGTTCAGAAAAATGCTCTGGATTAAAGGCTTTGCGCTTGTTCTAATTCTTTTGTGACCCTCCTTTTTGGGCTAAAAACAGCCGCCGCCAGATAATTTCAGGGCAGAAGAGGCTGTAATTGCAATGACGACTAAACAAACTTCAAGGCTCTATATTCACTTCCGCTTTCTTTAGCGACCCTCATGCTTTAGCGAAATAGCGTCCCGACTATTCGCGGACACCCCAAGGTGTTTTCGTAATTTCCATTCGCCGCGCTTCGCGGTCTTTCAAAATACTTGTGCCCCAAGTAATCGAATGTGCCTGCACACGCTGATCTGTTGGCACTTTGGTAGTAAAGAGGTTTTGGTTTGAACGAAAGTAGCTTTGTTCAGTTCTCAATACTGACAATCGTAATTTTGCTGGTTGGCTTTTATGGCGGCACCTATCTGCTAACCCTGCTAATTCGCAAGAAAGAAGAAGATACTTCCGGTTTTATGGTCGCAGGTCACAATGTCGGTTTTGGCATGGGCGCCGCCAGCATGACGGCAACCTGGATATGGGCTGCATCATTTTATGCGGCGGCGACCTCCGGCTACACCTATGGCGTATCCGGGCCGATACACTACGGCCTTTGGGGTGCGTTGATGATTCTGTTCATTTATCCGTTTGGTCGACGCTTCCGTAAACTGGCACCCAATGGCCATACGCTTGGCGAACTTATTCATGCGCGCCATGGGTCTTCCAGCCAATTGATTCTGGCTGGCTCCAACATTCTGGGCAGCGTAATCAGCCTTATGGTGAACTTCACCGCTGCCGGTGCGTTGGTGTCTGTACTTTCGCCATTGTCGTTCCAAACTGGCGTACTGGTAGCTGGGGTTGGTGTGCTCAGTTACACGCTAACGTCTGGCTTTCGGGCTTCTGTGTTTACAGATTTTGCTCAGCTTGTCGCGCTGATGGCCATTACTGTGGTGATTATCCCTGCCGTTCTGTTTGCTGTTGGTGGGCCATCAGAAATGGTTGCTGGCCTTCAAAACCTCACAAGTGAGCAAGCCGATTTCTTTTCTGTCGATGCGATTATGAATCAGGGTGCGCCTTTTTTTGTGGCGGTACTCGCGTATGCCATTGGTAACCAGACCATCTCTCAACGCTTGTTTGCTGTGCGTGAAAAACACATTAAGCGAACTTTTGTGACGGCCACCCTAGGGTACGGAGCCATTGTTATTGGCCTCGGCATGATTGGCTTGATGGCATTAACGGTTGGGGTTGAGCCTGTAAACGGCAACATGAATAACTTGATCCCACAAATGGTATCAGCCTACTTGCCTCCGGTATTCGTTGGCTTGTTCTTTGTGTTGGTGATCGGCGCTTTGTCATCCACCGCAGACTCAGACTTGTCTGCTTTGTCGACCATCGTTATGGCCGACATCTACGGTAAAAATATTGCCAAGGACAATCCTAACCCTAAAACAATGTTGTTGATTGGTCGCGCTACCATGATCGTGGCAACTGTTGCCGGTTTGATTTTCGCCAGTTTTTCGTTGGATATTCTAGTAATGCTGGTATTTGTTGGCGCACTTTGGGGTGCCATCGTTTTCCCGGTCATTATTAGCTGTTACTGGGACAGGGTAAGCAACGCGGCGTTTACCTGGTCTGTGGTTATCGCCATGGCCTTTTTCTGTATCGCGCGCTTTGAGCTTTTGGAAATGACCGGTGTGACCGTTCTTTTTTTCGAAGTTCTGGCCTCTGTGGGCGGCGCGGTTGTATTCGGGTTGATGGCGTTTGGTTTCTTTGGTCGCAATGTTGGCCTGATTGTTGGAGTTGTTTCCGGCGCGATTTTGTTGGTTTATGCCACAGGGTTCCTACGGGACTACATGGTTCTTACAGCGTCCCTCACTGCCTATGGGGCTAGCGCCATCGTGTGCACTGCAATGACACTGCGCAATAAGGAAAGATTTGATTTTGACCTGATCAAGCAGCGCGTTGGCAGTTACGACGCGCCTGCAGATGAAGACGAGAATGAACCCACGATGATCCCTGAAGGAGCACACTCATGAGTGAACTTGTTTATGGTACTTATATTCTGGTTTGGCCAGCACTGACATTGGGTGTACTGGCCGTTATTTGCGGTGCGGTAATCAAAGACGCCGTTCAGGCGCGTAAGTCAAACAATAATGTAGTTTGACAAGTAGTTAATTTGATATGAAAACGGGAGCCATGTGGCTCCCGTTTTCATATCAGCCCATTAAACTTAGGCTGCTGGAACCTTGAACTCGTTGGCCAGATCTTGAAGTTGCCGGGCGAGTCGTGCCTGCTCTCCTGTAACGTGGGATATCTCCTGAGAGCCGGTAAGTGTCAGTATGGCTACCTCACTGACCGATTCCATGTTCCCGGCCAGTTCACGGGTAACCGCAACCTGTTGCTCGGATGCGGCCGCTATCTGGGTCGCCATACCAGAGATATTGTTGACGTCTCCAAGAATGGCGGCAAAGGTTTGTTCCAGCTCCGAAGATTGCTCGCTGGTTTCATTGGCAAGTTTGTGGCTGGCCGAAATCGAGCGGCTGGCGCTGTCGGTGATTACCTTGAAGCTATTAACGATGTCCTCAATTTGCGTGGTGGAATCGTGAGTCTGTCGGGCCAGAGTGCGAACTTCGTCGGCCACAACTGCAAACCCCCGGCCATACTCACCAGCTCGTGCGGCCTCAATGGCGGCGTTCAAGGCCAGTAAGTTGGTCTGGTCAGCCACCTTGCGGATAACATCCACAACTTCCACAATACTACTGCTGCGCTTCTCCAACTCTTCGATCACTTCGTTTACGTCTTCCACCGAGCTGGCCAGAGAGCGTATACGGCTTATGCTACTACGCAACACGTTCTCACCCGTTTGGCTTCTCTCTGTAACCATATTGGCGGCGTCTGCCACTTGCTGTGTGTTTTGGGAAATCTGCTCAGACGTAGCCGACATTTCCTCTGTGGCTGCAGCAACTTGTTCAATCTGGGTTTGCTGGTCTTTTGTTTGAGCTGCGTTTTGACTGGCTGTGGAGCTGGTTTCTTCGGTGGCTGTCGCTAGCTGTATGCTGGCATTGTCGATGTGCTTAAGGGCACTACCAAACTTGATAAAGAGCTCGTTGATTGCCCGCCCAATATTGCCGATTTCGTCTTTGCTGGAAACCTGCACTTGCAGCCTCAGATCCTTGTTGTCCATAGCAAACCGCACGCCGTCTAGCAGGTTGTTGATCTGCCTGTTTATCGCGTTGACCATAAGGAGCATCAGGGCAAAAACGGCAATGATGGCTGCAGCTGCAATTCCGGATGCCACCAGCAGATCGTGCCGGGCGCTGGCTACACCATCAGTGGCAGCGGTTGAGGTGCGGTCGAGCAAGGTTTTGCGCAATTCGTTCAGGTTACTTAACTGCTTGGTTGTAATATCAAACCACTCAGCCGAATTCAGGGCGTACATGCCTGAAGGGCTGCTAAAAAGAGTGTCACGTTTCGCTTGCAGGTCGCGGTTTTCTTCGGTGGTGGCAAGGTTTTCCAAGACTGTAAGCTGTGCGGGGTTTGATACCAACATAGCGCTGGCTTCACGAATGAACGCTTCTTGGTGGCCTTCAAAGGCTGCAATTTTTTGAATCGACGGAAGGTCGAAATCGCCGCTGCTAATGAGAGCAGCTCCCGTTGCACGTTCTTTGCCCGCAGCTTCTGCAGCCTCTGCTAGAGCATAGTAGGCGTTGATGTCGCGGGTAAGCTCTGGGTCAGTGGAGCGCGAAATAACAAGAGGAATCCGGTTAAGTAATCCGGCGATGGGCTGCGTATAACGGCCTCCAGCTTCAAGCCCACTCAGAGAACCCCCATCGACGCTATTACGAAGTTGATCAAGAGTCGCTAGCTTCTGAGCGACAGACTCAATACTACCGGTTACCTTAGAGCCGAAGCTGGCTTCCTGTTGAAGAGCAGTAAGGTTTGATTGGTAGTCAGATAACCGGTCATTGGTTTGCAGGCGCTGGCTGGCTAGTGCCTGTTTTGCTTGCTGTGCCGCTTCACGATCTGATCCTCCTGAGAGCACAACCGCCGAGCGGCCGCGTTCTTTCTGCAATGTCTCAATCAGCGGGTCGCCGATATTGGCCAACTGAACCAATAAGCGTAGCTGCTTCATATCGTTCAGTTGCCCTGCGTTCACGGCAATGCTCTCAACGGCAAAGTAGATGATCACCAGCAAGGCGGGCATCACAAGCGTGATGAGCTTTCCTCGCATGGAGAGGTTGTTGATGATGTTGTTCATCGGGATCCCTCATGTTCATGAATGGCGTCCATTGTGGATAAGTGTAGTTGCCAAAACCATTCACAGCACGAGGTACGTTTGGTGGTAGGTATACGCTGGTAACTTCTTGTTATTCAATGTTAAGCGCATGGGTTCTAACGAAAAAAACTGACTATACGTAATGGTGCGTGGAGTAACCCTAAATGGGTATTGGCGTGGCGCATGGCGGGTATTACGGGTTCCGCTGACAAAGGTCAATGCCCCAGAAGATGGCCCGGCGTATGGTCTGTGCAACGTTGACCGGGAGAAAGCCCATGGAACTTGTTTGCCCGGCCGGTAGCTTGCCGGCACTTAAAACCGCGGTAGATAACGGCGCTGATGCCGTTTATCTGGGGTTTAAAGACAGCACCAATGCACGCCAGTTTGCTGGCCTTAATTTTAATGACAAGCGAGCAGCCGAGGGCATTGAGTACGCCCATAGTAAAGGTGCCAGAGTATTTTGTGCCATCAACACCTACCCACAGCCGGATGGCTGGGAGACTTGGAAAGGTGCCGTTGACCGGGCGGCGGCACTGGGAGTGGATGCAATTATCCTCGCAGATATGGGGCTGCTGGACTATGCAGCTAACAAACATCCACAAGTTAATCGGCACCTGTCAGTGCAGGGTTCGGCCACTAGCTACGAAGCTCTACGCTTCTATAAAGACAACTTTGATATCCGCCGTGCCGTGTTACCTAGGGTGTTATCTATAGATCAGGTGCGTGGTGTCGCAAAGCACAGCCCGGTCGAGTTGGAGGTGTTTGCCTTTGGCAGCCTGTGCATCATGGCAGAGGGGCGTTGTTATTTGTCTTCCTACCTCACCGATGAGTCACCCAATACCCGCGGTGCCTGCTCGCCAGCTAAGGCTGTACGTTGGCATGAAACTCCGAATGGTTTGGAGTCTCGCCTCAACGATGTATTGATCGATCGGTATGGCAAGGGCGAATCTGCGGGTTATCCCACTCTGTGTAAGGGCCGTTTTGAAGTTGAGGGCAGTGTGTACCACGCCATTGAAGAGCCAGTGAGTCTGAACACACTGGATTTGCTCCCGGAACTGAAAGAGCTTGGCATCAGCGCAGTGAAAATTGAAGGCCGCCAACGCAGCCCGTCATACATCGCTGATGTTGCGCGCACTTGGCGCCAAGCTCTTAATCGTCTGGATGCAGGCGCTGGGGATTTTCGTGTAGACCCTACTTGGAACAGCACGCTTGCGGGCTTGTCGGAAGGTGGCTTGACCACCATCGGTGCCTATCATCGCAAATGGAAATAAAGCGGAGTATCTCCATGATGAAGCTTTCTCTGGGCCCTATTCTTTGGTTTTGGTCCAAGCAAACCGTATTTGATTTCTACGCCAACGCAGCCGATTGGCCGGTAGATACGGTGTACTTAGGGGAGACGGTCTGTTCCCGCCGTCGTGAATTGAAGTTGGCAGATTGGTTCGAGATCGCCAGCGTGCTCAAGGAGTCCGGCAAACAGGTCGTGCTATCAACGCAAACGCTGATCGAGTCTGAAGCTGACCTGCGGGCGTTGCGTAAAATCTGCAGTCAGCAGGAGTATCTGGTTGAGGCCAACGACCAAAGTGCGTTGCAATTGGCAACTCAGAACCAACTGCCATTTGTGACCGGCCCATCAATGAATCTCTACAACACTGCAACCTTGAAGCTGCTAGCAAAACAGGGTCTGAAAGGTTGGAGCTTGCCTGTAGAGCTGGGCCGTGAAACCTTACAGCAGTTAATAGTGGAGTTAAAAAACGAAGGGCTGGATTTGCCTGCGGAAGTGTTCGCTTGGGGCTTCCTGCCTCTGGCCTGGTCGTCCCGCTGTTTTACGGCTCGGCACTATAATCTGCCTAAAGACAACTGTGAGTTCCGCTGCTTGCAGCATCCGGATGGTATGGAACTGCGCTCACGGGAATCTCAAGAGTTATTTCGGTTAAACGGTATTTCAACTCTGTCTGGCTCCCGGTACGACCTGATGCGCGAAATACCGGATATGGAGCGAATGGGCGTGGCTACTGTGCGCCTGAGCCCAGAACATCAGGGCATGGCGGAAGTGGTTCGTCGCTATGATCAGGTACGCCGCGGCGAAGCTCCGGCTAGCGATCCATTGCAGTTGGTGGAGGCTCCACCCTGTAATGGATATTGGTATGGCAAACCGGGCATGGACCTGGTTCCTTCACAAGGCCTTTAATGGAAAAGGACTGGCGTTTGACTGTCAGATTAACAAAGTTGAGCCACGGCGCGGGCTGTGGCTGCAAAATTGCCCCCGATGTACTGGAGCGGATACTTCACACCAGTATTCCGGAGCGGCGCGATACCCGGCTGCTGGTGGGTAACGAGAGCCGCGATGATGCGGCGGTTGCGGATCTTGGCAATGGCATGGGGATTATTAGCACCACGGATTTCTTTATGCCGGTGGTGGATGACCCCTTTGATTTTGGCCGTATTGCTGCTGCCAATGCCATCAGCGACGTTTACGCCATGGGTGGGCGCCCGATTATGGCTATTGCTATTTTGGGATGGCCGCTAGGCACACTGGCTCCCGAGATCGCGGGGCAGGTGATCGACGGTGGTCGCGCTGTGTGTGCCGAGGCGGGGATTACCCTGGCAGGTGGCCATAGCATCGATTCGCCGGAACCCATCTTCGGGCTGGCGGTGACCGGTCAGGTCGCTACAAATCGCATTATCCGCAATAACACGGCCAAAGCAGGGGATTTGCTGTACCTCACCAAGCCGCTGGGTGTGGGTATTCTGAACAGTGCTTTGAAAAAGGAGTGTATCGAGCCAGAGCATTTGGCACTGGCTGTTGAAACCATGTCAGCCTTGAACAAGGCTGGCGAGGTTTTCGCAGGGTTGGACGGCGTACACGCGATGACAGATGTCACAGGTTTCGGACTTGCCGGTCACCTGCTGGAAATCTGCCGTGGCAGTAATCTGAGCGCGCTCATCAATCGTAGCAGGGTACCTGTGCTACCAAATGTGCAGGATTACATTAATAAAGGCTGCGTCCCGGGTGGCACCCATCGCAATTCCGCCGCCTTTGCTGGGGGTGTTGCAGGCATGAGTGCTGCAGATACCCTGATATTCTGTGATCCTCAAACCAGCGGTGGCCTTCTTGTGGCTGTCGATCCGGCGGAGGCAGAGGCTTTTGAAGATCTTGCCGAAGAGCTGGGTCTGATGCTGAAATCGTTTGGACAACTGCATCCGGCTGGTGTGCTTGAGCACAGGATTGTGATTGCTGAGTAGCATTTCAGTTATTCAGCAATCGTTGGCCCAAACAGTCGCAGCTCCCAATCTTCGACTTTGCCTGTTTCGAGCCGCTTTTGGGCCAGAGCACGAAGATTGGGGGTGAGCTGCCCCAGCCTAATCAATTCAGTAAGTGCGGCATGCTCCAGAGTGGTGTCGTAAAGCAATGATAATACCCTGCTCAGAGGCCAGCCCGGGTTTGGTCGTTGATCAAGAGTCAGAGTGTCACCGCGACGGATGACCCCAGGCTGAAGAACCCGGTAATACCAGCCGGTTCTGAGACTGGCTTGCAGCCGCTTGGACATATCCGGTATGCCAAAGCGCAGGTTCAGGCGCCAGCAAGGCTGGCGAGGCTGGGAAATTTGAACAACGGCTTCCCCAAGCGCGAAAATATCGCCCACACACACGTCGGCTTCGGTAAATCCTGAAGTCACTAGGTTTTCACCAAAGGCTCCCGGCTGACAATACTCAGCGGCGGGTTCGGGCAGTGCTTTGCGAAGTCGCGGATAATGCTCTGAGGCAAAGTGGTGCAGGGCTTTCTCGGGGCCGCCATGATGGCGTTTGTCACCTTGCTGGTCATTGTTTAGACCATTGACACTTAAGTACGCAGAGTCAACTTCCTGCTTGTAAATGCCGGTAAGAGTTTCGGTATCTGCGAGTTTTGTCAGGCGGCCGACTCTGAGTTGCCTGATTATAATGCTGCTAGTCATCGAAAGCCCCCTAAGCATTTATAACAGGTGAGCGGTCACCAGATTGCCATCATGGCACCGGCCCCCAAAATCAGCGAGCCTCCCACCTCAGCCACAATAAGGGTAATCATAAAGCCATGAACAATCCAAAACGGCAGTGCCATGGTGCCCAACGTGTGCGGCTTGCGTAGCTGGTTGCTGGTATCCCGCAAAAAACCGTGAATGATGTAAGTGCCAATGGCTAAAGCAAAAAAGCTCAGGGCAGATACGGCGCCCAGAGTATTCAGCCAATCCGGAAATACACTGTAGCTGGCAAACCAACCTAGCAACACGGCGGCAAAGCTGTACATGAGTGAGCTGCGGTGGGCAATGTCTACATACCGTGGCGCAGCTGCTTTAGGGCTTCGGGCCATGCACCAGTACTTCCAGATACCTGTTAGCAGCCCAGTCATAAAAAAGACAAAAGCGGCGGTAAGGCAAAGCCTTTCAGCCAGTGACATCATGTGAATTTCGTTCATTTTGTTCGCTCACTGTGCAAATCCGGGCTGGACTCCCCGTTTAATGATCCTAAACCATCGCACAGGGGGGCATGGGTTTCATATGGCCCTAACAACAGAAAGCTTCAAAATAAACGCAATTTCCGGAGCTTGAGATCCCACTCTAGGCTGTCGAGAAGGTTTTTCAGCGCTAGACCCAATTCCGTATCTCCTTCTATGACCAGTCGTCGCTGAAAAAACAGCTGGTCAGGGTCTTGCCGACGTTCGGCGAGGGTTTTGAACGCAGAGAAGGAGCCTCGAATGGTGGCTTCGCCCGGGCCATTCAGCACACGTAGCCTGCCAGACCAAAATCCAAATGTAATGCCCGGATGGCCGCCGTTCACCTCCAGCCGAATACTGCGTCCTTCAAAATCGTCAAACTCGCCATCAGCTATGGCTTCCGCAAAAATTCGATTGAGGGGTGCTTCAGCAACCAGTTGTTTCATCGGCATCGGAATTGAGCGATCAATGGCGTCGAGTAAAGGAAAGGGTGATGGCAGGTATTCAGAAAGCAATGCCAGAGAATCGCTAATCAGAAGGTTGCTAGACGAAGGTAAACGAATCGGCAAGGGCAGGGCCATAATCAACTCCGGGCAGTGAATTCAGACTGCCCAGAGTAAACAAAACGCGCTGTGTTTGATTTGATATAGCTCAGCCCTTGTGCAGACCCTCCTCCACAGCCCACACAGCAACCTCAACTCGCGAGCGCAGGCTGAGTTTTTTGAGTAGGTGCTTCACGTGCACTTTTACGGTGCCATCACTGATATCCAGCTTGCGACCGATCATCTTGTTGGATAGGCCCTCTGCAATCAGCCGCAGAATGTCTTTTTCCCTCGGGGTTAGGCTGTCGAAATCAGGGCGTGAAGTTTGCTGAGGCTTGTTGGAGCGTAAAGCTTCAGCGAGAAGAGTTGTCAGGCGGTCACTAATGACCATTTTTCCTGTTGCAGCTTGGCGAAGCTGGGCAATCATGTCTTCCGGTTCCATGTCCTTCAGCAAGTAGCCGTCGGCGCCAGCGCGTAGGGCGGCGACTACGTCATCTTCTTGATCAGATACCGTAAACATTACTATTCGAGAGCTTACATTCAGCTCCCTAAGTTTTTTCAGTGCGTCAATGCCGCTAACTTCCGGCATATTGAGGTCCATTAGAATCAGGTCGGGCTCTAGCTCGGTTGCCAGTCGAACGCCGTCGTTGGCATTGCTGGCCTCGCCCGCCACTACCATGTCTTCTTCCATTTCGACGAGCTGCTTGATGCCTTGGCGCAACAGCGGGTGGTCGTCGATCAGCAAAATGCTGGCGGGTGTATCAGACGCTACTTCAGACATGGTACTTCGCTTCCTCTCTCTTGATTAGGTAGCGGCGTTTTCGAGTTGCCACCTGTTTTGTGTTCAACTGGTTGATGTTTCGCTTGGAATCAAGTGCCGGCTTTTTGGAATGAACGTAAGTATAACTTCAACGCCGCCGTTATCGCGGTTTTGCACAATAATCTGGCCACCCAATGTGCGGGCACGGTCTTGCATGATGATCAGCCCGTAGTGGTTTACCGGCTGCCCGCCTTCTGGCAAACCCTTGCCGTTATCCCGAATATTTACTTTAACTTGTGGAGATTCGAACAGCACATCCACAGCAACCTCGGTCGCGTCAGCGTGTTTGACAGCATTGGCCAAAGCCTCACGCACAATCTGCAGCGTGTGAATTTCCTCGTTAGGCGATAGTGCCTGAGGCGGGAGATTGTAATTCAGACCGACAGCCTTACCCAACCTCGTTGAAAATTCCTCTATGGTTTTGCGCAAAGCGGTAGCGAGATCTGGAGTGTCCAGTTTTAAGCGGAAGGTCGCCAACAGCTCCCGCAGCTGACGGTAGGCGCTGTTCAGGCCAGTGCTCAGCTCTTCTAGAATAGCGTCGTGGGCGCTTTTTTGATCACCTTCTATGTTCAAGCGCCTTAAACGGGCGACCTGCATTTTTAAATAAGACAAGGATTGTGCTAGAGAGTCGTGGAGTTCTCTGGCAATAACTGTGCGCTCCTCGGCTAGCGTAAGCTGCTGTTCTTCCGTGATCTGGCGTTCCAGAAAAATGGCCGTTGCCAACTGGTCGCTAAGGGTTTCCAAAAGGTGGCGGGCTGTATCTGAAAGTTCCTCGTCGGCAGGGTACCAAACCTCCAGCGTGCCAAGGAGTGTGCCGGGTGTTCGAATGGGCAACAGCAGCCTGCGTCCGTCATTCTCTTCTATCGGCAGATCATCATAAACTTCGTCTGTTACCAAACAGGCATTGCAGTGGTGGTCGCGACAGTAAAACGGCCGTTCAGTTGTCGCCGTGGTAACAGTTTGCACCGGTCCTGAGGATTCCTTGTCGTGGAGATAGAGCCGAATTGGACCTATACCCAAAAGCTGCTCCAGCTCCTGCAGCATAGGCACCGCGCCGCTGCATAGGTCGTGGTTGGCAAACAAACTACGGCTGGCAGAGTGAAGTAATTGTAGAGCAGCGTGGCTTTTCTCGAGTTCTTCAGTTTTGCTGCGAGCACGCTCTTCCAGCTCATAATAGGTGAGCGCCAGCTCACTGGTCATTTGGTCAAATGCGCTACCCAGTTGTGCCAGTTCGTCGCTTCCTTTCATGTTCGCCTTTAGCGAAAAGTTTTGCTCGCCGACGGCTCCCGCAATGCTAACCAGTTTGCGTAGGGGTTTGAGAACTCTGTTTCTCAGGTCAACAAATAGGGCAACAATAATGAGTATGGAAAATGCCAAGCTGATGACCTGAATAAGATGTAGCAATCCGATGCGCGCTTCGGTGCGTCGCTCTAGCATGCTGACCAGCTGGTCTACCGAGGCTACATAGGATTCAGTTGCGGCAAGCATCTCGGGTTGAATCGGCGCGCCTTTTGGGTGGCGTGTAAGCTCTGGGCGCAGGGTCTCTTCCCAAAAAGCAGTTAGCTCTCGATACTGGTTGGCGAGCGGGTGATCGTCGGTGGCAGGAATAGCGCGAGTAATGTGAGTGTCTTTGAGGCTTAGCTCGTAACGGGAGGCTAGTTCTTGAAACTTGCCTACTCCAACGCTGTTATATTCCGGGCTGGCGGCGTGAGACAGCAACCTATAAGCGCCCATGCGCAGTGCGCCCGCTACATTGATTGCAGTGGCGTTACCTTCAATACTTTTTGAAACTGCAAGCGTCGTCACCATGCTGACAATAGATGTCAGTACAACGGCAGAAACAACGATGGCAATCCGGTTAACAAGGGGGCTTCTGGATCTCATTACGTCTCGTCTTTGCAGTCGCCGGGCTTGGATACCTCCTTGAGGATAGTCAATTACCCCAATGGTTGGTATCCCATCATAGTCTTTGACCTGCGTCAGGGCAAAAGATGAGACTAAAAGGTAGTAATAAAAACAGTTCACAAGGGCGTCAGCGAATGAAGTCAGAGGCGGATCAGGAGGATGAGCGGCTGGCAGCACTTGCCGTGATTCTGCCGCTGGCACTAACAGGCTTCGTTATTGCGGCAGGCTGCTGGACGCTATTTGCAGTTGCTGGCATTCATCTTAGAGCCGAGCTCAGCCTGAGTAATCTTCAGTTTGGCCTTTTGTTGGCCATGCCCATGGCTGTAAGCGCGCTTTTGGCTGTACCCTCAGGCCTTGCTGCCCGAAAATTTGGTGCCCGCCGTATTATGCTCATTTGTCTTGCCGGGCTTGCGGTTTGCATGATGGTTTTGCTCACCACCGATACTTTCCCCGGATATCTTTTTGCAGCTGGCGGGCTCGGTCTGGCTGGCGGGTTTTACAGTGCTGGGCTGCAGTTTGTAACCAGTAGTTGCAAGCCCCAACGGTTGGGGCTCGTACTTGGAGTCTTTGGTGCTGGCGTTACCGGTGCCGGGTTTACCTACTACCTTGTTCCGCTTTTCCATGAAGCCTTCTCTTGGCATGGCGTTCCGCTGGCTTATTTGATTGTCCTTTTGTTGGTGCTTGCACTTTTGTTGTTGCTTACAGACCCAGAAGACGCCATAGCAGACCCCCAAACTGAAATCTCTATATCCATGCTGTTATGTCGCTATAGACGGCAGGGCATTTGGCAGCTTGGCGCTTACTTTGGTGTGGTTGCAGGCAGTTTTTTTGCGCTGGCTTTGTGGCTTCCAGATTACCTTTCGTCCCAGTTCGATTTGCAAGTACAATCAGGCGCCAAGCTTGCTCAATGGTTCATCATCCCCGGTGCTATGGCGCAGATTCTGGGGGGTGGTTTGTCTGATCGTTTCGGCAGCCCCCGGGTCATTAGTCGGTCGCTTCTGGTGGGTCTCGTAGCTTTGGTGGTGTTGTCTTATCCGCCTATGACACTGTTTATTCGCGGTGTGGAAACAACCATTAAGGTTGAGTTTGCTCTGCCTATGACGTTTGAAAGTGTTTTTGTAGTGGTGCTCGGAATGGCCCTTGGTTGCGCTATGGGCAGCCTTCAGAGAATGGTGATCCTTGAAAGTCGCCAGAATGCCGCGTTTGTTGCCGGTTTACTACTCGTTAGCGCCTGCTCCGTGGCTTTCCTATTACCGGTTATATTTGGAGCTGTGAATCACTGGCTGGGTGTTCGCAGTGCTGTGTTTATGATCCTGTTTCTACTGCTTTGCATTTGCCAATTTATGTTTGCCCGCTTCAATCGCCAGCACGAGCGCCAGACTTTTCTCCAACCGGGGATATAAGTCGCCTACCACCTCAGTGGTAGATGCGGGTTATGTGGTAGTAACCACGCAGATTTCAGGGTTGTTCTCCCACACAATGATCTTAAATCGGAAAAACGATCCGGCAGACGGAGAGAGAGACCATGAGTCATTTGATCGATAAGCTGAGTTACTTCAGCAAAAAGCGCGAATCCTTCGCGAACGGCCACGGCGAAACCCACGATGTGAATCGCGACTGGGAAGACAGTTACCGCCAACGCTGGCAGCACGACAAGATTGTGCGCTCCACTCACGGCGTAAACTGCACCGGTTCCTGCAGCTGGAAAATTTACGTTAAGAATGGTCTGGTTACCTGGGAAACTCAGCAAACCGATTATCCCCGTACCCGCCCGGATCTGCCCAACCATGAGCCTCGCGGCTGCCCCCGTGGTGCCAGTTATTCTTGGTATATGTATAGCGCCAACCGCTTGAAGTACCCTCTGATGCGTAAGCATTTGATGAAGCTTTGGCGTGCGGCACGCATGCAGTTTAATGACCCGGTTGAAGCTTGGGCTTCCATCGTTGAAGACCCCAAGAAAACTGCTGAGTACAAACCCCGCCGTGGTATGGGTGGTTTTGTGCGTTCCAGCTGGGACGAAGTTAACGAGTTGATTGGTGCGGCGAACGTTTACACTGCCAAAACAACTGGGCCGGACAGGATCATTGGTTTCTCTCCAATCCCGGCCATGTCGATGGTTTCCTACGCCTCTGGTAGCCGTTATCTGTCGATGATCGGCGGTGTGTGCCTAAGCTTCTACGATTGGTACTGCGATTTGCCACCGGCTTCCCCGCAAGTCTGGGGTGAGCAGACCGACGTTCCTGAATCAGCAGACTGGTACAACTCGGGCTACATCATTGCCTGGGGTTCTAACGTGCCGCAAACTCGTACACCGGACGCTCACTTCTTCACCGAAGTGCGCTACAAGGGCACCAAAACCGTTGCCATTACCCCGGATTACGCCGAAGTATCCAAGCTTTCTGACGAGTGGCTGAACCCCAAGCAGGGTACAGATGCGGCTCTAGGTATGGCCATGGGCCATGTCATTCTTAAAGAGTTCCACCTCGACAACCCCAGCGAGTATTTCACCGACTACGTGCGCCGTTACACCGACATGCCGTATCTGGTTAAGCTCGACAAAATGGAAGATGGCCGTTACGTACCTGGCCGGTTCCTGCGCGCCAGTGATCTGGTGGGTGGTCTGGGTGAAGAGAACAACCCTGAGTGGAAAACCATTGCCATCGACGAGGCCAGTAACCAACTCACTGCACCCAACGGCTCTATCGGCTATCGCTGGGGTGAGAAAGGCAAGTGGAACCTCAAGCAAACAGCAAAAACCGAAGATGTAAGCTTGCAGCTGTCGCTGGTTGAAAAGCATGACGAAGTCGTTGATGTGGCCTTCCCGTACTTCGGTGGGGTTAAGCACGACCACTTCAAATCTGTTGAAATTAGCGACACTCTGACCCACAAGCTGGGCAGCCGTAAAATTGAGTTGGCTGAAGGCGGCGAAACCCTCGTGGTTACCGTGTACGACTTGATGATGGCCAACTACGGCCTGAGCCGTGGTCTGGGTGAGGACGACAGTGCAACCTCCTACGATCAGGTCAAGCCTTACACTCCGGCCTGGCAGGAGAAAATCACCGGCGTACCCGCCGAGAAAGTGATTCGTATCGCTCGAGAGTTTGGTGAGAACGCCCACAAAACTAAGGGCCGTTCCATGATCATCGTTGGTGCCGGTATGAACCACTGGTACCACATGGACATGAACTACCGCGCGCTGATCAACATGCTGGTCATGTGTGGCTGTATCGGCCAGAGCGGCGGCGGCTGGGCCCACTATGTAGGTCAGGAAAAACTGCGCCCGCAAACCGGCTGGCAGCCGCTGGCATTCGGTCTGGACTGGCAGCGCCCACCACGCCAGATGAACGGTACCTCGTTCTTCTACGCCCACTCCGGACAGTGGCGCTACGAGAAGCTGGATGTGAGCGAGATTCTTTCGCCTCTGGCAGACAAGTCCAAGTTCGGCGGAAGCCTGATCGACTACAACGTGCGTGCAGAGCGCATGGGGTGGTTGCCATCTGCGCCGCAGCTTAATCGCAACCCGCTGACCATCGCAGCAGAAGCTGAAAAAGCGGGCATGGATGTGCCAGCCTACGTAACCCAATCCATGAAAGACGGTTCACTGGCCTTTGCATCGGAAGATCCGGAAGCACCCCAGAACCATCCGCGCAACATGTTCATCTGGCGCTCTAACCTGCTGGGCTCATCCGGTAAGGGTCATGAGTACATGCTCAAGTACCTGCTGGGGACCAAGAGCGGTGTGCAGGGTAAAGATCTGGGCCATAGCGGCGGCGTGAAGCCTGAAGAAGTGAAGTGGCACGACGAAGCGCCTGAGGGCAAACTGGACTTGCTTGTTACTCTCGACTTCCGCATGTCTACAACCTGCTTGTACTCAGACATCGTTCTGCCTACCGCTACCTGGTATGAAAAGAACGACCTGAACACATCAGACATGCACCCGTTCATTCACCCGCTGACTGCTGCGACAGACCCTGCGTGGGAATCCCGCAGTGACTGGGAAATCTACAAAGGCATCGCCAAGTCCTTCTCCAAGGCGGCGGAAGGCCACTTGGGTGTTGAGAAAGACGTGGTTACCCTGCCGCTGATGCACGACGCTGCAGCAGAGCTGGGCCAGCCATTCGATGTTAAAGACTGGAAAAAAGGCGAGTGTGAGCTGATTCCTGGCAAGACCGCGCCTAACTTCATCACGGTAGAGCGGGATTACCCCAATACCTACGCGCGCTTCACCTCACTTGGGCCATTGATGGACAAGCTCGGTAACGGTGGCAAGGGTATTAACTGGAATACCGAAAAAGAAGTGAACTTCCTGGGTGAGCTGAACTACAAGCACATCGACGGGGCGAACGCAGGTCGTCCGAAGATTGAAAGCGCTATTGATGCAGCCGAAGTAATTCTGACGCTGGCGCCGGAAACCAACGGCCACGTGGCTGTGAAAGCCTGGGCTGCGCTGTCGGAGTTTACCGGTCTGGATCACAGTCACTTAGCCGTGGGCAAAGAGCACGAAGCCATTCGCTTCCGCGATATCGTGGCCCAGCCCCGCAAAATCATCTCCAGCCCCACATGGTCTGGCTTGGAAGATGATCATGTTTCCTACAACGCTGGTTACACCAACGTGCATGAGTTGATCCCCTGGCGCACATTGACTGGCCGCCAGCAGTTCTACCTTGACCACGAGTGGATGCGGGCCTTCGGCGAAAGCCTGCTGGTGTACCGTCCGCCCATTAACACCAAAGCCGCAGCGCCATTGCTGAACGCAAAACCCAATGGCAACCCGGAAAAAGCGTTGAACTTCCTGACGCCGCACCAGAAGTGGGGTATTCACAGTACCTACAGCGACAACCTGTTGATGCTGACCCTGTCTCGCGGTGGCCCCATTGTATGGCTGAGTGAAGACGATGCCCGCGATGTGGGCGTGGAAGATAACGACTGGGTAGAAGTATTCAACGCCAACGGCGCACTTGCAGCGCGGGCGGTGGTTAGCCAGCGGGTTATGCCGGGCATGATGATGATGTACCACGCTCAGGAGCGGATTGTGAACATCCCGGGCTCTGAGGTAACAGGTAGCCGCGGCGGTATTCACAACTCGGTAACCCGGGCTTGCCCGAAGCCCACACACATGATTGGTGGCTACGCGCAGTTCTCCTACGGCTTTAACTATTATGGAACCGTGGGTTCCAACCGCGACGAGTTCGTGGTGGTGCGTAAAATGAAGAACGTTGACTGGCTTGATGGCGAAGGCAACGACACTGTTCAGGAGGCTGTAAAATGAAGATCCGTTCCCAAGTAGGCATGGTGCTGAACCTGGACAAATGCATCGGTTGCCATACCTGTTCAGTGACTTGTAAAAACGTATGGACCAGTCGCGAAGGCATGGAATACGCATGGTTCAACAACGTAGAAACCAAGCCCGGTATTGGTTACCCGAAAGAGTGGGAAAATCAGGACAAGTGGAAAGGCGGCTGGATGCGTGATGCCAGTGGCAAGATCCGCCCGCGCATTGGCGGTAAGTTTCGAGTATTGGCAAACATCTTTGCCAACCCGGACCTGCCGGAAATTGATGACTACTACGAGCCGTTTGATTTCGATTATCAGCACCTGCACACCGCAGGCGACAGCAAGCACCAGCCGGTTGCACGGCCTCGCTCGCTGATCTCCGGCAAGCGCATGCAGAAAATCGAGTGGGGCCCGAACTGGGAAGAAATTCTCGGTACCGAATTCGCCAAGCGTCGCAAGGATAAGAACTTCGACCAGATTCAAGCTGACATTTACGGTCAGTTTGAAAGCACGTTCATGATGTACCTGCCGCGTTTGTGCGAGCACTGCCTGAACCCTACCTGTGTGGCCAGTTGCCCAAGTGGCGCTATCTACAAGCGGGAAGAGGATGGCATCGTACTGATCGATCAGGACAAGTGCCGTGGCTGGCGTATGTGTGTATCCGGCTGCCCGTACAAGAAAATCTATTTCAACTGGAAAACTGGCAAGTCTGAGAAGTGCATTTTCTGCTATCCGCGTATTGAAGCCGGTATGCCGACCGTGTGCTCAGAGACCTGCGTAGGCCGTATCCGCTATCTGGGTGTGCTGCTTTACGATGCCGACCGCATTGAAGAAGTAGCAAGCACTCCAGGGGAGCACGAGCTTTACGAAAAGCAGTTGGAAATTTTCCTTGATCCGAACGATCCGAAAGTCATTGAGCAAGCCAAAAAAGACGGCGTGCCAATGAACGTGATTCAGGCAGCCCAGCGCAGCCCGGTGTACAAGATGGCGGTGGACTGGAAACTGGCACTGCCACTGCACCCTGAATACCGCACTCTGCCAATGGTTTGGTACGTGCCGCCTCTTAGCCCGATCCAGTCTGCAGCAGAAGCTGGCAAGGTTGAGTTTGATGGCGTGTTGCCGAAGATCGAAAGCCTGCGGATTCCGGTGAAGTATCTCGCCAACCTGCTCACCGCAGGTGACGAGAAGCCGATTGTGCGTGCACTCAAGCGCATCATGGCTATGCGTCTTTACAAGCGTGCAGAAACAGTAGACGGCGTGGAGGATCTGCGTGCACTGGAAGAGGTTGGCCTAACCAAGGCTCAAGCCGATGAAATGTACCGTTATCTGGCCATTGCCGATTACGAGGATCGTTTCGTGATTCCCACCAGCCATCGTGAGCTGGCGAAAGAAGCCTTCCCGGATGCGCACGGTGAGCGCGGTGGTTGCGGCTTCAGCTTCGGCGACGGTTGCAGCGGTGGTGACAGCGAATTCAGCATGTTTGGCGGTCGTAAAAACACCTCCACCATGGTGCAAAAGCTGACCACAGTGAAGCAAGTCGACCCGAAACAGCTGCAGGAGTAAGGAGGCCGCATGAAACTATTGAAAGTACTGGCACGGATTCTGGAGTATCCCACCGCGGAACTTCAGGCCTCCAAAGACGCCATGGTTGCCGCTGTTCTGGAGGACAGCCGGTTGCCACGGACAAACAAAGAGCAACTGCTCCAGTGTATTGACCGTTTATGCGATGGCGACCTGCTGGATCTCGAAGAAGCCTACACAGGCACCTTCGACAAAGGCCGCGCCACCTCGCTGCTGTTGTTTGAGCACGTTCATGGGGAGTCCCGTGACCGCGGTCAGGCCATGGTTGATCTGATGGAACAATATCGGGCCAACGGGCTGGAAATCGACGCCAAGGAGTTGCCGGATTATTTGCCGCTGTTCCTGGAGTATTTGTCTACCCGGCCTTGGGACGAGATTAAAAACTGGCTGGAAGATATCCACCACATTCTTGGCCTGTTGGGCGAGCGCCTGTACCAGCGTGAAAGCATCTATCACGTAGCCATGGACTCTTTGCTGGAACTGTCTGGTCGCACAACGAACCGTCAAGAGCTAGCACAGCTTGTGGCCTCTGAGGAGCGCGACGATACGGCAGAAGCTCTGGACAAGGTATGGGAAGAAGAAATGGTGAAGTTTGTGGATGATCAGGGCAGTTCCTGCAACACAGGTGGCGTTGTTGGTCAGCGCCGCCGGGAAATGGAACAGACCCAAACCATTCACCTCAGTGATCATCTGATGACGGATGTAACGCCCGCTCAGGCGCGTGCCGCCGCGAGAGACGCCTGACGGCGCAGGAGGAGACCAAGATGATGTCTTATCTGAATACACTGATTTTCGGGATTTACCCGTACATTGCTCTGGTGGTGATGATTGTTGGCACCTGGGCGAGATACGACCACGGGCAGTTCACCTGGAAGGCACATTCCAGCCAGATACTGCGTAAGAAAAACATGGTGTTGGCCAGCGTGTTGTTCCACGTAGGCATTCTGGTGATCTTCTTTGGTCATTTGGTTGGCTTGCTTACACCGCACTTCATGTATGAACCCTTCATGACAGCGGGTACCAAGCAGGTGATGGCGATTGTGGTGGGTGGTATTGCCGGGGTGATGTGCCTGGTTGGTGGTGCAATGTTGGCTTATCGCCGACTGACCGACCCCAGAATCAGCGCTAGCAGCACCTTTGCTGACAACATGATTATTGTTGTTCTTGTGGTTCAGGTGGCACTGGGCTTGGCAACTATCCTGCCAACACTGGGCCACCTTGATGGTGCCACCATGTTGCAATTGGCGGGTTGGGCACAAGCGATCTTTACCTTCCAGGGTGGGGCAGCGGAATACTTAGTGGGCGTACACTGGATCTATAAGCTCCATATGTTCCTTGGTCTGACCATCTTTGTACTTTTCCCCTTCACCCGTTTGGTGCACATGCTAAGTGTGCCGTTGGAGTATTTCGGGCGGAAGTATCAGGTGGTGCGTAAGCGGGCGTAAGAGATAAAGCGCCCCCTCTCCCCAACCCCTCTCCCGCGAGGGGAGAGGGGCTTTTACTGCACTGCTCTCTGGCGTGAGGGCAATCCCGCAGGTTGGGATGTGTAGCTCCGCTCTCCCCTCGTGGGAGAGGGGCTGGGGGAGAGGAGGGTGGCGCCACTGAAAACATATACGGAGACCTACCATGCAATTGATCCCCACCGGTGAGCCGGAAAAACCCAGAAATCAGTTCCCACCAGTGTATGTGGGTGAAACCCTGATTACCGAAGAAGATATTGCTCGGGAAATGCAGCACCATCCGGCTGAGGAGGTTGCTGAAGCTTGGCATGAAGCGGCTAAAAGCCTTGTTATTCGGGAGCTTTTATTGCAACGGGCGAAAGCTCTCAACTTACCGGAAGAACTAGACGAAGAAGCCGCGATCGCTCGTGTGTTAGAGCAAGAGCTCGATGTGCCGGAGCCCAGTGAAGAGGATTGCGAGCGCTTTCATGCGTCGAACCCGGATCGGTTCCGCAGCCCAACGCTCATGGCGGTGAGCCACATTCTGCTGGCCGCTGCGCCAGATGATGTGGAAGAACGCATGCGCCAAGAAGAAGTAGGGCGGCAGTTGTTGTCGTCACTTTTAGAAGGCCGTGCCCAGTTTTTGCCTTTAGCCAAGCAGTACTCTGCTTGCGAATCTCGTCATCAAGGCGGGAGCCTTGGCCAAATCAGTAAAGGGCAAACCGTCGAAGAGTTTGAAAGGCCTGTGCTCACACTCAAAGAGGGTCTGAATCCGGAATTGATTGAAAGCCGTTACGGCTGGCACATTGTGCGCGTAGATCAGCGCATTGATGGCGAGCAACTGCCATACGAACATGTGAAGCCGAAAATCCGCCAGTATTTGAGTGAAAGCGTCACCCGGCGGGCATGCCGTCAATATCTGCAAGTGTTGGCATTCGAGGCGGGGGTTCAAGGCGTAGATCTTGAATTGCCGGACTCACCTTTGATGCAGTAATTAAAAGCCGCGAACGAAAAGTCAATATACAAAGCAGGTAGTAATGCGAAGTTTTGCGTTAAGTCAATTTCCCCTGAATAACCGTGTTACTACCTCCATGGAGGGAGCGATTTTTCGAGAGTATCCTCCTATTATTTAAAACATGATTTTGAATGCATGATATGAGCGAGGATATGATAATGGTGGCGATGCAATCTGCAGAATCCCGCTACGCCAAACCGGTTATGGTGGCTACTAACACGCTAGTAGACGATGAAGGAGGGTTGCAGCCACTGCGCAGTCACGCCCTTTTCAGTGCACTCAGCGATTCGGATTTGGAGAATCTGATTCTACAATCCCGCCGCCTTCGCCTTGGGCATCACCAATTACTCTATCGTCAGGACATGCCCGCCCATCACTTTTTCTTTGTTATATCGGGTCGCTTGCGGCTGTATAGGCTGGACTCATCAGGCATTGATCGCACTCTTGATAGCATTGCGCCCGGCGATTGCTTTGCGGAAGTTATGATCTACGCCGACCCTGCCCGATACGCATGCTACGCCGAAGCACTGAAAACCAGTGAAGTTCTGATGATCCCTGTGAAAGCCTATCAGGAGCTACTTGATAGCAAGCCTGAGTACGCTAACGCAGCGCTTAGGCACTATGCCATGCGTGCAGTTTCCCGATTTCATGATCTTGAGATTATGACGGTTCAGAATGCCCGAGATCGGCTGATCCGATACTTGATTGACTTGCTGCCAAACGGCGTTGCAGAGGGTGGGGAAGTAGAGTTGCCTTTGCCAAAATGCTTGGTTGCATCAAGGCTCGCAATGCAGCCGGAAACCTTCTCTCGAATTTTGGCGGATCTTAAGTCTAACGGGTTGGTTAGGGTAAACCGGAGCAAACTGTTTATCTCCGATCCTAAAAGATTGATCGAAATCAGCCAGTAGAAATTAGAAAGGATATAGCCTTCATGATTAGCAGTTACAGTGATTTGATCAAAGCAACGAAAAGCGAGCGCGAACCCCAGCGTCTGTTGTTCGTTTTCTGCCGTGCTGAATTGCCAGATGATGCCTCCGCCGAGGAAAAAGCTGCATTCGAAAGGGGGGAGGGCGGCGCTCTCACTCCGGTTGTCTGTGTAGATAAAACCCCACAAGAGGTTTCAGAGTTTTCTGTACTGGCGGAAGAGTCTCGAAATACCGGCCAGTCATGGGATGTGGTGTTTGTCGCAGCCATGTCCGGCAGAGGCGGAACACCTCCATCGTCAGACGAAGCTCAGCAGCCGATGACCATGATGGTGGAATCCATTCGTTTGGGAAATGTCAGCAATTACCTACCCTTAGATACGAGTGGAAACGCCGTTAGCCTTGGTTAAACGGCGTTATCTATCTGGTTTTCACGGAAGACCTAACCACATAGAGGTATTTGATTTATTCCTCAGTCACCTAGGCTAGTTAATTCAAGCTTGGATGATTTGCTGTTTTTGTTGGGGGCTTGCTTTGAACGTTAATTTCCGTGTTGTTTTTTGTTTATTCACCCTGCTGTTGGCAACCTTGCCTCTGGCTCAGGCCGCCCCTCTTAGTCAGTATGAGCCGGTGGCCGGGCGCCAAGTTATCGAGAAAGCCTTTCCGGAAGTGACACGGCTGGAGCCCAGAGAAGGCAATCGCGCCATACAAGAGCTGTACGCTGGCGACGAGCTCAAAGGCTATGCTTACCAGTCACTCGATTTCGTACAAACCCCAGCCTATTCCGGCAAACCGCTGAACGCTATGGTGGTGTTGGATACTGAGGGCACCATTCGCTTTGCCAAAGTGATTCACCACGACGAGCCCATACTTTTGGTGGGTATTCCTGAAAGCAAGATGCATGACTTCACCGATCAGTACGCGGGGCTGAAAGCAGACCAGCGCGTGACTGTGGGCGGTACCTCTACCGAGCGTAAGGTCGCCGTAGATGGCCTCTCCGGAGCTACCGTAACGGTAATGGTGATCAACGAAGTTATTATGCGAACCGCTCACCGGGTGGGCGTTGAGCTGGGTTTGGTCGAAGGTAGTGGTACCAAGCGCCCGCCCACAGCTGAAGTCATTATGGATGGTTTTCAGGCCCGTACCTGGGAGCAGCTAACTGGTGATGGCTCAATTCGCCGTATGCTGCTAACCAAAGGTCAGGTAGATGACTCCTTTAAAGGCACCGATGCAGAAGGTATCGAAATAGCCGCACAGGACGAGCGTGATGAAGCTCTAATAGACCTGTATACAGCCTATCTGGACACACCAACCATTGGCCGGAATTTGCTCGGAGAGAGCCAGTACGACTGGCTGATGTCTGAATTGAAAGAGGGTGAGCAAGCAATTGCCGTTATGGCAAACGGTGAGTACTCCTTCAAAGGCTCCGGCTATGTGCGCGGTGGTATATTCGACCGCGTTCAGATTCGTCAGTACGGCGACACCTTCAATTTCCGGGATCTAGATTTCTATCGCCTCAACGATGTTTATGCTGAAGGCATGCCGGGTTTCAAGGAAATGGCAATTTTTATTGTTCGGCAACAGCACAACTTCGACCCCGGCACACCCTGGACTCTGGAGCTGACCGTAAAGCGCCAGACAGGACCTCTGGACAGTGAATTTCAGGTGTTCCCGCTGGAGTACCAGTTGCCGGATCAGTACTACACCCGTGCAGAGCCTGTTCTGACGGAAGAAGAGTGGCTTGAGGAGCAGCCTTTGTGGGTGCAGGTGTGGTATCAACGTCAGTTTCAGGTGATCGTGCTGGGTATTGGTATTGGTGTGCTGCTGCTGATTTTGTTCTTTCAGGACTGGCTGGTGAAAAAGCCTAAGATTACGCGCTGGATTCGCCACGCATTCCTCACCTATACGCTGTTTTTCATTGGTTGGTATGCCTTGGGTCAGTTATCGATCGTTAACGTATTGGCGTTCGTGCACAGTCTGGTCAGTGGCTTCACTTGGGAAACCTTCCTCATTGACCCGATTATCTTTGTGCTCTGGGCCTCTGTGGCAGGCATTGTGCTGCTGTGGGGACGTGCGGTTTATTGCGGCTGGCTATGCCCGTTTGGTGCCCTGCAGGAGTTGATCAACGAAATTGCTCGTTTCTTCAAAGTGCCCCAGTACGACGTGCCTTGGGCCATTCACGAACGATTGTGGGCCGTTAAGTACATTGTGTTGCTGGTGCTGTTCGGGGTGTCTCTGGATTCTCTAGCAACTGCTGAAAAGATGGCAGAAATCGAGCCTTTCAAAACCGCGATTACCCTGCACTTTGATCGCAGTTGGCCGTTTGTCACCTACGCATTGCTTTTGCTCGTAGTGAATATTTTTACTCGCAAAGTATTCTGCCGCTACATGTGCCCGCTGGGTGCTGCCTTGGCGCTGCCTACCAAACTGCGTGTGTTCGACTGGCTCAAACGCCGTAAGGAGTGCGGCAACCCTTGTCAGCTATGCGCCAAGGAATGTGAGGTTCAGGCTATTCATCCGGACGGCACCATTAATTATCAGGAATGCCATTATTGTCTGGATTGTCAGATGACCTATTTCGATGACCACAAGTGTCCGCCGCTGATTGTTAAGCGAAGAGGCAAACGTCGTGGTCACAACGCGCCGGGCCACCCGGAGGAGATTCCGGTGGTGCAGGTGACGTAGCAGAGCAAAACCAAAAAAAAGAGAAATAGAACCGCCATTACTAATAACGGAGTTGGATGTTATGAAAAAGACAGATGAGCTTAAGAAGGATGTGGTTGAAAATGGCGAAAGCGGCTTGAGCCGTCGCCGCTTTCTGGGCGCCACTGCGCTGGCCGGTGCGGTTGGTGCTGCGGGCCTAGGTGGTGCTGTAATGACTCGTGAGTCCTTTGCCGCTGCGGCGAAAGAAGCTCAGAATAAGATCCACGTAGGGCCGGGCGAACTGGACGAGTACTACGGTTTCTGGAGCGGTGGTCACCAGGGTGAAGTTCGGGTTCTGGGTGTTCCATCCATGCGTGAGCTGATGCGTATTCCTGTGTTCAACGTGGATTCAGCGACAGGTTGGGGTATCACCAACGAGAGTAAGGATGTTCTCGGCCACGACAACAAGTTCCTGAACGGTGACTGCCACCACCCTCACGTATCCATGACCGATGGTCGTTATGACGGAAAATACCTGTTCATCAACGACAAGGCCAACACCCGTGTTGCGCGTATCCGTCTGGATATCATGAAGTGTGACAAGATCACTACTATTCCAAACGTGCAGGCCATCCACGGCTTGCGTCTGCAGAAGGTGCCGCACACCAAGTACGTTTTCTGCAACGCAGAATATATGATCCCGCACCCTAACGATGGCAGCGATTTTTCCATGGAGAACAGCTACACCATGTTCAACGCACTGGATGCGGAAACCATGGAAGTGGCCTGGCAGGTGATTGTCGACGGTAACCTGGACAACACCGACGCCGACTACACCGGCAAGTACGCAGCCTCTACCTGTTACAACTCGGAAAAAGCCAAAGATCTTGCGGGCACCATGCGCAACGATCGCGATTGGGTGGTTGTGTTCAACGTTGAGCGCATCGAGGAAGCCGTAAAGAATGGCGATTTCAAGACGCTAGGCGATTCCAAAGTTCCTGTTGTCGATGGCCGTGGCAAATCCAGACTTACCCGTTACATTCCTGTGCCTAAAAACCCGCACGGTGTGAACACTTCTCCGGACGGTAAGTACTTCATTGCAGCCGGTAAACTGTCGCCTACTTGCACGGTTATTGCGATCGATAAGTTGGACGATGTGTTTGATGACAAAATCGAACTTCGCGATGTTGTTGTTGCCGAGCCAGAGCTGGGTCTTGGGCCTTTGCACACCACCTACGATGGCCGCGGTAACGCTTATACCACGCTGTTTATTGACAGCCAGGTAGCCAAGTGGAACATCGCTGATGCCATCAGGCACTATAACGGTGAAGATGTTAACTATCTGCGCCAGAAGCTGGATGTGCATTACCAGCCAGGCCATAACCATGCGTCGCTGACCGAGTCCCGGGATGCCGATGGCAAGTGGCTGGTGGTTCTGTCCAAGTTCTCCAAGGACCGTTTCTTGCCGGTTGGCCCCTTGCACGCTGAGAATGATCAGCTGATTGATATTTCCGGTGAGGAGATGAAGCTGGTTCACGATGGCCCAGCCTTCGCCGAGCCGCACGACTGCATTATGGTTCGTCGCGATCAGATCAAAACCAAGAAGGTTTATACTCGCGACGATCCTTACTTTGCTAGCGCCCGCGCTCAGGCTGAGAAGGATGGCATTACGCTGGAATCCGATAACAAGGTGATTCGCGATGGTAATAAGGTTCGCGTTTACATGACGTCGGTTGCGCCTATGTTCGGCTTGACGGAATTTAAGGTGAAGCAGGGCGATGAGGTGACTGTTTATGTTACCAATCAGGATACCATTGAGGATGTGACTCATGGTTTCTCTATGGTTAACCATGGTGTGAGCATGGAGATCAGCCCACAGCAGACGTCTTCGGTTACGTTCATTGCGGATAAGCCGGGCGTTAACTGGTACTACTGCAACTGGTTCTGTCACGCTCTGCACATGGAGATGACTGGGCGGATGTTGGTAGAGAAGGCTTGATTTAGGCGTTTTGGCCGGAGCTCTTTATGGGCTCCGGTTCTTCTGGCTTTGAGCAACAATACACAGGAAGAGCCACTTCCAAAACACGCTGTAAATACGTCCATGTACGCTTGGCTTCGCCCTTTAGCGCTAATGCTCCTGCGTCGCGCTAAAGGTCCTGGGCAAGCCGTCCATGGCTTGCCCGTGAAGTGCTTCGCACTCCACCCATGGCTTCGCACAGTTTTGGAAGTGGCTCTTCCTGTGTATTGCCCAACTTTGGCAATAGCTTCCAGTGTGAGAACCGATTTAATGCACCACATTTTGCGCGTAGTTGCGGCCCTGACAGCCGCGTTACTATCGCTGACCGCTCAGGCCGATATTCAGCAGAAGCTGGATGATCTGGAGCCGGGCGCTTCTTTTGAGCTTCCACCTGAAAACCTTTCGTCTTTGGCTATCCGGGTGCCGGGGGTGACTGTCGCCTGCAGTCCGGAAACGCTTATTGATGGCGGGGGCACGGGCAATGCGGTGAAGATTGTGGCCGAGAGGGTAACGCTCACCGGGTGCCGTATCCGTAACTGGGGTACGGATCTGAATGAGTTGGATGCTGGGGTGTTTGTCAACCGAGAGGCCCGTGGTGCCACCGTGGAGAATAACTATCTTCAGGGCCAGGCGTTTGGTGTCTGGCTGGATGCGGCACCGGATGTGACGGTGAGGAACAATACCATTCGTGGTGATGCGACTGTTCGTCCGAACGATCGTGGGAATGGTATTCATTTGTTCAATACCACCGGGGCTTTGATTGAAGGGAATGATATTCGCCAAACCCGGGATGCGATTTATATTGAGACGGCGAACGGGAATAAGATTCGCAATAACACTATGTCGGATCTGCGTTACGGGATTCACTATATGTATTCCATGGATAATCTGTTGGAAGGCAATGTGACCCGAGGAACCCGCACTGGGTATGCGCTGATGCAGAGCAAGCGGCTTACGGTGCTCAATAACCGGTCGGAGAATGATGAGAATTACGGCATTTTGATGAACTTTATTACCCAGTCTGTTTTGCGGGGGAATGTAGTTTCTGGTGTGTCGCAGGGCCAGACCGCGGGTGTTTCTGTATCTGGCGCTGAAGGGAAAGCCGTTTTTATCTATAACTCTTTGTACAATACTTTTGAAAACAACGTGTTTCGAGACAGTGGTGTGGGTATCCATTTAACCGCAGGTTCGGAGGATAACGAGGTTTTCCGTAATGCGTTTATCAACAATCAACGTCAAGTAAAGTATGTCGCCCTGCGCACTCAGGAGTGGTCTAAGGACGGTGAGGGTAATTTCTGGAGTGACTATCTGGGTTGGGATCGCAATCAGGATGGTGTTGGTGATGTGCCCTACGAGCCCAATGACAATGTTGATCGTTTGCTATGGACTTATCCGGAAGCGAAAATTCTGATGTTTAGCCCTGCGGTGGATACGTTGCGTTGGGTTCAGGAAGCGTTTCCAGTAGTTAAGGCCGCGGGGGTGACCGATTCACACCCGTTGATGAGTCCGCCCAAAATGTTGCAACCGGAGTCCTGATGAGCTGTTTTCGTCTTGAGAATGTGAGCTACAAGTACGATAAGGCGTTGGTGTTGAATGGCGTTGATTTGCGGCTTGAGCCTGGAGAGATTCTTGGGTTGTTTGGCCACAACGGCGCTGGCAAAACGACCAGTATCAAGTTGATTCTGGGGTTGATGACACCATCCCAAGGTAAGGTGTCGGTTTTGGAGGGCGAAGCTGGCGACCCCAAAATCAGCCAGTACATCGGGTACCTGCCAGAGAATGTGATGTTTTATCCACAGCTCACAGGTCGTGAGATTCTTGCGCATTTTGCTCGATTAAAAGGCGCGAACCTACGCCAAGTGCCTGAGCTGCTGGAGCAGGTGGGGTTAGATGACGCGATGGATGCCCGAGTTAAAACCTATTCCAAAGGCATGCGCCAGCGCCTTGGGCTCGCGCAAGCGTTGCTTGGTAAACCTCGGTTGTTGATGTTAGACGAGCCTACAGTTGGGCTGGACCCGGTGGCGACGGCTGATCTTTACCGCCTCTTACGCAAGTTGCGGGATGAAGGCACGGGGATTGTTCTTTGCTCCCATGTGCTTCCCGGTGTGGAGCCATATATTGATCGGGCGGCGATTCTTACTGACGGCAGTTTGAAAGCAGTGGGAGATCTGGCCTCGTTGCGTAGGCAAGCTAATATGCCCACCACGCTTTCTATAGAACCGGAAAACACCGTTGCGGCACTGGAGTCTGTTGTCAATAGCGCCAAGGCTTCGGCAGGGCTAATGATGCGCCACGATAATGGACGGCTGCATGTGGATGTTCGCCCAGCGGAAAAAATGGAGCTGGTGAAGGCTCTGATGGCCTCCGGGGAGGTGCGTGACTTAGGTATTTACCAGCCAACACTGGAGGACGTGTACGTGCACTTTATAGGGTCGGGTGGTCTTGCCCATCGTGGAGGTGCGCAATGAACAGTATCTGGACTATTGCACGTAAGGAGTTGAGCGACAGCTTGCGCAACCGTTGGCTGATTGCCATCGCCATAGTGTTCGCAACTCTCGCAGTGGGTATCGCTTGGTTTGGTGCCGCAGCATCTGGTCAGGTGGGTTACGCATCTACCCCTGCAACGATTGCCAGCCTTGCCAGTTTGGGTATTTTCCTCATTCCGCTTATTGCCCTGCTCTTGGCCTATGACGCCATTGTAGGGGAGGAAGAGGGCGGCACCTTGTTGCTATTAATGACCTACCCCCTAAGCCGTGGGCAGTTGTTGTTCGGCAAGTTTCTCGGCCACGGGCTGACATTGGCACTGGCCACTTTGATTGGCTTTGGCGTGGCAGGTGTTGCCATTGCATTGCTGGTAGAAGATGTCGCTGTAGGCGCTCTGGCTGTCGCCATGTTCCGCTTTATCGTTTCGACCACATTGTTAGGCTGGAGTTTTATTGCACTGGCGTATGTCGTTAGCGTGCGTGTAAGCGAGAAACCTGTTGCTGCAGGACTAGCTTTAGCGATCTGGTTTTTCTTTGTGTTGATATTCGATTTGATGCTGCTGGGCACACTGGTTGCAAGCCAAGGCGAATTCAACCCTGAACTACTACCCTGGCTTCTGCTACTCAATCCCACAGATATCTACCGCTTGCTAAATATAGTGACGTTTAGCGATAGCGCGCAGCTCAGTGGCGTTCTAAGCCTTGGGGCAGACTTGCCCATTGGCCCGAGCGGGCTTTGGCTAGCATTGGTTCTTTGGTTTGTTATTCCCTTAACTGGCGCATGGGCGTTGTTCCGTAGCCGACGCATTTAACCTTAGCCCCTTAATTATGGAGAACTCCATGAAACCTGTTCGTTTAAAATTACTGCCAGCATTGCTGATGTTTGCACTATTTCTGGTCGGCTGCTCCGGGGAAACTGAAAAAATCGTCGAAAAACCTGCTGCGGTACATATAGAAGATGGCGACGAGTGCCACGTATGCGGCATGGCCATAACCCGCTTCCCTGGCCCTAAGGGCGAAGTGATTACCGAGAAAGAGCAAACCGTCTACAAATTTTGCTCCACCCGTGACATGTTCGCATGGGCACTGCAGCCAGAGAACACAATGCGCAAGCACACGCTGTATGTTCACGACATGAGCCAAACCGAATGGGAGAGCCCCGACGACACCGCCCTGATAGACGCCCGCGAAGCTGTTTACGTGGTCGGCTCAGAACGCAAAGGCGCCATGGGCCAGACATTGGTGAGCTTCTCCACCGAATCGGCTGCCCATGACTTCATGATGGAACGCGGTGGTGAGTTATTGGCTTTTGATGCAATTACCTTGGAGCACCTCAACACAGAGATGCCCGCTGGTGAAATGCATGGCGATATGGGGCATTAAGGCCGGACCCTTCTCCATAGGGCGCGCCCCACAATCTTCAACTTGTCCCAGGTTGCCATCCGAGACAAGTTGGTCTTAACCTCCCCCGCTGTAAACCGTGTTGATCTGCACCGGTGCGGCTGACCGCATCTGCCATAAACGCGCCGCCGCACTCATGGGTTACAAGTGTCGGCTCAATGCTCTCAGAACGGTTGAGCTCGTCATAAATTTCAGTGGTGTGTACACCCGGAATGCCAAAGGTGCGGCGTATGCCTAGTTGCTCCAAAGCGTGGCGAACAAGAGTCGCGCCCGTTTTTTTCATGGATATGCCCTGAGAATTATTGTTGTGTTTTAAGCAGGGCTTTGACTGGCGAGAAGGCCGTTGAAATTGCAGTCGGAGGTTTGCCGGGGATTAACCCCCGGTCATGTTCATGAAGCGCAGAATCTGCACATCGCCATTGGTGGAGAAGTGGTGGCGCTCCGGCTTTAGGTCCATGGAGTCGATGATGGTTTGTCGGAGTTTGTCATTGGTTACCGGATGGCCACGAAGTACCCGGCGAAGATCAACAGAGTGCTCGTTGCCCAAACAAAGCAGCAACCTGCCCTCAACGGTTACCCGCACGCGGTTGCAAGTTGAGCAAAAATTGTGGGAGTGGGGCGAGATAAAGCCAACTTTAATGGGGCTGTCAGACATTCGGTAATAGCGTGCGGGGCCGCCGGAGTCTTCCGGCGTTGGCCTCAAATCGTGGTGCTGGCGGACTATGTCGCGCACCTCGTCACTGGTACATAAAGCCTGACCACGGTCGTGTTCGGAAATTTCACCCAGTGGCATTTCTTCAATAAAAGTAATGTCGACGTTTTTCTTTCGCGCAAACTCGATTAAATCCGGAACTTCGTGATCATTCCCGCCTTTCATTACAACGGTATTGAGTTTAATGCCTTTAAACCCGGCCGCTCTGGCTGCGTCTATACCTTCTAGAACCTGCGACAGCTTGCCCGTGCGGGTAATGCTGGCAAACTTATCCGGGTCTAAAGAGTCCAGACTAATATTCAGTCGCTTCAGGCCAGCTCGTTGCAGTGGCTCTGCCATGGTTGGCAACTGGCTGCCATTAGTGGTCATGGCAAAGTCACGCAGGCCGTAGGTACCTATTTCCCGAACCAGTTCGAGAATGTCTTTGCGAACCAGAGGTTCCCCACCGGTGAGGCGGATTTTTTCTGTGCCCAGAGATACGAATGTTTTCGCTACTCGGGCAATTTCCTCAAGCGTTAAAACCTGTTGCCGGGGCAGAAAGGTCATCTCTTCTGCCATGCAATAAACGCAGCGAAAATCGCAGCGGTCGGTAACGGACAGGCGCACGTAATTGACGGTTCTGCCAAAACGGTCTGTCAGCTTGCTCTTGGACATCGGTATCTTTCCTGTAACTGCTGAATGCGCGTTTACGGATTACTGATAGGTCGAGTATCGCAGAATCAAACAGGGAAGCCGATACCCCTCGTTAGGTAAGCCAGCCTAATGCCTTTGGCGGTGTTTGCTTTGTTGAACGGGCCTGATTGATTTCTAGGTTGTGGTTGATCTTTGCTCAAAAGGTGTTTATAAAATACTTGTTATTAGTTGGGCGCTCATCCCTGATGCCCGCTGAAGGTCCCTTTGGAGGATAGAATGGAAAAACTGCTGTTTCGTGCCAATAGCGCTATGGTCTGGTCTTTGTTCGGCCTGATAGCCACCATTTTGATGGCTTACCCCTTTGCCGGGCGATTTCCTATGATGATTCAAGTGCTTGCCCATGTGGGCACTTTGCTGTTTGCGGTTGGTATCAAGATTTCTTATGTCGCCCGGCTGGTATTTTTAAGTCGCCTCGGAAGACCTGTCCACTGATTAGCGTTAGAATAGGTGAAAGATTGAACAGGGGTGAGGTTCCCGCTATGGCCGCTCGATCCGGCAAAACCGGTTTCAGGGTTCTTGCGTACATATCAATAGCTTTGGCTGCCATCGGCGTGGTTTTGCCTTTGCTGCCCACCACTCCCTTTGTTTTGTTGGCAGCTTTCTTTGCCAGCAAAGGCTCTCCGGCGTTCGCCAGTTGGCTGGAGGAGCACCCGACGTTTGGTCCAGCCATACTAGATTGGCGCCGAAACCGGGTTATACCCAAAAAGGCCAAAGTGCTGGCTTGCAGCATGATGTTGCTCAGCTGGAGTTTGTTGTTTTTTATGGGTGTGGCGGCAATTGTATTGGCTATATCAGGCACTTTTATGGCGTGCGTGGCGATGTACTTGCTAACTCGGCCTTCGTATTAACTTAACGGCTTTCACTGAATATCTGGAGTATTGAATGCATATTACCCGATACACCGACTACTCACTCAGAGTGCTGATTTATTTGGCGGTGCAGGGTGATCGCCTGGCAACGATTCAGGAAATTGCCGACAGCTACGATATCTCAAAAAACCACTTGATGAAGGTGGTGCACCAGCTCAACAAAAAGGGCTATATAGAAACAGTGCGAGGCAAAAAAGGCGGCATGAGGCTGCACATGGCGCCAGAAGATATCAACGTGGGCGTGCTGGTACGCGAAACCGAGCATGATCTGAGCATTGTTGAATGTTACTCCTCTAAAAATGCCTGCAAAATCGCTCCGGTTTGCGGGCTCAAGCCCATGTTCGGAGAAGCTCTGCAGGCATTCCTTTCAGTGCTTGATAAATACACTCTGCAAGACATTATGAAAGATCAGCACAAGCCGCAGTTGCTAAGATTGCTCCAGATCGCCTGACGGCCTGCTTAGGTTGGCTGACCTATGAGCTTAGTGCGCAGTCGGTCAGGCAGAGAGTAGGTCAGTATTCTTTTCACTACGGTGCCGTACTGGTGCCCAAAACTGCCTGTGTTGTAACCTATGCCGTGTTTGCGGCATACCGCCTGAACTTTGTCGGAAATCTCCGGGTAACGGTGTGCCGGCAGATCCGGGAAAACATGGTGTTCGATCTGATAGCTCAAGTGTCCGCTGAGCAGATGTACCCATTTGCTGCCGGTAAAGTTTGAGGAGCCGGTAAGCTGGCGTAAATACCAGTGTCCCTTGCTCTCATTTTCGCAGTCTTTTGCGTTAAAGGTTTCAGCATCCTGAGTGAAGTGCCCGCAGAAGATCACGGTGGACGACCACAAGTTGCGCATCAGATTGGCCCCAAGGTTACCCGCCAGTACGATGGGTGCTACGGGTAGCGTAATAAGCGGGAAGAATACATAGTCTTTGAACGCCTGCCTGCCGCCTTTACGTAGGAAATCCTTTAGAAACGGAAGTTTGTCTCTCAAGCGGATCTCGCCGCGTCGTATCCGCTCGAACTCCAGTTCGTGCAAGCTAACACCCCATTGGAAAAACACGCTCAACAGAATGTAGTTTAGAAACTGCAGGCTGTGGGCCGGGTGCCATTTTTCATCATCACTCAGACGCAGCAGGGCGTAGCCGTAGTCACGGTCTTTACCGATGATGTTGGTGTAGGTGTGGTGCTCGAAATTGTGGGTTCGTCGCCAGGAGTCTGATGAACACGCGGTGTCCCACTCGTAGGTTTGCGAGTGTAGAGATGGGTCGTTCATCCAGTCATACTGGCCATGCATTACATTGTGGCCAATTTCCATGTTTTCTATGATTTTAGAAAGACCGAGAGAAACCGTTGCCGCCACAAAAACGGGTGGGATTAAGCCGAACGGCATCATTACCCTACCTCCCACTTCAAGGGCACGGTGCAAGCGGATGACTCGGCGTATGTAGCGCGCATCCCGCTCTCCCAAGTCTGCGAGAATCTCATCACGAATGGTGTTCAGGTCTTGCTCCAGTTCTTGGAGCTGTACCTCTGTCATCTGTTTCATAGTCTTGCTCCTTAAACGTCGATAGTTACAGGGCCATGGGGAATGGATATACAAAGCTGAACGCTTTCCTCCCCAGAGCCGGAGGCTTTACCGGTGAGTCGATTGATGACTGTGCCGCTGGTTTTGCGGCAACTGCATTGGTGGCAAATACCCATGCGGCAGCCGTGGCGTGGTTTAAGGCCTGACGCCTCGGCGATTTCGAGTAGGCTGGCATCGCCCTCAGAGCTGGCTTCCAGATTGCTCTTGCCGAACTGCACTTTGCCGCCAAGAACCTGATCTGCCAGATCGGCGTTCAAAGCTGGAGTTGCCGAAGAAAAGAAAGTGCTGTGGATGTCCTTTTCGCGCACACCCTGCTGATGCAATAACTCATTGGCCAGATCCATCAGACCTTTTGGTCCGCACAGAAATACGCGCCTTGCTTTGAGGCCTGGCACAGCTTTTAGGTCTTGGCTTTTCAAGTAACGGGGCTTGTCGTTTTCATTGGTAGCGATAATGTTCAAGGTTAGAGCGCTGTAGCGGCTTGCAAGAGCCTTCAAGCGCTCTTCCGCAATGACATCCCGCTGGGTGCGCACGAAATAAAGCAGGGTGACCGGTGCCCGGAAGTCGCGCGTGGCCATGGTTTCCAGTTGGCTAAGAATCGGTGTAATACCGCTGCCGCCAGCGATAAAGAGCACCGGTTGAGGCGTTTTTGGTAACAGGAAGTCTCCAAAGGCCTCATCCAAACCTAACACCTGCCCTTGACCGAGGTGGTCATGCAGCCAGTTGGTTACCAGACCGCCGGGCAGCCGTTTGATGGTTAGGGTAACCAGTCCCTGTGTAGACCATAGCTCGGGGGAACTGGATAGGCTGAACGTGCGCGTGTGTTTAACGCCGTTAATCTCAACGGATATGTTGACGTGTTGGCCTGCTTGAAAGCCAGCCCAGCGTGCTGCCGGTTTCATTACAAATGTGCGTGTGTCAGCGGTTTCTTCAATAACCTGCTCGACCCTTGCAGGTGTTTGGCTTTGCACCAACATGGGGTCTAGCGTCTCCAGCAGTGGGTCAAAGAAGGCAGCCGGATCATTCCGATTAAAAAGCTGCTTTCCAAGCCAGTGCAGTGCGTTTGTTTGAGTGTTTCTTGCCAGCATGATGCTTTCTCCTTATGCGGCCTAACCTAATGTGTACACTTGTGCACATGTTGTGTACGACTGTACACATGGGGGTGTGAGCAAACAATGGGGAGCTTTTCGTTGGCACGAAATGACAAGCATTTGATACTTTATTTTTTATGTATGTGTACACTTGTTACCCTAACCCAACGATAAATGCGGTATGGGCAAGTCATGTCGGAAAGAAAAAAGCGCAAACCCGGGGAGACCCGTGAAAAGCTGATGAGTGCCGTGCTAACACTAGTAGGCAAGGGGCGACATTTCGCCAGCCTAGGTATTCGTGAAGTAACGCGTCAGGCGGGTGTGGTTCCTACTTCTTTTTACCGGCACTTTCGCAACATGGATGATTTGGGGTTGCAACTGGTCGATGAGCTTGGGCTGGTGCTGCGGCGAATGATGCGGGAGGCGCGTGAAAACGTCTTTCAGGCGGATAAGCTTATTGAGGAGTCGGTAGGGATTTTTGTCAGCCATGCACAGGCTAACCGCAGTTTCTTTTTGTTTATGGCCCAAGGGTTGGCGGGGGAAAGCCGGGCTATTCAAGACGGCATTCGCAGTGAAATGCGATATTTTTCCACGGAGTTGGCGAACGACTTGCGGCGACTGAAACTGGCAGACCACCTTACTGACGGAGATCTTGAAATGACCTGCGATCTGGTGGTTCGCAGTGTCGCCTTCAGCCTTACCGACCTAATGGGCGTTTCGGCTGAAGACGAGTATCAGGTAGAGCAAATACGGAAGCGGACATGCCGCTTCCTTCAGCTCATCTTCGTTGGTGCTGCGCACTGGGATAACAAACAGGCCTAATCTAGCTCAGGCCTTGCCGTTTTTACTTGCCCGCGTTTTTTTAGGCTTACGCTTGGGCGGCAGAATTAGCGCTTCTAGTTCATCCAACGCTTCTCCGGTATACACCGCCAGTTTTTGCATGCTGGGCAAGGTGTCCCGGCAACCTGTAAATCCGAAATTCAGTGCTCCCGCATAGCTTAGGCAAGTAATATTCAGAGCACCGCCGTGCGCTATCAATGAAACCGGATACATGGCCTCCAGCTTGGCGCCCTCGTAATACAAGGATTCCTGCGGGCCGGGTACGTTGGATATGGTCACGTTGAACACGGGGCGCATGCGCCCGCCAAGGCCAGACAAAAGCTGCAGGATATAGGGCGACATCAGCAGCATGGTGTACTGGGTGAGGGCGCTCTTGGGCAGCTTTTGTAAGTGCTCTTTTGCCCGGTTTGTGGAGGCAATGATGCTCTGTAAGCGGGTAAGTGGGTCGGCCTCGTTGGTTGCGAGGGTGGCGATCATGAAGCTTATCGCCGTGCCTGTGCCCTGATCATCTGCTGGCCGAATGTTGACCGGAATACCTGCTGTAAGTGGGGTCTCCGGCAGATCATTCTGCTCCAGCAAAAAACGCCGAAGTGCTGTGCCACACAGGTACAGAACTATGTCGTTCAGAGACGATTTGGATGCATGAGCCAGTTCTTTCAGGCGGTCAAGCTTGTAATGCTGGGTGGCGAACCGGCGCTGGCCGGTCACCCGATGGTTAATCTTCGAGACTGGCCCGACAAAGGGTGCGGTAGGGCCAGCCTCCGGATGGCGAGCAGATTGCACGAGGCGGTTCCCGGCGCGCCATAGAGTGGGCGCCATATCTGCTTGCAGCTTAACGGCATCCAGTGCCTGAGAAAATACAGAGGGGGCGCTTTGCCTTGATTCGCCTTTGCGCGGTTTGAGCCTTTCTGGACGCATGGCCCAGGGCGGCAACATACCCTTTTCATTAGGATCCTTACTCAAAACCCGCTGCAGCAAACGCACGCCACTGATGCCATCAATCATCGAGTGATGCATTTTCGTGTAGAGGGCAAACCGGTTGTTTTCTAACCCCTCTATCACGTGACACTCCCAAAGCGGGCGAGCGAAATCCAAAGGATTGGAGTGTAAGCGTGATACTAGAACGCCTAGCTCCCGTTCACCGCCGGGCTTGGGAAGAGCTGAGTGGCGCACGTGGTAGTCAAGGTCGAGGTTCTTGTCGACCTTCCAAGCGGGAGCTATTAGCCGCCCCAGTGTGCCGGACCATGCAAGCTTGGCGCACCAGGGGTGTGCAATCTCGCCAGTCTCCTTCATGCTGGTAACCATATCGCGAAGGAAGGTGTCGGGCGCGTCTTCCGGCAATGAAAAGATCAACATGTTGCCGACATGCATTGGCGTGTCTTCAGACTCTACGGCTAACCATGAGGCATCAAGTGTTCCCAGGCGTTTCATTCCTTAAGCACCTCTGCCCGGTTCGGGGCGTCAAAGAGTGTCTTTTATTTGTTGTCTGCAAGTATACGGGTTACCGCTTACTCAGGCGATCATTGATGTAAAAAAATATCTTCAAACCATTTCAGAGGTTTTATACAAGGTTGCGACTATCAGGCTCCCGAAAGTGTAGCGCTTGTGTTAGTTTCACAACGTTAAACGAATAACAAATAACAACATCCGGAGGCATTGTGGAATCCAGCCCACTGATCTCAGCAGGACTGCCGATTGCATTGTTCATTATCATGATTGGTATAGGCATGACCCTGACCATTCGCGATTTTCGCCAAGTGGCGGTTTATCCCAAAGGCCTAATTGTCGGAACCCTAACGCAGATTTTGTTGATGCCTTTGGTGGCGTTTGCATTGGCGTCTCTATTAGCAGTGCCGCCCGCCATTGCGGTGGGCTTGGTGATTATTGCCGCGTGCCCCGGAGGCACTACCTCCAACCTCTTTGTGTTGCTTGCCAGAGGCAACATAGCGCTGTCGATTGTGCTGACCGTTAGTGCGAGTTTGATCACCATTCTCACACTTCCGCTGTTTACCAATGTGGCGTTGCAGTTCTACATGGGCACGGAGGAAGATATTGTTCTGCCGGTGTGGAAAACCATCGGTATGCTGGTTGGAATCGTGCTGTTTCCGGTGGCAATCGGTATGCAGGTGCGCTCACGTAAGCCAGAGGTGGCGCGCAAGGCTGAAAGTATTGTGAGTGTGTTCGGCGGCGTTGTACTTGCCTTGTTGATCGTTGCGCTTATGTATGGGGCGCGGGACCAGATTTGGGAATTGCTCAAGCAGGCAGGGCCAGCAACCATTTTGCTGAATGCAGCGGGTATTTTTATCGGCTTGCTTGCGGGCCGTATGGCGGGGCTGACCCAACGAGAATCTCTGGCCGTTGCTGTAGAGTTGGGGGTGAAAAATGGCACGATTGCTCTGATGGTGACCCTCACGTTACTGGAGTCTAGCGCCATGTCGATACCGGCCGCCGTTTATGGCGTACTCATGTTCCCCATCGGCTTTTTGCTTGCTATGTACGGTCGGCGCCTCATTCCCAAAGCCAGCGCCGAGCTTTCGAAGTAAGGAGAAATAGCGTTTGCCGGCGCTTGTGCGCCGGCAGGGGTTTTTGGCTTACATCCAGCCGTCTTTATCCACCCGTGTGGGTTCCATGCTGCCCGCGTGGTAGTCGATTTCCAGTTCTTGCCCCTCGGCGTTGTCTCCCTCCACTTCAATCTCGCCCTTGGCGTTGATTTTGATGTCTTCAATGCGGTTAATGCCTTGTTTTGCACTGGCATCAATGTACTTTTCAACATCCGCGGCAGTCAGGCCCCAAGGGCCGTCATTTCGCTTGCGGCGCTCTTCTTTTTGAATGGTGCCATCGCTATTGATGTCTAGCTCTACATACCATTGCCCATCTACCCAGCCTTCAATCTCCATGCTGCCAACGTCGTCGTGATCGTCTTCGAGTTCAATGCTGTGGAAGTGCGAAATGCCGTAGTCGGATCCAATCTGGATTGCCCGCTTGGCGTCGTCAACCGGGCCGGATGCGAAAGCCAGTGGCGCGGTAACAAGGTTTGCGGTCAGTGCGGTTGCTATGAGTGTTTTCATGGTATTGCTCCTGATTCAATGATGGTGGAGTGTGTTTCAATCGTCTTTTAAAAGCGTTCTTGGACGTGCTCCTGTGGGAAGACTTCCTGAACGTTGAGTGCATCTTAGGTAAGGGCTGCTTGCAGGAGAGTGAGTGTTTCGTTCATGGTTCATTCATGTTGGCTCTGACAAAATGACCCTATGAAAAATTTACCCTGCTACCTTCTGAAACTGATCATCCCCACAGCCGCATTCATTGCCGCAGCCTTAGCCATAGCCTTTTGCCTAACAGCCGCTGTGCCAGCCTCTGCAGATGAAGACTGGCGCAAGCTCCATGAAGAGGTGCAAGCAGGCCGAATAAAGCCGTTAGGTGAGATTTTGGACAGCCTGCTCCGGGACTGGGAAGGTCAGGTCATTGACGTGGAGTTTGAAGAAGACGATGGCATGCGGCTTTATGAAATTGAATTGCTGGGCTCCGAGGGGCAGGTCGTCGAGTTTGAAGTGAATGCGGTCACGGGTGAGCTTATCGGCATTGAAGGTAACAACATCAACGGAATGAAACGCCAATGAAAATTTTACTGGTAGAAGACGATGAACCTCTGGCCCTTGGGCTTGCATCGTCGTTACAGGATGCTGGCTTATTGGTGGAAATTGCAGGCGATGGTCGCACTGCGGATTTTATGATCAGTACCGAGCGTTATGATGCGGTTATTCTCGATTTGGGCCTGCCCGACGGCAACGGAGCGCAATGGTTGTCGGGGTGGCGCGAGCAGGGTATTGAACTACCGGTTCTGATTTTGACGGCCAGAGAACGCTGGTCTGATAAAGCTGCCGGCTTTTCTGCCGGAGCTGACGATTACGTCACCAAGCCGTTCGAAACGGCAGAAATCTTGTTCCGTTTGAGAGCTTTGGTTCGCCGGGCTCATGGACATGCCCATCCGGTTATTCGGGTAGGGGATATTTGCCTTGATACCCACAGCGCCCAAGTAACCCGCGCTGGCATGCCGGTATCCCTGACCGCTCAGGAGTTGAGATTGCTTTCCCACCTTGTACACGCTGCGCCTCGCGTGGTCAGCCGAGCGGAATTAACCGAGCACGTGTATGACGGTGATACAGAGCCGGATTCCAATGTGATTGATGTGCAGGTCAGCCGCCTTCGGCGAAAACTGGGTAGCAAGAGTATTGAAACCCTGCGGGGACAGGGCTATCGAATGGTTACGGATACCAGCGAGGAATCATGATGTTGGCAGACCGACTGCGTCGCCTTCCCATAGCTACACGGATGCTGGTATCTGCGCTGGTTTTGGTTGTACTGGTTCTACCTGCTGCCGGTTCCTTGCTGTCGTGGAACTTTCGCGAGGCGGTGAACACAGCCTTCAATGAACGGTTGGAGTCGCTACTTAACGTAGTGATCGCCGGGGTTAGCTACGATATCCATCAGGATGCTCTGGTAACCAATAGGCAGTTGGGAGACTCCCGCTTTGATCGTGTATTCTCCGGATGGTATTGGCAGGTTCGTGACGATGGCCAGCGGGTACTTACTTCCCGCTCGTTGTGGGATCAAAGGCTGGCGGTGTCTCAAGAGCCCGACATGGCGTTTCGAACCATCGCTGGCCCCAGAGGGAAACAACTTCGCTTGCTGGAACGGGACATTCGTTTGCCCAACCTCAACGATGTTCTGCATGTTCAGGTGGCTGCGAGTCTGGATGAGGTAGATGCCCAGGTTGCGCGATTCCAGACTTTATTATGGCTCTCTCTGGCAACACTGGGCGGGCTACTGATTGTGCTAATCGGCTTGCAGATCCGCTGGGGATTAGCGCCCCTGCGCCGAATTGAGCAAAGCTTGAAGGCGGTAGAGCAGGGTCGGCAACCGTCAGTTGAGACCGATCTGCCACGAGAGCTGGCGCGTCTGGCAGATGCCATTAATACGGTATTGGAAAGAGACCAACGCCTGATGGAACGGGGCAGAACCGCTGCGGGAAATCTGGCCCATGCCTTGAAAACCCCGGTTGCCGTGTTGGGCACTCTGGCAGAACGCTTACCGCGTGAACAGAAAGCGGCCATGCAAGCAGAGCTCAAGCGTTTGGATGAAGCCATACGGCATCATCTCGCCCGCGCGTCGGCAGCGGGGCCGGTGACTCTGGGCGCGGAACAGGAGGTAACCACCGTACTTGCGCCGGTTATTGAAGGCGTCCAGCGTTTGGCTGGAAGACGCGGATTGGTGTTTCAGAGTGATTTACAGGAAGGGCTTCAGGTACGGATTGACGCACAGGACTTGCAGGAAATTGTCGGGAACCTGCTGGAAAATGCCATCAACTGGGCCAAGGGTTGCATCAGCTTGACGGGCACTGTAGAGGGTGGCTGGCTGGTGCTCAGCGTTTCCGATGACGGCCCCGGTATGTCACCAGAAACACGTGAGCAGGCCCTGAGCCGGGGCGGCAAGCTGGATGAAACAAGATCCGGCTCCGGGCTGGGGCTGTCGATTGTTACTGAGCTGGCGGCGTTACACGGTGGCGACCTCAGGCTGGGCGAAAGCACTTTGGGCGGTTTGCACGCGGAAGTGGTCTTGCCACTGACTCACTTACGCTCAGGACGTTAACGGCGGCGGGTGCGGGCAGTGGTATTCATCAACTACCGTACCTTCATCCACGCTTTCCAGATGCACATCAAACCCCCACAGCCTGTGCGCATGCCGCAGCACTTCCTCTGTATCCTTGCCCAAAGGCACTCTATTTACAGGTACGTGCCTGAGCATCAAAGAACGATCACCACGAACGTCCACATTCCAGACCTGAATATTGGGCTCCCGGTGGCTGAGGTTGTATTGGCGGGCCAGCTTCTCCCGCAGTTCCCGGTAGCCAGGCTCATCGTGAATGGCGGTTACCTTGTAGCTGTCTTCCTGATCATCATCTTCAACGGCAAAAAGCTTTAAATCCCGCATCACTTTGGGTGACAGAAACTGTTGAATAAAGCTCTCGTCTTTGAAGTTGGCCATGGCAAAGTGCAGGGTTTTTACCCAGTCAGTACCAGCAATATCGGGAAACCATTCGCGATCTTCATCTGTAGGTGCTTCGCAGATTCGCCGTAGGTCCGTAAAGATAGAAAACCCGAGGGTGTAAGGATTGATGCCGGAATACCAGGGGCTATTGAACGGCGGCTGATACACCACAGCGGTATGGCTTTGCAGGAACTCCAGCATGAAACCGTCAGTGACCAAACCTTTTTCGTACATTCTGTTCAGCAGGGTGTAATGCCAGAAGGTGGCCCAGCCTTCGTTCATTACCTGCGTTTGGCGCTGCGGATAAAAATATTGCGCCAGTTTGCGCACAATCCGGATGATTTCCCTCTGCCAGGTTTCCAGTAGGGGCGCGTTTTTCTCGATGAAGTACAACAGGTTTTCCTGAGGCTCCTCCGGGTAGCGTTTTTTGCGCGTTATCGGGTCTTCGTCCTCATCCATTTTCGGAATGGTGCGCCACAGATCGTTCACGCGGCGTTGCAGATATTCCTCCCGTTCTGCTTGGCGCAGGACTTCTTTAGCAGCCGAGATCGGGGCAGGCCGCTTATAGCGATCAACGCCATGGTTCATCAATGCATGGCAGGAATCCAGTATTTGCTCCACCGCATCCACGCCGTGGCGCTCTTCGCATTCAGAAACATAATGTCGGGCAAACACCAGATAATCAATAATGGCGCTGGCATCTGTCCATGTGCGGAACAGGTAGTTGCCTTTAAAAAACGAGTTGTGGCCATAACAGGCGTGGGCAATCACCAGTGCCTGCATAGGCAGGGTGTTTTCTTCCATCAGGTAGGCAATGCAGGGGTTAGAGTTAATCACAATCTCATAGGCCAGCCCCATCTGCCCCCGCTGGTAGCCTTTGGAGGTACTAAGAAACTGCTTGCCGAAAGACCAGTGATTGTAGCCAACCGGCATGCCAACGGAGCTGTAGGCGTCCATCATCTGCTCGGCGCTGATCACCTCAACTTGATTGGGGTAGGTGTCTAGGCCGAACTCGGCGGCGCACTTGGCAATTTCCTCATCGTATTGCCGTATCAGCTCGAAGGTCCATTCTGATCCGGTGGAAACCGGTTTGCGAGTTGCCGGGCTGTCGCTGCCCGGAGCATTGGGGCGATCTATGGCGTCACTCATGCCGCTTTCCTCTCAAAAAGCCTGCGAAAGACCGGGTAGATCTCGCTGGGCTCCGCAATCTGTTGTTGCGCAAAACTTCCGGGGAACTGCTCCTGCACCCGCTCATATTCGTACCAGAGCATCTGGTGATCTTGGGGCGTAATCTCTACATAAGCGTAATACTGCACCAATGGAAGAATGCTGTCGGTCAGAAGCTTGCCACACACCGGCGAGTCGTCGTTCCAGTTGTCGCCATCGGATGCCTGAGCTGCGTAGATGTTCCACTCGGCCGGGGAGTAGCGGGATTCGATGATCTTGTGCATCAGCTTCAGAGCGCTGGAAACAATTGTGCCGCCGGTTTCACGGGAATAGAAAAACTCTTCTTCGTCCACTTCCTTGGCGCTGGTGTGGTGGCGAATGAACACCACGTCGATCTTTTTATAGTTCTTCTTCAAGAATAGGTACAGCAGGATGAAAAACCGCTTGGCGGTGTCTTTATGCATCTGCGTCATAGAGCCGGAAACGTCCATCAGGCAGAACATCACAGCGCTGGTTGCAGGCTTGGGTTGCTTTAAATGCTGGCGGTAACGCAGGTCGATTTCATCAATAAATGGAATCCGTTTCACATTGGCTATCAGCCGTGCGATTTCGTCTTCGAGTGCTTTAACCTGATCCTCATGGCTGAACGCAGCGTCCAGATCAGCGGTCGCGCTTTTTAGCTCCGCAAGCTGGGCCTCAAGCTCGCGAATCTTTTTCTTGCGGGCACCGCCAAGGCCGAGACGGCGCGCGTGGGCGCCACGCAGTGACCTTACAACGTCGAGCTTGGCGGGCACACCCTGAGTGCTGAATCCGGAACGCACGTAATTGAATGCTTCGGTGTCTTTGAGCTTTTTGCGAACAAGGTTAGGAAGCTCCAAATCGTCAAACAGGAAGTTCAAGAACTCTTCCTGCGTTATCTGGAAAGCAAATTCATCCATGCCCTCGCCATCGGGGCTGGCTTGGCCTTGCCCCTGACCTTGGCCCTCACCACCTTCTGGTTTGGGTAGCCGATCTCCGGTTACAAACTCCTGATTTCCCGGGTGAACCATCTCCCGGTGACCGCCTTGGCCGTGGTGAAACACAGGCTCATCAATATCCCGCGAGGGAATGCTAATGCTCTCCCCCCGCTCTATGTCAGTGATAGAGCGCCGGTGCACCGCATCCGAAACCGCCTTTTTTATGTGATGCCGGTAGCGGCGCAAAAACCGCTCCCGGTTCACCGCGCTTTTGTTTTTGCCGTTCAGTCGTCGGTCGACTATGTGGGTCATACCCATAATTCACACTCCACTTACAGGTTCCGGCCTAGGATGGCAGGCTCGTTTATAGAGCCTGCCATCCTGCTAGTGAGACTTGCGAACCCGCAGGTACCACTCTGCCAGCAGGCGCACCTGCTTCTCCGTATAGCCACGATCGACCATGCGTTCGACGAACTGTTTGTGCTTGTTCTGATCCTCCTGGCTGGCTTTGGGGTTGAACGAAATAACCGGCAGCAAGTCTTCGGTGTTGGAGAACATTTTCTTCTCGATCACGCTGCGCAGCTTTTCATAGCTTAGCCAGGATGGGTTTTCGCCCTGATTGTTGGCTCGCGCCCGCAGTACAAAGTTGACCACCTCGTTGCGGAAATCCTTGGGGTTGCTGATGCCCGCCGGCTTTTCGATTTTCTCCAGTTCCTCGTTGATGGAAGAACGGTCGAGGATTTCGCCAGTTTCCGGATCCCGGAATTCCTGATCCTGAATCCACAGGTCGGCATAGGTCACGTAGCGGTCAAACAGGTTTTGCCCGTACTCGCTGTAGCTTTCCAGATAGGCCGTCTGGATTTCCTTACCGATAAACTGAACGTAATGGGGTGCCAGAAATTCCTTGATGAAGCGCAGATAGCGCTCTTGAACGTCTGGCGCGAACTGCTCCTGTTCAATCTGCTTTTCAATCACATACAGCAGGTGCACCGGGTTGGCGGCCACTTCAGTGGTGTCGAAGTTGAACACCTTGGAGAGAATCTTGAAGGCGAACCGGGTCGAGAGGCCGTCCATACCCTCGTTTACGCCCGCTGCATCCCGATATTCTTGAATGGATTTGGCTTTGGGGTCTGTATCTTTAATGTTCTGGCCGTCATAGACCCGCATTTTGGAGAAAATGCTGGAATTTTCAGGCTCCTTAATACGCGAGAGAACTGAAAACTGGGCCAGCATGTCCAGTGTGTCCGGGGCGCAGGGCGACCCAGCCAGAGAGCTGTTTTGCAGAAGCTTTTTGTATATCTCGATCTCTTCCGTAACCCGCACGCAGTAAGGCACCTTGACGATATACACCCGGTCAAGAAAGGCCTCGTTGTGCTTGTTGTTGCGGAAGGTTTGCCATTCCGACTCGTTGGAGTGGGCCAGAATAACGCCATCAAAGGGCACCGAACCCATGCCTTCGGTGGTGTTGTAGTTACCCTCTTGAGTCGCGGTTAACAACGGGTGCAGCACTTTGATGGGGGCTTTGAACATCTCCACAAATTCCATCAGCCCCTGATTGGCTTTGCACAGGCCGCCGCTGAAACTGTAGGCGTCGGGATCATCCTGTGAATAATCCTCCAGCATGCGGATGTTCACCTTGCCCACAAGGGCAGAGATATCCTGATTGTTGTCGTCCCCTGGCTCGGTTTTAGAGACGGCAACCTGGTCTAGAACGGAGGGGTATTTCTTCACCACGCGGAATTGGCTAATGTCGCCGCCAAATTCGTGCAGCCGCTTAACTGCCCAAGGCGACATGATGTTTTTCAAGTAGCGGGAAGGAATGGCATATTCTTCTTCCAGAATGGCGGCATCTTCTGCCGGATCGAAAAGCCCCAGAGGCGACTCGTTAACGGGGGAGCCCTTGATTGCGTAGAAGGGCACCTTTTGCATCAGGTACTTCAGCTTCTCTGCCAGCGATGACTTACCACCACCAACCGGCCCAAGCAGATACAGAATCTGTTTCTTTTCTTCCAGGCCCTGAGCTGCGTGCCTGAAGAACGATACTATATTCTCCACAGCTTCTTCCATGCCGTAGAACTCGGAAAACTCCGAATAGCGTTTGATGATTTTGTTGGAAAAGATGCGCGACAGACGTGCATCGCGGGAAGTATCGACAAATTCGGGTTCGCCGATGGCAATCAGTAACCGTTCTGCAGCCGTGGCGTAGGCCGCTGGGTCGTTTTTGCAGATCTCTAGGTATTCTTCAAGACTGCACTCTTCTTCTTGGGTGCTCTCATACCGGTTTTTGAATTGCTGCAGTATGCTCATTGGTAGCCCCTCGCTCGCTGTTCTTCAGCTTTCAGTGCACGCAGTATCCCCGTTAAGTTACGGTCGCCACGACGGCGATTCGCTTTGGTTATAGGTGAATGGAAGTATCGGTTTTGGCCTGTCACGATCTGTGTCGGGTTTTGACCTATTCAATCTGAGCTTAGTTCACGGTCACGAGGTTGGACAGGCTGTTAATGGTTAAGGTTCATTAAATTATGTTACCGCTGGGCTGCTGGCCTCAGCGTTTAGTCAGTCTGAATACGCTCTCTGTTGCACCAATAAGGCCTTTGCGCTTGGTGAACGGGTGGTCGTTGGGCAGCGTGTTGGTAAGAATGTGCTCAATCTCGTAATCCGGTGAATAGAGTTCGCGAACCTCTTCATCGCTCACGTTAAACGGTGGCGGACTGATTTTTGTGCCGTAGTCGAGGGTGATAAGCAAAATGCGTGTGCCATCGGGGATGACGGCCGTAAGATGTTCCACATAGGCTTTGCGCATTGAAGGTGGCAGGGCAATGAGCGCAGCACGGTCGTATACCAAGCGACTGTGCTTTAAGTCATCTGGCACCAATTGAAAGAAATCGCCGCACCAGAGCTGCAGGCTTTCATGCTTGAATTTGGTGAAGGGCTCGCTTGGGTGCACCATGGCTTTCTCGCCCGCCTCCTCAAAAAAGTCTTTACAGGCGATTTCACTCAGCTCTACACCAATAACCGGGTGCCCGCGATCGTGCAGCCACCACATATCGTGGGCTTTGCCGCACAAGGGTACAAAAACACCCTCAGTGCCGCCGCCAGAAAGCTCGGGCCAGTGATCGTATAAAAACTTGTTGACGGAGCCTTCGTGAAAGCCGATTTCCTTTTTGCTCCAGCGCTCGTGCCAGAATTCGTGTTCCATAGTTTCGATTCTCTTATTTGGATGTTTGATTCAGTCTACCTTAATCTCAGCATTTGTTGATGAAGGAGAAAAGTATGAAAGCCGCGTTTTTGGATACTGCTACGCTTGGCAATGATGTGGATCTTGGGCCTATTGAGCGCGTGACTGGTGGTCTTGTGAAGTATGAAGCTACAACGCCGGAGCAGGTGGCTGAACGGATTCGGGGTTTTGATACGGTGTTGGTCAACAAGGTGGTACTCGGGCGCGAGCATTTTGAACAAAGCCCCGAGCTAAAAACCATAGCGGTTGTGGCCACTGGGCTGAACAACATTGACCTGAATGCTGCCAAAGACCACGGCATACAGGTGCTGAACGTGACGAACTACGGGCGCTCCACGGTAGCCCAGCACACCATGGCGCTGATTTTGGCTTTAGCAACGCGCTTGCTGGATTACGATCGGGATGTGCGGGCAGGGCGCTGGGCGAAGAGCGACATGTTTTGCCTAATGAACCACCCCATCATGGAGCTGGAAGGCCGAACTTTAGGTATTGTGGGCTACGGTGACTTAGGCCAAGGTGTGGCCGAGCGAGCCAAAGCCTTTGGTATGAAGATATTGCTCGGCGCGCGGCCGGGGCAGGCAACCGGCAAGGTTGATGGCTACTCACGGATTCCGCTGGATGAGCTTTTGCCTCAAGTTGATGTGCTCTCGCTGCACTGTCTTCTTACCGATGAAACCCGCAACCTGATTGGCGCACGTGAGTTGCAGATGATGAAGCCGGACGCGCTTTTAATTAACACCAGCCGTGGCGGCCTTGTGGATGAAGGCGCTCTTGCGAACGCTTTACGCGAAGGCATTATTAGGGGTGCCGGTTTTGATGTTCTGACCGAGGAGCCGCCGCGCAATGGCAATGCCCTGCTTGCTGGAGATATTCCGAATCTCATCATTACACCGCACTCGGCATGGGCCAGCCGCGAAGCACGACAACGCATTGTGGATATCACAGCGCACAACCTTGCTTCGGTTTCTTGATCTATCAACAGGCAATGTTGTGCAGGGAGAGAGGGTGTGCGAGAGGTAATGGCTTGACAGCACTGCGCTATATGATTCTGGCCGCTTTTGCGACGGTGCTTGTGTCGGGGTGCTCGCCATTCCAGCATCGCGACCAGTTGGCTTTGTTTAACGCCGCTTATGTGACCGGTGATTACGACGCTGCGCTGAAAACAGTGAGCTTCCCTGCGCCTGAAAACAAACCAGTCGATACTCAAGAACATTTGCTAGAACTGCTGCATCAGGGGGAAATGTACCGCCTGACCGATCGAAACAGTGAATCCACAAAAGCCTACGACCTCGCTGAAGAGGGAATGAAAGGCCAAGATACCATGGGGCTGCTGGCAAGCACTGCGGAAGGCTTGATGGCGGTGATGGTTAATGACTCAGAGCGAGACTACAAGGCTTTGCTGTCAGAAGCTGTTCTGGTGAACACCTACAAAGGGCTGGCGTTTCTTGCATCGGGCAATAATGATTATGCCCGAGTGGAATTTAACCGGGCTAATGATCGTACCAGACGCGCTGTTGATTATTTTCGTAAGGAGATTGCTGCACAACAGGCCGCCTTGAAGCATGAAGCGGAGGGGGGAAGCCAAAAAGCCTCTATGGTTCGCAACAGCCTTCAGAGCGGCAGTTTTCAATCAGCGGTCGACAACCGCTATGGTGCGCCTTCGAAATGGTCTGTTTTCCCGGAGTTCATCGTGCCTTTCAGCACCTACCTGCACGGCCTTTATTTTCTCGCGAATGCCGAAGGCGGTTCAGACTACGAACGTGCTGTGACCTCACTTGCCCGAGTGGCAGAAATGAGCCCCGGGAATAGGATGCTGCAAGCAGATGCGGACCTAGCTGAGAGCCTTGCCTCGGGCGCGCAGAGCTTGCAAACCCTGCCGCCACAGGTGTGGATTGTGTATGAAAACGGGCTGGGCCCGGTGCTTAGGGAATCGCGTTTGGATGTGCCGTTGTTTTTGACCTACGGTAACCAACAAGTGCCCTCGTATTTTAGCATTGCCTTACCTGTATACACTGACCGCTCTGCGGTACCCGGGAGCATCGGCGCAGCAGATTCCTCCGGCGAGGTAATACGAACCGAGCGCATTTCGGATATGGGTAAGGTTGTCCGTACTGAAATGAAAGAGCGTTTTTCAGGCATACTCACCAGAGCGGTTACCTCTGCTATCAGCAAAGCGGTTCTTCAGAGAGAAGCAGCTGAACAATTTGGCCCTGTGGGGCAGCTCTTCGCCGCGGTGCTGACCATAGCCACCACTCAGGCTGATTTGCGCAGTTGGCAGGCGCTGCCGAACCACTGGCAGACTGCCCGCATTGATCGCCCGGAAAACGGAACTCTGCCACTGCTGGATCATAGGGGGGAGACGCTGGGCGCGCTGGAAATTCCGCAACAGCCATTTACTCTGGTGTATGTGAAACGCCCGACGTTACAGGCACCGGCAACGGTGATTATTATGGATTTGCAAGGTGGAGCTGAGGCGGCTTTTGCGCGTTTACCCAAGTGGTATGAGTAGTAGCATGAGCTTTCACAGCAATATAGATAAGCTGATTAACACAAAACAGGACGCGCCTTATGAAATCAGTATTGTTCGCCAGCTTGCTGGTTCTTGGTTTGGCAGGCTGTGCTTCGCAACCCGAAGTAAGTAACTTATTGGCCGATAGGCAAGAGCTGAAGGTAGACCCGGAAGTTATTTACATCACGGCCGTAACAGAGCTCTTTGAGGAACGCATACCCCAGCCCGATGGGGAGAGCCTTCTGCAGATACAGTTCGCCGTTGAGGCGAGATCAGACGCAGAGTTGGCGTGGAAAGTAACCTGGTTTGATGCCAAGGGTATGACTGTGCCCGGTGTTGGTGAAGGCTACCGCAAAGCGAGCTTACTAACCGGGCAAACCCGCTATTTTAAGGCGACGGCACCCCACTCAAGGGCCACCAGTTACCAGTTACATCTTCGTGAGCCCAAATAGAAGGAAAACCTAATGTTGATACGCGCTGTTGTTATAACTGCAGGACTTGCGGTTCTCGCTGGCTGTGCTGCACCTACCCGCTACATCGATCCCGCTGCTGACGATGGCCCGGTTGCCATGACTATGGATTATCGGGATTTTGAAAAAGCGGCTACCGATGCCGTTGAAGACATGCTTGCAAGCGGAGCCGTGAATAACCCAAACGGCGGCCGTTACATAATGGTGGTCAGCCGTATTACCAACGACACCATGCAACGGATCGACACAGACCAACTAACCAAGAAAATCCGGGTGGCGCTTTTACGCTCTGGCAAGGTTGTAACCACCACGGCGGTTGGCCTTAATGGCGCTGAAGACGAAATGACTCAGAAAGCGCGTGAACTGCGGGAATCTGAGGAGTTTGACCAGTCTACCGTGCAAAGTAAGGGTACGCTTCAGGCGCCGGATTTAAGTCTTTCCGGAAAGATTCTTCAGCGTAACCATAAGGTCGGGAAAGAGCAGCAGGTGGAATATTACATTCAACTGTCTCTAACGGAGCTAGCATCCGGTCTGGCCATTTGGGAAGGTGAAACTCCTATCATCAAGCGGGGCCCTAACAAGTCCGTTACTTGGTAGGGCTGATGCGCCGCAAAGGCGCGGTAAAGTTGCACTGGTGCATGGAATCCGACAGGCCTGCTTTCCTCTGCCTCTGAAAGTAGGCCATACTCATTTTGTTTCGTATCCGTTTCAGGATACCTTCTTGATATATAGAAAACAGGACGTTAAGTGGCTTCTTTCCAATTAAAAGAACGTCTGCAGGCTGCAGAAAACTGGATTCTCGCAAACCCGAATCCGCCACAAAGCTGGCCTTGGACCTGGTTGTATAAGGTTGGCCGCTCAGCGTATGCATTGGTGCGTGATGTCGTCAGTGGGCAGTTAACTCTGCATGCCATGAGCTTGGTGTACACCACACTACTCAGTATTGTGCCTTTGCTGGCCTTGAGCTTTTCTGTGTTGAAAGCTTTGGGCGTGCACCAGCGTATGGAGCCGTTCCTATTCCAGTTCTTCCAGCCCATGGGGCCTGAGGGCGTCGAAATGGCGGAGCGTATACTGGGCTTCGTGGACAACATGAAGGTCGGAGTGCTGGGCTCTGTCGGTTTAGGCCTGCTGGTATACACCGTGGTGTCGCTGGTGCAGAAAATCGAGCGGTCGTTCAATATGATCTGGCATGTGCCGGAGATGCGCTCGGTAGCCCAGAGGTTCAGCAACTACCTGAGCGTTATTATGGTCGGCCCGCTGCTGATGGTTTCTGCCATCGGCGTGAGCGCTACCATCTTCTCGTCGTCCTTCGTTCAAACTCTGATTGCCATCGAACCTTTTGGTTCGGTGATTCTTGCAGTCAGCCGCTTCACACCGTTTTTCCTTGTGGTGGGCGCCTTCACTTTTGTTTACGTATTTATGCCCAACACTCGCGTAAAAGTTCAGTATGCGGCCATTGGAGGTTTGGTTGCAGGGGTTTCCTGGCAGGCAGGAGGCATGCTGTTTGCCTCTTTTGTAGCTGGCTCGGCTAAATACGCAGCTATCTATTCCAGTTTTGCGATCGGCATTATCATGCTGATCTGGATTTATCTGAACTGGATGATTCTACTTCTAGGGGCAAGCCTTTCGTATTACCTGCAAAACCCAGGCTCCGTTGCTAAACGCCGCCATGTGCAGCTTGCGCCAGAGTTACAGGAAAAAATTGCCTTGGCCATGATGTGGCTTGTAGCGCGGCCTTTTAGCGAGGGCAAAAAAGCGCCGCAGCAGGAAGCTCTGGAACATGATTTGCGTGTGCCGGGTGAAGTAACTCGGGCTGTTAGCGACAAGCTGATTCGCGCGGGCCTTTTAAGCCTTGCTGGGCCACAGGGTGATCAGCTGGTACCGGGGCGAGCACTGGATCTTATTACAGTAGGGGAAGTACTTAAGGTTGTGCGCCGCGATGAAGATCGTGTTGTAGACAGGCTACCGCCGGTATTCCCTGCTGATTTGCTCAACGGCGAGCGGGAGAATGAATCTAAAACATTTGCTGCTTTGCTGAAAAACGGTGCTGACACTAGCTCTGCTGGCTGAGCAGGGCTTTGATGGCAGCGCGCACCCGGCCTGTTTGTTCCGGCGTAAGGTGAACGATGTGCTCCAAATCTTCTTCAGGCAGGTTGCGTTGGTGCGCATGGCGTAACACTTCACGACTACCTATCACCATGCCATCTACCAGCGTTGCCTGCTCCTGATCGGGCACTGGCCGCTCTGCCGACATTAGATACGCGTGGTATTTAGGGGGCAGCCCCCACTCACTGGCGATCAATTGGGAGGCAACCCATTGGTAGCGAGCTAAAGCAGTACGAATCAACACAACATCCGGCTCCCCGCTACCACGCTGGGCTCGACATATCTGTTGGAGCTCCCTGCGAATGGTGATATAGGAGAGTGCCGGTAAAAGTCCCACAGTGAAGTGAGCACTTGCGTCTTCCCCTTGTAACTTCGCGATAAACTCTGCCGCGCGGGCGCAGGTGAGGCCCCAGCGCCAAGCCCTTTGGGCAAAAAGAGCTTCCCGGCTATTGCGAGCTGCCATCATTGGTCGCATAACCGTTGCCGAAATCACATTCCGAATACCATCAATGCCTAGAATGAAAACAGCCTGATCCACCGACTCGATGGTGGCGTCGCCAGTGCGGAAATAGGGGCTATTGGCCACCTGCAATATCTGATCAGTTAAGGAGGGATCTCCTAGAATAATCTGGCTCAGCTTTTGCCGGTCGCCGGATTCATCAGAAAGCGCCTTCATCAGCATGGGAAGTGTCATGGGCCGCCTTGGCAGCTCTTCCATTTTTCTGTTCGCGAGGCGGTGATCGAGCTCTTGAAGTGCTTGGTGTGACGGGGCCTGATCAGAGCGAAGCTGAGCGGGGCCGGTGTCTAGAAGCCAGCAAAAAAGATTTTCCTCAAGCTGCATGGACAGGCTTTGAGCATCTTCCGCTGTTATGGCAGGTTGTGTAGGCTTTGAAGGATTAAATAGCCTTGCCTCAGAAACTGCAGGAGGTGCCGGTTTTTCCGTTACAAAAAAGCCTGCAATCCAGGAAAAGAAGCCTGGCATCCGTTGCCCCCAGGTAAACCAGTCGCGAAAGTGTACGTTCTTGTGTATTGCAGTATAGAGGCCCACTACCGCCTTGCACAGTCTAACCCCTGTGCGGTTATTAAATTATTTAGACTAACGCCTCACCAAATACAAAAATGAGTTGGCCAACACCGGCCGAAAAGCCGAGAAAAGCACCCACAAGAATCAGTTTAATCTCATCTTCTTGGAAGCAAGGACGAAGTAAATCCTGAAACTCCTCCGAAGAGAGGGCAGTCATACGCTCGACCATAATGGACTCAACGGCGCGCGCACGGTCTGTCTCAAACACCGGGTTATTAAAGGATGTTTTCGATATCTCAATGGCTTTTTCACCCACTTGATTTTTTAGCGTGGCAAAGCCAGTGGGGCCGAAGGCCATTTGTGTGAGGGCTTTGCCCATACCAGCGGTTTCGTCCACCAGCGGCTTGATGTGTTTCTTCACCATATTGCGTGCTCGATCACCCTTGGGGCCTTCCATTATGGCGCCGATGATATTGCCAACCGTGAGGATTTCGTGGGTGATTATATGGCAGAACGATTGAGCCACTTCAGGTTGGCGTTTGAGGAACAGTCCCTGAATATTGAAAGGGCCGACTTTTTTGGCATGCAAAGGCCGGAAGATAACGTTCAGTGCAATCCAGTTGGTTGCCCAGCCCACCAGCAAACCGAAAAACGGCAGTACCCACCAGCTTTGGTAAGCGTACCAGACAGCCATTTGAATGAGGCCGAACAGAAAGCCGAAATAGAGACCGGAGTTCACGATAAAACGAAACTCTGCATCGCCGCACTCGAGGAAGATGCGGTTCAGAAGCTGCTTGTCTGCCGACAACCTTTCGATGGTCATGGTTTTGATGTCGAGCAGATCTTCGATGTTGTTGGCAATATCGTCAACCAGATTATCCACAAGTTGTGGTGTTGACCTGCGCACTCTGTCATAGACCATTTTTCGAGCGGATGCGGGCAGGTTCTCCCAGAATGTCGGATACTCTCGCAGCATCATTTCATCCACATATTCTTCGATGCGGGGCTCTACCGAGTGAACAATGTGAGCGGCGAGTACCTTTGGATCAATCTGCTCGAAAATTTCCCTCACAGTACCGATTTTGGAAATGGTGGCATCTACAGCGATGGCGGCCATTTTCTCGGCTTTTGATGGAATAATGCCCTGCCATCCCAGCAGTGGGGGCTTTCCAACAAACTCTAATGGAAGGAATGTCATTTTGATGGCAAGCCAGTTGGTGATCCAGCCAATGAGGGCTGCGATAACGGGAATACTGAGGTATTGCCAGAATTCAGGGTTGTTAAACAGGCTTGTCATCCGGGGGTCGCACTCGCTTTTTTGTTTATGTCTGCGGGGTGAAGCATGTTTCGAAGGCACGTGCCTGTCAATGGCCCTTTCGCTCGCACGTGACGGCAGTTTGATCTTAGCCGCCAATATCCCCCCATAACCACTGGCACAGAGCAATGGCTGCAACGGGCGCCGTTTCTGTCCTGAGAACCCGTGGTCCCAAGGCCACGGATAGGAACCCTTCTTTCTCCGCCTGTGCGATTTCGTCTGCCGTTAGGCCACCTTCCGGGCCGATCATTAATGCAATGGCGCCGGGCTGGTTCATGGATGCCAGCGATTTTTCGGTGCGGTGGTGCAGAACCAAACGCAGCTCGAAGGTGCGGCTGTATTCTAGCCACTGCCCTAAAGTCATAACCGGGAGGATCTCGGGCACTTTGGCGCGGCCGCATTGTTCTGCTGCACTTATAGCAATCGATTGCCAATGGCGCAGGCGTTTGTCTTCGCGGTCGCCTTTGAGCTTTACCTCACAGCGTTCCGTGGTGAGCGGCACAATGCGGCTAACGCCCATTTCCACGGCTTTCTGTACGGCGTAATCCATGCGATCACCCTTGGATAAGGTTTGGCCAAGGGTGATTTGCAAAGGCGATTCGGTTTGATTGGCTTGCGGTGCGCCCACCAGAACTTGTACACGTTTTTTGCCCGCTTCTGTGATGGTAGCAGGATAATCTTGGCCATCGCCATTGAACAGTTTGAGTTCCTGCCCTGGTTGCATGCGCAATACGCGGCCAACATGCTGGGCGGCGTTCTCATCCAGATCTGTATGATTTCCTTCGCTCAGGGGCGAGTCGGTGTAAATTCTGGGGATGCGCATGCGTATGTACCTTGATCAATCCCTAACGGCTATGTTGATGCCTTCGGTCGCGACCTGAGCCAGATGACGAATCTGATCTTCGGTGATGACGTAAGGCGGCATGAAGTAAACCACATTACCTAGGGGGCGAAGCAAGGCCTCGCGTGTTAGCGAGTGCTGATAAACGCGAACACCCCGCCGCTCCTGCCAGGGAAACGGTGTTTTTGATGCTTTGTCTTTTACCATTTCCACCGCGAGGGTCATGCCGTGCTGGCGGATATCACCAACGTTGGGGTGATCAGCCAGGTGTGCCACAGACTCGGCCATGCAAGCCGAGAGCCTCCGATTGTTTTCGATAACATTATCATCCCGGAATATGTCGAGTGTGGCGAGTGCCACGGCGCAGCCAATGGGGTTGCCGGTGTAACTATGGCTGTGCAAAAAGGCTTTTAGAGTTTCGTAGTCGTCGTAAAATGCGTTGTAAACGGTATCGGTGGTCAGCACCACGGAGAGCGGCAAATAGCCTGCGGTCAGCCCTTTTGACAGGCACATGAAGTCTGGTGTGATGCCAGATTGCTCGCAAGCAAACAGGGTGCCGGTGCGGCCAAAACCGACCGCAATTTCGTCGGCAATCAGATGCACGCCATAGCGGTCACAAGCTTCGCGCAACTTTGTATGGTAAATCGGGTGGTGCATGCGCATGCCACCGGCGCACTGGATGAGTGGCTCCACTACAACCGCGCAAATTTCCTCATGCTTTTCTGCCAATAGCTTTTCCATGGCCTCAAACTGGCGCAAGGCATAGGCTTCGTCGGTTTCGCCTTCTTCTTTGTTGTAGGCGTCTGGGGAGGGGGCAGTCAGCACTTCCATCAGCAATGGCTGGTAGGTGTCCTTGTAAAGAGCCACATCGCCAAGTGCCAGAGCGCCTAGAGTTTCACCGTGGTAACTGTTACTTAGGTTTACGAAATTCTTTTTGCCTGGCTTTCCAAGGTTCTTCCAATAGTGAAAACTCATTTTGAGCGCAGCCTCGATGGCCGAAGAGCCATTGTCTGCGTAGAAGCACTTGTTGAGCCCTTCTGGAGTCACCTCAATGAGCCGCTCAGACAGATTGACCACGGGCTCGTGGGTAAATCCAGCCAGGATAACGTGCTCCAACTCGCCAATTTGCTTCTGAATGGCTGCGTTGATTCTCGGGTTTGCGTGGCCGAAGAGGTTCACCCACCATGAACTGACCGCGTCGATAAACCGGTTGTTTTCAAAATCTTCCAGCCAGACGCCTTCACCCCGTTTGATGGGAACCAGTGGCAGAGTTTCGTGGTCTTTCATCTGGGTACAGGGGTGCCATACGGACTTGAGGCCGCGGGCGACGAGGTCGGCGTTGCGCATAGAAAGTTCTCCGATAAAGCGATGGTTCTGATGAAGTAAAGTGACGGCTGTTAACCTTGGGCGATAATACAGTTAACAGCGCCGACTGACTACTGTGCCAATGGGTATCGACAGGCAGGCCAATGCGCGCAACTGGCTCTACATCGACAATTCCAGTATCAATAAATAGAGGCTTGTTTACTATGGAACTTCAACTGACCCACCCATATCAGGCTGGCATTGGGCGAGTACTTGGAGCCTTCTTCGACAAAGACCACATCCTTGAAAAAAATGAGCTTTTGGGCTCTCGGAATGTGCGCGTGGCAGAGTTGGAAAAGGACGATGCCTCTGCAAAGCTAGTGGTTGAACGGCAGATGACAACGTCTGCAGAGGTGCCGGGTATGCTCTCGCACTTTCATCGTGAGTGGAACAAGGTCCGGCAGGAAGAGCACTGGTTTCGCAAGAGTGACGGCGAATGGCACTGCGAGTTTCGTGTACACATTGAAGGCGTGCCCGCCAAGATCAAAGGTATGATGAAACTGGAGGGCACCGAAAAAGCCTGCACTAATCATGTGACTTTGAATGTGCGATGCGACGTGCCACTGATGGGCAAAAAGATCGCGGCGTTTTTAGCTGAGGACTCCCACGCTAAAATCGAGCGTGAGTACGAGACTATTCTTCGGTTGCTATGATGCGCCTATTGAAGATTCTGACTCACCTGTAGCTAGCTCGTTTTCATCTGGATATTCACAATTAAGCCCTCGTTTGCGAGGGCTTAATTGGTTTTGGCTTTGGGGAAAAATATATGCAAATCAGTGCGCTAATACCCGTGAGAGAAACGCCTGAGTGCGCTCATTCTGAGGGTTGTCGAACACGTCGTCTGGTTTGCCTTGCTCCACAATCTGACCTTCGTGAATGTAGATCACTCGGTCGGCCACTTCTCGGGCAAAGCCCATTTCGTGGGTGACCACCATCATGGTCATGCCTTCCCTTGCCAGTTCCCGCATCACATCGAGCACTTCGCCGATCATTTCAGGGTCCAGTGCTGAAGTGGGCTCATCGAACAGCATCAAGCGCGGTTCCATGGCCAGAGCCCGGGCAATGGCTACCCGTTGTTGCTGGCCGCCGGAGAGATGGGTGGGGTATTTGTCGGCTTGGCTGCCAATGCCTACCCGTTCCAAGAGGCGCTCTGCTGTCGCGTTAGCCACCGTCTGTGGCGTGTTTTTGACTTTCTGGGGCGCCAGCATGATGTTCTTCTTCACCGTAAGGTGAGGGAACAGATTGAATTGCTGGAATACCATGCCTACTTCTTTGCGAATGTTCGAAAGGGCTTCTTGGTTTCCGCCCTTTGGCGCAAGCTTTTGACCTTCAACTTCCAAGTGGCCGGATTCGAATTCTTCCAAACCGTTCACACAGCGAATCAAGGTGGATTTGCCGGAGCCACTGGCGCCGATAATGACCACCACTTCGCCCTGTTCTACAGATAAGTCGATATCTTTAAGGACATGCAATTTGCCGAAGTACTTGTTCATGCCCTTCATTTGTACGATATGAGTCATGTATCAGGTTCCTTCAGACAGAGGCCAGTCCGCGCCGTTCAATCAGGCGGAGAATCAGGGACAGTGAGAGGGTGATGGCCAGATACATAATCGCGACCACGAAATACACCTCAAAGGCGGTGAAGGTACTGGCAATATAAACCTGACCCTGGCGAACAAGTTCGCCCACACCAATAACCGAGAACAGCGAAGTGTCCTTGATGCTGACGATGGCTTGGTTGCCAAGTGGCGGAATCATACGCCGGAAGGCTTGCGGCCAGATGATAGACCAGAATGTTTGAGTGCGAGACAAGCCCAGAGAAAGCCCGGCTTCCGATTGGCCTTTGTCGATGGACTGAACGCCACCGCGAACCACTTCGGAAATGTATGCGCCCGAGTTAAGTGCAATTGCGGCAATACCCGCGGTTAGGGGGTCAATAGGGCCACCGATCAAATCCGGCAAACCGTAGAAGATAAACAAAACCTGAACAAGAATAGGGGTGCCACGAAAGATTTCGATATAGGCCGTTGCGGGCCATCTCAGAAACCACTTTTTGTTAATGCTCAGCAAGCCAAATAAGATGCCCAAGGCAAAGCCGATCATCAGGCCGCCAAAAGAAATCATTAGAGTGTAGGGTATCCCTTTAATCAGAAAAGGGATGGAATCTATGGCTGCCTGCCAGTCAAATTGGAACTGGGAATCCACAGTGTGCGTCTCCGCAGGGTTAGCGTCAGAAGTCGCCGGGGCTTAATTGGCTCCCGGCGCTATGATAGGAATAGGCCTCGCGGCCCTTCAGCCTTTACTTGCCTTCAGGCAGCGGGCCGAACCACTTTTCGTAGATGTTCTTGTAGGTACCGTCTTCTTTCATTTCAGCGAGGGCTTCGTTAACCTCGTCAACCCACTCACTGCCGTTCTTTAGTGCGATGCCGTACTGCTGGCCTTCGTATAGCTTGCCAACAGTTTTAACTTTGCCTTCACCCTTGGTGCGTGCAAAGTAGCCCACGTTAGGGGAGTCGTAGAACACGGCATCTACTGAGCGAGACATCAGCGCCATGTACATATCTGAGCTGCCTGGATAAGGCGTTACACCGTCGTTTTTATCCAGATTTTTCTTCAGGAAGTCGTAACTGGTGCTGCCGATTTTGGAGCCAACCTTTAGGCCTTCAAGGTCAGAGATTTCGGTTACGTCGTTGTTGTCTTGGCGAACCAAAATCCGCAGACCGGAATCGTAGTACGGGTCGGAGAAATCAACGATTTTTTCACGCGCTTCAGTGATGGTGATACCAGCAATGGCAATATCCACGTTGCCTGTCTGTAGTGCTGGGATGATGCCGTTGAAGTCCATGGTGTTGATGTTGTAGTCAAAGCCTGCGCGCTGGGCGACTTCGGCGATGATCTCCATATCGAACCCAATCATCTCACCGGTTTCTTGGTCCAACATTTCGAATGGAACAAAGCTGGGGTCGGTAGCTATGCGCAGGGTTTCAGCGCTAACGGCGCTAGCTGCTACGGTAAGTGCCAAACCAGTACCCAGAGTTTTCAGCCATTTCGTGCTCATGCTTTCTCCTTTTCTTTCTTATTGAGGCTCCGTTTACCCGATAAGGCAAACCGGGAGTTCACTGTTGGTGACCGTGACCCCCGGGGAGCATTGGTGGAACTGCATCACATATACTTTAGACTATGACTCAGGTGAACGCCGAAAATCAAATGCTTGGAGGGGAAAGCACCCCCTCTCCCCAACCCCTCTCCCGCGAGGGGAGAGGGGCTCTATGTACTCCCTTCGCCCGTTGCATCGCAGGCTCCCTCTCACTCCATAGGAGACCGATGCTTAGGGCACAGGGAGTCAGTAAGCCGGGCTGGGAGTTGCCTTTTAGCCCCTCTCCCCTCGCGGGAGAGGGGTTGGGGAGAGGGGGATGCCTCAAAAAGCAATCTTCTCCCGTTCACTAATTCCAAGATTTTTCCAAATGCTGATACTCGGCTCCGCCTGATTCAGGGTATAAAAGTGCAACCCCGGGGCGCCGGCTTTCAACAGCTTCTCGCACATATCTGTGATCACTTCCTCACCGAACTTGAGGATGCTTTCCCTGTCGTCACCGTAAGCTTCGAGCTGCTTGCGAATCCAGCGTGGTATTTCCGCACCGCACATATCAGAGAAACGCACCAGACTGGAAAAATTCACGATGGGCATAATGCCGGGCACCACCGGAATGGTTACCCCGAGCTTTTCCAACCGGTCGATGAAGTAGAAGTAGCTGTCTGCGTTAAAGAAGTATTGGGTGATGGCGCTGTTAGCGCCAGCCTCCACCTTGCGGGCGAAGTTTTTCAGATCTTCTTCAGCGTTGCGGGCCTGCGGGTGAAACTCCGGATAGGCCGCTACTTCCAGATTAAAGTGATCGCCGCTGTGTTCACGAATGAACTCGACCAACTCGTTGGCGTAGCGCATTTCACCGGATGCGCCCATGCCGGAGGGCATGTCACCCCGAAGGGCGACGATCCGGTTGATGCCGTTCTCTTTATACAAATCCAGCAGTTCCGCAATTTCTGCCCGCGTACCACCGACGCAGGAGAGGTGAGGTGCTGTTGAAATGCCCTGCTTGTGCAAGTTGAGCACGGTTTCAATGGTGCGGTCCCGGGTGGAACCGCCCGCGCCGAAGGTGACCGAGAAAAAATCCGGGTTCACCTCGGCGAGTTGGTCGCGAACAGTTTGAAGTTTTTCCTTGCCCAAGTCGGTCTTGGGCGGGAAAAACTCAAAGCTGAAGCGGCGTTTAAACTGTTTCTGGGATTGCATCTTGTTATCCGATTAGTACTTGTAGCTTTCTGGCTTGTACGGGCCTTCGACCGGTACACCGATGTACTGCGCCTGTTCCGGAGTCATCTTGGTGATGACGCCACCAAAGCCTTCAACCATGGCGAGGGCAACTTCTTCGTCCAGTTTCTTGGGCAGAACCTGAACATAGATGCCTTTAGCGCGGGCTTCTTCCGGCAGGTCTGCGAACTTGCGCTCGAACAGGTACATCTGCGCCAGAACCTGATTAGCAAAAGAGCCGTCCATGATGCGTGAAGGGTGGCCCGTTGCGTTGCCCAGATTTACCAGGCGACCTTCGGAGAGCAGGATCAGGTGGTCGTTTACGGCCTTGTCGCGGTAGATCACGTGAACCTGAGGCTTAACTTCGTCCCATTCCCAGTTCTTGCGCATGTAGGCCGTATCAATTTCGTTATCGAAGTGGCCGATGTTGCACACAACTGCGCCGGATTTCAGAGCCTTGAGCATGTGCGCATCACACACGTTCATGTTGCCGGTGGTGGTTACCAGAATGTCGGTGTTCTGCAGCAGAGCTTTGTCGATGCCAGCCTCGGTGCCGGTGTTCACGCCGTTGATGTATGGGGAAACAACCTCATAGCCGTCCATACAGGCCTGCATGGCACAGATCGGGTCAGCTTCGGTTACCTTGACGATCATGCCTTCTTGGCGCAGTGAAGCGGCAGAGCCTTTGCCCACGTCGCCGTAGCCGATCACGAGGGCTTTTTTGCCTGACATCAAGTGGTCGGTGCCGCGTTTAATGGCATCGTTCAGGCTGTGGCGGCAGCCGTATTTGTTGTCGTTTTTGGATTTGGTTACGGCGTCGTTCACGTTGATGGCTGGTACTTTCAGGGTGCCATCGCGCAGCATTTCTTGGAGGCGGTGTACGCCAGTGGTGGTCTCTTCGGTAACACCGTGGCAGTTGGCCAGAATTTCCGGGTACTTCTCGTGGAGCAGGGCAGTCAGATCTCCGCCGTCGTCCAGAATCATGTTGGGTTCCCAGCCTTCTACGTCGGCACCGATTGTGCGCTCAAGGCACCATTCGTATTCTTCGTCGGTTTCGCCTTTCCAGGCGAATACGGGGATATTTTTTGCTGCGATGGCTGCGGCTGCTTGGTCTTGGGTGGAGAATATGTTGCACGATGACCAGCGTACGCCAGCGCCTAGTTCGATCAGTGTTTCGATCAGTACGGCGGTTTGGATGGTCATGTGGATGCAGCCCATGATGTTGGCGCCTTTCAGTGGCTGCTCTGCTTTGTATTTGTCGCGCAGTGCTATTAGGGCTGGCATTTCGCCTTCGGCGATTTTGATTTCTTTGCGGCCCCAATCGGCCAGGTTGATATCGCGGACTTTATAGTCGTTGAAGTTGCTCATTGGTGTGCTCCGTTTGGTTCTGTTTTGGCCCGAGCCGTGAGTAAGGCTCGGTGCTGCTAAATTTCGATATGTCGGTGGTGGGGTCATCCCTCCCCGGAACCGCTACGAGCACATCCATGTGCGCTTGTCTTCGGCCGTCCATGGCCTACGACATTCCGGGGAGGGATGACCCCACCACCTCGGTCTGGTTTTGGCGTATGCGATCTTGAATACGCCAACAAATCCGTTAGATACCAGCAGCGTCTCTAAGAGCAGCTGCACGGTCGGTTTTCTCCCACGGGAAAGTGGTGAACGTTTTGCCCGCAACGGTTACTTCTTCCGGCTCGCGGCCGAAGTGGCCGTAGGCTGCTGTGGCCCGGTACATGGGGTGCAGCAGGTCGAGCATGTTGGTGATGGCGTAAGGGCGCAGGTCGAAGTTCTGGCGAACCAATTCGATGATTTTGTCGTCGCCGATTTTGCCGGTGCCGAAGGTGTTTACGGAGATGGACGTTGGTTGGGCCACGCCGATGGCGTAGGACACCTGAATCTCGCACTTGTCGGCCAAACCGGCAGCAACGATGTTTTTGGCAACGTAGCGGCCAGCGTAGGCGGCAGAACGGTCGACTTTTGAGGGGTCTTTGCCTGAGAAGGCGCCGCCGCCGTGGCGGGCCATGCCGCCGTAGGTGTCTACGATGATTTTACGGCCAGTCAGGCCGCAGTCGCCAACCGGGCCGCCGATAACGAATTTGCCGGTGGGGTTGATATGGTACTGGGTGCCTTTGTGTAGCAATTCAGGCGGCAGTACGTTTTTTACAACCAACTCCATTACGGCTTCTTTCAGGTCTTCCTGGGTAACGTCGGGGTCGTGCTGGGTTGAGAGTACAACAGCGTCGATTCCGACAACTTTGCCGTTTTCGTAGCGGCAGGTTACCTGACTTTTCGCGTCTGGGCGTAGCCATGGGAGAATGCCGTTTTTGCGGGCTTCGGCCTGGCGCTCTACCAAACGGTGGGCGAAGGTGATGGGTGCAGGCATCAGTACTTCGGTTTCGTTGCTGGCGTAGCCGAACATTAGGCCTTGGTCGCCCGCGCCCTGGTCTTCCGGCTTCTGGCGGTCGACGCCTTGGGCGATGTCGACGGACTGTTTGCCGATGATATTGATGATGCCGCAGGTGTCTGCGTCGAAGCCTACGTCTGAGGAGGTGTAGCCGATGTCTTTGATTACGCCGCGAACCAGATCTTCCAAGTCTACCCAGGCGCTGGTGGTGATTTCACCGCCTACGATGGCAACGCCGGTTTTTACCATGGTCTCGCAAGCTACGCGGGCATGGGGGTCTTCTATAAGGATAGAATCCAGAACCGCATCGGAGATTTGGTCGGCGAGTTTGTCCGGGTGGCCTTCAGAGACCGATTCGGAAGTGAAGATGCTGTAGTCAGACATAGGTTTGCTCCTTTGTGAGCGTTTTGAAATCTTGCCGGCGGCTGAGTTTTGCAGCAGGCGCCGACGTCATTATTTGTTTCGGTTTGGCGTGTGTAGGTATTACTACCTACGCCAATATCAAAGTTTTTTGATATTCCCCGTGAAGGCACGGAATATCTGGTTCTAATGAAAAATGTGATGAAAGATTGGCTATCTCAGTGGCAGTTGGGTTTTCCAGAACTCTCTCACTTGAATTTGGAAACCATTCCGCAATCCGATAAACAGCTGCTCACCAGCCTTTAAGCCTGCCGCTGCGGCCCAAGCGGTGAGTTCTTCCGGCTCGAAGCCCAGCCATAAATCGCCGCAATTCTCTTTTGCCCAATTTTGATCATGCCTGCACAGGTCGCTGACCATTAGGCAGCCGCCGTTGTTCATCAGCGCGGCGGCGTCGAGAAAGATATCGGCCGGGCTGGGTACGTGATGCAGCACCATGTTGGCTACCACGAGGTCAAATGCATCGCCCCGGGCCAGCAGGGTGTCGGTTACACCTTCGATCAAATCGATGTTGTTTAAGCGCTCATCAATGCAGGTGCGCGTTGCCTTGGCGAGCATGTCGCGGCTGTTATCCAACGCCACAACGTGTTCGGACAGCTCGGACAATACCGGTAGAAAACCACCTTCACCCGGGCCGATTTCCAGTGCCGTTTGCCACAGTGTTTTGCGCGTGCGCTTGCGAATCATGTCCGCTACGGGGGTAGCGTACAAATCAAAGGCAGCAATCAACTCTTGTTGCTCCCGGAACTGCTCTGAGTGCCGGGAGAAGAACGCCTGTGACTGATCAGCCCGTTGGTTACGGATGGCTTCGATCTTATCCTGCAAGTGCGCTGGCAGGGGCGCGCTGTCTACCGCTTCAAAAATTTGGCGAATGGTCAGATCTGTTGGCTTTTCGTTATCCAAGTGCAGCGGGCGGCGGTAAAAAATGGCGTTGCCCTCACGCTGTGGTTCTACCAGACCTGCCTTGTGCATCACTTTTAAATGGTGGCTCATGCCAGACTGACGCATATCGAATAGTTGGCTCAATTCCAGCACGCCAAACGTGTCGCGACGCAGCACACGCAGTACTTCCAGCCGCAATGGGTCGCCGCTTGCCTTGTAGATAGGGGCAAGCACGTCCACGGAGGAAATTTGGTTAACGTGTGCATTTAAAGTTGTCATGGTTGCGGAGTGTATGTGGGTTGGAGTGTTCAATCAAGAGGTATATCAAAGTTTTTTGATATAGATTTATCATTCTTTGAAATCAGTCTCTTTCGGCAATCTCGTAGGGAATATTTACACAGAAGCGGCACGTCGATTTGCCCAGGCACACCCTAATCGGCGAAAATACGCGCCTTATTTTTGAGCAGCTTTTTGTCGCCCTGTAAAAAGCTCTGGATTGCACCCTATTTCCTTGAAAAAACAGTGGAGAAACGTCAATGCCCTCTCGTAAAGATCTCGCCAACGCCATTCGCGCGCTGAGCATGGATGCGGTTCAGAAAGCCAAGTCCGGCCACCCGGGTGCGCCCATGGGCATGGCGGATATCGCCGAGGTGCTGTGGAACGATTACCTGAGCCACAACCCAACGAACCCGCAGTGGGCCAACCGCGACCGTTTTGTGCTTTCCAATGGCCACGGCTCCATGCTGCAGTATTCGTTGCTGCACCTGAGTGGTTACGACGTTTCTATTGACGACATCAAGAACTTCCGGCAACTGCACTCAAAAACCCCGGGTCATCCTGAATACGGTTACACCCCGGGAGTAGAAACCACTACAGGCCCGCTGGGGCAAGGCATTGCCAACGCAGTGGGTTTCGCGCTGGCAGAGAAAACACTGGCGGCGCAGTTTAATCGCCCTGGCCATAATGTTGTTGATCACTACACCTACGCGTTCTTGGGCGATGGTTGCCTGATGGAAGGCATCTCCCACGAGGTATCTTCGCTTGCCGGTACTCTGGGCCTTGGCAAGCTGATTATGTTCTACGACGACAACGGTATTTCAATCGACGGCAAGATAGAAGGCTGGTTTACTGATAACACCCCGCAGCGTTTTGAGTCCTACGGCTGGCAGGTCATCCCGGATGTAGATGGTCACGATGGCGATGAAGTGCGTGCTGCGGTTGAGAAGGCGCGTGCTAACACCGATCAGCCCACACTCATTTGCTGCAAAACAGTTATCGGTTTCGGTTCCCCCAACAAGCAGGGCAGCGAATCTTCCCACGGTGCTCCTCTGGGTGACGACGAAATTGCACTGACCCGCGAAGCGCTGGGTTGGGCACATGGCCCGTTTGAAGTTCCAGCCGATATTTACGCCGCTTGGGACGCCAAAGAAAAGGGCGCCAAGGCAGAGAGCGATTGGAATGAAACTTTTGCAGCCTACGAAAAGGCCGAGCCAGAACTGGCGGCTGAACTGAAGCGCCGTATGGCCGGTGAGCTACCTGCTGACTTCTCTGAAAAAGCTCAGGCTTACATTCAGGAGTGTCAGGACAAGAGCGAGACCGTTGCCAGCCGCAAGGCTTCCCAGAACACCCTGAACGCTTACGGCCCATTGCTGCCAGAATTGCTGGGCGGTTCTGCAGACTTGGCGGGCTCTAACCTCACTATCTGGGACGGCTCAAAAGGCGTCACCAAAGAAGACGCCAGCGGCAACTACATCTATTACGGAGTTCGCGAGTTCGGTATGGCCGCCATCATGAACGGCGTCGCCTTGCACGGTGGTTTCGTACCCTATGGCGCGACCTTCCTAATCTTTATGGAATACTGCCGCAACGCCGTGCGCATGGCAGCGCTGATGAAACAGCGTTCCATCTACGTATTCACCCACGATTCCATTGGCTTGGGCGAAGACGGACCAACTCACCAGCCAATCGAGCAGCTTGCAAGCCTGCGCACTACGCCAAACATGAGCACCTGGCGCCCGGCCGACGCGGTAGAATCCGCCGTGGCTTGGAAATCCGCTATTGAGCGCACAGACGGCCCAACCGCTTTGATCTTCTCCCGTCAGGGTTTGCCCGGGCAAGCGCGTGATGCGCAGCAACTAGCAGATGTGGCGAAAGGCGGCTACGTGCTAACAGACAGCGAAGGCGAGCCAGATCTCATTCTGATTGCCACCGGTTCGGAAGTTGGTTTGGCGCAAGACACCGCTGCCAAACTGCGAGAGCAGGGCAAGAAAATACGCGTTGTTTCCATGCCCTCTACCGACGTATTCGATGCCCAGAGTGCTGAGTACAAGCAACAGGTGTTGCCAATCGAAGTCACCAATCGCATTGCTATTGAAGCGGCCATCGCTGACTACTGGTACAAGTATGTGGGTCTGGACGGTCGCGTTGTAGGAATGGCCACTTTTGGTGAGTCCGCACCTGCTGGCGAGTTGTTCAAAGAGTTCGGCTTTACCGTGGAGAACATTCTGGAAGTGGCCTCGGAGCTGCTGGACGCCTAATGACAGACTCCGTGCCCTTTCGTATTGCGATCAACGGGTATGGCCGTATTGGCCAGTGCGTGTTGCGTGCCCTATACGAAAACGGTTTTCGCGACCACCTGCAGGTGGTCGCGATTAACGAGCTTTCTGATATCGACACCATTGCGCACCTAACCCGGTACGATTCCACCCATGGCCGGTTCTCTGGAAGTATTGCGGTGCAAGGGCAAGACCTGATCATTAATGGCGATGCCATTCGCGTGCTCCGGCATTCCGACCCGGCAGAGCTGCCGTGGAGTGAACTGGATATTGATCTGGTGCTGGAATGTTCGGGCGCCTATTCAGACCGGGCTACGGCCGAGCTGCATCTTCAAGCAGGCGCGAAACGTTTACTGTTTTCCCAGCCCGCCGAATCCGATGTAGACCGCACCGTTGTCTTTGGCATCAACGATGCAGACATTTCAGAAGCTGATCGTATAGTGGCGGCAGGTTCCTGTACCACTAATTGCCTAGTACCGGTGATTACTGTTTTGGATAAGGCCTTTGGTGTGGAGCAGGGCAGCACCACCACCATTCACGCCGCCATGAACGACCAGCCGGTGATCGACGCCTACCACCACCAAGATCTGCGCCTCACGCGAAGCGCGCTCCACAACATAGTGCCTGTGGATACTGGCCTTGCGCGGGGCGTTGAACGGCTGCTCCCGCACATGGAAGGGCGCTTTAGCTCGGTAGCCCTACGCGTACCCACGATGAACGTATCCGCTATCGACATGGTATTTAACGTTCGAGAGCCCACCGACGTGCCCTCGGTAAACCGAGTATTGAAAGAAGCGGCAAGCGGCCCCTTAAAAGGCATACTCGGCTACACCGACGAACTGCTGGCCAGCTCAGACTTCAACCACGACTCCCACTCCGGCGTAGTAGACGGCGGCCAAACCCGAGTCACCCGGGGTACCATGGTGAAAGTACTGTGCTGGTTTGATAATGAATGGGGATTTGCCAGCAGAATGCTGGATGTAAGCAGAGCTTGGTTGCAGAGGGTGTTTTAATGCACCCCCTCTCCCCAACCCCTCTCCCGCGAGGGGAGAGGGGCTTTAAGGTACCACTCCCCTAGTCACATAGCGGGGGCTTATAAATCTACAGCTGTGCACTCCCTCTCCCCTCGCGGGAGAGGGCCGGGGAGAGGGGGCAGCCCCCCCACTCTCAGTTCTTAGCCAATAACCCGAAACTACGGAACCCAGATCATGGCCATCAAAAAAATGACCGACCTGAACCTCGCTGGCAAGCGGGTTCTGATCCGCGAAGACCTTAACGTACCCGTCAAAAACGGTGCGGTTTCCAGCGATGCCCGCATCCGCGCCTCCCTGCCCACCATAAAGGCAGCAAGAGATGCCGGTGCTAAAGTCATGCTGATGTCTCATCTGGGCCGCCCGGAAGAAGGCGTTTACGACGAAGCCGCCTCCCTCAAACCCGTAGCCGACAACCTCACTCAAGCCTTGGGGCAAGAAGTACGCCTGATTAAAGACTACCTCGATGGCGTTGAAGTAGCCGACGGCGAAGTAGTGCTGTTCGAAAACGTTCGCTTCAACAAAGGCGAAAAGAAAGACGACGAAACTCTGGCCAAGCAATACGCGGCCCTGTGCGACGTTTACGTTATGGACGCCTTCGGAACAGCCCACCGCGCCCAAGCCTCTACCCACGGCGTTGCCCGCTTTGCACCAGAAGCTTGCGCTGGCCCCCTGCTGGCGGCGGAACTGGAAGCACTAGGTAAAGCGCTGGATAACCCTGCCAAGCCGGTTGTAGCCATAGTTGGCGGCGCTAAAGTCTCCACCAAACTCGACGTACTCAACGCCCTTGAAAAAGTGTGTGACCAAATCATTGTAGGTGGCGGCATCGCCAACACCTTTTTGGCCGCAGCAGGCCACCCCGTGGGCAAATCCCTGTGTGAGCACGAGTTGCTGGAAACCGCCAGAGACATCGCCTCCCGAGTGAACATCCCGCTGCCGGTAGACGTAGTGGTTGCCAGCGAATTCGCTGAAAGCGCAACAGCCACCATCCGGAACATATCCGACGTTACAGCAGACGACATGATCCTAGACGTAGGTCCGGAAACCGCAGGCCAATTCGCCGAGCTGCTCAAAAACGCAAAAACTATTCTATGGAACGGCCCGGTCGGCGTGTTCGAGTTTGACCAGTTTGGCAACGGCACCAAAACTTTGGCTGAAGCCATCGCCGAAAGCGACGCCTTCTCACTGGCTGGCGGCGGAGACACAGTGGCTGCCGTTGACAAATACGGCATAGCTGACAAGATCTCGTATATTTCCACCGGTGGTGGCGCCTTTCTGGAGTTTGTGGAAGGCAAAGTGCTGCCAGCGGTAGCCGTACTGGAAGAGCGCGGCGCGTAAAGGCGCTAACCCAGATCTGGATTCGCAAGGCAGGTGTGGTGGCGCTTTCCGGGACTGTCGGCAGCAAGGACGCTGCCGTCAAGCGTACAAGGAAGTATTTACAGCGTGTCCCGAAAAGCGCCACCACACCTGCCGTAGCAGGCTCCAATTTTCAGAAGCCTGCGCCAAAAAATTAATCACGATTGCCCAAACTGTTATTTAAATAAGGAGACAACCAAATGGCCCTGATTTCGCTGCGGCAAATGCTGGATCACGCCGCCGAGCACGGTTACGGTGTGCCAGCCTTTAACGTAAACAATCTGGAACAGATGCGCGCCATCATGGAAGCCGCCGACAAAACCGACTCCCCGGTTATTGTTCAAGCCTCTGCCGGTGCCCGTAAATACGCCGGAGCCCCCTTCCTGCGCCACCTGATCCTCGCGGCCATTGAAGAATGGCCACACATCCCGGTGGTCATGCACCAAGACCACGGTACCAGCCCAGCAGTGTGCCAACGCTCCATCCAGCTGGGCTTCAGCTCCGTAATGATGGACGGCTCACTAGGTGAAGACGGCAAAACGCCCATGGATTACGACTACAACGTAGACGTAACCCGCCGCACCGTAGAAATGGCCCACGCCTGTGGCGTATCCGTAGAAGGCGAATTGGGTTGCTTGGGCTCTCTGGAAACCGGCCAAGCCGGTGAAGAAGACGGCATTGGCGCCGAAGGCACTCTGGACATGAGCCAAATGCTCACCGACCCAGAAGAAGCCGCCGACTTCGTGAAAAAGACCCACGTAGACGCACTGGCCATCGCCATAGGCACCAGCCACGGTGCCTACAAGTTCACTCGCCCACCCACGGGCGACATCCTAGCCATTGAACAGATCAAAGCCATCCACAAACGCATTCCAGACACCCATCTGGTTATGCACGGCTCCAGCTCTGTACCCCAAGAGTGGCTGAAGGTTATCAACGAATACGGCGGCGAAATTCCCGAAACCTACGGCGTACCGGTTGAGGAAATTGTAGAAGGCATCAAGCACGGTGTGCGCAAAGTAAACATCGACACCGACTTACGCCTCGCCAGCACCGGCGCAGTGCGCCGCTTCCTAGCCCAAAACCCGGCCGAATTCGACCCGCGCAAATTCCTGCAGGCCACCATGGTAGCCATGACAGACATCTGCGTAGCTCGTTACGAAGCGTTTGGGTGTGCTGGCAATGCAAGCAAGATCAAACCGATCAATCTGGATCGTATGTTTGAGCGTTATGTTTCTGGTGAGTTGGATCCGAAGGTTAAGTAAGACTGCAGTAACGCGGCCCTGGGCGCCTCGCCCCGGGCTGTGACTTTCCCTCCGAGCTCATTCCTCCATATTCCGCACGCTTACTTGGCTGCGCACAGGATTCGCCAGCGCTCACTTTGAGGAAATTGGTAATATGTGGGTTCGAGTTCTAGTAGCGATTATTTTGATTGGCGGTTTTTCCATTGCTTGGAAAATATATGACCGTATTCCTGTTCAGGTTGTTGGTCAACAGCATGCATCCGGTAGTGTGCATATAGAGGAACAGGAGTTTTTTGAGGGTCTGGCTGCAACGACCGGCCTGCCGCTTGAAATTAAATACACGCCCGTTGATACCCTGGGATTCAAAGACACTCATCAGCTAATCATGTTGAGAGAAGGTGCACTTGATCTGGTTTCTCTGCGTTTTTATCAGAATGCCTGGTCTGAGCCTGCACTGCTCGGCGTGGATCTGTTCGGCGGAACGGTCGATATTGAGACCTCCTACGCGGTCATGCAAACCTATGCTCCGGCACTCGACCGCCGGCTGCAGGACCGCTTTAATGTGAAATTACTGGGTATGTGGCCGTTTGGTCCTCAGGTTTTTTTCTGCCGAACACCGATTGAGTCCCTGCAGGACTTGGAGGGGCTGAGGATACGGGTGGGCAATGAAACCTTCTCGCCTCTTATAGAATATTTTGGTGCGTCACCTGTCATTATGGCGTTTGAGGACGTTCAAATGGGCCTGCGCCGTGAGTTGATCGATTGCGCTGTTAGTAGCGCAGCTTCGGCGAATGCGGCCGGTTGGCCGAAGTACTCAACCCACCTTTTCCGGCTGAATACGCAGTCGGGGATCAATGGCTATGTTATTAATCTGAATCTCTGGAATCGCTTGTCGAGTCATCAGAAGGAGAGACTGGAGCAGGCCTTTAAAGCCTATGTGGACTCCATATGGGCATCTGTTGAGCAGCTTCATGTGCAGTTTACAGCGTGCAATACTGGCCAGCCTTGCCGTGAGGGCACGTCTTATAATCTGATTGATGTTGAGCCGGGTGAGCAGGACTATCAATTGCTGCGTCAGGCTTTTAAAGAGGCCGTCTTTCCAAGATGGGCTGAGCATTGTGACCAGCTTTACCCTGGTTGCTCCGCCGAGTGGCGTGAACTGGTAGAACCCGTTCTTATGAGAAAGGCAGGAGTTAATCAGTGAGAGAGCCGGTTAAAACCCCCTGGTTACAAAGGGCAAAACTCCCGCTCAGCATGGTCGGTGCGCTAAGCTCATTGATACTGGCCCTGAATTTCAGTCTGGACCTTCTGTCTTTGCTCGACATACAGCGGGAACACCAGCTTTTACTATTGATTCTGCTTATTTGTCTGGCGGCCTGGGCTCTGGTGGAGGTGATGGTGTTGCACCTTCAGCGAAGCCCGGGTGAGCCTCCCCTGAATTCACTTAAAACTTTGCTGATAGTTCAGCTAGCTGTCCAGTGCGTGCGACTAGCATTGTTTTTCATGGGAGGCTCGGTCACGATCGATAAGACATACGGAATCAGGGTGGTAGAACTTGGTCTGGTTTTCGTGTTTTTGCCCGTATATTTGGTGGTGTTTCTACTGGTAGGCCGCGCTTTGGTCTCAAACTACATCGTTGAAATCAAGTCTGCCTACCGGAAGTTGCAGAAGTCCAGTCTCATACTGGCGAAGCTGGCAACCACAGACCCGCTTACAGGCGCTTTCAATCGACGACATTTTCAAGAGAGGGTGGATGTGGAGGTTTCGCGTACGCTGCGTCATGGAACGCCTCTCTCATTGATAATATTCGATATTGATTACTTCAAGAAAATTAATGATCGCTTTGGTCACCACGGTGGTGATGAGGTTTTAGTTCGGCTTACTGAGTTGACCCTTCAAAACCTGAGAACCAGTGATGTTCTGGCTCGCTGGGGAGGGGAGGAATTCATCATCTTGTTACCTCAGTGTGATGCCGAAGAAGCGCAAAAAGTCGCTGAAAAATTGCGCCTGTCGATTGCTGAACAGGTTTTTGGTCAGGTCGGGAACATTACCTGCAGTTTCGGAGTCGCGGAAGTTTCGCCCGGAGACCTTCCGGACAGTTGGGTTAACAGAGCCGATCAGGCTCTCTATCAGGCTAAGAACAGTGGCCGCAATACTGTTTGTGTTGCTGATCTACGTCAGGGGTAAGGTGTTTTCAGACTTTGGAGGGCGTAAGACGCCAGCGCTGTACGTTGTTTTTGGCCCAAAACCCGGCCGAATTCAGCCCGCATAGATTCCTGCAGGCCACTATAATCAAGCCAAACAACCTTGATTCTCCTCAGCACTAATCCTGCCCCTTCCTCTCAATGTTGCCCCCTACTCTATTGTGCCCTGCTTTGCCGTGCGTGATGGCTGCTGCAGCTTGTTCAGGGTGTTTTTGAAAAAACCGAACGCTTGGAAGATTTTCCTCAGTCCGGGCGGATTCCTCCAGAGCTCCCTAACTCAGTATACAGGGAGGTAGTGGGTCCACCGTGCCGCATCTTTTATCGTGAGGATGAGATGCGAGTTCTCGTCCTTTGTGTCATGCGAGAGGAGCGGCAACTTCGAGTATATATGCTTGAGAACAGCTAGCCGAGAGCGTCACGCGGATGCCTTTGTCTCCGCTTCGCTACGTCAAAGTCACCGGTGCGCTAGGCATTAGGGCTGTAGGAAAACCCCAAACGGATGGTTTTTGGTAGCGCTGAGCAAACAGCAATTTGATTTTACACCCTCCATAAGACCTTTGAGTCGCGCCGGTTTTGTCATCGGTGGTGGCGGGAGTTATGAACAAGGAGAGAGCGGTGCCATTGTTTGAAACAGAGAGGTTGGTTGCAAGGAAGTTATCCCTTCAAGACGTTCCGGCGCTCACCGCAATGCTCAGTGACCCTGAGGTCATGAAATTCTCCGTTCGTGGAGTTTGCGACGAAGACGCTACCCGAAAGTTCGTTGATTGGTGCGTTGAGTGTTACGCCGCTCATGGAATGGGGCCATGGGCATTGTGCGAGAAAGAATCAGGGCACTTTATCGGCTTCTGTGGCGTTGGGCCGGAGTTGGTTGGCGATGTTGAAGAAATCAATTTAGGTTATCGTCTGGCGCGTAGGTTTTGGCATCAGGGGTATGCGACAGAAGCTGCCAAAGGTGTTCTCCAGTATGCTTTTGATCAAAAGCACTGCGATTCGGTAATTGTTATTATCGAGCCGGAGCATACAGCTTCTGTTAAGGTGACGGAAAAGGTCGGGTTCGGAAACTATACGCTTCAAGAGTTCCATGGCCGATCTGTGCGGGTGTATCGAATGACGTGCGACGATTGGGCACTGCGCAACAAACTGTTGTCGTGCGTTCGCCCATAAAAAGCATGGTCTACAGCTGACTCGCAAACGCTCGCCGTTTAGCGGGGCGTTAAAACTAAAAATCAGGAGGTCACATGCAACGGATAGCATCACAAATTGTTTGGCAGTTTAGTCTACCCTTTCTTCTCCTACTCCCCGGCTTTGCTCTCGCCGGAAACCCCGCTCCTGAAGACTATCTTGCGAGTGAGTCGTTTGTGCTGGAGGTTCGGTACTGTGAGTGCCAAGCTACCAATGCAGATAATATACCCGCAGATATTTTACCCAGTTTCCTGAAGGAGTCGCGCCTTTTAACGGTTGGCATATCGAGCGAGGGTAAAGGCTTTGCTTCTTCAAATGAGTTGTCCATCGGTTATGAACTCAAGCCAGTCGCAGGCTCACCCGACCAATACCAATTCAACTATGCGGGCAATTACACCGCGAGTAATGGGGGCAGTGCTGGTGCAGGGGAATTGCTGCTGACTCAAGGCCAATGGGTCAATCTTTTGGGTACGCGGCATGAGAAAGATGCTGGGTCGCAACATAGCAATGTCGTGGTGCGGGTGGTTAAGTCCGGTGGTTCTTGAAGGCAGGATGATACTCATACCATACTTGCTCAACATACCGATGCTGGCAAAGTGCCCGTGCTCAAAGATGGTGGCCTGACCATCTGGGATTCGCTATCAATTTGCGAGTATATTTCAGAGCAATATCTAGGCGGCCACGGTTAGCCAGACTCCGCTCGTGCACGAGCAGAGGCAAGATCCTGCAGTGCTGAAATGCACTCGGGCTTCCCTGAGATTCGAAACCAATTGCCAATGAATTGCCGAGTAATTGGACGCAAAGTCCCCCAATGCGGTCAAAGAATAGTCAGCCACCTTTGTAGAGTTGGGTGAAAAGCCGGACAAGCTGAAGCAGCTGTGGATCGAGGGGGTTACCTGTGAAGCCTTAAATAGAATCTTGTGTTAAGTGCGAAGAGCGATATTCTATTAATAGACAGCTAAATATTAATCGTGACTGAGCTTTGCTTATGGACGTTAGCACCGAAGCGCAAACAGGTTTCATCGAATCAGGATACTGGGTTAGCGGATACTTATTCTGGAGTGTCCCACTGATCTTGCTGGCTTTGTTGCTGGCCGGCGCTTGGTGCCTTTTGCGTTACCGCCATGCTATGAAGGCGCAAAATTTGCTGGTACAAGAGTTGCGAGAGGGCGCGGATTCGTTTCGGTATCTTGTCGAAACCGCCCACGAAGGGATAGCCGTGGTGCAAAACACCCGGCTGGTGTACCTAAATCCGCGTATGTGCGAAATGAGCGGGTATGATGAAGCTGAACTCAAGGAATTGCCGTCTTTCATGCCTCTCATCCATCCATCTGCACGGGATGAAATGATGGCTAATTATCAGCGCCGTGTGGCTGGTGAGGAAGCTCCGAAGCGTTACGAAAGCCTCTTTTTACGAAAGGATGGCTCCAGCTATCCTATTGAAATAAGTGGCGCAGCGATTGTTTGGGGTGGGCAGCCAGCAACCCTGAACATGCTCACTGATATTTCCGACCGCAAGGCAGCTGAAGAAAAGATTTTGTATCTGGCTCACCACGACAGCCTCACTGGCCTTGTAAATCGCTCAGTGCTGAGGGAACGCTTACAGCACACCATTGGTTTGGCGCGGCGCAGTAGAGACCCGTTTGCCGTGTTGTTCATCGACCTTAATGCCTTTAAACAAGTAAATGATACCCACGGGCACGAGGTGGGAGACGTTTTGCTACAGCAAGTGTCTCAACGTATCAAAAAACAGCTGAGAGACACGGATACTTTTGCGCGTATTGGCGGGGATGAGTTTGTTGTCTTGTTGCCCCAAATAAAAGGCAACCAGGACGTGAAGCAAATCATGACCCGCATTGAAGAGACTATGGCCAAGCAGTTTCATATTCAACAGCATAAGCTGCATTGCCATGTGAGCCAGGGTGCGGCGCAATACCCTGAAGACGGAACATCGGTACAGGCGTTGTTGCGCCAAGCTGATAAAAATATGTATGCGAATAAATGTAGTTATTACGAAAGCAGTAACTCCAATCCCCCAGAGTAATATCGACTCAGCGCTTTAATTAGCCTGAACAGAGCCAGCGCACGTTACATTAAGTGGGGAGGCTACATATGTGTGGAAGGTTCCCATGATACATATTCGAGCTTAAACGATGAGCATTTTTGCCAACCTGCAATTTCCTGACCGTGCCGCTGTTTCGCCGGATTATGCTGGGCCGTGCATTGCGGCTATTTATGGTTTTGCCTCACGGGAGCACATGCACCGACATCTGTTGCGGTTCTTGCGTGAATCGGGTTATCCCGACACCACAATGTACGGCCACCGTCAGGGTGATTTGATTGCCAATGACTTGCAGAACGCAGCAAAGCAAGGTCGCCCGGTTGTTCTGATTGGTTTCAGTCAGGGCGGCTTTGAGGCCATGGGTGTGGCAAGAGAGCTGGAGCGGCGCGGTGTGCCGGTGGCTCTGCTGGTTCCCATAGCTGCACGCGGGAGAGGGGGGCGAATGTGGCTACACAGGTGGAACTTCGATATGCGTAACGTGCCGCCCAACGTAGAGCTCTGTTTGAATTACTTTTCGGAGAGTGACCACCTGGGAACAGATCCTCGCCTGAAGGATAATTTAGCTGTCGCCATGCAACCGACTTCGCGTGTCGAAAATATTGTGTTTGCGCGCTCAGACGGAATTTCCCATCTTGGCATTTCGCGATGCTATCCAAGCGCCAAGTTGCATCCTAAACTTAAAACCCAATTGCTGGACCGGCTACTTTCCGAGCTCAAGCTAACTGGGTTATAAACTGTCACTGGAGGGTATGGATTTTCTTAAATATTCCAGCCGTTATAGAGTATGGTTGGCTATTCGATTCATACGCCTATTATGGGTATGGTTAACGGTATGCACCCTAAGCGTGCTCTGAGCACCAAGCATAACGTCAGCAAATAAAGGGAGAGCACATGACCAAGGAATTCAGAAAACCCAGCCCCGGTGAGCGCTTTCAGCAGATCGGTTACTTGCTCAAGAATACAGTCACGATCATCGGCCGCGATACCGATATTGTAGGTCCGTTTCTGCGAACGGCCATTTACGCGGTGGTAATGGTCACGGCATTTTTCGGCGGTATCGCCGCTATTGCGCTGGGTGCTGGCGGCACAGGTACCCTTTTGTTGCTGGCGTCGTTAGCGATGTTTGTTTACAAGTATTTCTACTACACCCGACAAGACATGGCCCAAAGTTGGCTGGTGGCCGAGACGGTTCGTGGGCGCGATGCAGTGCCCGGTGACGGCCGAAAACGGGTGCGCGGTGTTAAGTCCCAAGCTCGAATTTTGGGCTGGGTATCGATGGGCTTTGCCTTCATCAGTTCTCGTGCCGCCAATGGCGAGGGTGGCGGCCTGTCGGCGATGGTCAGCCGCGTTCTTTTGTCTGCGCTCTCCGAGGTATGGGATCTCGCCAAGCATTTTTTAACGCCTGCAGTAGCGATTGATGAATGTGGCCTGCGCGATGGGGTGGAGCGCATGAAGAGCTTAAAGAATTCGGTGCCGGAGACTTTGGTTGGCGTGTTCGGTATTGATATCGCTGGCGGCGCTGCCGGTATGTTGATCGCTCCGGTGTATGTGGTATTGGTCATGATTGCGATCGCGCTCGGCTTTGCTGTGGGCGATGCTATTCCCGCATTTTATGCTGGTGATATGAGGGATATGTTGGGCGCCAGCACGCCATTTTGGATGGGCGACAGTGCATTATCATTTAGCTGGTTACCACTGCTGATCGCGTTATGGTTGAGCAAAATGTTAGGTGCTATTTTGGCGCGGGTTGTAGATTCCGCGAAAACGATCTACTTCACTTTGTTCTATATGCGCATCACCCACAGCGACGAGATTGCGCCAGACATTCGCGAAGAGCTTGATACCTATCTACGTATTGAGAGCAAGCCAGCTGCAGACAACACGGCAACACAAGCTTAACACCGTGTTCTATTGCGCTTTAAAAGCGAGCTGCGACAGGCGCTAGTTCAATGTGTGTCTTGGCTCAAGGTCATAACGCCCGATTGCTGGGAGAAATTAAGCTGTCCAAGCACGCTCATGCCCAGCAACACCATATCGGGGTCCATGGCAGGGTTTATGGTGCCGGGTACGTTTTTGAATGTGATATCGCCCAAGCGAAGTTCCTCGATGGTTGTATTCCACACATTTACTGTGCCTGCAGCAGTACGTGCAAAGCTTGGTAGCCCTCGGGTAAGGCCTGCTTTTTGGGCGATAGATTCTGAGACTGTTACGGTTGTAGCACCGGTATCTAGAATAAAAGTGACGCTTTGGTTGTTAATAGTGCCTCTCGCCAGATAATGGCCCTGACGGTTGGCCTGCAGTTCAATTTCCGTGGCACTGCCGCGGGCGTGGCTGATCAGTTGCTGGTTGGGGTTGGTTTTGTGGGAGTCCCAATTACCGAATAAGTACGCCGCAGCGGCGAGTAACACAACCCAAAAAGCAGCGAAAAAAAGAAGGTAGCGGATCTCGGGTTTGATAGCGCCAGACTTACTCATTCCATTCCTTGTTGCGGGCATTTCTAAAGGGTATACGGATTCTAACTCATTCGGAGCGGTTATCATCGGAAATGCGCCCTACGACGCCAGCTGATCGTCAGCAGACGAATCAATCTATACCAATGAGTATGCCCTTTGGTCGAAGGCAAGGGCTCGGTCTGGATGCTAAGATGCCCGCCTCTATTATCCGTTACTGGAGCAAAATTATATGAGCACGGCCCCCGCATTCTATCCCATCGGTACGCCTGACACTCCTTGGGGCGAGTTAGAGCGCGCCGAGTGGTTATCACTGCAGTCCCGTCAGCGTAGCTACGAGTCTGAGGTGCTGAGTGTGATTGAGCGCCTGCGCTCGCGCTTTGACGTGGAACAGTATGGGTATCTAGATTACGGCGCTGAGAGTTACCCACTGATGGCGATTCGCAGCCGCGATTGGCGTGACGATCTACCGGTCGTGGTCATTACGGGCGGCGTGCATGGCTATGAAACCAGCGGTGTCCACGGCGCGTTGCAGTTCGTTGATCAGCATGCGGAAGATTACGCCGGTCGTGTCAATTTATTGGTTGCGCCCTGTGTCAGCCCTTGGGCGTATGAGCGCATCCACCGTTGGAACGCCAACGCAGTCGATCCTAACCGTTCATTCCGGCAGGATGGCGAGGCTGAAGAGTCTGCGGCACTCATGCGGCTGGTCGAGCCAGTTCGTGACCGTGCATTGATGCACATGGATCTGCACGAAACCACCGATACGGATGAAAGCGAGTTTCGGCCCGCGTTGGCAGCACGCGACGGTAAGCCGTTCGAGCCGTGCGAGATTCCCGATGGCTTTTATTTGGTTGATGACAGTGATAACCCGCATACGGAGTTTCAGCAGGCGGTGATTGAGGCTGTAGAGAAAATTACGCATATCGCGCCGGCTGACGCAAATGGCGAGGTTCTTGGCTCGCCGATAGTAGCTCGAGGTGTAATACAGTATCCGCTCAAACAGTTGGGTCTATGCGCCGGAATCACCAGCGCACCCTACAGAACCACCACTGAAGTGTATCCCGACAGCGCCCGTGCAACGCCTGAGCAATGCAATGCCGCGCAGGTGGCCGCAGTGTGTGCGGGAATCGACTATGCGTTGGCCCACCCCGCTTAGGGTTTTGCAGTTACGCCGGCTTTCCCTCATCAATAAACTGCTGAACTTCTTCCAAAGGGATGTGGTCACTGGTATCGCGCCCGTACCAGACCTTCGCGATTCGGCCGTCTTCAGTTATAAGAAAGTCGGCGGGAACGATTTTGATGTGCGGGTTGTTGCTAGGACGCCCGCCTTTGAATAGCCCTTTTATGATTCGTGGAAGCTTGAATAGCAGCGCTTTGATTAGCGCCGTAGACGAGTGCTGAATGCCGTACCGGTTGTAAATTTCCAAGTCTGGATCGGCTAGCATGGTAAACGGTCTAGGGTGCTTAGCCACGAAGTGTCGAACCTGCTCGGAGGTATCGCTGAATACCGCGACAATTTCCAGATTTTGCTCATGCCAGTGTTTGTAGTTGTGCGTTAACTCGTACACTCGAAGGTTGCAAAACGGGCAGCCTGCATCGCGAAAAAACGACAAGATAACGCGCTTGCCAACATGGTCGCTAAGCTGGAAAGGCTTGCCGTAAATATCCTTGGTCTGAAAGTCGATTCCCTGACACGGGGCAGTGAGCTGCATGTTTATCTCCTGAAGGTATGTTCAGCGAAGCGCTTTTGAATGGGGTGCAACTAACTTGCTTGGCAGCACGCTCGGATCCACACTGTACCAGCCAACTCTCACGGGTGGTTCGGTTATAGTGTTCGATATTTGTAATCTGCAGCAGGAAAGTACAATTGATAGTTAATAGAGCGCTTAGAGCTGACAGTGGGGTAGGCCTCTTCGAAGCGGGAAGCGATGCACACTGAATCGGAAGAGGTAAGCGATATATGCCTGTTGTGCTCTGGATGCTCGGAACGCTGGTTTCTTTTTGCCTAATGGCTATAGGCGCGAGAGAGCTAAGCGGTGATGTTTCCGTTTTCCAAATGCTGTTCTTTCGTAGTCTGGTTGGCTTGCTCTGTATATCGGCGATTGTTCTTTTTGCAAAACGAAGAGTAAGTTTTAAAACCGAGCGGCTGGTGTTACACGGGTTCCGGAACATATTTCATTTTGCGGGCCAGTTTGGCTGGTTTCTCGGTATTGGGCTGTTGCCCCTTGCGGAGGTTTTTGCTCTGGAATTTACGGTTCCAATCTGGACGCTGCTTATTGCGGCGCTGGCCTTGAATGAGAGAGTTACTGTACGCAAGTTGGCAGCAGTTTTTTTGGGAATCCTAGGTGTTCTGGTAATTGTGCAGCCCGGCTATGCCATTGTAGATCCGGCATCCTTTATCGTGCTTGGCGCTGCCATCTGTTATGCGATTACGCACACGTGTACCAAGTCGCTGAGCACATCAGAGTCTGCTTTGTCGATACTGTTCTATATGTGTGTAATCCAGCTGCCAATCGGCTTAGTGCTCTCTCTGCCTAGCTGGGTATGGCCGGTTGGGGATCAATGGCGGTGGCTTCTGGTTGTAGGTTTAACAGCCTTGTCAGCTCACTACTGCATGGCAAAAGCCATGCTTTTTGCTGAGGTGACAACGGTGGTTACGATTGATTTTCTCAGGTTGCCGCTGATTGCGATGGTTGGCGTTTTGCTCTACCAAGAGCCGTTCGAGCTGTCATTAATGGTTGGTGGGTTCCTGATGGTGGCGGGTAACTTTCTTAGCCTTAAGCGGAAGGCTAGACGGGGCGCTGTGCCCAGATCTTCGTAAGAATAATTAAAGGAGATAAACCTGTGCGTTTGCGGATACTGTCGGATTTGCATGTAGAGTGTTTTCGAGAAGGTCGCGACCTGCCTGATGTGGCCGCGGATGTCGTTATTCTGGCTGGAGACATTCATAGGACAACGGAGGGCCTTGCTTGGGCCGCGGATCAGTTTGTTGGGCAGAAGATCATCTACGTGCCTGGAAATCATGAATTCTACGGAGCGAGTATGCCCGATATGCGTGATGCATTGCGCGCCGAAGCCGAGCGCTTGGGAATACACTTGCTTGATAATGACACGGTAACCCTCGGTGGCGTGCGCTTCTATGGCACTACCTTGTGGACAGACTTTGACCTCTACACCGGCCAACCGGATTATGACTCATTGCAGACCGAACGACGCGCTCTCGCGTTTATGCCTGATTTTCGGATTATTGAGCAACCCGCAGGCGAGGTGTTCACGACTGTGGAAAGCCAGAGGTTGCATGCAGAGGCCATAGGGTGGCTTGAGTCTGCGCTAGCCGAGCCCTTTTCAGGGCCGCGTGTAGTGATCAGTCATCATGCGCCCTTGCCAGAGTGTATCCCGCCAAAGTATCAGGGAGATTCTTTATCGCCTGCCTTTGCTTCTAACCTGCAGAGGATGATGGGCAAGATGGATTTGTGGGTTCACGGTCACGTTCATGAGCCCGTTGATCTTCAGGTTGAAGGCACTCGCGTATTCGCCAATCCCGGGGCCTATCCGAATGAATATAAGCCGCCGTTGTTTGTTGCAGACAAAATTGTTGAGGTATAAGCGCATATTCGTTTTCTGGTACCTAAGCGGGGGGCCGCATAGGGTCACAAGGGCTTTGATTTATGCCATTTAATTGCGCCCAAAAACAAGTATCATGAATGCCTCAATTAAAGCGACGAGAGAATATCATGACAACAGATCTGAATAGCCGCCACGGCTCGAATCCTCCGCACAGCGAACTGGTAGACGCATGCAAAGTTATTAAGCCCTGCAAGGCCCTCGACATGGGCTGCTCCAATGGTCGCAACGCTCTATACCTGAGCCAACTTGGCTTTGATGTAACCGCCGCTGATAACAACCCCGGCGCTATCAACATGCTGCAGAAAATTGTCAGCCAAGAGGGGATCACCAATGTTAATGCGAAGGTATACGACCTCAATAACGCCGGGCTTGATGCGGATTATGGGTTGATTGCTTGTACCGTAACCTTGATGTTTCTAGATCCTGCTCGTGTGAGTGCTGTCGTTGCTGACATGCAGGAGCACACTCTGCCGGGTGGCTATAATCTGATTGTTTGCGCTATGAATACCCAAGAACACCCATGCCCGGTTCCTTTCCCGTTTACCCTTGAATCGGGGCAGTTGCGAGAGATTTATGAGGAGTGGGAGCTGGTTAAGTACAACGAAGATTTGGGCACTATGCATAATGGTGCCCAGTTGCAGTTTGCTACGATGTTGGCTAGGAAACCTACCTAGTTGTAAGCGCGACCCGGCGAGAAAATAAAGAATATGCGTGATGTTGGAGTAAGGCTTGGCAGCACTTTTACTGCCATTTTTGTCATCGGCTGGATTTCGAACGCCAGCGCAGATGAAGCCTGCCTGACCTCAGCGCAATCAGAATTGGAGCGTCTCTACTGCGAGGTTGTCGAACGCGGAGGTCGTGCTGGCCTTCCTTCTCAGGTGGATTTCCAACGGAATGACAGAAATGTGCAGGCGCTGTTGTTGCGACAGCCAGCTAAACGTTTGGGCCTAACATTGCCCGAGGTTTCGGCCAGCCCTGAACCCCGGTCTGAGCCTGAGCTAACCACGCTGTCTCATGAACCAATGAATGAGCCCGTCTCCGAGCCGCCAATTGCCCAAAGGTTGGCTGGATGCCACTTGAGGGGGAAGGTAATCCAATGTTCGCAGGCGGTCTATGAGTTGGCAGATAATCGCACACTGGCATCATTGGGTGATGGCGTGTTGGAGCCAAGTAACCGCCTCGGAATCGTACCTTTCGATGGCAAACGTAGTGACGACGAAGCTGTGCGGTCCTATCTCTCGGCGGCTTATGATCGCTACATCCCCAAAATGCTGGCCATTGGTCTGGGCGCAAACACCATGAGCTTCACGGCGTTTCACAACGCCTTTCACACACTTGAAAGTGGTGACGTGGATTTTTCCGAGCGTATGGAACGGGCCTACGAATTACTCAAACTGGATCGAAAAAACCTGAATGTAACAACTGGCAAGCATGATGATTTGCCAGAAAACCTGTCTTTGTGTGACACCATCAATCGCGATGTCATTGTGTGCGACAACGTTGGAACCAACTGGGTGTTTGTTCGAGCGAATCAATAGACTCTGCGCAGCCTTGAGAAAATCGTTAAACTTGAACGAGTTTTCCCACTATTCAGGGTGTCATGTCAGACCTTTCTTTCATTCAGTATGTTCTTATCGCGTTGATTTTCATCTGGAGTGGCTTTGTGCGCTCCGGGCTGGGCTTTGGCGGCGCGGTGTTGTCGTTGCCATTTTTGCTGCTGGTGAAGGACGACCCGCTGGTTTTCTTGCCCATCATTGCGGTGCATCTATTGGTGTTTTCATCTCTGACCATTTGGATGAACAATCGCGGCAACCGTAAGAGTAAAGAAACTGACGGAAGTGGCCAGAAGCTGACCGGGTTTGGGCCGGATGCGTTTGCAAAGGTGCAAGAAGGCACGGTTGATTGGCCTTACCTATGGCGAATGCTCGGTATTATGCTGGTGCCCAAGCTGATTGGCGTGTTTGGCCTGTTTACGCTGCCACCCAATGTGCTGAGTGCGATCATTTTTGTGATTGTTGCGATTTACTCTGTGTCGTACATTCTGAATCGGCCTTTCCGCAGTAATAGCAAAACCGTCGACGTGGCCCTGTTGATGACCGGTGGCTACATCAGCGGCACCTCGTTGATTGGTGCGCCATTAATCATTGCCGTCGCGGCACAGCATGTGGCGCGAGAGAAACTGCGCGATACGCTGTTTGGCCTTTGGTTTATTCTAGTACTAATCAAGCTGGCAGCCTTCATATGGGTAGGGCTTGATTTGCAGCTTATTCACCACCTGTGGCTACTGCCGTGCGCGGCCATTGGGCACGTGATTGGGCTGCGCTTTCACGACCGTATTCTGAAAGCAGAAACGCCGGTGTTTTTCCGTATGCTGGGGATAGTACTGCTGGCGGTTAGTAGTGTCGGAGCGATTAGCGTGTTGTTTTAGGGGCGTTGGTTGAGGCGGAAACCTTCGGTGATTTCTTGTCTACTCAACCCACTGCCAAGGCGGCGAATCGAGCAACCCCTGCCCCTGAATGATTGTTTCACCAAGCTCTTTATTCAGTGCGATGGGGTTGCAATCGGCGTGTTTTTCTAAGGTGGCGACTAAGCGGGGTGCATGGGAAACCACCCACACTTGTGTCTCGCGCGAGGCTCGGATAATTAGGCGGCCCAGTGCGGGAAGCAAATCCGGGTGTAGGCTGGTTTCTGGTTCGTTTAACACAAGCAGGGAAGGGGGTCGGGGTGTTAGCAAGGCTGCTACCAACAGCAGGTAGCGAAGCGTGCCATCTGAAAGTTCAGCTTGGTTTAAGGGGCGCAAAAGCCCGTCTTGCAGAAACTGCAATACGAAGCGGTTGCCTGCGTCTGCGGTAAAGTTAATCGTGGCGCCCGGAAATGCATCCTCGATTGCGTGGTATAGCGCCTCTCTGTCGCCAATCTCGTAAATGGTTCGAAGGGCGGCAACCAAGCTATGGCCGTCATGATCAAGTACTGGCGTGCGTGTGCCTATCTGTGGTGTGCGAATGGTGGATTGCGGGTCGGTTCTGAACTGATCGTAGAAGCGCCAATTGCGGATGGTTTGCCGAACGGCATGCACCTCGGGCACCGCTACCGGGTCGCTGATTTCGTTCAAGATGCTTTCGTACGAATTAAGGTGCGCGTTATACACCTCCCACGTTCGGCCGGAGCGTACTTTCACCACGGGGCCAACGCGGTCGATCAAGCAGCTACTGGGTCTGCAAACATCGCCAACCCAAATGCACTCGCGCTTTATCTCTGGGTCGAACTGAAACATGGAGGGGTCTTGGTAGCCTGCAAACCCCTGTGGTGCTGGCATCCCAAGCGATATGGCGTAACCGAATTCTTCGCCTACAAAACCTAATCTCAGGCGAGGGTTTTGTTTTTTGGCGGAGCCTTGGACGGGTGCAGAACCCTCCTTCATGCCATTGGTGAGTTGATCCGGTCCGGCCCAGAATGTGTAATCCAGACCGCCCTCTTGAGCAATCGATGAGATAAGGTTGCCTTTTGCGGTTTCTGCGAGTAGCCGGAGTGATTTATACAGGTTGGATTTACCGCAGCCGTTAGGCCCGGTAACCACGTTTAGGCCCGAAAGGGGAGACACAATGTTTTTTAAACTACGGTAGTTGGACACTGCAAATGCTTTGATCATAGACCCACCTTCTACCCCTTCCGCGCTAATCTTTCCAGCGCCATCAATGTATCTGTGTAATTCACAAACCGGTTTATATACGCGGGTGATAGCCTCTGCATTTCTGCCATTGCCCGGCTTACCAACCGGTGTGCGTTTATGGGACCTGCATCTTGGGGTACTTCCTCAATGGCATGGCGAATACGCTCTTGGAGGGCTTGCTCGCCACGGCCTGCATTTACTCTGGTCATGGCTTTCAGAGGCTGTTGCGTGTTGGAAGGTGCAACGCGTTGTGAAGCATTCGTGCCACCCCCCGACACTCCAAAAATCAACTGTTCTAGCGTTGACTGAGGCTCTGTTGCTGGCACATCCGGTGCTTGGTTTAGTTTGTCTAGCAGAGTTGATAGCTGTGACGGAGGGCTCGTTTCAAGGGCTTGCGAAAGCTCTGCAGACGACTCGTAAGCAGCTGTATAGTCTGCGATAGCTTGTTCCAGTTTCTGCCAATGCCGGGTGTGTTGCAGGCCTTTTGTTTGAAGTCGCAACGCTAGGGCTTCCAGATAGCGGAAGCGGACCGGAGCTAGCTGGTCTGCGCCGCAACGCCTGAGAGCGTCGATTCTCGGGTGCAAGGGGGCAGCCTCAAGCGTGGTCGCCATCAGTTCTCTGCCTTCTCGCTTTTGCTTGCTGCTTCCGGTGCTAAAGGTACGGTACTGATTTCCACCCGCCGGTTTTGAGCTCGGGATTCCGCATCTATGTTGGGCACAGCAGGGTGGTGCGGGCCAAACGCGGCAGCGAATACGCGGTCGTTGGGTAGACCAAGCTCCATTAATGTTCGAGTGACCGTTAGTGCCCTTTGGGCCGACAGGCCCCAGTTGTCCTGATATCGGTTACCGCTGTGCATGGGCAGATCATCGGTGAAACCGCTGATCATCAGGAGTTCTTCGTGCTGGGCGAGATAGGTTTGCAATGGAGTTATTAGCGCTTCGAGCACCTCAACACCATCTGCCTGTAACTGATCCGAATTCAACTCAAACAGTACGTTGCCGCTGATGCCAATGCGGCCGTTCTGAAAGGTAACTAAGCCTTTGGTGAGTGGGTCTTCAAGCGCTTGCTCCAGAGCAATACGCCGCTGCTCTTCGGCTTCGCGCTTAGCTTTTTCCTCTTCCAGTGATTGGCTGAGCTCCACCTGAACGCCGATCACCCACACTAAGATCAGCACCAGAATGCCTACCAGCGCGGCCATCAGGTCTGAGAAAATCGCCCAAATTGGCGTGGATTGCTGTTCGCCGTCTTCCAGATAGTCCATTAGCTGGCTCCGCTGGTCTCGGCGTGATTGGTGATCAGGGCCGAGGCCGCGTCAATCACATCCTTCTGGGAGCTAACGGAGAGATCGATTACCTCACGGGCTTGAGCAACGTAGTAGGCCAGTTGCTCATCGTGGCGGCTACCGGCGTTATCGAGTGCTTTTTGGATGTTGGTTAGGCTTTCCTGAAGCTGGGTATTGGAAGCGCTGAACAGCTCCACCGCTTGCAGGAAGGCTTCGCTAAGTGCGCCCACTTCCTGACTGCTGCCGGTAATGTCTTCACCGAGCTTGCCGAGCTGTTGGCTTTGCTCTTGAATCAGAACATTGAAGCGTTCGCTGATCCCGGTGAGGGTGTCCCCTGCGCCAGTGATCAGAGAGTCCACTGCTTGGCGCTGACTGTCGGCATTGCTGCGTTGGGATTCGAGCAGGCTGTCGAGTTCTTGCACCAGCCGTTGACGCTCTTCCAGTAATTGGTTTTCCCGTTCGCTGTTACGTGCCATCTCTTCTTGCAGCTTGGAAATCACGTGAGCGGCGGCTTTCGGGGTTTCCGAGGCGGTTTCTATCAAACGGGTCATGGGGGCTTCCAGTCCGGAGCCCAGTTCGTTCAAGTGCTTGGTGACCGTAGCTTCGAGTTGAACCAATCGTTCGTGGGCAGCGTCGCCCTGAGCCGCTTCTTGCTCGTGCAGTTTAGAGAGCTGCTCGCTGATGCGTGTAATGAGCGCATCCAGACCTTGTTGATGATGGGTGGCAAGCTTGGCGCTTTCGTCCCGGAAGTGGGCTTGGTATTCCTGCAAGGTGCTTTGCAGATTATGTATTAGTTTTTCTGCGGTTTGCTGTTGTTGATCAAAACCCATTTGCCAACGTTCACCTGCCTCGTGGCTGGTTTTCTGGAACATGCTTGTGAGGTCGGCCAGTTGCTGATTAGCAGTCGCAGACCAGCTTTCATGTAGCTCTCCGGCATGGGACTGAAGAGTTGCCATGGCTTCCGTCACGATCGGCTCTATGCGTTCGGCGGTAATGCGAGAGCTGGATTCCAGAGCTTTCTCTAGGGACTGAGCAACAGAGTCCGCCAGACTCTGGTAATGCGTGCCTACGGTGCTGTGAAATTCCTGCTGGTTTCGGGTTAGGGACTGCTCCAGTTGCTGACCAAGCTGCTCCATGCGGGCTGTCATGGACTCCATGGCTGTGGCCATTTGAGGTAGGGCGGTAGCTTGGGATTCCAAGGCTTTGAAGGCTTGCTGGCGTTGGTAGTCTGCCGACAAGTGATGCAACCGTTGCCGTAAGGTTTTATCCAGCTGGCGTGATACTTGTAAGCGTTCGCGGCGGCTTAAGGTGGAAGCGAGGCCCAGCATGGCGGAAGCTGCCACACCCGCAATAGAAGTACCAAAGGCCAGACTCAACCCAGCAATAGGAGCCGCGAGAGCGCCACGGATTACGCTAAGATCGGTGCTGCCGTCCAGTGCCGAGGCGGCGCCGCTTAGGGTTACGATCATGCCAGCAAAGGTTCCTAGCAAACCGAGCATCACCAGCAGGCCGACCAGATACGGTGTTAGTTGCGGACTGGGCAGTGCTGAAAAGTGGCCATCAACTCGCTTCTGCACAGCAAACTGAATCTGCTCCGGTAGGCCAGAAAGCCAGTCTTCAAGTTGCTCGCGGCTCTGCGGAATACTGCTAAGCCGATCGGCAAGCTGTCGGGTGGTGCGACGGAACCCCATCAACTCGATAAAGCCCAATCCGTATACACACGCAATAATACCCGTCACTGAAAGGGCGAGAAGGTCTGAACCTAGAAAGCGTTGGCCTATCCAAGCCACAACGGCCAGGCCTATGGCAAACGCGAGAAAAAAGAAAAGTCTGCTCATGGAGAGTTCGTTACCTCGTTTTGGCAAGCTTCAAGCAGCCCCAATACCGGCTCCAGCCGAACATCCAGTTCAGCGAGTAAAAGATTCTGCGCTTCTTCGCAGTAACGGTGGAGCCCGTTATATGGGGTGCCGCTGGTATCGTGTGCTAGCGATTGAAACCGTTGTTCCAGCACTTTGGGAATATGGGAGAAACATTGGCTGGTGTACCCGGCCATGGCGTGATCAAACGTTGCATCCAATTCTGCCAGCCGGGCCAGAGTTTGGCTGTGATCCTTCATGGCTTTTCGGGTTTTGTCCCGAAGCTGGCGGCTAACGGCGATGACTTTGCGCTGCAGCGAGAGCCATGGGTTCAGGTAGTGCTCGAAATCCACGCAGTCGGTGGGCTCAACGTCATCACCGTAGGTTTTGAGTTTGCGTATCAGCGCTTGGCGACTATTGGCCAGTTCCTGAATGACACGATCAAATACAGCCCTCTGATCCAAGCCCGTTTGGCGCGCGCGAAACGCAATGGCTGAATCCAGGACCAGAGTGTCGGAAAGCCCAAACAGACGCCCAAGCCTTTCTCCGCAACAGGGTAGCGGGCCGTCAGAAGCCGGTGCTCCAGATTGGGCTAGCAGCTGTAGCAATCTTTGCTGCGAAATTCTGGCAGAGAATGAGGGTGTTTGAGTCATCGAATAATCGCGCACAGGTTGGGTGCCAGTGATAATCCCGAGCTTTCAGGGGCGACTATTCTAAAGGGTATGCTGGGTGATTGATAATGACGGACTCGTCAGAGCTCGCAAAGAAGAGCGCCTGAACCTATGTGTTCAGGCGCAGACCAGTCAGGCTATGCGATTACCGCTTCGTCATCACCGCTTCGAGTTCATCGGCGCCACCAATCAGTTGGCCGTCGATAAATACCTGAGGGGTTGTGCCCTTGCCAGTTACCGCCTGCAAGGTGCTGTATGACAGGCCACCGGCGCCCAGTTTTATCTCTTCATACTTATAACCCTTTTGCTGTAGCAGCGTTTTGGCGCGAGTACAGTGTGGGCATCCGGGTTTTGTGAATATGCTCACCCGTGCCGGTAAGGTCACATCTGGCTTGATGTAATGCAGCATGGTGTCGGCATCCGATACTTCAAACGGGTCGCCCGGCTTGTCTGGCTCGATAAACATTTTTTCGATGGTTCCATCTTTTACCAGCATGGAATAGCGCCAGCTGCGGTCACCAAAGCCTATGTCGCTTTTGCTAACCAGCATTCCGATCTCACGGGTGAAGTCGCCGTTGCCGTCCGGAATAAACTCGATATTGTCTGCGTGTTGATCTTCTGCCCACGCCTGCGTCACGAATGGGTCGTTCACCGATAGGCAAATTACACGATCTACACCCAGCTCCTTGAAGACGGGTGCCAGCTCGTTGTATCGGGGTAAGTGGGTGCTTGAACAGGTAGGTGTAAACGCGCCCGGCAAGGCGAACACAACAACGGTTTGATCGTTAAACAGTTCATTGCTCGTTATCGATTTCCACTCATTATCAACGCGAATGGGAAACGAAACTTGAGGGACTTTTTTACCTTCCGATGAACTTAGCATTTTAAATTCCTTGGAGTTCGTTGGATGAGTTAGTAAGGGAATAATTGGGTGGCCGGAGTTTAGTTTCCGGACCAACCGATCAAAATTGGAACATACACAATCAATAGAAGCACACTGACCAAGGTAAGCAAGTAGGGAATAATTGCGCGAGTGATGCGTTCCAGTGGCAGTTGCGTGATCGAAGAAGCTACGTAAAGGTTGATGGCCACGGGTGGAGTGATCATGCCGATTGCCAATCCCACAACAATGACGATGCCAAAATGAACCGGATCTATGCCCAACTGGAGCACCAAGGGCAGCAAAACCGGCGTCAGGATGATCAGAGCGCTAGCGGTTTCGATGAATACGCCGGTCAGCAGGATAATCCCAACTACCAGCAACATGATGATGTAGGGGTTGGTAGACATAGAAAGCACGGCCTGAGCAATGGCGCCGGGCACCTGCCAGCTGGAAAGCGTCCAGCTGAGTACCGCTGAAGTGGCGATCACCAACATGATCACTGAGGTGGTAATGGCTGAGCGAATTAAGATGCGATACACATCTTTCAGCTTGAGATCACGATAGATGAAAAGTGAAACAATGAGTGCGTAGTTGACGGCCACCACTGCCGCCTCGCTAGGTGTGAAAATGCCTGAAAATATGCCGCCCAGAATGATTACCGGGGTCATTAACCCCCAACTCGCGCTTTTGAGTGTGCGCCAAATGGTGCGCAGCGAGAGAGGTGTGCCTTTGGGATATTGGCGTTTGTAGGCCTGAGTGATGGCAATGGCCATTAGCCCCAGCCCCATGGCCAGCCCAGGCAAAAAGCCGTTTAGGAATAGTTCGGTTACCGACTGCTGCGCAATTACGGCATAGATAATCATTGGCACGGATGGCGGAATGACCACGCCCAAGGTACCACTTGCAGCAATTAGGCTGGCGGCAGACGCCGGGTCATAACCTTTCTTGCGTAATTCCGGCACCAGACTTGAACCTACTGCGGCGGTAGTTGCTGCCCCGGAGCCTGAGATCGCGGCAAAAAACATCCCTGCCATTACTGATACTAACGACAAGCCTCCACGCAAAAAGCCGAAGAGAGAATCAGCAAAATTAACCAGCCTCTCGCTAACCTTGCCTTGGGCCATCAGGTCGCCGGCAAGGATGAACATGGGAATGGCTACCAGCGCGAACGAGTTAATGCCTTGAAACATTTGCTGAGTAACGACCATCAGCGGCACGTCAGCCTGACTCAGCGCAACCATGGTGCTGGCACCTATCGCCAAGGCAATAGGCACGCCAAATAGCATGAGCGCAAAAAATAGCCCAAATAGAAGCAATGTCATTGCGTGGGCTCCTCAACACGTTCGCCTTTCACAATCAGCTCTACCAAGTCCACCACGGCATACCAGCACATTATCGCGGCGCTAAGCGGGATCACGGCGTAAACGTAAGTCATGGAAAGTCGCAATGAGGCAGATTTTTGATAGCTTTGCACCTGCATATAGCGATAGCCAATCACCACAAGCGCTACAAGGAACCCGAGCACGGCAAGCGTGGCGAGGATGCGTGCGCCTTTTCTAAGTTGAGCAGGCAGAGCATCTACCGCAAAGGTTACGGCGATGTGCCTGCCTCGCTGAAAGGCCAAAGTACTGGCTAAAAAGGTAATCCATACCAATAAAAAGCGGCTGACTTCTTCGGTCCAGCCGACCGCGCTGAATAACACCCGGGACACAATCTGCAGGGTAATCACCCCAATCAGCGCCGCCATGGCAGCAAAGACCACGGGCTGGAGTATTGCATCCAACCCGTGCTCAACTCGCTTCAGCAACGTTAGCAGCGATCGAGTTGCTTCTGTCACCTACTTGAGAGCCTTCTGAATACGTGGCAGATAGTCACCGAACTGCTTGCCGTACTTTTCATATACGGGTGCCACCGCCGCCTGAAAGGCTGCGATATCCGGGCTGTCGTTGACCTGCATACCGGATTCGCGCAGCTCGGCTAGCTGCTTAGACGCCATTTCGGCGTTTACTTTGCGCTCATGCTCGGCGGCCTCTTGAGCGGCCTGAGCTAGCACATCTTGAGCAGCTTCCGGTAGCTTATTCCAAGCTGGCATGCCCATAACAAAAATGGCAGGGGCGTATGTGTGCCGCGAAAGAGTCATGTGGTTCTGAGTCTCGTTGAGCTTGAAGGAGTGAACCACGTTCACCGGGTTTTCCTGCCCATCAATGGTGCCTTGCTGCATTGCGGTCAAAGCTTCCGTCCATGCCATAGGGATAGCGTTGGCGCCCAATGCGCGGAAAGTATCCACATACACCGGGTTTTCCATCACACGAATGCGTAGGCCGTCCATGTCTTCCGGCTTGTTGACCGCGCGCTCGCTGTTCGTCAGGTTGCGAAAGCCACGCTCGGCATAGGCCAGACCTTTCAGGTTAACATCAGAGAGCTTGTCGAGCAGTTCCTTGCCGATGGGCCCATCAAGCACATCGTAAGCAGCTTGCGGTGAAGGAAATAAAAACGGAAGCTCGAAAACCGCCATTTCCTCGACAAAGTTAGCTACCGGGCCATTGGTAATCACGCCCATATCAACGGTGCCGATCTGCATGCCTTCCAACAGGGTGCGCTCATCACCGAGTGAAGCGTTGGGGTAAAGCTCAACGCTCACAGCACCTTCGGTACGCTCTGCAACCAAGTCCTGAAACTTTACAGCCGCAATATGAAATCCATCCTGCTCGTTGACCACGTGCGCCAAGCGCAGAGTGACCGGGTCCATGTCGGTAAAGTCGGAAGCAAAAGCGGTGCTGGCTAGAGCCAATGATAGGCTCAGGGTAAGCGTATTCAAAGTTAGTTTTGTCATTGTGATTTTCCTTGATAAATCAGGCGGTAGCGCCTTTGATGAGCGTGCCTACGCTAGAGATAATGAACGAACGCTGAGCTTAGTTGATTTCAAATAGAAAATCGATTGGATAGAAGGCTATCCCTAACTCAGCTTTCATCTTTCAGTTATTCCGACTATGTTGAAGTGAAAGTTATTTGCCGGAACCTTTGCACAAAGTTCATCTCACTCAGTGCAATAAGGAAGGGCGCTATGCATGGGGTCAGTTGCTCGCACAACATTAAAGCTCCGAGCTTGCAGGAAAACTACAAACGTATCGTTCGCTGGATCGGTTGGTTAGTCATCACCGCCGCTATTTTGGTTGTTTTGTCGTGGGTTTTCGATTTTGGCGCAGGAAAACGCATCCTGCCATCTCTCCAGTCCATGAAGCTCAATACCGCACTTTGCTTTCTCGCTTGTGGCCTCATTTTTCATAGTATATCAATGTTTGACGAAGCCGCTGCCCGAGACTCTGTTGTTGCTTTTTTGGCTGTGTTCCTCCTCTTGATATCGGGGATGACGCTACTCGAATACGGATTGGGTTGGCAACTGGGCATCGATGAGATCGTGGTTAAAGACCATGATACGCCACCAGAAGAATGGCCCGGACGCATGTCTGCTGGTACCTCATTATGTTTCAGTATGATAGCTGTTGGCTGGCTGGTCACAGTGCTTAAGGTTCGCTACGCCACATTTATTCTGCATGTTCTGGCACTGATCGTAATCATGATCAGTGGCTCAGTGCTCATAGGCTATGCGTTCGGTGTGCACAAGTTCAAGTTGTTTGTTTTCTCTACAATGGCGCTGCACACGTCTTTTCTTTTAGTGCTCTGTGGTGCCTGTATGCTCTTTGCACGGCCTGATGAAAGCCTTATGAGGTCCGCTGCAAGTTCATACATCGGCGGGCGCTCTCTTCGCAGGATAATGCCTTTCATTATCGTTACACCGGTGCTGACTGGCTGGCTGAGTATGCAGGGTGTGGTGGCGGATTATTATTCGGCCGCATTCGGTTTCGCACTGAGCAGCCTCTTCAGCATTTTGGTGCTTGGTTTTGTTGGTTGGCGTGGGGCGAATGCCCTGAACCGCGAAGAGGAACGATTCCGCTCGACAATAGACTCCTCTCCTGTTGCCACGGTAATGGTCGATGGTAGTGGCACCATCCAAATGGCCAACCAAATGGCGCATTCCTTGTTCCTTTACCCGGCAGGCCAGTTATTGGGCCAGTCGGTAGAGCAGCTGATTCCCGAAAAGGCTCGCCAGGGTCATGTGGGGTATCGTCATGGGTATCAGCGGCAACCTGAAAAGCGAATGATGGGGGTTGGGCGCGACCTATTTGCTGTGCGTAAAGATGGAACGGAGTTTCCTGCTGAAATTGCGTTAAATCCAGTACAGACCGCTGATGGCCGTTATGTGATGGCAGCGGTTGTGGATATTACGGAGCGTGTGGAGGCCAAGCGTAAAATCTTGCGATTGAACCGTATCCACAAAGTTCTTAGCGGAATTAATACACTAATTGTGCGCGTCGAAAGCTGTGATGCGTTATATGAAGAAGCCACACGAATTACCGTGGAAGAGGGTGACTTACCAGCAGCGCTTATAGTGCAGCAAGACAGAGAAACGGGCAGATGTGACATTCTGTATGCCCACGCTGCTGATGAACGGCTTCAGGGTCGGCGCTTGTCTAACTTTGAGATTCATACCGTTCGTGAATGTTTGAACAACCACCGGGTCGTTATTCGTAGTGACTTAGCAGAGCAGTGTGACACCGTGGATTGTGAAGGGTTGGCTGGCCTTGGTGTGCGAGCGCTGGGGGCCTTTCCTTTGACAGCGGTGGATAGTGCGCAAGGCGTAGCGCTAGTGCTTTATCGGGATGAGCCGTTTTCGTTTGATGAAGTGGAAATGAAACTGCTTCATGAGGTTGCGGGTGATATCGCATTCGCGATCGGCAACTTGGAAAAAAGCCGACAACTGGAGTACCTGACGCACTTTGATAATGTTACGGCGCTTCCGAATCGATTGCTGCTGGCCGATCGGTTGCAGCAAGCTTTGTTTCAGGCTGATAGCCAGCAAGGCGTCCTCTGCATTTTGTATGTAAATATAGATCGCTTCAAACAGATCAACGACAGCTTGGGGCACGCTGGTGGTGATGATGTACTTAGGGAAGTTTCGAAACGGATAGGCGATTGTATTGGCAAGGGCGATACCATATCCCGCTGGGGGGGCGATGAGTTTATCGTTTTGCTTCCAGGCCAGAGTGCCGCAGAAGTCTCGGATGTCGCGAAATGTATAGTGGGTGAGCTGCACTCAGTTATCGTGATGGAAGACGGTCGGGAGCTCTTTGTCTCATGCAGCATGGGCATTGCAGAATACCCGCGTAGCGGGAAGAACATGGATGCGGTGATCAACAGCGCCCGAAGTGCTATGGCAGCTGTCAAAGCACAGGGTGGCAATGACTATCAGCACTTCGACCCTGTGAGCGCTGATACGCACGGTGATGGTCTGGCGTTGGAGACCTCTTTGCGACATGCGCTGCGTGGGAACCAGTTCCAGCTTCATTATCAACAGCAGATCGAGATTGCCACTGGGCAAGTTGTGGGTCTGGAAGCACTTTTGCGTTGGCAGCACCCAACGGAGGGTATGATAGCGCCAGACCAGTTTATCCCTCTGGCAGAAAAAACAGGGCTCATCGTTCCCATTGGTGAATGGGTGTTGCGCGAAGCCTGTCGTCAGGGAGCCGCTGGTCCCGGGCTGAAAATGGCTGTAAATCTCTCCGCCCGACAATTTCACCAGAAAAATCTCGTAGGCGTTATTCAACAGATTCTGGAAGAAACCGGCATGCAGCCGGCTAATCTGGAACTGGAGATCACCGAAAGCGCTCTGCTATACGACGTTGAATCTGCAATAGAAACAATGACAGAGCTGGCTGACTTGGGCTTGAGCATTTCTCTGGATGATTTTGGTACGGGATACTCAAGCCTGAGTTATCTCAAACGCTTCCCCATAGATACCCTCAAAATCGACAAATCCTTCATCGCAGAGGTAACGACAGATTCTGGCAGTAGAGTGATTGTGAATACCATTATCGCCATGGCTCATGCACTAGAGCTTAAGGTTATTGCTGAGGGTGTGGAAACCGAGGAGCAACTCGTGCTGCTCTATGAGCGCGGTTGTGATCAGGCCCAAGGTTACCTGTTTGCCCGACCACTGCCCTACGATGAAGCGATAAATGCAGGGCGATCTTGATCACTTTGCTTTTTTTCTCCGCTGGGCTGCACCATAACTGAGCATCAAAAAACATGTGAAGCAGGACTGCCTGCACTGGCACTCTCCATCTCTTTGAGCTGTCCTTGTCTCGGATGGTGGATCTGAATGTTAGCAGCAAAACCGGGACATGTTTATTTGTAGGTAATTTGGTCCATAGAAAACCTCATGTGCTTCGCCATAGACATTCCAAAGTAGCCTCGCTACCATTCCTCCTGAATCAATGGCATCCCACCAAAATGACTTAAGGAACGAGTCTATGCCCGATATTTTCTTCGCCCAAAAACCGACTTCCGCTTCTGCCCTGGTCGGCGACGATCCCGCTACCCTTCAAGCTTTCCTGCGCAGCAACGGCCTCAACGAAAGAGAAATGATCCAGCCCGGACGAGCCTATTCTCTTGAGAATGACGACGTCTTTACCCTATCCACATTGCGTAGACTGAACTCCTTGCCAATGCCGGAGCGCATGTGCCTCGCGCGCAGTGCAGAGGCCATGGGTGAGGAAGCTCATATTTTGAAGGTGTTTTTCGAGACCCACCTTTCACCTGAAAAGATACAAGAGATTAACGGGCTGGTTGGGGCAGGAGCCACGGCAGCATTTGCTCGACTGAATGGCTTTCAGCAGGCGTTGGTAAAGTACCAGGAAGCCTTGCTCAACCTTACAAGGGCTCATAAATCCGGTGGCCCCGGGGTAGGCGCAAGGCGCATTCAGGCCGAGAACGTGGCGCGTAGTGCCTACCAGACTCTGCAAAAGGCTTATCAAACTGAGCTAAATCGAATCTCACCGGAAGCCTTGCGTGGTAAAAATCGCGGCAATGCTCTAAGTAATACAGATCGCGGAATACTGCTTGCTTCACGCAGTTCGAGCGCGAGACCGGATGCCCGTCTTTTCGTTGCGGACGCTACCGATGCCGGGCGCATGGGGTCCCTCAGCCGAATCCTTAACAATACCGGGCGTTTGGCTATTGTAGCGGATGCGGGTCTTCGGGCTAATAAAATTCACGCGACCTATGAGACCGGAGGCGATTGGTTGCGGGAGTCATCTGTTCAAATGACTGGGTTTGGGTTTGCAGGGGCTGCTGGCGGCCTGACTGGAAAATACACGATACTTGCGGGTACAACTTTGGCTGCAAAAGCAGGACTTCTTGTTGCAGGCCCAATTGGTTGGGCAGTGCTTGGAGTCATTGTGACGGTAGGTGTTTTTGCTGGGGTGGGAGCAGGATCCATTGCTGACAAGCGGGGTCGGAATATTGCAGCCGGCATCTGGGATAGGAGTTGATTTAGATGTTGGATGGTACACCGGAAGGTTGGTACTACTTCGTACTGCTGGTTGTGTTTGCGATTATGGCGGTAGTCTGGATAGGGTTCGCCCGTTTCTCAATGGCCAGAATCGAGCGCCAGATGAAGAAGGACGGAGTAAAACGCCAATCTTCATGGGACGGTGTGGGGCTTCGGGTACTCTGGTACGCCTCTGCCATTGCTTTTCCTGTGGGCATTTTCAATCAAGCAAATGATCCGCTCATAGATGTGCCTACAGTGCGCCGTTACTCAACTCGCTTTGACCGTTATTTGGGGTGGGCATTGATGATTTCCGGTTTGATCTTCCTTGCCATCGTGCTTTTAGGAGGGTTCTTTTTCAATCTTGATTGAGTAGAAAAAGGCCGGCTTTTCGGGGTCCACTTCAGTTATCGGCGGCACTGCGTTAGCTGCAAAAGCGGGGTTCGTTGTTGTGAGAAAACCGGGACAGATTTGTTTTCGCGTTTGATAAAGAGATTTTCCTCGGTTTTCTATTCCTTTAGCCGGACAAGCAACCGGCCATCCTCAACCTGAATATAATCCACACCCGCTGCAAAAGATTGCCAGAATCCCTCGTTGGCACCGAATTCGTTAACCAGGTCCACATTCTTGAGGTTACCCAGCCAGGCATTTGGAATGGGTACGCCCATGAGGCTGACGCCCCTTAATTTGACCAGGGGACGACCGTTGGCAAAGGAGAGCTCTACGCCAGCATTTACTCGTAGAGTTCTGCCGCCGAGCACAGGGAAACCTTCGTCAAGAGGCACCAGAAGCACGGCGCTCACCAGATCGTCCGAAAGGTCCACTGCGAGTCTCTGAGCCAGATCGGTGTTATTGGCCAGCATGCCGTTAAGTTCCCGCTCGCTGAAACGTACCTCCCGGCTGGCGCCTTCTTCACTGTAGGGTACCGGCTGCAACGGGCGGCCGGATTCGAAGCCCTGAGTGTCAATGCCCAGAGTATTGAGTTTGGAGTTGAGTGAATCCTGTTCACTGGCAGTCAGGGTTACGGGGTCGAAGTTCTCAGGGAACACATAGTGGCTGAACCACCAGTAACCAGCGCCTAAGGTGGCGACGATGGTGAGCAGCACAATGCCAAATACATGCAAGCCACTGAAGCCCTTCTTTTTGGGTGGCGGTGCTGATGCTGTTTTATCCTCGTTTGTTTCATTCATCGCTGATGACACCTGAACGCTCTCTGAGCCTTTTGACGCGGTCTTTGGAACAATACCCTAGTTTGCTTACACTCGGTCAATAATCCCACACAACGCATCCAACCCCAACTATTCGAAAGAGTCTGGCTGTCCATTTTGCGGTGTTTCTTTTCGGGGTTGCTGGCTTGTTGTTATGGTTTTTGGCTGGCAAGGCGTGAGCTCTCAATATCGGGGAAAATCTATTGTCAGTGCGGAGAATGCAGGCTACTGCCTAAGTTGCTGTTCCCGCCGATAGCGTTCAAGTACTCGAGATAAAACAGGGGCAATGGCGTCTGCCAGTGCTTTGTGATCTTTATGCAGCACGTGGTAAATCGGGAAACTTTCCAGTACCGCCCAGTTCAGGTTGTATTCCTCGGTCTTGGCTTGGTGCGGGTGCAGTTCTGAAGATACATACAACGCGTATTTGAATCGGCCCATTGAAAGCATCTCCTGTGATTTCGACAGGCTATAGCTGACAGGTATGAAATTGGCCGGGTAGGTGGCAATGAAACGGCGCATGACGGCCGTTTCGGTGGGAATTAGGATCCGGTTTTTTGGCTCTTTGAGCGCATTGCCCGAACAGTCTGCCTCGCGGACGCACAGCAGAATAATTTCTGCTTGGTCCAGCGCGGTTGGCACCGCCATCAAGTTGGGGTAGTCCTGCAGGCCTTCTGAGAAGCGAGCGACGTCGCCGTTCACGTGGCGGGCGTTCGCTTCTACCAATCCTCGGTGGGTCGACATCTCCTGAAATTCTACGTCTATTTGCAGCTCAGAGTAGACCTCTTTGAGAATCGGGATGTAGATGGATGTAATGGCCGGATGCGGGGCATGGGAGAGCGTGAAAGGTCTTGCCAGAGCACTGGTGGAAAGTAAAACCATGGAAATGGCCAGTGTAAAAAGCGTTCGCTTGAGCATTTCCGCAAGTTCCTCGGGTGAGAGGGGTTAAGGTGTGTAAGAACGATCCATGGCATTGCTCTATTAATCTAAAAATGGCACATCAGTAATTCCACGTCCAATTAGACCGGTTTTTTGATCAGCGTCGAGCCCGGTGATGAGTTGGCTCGCCGCCTTGGGTTTAAGCAACTCGGTTTTATAGTTTTGAGATGCCCATTTTGGGTATATAATTACCCAAAATGGGTTTTGGAGACGTAACTTACATGCCAGCAGTAACAACATCTAACCGCACTGGATTGGCAGACGCCTTATTTTCACAAACCCGCCAAAAGGTATTGCGACTGTTCTTTGCACATCAGGAAAGGGACTTTTCGGTCAAAGAGCTCATCGGGAAGGCGGAAGCCGGTTCGGGGGCTGTGCAGCGGGAACTGGCGCGTCTGGTGGATAGCGGTCTAGTGCAAGTGAAGCTGCAGGGGCGCCAGAAACGATATAGAGCCAATCCGGACTCACCCATTTTCCCGGAGCTGTCTTCTCTTGTCTCCAAACTACTTGGTCCAGAATATCAGGTTGAAGATGCTCTCAATTCGATTAGTGATAAAATTGACCTTGCTCTGATCTATGGTTCGGTGGCTAAGAGGACCGATCATGCCAATAGCGATATCGACCTCATGTTGGTATCGGATTCCCTCACCCTAGAAGAGGTTTTTGAAGCGTTGGGGTCTGCAGAGGCCAAGCTTACCCGTACCATCAATCCAACCCTCTACAAGCAAGAAGAGTTTAAGAAACGTCGAGCCAACAATAACCCCTTTTTGAGGAAAGTCCTGGAAGGACAGTACATATTATTGAAAGGAAGCATCAATGAATGAAGACGCACTGGAGAACCTGGTTCGGATACACAAGCTCCACCATGAGGCGGTAGACGCGAACGAGGTTGAAGGGCTTATCCAATCCGGTAACGTACGATTAAAGGACGCTGGTTTGGAAGCGCTTAGCCTGCAGAGTCGCTTCGATTTATCTTATAACGCAGCGCATGCGCTTTCTTTGGCTGCACTTCGTTACTTTGGTTATCGGTCCGACAATCGATATCTGGTGTTTCAATGTTTGCAGCATACGCTCGACTTGTCGCCAGCCAAATGGCGTGTTCTTGATCAGGCCCATCGCAAGCGAAATCTTGCGGAATATGAAGGTGATATCGACGTTGATGAAGCGTTGGTGACAAGCCTTGTGGAAATAACAGAAGAAATCATGCTAGCCATGGCTGCACTCACCGCAGGGTAAATCTTGTCTTTACCCATATTGGGTAAATTTGTGCCCAATATGGGTAATTGTTTCGGGGCCGGGATTGGAAGGAAATAGGGGCAGGTTTATTTGTCCCGGCTGGACATGAGTAAGCGCCTGAACACAGCGATGGAACAGCTCTGCTGAGACGGATTTTCTATATTCATATAGCCTCACTGTATAGGCCATTTTTGCATCAGTTTCCCAAAGGCCATGGGGCACATGGCTTCCGACTGTTTAACCCCCGGTCGCCAACAACTTTATCCACAGCTTTTGTGAGTAACATACGTGGGAATACCGGTTTACCCATAGGCCGGTGCTGACCAGAATCCTCGCCCCTGACGTATTTGAACGCTCGCTCATTAACGAGTTCGCGTGAAACGGGAGCCCCCATGAAAGCTGTACTTGATGGTTATCTGAAGTCTTCTCTGGTGCTGCGCATTGGTATTGCACTTGTTCTTGGCTTGGTTGTAGGCCTGGTAGGCGGGCCGGTAGTGGCCGAATGGCTTAACCCGTTAGGGGAGTTGCTGCTCAGGTTGCTCAAGTTTCTGATCGTGCCGATTGTCCTGTTTACTCTGATGGTGGGGATCAATCAGGCCAATCTTTCCAGTATGGGCCGCGTGGGCCGAAAACTGCTGGGCTTCTATGTGCTGACCTCGGCTCTGGCCATTGCGGTGGGGCTGGTTGTGGCTTCCGTATTCGAACCCGGTAGCGGTCTGGAGTTGTCGCCTTCGGCCAGTGTTGAGGTGCCGGAGAACCCGGGCTTTGTTCAGGTGCTTCTGAATATTGTTCCCGCCAATATTGTCGAGGCATTTGCCAAGCCGAATCTGCTCGGGATTATTTTTACGGCAATTGTGTTTGGCGTTGCACTGCTGAAATTACGTGAGTCAGATACTCACGGGGAAGCCGGAACCAGAGTGTATGAGGTAGTTTCTGGCTTGAACGAAGTCACGATGAAAGTGATGGCCGGGGTTCTGCAGTATGTGCCGATTGGCGTGTTTGCGATTGTGGCCAGTACCGCAGGTGAGCAGGGCATAGCCACGATACTGGCTCTGGGCGATATGGTTATGGTGTTGTATCTGGCCTTGGGGGTGCAACTGCTGGTCTACGGCGTTCTTATGCGCCTCAATGGTGTGAGGCTGAGGGACTTTATTCGTGAGGCCCGGGCTCCGGTTGCCACCGCCTTTGCCACCCAGAGCAGTTCAGGCACTCTGCCCCTAACGCTCAACGCTGCTCGGCGTTTAGGCATTCCCCAGAGCATCTACGGTTTCAGTCTGCCTTTGGGCGCCACCATCAACATGGATGGGGCGGGTATCCGTATTGCTATTTCTGCTGCCTTTGCAGCCAATGTGGTGGGGGTGCCTCTGGACGTCGTCACCATGCTAGAAATTGTTCTGATCGGCACCTTGGCTTCCATAGGCACGGCTGGTGTGCCGGGTGCGGGTATCGTGATGATTGCCACTGTGTTTGCTCAGGTGGGCTTGCCCATTGAAACTGTGGCTTTGTTGGTGTCCATTGATGCCCTTGTAGGTATGGGGGCTACCGCCATGAATGTAACCGGGGATCTGGCGTGTACCTCTGTGATTGCCCGTTCTGAGCAGGGCGATGAGGTGGTGATGGAAAGTTCTTCGGTGCCGGAGAAGGTGTTGTCGTAGGGCCTGCTCTGTAAGAAAACCGGTGCGGGCCTATTTCTCCAGATTGATTTATGGGCTGGTTTTTGAAAACTGCTCCTCTGAAGGGGGTTGGTGCCACGTTGAGCGGTCCATCCAAGGGTCGCGCAGGCCAATGTGCCCGATCCCGGGCAATTTGACAGCCAAAGCCAGAGGGTCAATTCCAATGTTAAGGCCTAGAATGTTCAGCTCGACACCTTCCCGGATACTCGCCATAAGGCCGAAATAACCTTTGAGGGAGAATTGGTAGCCTGAACCGCTGGGGGCTTTCGCAACAATGCCGTCGGCGAGATAGTCTTTTCCGATGGCAATGTTGGGCAGTGCAACATCTAGTTCGGGCACCTGCCGGATTACCCAGGCTACAAAAGTGTTGCTGTTGGGTCCGGGCCAAGCTTTGTATTTGTTCTGGAAAGGGTAGGCGCCGATCGCTGTCCGGATATTGATGATAGCGGCCTCCGCTTTCTCACCACGGAGGTCGGCGAGCAACATCGGCGGGTTGCCATACCAGGCCGTATCGGGCTCACCGGGGCGGGATCGCACCGCGTTATAACCCCAGCCAGTTACATCGTGAACCTCGTAGGATGATGCCCCGCGCACTTTGGTCGCAATCCAAGTGTGGATCGCAAAGTTGCCGCGCCAATTATAAGCTCGGGCACCGTAAACTTGCACAATGGCTTCCTCAGCCTGATCGGGCAGTGGCGCAATGCCTGCGCTGGAGCGATCGGTGTCACGCCAGCTCTGACTAGACTGACTGCTACAGGCCGCAATCAGTGCAGGGCCCGCCAGCAGAACCAGTAAAAATATTGTGGTTCTGATGAGCCATTGAAGGGATTTTACCATGCCAGAGGGTACCTCGAGCTGCATGCATTGGTTGATGGTCAAGACCGAATCAGTATACGGCTCATATAGCCTCAAGTATCAATGCGAAGCATTACCAATCGTTGTTGTTTGGAAAACCGGGGCAGGTCTTTTTTCCAAGCGCCCACTCTGGAAGGCTTGTAGTAGTCTCTTAATACCCACTTCATCATTTCCACTGCTACTGTTTCCAAACTCATCAAAACAAGCATAAGGAGATAGCCATGAGCGGGAAGAAGATTCTGATGATTACCGGTGATTTCACCGAAGATTACGAAACCATGGTGCCGTTTCAGGCACTGATGGCCGTCGGCCACACGGTTCATGCTGTTTGCCCGGACAAAAAAGCGGGCGATACCGTTGCCACGGCTATCCATGATTTTGAGGGCGACCAAACTTACACAGAAAAGCCGGGCCATCGATTTGCCCTGAATGCGGATTTTGATGGGTTGGACCCGGCGAATTATGACGCACTGGTGGTGCCTGGTGGCCGCGCACCTGAATACCTGCGTCTTAACGAAGACGTGAAGAATCTGGTTCGCCATTTTTTCGAAACCAACAAACCGGTAGCGGCGATTTGCCATGGTGCTCAATTGTTGGCGGCTGCGGGAGTTCTGGATGGCCGCAAGTGTTCAGCCTATCCGGCTTGCCAGCCGGAAGTGGAATTGGCTGGCGGTACCTTCGCCAGTATTGAGGTTGATCAGGCTGTAACCGATGCTAATCTTGTAACAGCGCCCGCGTGGCCCGCTCATCCGGCGTGGCTTGCGCAGTTCTTCAAATTGCTGGATCAATAAAACAACAGGGGCTGGCCACACCGGCCCCTCAGCGCTTCCCGGGAGGCTGTAATGTGTAAGCTCTTTATCAACGCCGACCCGGAGCTTTGGGTAAGCCGGACCCACTCTCTGCGTATTGATGGTATGGTCACTAGTGTGCGCATGGAAAACGCTTTTTGGCATGTACTGGCAGAACTGGCCGAACGGGACGGCATGAACCTCCCGCAGATGATCACCCGGCTTTACCACGAATCCATTGACGCTGGCCACGATCTGGGCAATTTCACGTCCTTCCTGCGGGTTTGTGCGCTCCGCTATCTTGAGCTGCAATTAGACGGCGATGTTCCAAGGGATACCCGAGTGTCGATCGCTTCACTGAATGCTGACCGGATTCTCGCGGGTAATCCAGGCAATACGGCTACGCCCAAAATGGTGACTAAAGCAAAGCATTGAACGCTGCAGAAAAAACTGTCTGGGTTTTTCGGTGATATCGCGGGCTTGTGGTTAAATACTTCAGAACTTTTGAGGAGATAATCGATGCCCCGCATATATGAAGACAACTCTCAGTCCATTGGCAACACGCCGTTGGTCAAGCTTAATCGTGTTAGTGATGGCGCTACTATTTGGGCCAAGATTGAAGGTCGCAACCCGGCCTACTCGGTAAAGTGCCGGATTGGCACTGCCATGGTACTGGATGCCGAGAAGCGGGGCGTGCTTAAGCCGGGTATGACTATTATTGAGCCCACCAGCGGTAACACGGGCATAGCTCTGGCTTTTGTGGCTGCGGCCAGAGGCTACAAAATAGTTCTTACCATGCCCGCTTCAATGAGTCTGGAGCGCCGTAAGGTGTTGAAAGCGCTGGGTGCCGATTTGCTACTCACAGAGCCCGCCGAAGGCATGCCCGGCGCGATCGCAAAAGCAGAAGAATTGGCTGCTGCCGAGCCCGAAAAGTACTTTTTGCCACAGCAGTTCAAGAACCCGGCTAACCCGCAGATTCACGAAGACACCACTGGTCCTGAAATCTGGAACGACACCGATGGCGCTGTGGATATTTTTGTTGCCGGTGTAGGAACGGGTGGCACGCTTACAGGCGTATCACGCTACATCAAAAACACGCAGGGCAAAGCCATTACCACCGTTGCCGTTGAGCCTTCCGACTCACCCATTATCACTCAGGTGCGAAACGGAGAAGCCCTCAAGCCCGCGCCCCACAAAATCCAAGGCCTAGGCGCTGGATTTGTGCCAGAAAATCTCGACCTGAGCATGGTTGATCAGGTGGAAACGGTTACCAATGAAGACGCCATGGCGATGGCGCATAGGTTGATGCAGGAAGAAGGCATTCTGTGTGGCATTTCCTGTGGTGCAGCCGTTGTAGCGGCGGTTCGCGTTAGCCAGCAGCCAGAACACAAGGGCAAGAACATTGTGGTCATCCTGCCGGATTCTGCTGAGCGCTATCTCTCCAGTGCCCTGTTTGCCGAGCAGTTTGGCGATGCGGAGAACGTGCAGTAAAAGCTGCTAGCTCATTGATGACGCCCCAGCTCCTGTTGGGGCGTCAGGTTGCTCCCGCAGATCAAAGCCCAGTTGTGTAATTATGTTTTCCGATTTCTTAGGCAGTAAAACGACCTACGCTACCGAATTGCGGGATTTTTATGAATGGCATAAGGGCGTTGAGTATTTTGGGTTTTGGGCGATTGAGATATCTGGCTCTGATTGCCAGAGAAAAATACGATTCCATCAAGATTATCTTTCCGAGTGGTTGCATTCCGGCTACTTGCGCCAGCCTCACATTACTCTGGCTTTGGAGGGGTTGCTGAAAGATCCCCCTTCGCTGAAGCCTTCGATTCGGAATAGTATTCAGCAGTTGGAAGCTTCCAAGCTATCTGCTTTCCCTTTACAGCTGGCCAGTTGCAACAGTTTTGCAACCTGCCCTTATTTGGAAGTGACTGACCCAAAAGGTTATTTGAATACTATTCGTAGCTGTTTGAATCGCGATGAACACGAGCAGAACCCCAACGCATACACGCCACATGTCACTCTGGGTTTTTACAACCAAGCCCATGACACTTCACGCATAGCTGAAGAATTATCGGGCATACAATCGCAAGATATCGAGTTTACGGTTGATGAAATAGTATTTGCTCAATACAGAACCCGTGAAATACAAGGGCCTTATCAGGTTTTACATCGCATCAAGTTAGCGCGGTAGGTTGCCTCAGAGGCCTGTGTTGGTTAATTGTTGCTCCAGAAGTGAGTGCTTACACGGCAGCAATTGAGTCTCTACGGGCGTGCTCCTAGCAAAGAACGTCGCTCATTCCAAACAATTATTTTCTATTTGGAATACCATGAACGTTTGAGGCTGATGATAAAGCCAACCGATAACTTGGAGAATAAAATGAGCAAGAGCCCCACAAAAGCGACATTAACTACCGCCATGATTGAGGAACAGACAGCTGCTTTTTTAAAGTCAGGCGGAGCTGTTGAGTACGTTGGCAAGGGTAAGAGTGGCCAACTTGCCTCTACTGGTACAAAGCAGATTAGTTTGAAAGCACGCTAAAGATTCTCATGGGTTTTGCATCACCGGAGTCAAAGAGCATAGTCACTGATCAACTCTGACGCTGTAACACCTGCCGCTGGTCACTACCAATACCGACAGCTGTCCGAAGTAGCGGCTGGAGTTGACGCTGTGCCTCGTTATAATGACGCATCCCAAATCACCCCAGAGAACCCTATGCCAATCGAAAAGAGTCAAGTCGTTTTGTTTCACTACAGTGTCAGCGATGAACAGGGCAACGTTGTTGAAAGTTCCCGCGGCGGCGAACCGAATGCTTACCTGCATGGCCATGGAGGCATCATCCGAGGTTTGGAAGAGGCTCTGGACGGCCGAGAGGCTGGCGATACGTTCAGCGTTACCGTTACTCCAGATAAAGCTTACGGCCCACGCAAGGCTGACGCAGTGCAGCGCGTGCCAGTTAAACATTTAATGGGTGCTAAACGCTGGAAGCCGGGCATGATTGCGCAGGTAAAAACCGAGCAGGGGCCGCGCCATGTGAGTGTGGTTAAGGTTGGCTTAAAGTTTGCGGATGTTGATACCAATCACCCGATGGCCGGTAAAACCTTAACCTTTGATGTCGAAATCATCAAAGTACGCGCTGCCGACCCAGAAGAGATCTCGCACGGCCACGCGCATGGACCCGGTGGGCACCATTGAAGAAAGGTTAGAGCTGCAGCTTGTATTTGAGCAGTAGTTCTGTGCGTGAACGGAGAGTTTCTGCGTAAAAAGCCAGTCGAGACATAGCAGAGGAGCTACCAAAGTTCTGTGGCTTCCAGACAGATGAAACAAAGGCTTTCTCTGCCTGCTGGTAGGCTTTCCATGCACTTTGGGATTTGTTGAACGCCTCTTGCTCAGAACCAGAAAGCTTGCTGTTCAGTGCAGCTGAAACTTTGGCCAGTTTAGCTTCAAGGAAGCTGAGGTAATCGCGGTACTTCTCTATCGAATCCGAGGTGGTCTTCGCTTCCTCATAAATCGCCTGTTCGTAGGAGGATGACTCGAACAGAAAGTCCTCGAGATAATTTGGTGCATCCGGGTTATCGATGGCGTGACACCCTAGTGATGTCAGCGCGATGCTCAAAAGCGCGAGGGAGCGAAGAACTCCGGCCACAATCATTATTGGTAGACTCCTTGGTTAAACAGCTTCCATTCCGTCGCTCGGCGGTTGTTCAGCCCTTGCATCACCTTACCTTGCGATTGATTCCACGCTTTCCACGCACTTTCTAACGAAGTATAGCCTGTGCTGGCTTTCGGGTTATTTAATAACCGCACGACGGATGACCCCGTGAAAGCCCTTCTCCCGATATTGAAGGCGAAGATCACCAGCGCATCGAATTCGCTTTGAGAAAGGCGGCGCGTTACGGCTTTGCGGATTTCCCGCACATAAGGTGCGACGTCTTGGGCCAAAAGTGTTTCTGCCTCTTGGTGTGTAATACCTGTTGAAAACCTTTGCCAGTCACCTTGGTCAATCAGATGTCCGACGCCAATTGTGGCACCTGCACACCATTGTGTAATAACAACGCCAGTTTGATCGTCGTAGGGCTTGAGACGAACGTCCTCAAGACGTTTGAGCATGGAGCGACCGCGGACGCTAAATGTCAGGTTCTGAGTGAGGGAAGTTTGCGCCGATTTGGCGACACGGGTTCCTTGTGCCATTGTTCAGTCCTTTGTGTATAGAAATCGCTTTGGAGAGTAAGCAATCCCTGTCTGCTCTTCAATGTCGTCTTTGGCGGCACGAGCCATGGCGCCTGACAGGTGCATGCACTTACAGTGCTTGTTGAGGTGCCTATCGGCCGAAAGGTAATTAATCTATCAGTAAAGGGAAATACGGATGACTCTAGGTTGGGTAGTTGCAGGCAGTATTGGTCAGTTCCTTCTAGCTTATATGCTGTTTCTATTGGCGGTGTTCGGGTTTAGTGCTGTTGGGGCCTCTCACCGCCCTACACCGTTTGATTCTTCGGTGCTCGACTCGGCTTTTTACTCATTACCGGCAAGCTGTATTGTGAGTGCTGTTGTTGTAATTGGGCTGTATCGCGCGGGTGCGGGCAAGCTTGCGTACCTTTGGTATGTGGCACCGATTTTGTTGTTTTCTGGCTATTTGTTATACATAAAGCTGTTTATCGAACGGGAAACCTAAGGGTAGTGAGCTTTGAAAAACGTCTGCTCTGAAGAAGCTTTATCCGAACTGCTAGAGTCCAGCGCTGCAGTGCTTCTCCTCTTCGGCGGAGCCCACTGCGGCGTCTGTCAGGCCATCAAGCCCCAACTTGAAAAGCTAGCCAGTGAGGAGTATCCGAGATTGGTAACAGCTTACATTGATTGCCAGAAAGCCGCCGCCCCACTATGCGCGGCTCGCGGTATATTTTCTCTGCCGGTTGTTCAGCTGTGGTTTGGTGGGCAACGATTCACAGAGTTCGCTAGAGTCTTCTCCATCAGCGACGTGCGCGCTGCGCTGGAGCGGCCTTATCGGCTTTTGGAGTGAAGACTAAGCTGAGAACATTTTCTCCCAATCAATGACTGGACTCAAACCTCAACCTTAAAAGCTGGCATATCAGCTGCGGGCATTGGCCTCGCGTAGAAAAATCCCTGAGCCAAGTCGCACCCCCGTTCGCTCACTATGCGATCTTGTTCCAACGTTTCTACACCCTCAACAAGCACTGCCAACCCAAGGCGGTGGCCAACTGTGATTATGGCCTCCATGATGGCCATATCGCAGTCATTCTCCATAGCATGGTGCAGAAATGCTCTGTCAATTTTAAGGCTGCAAATTGGGAGTTTGCGAAGGTATACCAGAGACGAATAGCCGGTGCCGAAATCGTCAATGGAAATATGCACGCCCGCCTGCTTTAGTGTTTCCAGTTGCCTAATTTGTCCATCGTCTCCGCCAATTACTTCATTCTCAGTAAGCTCTATACCAAGCTGAGAGGGGTGCAGGCGGTATTTTTTAAGGGTGCTGAGAATATGTTCTGCCAGATGCGGTTTGGCCAACTGTTTGCCCGACAAATTAATGTCGACCCGAAGGGTTTCGAGTTTGGTGCCTTGCCAGGCCTTTAGCTGCCTACAAGCTTCTTCAATGACCCAGTCTCCGATATCGTTAATCAGCCCTGATTTTTCTGCTACAGGGATAAATTCAGCCGGGGATATGGGGCCGAAATTCTTGTCGAAGCATCTTAATAGTGCCTCACAGGAACGCACTTTACGGGATTTTAGGTCAATCTGCGGCTGATAATAAAGTTGCAGGCCATTGGTTGCTAACGCGTTGCGTAGCAGTGTTGTGACCTCTTGGTAATGGAATAATTGGTCATTGATGTCCGAGGTGTAAAAACAGATGCTGTTTCTGCCGTTGTCTTTCGCCTGATACATTGCGGCATCTGCGTTCCCCATCAGTTCGGTTACGGTGGTTCCATTGTCCGGGAATAGGCTGATACCAAAGCTTGCTGTTACAGGGTAACAAACACCGTTCAGTACAAAACCTTGATCAAGTACGCAAATTAGCCGCTGAAGAAGTTCGTTTATGCCTGCAAAATCATTGAAGTTGGTGAGCAACAAAACAAACTCATCACCCCCAAATCTGCTTAAAAAATCACAGACTCGGATTTCTTTTTGCAAGCCTTCTGCAACTAGTTGCAGTAAATCATCGCCATGGTGATGTCCGAGGGTGTCGTTGATCAGTTTGAAGTTGTCCAGATCAATAAATACGACCGCCAAATCGCTTTGAGACCCTCGTTCTGCTTTTGCAATTCTCGTAAATAGCTCGCTTTCGAGCATTCGTCGGTTGGGCAATTGGGTTAAATCGTCAAAATTAGCCATCTGGCTGAGTTGTTCATTCGCCTTTTTCTGTTCCTCCAAACTGATATCAATACAGAACATTTCGCATTCGCCAGTGCTCTGTTTGATCATTACGTGGCTAGAGTAAACGGGAATGAGATGGCCTTGCTTGTGCTTTAGCTCAATTTCGTCAGCAGGGATGCTGACATTGTTCGTCAACCAGTTTTGGTGTGCTGCGATCAGGCTGTCGCGCATATTGTCGGGAATAATTAGGTCTTCCAGCAATTGGCCATACGCCTCCTCCCGGGTATATCCGTAAAGACGTCTGCTGGCTTCGTTCCAATATATAACCTGTCGATCCTTGTTATATCCCTGAACCGCAACCATTGGCAGGCTTTCAATCAGCTCGTGGAACTTCTGTTCACTGTTTTCAATACCAGATGACATGCCTTATCCCCTGAACACCTCGCCGCAAACTAATAGAGTAGGGAGCCTATGCTTGGAGTGTACATGTCAGTGTAGAAGGTATTTTCATGATCGCCCAGCAAGACCAAGTATTAGCTTGCAACCTTTAGTATGATCGCGCTCTACACCAAAAACCGATACCGGTTAAATACTGCACTATGGATATTCCTTTCAAGCTGCGCCCATACCAGCAAGAAGCCGTCGATGCCACATTGAGGCACTTTCGAAAGTCGGATGAGTCTGCCGTGATTGTCTTGCCGACAGGTGCAGGTAAAAGCTTGGTCATTGCCGAACTGGCTCGCCTTGCCCGGCGCAAGATTCTGGTGCTAACCCACGTTAAAGAGCTAGTTGAACAGAATCACGCGAAATACCAAAGCTATGGGTTAGCTGGGGGTGTTTTCTCCGCAGGGTTAAAGCGTAAGGAAAGCAAGCATCAGGTAACCTTCGCCAGTGTGCAGTCCGTATCGGCTAATTTAGATCAGTTTAAAGACGAATACTCACTGATCGTCATCGATGAGTGCCACCGGGTCAGCGGTGAAGAGACCAGTCAGTATCAAAGAATTATTGAACTCCTGCGGCAACATAATGGCTCGCTAAAAGTACTCGGGCTAACCGCAACACCCTATCGTTTGGCCATGGGCTGGATTTATCGCTATCACTATCGGGGCTTTGTTCGCGGCACTGATGACGCTCAGGTTAAGCCCTTTGTGCATTGCATCTACGAGCTGCCGTTGAGTTATATGATCAACCGGGGGTACCTCAGCAAGCCTGAGTTGGTCGATGCAGCTGTCACGCAATACGATTTCTCCGCGCTACCCCGGAATCAGTTTGGTGAATACGCGGAAAAGGATGTGAACCAACTGTTGGGCAAGCATCCGCGTGTAACCCGGGCCATTATTGAGCAAGTAGTGGAGCTTGCAGTTGAGCGCAACGCGGTGATGATCTTTGCGGCAACGGTGGACCATGCTAAGGAGATCACCGGTTATTTGCCGGCTCACCAAACCGCTTTGATTACCGGCGCTACTGAATTGAGAGAACGGGATTTGCTGATCCAGCGCTTTAAACAGCGAGAATTAAAGTATCTGGTGAATATCTCTGTGCTGACCACGGGCTTTGATGCACCTCATGTGGATTTTATTGCCATTCTCCGCCCAACCCAGTCGGTGAGCCTGTATCAGCAAATTGTGGGGCGAGGCCTTCGCTTGGATGAAGGTAAACAGAATTGTCTGGTGATTGATTATGCGGGAAATAACGTGAACCTGCATCACCCTGAGGTGGGGGAGAAGAAACCAAACCCGGATAGCGAGCCGGTGCAGGTATTTTGTCCAGCCTGTGGATTTGCCAATATCTTTTGGGGAAAAACTGATGACGAAGGTCTGATAGTTGAACACTACGGTCGCCGTTGTCAGGGACTTTTGGAGCCTGCAGAAGGGGGTGAGCTGGCTGAGCAGGCCGGGCGCCCGGAGCATTGCGATTACCGCTTTCGTTTCAAAGAATGCCCCCACTGCAATGCAGAGAATGATATTGCCGCCCGCAACTGTCACCAGTGTAGCAAGGCCATTATCGATCCGGATGATCAGCTAAGGGATGCCCTGAAATTGAAGGATGCCATGGTAATCCGTTGTGCAGGTATTACAGTGGGCGCCAGTAGCCAAAAACTGAAGATTACTTATCACAGCGAAGACGGCGAAGAGCTCAACGAGTCGTTTGATTTCAGCAAGCCGGGGCAACGCAAGGTGTTCAACAGACTGTTTGGGCGACGTTTGGCCAATAGCCAAGATCCGCAAGAGTTCAGCCGAATTGGAGAGGTGCTAGAGGTTCAGGCCTTGTTGTCAGCACCGGATTTTGTGATTGCTCGAAAGCAGAAACACTACTGGCAGGTGCAGGATAGGATTTTTGATTATCAGGGTGGCTATCGCAAAGCCTATTAAAGTCAGCGTCTGGCAGATCTTCAGCCCCTGAGTTCCAAGTATGGCCTGTTTGTCGTAGGCTCCCCTCATGTTTTTACTTGATCAGATGACATACACGCAGTTGGCGGGCCAGATTGCTAGCCTGATTGCTTTGGGTTTCTGCATTGCTGGCTTTGCCAGTAAGCGCGACGACCGGCTGATGGGGTTGCTGATTTCTGCGAATGTGGCCTTCGCGCTGCAGTTTGCTCTGTTTGGAAGTTGGACTGCTGCGGTTCTGAGCTTGTTGGTGATCGCTCGGATCATGTTGGCCCAGCGATATTTGGGCAACTGGAAGGTGATGTTGGCTGTGTTGGCTGTAAATTTTGTTGCCGCGCTATTAACTTGGAGTAGCCCTGTCGACATTTTCGCTCTTGCGGCAGCTGTTTTCGGAACCGTGGGAATGTTTATGCTCAGAGGCATTCCCCTGCGGCTAATGCTTGCTGCAGGGGCGACTGCCTGGATGCTGAACAATATTGCCATCGATTCAATCGGCGGCACTTTGGCGGAAGCCATGGTGCTGGTTACCAACTTCATCACCATACACCGGCTGGTGAAGATGAAGCGACGCTACCCCGGATTGGGGTAGCCTGTTCGGCGTTTAGTTACCGTCTACCCTGAAATTCTTTGTGCAGTTGATGAATGGCTGCGGCCTGTTCTGCGAATGGGCCTTCAACTGGTACGTCTGGTGCAACGCTGTTAATGGGAAGAGTTGTTACAGGCGGAAGTGGTGCTTGCATGTCTTGCAGCCAGGCCACCAGCTGTTCAGAGGAGCTGGCGTAGACAATTCTGCCAAGGCCAGCCCAAGCGTGGGCGGCTGAGCACATAGGGCAATGCTCGCCAGAGGTGTATACCGTGCATGCTGCGCGTTCATCTTCCGTCATATTGGCGGCCGCCCAGCGAGCAATAGCGAACTCCGGGTGTTGAGTGTTGTCGCCGTCAGCCGTCTGGTTGTGGTCTTCGAATCTCACAGTGCCTTGTTCGTCTACCAACACTGAGCCGAATGGCGGGTTGCCGGTTTTCAGCGCTTGGGCGGCCAGCTCAACGCAGCGGTTCAAGTGCTTCATATCGTTTTCGTCGACCATATTTACACCCTAACGTTAACCAGAGGCTCTATTAGCATTCTTGAGGTTTTGCAGCCAGAACAGCCAGAGCCTTTGTTGCAGTATTGAGCGAGAAGTATATCGGTTTTTGGGGTTGAATTCGTGCAATGTTCCGCGCATCTTTAGGTGCGCAGATAGGTAGGCTGTGCGTGTTGACGGTCTCGTTGTGTCCGAATTTCTGGCCCTGCCAAAAGGTAAAATCGAGTGATTAGAAGGTTAAGGAAGGCCATACATTCAATTTTTGTTTTTTCGCTGTTTATGATGGCTGCAAGTACCGTTGATGCAGAAATTTATAAATGGGTAGATGGTGACGGAAAAGTTCATTTCAGCGACCGTAAAGACCACAAGGTTGAACAACAGATTGTTAACGTGAAGCCCGGCGTATCTAAATGGTCGCGGTTTAAAATCGATATTACAGCTGTTGACGTGGAGCTGACCGATGAGGAAAACCAGCAAATTGTTGACGGCACGAACAATGTCTACGAGTTTTTTGATCGTGTGATGTCTTTTGATATGTACCGGACGGTGCCCGTCAATATCATGATTTTTAAGGGTAGGGCAGAATATCGGAGTTACCTGATCCGCAATAATCGAGGTAAGGCGGTTGCGTCTTATGGCTTGTACATACCTTCCGAAAATCAGATCGTCGTCTATATGCAGAAGAACAGAAGGCTCACCTTTAAAACGATTAAGCATGAGGTGAGTCACGCAATCATCGATACCATTGTTCCTTACGCGCCAGCTTGGTTAAACGAAGGTCTCGCCGAACAAATGGAGATGCTTGAGCGCGACGGCTCGGGCCTGTATTTCAAACGACATCGGGAAAATCAATGGGTGGTCGCTCAAGCCCGTGAACTGGGCCGATTGAACGGAATCGATCAGTTTTTGAAATTACCCAGCGATAAATGGCTGCATTCAGATGCTTCAGGGAAGGGGAGTCTAAGGGCTCAGGCTGGTCAGTTCATTTACTTCTTGCTCTCCAAACCGACTAGCCGCAACTTCTTGGTGCGGTTAATGCACAATTTTAATCGGGGCGATCGCACGCTGGCGTATTACCTCGTTGATAATAATTATATTGGTGGTGTATCCATGTTGAATCTGAACTGGGGGCGCTGGTTGCATGGCCAAGGTGAGGAGAGCATTCGGCTGTAGTCTGGCTGTTACCCTATTAGCTCTGAATGCGCATGGGTTTGCAGCGGTGGCGTTGAGTGGAAACATCTTTAAATCCTCAGGATGACCCTGTTTATGTTAAGCACATTTAGCTTGGTAACCCCGACTGAGATCCTGTTCGGGCGGGGGGTGATAGCTCAACTGAACGAACGGGCAGCAAAGCTGGGTAGGCGCGCATTAATCGTGCATGGTAAAAATCCAGACCGACTTACCGGGGTATTCGAGTCACTCAAGGGAGTTGATATTGCCCAGACCTTGTCCGTTGAGAAGGAACCAGATCTCAAAGCGCTAGTGGCGGCTATTGATCAGGGCAAATCATTGGGTATAGATCTAGTGATTGGTATTGGCGGTGGCTCTGTAATGGATTCAGCTAAGGTGCTTGCAGCCATGCTGCCAAGCCAGACGGATTTGATGAGTCATTTGGAGGTTGTCGGTAGCGGGTTGCCATTATCGGCGAGGCGCTTGCCGCTAATTCTGGTGCCAACCACTTCGGGCACAGGGGCGGAAGTGACTCGAAATGCGGTTATCGATGTTGTGGAAGCCCAGCGCAAGGTCAGCCTCCGAGATTACCAATTACTTCCTGATTTAGCCTTGGTAGATCCAGCACTGACTGATAACTGTCCCCGAGAGGTCAGCTTGCATTCTGGGCTGGATGCCGTAACTCAGGTTATAGAGCCTTACCTCTCGTTACGCTCAAACCTGTTCACGGACATGTTGTGTAAAGAAGCTATTCCCAAAGGCCTCCATGCGTTAAAGCAATTGATGGAAGAAGAATCCACAGAAGCGCGTGACGCTCTATCTCAGGTGAGCCTATTTGGTGGGCTCGCGCTTGCGAACTCGGGACTGGGTGTTGTGCATGGCATTGCTGGGCCGTTGGGCGGGTTGTGTGGTGCGCCCCACGGAGCAATATGCGGTGCTTTGTTGCCGGCGGGCATAGCTGCAAACCGTGATAATGTGGTCGACGCCGAGCAAAAGGCCCGTATTGATCAGGTGATTAGCTGGATTGCAGAGGTATTTGAAACGTCCTCAGATCAGGCTCTGCTGCGGTTCCGTGAATGGATTGCGCAAAATGGCCTACCCGGGCTTGCTTCGATTGGGGTCACGGAAGATCACATTCTTTCAGCCTCACAGGCAGCTGCTAGCTCATCTTCCATGAAGGCAAATCCGGTTGCCTTGTCGACAGCAACCATAGAAAACATTATGCGCCAGTCGTATTAATTCAACGTCGCCGCGCCAGAGGCTTGCAATGAATAAACCAACTGAGGCCCGGCAAAGGGCGATACTTAAGCGGCTGGATAAGTTCAGCCGGTTTACCGACAACAGCATTAATATCCCTTTCACGCCATTTAAAATTGGTGCAGAGGCCGTAATCGGTCTGTTGCCGGTTGTAGGCGACGCTGTAGGGCTGGTACTGGCGAGTTATGTGTTGATTGAAGCTCAGCGCGCGGGAGCCAGCAAGAAGGTAAAGCTGCGCATGTTGCGCAACATGGGCGTCGATTTTTTCGGTGGCCTGATTCCCGTAGTGGGGGACGCTTTTGATGCCGTTTTTAAGGCCAATATTCGCAATACGAGGTTACTGAGAAACTACTTGGAAGAGCAGCTCGCCGATGAACCACCCCCGCCACCCTTTCCGTGGAAGGTTCTAATCGGGCTATCCATCTTTTTGGGGGTTGTTACTGCGGGTTTGATGTTTGTTTTTTGAAGTCTCCAAGGGGGCGGCGCTCAAGGCTCGTCTAAGTCCAGCGCCAGCAGCTCTTGCAGCATGCTATAGCTCAGCCCCCAAATGCAGTAGCCCTGATACCGGCAGCATGGAAGCGTTAATGTTCCAAGGGGCGTGCGCCATGGAATTTTGCCTTGATTCTCTTTGGCTGCAAGGTAGTCGAGAGAAATCCACACCATCTGTTGTACTTCGTGGTTTGGCAATACTGTTTCCGGCCCTTGCCACTCGTAAACATAGGGGGTTACTACCATCGGTCGCCAGCGGCTGTGTTGGCGGGTAATAAGGTCTGACAGCCTGAGCTGGAAGCGGCCATGGCTCATCAGGTCGACGCCGGTTTCTTCAAGGGTTTCTCTAACTGCGGCAGCGCGCGGTGTGGCATCCTCTGGTTGCATACGCCCGCCTGGGAAGGCCATGTCACCAGACCAAGGGTCCCCCTCTCGGTGAGCTCGCTGAATGAACAGCAGCTCCACTCCGTTGCTTTCACTTTCTCGATAGATCAATGCCACAGAGGCACGAGCAAGGCGCCGCCGGAAAGGGAGTTTTTTGGGGCGGATCGTCAGCGATTTTCGGTTAGCTTGCCCACGACTCTTTCCGCTCCTGAGTGCCTTCAAGCGAATCAAGGTTTATCCATTCAGCTAGCAGGCGCCCAAAGGCCCTGAAGCTGACCTAGCAGTCCGGATCCAACCCCTTGATCGCCCAAAAAGCCCATCACAATCGGCACAAACTGTTGGATCATGGCGCTATCCATTCCCAATGCTGAGAATGCGGACTGCACGCTATCCATGGATGAGATATTGGATAGCAGGCTTGACCCCATGCTGTTATCGGCACCCAGCAAGCCAGAAAGGCCAGGAGCTTTGGATTTCACCGTGTTCATTGTATCTGCGCCCAGCTGGCTCTTTGCCAGTTGCAACAGTGCACCGGTACCGCCCGCTGCCTGAGTTTCAGTTACGCCGAGGTCGTTCTCAAGCTGACCTAGAAGTTGCTGGGCTTCGCCACTGACCTCTGTAGCGGAAGAGAGCGCTTGTGTACCACTGGCGATGGCTTCATCAAGATTAAACGCCCCAGCGGTAGGGGCTAGAAGGTAAATGCTTGAGACAAAAAGGAACTTCTTGAGAATCTCGTTCATTGTCATGTCCTGCGGTGTGGGGCTGATATCTTTCTATATATTGGGGGCGTGAGGCAAAATAAAAGTGCCGCACTCTTAGACAGGCTAATTTTTTTGTGGCTGGCCTTTCACCCAGATAAAGTGCTCGTAACTTATCGACATCCGCTAGATCTACCCTTGTGCTTCATGCAAACTTACCGCCCTTAACCCATAGAGTAGGAAACAGATAATGTCTGAACTAACACTCAAAGAGCAACTGACCAGCGCGGTAAAAGACGCGATGCGCAGTAAGGATAAACTCCGTCTTGTCACTTTGCGCATGGCTCAGGCGGCCATTAAGCAGATCGAGATTGACGAGCGCCGCGAGCTGAGTGATGAGGATGTCCTGAAAGTGTTGGATAAAATGCTCAAACAGCGTCGAGATGCTGCCACTCAATATGATGATGCCGGTCGTGAAGAATTGGGCGACAAAGAACGAGCAGAAATGGTGATCATTGAAGAGTTCATGCCTGCCGCCCTTTCTGAAGACGACCTGGATGGCCTGATTCGTATGGCGATAAGTTCCACCGACGCCAAGGGAATGCAGGACATGGGCAATGTGATGAATGAGCTGCGCCCTCAAGTGCTAGGCCGGGTGGATATGGGGCATCTGAGCAAGAAAGTGCGTGCTGCGTTGGCCGGTTAATAGATTATCAAGCGACTAGTGTCGGATTTTTATACACGTGTGAGGTCTGTGCGACGCTGCTGTTTAGAGCGATTTGGTTTATGCCATTGTTTTATATCCAATAATTTTTTTTGGTTCGGATATTGCTAATAAAACTATGTCAATGGCATAGAGCCCCATTTGTTTTAAAGCATAACGTCGTACACAAGGAATAAGCACATGAAAACATTAAGTCTAGCCTTAGGAGTGGTCGCACTGACCTTGGCCTCAGCCGCGGCACAAGCTGTGCCGTTTATGTCCAGTATGGGCGACAATTGCGTTGGTTGCTCTCTGTCAGATCAGATCGATCCTCACTATATCGACCCGACGCATCATACCGCTCTAGATGGTGCGGTTTGGATACAAGACACTTCAAGCTGGAACGTTAATAACGCAGGGTACCGCGTTTGGGAAGAAGATCTGAACCAGACGGGCATTGACACAATTATTGACTCATTGTTCGTGTCTTATGACGATACTTTGAAGATTAAAAGTCAAGGCGTCACTCTTTTTGATTCTGCGGATCACTCCATCAGCCAGCCTTGGAAGCAGGTTATAAATGTCTTTGATTATGTGGCGGCGCCATTTCTGATAGCGGGCAATGGCCGATTGAACTTTTGGGTAACGAACAGTGCAGACCACGCCACAGGTGTTATCTGGAAAGGTAATACAACGGCATCGGTATCTGAGCCGGGCACCTTGGCACTGTTGGGTCTTGGCCTAGCTGGTCTAGGATTTGCTCGTCGCAAATCTGCGTCCTAACATCGCATAGAAAAATTGAAGGGAGGCACCTGCCTCCCTTTGTCCATTCTAAATAGACATTAAGCTCTCACGCGAAATCGTATTCTCCGCCCTTTTCAAGCGCTTGTTGGTATGTAGGCCTAGCGTGAACCCGCTTTACCCACTCTGTGATGCTAGGCCGGTTCTTGCCTACGATACCGCGAGCCACTGAGGCTTCCAGCGGAAAGCTCATCTGTATATCCGCAGCGCTGAGTTTGTCTCCAAGAAACCAGGTGTTTTTTGCCAGATGGGACTCAACAAAATCTAAGTGTGTTTTGATCATGGGGCCGATAAACACTTCATTGGTTTTATCGGCAATGCCTTTCGCCACGGGCTTGATAAAAAACGGCATCGGGCTGGTTTTCACCTTTTCAAACACTAACCGCATTACCAGCGGTGGCATCAAAGAACCTTCTGCGTAGTGCAACCAGTAGGTGTAATCCAGCCACGCCTGACTGCCAGCCTCTGGCAGCATAGTGTCTTTACCGTAGGTGTGGGCAAGATACTCGATAATAGCGCCAGACTCTGCCACCACCAGATCACCATCCGTGATCACCGGTGATTTGCCCAATGGGTGTATTTTTTTAAGGCTTGCAGGTGCGAGCATGGTTTTGGTGTCGCGCTCGTAATGCTGGATCTCGTAGGGCACTCCCAACTCTTCCAGCATCCAGAGAACACGTTGTGAGCGAGAGTTGTTGAGGTGATGAACTGTAATCATGCAGAAGCTCCGTTCGCATTCAAAAATGAGTAGGGTTATAGAGTAGTCCGCAAATCGCTTTTTGGTTCACTGCGATTGTGATTTAAGTCGTCAGCTGCGATGACGGCGGTCGAAAACATGGCTTTTTAGGTCTTTGATAATCTCTGGCACTTTCAGAGGCAGAAGTTTTTTGGCGGCTTTGAAAAGATACATAATAACATTTGCCCGTTTGTACCAGAGCACACGTTGAATCTTCTTCATCATGGGGTGATAGCCTTCCATGTATAGCTCATTCACAGATTTGGCGTTGTTAGTGAGGCTATACCGGCTTAAATCCAGCGGCACTACAATATCTGCGTTTTTTAGCTGCTTCCGGGTATTAAAATCGATGGCGATGTTGATGGCATTGCTGATGACATCAAATGTATCTTCTGGTTTTTGGTATCGGCTTACATGGCTCAAATCAACGGCTACAGTGATGCCCGCGCCCATTTGGGCCAATGGAGAAATTGGAACATTTTCAACCAGTCCGCCATCTACCAGAATCCGGCCACCCACCTCCACCGGTACAAACAAGCCGGGTACTGCCATGGATGCGCACACAGCGTCTGCAAGATTCCCTTCCCTAAATATCAGTTGCTCGCCGGTTTCGATATCTGTGGCGCAAATGGCCAGAGGAATGCTGGCATCTTCAATTCGGCAATCCCCCAGATCTCGGTGAATCATGTCCCGAATGGCCTGCGTGCTGAACAGGCCGCCACGCTCCAAAGTAAAGTTGAGAATCTTGGATAGATTTAGAGCGGAACCAATGGAAAGGATAGAGTCCACCGGGCGGCCGAAAGCGTAATAACTGGCGACCAATGCCCCTACGCTGGTGCCCGAAATGCAGTGAATCCGTATCTGCTCTTCCTCAAACGCCTTCAAAACACCTATGTGAGCAATGCCTTTGGCTGCACCGCCCCCAAGGGCTAGACCAATACGGGTATTAAAGGGATTGAGCTTCATGCATAACGGCCTGTTAGGACTTCGGTTCAGAGAGGAAAGTTCGGGCCGATTCTAACAGATTTGGCAGGGGTCTCAGTTCAGCATTTTGAAGTTTTAGGCGACCGGTTTTGCCAAGAACTCTTCAAATGCTGCAGCGGGCAGGGGGCGGGAGAAGAAGTACCCTTGGCCGTGATCACAGCCGATTTCCAACAGTAGGTGTCGCTGAGCCTGAGTTTCTACACCCTCAGCGATAACGTGAAGGCCAAGCCTGTGAGCCATCATCACAATGGCTTCAGAAAGCACCAGGTCGTTCTGGTCTGTTTCGAGATTCTGAATAAAAGACTGGTCAATTTTGAGGTAGTCAATATCGAACCGCTTGAGATAAGACAGCGCTGAATAGCCCACGCCAAAGTCGTCAATAGCAACCTGAATGCCTGCATCCCGGAACCGAAGTAGCTTTTCCTTAACGTCATCGCTGGCATTCAGAAGCAGCCCCTCGGTGATTTCGATACTTAGATGCTTCGCATCCAACCCAATTTCACTCAGGTGGTGCAGCCAGTCTGCAATACTCAGTGCGTCACTTTGAAATTGCACAGGCGAAACATTCACTGATATCTGTAACCCGATATCGTATAACTCACACCAGCGCTTTGCCTGAGCGGCAGCCTCTCTAAATACCCAGTCGCCGATTTTGACAATTAACCCAGACTCTTCCGCCAGAGGAATAAACTCGGCCGGGCTGATCATTCCGCGCTCTGGATGATTCCAGCGTATTAAGGCTTCAGCTTTGCAGACATTCCCGTTCGCAAGATCAATTATGGGCTGGAAGTGGAGCTCGAACTGCCGGTTCTCAACGGCTGAGCGCATATCATGCAGCAATTTAAGGCGGTTCTGAGCTTCATCGTGTAGTGATTGGGTAAAGTAAGCAAGGCGGTTTCGCCCTGATGTCTTCGCGGCGTACATAGCCTGATCGGCGTTACTGATTAACTGAAATGCCTCTGCGGCGTCGTTTGGACAGAAAGTGATGCCAGCGCTGGCCTGAACATAAATTGTTTCATTATTAATAGTGTAAGGTTTTGCCAGCACACGAATGATCTGCTCGGCCACCTTTTCACCGTCGAGCGTATTTTCAAGCCGGGGGAGGATAACGGTGAATTCGTCGCCACTCATGCGAGCGACCGTATCTGAATCCCTCACACAACTGTTAATTCTAACGGCTGCTTCCACCAACAACTGGTCGCCTACTGGGTGTCCGAGTGTGTCGTTAACATCTTTAAAGTGGTCGAGGTCAATAAACAACAGCGCTAGCAATGAATCTTGGCGTAGCGACTTGCGAATTTCTTGCTCCAAGCGGTCTTGAAACATATACCGGTTTGGTAAGTTGGTCAGGAAGTCGTAGTTTGCTTGGCGCCAAATCAGTTCGTCCGAGCGCACCTTACCAGTGATGTCCGAACCTATCACCACGTGCCTCTGGATATCACCGTTTTTATTTCGAATAACGTTAATGGTGAGCCACGAAGGAAAGGCCTCGCCATTTTTGCGGCGATTCCACACCTCGCCTTGCCAAAATCCCTGCTGGGCCACTTCTTGCCAGATCGCCTGAAAAAACTCGGCGTTGTGGCGGCCGGAGTGGAGAATGGAGGGGTCTTTGCCACGTGTGTCTTCAAGAGTGTAACCGGTGACTTTGGTAAAGGCAGGGTTGATTGCAACAATACGGTTGTGGGTGTCGGTAACCATCACGGCTTCCGAGCTGTTGCGGTAGATGGAAGACGCGAGATGAAGTTCTTCCTGAGCGTGTGCCCGCTCAATAGCGATCCCAACAAGATTGGCGGCGCTCTCAATCAAGGCGATTTCTTGCGTGTCTGGAGCGCAGGGTTCCTTGCGGTAGATCGCGAAGGTGCCCAAGACGTTACCAGACGCCGCATGTATCGGTTCCGACCAGCAAGAGCCGAGACCCGCCTCGGCGGCAAGGCCTTTAAAGTTCTCCCAGTAAGGGTGGGACGCGATGTCTTCGACAACCGTGCGCTTTCCGGTAAAGGCTGAGGTGCCACAGGAGCCAACGCCTATGCCAATGCTCACGCCATTGATGGCTTCGGTAAAAAAGCTGGGTAAAGAGGGCGCTGCACCATTGAACAGGTGTTTTCCTTCATCGTCCATAAGAAGAATGGAACACATGGAGTTTGAGTAAATGGATTCGACCGACTCGATAACCTGCGACATGATTTCTTCTAATGAACCGCCTCGCGCGACTTTTTCCAGCGTTTGCCGTCGCATTTGTTCACGCCGTGCGGCCATTTTGCGGAACGAAACGTCTTCAATCAGCGCTACCGCATAATCGAAACTGCCGTCAGCATGTCGAACTGCGCGCACAGCTAAATGAGTATCGAGAAAATAACCGGATTTGTGGATAAACCGCTTTTCAACGGATAGCTCATCAGCCTTGCCTTCGACCAGTTGCATGTAGCGAGCGTGACTGAACTCTATATCATCGGGATGGATAACATCCGCCCATGTTGTGGCCATCAGCTCTTTAGCTGTATAACCGAGCATGTCACACAGTGCTTGATTGACTTCAATCCAGCCTTTCGCTGGACTGGAGGCCGCCATACCAAACATGGAGCGCTCAAAATAGGCTCGGAAGTGTTGCTCGCTGGAGCGCAGTGCTTCCAATGCGTTGCGGCGCTCGCTCTCTCGATCAAAACTGTCGAATGCGAAGGTAATGTTGAGAGCCAGTTCATTGAGAAGGGCGGTTACCTCACGGTCGAAAAAACCGCCATCCACATGAAAAGCCGACAAAACACCAAAAGGCTGGCCCCCCCGTTTAACGGGAAATTGTGCAGTCGCTAGGGGGGCGTGATCTTTCAGGTCGGCAATTCCAATCCAGCTGAATTGGATACCGCAGACATCGTTGGCAATTTTGCACACCAAAGGAAGTAACGCATCTTCATAACGTGTTCGGATGATGGCTTGGTTGATTTCGTTCAGAGCACGATATACGAGGGCCAGTCTTTGGGCGCGCGAAACTGAAGGCGCATCTTCATCGGCACCTGAGCTTGGTTTTGCTTGATCGGCCTCGCTGTTAGAAGATGAAGTCACAATGCTGCTCGCTGTGGCCCGAAATTGATCGATGTTTATCTTAAGAGTGTTAAATCTTTTTATGCAAAGTACAAGTAAATTACGGGGAAGGCCTGTTTATAGTTCAGGCGTTTCGCACCGGTTTGATAGATGACAGGGTCTACTATGGATAAGATGCATATTGATATCGTTTCTGACATTGCTTGCCCTTGGTGTGCTATTGGCTACGCTCGTTTAAAGCTCGCAATGGAGCAGTTGTCGGCAAATTATGAATTTACAGTTCAGTGGCATGCATTTGAGCTGAACCCGGATAACAGCGGTGATGGTGAGCCTATTTTGCCGGCTTTGGCGCGCAAATATGGGCGGAGCGAGGAAGAGTTGCGCGCAACTCAAGATCAGATGATGGCTATCGCCAAAGGGCTGGGACTGAATTTTGAAAAGATTCAGGAGCGACTTGTCTGTAATACCTTTGATGCCCACCGGTTGGTTAAATGGGCGGGTGAGCAGGAATGTCAGACCGAGTTGAAGCAAGCATTGTTTGAAGCCTATTTTGGCAGGGCCGAGAATGTGGCCGATCACGATGTTCTACTCGGGTGTGTTGAGGCCCTTGGGCTGGAGGTGGAAAAAGCCCGGGAAGTATTGAACTCAGACCAATACGCGGTTGCCGTGCGCAAGGATGAAGCCACTTACCAGAAGGCGGGCGTCTCAGCTGTTCCAGCATTTATTGTTAACGGCAAGTATCTTATTTCCGGCGCTCAGGAACCCGATACTCTGGTGCAGGCGTTGCAGGAGATGGCAGAGTCTGATTAAAAAAGCCTGAAAAGAGATCTGCTAAGCGAGATTTTAACACCACGTAATTAAGGTCGCCTTGTATGACGGAACTCAAGCAAATTGCTGGCCTTGCGCCGAGCCAGCTTCTTAATATCGAAGGCCACTTAGAGCGTTGCTACATCCAGCCTAAAAAACTGCCGGGTGCACTGACTCTGGTTGCTCGGCGAGGAGAGATTGCTTATGTGAAGGCTCAGGGGCTAATGGATGTGGAGCGCAACAAGCCTGTCTGCCGGGACACTGTTTTCCGCATATACTCCATGACAAAACCGATCACATCGATTGCCATGATGCAGCTCTACGAGCAAGGCCGGTTTTTACTGGACGACCCGGTACACAAGTACATTCCGGCTTGGAAAAATCTGCGGGTTTATAAAAGCGGTCTCTATCCCGAGTTTTTGACGACACCCGCAGCCAGCCCCATGACGATTCGCGACCTGTTCACGCATATGTCTGGCCTGACCTACGGGTTTATGAATCGGACCAATGTTGACGCTGCTTATCGAGAGTTAGGGCTTGATGGTAGCAGGGACCTGACCATGGAGGCGCTGGTTGATCAGTTGGCGGAGCTGCCCTTGGAGTTTTCGCCGGGTACGGCTTGGAACTATTCCGTCAGCACCGATGTGCTAGGGTATCTGGTGCAGTTGTTGTCTGGTCAGCCGTTTGACGAGTATCTGCGAGAGCATATCTTTGACCCCCTAAACATGGCAGACACTGGTTTCTATGTCCGTGGTGATCAGCTTGATAGATTCGCTGCCTGTTATGTTTACCAGCCCGGCGATCAGTTCAAACTGCAGGATGATCCGGTAACTTCTCCTTTTCGGCATAAGGGTCGATTCCTGTCTGGCGGTGGCGGGTTGGTTTCTACCATTGATGACTACTTCCATTTTGCTCAGGCCCTGTGTCAGGGCGGGGAGTTCCAAGGACAGCGGATCATAGGGCGTAAAACCTTCGAGTTCATGCGCCATAACCATCTGCCGGGCAATCAAGATTTGCCGGGCCTTTCAGTGGGCGCCTTTAGCGAGACACCTTATGCCGGAAGTGGTTTTGGTCTGGGCTTTTCTGTAAAAACAGACGTGGCCAAATCACAGGTTAACGGGTCTGTGGGCGAGTATGGTTGGGGGGGCTTGGCAAGTACCAACTTTTACATTGATCCCGTTGAGGAATTGGTCGTGATCTTTATGACGCAACTGATTCCTTCGTCCTCTTACCCTATCCGGCAGGAGTTGCGGGCTATCGTTAATGGAGCCTTGGTGTGACTTATTGGCGCCTTCTGGCGAAGTCAGAAGAGGTTTCCGCCCTTGTGGTCTATCTGGCATCGGGCGAATCCAGTTACTCTCCGGGTTCTGAGTATGTGGCTGATGGCGGCTTAACTGCGCAGTAACGCTCTGAGATAGTTGTGAGCTCGTCAATATGAAAAGCAACTCTGTGACTAGCTCACTTCCTCCCTACGAAGCCTATCAAGCCGCGCTGGTTTCCGGCTTTGAATACGACCCCGCCCAACAACATGCGGCTATATGTTTGCAGCGCTGCTATGAGCAGCTTCAAGTCGGGCATCCTGATATTCAGGGTGTCTATCTTTGGGGGCCTGTAGGGCGCGGAAAAACCTGGCTTATGGACCGTTTTCACCAGTCGCTTACCGTGCCGGCGCGTCGGCAGCACTTTCATCATTTTATGCGCTGGGTGCACCGGCGCCTGTTTCAGTTAACCGGGCAAGAAGACTCGCTTGGCCTTCTTGCGCGAGAGTTGGCCGCTGAAGCGCGGGTGCTGTGTCTGGATGAGTTGTTCGTCAGTGACATTGGTGATGCCGTGTTGCTGGGTGGCTTGTTTCAGCAGCTTTTCGCTCAGGGTTTGGTTCTGGTTGCCACGTCTAACCAGCCACCGGATGACTTGTACAAAGACGGCTTTAATCGTGAGCGACTATTGCCTGCCATTGATGCTCTAAAACAGTATATGCAGGTAGTGAGCGTGGATGGTGGCCAGGATCACCGGCTTCACCCTGGCGAGCGTAAACAGCGTTATTGGGTTGACCAGCCGCAGGCTCTGGAAGCCGCATTTGCGGAGTTGCTTTGCGAGGGTGAGCAGGTAAACAGTGAGCCCCTTCGCTTGGGCCACAGCGATATCAGAGTGGTCCAACGCAGCGAACATGCGCTTTGGTGTCGCTATGAAGACCTATGTGAGCGGAAGCTTGCGGCGCAGGATTTTATAGAACTTTGTGATCGTTTTGCCTACGTGTTTTTGAGTGAAGTTCCACAACTTACTGGAGGTGGGCAGCAAAAAGCCATCGCTCGAGGCACTGAAGACGGCGTGACTCAAGTTGAGGCTGGAGATCGCCAGTTGCCAGCATTGACCCATCTGGATGATGGCGCGCGCCGGTTTATTGCTTTGGTTGATGAATGTTACGACCGTGGCATTCCACTTTATCTCGACGCTGCGGTGCCGTTGTGTGAACTCTACAGTGTGGGCGCACTGGCTTTTCCGTTCCGCCGCACTTTGAGTCGCTTGCAGGAGATGCAGTTGCAGCGATTTGGCCAGGCAGGTCACTAGTCTGGGTGCATGCTATTTTCGTTAAGAATTTGCGAGACTGTGTTAAATTTGTAGATGACATCGAGCGTATTATCGCCAAAGATCCAGCCCGGAGCTCGAACACTATGCCCAGTAATAACTCATGAGTATAAAAATAGATAAAGGGCAAAAGGAACATGCGGTCAGCCTAGGGAGTGACCAACTCATTAGAACCATCATAGATGATGCGCCAAATATGATGGGGTATTGGGGAAGAGATTTACGCTGTCGCTTTGCGAATGCTGCATACAGCCAATGGTTTGGTATACCGCCCGAAAAGATTATAGGGATGCGGTTTCAAGACTTGGTAAGCGAGCAATTGTTCAAACTGAATGAGCCCCATATACGCGGTGCCTTGGCAGGAGAGCAGCAGCGTTTTGAACGCACGTTAAACAAAGCTGATGGAAGCGTTGGGCACATCATCGGGCATTACATTCCGGATGTGGACGCCGATGGGGTGGTCAGGGGCTTCTCAATACAAGCCAATGAAGTAACCGTCCTCAAGGAAATTGAGGCGAAACTCAAACTGGCTGCGCGCGTCTTTGAGAATACACTTGATGGTATTCTGATCACCGATACCTGCGGCACGATTCTGTCGGTTAACCCTGGCTTCACTGAAATCACGGGCTACACAGCTGATGAGGCTGTCGGACAAACCCCTCGCATTCTGCAATCCCAACAACACGATCAGCCATTTTACGCCGCTATGTGGGAAGAAATAGAAGCCTGTGGCCGTTGGCATGGCGAGATCTGGAATCGTCGTAAAGATGGAGAGCTCTACTTACAACGTATGACGATCAGCATGGTGCCTGATGACTCTGGCATACCAGAGCGGTACGTATCGGTATTCAGTGATATTACGGCGCTTTGGCGTAAAGATGAGCACATTAAACATCTGGCATTTCACGATGCTTTGACCGACTTACCGAACCGCACGTTATTGATGGACCGGATTGACCAGCAGCTACTTCATTCCAAACGGGACCAGACTCACTTTGCACTGATGTTTCTAGATCTTGACGGGTTTAAGCGGGTTAATGATCAGTTGGGGCATAACGTTGGGGACGATCTATTAAAAAGTGTGGCGAAACGGCTTCTGGCGCTGGTGCGTAGATCGGACACTGTGGCCCGCGTGGGTGGCGACGAGTTTATCTTCATCCTTAATAATCCGCAGGGAAAGGATGAAATCACCCAAGTGGCGGACCGCATCGTCAGCTCAATTAATGAGCCAGTAGAGATTCTCGGCGACCTGCTTCAGGTGGGAGTGTCCATCGGCATTGCCATGTACCCTGCAGGAGGAGACACATCTGTTGATTTAATAAGAAATGCCGATACAGCAATGTATGCAGCCAAAAGTTCAGGCACGAACAATATCCGCTTTTTCTCAGCTGATTAATGCTAACCAAAACCACTCACCCGCGCGCGACGAACTATTGGCGCGTCGCGCGCTAGGTTTACATATACACGCCGCCGTTTACGTTAATCTGCTGGCCGGTAATGTAGTCCCCTTCCGTCGCTAGGAATACCACAGCACGTGCAATTTCGTCTGGCTGTCCAAATCGACCCATGGGCACCCTTGCAACGATCTTCTCGCGGATGTTCTCGGGTATCTGGGCGACCATTTCTGTATCGGTGAAGCCGGGCGCTATGGCATTCACTGTAATGTTGTACTTTGCCGTTTCCAGTGCCAAGGTTTTGGTAAACGCAATTACGCCAGCCTTGCTGGCTGCGTAATTCGCCTGCCCGAAGTTGCCGGACTGGCCGACAAAAGAACTGATATTGATAATGCGCCCGTATTTCTGCTCTAACATGATGTTTAGCACTTCGGAGCAGGTTGCGAATACGCTTCCCAGATTGGTATCCAGAACATCGTCCCAGTCATCGTCCGTGAGCTTTTTCATCGTCTTGTCTCGGGTGATACCGGCGTTGTTCACCAGAATGTCGATGCGCCCCCATTGTTTATTAACCTCCCTGATGACGCCGCGCGCCTCCGGCTTATTGGCCAAATTGGCTTGGATGGCCATTGCCCGGACACCGATCTCTTCAAGTTCTTTGATAACGTCTTCTGCATCCGATTGGCGTGAGCGATAGTTGATTGCGACATCGGCGCCGCGCTGGGCAAGTTTAAGTGCAATGTGTCGCCCGATGCCACGTGATCCACCGGTAACGATGGCAACCTTGCCTTTGAGGTCTTGCATGACACTCTCCTTGGGATATTAACCCTTGTCTCGCTTGTCTATTGTTGTTTGAGATAGGTCACATCCACACAAGACTTGTTGTGAGGAAGGCCTAATCTCAAGCTAGCAGAGACCTATCTGACTCGCTATGTGCCAAGTCAAAAACGAGTCACGCGGCGCGAATGAAACTCCGTAGTTTCGGTGCAATGGATTCCCTCCATTGGCTGCCGTTGAAAACACCATAATGGCCAACACCTGACTGAAGGTGATGCAAGCGGCGGATTTGTGGCACATTGATACATAAATCGTGGGCCGCCTGAGTTTGGCCCGGGCTGGAGATGTCGTCTTTTTCGCCTTCAATCGTCATCAGTGCAGTGCTTCGTATTGCGGCAGGATTCACTGTGCGCCCACGGTATGTGAAGCAGCCTCGTGCTAGCGCAAACTCCTGAAAAACTCGCTGAATGGTGTCTAAATAATAGGGTGCCGGAAGGTCCATCACTGCCAGATATTCGTCATAGAAGTCGCGGTGACGATTTACCTTGTCAGTCTCATTGTCGCGGATGGATCTGAACAGCCCGCGGTAGGCATCAACATGGCGGTCGAGGTTCATGTTCACAAACCCGGCTAGCTGTAGGAATCCCGGGTAAACCATGCGTAAGGCGCCAGGGTAGGGGGCGGGAACCGGGTGAACGAGGTTAGTTTTGAACCAGGACAGTTTGTGCTTGGTGGCCAGTTTGCAAGGCGCGGTGGGGTCAATTCGGGCATCGATCGGGCCGCTCATCAGCGCTAGCGAACGGGGTGCCGAAGGGTGGCCATCCTCGGCCATGATGGCAGTTGCTGCGAGTGCTGCTACTACGGGCTGACACACTGCCAGAACATGGGTGTTTGGCCCGATATGGCTAATGAAATCTATGATGTAATCAATGTAATCGTCGAGACCAAAATCGCCTTCCGATAAAGGAACCAGACACGCATCGCGCCAATCGGTGATGTATACGTCGTGCTCCGGCAGCATGGCCTCCACGGTGCCGCGCAGCAGTGACGCAAAGTGGCCCGACAACGGCGCGATAATCAGCAGTTTCGGGTCATCGGGTCGTGCTACATCACGCTTGAAATGCTTGAGCTGCGCAAACGGTTTGCGCTTTACAATGGTTTCATGAACGGCAACTTCTTTGCCGTCACACAGGGTAGTGGGCAGATTGAAAGCAGGTTTCGAGTAGCGACGGGTCAGGTCGCCAAACACCCCATAGGCGGAGGCAACGCTGCGCGCTCCGGGCATTAGGGATAGTGGGTTTTGTGGGTGTTGGAGCAGGTTGCTTTGAGCCTTGGCTAGCATACGTACTGGTTTCAGCGCGGCGCGGCCGATCTCGTAAGCAAAGTACATCATGAGCTTATCCTACTTTAGTGCTGGGTTGTGGCGTCGTCCCAGTGAGCCTTTGGCAATCCTTGATCTCCACATTATCACGTTTTTGCTGAACCGGTTCCGACAACAAACGTAGCTTGCGCTCTTGGCTGCAGATAATGTACTTATGCCCCTCCCCAAATTTATCGAGCTCCGGTTTTTATGACTACCTATTTCATTCAGGCTTTCATTTATCTTGTGGCTGCGGTGATTGCAGTGCCATTGGCGAAGCGCTTTGGTTTGGGCTCCGTGCTGGGTTACTTAGTTGCCGGCGTTGTAATCGGGCCAGTCATGGGGCTTGTGGGACAGGAAGCCAGCACTATTCAGCACTTCGCCGAATTCGGTGTTGTCATGATGCTGTTCCTGATCGGTATGGAGATTGACCCCAAGGCGCTTTGGGCGATGAGGGTTCGGCTTTTGGGGCTTGGTGGGCTTCAGGTGACCTTAACGGCTGCGGCCGGAATGTCGATAGCTTGGTGGCTTGGACTGCAATGGCAGACGGCATTAACCGTTGGGCTTATTTTCGCTGTGTCATCCACTGCTATTGTGCTGCAAACGTTGGATGAAAAGGGCCTGTCGAAAACGGAAGGCGGGCGGAATGCCTTTTCTGTCCTGCTGTTCCAGGACATCGCGGTTATTCCCATGCTTGCCTTGATTCCTTTATTGGCGTTGCCGGGTTTAATGGGTGGTAGCAGTGCTGAGTCACCCGCCGATGCAGGGCTTAGCCTTGTTTCTGGTTTACCGGGTTGGGCTCATGCCTTGGTTGTGGTGGGTGCAGTCGCTGCGGTTATTGTTGGCGGCTATTTCCTAAGCCGACCACTGTTCCGTTATGTGGTGAAGTCGGGGCTGCGGGAGGTTTTCACGGCCACGGCATTGATGCTGGTAATCGGCATTGCTGCTCTGATGAGTGTGGTGAACCTGTCCCCAGCTTTGGGTGCTTTTTTGGCCGGTGTGGTTTTGGCCAACAGTGAATTCAGGCATGAACTAGAAGCCAACATTGAACCGTTCAAGGGTTTGTTGCTTGGCCTATTTTTTATCACCGTGGGCGCCGGTATCAACTTCGAGGTGTTGGTGGCTGAGTGGGTCACTGTTGTTTCACTGGGTGTCGCAGTGATTGCAGTAAAGGCTTTGATCCTGCTGGCTCTTGCCCGGCTGTTTGGTATTCGTAGCAGCAACGGCTGGCTATTTACGCTGGGTTTGGCGCAGGCAGGCGAATTCGGTTTTGTGTTACTTACCTACAGCGTTCAAAGCCATGTGATTTCGCAAGACATCGCTCAAGTTCTCTCGCTGGTTGTTGCCCTCTCCATGTTCCTCACGCCGCTACTATTTATTGTTTACGACCGAGTTGTGTTGCCCCGATATCGGCGCTCCAAGAACGATGAGCGAGACGCCGACATCATTGATGAGCAGGGCCCAGTTATTGTGGCTGGGGTAGGGCGGTTTGGGCAGATAATTTGCCGCTTACTAAGGGCGAACAATATTCCTATTGTTGTGCTAGACCACGAACTCGAACAGATCGAAAATGTTCGCCAAATCAACATCAAGAGCTTTTTTGGCGATGCCAGCCGCCCCGACCTGTTGGAAAAAGCAGGCATCGAAAAGGCTCGCTTGCTAGTTGTAGCGATTGACGACCGGGACCGCTCGGTAAAGATGGTGGAGCATGTGAAAAAGTTTTTCCCGGGTGTTTGGGTGCTGGCCCGTGCCTTTGACCGTGGCCACGGCTACCAGCTTCGGGAGGCGGGTGCTGACGATGTAATGAGCGAGACCTACCATTCCGCTCTCGAGTTGGGAGGCCATGTGCTGACGGCTATGGGGGTGCACCCGATGCGCGCGAAGCAAATGACTTGGGCATTTGTGCAAAATGAGAAGGCCCATGAGGAGGAGTTATTCGAAGCTTGGAAGGAGATTGAGCAAGGCATTAAGTTTAGCCCGCGCTATGGCGAGCTGTTTATGAAGCTTGAAGAAGCGCTGAGCAGTTCTATGCACCGAGAGTGGAATGAACCCAAACCAGAGGATGTTCCAATTTGGGTTCCGCCGGAACATCACTGATCAATGCTTGAAGTTCCGGCTCGGAGCTATTTTGGCCGATGCATCTGAAACTTGTTTTTGGCACCCACGGTGAAGTAGTCGGCTGGCCCTCCGCCTCGCATGACGGGTTCGGCGGCAGCCGTATCGAAAACCCCATCCCTGAGTAGGTGCTGGGCGATATGCACACCGACCACTTCACCGAATACCACCCAAGTCTCGACCTTCTCGCCATCGACGCCAGCAAGCTGGAGTATCTGAGTGACCCGGCATTCAAAAGAGGCCGGACTTTCTGCCACATGGGGCACGGAGATAACCCGAGAAGGCTTTGGCGTTAGGCCAGAGAGTGCAAATTCATCCACGTCCGGACCCACAGCAGCACAAGTCTCGTTCATTGCCTCGCTTAGTGAGCGGGTAACCAGATTCCAGCAGAACTCGCCCGTATCCTCGGCATTACGAACAGAATCTTTGTAGCCGATGCTGGAAAATCCGATGAGGGGCGGATGGTAGTTGAAGGCGTTAAAGAAGCTATAGGGTGCGAGATTAAGCACGTTATCCCGGCTCTTCGATGATATCCAGCCTATGGGGCGCGGCGCTACCAAAGCGTTGAATGGGTCATGAGCAAGCCCATGCCCGTTAGAAGGTTCATAGAAGTGAATGTTATCGGGCATAAGGTGCTCCTGAACAAAGGCATACCGGTAATATACGCTCACTGCCGCACGCTTGCGAAACTTCACAATACACACGGATTGTTTACAGTTATGGCCATCAAGGGATAGCCTGTAGCCACCGCGTTCCAACTCAAATAGCCATGTATTTGAATGGAATAACGCCGACCATACTCGTCACCAAAGGAACCTTCGTGATGCCATCTTCCACATCCGATTTCAATCTAGTGCCCGCGCTTGTGGCGATTGCCATCGGGGTTGCGATCTGGTTTATCCCAACGCCGGAGGGTGTTTCTGGTCAGGGCTGGCTGATGCTGGCCATATTTGTAGCGACAATTGCAGCCATCATTGGCAAGGCCATGCCGATTGGTGCGATCTCGATTGTTGCGATTACGGTAGTGGCCGTTAGCGGCGTTACCAGCGACAATCCCGGCGCATCGATTCGTAATGCCTTGGGGAGTTTTAATAATTCTCTGATCTGGTTGATAGCCATAGCGATCATGATTTCCCGAGGGCTGATAAAAACCGGGTTGGGTGAGCGCATTGGCTATTACTTTATCGCCACTTTTGGCAAAAGAACCCTAGGTATTGGGTATGGCCTGGCCCTTTCTGAACTTGTCATTGCGCCGGTTACGCCCAGCAATACAGCTCGTGGTGGCGCTATTATTCATCCGATTATGCAGTCTATAGCTCAAAGTTATGGCAGTACACCAGATAACGACAACACCCCAAAAATTGGCAAGTATCTGGCACTGGTGAATTACCATGCCAACCCCATTACATCGGCTATGTTCATAACCGCCACTGCACCGAATCCCCTAACCGTAAAACTGATTGCTGACGCTACTGGCGCTGCGATCAGTTTGAGCTGGATGACCTGGGCTCTCGCTATGCTGTTGCCTGGCCTCGTTGCTATTGCGCTTATGCCTCTGGTGATTTATCTGATGTATCCGCCGGAGATCAAAGCCACTCCCGATGCGGTTAGTTTCGCCCGTGAACGTTTGGAGCGATTGGGTAAATTAACCCGAGATGAGCTTATAATGTTGGGAGTCTTTGTTGTTTTACTGCTGCTGTGGGCAGACGTACCCGCGTGGATTTTTGGAGCTTTTTTTAAGCTGAATGCAACCACAACCGCTTTTGTAGGTCTATCGATTCTGTTGGTAACGGGCGTGTTGAATTGGAAGGATGCACTTTCCGAGAAAAGCGCTTGGGATACGCTTGTTTGGTTCGGCGCGCTGGTAATGATGGCCACCCAGTTGAATGAGCTGGGGGTGATTGCTTGGTTCTCTGATGAAATACAAGAGCAAATAGTCAGCACTGGTCTGGCTTGGCCAGCCTCAACAGCTATTCTAGTTTTGGTATTTCTGTATTCTCACTACTTCTTCGCCAGCACCACTGCCCATATCACGGCGATGATGGGTGCTTTCCTAGTGGTTGGTCTCGGCCTTGGCGCGCCACCCATGGCTTTCGTGCTGATGATGGCAGCCACCTCGTCCATAATGATGACGCTGACCCATTACGCTACCGGCACATCGCCAGTTATCTTCGGCTCAGGTTATGTAAGTTTGAGCGAATGGTGGAAAGCTGGGTTCGTGATGAGCCTAGTAAATCTGGCTGTATGGGTGGTGGTAGGCGGGCTTTGGTGGAAGCTTCTGGGCTATTGGTGAAGTTCCGGTTGGTGAGGCGCCGGTAGTTGCACGCTTTGGTGATTACTGGCTAATTAGGCTCGGATGCTGGGTTCACACGACGGTAAAACGCCTCCAATATGCTGTAGGTACCAAATGCGAACAGTCCGACGGCGACCAATGCCATCAGTGGCGTACCGAAGGGCTGCTGGCGGAATGTATCGAATACTTCTGCGATGCCGCCAGCTTCTTCAGGATTGAGGTGATAAGCCGCCATAAGAAAAAACGTGCCAGTGACCATGAACACCAATCCGCGAGACATTAGCCCGAATCGGCATATTGGGTAGGCCCAGCGTTGAGTGTTATGTGGCATGTCAAAGTGGCGGTCAAATTGTGCTCTTGCGCCTTTGACACCGTGAGCCACACCTGCGGAGATCATCACTAGGCCAACGGCGCCAACCAACCACCGCCCATACGGCTGTGTCATCAGCCAGCTCGCAGTATTTGCGGAGCCGCCACCGCTTGAGTCGTTGCCGCCCAACGTCAAAACCAACTTGATTGCGAATACCGCAAGAAGCATGTGGGTTATCGCGCTTATTGCCAGACTCGTTCGAATAGTGAGGCCCTTCGGGCTTTTTCCGTGGTGGTCGGTATCTGTGAATGCTTGCACGCACCGCCATAACGCATAACTTATGAGGCCCAGAGCTAAGATGCCAAGCAGCACATGGCCCATGGGCGCCGTTAGTAATTGCGCTAGCGCTCCCTTGCTGCCAGTGGTTTTGCCGCCCTGATCAATAGCGGCCAGCGTAGCAAGCCCACCGATCAACAAGTAGACAATACCTCTGGATGCATAGCCAAGGCGTGCAACCAGAGTGAGCAGGTGTTCAGGAGCCATTGTCGTTAACAGTTGCGAATGCAACTTGGCAGATGTGGTGTAGGCCGCAGCAAATGAGGGAGGCTTTTATCATGATCACGCCTTTTATGATTGTTGCGTTCAGTCTACTATCCCAGAAGATGTTTGCGTAACCTTTGCACGCGTATCCACTTGGTAAAATGCAACTTAGCGATAACCCATGGCTGGCCTGATGATTAGCTTGATTAAACCTGCCTCGGCGGTGATAGAGCGTGTTTAAAACCCGGATAAAGTTCCCTGTTGTTACTGTCACCCTCGTATTGGCTGCGTTGCTTTATGTTATTTGGGATCAAACCCGCGAGCGGCCCGAACCGGTTGACGCAGGCCGCTTTACCGACCTTCAGAATAATCCGGTAAAGCTCAGCACAACTGTGGATTGGGTGATCACGCAAGTCCCCTCATTCTGTGAACAGGCCTCCGACCAGAGCGAAAAAGCTCAAGTGAGTTGTGTTGAGTCAGCACAGACACGCACTTCAACCTGCCGGCGGGGTGTGTATGACCGCTTCCCGAGCGTTGTGGCCTCAGAAGCGGTTTTTCGGGATATTTCGATTACGTTGATTAACTGCCTTGTTCAGGCTCCATCATCTTAGCACTCCTCACCTTAACACTACCGGCACTCGGTGATACCCGCCAACCGGCGCTACTTCCCGCTCTAGCGGTTGGTCCTCTGCCAGTTCAATTGCCTGCAGTGAAGTGAGCATAGTTTGTAATGCAATCCTGAGCTCCCATGTGGCCAGCAGGCGGCCCGGGCAGACGTGCTTGCCTGCACCGTAGAGCAGGTTATTCGCTGCATTGCCGTCAGGGTCAAACCGGCTGTTGTCAAAGACAGATTCATCGCGGTTGGCAGATGTCCAGTTCAGCTTTACTTTTGCGCCACTGGGAATATCCCGGCCACCGATATGAACGGGGCAGGTGGTTACACGCCGGTTGGACACAAACGGATTGTCGAGACGAAGAATTTCATCAATGATCGCTTCTACTTCTGTGTTGGAAGCACTTCGTATCCGCGCAATAAGGTCAGGATGTTGCGCCAGATGTGCGATGAGCACGCCGACACAGAGAGCGATCGAACCCAAATCTCCACCTGTCCAGTTGCGCAGAATTGAAACCAACTCTGCTTCTGTCAGTTCACGGCCATTCACCGTCTCCCGGCATAGCTTTGTCGTCAAATCGTCAGGAGCGCTTGCGTCAGCAGCACGCCGTGGCTGGATAACTGAACGAATAATTTCATCAAACTGCTCGGCAACATCTGCCATCAGGGCGTTGTCGCCAGAGCGGGTGGCGGCATGGTTTTCCTTCATCCAGATCAGGAGTTTTGGTTCTAAATCTGCCGGCCATCCTAGCCAGGCGCACTGGGCGCGAACGGCGAACACGGCGCCTATGTCATTAACGGCATCCAGTACTTCACCCTTGGGTAGCTCCGCGACCAACTGGCGAGCGACGCGTGTGAAAACGGGAACGAATGGCTCCACCGCTTCCCGGGTAAGATACCGTTCGATCACATTTCGGAAGAGGGTGTGCTCCTCTCCATCAAGCCCGTTCGGCACTTGCAAGTAGCGAGACACCTGGCTGGAAAACCGCTCGTGATCCAGAGCAGCGGCCAAAACGTCGGCGTGCCGAAGCAGCACCCATTCACCTTTGATGTTTCGCACGACAGGATGTTTGGGGCGCAACTCATCAGTGTAGGCCCTCAAATCACGGCCAGCTGCGGATAAATCATCCGGCATGTGGTCTGTCATATTGACTCCTTTTCCATCAACAATAGCTTGCCTGATCAGCATACCCGCAATTGCTTGAATCAAAAATGCGAAAGGACAAGAGCTGTCAGGCGTTGCGCTAATTGCCGGCGATCTGCGTGAGCTCACGGCAAAATTATCACTGTGCTTGCAGGAGTGACTTCAGTGCCAATACAGCCGCTTTGATCTCGCGCTCGCTGGCGCTGGCAAAACCCATCACCAGGCCGCTTCTCGTGTCCTCCCCGATAAAATGAACGCTCAAGGGTGTGCTGCCAAACCCCTTGGTCCTTAGCTTTTGGCTCATGTCGGCATCGTCGAATTCGCCCTCCAGAACCAGATGCATGCCGGCACTCTCCGCCACCGGTGTGACCAGCCCGCCCAGTTCCGATAGCACAAGCTGTTGGAAGTATGTCCACTTCTCCTTGTAGAGCTGCCGCATGCGTCGCAGATGACGGGTGAACTGCCCGCTTGCAATGAATTCCGCTATGGTTGCCTGAGTAAGCAGTGGCGTTTCACCGCCGGTAACCCGCTTGGCCCACAGGAACGCCTCCACCATGGGTTCGGGCACAACCAGATAGCCCACTCGCAAGCCGGGAAGCAGAGTTTTGCTGAAACTTCCTACGTAAAGAACGGGTGCGTTGTCGAATAACCCCTGAATAGCGGCGAAGGGTTTGTTGTGAAAGTGGAATTCGCTGTCGTAGTCGTCTTCGATAATCCAGGTCTGATTACGCTGTGCCCATTGAACCAGAGCCATACGCTGTGCAATATCCAGAATTCCGCCCATGGGGTATTGATGCGTGGGCGTGCAGAATAACAGTTTGGCAGGGCCCATATCCGCAAGTGCATCCACATCCAGCACCTGGCCTTTCAAGGGCACGGGCAATAACGGGTTGCCGTAACGCCCCAGCGCGTAACGGGCTCCGCGATAACCCGGATTCTCGCAGAACACTTGGTCACCAGTTTTAAGCAGTACATCCGCAATCAGAGACAATGCCTGCTGTGCACCGTTGGTAATGATGATTTGATGCTCGTGGCAGCGCACCCCACGGGACTCCCGTGCATATTCCGCAACGGCTTTTCTCAGGGGTTGATAGCCTTGAATGCAGTCATACCCTCTGAGCAGTCTGCGGCTTTCCTGATGATGCAGGATCCGGTTCCAGCTGCGGATCGGGAAGGCATCCAGGTCTGGCAGGCCGGGCTGAAAGGGCAGATTGGCGTCTTCTCCTAGCCGCATGCTGTGTCTTGGCACAGTGGGCAAAGGTGGCAGTGGCTCAGCATTATTTGGCGCGTGCGAGGGCGTCTGGTCCGGTTTGTTCAGGCTGGCGCGGATATCCTCGTTGACGAATACGCCTTTGCCCGGACGGCTTAGCAGAAAGCCTTCTGCTTTTAGCTGGTCGTAAACTGCATTTACGGTATTTCTGCTCACCCCAAGATCGGTTGCCAGTTGCCTGCTGGATGGCAGTTGGCTGCCAGGCAGGTAGCGCTGGTTAATGATGCGCTGGGATAGCTGCCGGTACAGTTGTTGTTGCAGCGGAGTGGCGGAGTCCAAACGAATATCGTTAATCACTTTGTCTGGCCCTATTGAAAATCATAATCTGGATCTTTTGATGGTATCAGATGTTTTCTTTAATAGCGGGGTACTTAACGAAAGGAAACTATGATGTCTTTGAAGGAAATCGACCCCGTTGCAATGTCTTCTCTTTCCTGTTGCCCGCGCAGCCAGGTGAAACGGGCCGCTAAACGCGCAAGCTATGAACGCGCCGATGCCTATGCCCTGATCGACCGGTTAAAGACGGCCCACGTTGGGTTTGTAGAGGAAGGAGAACCCAGAATTATTCCACTTACGGCCTGGCGTCTGGGGGATGATCTTTATCTGCATAGCTTGAGCGGCGGTCGTGTGTGCAAGCAGCTGGAATCCGGAGCGCAGCTGTGTATCTCGTTTGCGGTAACTGAGGAGTGGGTGATGAGTAAATCAGCCTACCACCACAGCGCAAACTACTCATCGCTGGTGTTGTTTGGAAAGGCCGTGCGAGTGGTGGATGACGGTGCATTTGACGATGCATTCAAGGCAATTATCAACCAGCTTTCACCAGGGCGTTGGGATCAGGTTCGTGCGCCCAGCGCCAAAGAGCGTATAGCAACGGCCCTGTTCCGCGTGCCCATTGAAGAAGGTGCGTTTAAAAGCCGGACTGGCGGGCCTAATGAGGAGCCGGAGGATATGGCGCTGCCTGTGTGGCATGGTACGCAAGCGGTTTAAGCTGCAGTGGAGTCGTTTAAAATGTACTGTGCATGCTGAACCGGAAGCCTTATTGACCAAAAAGGAGTGCCCATGCGTATTTGCGGTGTTGAATTGAGCGGAAGCGATGCGGTGGTGTGTTTGCTGAACCTAGACGCAGGGCAGTTCAGCCTGCCGGATACCAAGGTTCGCAAAATCACCTTGAAGAAGAATCACACCCGTGAGGATCTTCAGGCATTCCAGGCGTCTTTTTCAGCGTTTCTGGCAGAGCACGATGTGAAAAAAGTGGCCATCAAAGAGCGTATGCCCAAAGGCAAGTTTGCCGGTGGTGCCATCAGCTTCAAAATGGAAGCAGCTCTTCAGTTGATGCCAGAGTCGGATGTTGAGGTGGAATTGCTTTCGTCAGCAACCATCAAAGCGACACTGTCTGCCAAGCCGCTGCCCATTCCTTTTGCAGAAACAGGCTTGAAGGTATTTCAGGAAACGGCGTTTGTTGCGGCTTATGTGGGGCATCTGGCGAAGTAGCCAGTGCCCTTCGCCAGATCAAACAAACCCTTATTGAGCGGTTGTAACGTACTTCAGAATCTCAACAATCTGCTCGGGTGTTTGCGCCCATGCCATGGCGGATGCGTCCACTTCTTTCAGGGGGTGGATAATATCTTCAGCGTGCAGGGTAACGTAGGGTGTGCCCATGGCCGCACAGAAGCCGGCATCAAAAGCCGCGTTCCACTGTTTGTACTTGTCCCCGAAACGAATCACTGCCAAGTCGCACTGCTCGAGCAGGGTTTTGGTGCGGATGCCGTTTACTTTGGATGACTGGTGGTCGCGCCAGAAACCTACGTCTGGCTTGCCCAGCATGTCGCCCGCCGCATCGCTGGCTTCGTGGTTGGTCACCGGCGCAGTAAATTCCACTGGCAATCCGGCGGCTTCTGCACCAGCCTGAATCTGTTCACGCCAGTCGGTATGAATTTCGCCAGAGAGATACACAGTCCAGATCATGGGGTTCTCCTAAGTAAAATGGGTAAGGAAGGTTTGAGCCTGCGAGACCCTATCATAGCCCGGCAGTTTACAGAATCTCAGCCCGGTTAATCCTTATCGTCATCGCTCACTTTAGCCAGTTGCGCCCGGGTCTTCAGCCGCCCCTCACGGCGAATCTCTGCATTCGCGAAGCGCTGCCTCTGTTTGCTTGTTTCCGGAATTACTGCAGGAACGTCTATGGGCTTGTCGTTTTCATCCAAGGCTACAAACGTAAAGAACGCAGACAGGATGTGCCGTGTTTCGCCGGTGTAACTATTCTCCGCGACAACCTTAGCGCCGATTTCCATAGACGATCCCCAGCTACGATTTAGGGATAAACTGAATAGCAGAGTGTCATTGCCTTTCGCCGGGGCACGAAAATGGATCGAATCCACCGCAGCCGTCACACACACATGGGCAGAGTGGCGCTCAGCAACCACAAGAGCCAAACGGTCGCATTTCGCCATAATCATGCCGCCAAAAACGGTTTCATGAGAGTTCATATCGTTAGGGAAAACTTTATAAACGTGTTTCTCAATGGCGGAAGCGGATACGAGTTTTGGCGATTTTTCAGGCATGGCACCCTTTCTCTGTGTTGGTTTTAGGCTAAGGTCGTTCTCAAAGGTACTGTGAAGGGTACTACACCCTATTTAAATGCGCTGGGGTGAGCTTGCATTTCCGGTGTTTGCGCCAATCATATATAACCAGAGAACAATCTTTCATTAGATGCGAGGAGTTCAATGGACTTCAAAGACTATTACGCCGTACTTGGTGTGAGCGAGTCTGCCTCCCCCGAGGAAATCAAAAAATCCTACCGGAAGCTTGCGCGGAAATATCATCCGGATGTCAGTAAAGAAGACAATGCCGACGAAAAATTCAAAGATCTTGGCGAGGCCTACGAAGTACTGAAGGACCCTGAAAAACGCGCGGAATACGATCAGTTGCGTAAATATGGCGCGCAGTCTGACGGCTCTTTCCAGCCACCTCCCGGTTGGCAAAGTGCTTCCGGGTTTGGCGGCGGTGGGTACACCGATGCGGATTCTCGACAGTTCAGTGATTTTTTTGAGCAGATGTTTGGTGGCGGACAAGGCGCAGGTTCGGGTGCTGGTGATTTCCGGCAGAACATGCGCATGCGCGGTGAAGACGTTCATGCACGGTTGGCTCTGTTCCTTGAGGAAGTGTTTAACGGGTCCGAGAAACAGGTTTCCTTTGCCGTGCACGAAGCCGACGAACAGGGCCGTGTTGTTGCCCGGCAGAAAACACTGAAAGTGAAAATCCCCGCTGGAATGCGCGAAGGGCAGCATTTGCGCCTGAAAGGCCAAGGGTCTCCCGGTTATGGTGGCGCAGCAGCGGGTGACTTGCTTATAGAAATCGAATTGGCACCGCATCCACTGTTTAGTGTAGAAGGGCATGATGTTGTTGTGACCGTTCCGGTGGCACCTTGGGAGGCCGCGCTGGGTGCGACCGTTACCGTGCCAACCGTGGGCTCAAAGGTGAATGTAAAAGTACCCAAGGGAACGTCCTCCGGCCGCAAGCTCCGCTTAAAAGGCAAAGGCTTGCCGGGCAAGCATCCGGGCGATCAGATTGTTATTCTACAGATAGCCATACCGGAGCAGCATTCTGCGGAAGCAGAAAAGCTCTACGAGCAGCTTGCCGAGGCTGAGAAAGCATTCAACCCACGCAGCAAACTGCACCTGTGAAGGGGAGCTTAAAACATGAGTGATAGAAACAGTATTCTGACCGTTGAAGTAATGGACTCAGATGGCAGCACCTTTACCCTTCACGAGGTGTGCGAGCGTGGTGAGTGCCACGCAGAGTTCGTGATCAAGCTGGTAAGCTACGGCATCATCGCTCCGGTAGAGCCGGCAGAGGAAGCACGCCAGTGGCTGTTTGATGTTGCAGCGCTTGCTCGCCTGCACAAGGCCAGACGTTTGCAGCGCGACTTGAAGATGAACCTGCCCGGCCTTGCCATGTCCCTAGAGCTGTTAGATGAAGTTCAGGGAATGCGCAAAGAGGTAGAGCGACTCAACCTGCAACTACAGCAACTAACAGGGGGGTGGTAGCCTCCCCCGGCACCACTCATTGTTAAAATCCGTTTTACTGGTTTGCGTCGAACGCTTTAATTTCGGCGTAAATCTTTTCTGCCTCTTCCATCAAAGTACCGTGGCTTCTTAAATCCCCGTTTCTCTGTGCATGAAGCGCTTTTTCAAGCTTGCTTTCGTACTCTTTCTGCAGTTTTTTCCTTGGATCGCCCTTCAAAAATCCCAGCATTTCTCATCTCGCAATCTGTTGATGGTCATAAGGTTACGCTCAGACTGTCTGAAAGTTCATAAATTAAAAGTAAAGGACGCTGGACAAAAGCGCTAAATGGGAATAAATTCCCAATATTGAATTTGGGAAAATAATCCCACTTCGCTGGGGCGTCAAATTTGATTGCCTAAACTTTGTACAGTAGCCCGGAGATACGTGATGAAACACAACCTTTTAGCTTCAGCCGTTAAGTTCGCTTTAACCGGCGCTCTTGCAAGCTCGCTCATTGCCTGTGGTGGTAGTGGTTCCGAGAGCTCTAGCCCGAGTCAAACTTCGTCGGGTACCAGTGTCGGCCCAATCTCTGGTTTTGGCAGTGTGTATGTGAATGGCACAAGGTTTAGAACAGACGGCACTGTTCTTAGTGATGACGGTGTCGTGCGTGAAGCGCAGCTGGACAAGGGCATGATCTTGAAAGTTCAGGGCGATTGGGGTCGACAAGGAGAAGGCGAAGCGAGGGTCGTCAGCTATGACGACACCTTACGTGGTCCAGTTAGCTCAATGTCTTGGGATGCCAGCAGTCGTATGGGCGAGATCAATATGCTTGGTCAGACCGTAATTGTTGATGGCCAAACTGTTTTCCGTGGTGTTGCACCCATTGAGTTGGCAAGTAGAGCCGCGGATTATCGGGTTCGCATTAGTGGCTGGCGAACAGCGGAAGGTAAGTTCCGAGCAAGCTACGTGGGCGTGAGAGGGATCGACTTTGATTTTGAGGGCGCTAACGACGTAGAGATCGAGGGCGTCGTTGAGAACTTAGACAAGCTGGCCCAAACCTTCACGATCAGAAACTTCCCGATCGACTATACAAGCGCACAGCCGGAAGGCGGGTTTGTTTTAGACAGTTTGGCTGATGGCATGACGGTGGAAGTAGAAGGGACGTTGTCTACCGATAAACAAACGCTTCTGGCTGCAGAAATCGATAAGGAAAGCCATTGGTTGGATGATGAAGGTGATGACGTCGAAGTATCCGGCGACTTGTATGACTATGACGAAGCTAACCGCCAGTTCTATATTAACGGCGTACTGGTGAGGGTTACAGATAACTCAGAGTTTGATGATATCCGCGAAGAGAGCCTGCAAAACGGCATGCATGTTCAGGTGGAAGGCGAGTTTCGTGAGGGTGTTTTGTATGCTGAAGACATCGAAGGTCAGGAATCGAATGTCGAACTGGAAGGCGCTGTTGAGTCGATAGATTTAGTAAATGAAATACTCATGGTCGGTGGCGTTAAGGTTCAGTTAACGGCCAGCACGCTTATCGACGAAGGCAACGATGATGAGCGCCGTACACGGGTTCTCGATATCCAAAGCTTCAACGTCGGTGACTATCTGGAAGTAGAAGGTTTTCAGCGTGACAGCGATGGTGGCTATCTAGAAGCTGCCGTTGTGAAGTACGAAGGCCAAAGCGATGATGATTGCGCAGAACTGGAAGCCAGAATTACAGTGACTGATTCAGGCTCAATCCGCGTTATGAACTTGGAGATACTGCCCGGCCTCTTTAGCCTTGGCGACTTGGAGCCCCAGAGTGCGGTGGAACTTGAGTATTGTGCCACGGGCGCTGGCGAGTATGAGTTGATTGATAGTCCAGATCAGTGATGCGCTGGCGGTGCGGGTGAGTTGATCTTGCCCGCACTGCTGGCTTTTAGTGGCGCCATGGGAATACAATCCCAAACATGACTGATCCCCGCACCAACCCATTACATCAGGCTCTGTTCCGCATTTTGCGGCCCCTTGCGAGGCTGCTTTTGCGTAATGGTATTCCTTTTGGTGAGTTTTCCGAATTGGTTAAACGCGCATATGTGGAAGCAGCGCTGAAAGATTTCTCTGGTGATCGACGCAAAGCAACCGACTCTGCGGCGGCGGTTATGACAGGGCTAACGCGAAAAGAAGTTAAGCGCCAGCGCGAGATTCTAGCAGGGCGTCACACTGCTACCTTTGAAGTGCTCAATACGAACCGGGCATCTCGCGTTGTCTCTGGCTGGGTAAACGATGCACAGTTTAAAGATGCCACTGGCGAACCCGCTGAACTTCCTTTTGAGGGTCCCGTGAGTTTTTGTCAACTGGCAAAAAAGTACAGTGGGGATATGCCACCGCGTGCTGTGTTGGATGAATTATTGCGGGTTAATCTAGTGTCTGTGCATAAAGACACTGGTGAGCTATCTTTAAACCAAAGAGCCTATGTACCTGCTGGCGACAGTCAAAAAATGCTTCAAATTTTTGGAGAGGATGTGTCAGACCTTATAGCCACAATGGATCATAACTTAGCTTGTGGCAAAAGCGGCCAACAGCCACTTTTTCAGCGCACGTTGACCTATAACAACATACCTTCAGAGGTTATGGACGCTTGGCGCATACACGCTGCGGAACAATCCCAGAAAATGCTTGAGCAGTTGGATTCATGGCTAGGGCCAAAAGATCGCGATGTATCAGGGGAACCGATTGCTGGTTCGTCGTCGGAATCAATCAGAACAGGTGTTAGCGTGTTTTACTTTGAAGATCCACAGTGTAAAGAAACACACTTGCTCAGTTCTCGCCAAGAGAACGCGTCATGAGGCCTGATAAGCAATCAGAACTTGTATGCCGCTGGGAGCCAACGGAACTCGCCAGCACACTGTTGTCCCCTTCTGGCCGGGAAGTAGTGAGCCATTGGATCAGCGCAATCGCGTTCCTTGACGAGAATGAGCATCCCATCTTACTCGCAACCAACACGCAGAATGAGCCTAACTTTAATCAGCTTGTGCATGCAGTTAATCCCAGTTTTGTGCCTGTAGTGGTACTCAATGAACTTCTACGCAAAGGTTTGGTTGAACAACTGGATAGCGGACAACTTCTCCTTAGACGAAGTACCTATGTACACGATGCTCCCAGCTTAGAGTCCCCACCAGTAGTAAGACGGAAAGTGTATAGTCCCGGCAGAAACGCAGGTAGACGGCATAACGACGATGTCTGATACGAGCCACCAAAAAAACCACACAAAGTCGACTTGTCCAGCGCGGAGAGAGCAATGATTCTGATAGCCCGCAAACGTGTGCTCGTAGCATTAGCGACCGTGCTAACACTTGGTCTTTTTTCTGCGTGTGGTGGCGACTATCAAGTGGCAGACGGTGGCATCCGTGGTACTGGTTCAAGTGTGGGGCCGGTATCGGGCTTTGGCAGCGTATTTGTGAATGGCGTTGAATTTTTTACGGATGGTATCCGAGACAGAGAAGTGCAAAGCAATGATGGAATTGCCTCGGAAAACGACCTTAACGAAGGAATGATTCTGAGAATTGAAGGCGAGTGGCATCCCGACGGTACGGGTGATGCAGATTCGATGGAGTATGACGACACCCTGCGAGGCAAGGTTTCCAATTTGCAAATGGGTGCGGGTAGGGAGTCGGTCTCATTCGAAATATATGGGCAAAAAGTTTTTGCCGGTCGGCAAACTGTTCTTAAGAACAGAACACTTGCAACCCTCGCAGAAGGTGACTATGTGCGAATCAGCGCTTGGCGTCAGTCGGATGGTGACTACCGAGCTAGTTATATTGGTTTTAACCCTGCGTTTTATGGTGATAACCGAGTAGAGCTGGAGGGACCTGTTGACGCGGGTTCAGTTGGACCAAACCAGTTCACGATGAATGGCGTTGTGATTAGATTTGACGACAGCAGTTTTGTAGAAGGGCTGTCTGCTGAGGATTTGAAGCCCGGAGTGTATTTTGAGATTGAAGGGAGTGAAGACTCGGAAAGCAACACGCTTATAGCCAAGCGGATACAACTTGATGATTTTCGTCGGTATCGCCCTGCCGGTGAGGATATCGAAATCGCAGGCCCAGTCTCTTCGAGCTACAACGAGGTTGACCAGACGTTTGGTCTCAATGGGCTGGTGATTCAGATAACACAAGAGACAGAGTGGGATGATCTAGCTCTGGAAGACCTCAAAGAAGGTTTGCTAGTGCAGGTTGAAGGTGAATTTGTATCCGGCCATTTCGTACACGCTACTGAAATTGAAATTAGAGATGGCAATGCTGAGGTCGCAGGCACAATAGACGCTGTAGATCTGAGCACCGATAGCTTTTTGGTGGGTGGCGTTCGAGTGAGTGTAACTCCGAGAACAATTATTACAGATGATGATACGGATGAAACGCTGCTACTCAGTGACCTGATACCAGGGGCGGAGTCGATTCAAGTTGAGGTGTCTGGCCTGCAGAAAGAAGGTGGTGACGGTAAGATTTATCTTGAAGCCCTTCAGGTAGAGCGTGAGCTTGAGGACAGCCCCGAAGATGCGTACCAGCTTGTGGGTGTGCTGGCAAAAGATGGTCTTTCTTATTCTTCTATCACGATTCTCGGAGTGTCTATCGGGATCGAAGACGATGCGTTTGAAGATTTTTCTCTCAGTCAGTTAGAAACGCTGCTCAAGGGTGACGAGAAGGTTGTGATAGAAGTTGAATACAAGCGAAAGTCCAATTTCTTGGATCAATACGAAGCATCAAGTGTCGAGCTTGAATGAGCCGCTTGGGGCTGTTTTTAAAGATATGCAACAAATCCCTACATAAAGAGGTCCCGCTTTGTCATTTACTTTGCTACAACTACTATAAGATGCATCTCAATAATTAAAATAACAACTGCTCCGGATGCCGGAATAGCGTGTTGGGAGATTGTTTATGGCCTCTCTTTTCTTCAAAAATTTAATCACCAGTCGGCTGATTCGGCCAGTCTTTATTGCGCTTATTGTCGCTGGTGTAGCGCAGGTTGTGATCAGTCAATGGCTGATCACGAACCAAGTTGAGCGCTTAATAGGCACTGCTAGTTCAGCCCTTGAGCAGAGCAGTGATCAACTCAGCGACTCTTTTGAAACCACCCGCGATGATGTTCGGTTGCGCTTGCAGGCCATGCGCGAAGAAAGCGTTAGTGAGCTTGCTGCGGAACTTACGCTTAAGCAGCGCCAGCAGCAGGAACAGGTCGCAGAGAATGTTCGAAACGCTGTTATGGCAGAGGCGCAAGGGCTGGCGGATGTTTTGGCAGCTGTTGCCGCGCCGCTGATATGGGATCGGGATGTTCCGCGGCTTACCAATCTTGTGGAGTTGGCAGATGCGAGAGAGTCGGTACTTTTCGCGATCTATTTTGACCAGTATGGAAAGCGCCTGACCCGTTATGTTGATCGTACTGATGAGCGCGTACTTGCTCTTATGGAGCAGGGTGAGGGTCGAGGGGCGGCAAACCGCGTACTGGAGGCTGCAACTCGTGATTCGAACGTAGTGATTATCACCGCAGACATTAAGCCCAAAGGTTCTGCAATTGGGCAGCTAAAGATCGGGTTGGCGCTGGATGGCATCAACCGCGATCTAGCACAGTTGGAAAAAGAGTTCGGTACCGCGCTTGCGAGCAGTATTAACACGGCAAGACAAACCCTTGAAACTGAAACCGAGCAAGTGAATCAGCGGCTTCAGCAGCAACTCACCGATATCGGCGCAGATACGCAATCCCGTATCAGCGAGACGGTAGGTGCGCTTCGCACGGAGGCATCGGGTTTATCATCTAGCCTCACATTGGTTGCTGTGAGTTCCATGATTGTGCTTCTGATTTTGATAGCAGCGGTACTCGGCGGTAGCGTGCTGCCTAGAGTTTTACGTTTGAACTCCGCGATTCGCGGCATTGCTGATGGCGAGGCCGATTTGACCCGCCGTGTAAACCTCAAGGGCAATGACGAACTGACAGAGATGGCCCGAGGGGTGAACAAGTTTATTGCCCGCATTCAAGAGCTGGTAACCGATGTTAAGAGCTCTGCGGAATCTGCGGTAGGGCAGGCTCGGGCCCAAGGCGAGGTCAGCCATGATGCGGTTGCAGCGGTAGGCGCGCAGCAGCAGGAAGTGGTGGAAGTGTCCGAAACCATGGCGGCTATGTCCCACAGCATTGCCGGTGTTGCCCAGAATATTGAGGAAATGGCTGGCGCGGTGCGAAGTGTCAGCACCGAGAGTGATGCAACAGCAGCCATATCCCGCGATGTGTTGAAGCGCCTCGATGATGTTGTGCTTAATGTTCAAAAGGCCGTAGAAGCTGTAAGTGCACTCGATAAACAAAGCACACAAATCACCACAGTGTTGTCGGTTATAGGTGCCATTGCAGAGCAGACTAACTTGCTGGCGCTTAACGCAGCCATAGAGGCGGCCAGAGCAGGTGAATCGGGCCGAGGTTTTGCGGTTGTTGCCGATGAGGTGAGAACACTGGCCAGCCGAACACAGGCGTCTACCACCGAGATCGAGGCGATCATTGCGGGCTTGCAACAGGGCAGCAAGCAAGCCGTATTGGTGATTGGCGAGGTATCAGAACAGGTTGCAGAATCGTCTGCAGCGTTCCGCCGTGCTGATGAGCATTTTGAGCAGATCAATCAGTTGCTGAGCAGTCTGCAGGAACGCGCTTTGGGTATTTCGTCGGTTGCCGAGCAGGAAGGCCGACAGGCAGAAAAAGCAAGCGTGAGCGTTGAGGGCATTGCTCACTCATCCGAGGCAACGGTTGAGGCGATCAAGCGTTCCGATACCGCTAGCCATGAAATTAGTGAACTACTCTTGGCGTTGCAAGGCAAGGCATCCCAGTTCCGAGTCTGACGGAACTGGGTGCCTGTTAATTACGGAGTTAGGTTTGCTTATTTGCAAAGCTGCGCAAGGGCGCTCTCGTATTCCTTCTTCAACCTTGAGACCAAAACCTCAACGCTGACCACATCATTGATTTGGCTGACACCCTGACCAGCCGACCATACGGTTTTCCATGCCTTGGCTTCGTCATCTACCGGTTTAAGCTTTTCGCCGTAGTTGATTTCACCCGCCTGGTTTAGCTTATCCATTGGGAATCCAGCGGCTTCCAAGCTTTGCCGCATAAAGCTGGCTGGTATTCCGGAAACGGCGGGTGTGTGGATAATGTCGCTGGAAACAGACTCAATAATCATGGTGCGATAGGCATCTTCTGCCCGGGACTCGTTGGTGTTAATAAAACGAGTTCCCATATACGCCAAGTCCGCACCAAGGGCTTTTGCGGCCAGTACGTCTTCACCGTGAGAGAGTCCGCCAGCTAGCAAAATGATGCCCTCAAACACCTCGCGGATTTCGTGCACCAGCACAAAGGGATTGATAGTGCCCGCATGCCCGCCAGCACCAGCTGCAACAGCAATAATGCCGTCTACACCAGCTTCGGCCGCTTTGCGTGCGTGCTTTTGATTGGTTACATCGTGGAATACCGCGCCACCATAGCTGTGCACGGCCTCAACCACTTGGCTTGCTGCACCAAGTGACGTAATGATAATGGGCACCTGATGCTTTACACACAGTTCTAGATCCGCCTGCCAGCGCGGGTTGGAGCGGTGCACGATGAGGTTTACCGCATAGGGCGCAACGTTGGCTTCCGGGTTTTCTTCCTTCAACTTGGCAAGCCCATCGTTCATCTGGACCAGCCACTCTTCGAAGCCTTCACTCGTGCGTTGGTTTAGGGCTGGGAAGCTACCCACGATACCCTCCCGGCAGCACGCCAGCGCCAATTCAGGCCCGGATATTAAAAACATGGGAGCTGCGACGAGGGGTAAACTGAGGGAGTTTTTGTTAAATGAAGGGCGTGGCATGTGATCTCCTTAATTTGTATTGGAACTTATGTAGGATATAAAGGATCTTAGCCTGCCTGAGTGAATGTGGGAATGTTCGCCTGCTAACAATCACAGAGTTACCTCTGCAAAACAGAAAGGAGTCAAGAATGGGTGAAGCAAAACGTCGCAAACAAACGGGTGCGCCGCCGCAAAAGAAAACAAGTTCGAAAAAGCCTCTGGTTATCGGGGTGAGTGTGCTGGTTCTCGCAGCTATTGTGATTGGCGCTTTTTTCCTGACGGCAGCGCCAACACCCACTTCGGATGAATTACCGGTTGCCGGGCCAAATGCGGAAGCCTTTCCTGCCCAGTTGGATCAGTATGGTGTTTCTGTAGGCGCTGCAGATGCTCCGGTTGTTGTGCGGGAGTTTGCGGATTACCAGTGCCCGGCCTGTGGCCTTTTTGCGAGCGCGAGTAAGCGCTTGAAGCAGGAGTATGTGGAAGCAGGGCAGGTTCGCTTTGTGTATTTTGATTTGCCTTTGCAACAACATCAGAATGCATTTCCCGCTGCTCAGGCCGCCCGCTGCGCTGGCGATCAAGGTGCTTACTGGGAGATGCACGAGCGTCTGTATGATTCGCAGACTGAGTGGAGCGGTTCAAACGACCCGGTAGCAACCTTTACCCGTTATGGAAATGACCTGGGCTTGGAAGAGCGCCGTTTCCGCCGTTGTATGACAACAGAGCTGCACCGGGAAGCCGTTGAAGCTAGCCGTCGCGTAGCTATGCAGTTACAGGTGACGAGTACCCCAACCGTGCTTGTGGACAACATTCGCCTAACCCGCCCGGGTTGGGGCCAGTTATCAGCTGTTGTGGAGCGGGAGCATTCTAAATCTACAAAATAAGCGTTAGCTAAAGGCCTCGGTCAGCACTGACTTGAACCTGAGCCAGAGTGGGTTAGAATCTGCGCCCTCTCTGGTTTAAACCCTCCAGATAAACAAACCCATGCTCCGGATTTACGGTCCGGCCCGCAGGAGACCCCCATGAGCAACACTGTTGTTGTCTGCGCGCTCTACAAGTTCGCCGTTCTGAATGATTACAAAGCCCTTCGCCACCCACTGCTGGAAATTATGCTGGCCAATGACGTGCACGGCACTCTTTTGCTGGCGCGAGAGGGTATTAATGGCACCATTGCCGGAAGCCGACAAGGCATTGACGCCGTGCAGGCTTGGTTAGGTGCGGATGCGCGTTTTGACGGCATCGATTACAAAGAGTCCTTTGTTGATATCCAGCCTTTCAAACGCACTAAGGTGAAACTCAAAAAAGAGATCGTCACCATGGGCGTTGACGGGATTGATCCCAAGCGCATTGTGGGCACCTACGTGGAACCCGCGGAGTGGAACGCCCTGATTTCAGATCCAGACGTCCTTCTGGTAGACACCCGTAACCAGTACGAGGTGGAAATTGGCACCTTTGAGCATGCCATCAACCCCGCCACAGATACTTTTCGTGAGTTCCCGGACTACGTAAAACAGAATCTAGACCCAGCAAAGCATAAAAAAGTTGCCATGTTTTGTACAGGTGGAATTCGTTGTGAAAAATCAACGGCTTACCTGCGAGAGCAGGGTTTTGAGGAAGTTTATCACCTGAAGGGAGGCATTCTGAAATATCTTGAAGAGGTGCCAGAAGAGCAAAGTCTCTGGAAAGGTGAATGTTTTGTATTTGACGATAGGGTTACGGTAAATCATCGTTTGGAGCGTGGTGCCTATGACCAGTGCCATGCTTGTCGTCGCCCAATTACCGAAGCCGAAAAACAGTTTCCCGAGTATCAGCAGGGTGTGAGTTGTCACCGCTGTATTGACTCGTTGAGTGAGGAACAGAAAGCGCGTTTTGCGGAGCGCGAACGCCAAATTCGTTTGGCCGAAGCTCGGGGCGAAGCGCATGTGGGTGGCGATGCCGCACGCATTATCGCTGAACGCAAAGCGCGCAAGAAACTGGAGCGCGAGCGACAAGCGGAGAAAAACCACTAACTCGCTTGAATCAGTTACCAAGGAGCTTTCATGAGTTTTAAGAAAACCGTTGCGATTATTGCCATTTCGGTGGCCCCTATGGCCTACGGGCAGGGTGCCAAAAACTGGGAAGGCGAGGCGGAATTGGGTGTGCTCATGACATCCGGAAATACTGAAGAAACGAACATTAACGGTCGCTTGGGGCTAGTGCACGAGGTAGTTAGCTGGCGCAACATTGCAGACTTCAGCTCCAACTACTCTGAAGCCGAAGATGACGCCACGGGTGAGGACCAGACCACAGTAGAAAAGTACAAGGCGGCGCTGGAAACCAATTACAAGTTTGATGAAAGCCAATACTGGTTTCTGCGCAGCACCTACGAGAAGGATCGCTTCTCCGGGTACGACTTCGAATCCACCGCTACCACGGGTTACGGAAATAGAGTTTGGCAGCGTGGCGAACGCTCGTTTCTTGATCTATCCACGGGTGCTGGTTATCGCTATAACAAACTGGAAGGCGTTAATGAAGAAGGTAGAGACGTAGAGAAAGAGGCCATTGCCCGGCTAGCCGCCCAGTTTAACTATGCGCTTTCTGAAAATGCTCTCTTCCGGCAAAAGCTGAGCACCGAAATTGGCTTGGACGAGAACAACGTGATCAGCCAGTCAGAAACGGCAATTAAGGCTAATTTGGTCGGTAACCTATCCATGAAGGCAGCCTACCGGGTAAAGCATGTGTCAGATGCACCGGCGGGCACAGAATCTACCGATACTGAAACGGCTATTACCTTGCTTTACGGTTTCTGATTAGCTCTGGCTTCAGTTATTAAACCTTGTTCCTGAGCCCCAAGGTATCTGGATATGGGCTCAGGTACTGCTGCAAGGTGAGGTAATCTACCGGCTCCCTGCGCTGTGCCATTCGCAGTAGTGTCATAGGAACCACCAGAGGTACCTCGCCGCGACCGTATGCCTCAATCTGCTCAACCAACACTTTGCGATCTTCGTTACCCATGGCATCCCGCAGATAGCCCATCAGGTGCTGCATCACATTCATGTGCGAGCCCCGGCTTACCTTTTTGGTCATGGCGTCCATAAAATCCTGAATGTAGCGGCTGGCTATGGTTTCCAGAGCATCGGATTTCAGGTCCCCCAACATGGGGCCGAGCTGTCGGTAAATTTTTTCCGAGTGTGCTAGTAACTGAAATTTGTGACGGGTATGGAACTCAATAAGCGCTTTCGCTGTAAGTTTTTCGCCTGCAACGTTCTGCATCCAGTCGTCATAGGCAAACACCCGCTCAATAAAGTTCTCCCGCAGTGCGTCATCATTCAACCTGCCTTCCTCTTCAACCGGAAGCAGCGGGTAGGCACGCAAAAGAGCCTCGGCAAACATGCCCTGACCATCTCGCCGCACCACTTGCCCCTCGGGGTTGTGGACCTTTATCCGTGCCATGCCGCAGCTTGGGGATTTGGCCATAAGAATGTAGCCGCGAAGGTGGGCCAGTTCCGGTAAAACCCCTGTTGTAAATGCTTGCATGGCGTCGGTGTGGTCGGCCGTGCCTTTTGTCTCCGTTAGCCGCATGCCATCCGGGTATTCCCGCAAATGAATAGCAGGGCGGGGTACACCCAAACCGGCTTCCAGCTCAGGACAGATGGAGTGAAAATCAAAATGTTGTGACAGCACTTCCGTGCAGTAACGAGAGTGTTTATGGCCGCCATCATGGCGAACTTCTTTGCCCAGCAAACAAGTGCTGATCCCCACAGGAATGCCGCTCACGTTTCTCTCCGTTTTCTTAATTTTTTATCGTTCAGTGCCAGAGTGGTAGCGTAAATCTCGCGAACGTCACTGGCAAACTGTTCTACTGAAAAGTCTTTGGCGAATGCCAGAGCTTGCTTGGAAAGCGTAGCTCTTAGATCGTCGTCTTCCAGTAACCGCTTTACCTGTATACACCACTGGTCTTGTCTTTCGGGTGTTTTGAAACCATTGAAGCCTTGGCGCACAACGTCGTCAATACCGCTGGAGCGCACGGCGACTACAGGTAAACCTGCGGCCATAGCTTCCAGGATGACCATGCCTTGAGTTTCGGATTTAGAAGCAAACAAAAATGCATCTCCCAAACGGTACCAAACGGCCATTTCTTCGGGCGGCACAGCACCCACCAGCGTGATATGGGCTGTAAGATCAAGCGCATGAATCTTGCTTTGAAGGCGATCTTTCTGATGGCCTTCGCCGATCATCAAAAAATGAAAGGGCTCACTGGTTTCCATACGTAACGCAGCTATGGCTTCGATCATAAAGTCGATATTTTTCTCATTAGACAGCCGCGATACGCTAATGAAGATCTTCTCGTCGTTCAGTTTTAGAGTCTTGCGGAGCTTGGTTACTTCACTATCCGAGACCGACTGAAAACGCTTGTGCTCAATCCCTGTCGGTTGCACAAAGGTGGGTGTCTTTACGCCGATCATCCGAAGGTATTCTTCGGTTGAGTAGGTAGGCACGATAACGCCATCGCACTTGTTAGCAAAGCGCTTGATCAGCGCGTGAGAAATGAGATTACGGAAGATCAGGCCCGGCAACGGCACAAAATGGGCATAGTGCTCCAGCCGGGTGTGGTAGGTATAGATGGCGGGCACCTTGAGCCGGCGCGCTATGAATAGCCCGAGTGAGCCCAGCCAGAATGGATGATGCAGGTGAATAATGTCTGGATGAAATGCCCGAACCCGCTTACGAATGCGGCCAAGAAAGATGTTGGCAAGCCGGAACTCTCGTTTTTCGCCCATGGCAAGCAGTGAGGGGATCCGAAGCACGTGCTCTTCAACTTCAGGTTGGTTTTTATAGCGTGGCGCCACAACGAGCAGTTTATCACCAAGGTGCTCCAGCCCCCGTCTCAGGCGGGCAATGGAGATAGGCACACCACCAATGAAGGGTAAATAATTGTTCGTGAACATGGCCACTCTTAACGGCTTTTCTAGCCACGGCGTGGGATCAAGATTGTAGTCCGGGTAGTAATCCTTGCCGACAAAAATGGTGGCATAGAGCCTAATGGTAATCGCTGCAAACACAGCCACAATCAGAATGAAGTTGAGATATCCGGTATAGAAAAGCGAATACACGAAGAACCACAGGCTTTCGAGGCGCTTAAGAATCGGATGCTGGCCAACCTCAAGCTGTTGCAACTTATGGCTAACTTCGCCATCTGGGCTTATGTTCACCTGTACGTAGTGGTAGAAGCTGGTGTCGTTGTTCAGTATCAGGCCGCCAGCTCCGCCAGTGGTGATAAACCGCGTGTCTTCTATCTGCTTCTCTGAATAGAGTGAAAGATTGGCGGAAAACACCCTATCGATGCGGTGCGCTTCGACTACATCCATAAGTGCGTTACGGAATTCAGTGGGCTTAAGGTAATCCTCAGCTTGGTCGAAGAGCGCATCTTCTGTAGGTTTCAGTGGGGGGTGGCCGATAAACAGAATTCGGGCTTTTGAGTTGTCTTGGCTGAGTAAGTCATCCAGCCACCTAATTTGCCACTGCCAAGGCGTTTTCCCTGTGCTGTCCAAGAAAATCAACCGGCTATTGCCAGCTTGAATGCTGTAGAAATGCGGCCCGAAGTGGTCATAAAAGCGAAAGCTGCCAAAGTTGTCATATTCGTGAGCGCCAAATGTCAGTAGATAAGGAATGTTCAGATGGCTAAGGCTTCCATAAAGAGCCCGGTATTTATCCTCGCCTCCACTGCTAACAGCATTGCCTGCTGAAACCATAAAATTCATCCCCGAGGCGTTTAGCTCCGGAATAATGCGTTCTTCAAAAATACCGACCGAGTTGTTGATGTTACCAACCACGGCAAAACTGAAGGGTTCCGTGGCAGATATCCTACGATGGATCTGCTCCACCTGCTCGGTGTGCACGCCCGCGAAGTCTTTCATGAAAAAGTTCAGATAGGCTTTGTACCCCACCAGCAATATCACGATGAGCAGGCAGGTATAGAAAAGCAGCTTTAGCGGGTTGCGGAAGATCATCCGGATTTCCTGCGACTTTGAATAAGTTCTTTTTGCAGCACGAACAATCCAATGATCATGCCGAGATATATAGTGATCAGGCGCCAACTCACGATAACCAGAATCAGGTGGTTGCCAGACAGTATGTCATTGAAAAAACTTCCAAAAACCCCTTCCGATATGCCAGAAGCGCCGGGTGTTGGGGAGAAATACATAATAAACGTTGTCACAACGAGCAATCCTAGCGACATAAGGTAGTCAGTATCGTAGCCCAGACTGTAAATCAGTAAGGCGGGGAAGCTGAACAAGCTAAGTAAGAACAGAGCGGTGAAAACAACAGATAGTGCCACGAACAGAGGCTGGCCCCGCAAATAGTCTCCAAAGCTTTGGGAGAAACGCAACATTTCCCGTTTGGCTTTGAACTGCCAATGCTTATGGCGAGTATCGCTGATGAGGTTCCAGCGGTTAAAGGCTCTGAGCAGTCCGCCGAGCGGTCCAATCAGCCAGCGGGTGCGAAACAGAAGAATAATGAAAAAGCTCAGGTACAGCAGAATAAAGACAGCCAATGCAGAACCGACATCCCCCGCAATCGACTGGCCATCAAACGTATCCAGCATAAGCAGAAAAACCGGTGTGAGAGAAAAGATAAAGAGCACAGCTAGCACGGTTCTGATGGTGGTCGCAGCCGTTGCGCTACCTACCGGAACACCATGGCGATGCAGGTACCAGATTTGAGCAAAACCGCCCCCCGTTGCCATGGGTGTGACGTTGGAAAAGAACAGATTGATGAAAACCAGACGAAATATGGTAGGAAAAGGTAAACGGTGACCGAGCGCCCGCAGCGTAAAGTGCAAACGTAAACCGTCTGAAACAAAATACACCAGTAAAAGGGAGATAATGGCCGCTAGGGTTTGAGGTGCAATAAGCTTGGCATCAAAACTGATGCTGCGCCCTGCGAATTGATCGTAAACAGCGTAAAGCCCTGCTGCTGTCAGCGCGATAAAAAGTAGGCTGAACAGAGTAAGGCGTTTTGCGGAAGTTCGTTGTTGGTAGCTGGTGTCGGTGTTGTCAGTCATGAGCTGCCCGTCAAAAAGAGACGGGCAGTTTACAGGACTCTAGTGACCATAAACCATCATGGTGGTATCGGTAATGGCGAAGTCTGTGAACTGAACGCTGCCAATACTGACCTGACCTACTTTGAATACAGGCATATCTATGTCTGCCCGGAATTCAACCTCATGAATCGAAAGGCCTTCCTTGCCGGAAACCGACCCTGTACCCCGGGACAGTTTTGCCGTAGCACTGGCCATTCCGAAGTGGCCCAACGTGTCATCGCCCCGGCGGTTATGAATTTGTAACCCTTCAATACCCACAGCTGCAAAATTGAACAGTAGGATCACATCTGCGGCATCCCAGTTCAGGCTACCATCAGTGACCTCAAAGTGAGTGTCCAACTGCAGTTCGGCCCCGGAAACGACATTGCCGTTGCTAAGGGTTTTGCTCGAACCGCCTTCGTTGCGAATAACCAGATCTGTTGGGCCTACATAACCTTGCAGCAACACATCAGAAAATAAAGTCGCCGAGCCTTCAGAACCGGTGGTGGTAACGCTGCCAACCTCTAACTCGAAATCTACCGCTTGTAGGTAGTCAGTCAGACTGGTCGGGTCACCATAATTGGTTGCACCCAAATGGATAACCAAATCGCCACTATTAAACTGCTTACCGAACTCACTACCCATTGAGTACTTTGCAAGGGCATCTGCAACATCCGCATTTCCGGTGCTCAGAAGCCCCGCATCTGCTCGCCGGGCAATTTCTGAAAAACCATGCTCAAGCACCTCACCGGTACCCGCTATATCTACTGTTAGCTTCAGGTTGTCCAAAACCGAATCGTTATGGCCAGAAAGCCGCATATCGTTCACGCTCAGCGTGCCTTCATCTGTCCAGGCTAGGCGATCGATATTGATTTTGGTTTCGAGTTCAATGGTCACACCGGCCTGACCGGTTACCGCTGAGAGCGTACCATCATCCAGCGGCTGAAATTCCGCTATGGCTGTGGCAGGTAACGAGAGTACAAGCACCCAGAGGGAAAGCGTTGATGTTCGTGCCTTACGGCGACGAGTGTGCAGCTCAATCATGATGGCCCCGGTTTTGGACTATTTGTTTTTGTTGGTAGAGAGCCTTAACCAGACTCCCCGGCCGCAGGGGACAGCGTAACCAATGCAGCAGAAATAGAGTTTTGTTACACATTGTTACGATAGGTAGGAAACCGCGATGTGTCTGTGAGCTTAGTCACAGTTGGAGTGCTAACACATTGTTGGAGCGAGTCTGCTGGTACGCTTTCTCAAAACCGTGCGGAGCCATGGATGGCGGAGCCGAGCTTACAAGGATGTATTTACAGCGTGTTTTGAGAAAGCGTACCAGCAGACTTGCCAGTACTGACTAGGTAAAGGGTAACGCCTTTTGAATCATTCTCTTCTGATGCTCTGCAAAAGCCTCAATCAAAGCTTGAGCTTGCGCCACATCTCGCGCCAAAACAGCCTGCGGAAGACGTGTAAAAAACTCACTCGTCTCAGCCAACCCATGGCGATAGCGCTCAGCGCTCAAATAGTAAGCGCGACTCACCGCCGGTTTGAAATTAGAAAGCGCTTCGGTGAGGTAGGGATTGCCCACCAAATCGCAGCACGCCTCCATCACCTCAAAGCTGGCCTCAACCACGGCCGTAATATCTGCCGAAGGTTTCCGCATTTGCTCCACAGCGCTGGCTACCACTGCCAACATGCGCTCTCGGTCGCTTTCCTGCCAGCGTTCACAAAGCCTTGCTGCAAGCATCATCAACAGGTGCATGTAAACGTCGTACAGCTCTGAAGCATAGTTGGCGTCCAGCTTTGATGCGGCAGCACCTTTGCGCGGCGTGATCTCCACCAAATGCCAGCGCTCAAGGGTGTACAGTGCCTCTTTCACCGAGGCGCGGCTGACTTTGAGTTCAGTGGCTAGCGTGGCCTCCTGAATGCGCTTACCAGGCTGGATTTGCCCGGTCATAATCCGTTCTGCCAGATAATTGGCGATTTGCTCTGCCAGGGTATTAGGCACCTTGAAATCCATAAAGGTTCTCTGAACAGGTTTTGAGAGCCGGCAGGCCATGGGTCGGCCCTGCTTCAGCAGGAGAATATTCCGGGAGTTTAACACACCCCAGCAACCTGCCCATTAGCCGATCATTGAAGGGCGGCACCTTGAAATTCGGTCCCGACACCCGCATGTATTGCCACTAAATTTGAAAAGTAAAAAGGGAAATCCCATGCCCAAGCACTTTGAGCAAGCCCCCGGCCTCCACGAAGAGCCGGTTCCAGAAACGGAAGGTTATGTATTTAACCAAACCATGTTGCGAATCAAAGATCCCGAGCGTTCTATGGATTTCTACACGCGGGTAATGGGGATGCGGCTGGTGCGCAAGCTGGATTTCCCTGAAATGAAGTTTACGCTGTATTTCCTTGGCTATCTCGATGATCGACAAGCCGGGTATGTGCCAACAGACGATGCGCATCGAACCACTTATACGTTCGGGCGTGAAGCCATGTTGGAATTGACCCATAACTGGGGCACAGAAAACGACGATGACTTTGCTTACCACAATGGTAACGATGAGCCCCAAGGCTTCGGTCATATCGGAATAGCCGTACCCGATGTGTACACCGCCTGCGAGCGTTTTGAGAAATTGGATGTTGAGTTCGTAAAGAAACCCGATGACGGCAAAATGAAAGGCTTGGCCTTTATTAAGGATCCAGACGGTTATTGGATTGAAATTCTGCAGCCGAACATGCTGGAGAAACAGCGCAAAAACAGCTGATCATACGGATGCGCCAGCGTCGTCTTTCGGGGCGGCGTTGGGTTTTCCCCCATAACGTGAGGCCACGATCACCGCTGCGGTGAGTATGAATGCGCCTGCAATGCCAATCGGCCCCAGAACTTCCTCCAGAATAATCCAAGCGAGCAAAGCGACAAACAACGGCTCCAGCGTCACGATGATGCTGGAAAGTGTGGCCGGTGTGGTTTTCATGCCAGCAAAGAAGCTCACATAACCTATGCACGTAGGCACAATGCCGATAATGGCCACCATCAACCAGTGCCGAAGCGCCAGGTTTTCAATTCCTTCAAAGCCATCGCTAAGCAACACCACGGGCAGGAGGATTACTGCGGCTGTAAAAAAACAGATAAATGCGGTGGTAAAAACCGGCGTACCTGTTGAGCTGTAGCGGCTTGTGAGCGTGAAACCTGTGTACACCAGCGCTGCAAGAAGCGCCATGAGTATGCCTGCTAGGCGTAGGGTGCCGCTGGTACCCATATCGCTGAGAACGAGCATGGCGGTGCCGATAACAGCGGTGACCAGTGCCAATACGGTAAGCAGGCTGGGCTTTTCTCCCAACAAAGGCGCTGCAAGCAGTGCGACAAGCACCGGTGGTAAGCATAGGGCGATCAGTGTTGCGATACCTGCGCCGGTTAGGTCTACAGCCAAAAGGTAGCTGCCCTGATAGATAGCTTGGAAGACCCCAAGTGCCGCAAGAGGTGCCAAAGATCTCAGATTTAACTGCCGCAGCGAGCTGCCAGTTGCACTGGCGTCGGCGTTGCGAAGATGCCGTTGCTCTCTGCGCATCAACATCCAGAAAAATGGCAAGGCAACAGCTAGCCGGAGAAAGGCGAGAGTAGTCGCTTGAAGTTCGGTTTCGGTAAACAGGAATTTCGCAACGATTCCGGTGGTTGCCCATAGCAGAGCAGCCAGAGCGATTAGAAGGGCGCCTCGAATCATTCTACACCCAGTTTGACCAGTTGTTTGGAACATTGAACACTGCCGAGAGCGGTCGGTTCAGTGTCGGCGATTTAGGATGGTTAGGAGACTAACAGAGCGTTTGTTGGTATGCCAGCGGCTCAGTTAAAGGTGTATTTGCGAGTAAGAATGAAAGATGACGACTGCAAACTGCCATCTTTTAGGGACTAGGCTACTGTTCTTGCAATCTACTTTACAGTTAAACGCTCAGCGTTTTTCTCAACAGTGCGAGCGCCAATACCTTTCACATTGGCCAGCCCCTCTGGCGTTTTGAAAGGGCCGTTGGCTTTGCGATAAGCAACAATGGCTTCTGCTTTGCTGTTGCCAATACCATCAAGGCTTGCCAAAGTTGCTGCATCTGCGCTGTTGATATTTATAGCTGGCTGCTCTGCAAAGGCAAATCCGCTTGCCAAGCTGAACAGTAGTACGAGTGTGGCAAAAAAGGGTGTGTGTTTCATGTAAGTGACTCCTGAGTCTAACGTGCATCGTTATGTATGTGAGTCAGGGAGCAATACAACAGGAATAGGTTGTTCAGGTTTTCGCGGGGAAGAGAAAGTGCGAAGGGAGTAGGTAGAATAGCGCTGAAAAAATAGTGCACGGGCAAGGACTACACTCCATGTAGTCCTATGTTCCGTGAACCCCCGCCTATTCCTTTAGGCTGCACTCTTCCTAAGCGCTTCATCCTTGATCATCCTTGAAAGCCCATATCCTTCGGGCTACTCCAAATCCCTTTGATAGCTCTGGTTCCATAGAGCAGTCATCCCTGCGCCAACGTTCCGTGCTGGCTTGTCATCCCTAACACCGCCTATTCTAGCGGGAGCGAATTTGTGAGATACCGGAGATTGACTCGCTGGCTTGTGAGATATCTCCTACAGAGCGCGTGCGCCCGAACCCTGTCGACGAAAGCGATAGGTTATAGTGAATGCCCGAGCAGCCCTAAAACACCAAGGGTAATCAGGTAGCCTGCAACGATATAGTTGAGCAAGCGTGGGAATACCAGAATTCCAATGCCTGCGCCCAAGCTAATGAGGGGCGCGAGTTCTAGGTGAAGTGTCATAAGTTTCCTCAACGATCATTTTTGAAAAACGAAAGAAATCTTGGCACTGAATGCTTAGGGCAGCAACTCCCTTTATGGGGGTTCGTGTTGACGGGCGTATCCGTTAGTCTAATAAATGTTCGATTTAGCCTTTAGTTCACCTTTCTGGAGTAATTGGTAATGACTGATAGAACCATCTGGATAACCGGCGCATCCGCCGGCATTGGCGAAGCCTTGGCCGTCCGTTTTGCTCAGGAGGGCGCCCGCCTTGTTCTTTCCGCCCGCAGGCAAAGTGAGCTAGAGCGTGTAGCCGAGCGTTGCCGCAATAAGGGCCTCGGCGCAGATCAGGTGTTCGTTTTGCCTCTGGATGTTACAGATTGGGAGGCTTTGCCGGGTGCGGTACAGGCAGTGCTCGAGCAGTTTGGTGGAATTGATTTGTTGATCAACAATGCCGGTCTCTCTCAGCGGTCCCTGTGTGTGGATACAGATATGTCGGTCTACCGCCAATTGATGGAGGTGGATGTAATGGGGCAGATTGCCCTGACCAAAGCTGTTCTGCCCCACATGCTTGAGCGGGGTAGTGGTCATATTGCCGTAACCGCCAGCGTAGCGGGCAAGGTCGGCGCACCAACACGTACCGGTTACTGCGCCGCCAAGCATGCGGTTATGGGCTTCTTCGATGCTTTGCGCACCGAAGTGGAAGGGCAGGGGGTGCATGTATCAACCATCGTGCCCGGCTTTATTCGCACGGATATCTCCCGGAATGCGCTAACAGGTGATGGCCAGACCTTCGGCGAAGAAGATGAAGATATCGCAGGCGGAATGGATGTGAGTGAGTGTGCGGATGTGGTGGTAAAGGCGTTGAACAGCAAAAAACGTGAGATCCCGGTGGGTAAAGGCAAGGAAATGGCGGCGCTTTGGGTTAAACGTTTGTCGCCGGAAATGTTGTTCCGTCTTGCCAGGGCATCCAAATAAGCTATACGGTTTGGAGCGCGGTTTTAGAACAGTCCCATTTGGGGCTGTTTTTCGCTAAAGCTTAGTGCTTCCAACCCGTCCACCCGCTCACTTATAAGCCTCGTCCAGAGCTCGGTGAGTGCGAGCGCATCACCTATGTCCGGCATGTGTAAAAAGAAATAGGGCCGCCGACCTTCTTCAACCCAAGTGGCAACTCGTTCAACCCAAGGTGCCAAATAGCGGCGGTTACTTTCTAGATCCGGGTGCCCAATGTAGCGGATCACCGGGGCCGCATCACCGGGAAGCAGGTGCACCGGCACTCTGGGCTTTTTGCGCTGTGCTTCAATAGTGACGTCTTTATCTGGCGTCGCATCTGGCACCGCCGAAAATAAAGCACGGGTATCCATGCATACCCGTGTGACCCTGCGTTCACGAAGGCCACGATTTAGAGCTTTTTCAGCATCACCTTTGCTGAAAAAAGCCTTGTGGCGAACCTCAACTGCACATTCCATTGGTGCTGGCAGGGCGTCGATAAAGTCCCATAGGTTGTTCAGGTGCCTTGGTCCAAATGCCGCAGGGAGTTGCAGGAGGAAAGGGCCGAGCACGTCTTCCAAGGGGGCAACAATGTCCAGAAAGTCGCGCACGCTTGCGTCCACGCCAGACAGCAGGCGGTCGTGAGTAATCTGACGGGGGAATTTTAGTAGAAAGCGAAAATTGTCTGGCACCTGCGCACGCCATTGCCGGCACTGTTCCTGGCTGGGTGTCGCATAAAACGTTGTGTTGCCTTCAACACAGTTAAACACCTGACTGTAACGGCCCAGCGGGCTTTCGCCCGGTGGTAGCAGGTTACCCCATGCTGGGTGCTGCCATTGAGGGCAGCCAAGAAAGTAGGGCAGTGCCATTGTCAGCGGTTCCGGATGGTAGGGTGTGTATGCGCTATAGCTTACCGTATCCGGAATGCCGATGCCGCCTGCCGCTCAGGGTTGCTACAAGATGACTCAAGGCGTGGAGTAACGCCATCAATAGCGGGGCCAGTAGCCACAACAGCCAACTGCCGATGTACAGTACAGGGATAAGCAATAGCAGCCAGCCCAAAAACTGAACGGCGGCTACTGGGTAGCCAAGCACCTCTGCCACGCCGGCAAATAAGTCATTGATAAGGCTTGGGTGGGTAACAACAAGGTAGCCTGCGCCAATAAACAAGGGCCACTTGGCGTATCGGGCGCTGCGCAGAGCCAGTTTTCCGCTGCGGGTCACCCTCGCAGCCAGAGCTGCGGAGCGAGTACCCCGGCTTGCACCCTTAGCGGCAACTGCAGTTGCGCGCCCCACCTGAAGCACTTTCACCGCACTGGCAAAGACCAAGACGTCCACCGAGGCCCAGCCAATATCGCCTGCGGTAACCTCATTGCCAGAGCGGTAGTTGCGTTCCAAATCACGAATGCCGCTGGCGAAAAACTGGTTTAACCCTTCTAATACCCGTTCTGTTCCAATCCATTGGGTTGTGCCCTGGCTGTCCACAACAAACTGACCCAGAAAATCGTGGCCTTCGCTTTGAATAAAATTGACTGCGTACCAGCCCCGTTCTTCCGGTGACAGGTTGCTGCGTTGGTTGGGTTGTTTGTTGTCTGGCTCAGATGCCTCCGGGAGGCCGGTAAGAAAACGTTTGGCGGCCTGATACTGACGAGAAGCCTTGTTCATCCACTCAATAGTGCTAATAGGCTGGTTTACGAAATGCTGAATGGGCGGCAAAACCTCCTCGCCATAGCGCCGCAGAATATCCCGAAACTCGGGCTCGGAAGCATAAAGCGGAAACAGCGCTCTAGCCATGTTTGGGTAGCGTATAAACGCAGCTTGCGCTTTCAGTAACAGCAAGGGGTCATCCGACATATCCAGCAGTATCGCTTGAATCTCGACGGGCTCTTGCTCTATGTCAGGGAAGTCACCGAGCATGTCTCGGGCGTGAATGTTAATCAGCTTGTGCTCAATGGGAACCGGCTGGGCTATAGTGCTAAAAACAGCCGCCAACATTAGGGCTGTTGCACAAATCAGGAATAACTTTTTCAAATGGTCACCCGTGCGGATCGATTATTCATACCCACCAGTCTAGCGCGAACTGAGAAAGTTGGATTTGTTCCGTTTCTGCTATCGTTATCCAATCGCTGCCACGATGGCATCAATTTCGGATTTTGCGTAAATGGTTAGAGTGAAATCGTTTGTACTGCCAGTCTTGGCGCTGGCGATATTGTCTGCAAGCTTCTGGTACAGCACAGGGTGGTTACAGTTGTGTGCGGGTTTGGCTTTGTTTCTGTTTGGGATGCAATGCCTTGAAGAGGGTTTGAAGGAGCTTGCAGGAAGTCGACTTGAACAGTTGTTAGAGCGCAGCACAGCAACGCCACTCAAAGGGCTGATGTTTGGTGTAGGCGGCACCATGATTTTGCAATCAACCACCCTGATGTCTTTGTTGACCATTGCATTTATCAGCACCGGGTTGATTCATTTAGCGGGCGGCATCTCGATTCTATTGGGCATCAACCTGGGTACCAGTGGAGGTATCTGGTTGCTTGCAGCTGCAGGCCAGAACTTTAGCCTGAGCCCACTGGCCCTGCCGTTACTTGTGTTCGGTGTTCTTGCCGGCTTCAGCTCTCCAAAAGGTAAGGCTTTTGGCCGTATTGTGCTGGGCATCGCTTTTATCTTTTTGGGCATCGACCAAATAAAAAGCGGCTTCACTGAGTTTGGAAGTGTGATTGATCTGGCTGGGCCTATGGATGGCAGCTTCACGGTCCAGCTCAGTTTTGTTGCAATTGGTCTGGTGTTAACGGCAATTCTGCAGTCTAGTCACGCTACCTTGATGTTGGTTTTGGCCGCGTTGGCTGGCGGCCAGATAGAGCTTTGGCAAGGCATTGCCATTGCCATTGGCGGCAATATAGGTAGCAGTGTAACTACGGCATTCGTTGGTTGGCTGGGCGGTAATCGCAGTGGGCAGCGGTTGGCGCTTGTGCACGCACTATTCAACATTCTTACGGGGCTAGGCACCTTCCTGTTGCTGTCGCCTCTTACTTGGGTGTCTCAGGCTCTGATGGGCGTGTTTGGTGCAGGTGATAACACTCTGTTGCAACTGGCCATGTTCCAAACCTTATTCAACGGAATTGGTGTGCTGCTGTTCTGGCCTTGGCAGAAACAGCTGGAGCGTGGGTTGCGCCGGGTGTTGCCGGATCGCAAAGAGCCTGCCGTATTAATCACAGACGCAACCACCGGCCCTCGCAACCTTGTGGAGCAGCGGGATCTGCCCGAGAGCCACGCGCGATACCTAAACGAGGCGGCGCTGGCCTCCGTTGACACGGCTTCCCGGGCGGTGGTTCAGGAGTTGCAACACCTTGGCCGGTTAAGCCTTGAGGTGATTTGCCATGCGCTTTATCAGCCAGTCGAGCAGCTGATTTCGCGAGAGGTGGATGAAGCAAGGCTGGATGCAAGGCCAGATGAAACCGAAGGCTTGGACACTGAGGATTTGTATCGGCGCCATATCAAAGTTGTGTATTCCGACCTGTTGGGTTTTATGAGCCGATTGGACACCACCAAAGATGAGGACCACCAGCAATTTTGGATGACCTGCCAAATGGCGGCATTACAGTTGGTGGATGCGGTAAAAGACGCCAAAGCGCTGCAAAAAAATCTGGGACGGTATCTGCGGGATGAACGCTCGCTTGCCCATGAGCACTACATGGAACTACGCCGCCACCTGCTATGGGTGCTAAGGCAAGTGCGTGAAGTCGGTGGTTTGGAGGTGCCGGACGATGTGTGGCGCAACCGTTTGGACTGGGTGGATAGTGAAGCTGCAAAGTTCGATTCCGGATTTCGACACCGAATCTTCAGCGATGTGCGCAAAGGCCAACTGAACAACCTGCAGGCCAGCTCATTAATGCACGATCTAGGGTACTCGGTTCGCATAACCCAAAGCTTCCGCAACGTACTGCAGTTGGGGCTTGCGGATGGTGATGAGCTGCTACGTGAGGTGCGTCGGTTAGGAAGCGACGATGACGACTCTCCGCTTATTCGGGCGTGAGTGCTTTTACACACACGAAGATCGCATTCCCGGATGATTTATCCCACGGCATTATCTTTTCGTAGTCGTGCTCAAGAATATGGACATCAAAGTAGGGTTGTAAAAGGCTTGCCAGTTCTTCAAAGCTCACCGCGACCATAGGGTGTTCGTCATCCCATGACTTAGTGATGCCATCGGTAGTTTTCGTGATGCTCAGCTTGAGGCCTTGTTTCTCCCCTTCGCCGGAGTAATGCCACGCGGAGCTGAAGGTGAACAGGCTATCTCCCTGGGTGACGGTATGCCGCTCAAATAATCTGTTATCAATTTTGTCCTTGTCGACGGAGTTGAAGCAGAACACACCACCGGGCTTTAAAGCGCGATGAGCACTGGCAATGCACTGCTTTAGTTTGTCGATCTCACCGCTGTAGTGGATGGAGTACAAGAAGCAGGTGATTAAATCCAGCGGTTCATCCATCTCGAAATCGCACATGTCTCCTAACGAAAAATGGGCCTCCGGGCACCGGGTTTTCGCTTGTTCCAGCATGGGCTGGTTTATATCCAGGCCACTGCATTGATATCCGAAGTTGATAAAGTGATGCACGTGGGGGCCGGTCCCGCAGGCCAGATCCAGATGGGTGTTGCCCTCGTTGCCAAATAGCTGATGCAGTCTGCGCACGCCGGAGCTTTGGGCGTGGTAGTTGATATCCGCGCACATCAAGTCGTAATAGGCGGATAAATCGGTGTACAGGTAATTGGAGGACATGGTGGCCTGACGGTATTAGAAACTATTGGCGGGAACAGGGTGTAGCGGCGCATCCTAAACCAATCCGCAGTGTTTGCGAAGTAAGGTAAGCTTAAGAGCCCAGAACTAGTTATCGATAATAAATATGCCAGTAAACTCTTTACTGTCTGAAGCAATGAGAGGGCAGGGCAGGAGGGTGTTAGATTTCATAAGTTTGAGACAGTTCATCAAAGTGTGCTTGGTGGGAAAAGTTGGAAATAATGCGCTTACTGGTAGGGTGGGAGACAGAGGCCGACCCTGACTGCTCATTAAAAGTATCGACTAAAGATTGGTAAACAGTGCTGATAGCGTTTTCGAATGGTGTGTGCCCGCGCATATGGACCCGCACACCCTGAGCCGCTAAAACCTCGGGGCTGCCGAGTTGATTGTCGCCATAGCTGATGATCATGAGTGGCAAGGGGGTAACCTTTTTGATGGCCGCTAGCGTTTCGGGATTGCTCAGACCAAACGCACAAATAGCATCAACGCCGGTCTGGGTATAACAGTCGACACGCTCAAGAATCGAATCCAAAGGCTGGCTGAGGTCTGCCGGCGTACGGGCAATTACAGCCAGGGATTCATCCTTGCGAGCATCTAATGCAGCCTTGAGTTTGCTGCTGGCTTCGGCAAGTGAAGCCAACGAATTCTCAAGACCGTGAGGCCTGGGTAAAACTGTATCTTCGATGGTTATGCCGGATGCGCCAGCAAACTCCAGTTCTTGGATCAGTCTGGTTACATTCAACGCATTGCCATAACCACTGTCGCCATCCACGATAACTGGTAGTGTTGAGGCTTGGCATACTCGACGGGCGTGATCCGCCAGTTCACTCAAAGTAAGCAAAGAAATATCTGGCAACCCCAACTGCATCAGTGAGCTGATGGATCCGCCCAGAATACCGACACTGAAGCCGATACTCTCTGCCATGCGCGATGACAATGGGTCGAATACAGAAGCACAAACGTTGCACTCATTGCTCCCCAGGATCATTTGTAGCTTATTTCGGGCAACGTTCAGCATGATAAGCCTTCGATATGACTATGAACCCAGCGCGCTGTTTGCAGCAGCTCCTCATCTTCACGGGATTTACCGATTAGTTGAACACCTAAAGGCAGACCCGCAGCATTGGTCAACCCGGGCAAGGTAATCACCGGCAACCCCATCGCTTGCCATGGGCGACTCATGTGCGGTTTGCCGGTGGCGCCCAACCCTTCTGGTGCCGCCCCCGGTGCTGCGGGAGCAAGAATGGCATCGACATCCGGATGCAGGTGCCACAACCAGCGCGTAGTGATGGCGATATTGGACAGCGCCGCAAGATAGTCTGCCCGTGGTATGCCCTCACCCTCCTGCAGCAAGCCACGGAACGATTCACTAAGCGTATCTGCATGCTGGCGCTCTACCGCCAGGTTACGATACACCTCATAGGCCATAACAGTTTCATGGTTGCCTACCAGCCGGTTGATCAGATCGCAGCTGTCCAGTTCCGGGGTTTCTATGCCATGATGCTGCAACTGGGTTGCCAGATCCGCCATGGCGGCATTCATGTCGGCGTCGGTATCGCCCACATTACTTCCCGGGCACAGCAGAATTTTTGTGGGCTTCACAGGCGCTTCGGTGCTAGCTCCGGTTGTTGTTGCCGGGTTGGCCAGTAACACCGAGCGCAGCACCACAATATCATCCACAGAGCGGGCGAAAAAACCCAATGAGTCCAGTGATTGCGCTAGTGGCTGGATACCCCGGGAAGAAAACTCCCCGCAGCTACCCACGTACCCGACCGTGCCGCAATATGCCGCCGGGCGAATCACTGACGCGGCCGTTTGCGAGCCCAACGACGCAGGCACCATATAATCCGCTACGGCAGCCGCAGAACCACTGGAGGAACCTCCGGGGGTGTGTTGCAGGTTTTTTGGGTTGGCCGTTGTACCGGGCTGGAAGTAGGCAAACTCGGTGGTGACGGTTTTACCCAACACGATGCCACCGGCCTGCTGTATTAATGCCACACAACTGGCGTCGTCGACCGGCTGTCGGCCGACGTGCAGGCTGGCCCCCATTTCAGTCGGCATAGAAGCCGTATCAATGGTGTCTTTGACACCCACTGGCAACCCCTTCAGCCGGCTGTTTTTATAGAACTCTTCATTAGCCCGATACGCCTGCAAATACTGCTCTCGTGTTAACGAGTACTGCCAGGCCGAAACCTGCGGTTCGCGTGCATCAATCTGATCGTAGCAGGCGTTAATAATCGCTTCGGCGCTGGTGTCACCGCGCTCAATGGCGTTTACCGCTTCGGTCAGGCTGAGTTGGTTCAGCGGTTTGGTTGTCATAGCCCAGCCTCACTCAGTACTTGTTCAAAAAAGGTGACGGGAACATCAACCACACCGCCACCAATACGCCCCGCCTCACCGGATGCTTCAATCATGCCCAGCAAAATCAGCGGGCTGCTGGCATTTGCAGCGGCCGAACGGGCATTAGTAGCCCCAGGGCGATTACCGAGCCCGGCTATGGTTCCGGAGAGCACCTTGGCAGGACGAGCCAAGGCATCTGCAGGTAAATACGGCTTCAGGTTCGCCAATGACTGCTCAGCAGTATTCAGCACCTGACCACCCAAACCCATAAAGTCGACCACGGCACTGTCACCAATTGCGCCCAAGGCTTTACGGCCTTCATGGGCCGGTTCAATCGCACCGTTGATTACAGGCGCTGTTGCGGTAATCCACTTACCTGGCTGTGCAGCTACCTGGACACCAAAGTCCACGCCGTTGCCACCTGCCCGGGTAATCAGTGACGAGTTCGCCACACCTTCTGCAGCCGCCATCATCAGACTGCACGCTGCCATCCACACGTTCAGTGCGAAGGCGAGTGATTCGTTTAAAAATGCATCGATATCTTCGGGGACAATTTCGGTTGATTGCTGTCTTAAACACTCTGCAATCAAGGCTGAGCCGGCCATGGTGCGTCCATGGCAATCATCTCCGTCTGCCAGCGCCGCCGCAATAATGGGCAACAAAGGCATCGGTTGCTGCAGACGCTGACCGACCCAATCTGCAAATTCGGTATTGAGCCAACTCAGATGACGCGGCAACCCCGGGTTCATCACACCCAAACGTGTGCAATGCACCATACCCTCATTAAAAACGGAATATTTACGCACCTCGGGGTTGCGAGCATCACTCACAATCATTAACTGCATGGATGGTGAAACCACCCCTGCCAGGGGTACAACAATGTCGTGATCCTGGGCAGCCGCTACCCTAATAGCACCACTCATGATCAGTTCCTGGGCTGCAGACCTGTCTGCAGCCCAGCCTTCGTAAATAGCGCCGATGCACAGAGAGTTCATCACCGGTACCGGAATGCGTTGCACATCGCCGAACGGAGGCCCGGCATGCAACAACACTTTTCCGCTACCTTCTTGCAGCACGTCCCTTACCAGACATAAACCCGTCCACTGCGGCTCACACGCTGCAACCTTGTCAAACGCTACTGAATCAGCACTATTACTCAACATTGTTGTTATCCTTGGTCAATCAGAGAGAAGGTCTCAGGACATCTGCACCCAGCTTTCGCTGCTCGCCAACGCGGCAGACATAGCTCGACGGTCCAGGAAGTCGCGCTCTATAGGCTGCCCTTCAATCGCTTTTCCGTTCACTTCAACCTGGGCACTGGTGGCTGCCTGGAAAACGCAGAACATTTCATGTTTACCCGTCTGGGTTTCAGCCGGTGGCAAGGCCACGGCAAACGGATCGTTAAGGCCGTTCCAGATCAGGTTGACCGTCATATCTTTACTGACTGAATACGCCGACTCGATGTGCTGTTTCGGGTAATCTGCTTCGGTCTTGAAGGTTGCATCATCAATATATTCCATGTTCTCCAGCGAAACGGCTTTTCGGAACAGGGCGAAATTAGAGAGAAAGTCTTTAACCAGGTAGCGGGCCAGCTCAAGGTTGTCGGTCAGGCACACACGGACTGCGCTGTTGTCTTCCAGCTCATATGGGTTTTCCAACACGATAATGGCCTCACCACGACCGTAGTCTGAGGCCGCAATGCGAAAGTAGACAGACAAGGATGTCCAGTCACCCTCAGGATCCGTTTTCATATAAATGAAAGGGTTATCACCGGTCCAATCGACTTTTCCCGTACGTACTGATTTCATTTCAGATACTCCTGACATTTCTATTGAGTTTTCGTTGATTACTTTTGACGGCTCTTTGCTTTCGCGCGTAACTCGTCAAAATTGGACGTTGGTTGCCAGCCCAGCACCTCCTTGGCTTGGCGATTACTAAAAATTGAAGCGCGTGGGTTTTGCTGATACAGCCTCGGGTTGGCAATCTCGGGCAACGGCCCGATCACGTCCTGATACCACTCGGCTGTTGGTTCGGGGTGCGAGGTGTCATCAGCGCTCAAGAAGAAGGTTCCGTAGCGCAAACCTTCTGTTTTCAAAGCAGCATCGAAAGCCGTTGCTACATCAGTGGCGGTCACATAGTAAAACAGCCAGTGACGGTTCGGGCTGTCGACGAACTCGATGTATTCATCAAGCGTTTCGTCCAACACAACAGCCAGCGGTCGCAGACAAATCACATCCATGTTAGTGCCGTCTACAAAGCTCTTGGCCATCTGCTCCATGACCAGCTTGCTAACACTATAGGCTTGCACGGGTTTGTTGTTATGACGCTCATCGACGGGCAGATACTCGGGTGTCCAATCAGCCCGCATTTCTGATAAACCGCAAGCGGATATACTGGAACACAACACAACCTTTTTTACGCCCATTTCGGAAGCGGCTTGTAGGACGTGCCAGGTACCACGCACATTAACGTTGATGTAGTGCTCTTCCGGTGCTTTCCAGTCAAAATCGATTGCAGCCAGATGCACAACGGCGTCTGCGCCTTTAAATGCGGCCCGTAACTCGTCCAGTTCCATGACGTTGGCTTGCACGTACTCGGCATCCACATTGCCTGGCACCAAATCCGCGATCACCACGTTGTAATCATGCAAGAGCTGGTGCACAACGTAACCACCAACCCGGCCAGAGCCACCGGTCACCACTACTCGCTTAATCGACATCAATTTCTCTCCAGATAATTTGTTGGTTTCGTTAAAGGCCAAGGATCAGAGATCCAGCACCAACTCTTCTGAGTGCGCGCGCGAGACACAAACCATCATATAATCGTTATCTGCTCGCTCTTCTTCAGACAATACCGAGTCACGATGATCGGGTAGTCCGGACAAAACGCCGGTTTCACAGGTACCGCAGACACCATCACGGCAAGAACAGGTAATTCGGATGCCCTGATCACGGAGGGTTTCAAGGATCGACTGGCCCTCCGGTATATGAACGCGCTTACCGGTACTGTTGATGACCACATCGAAGGAACCGCTCTGATCAAGAGCCGATTCTTTGGCAGTAAAGCGCTCAATGGTCAAACTCCAACCAGCTTCTTTCTGTTCACTATGCAGATTTTCCAGTGCGTCCAGCAGTGGTTTCGGGCCACAGGAGTACACCGTGGTTTCTGAATCACAAGTGTTTAACAGCTCCACCAGATCACAAAAACCGTCTTCGACGTCACCGTTTAGACGTATGCGTTTACTGTCGTACTTCTCAAACCGGTCCACATAGACCAGACGGCTGCGCTCTCGGGACAAATACACCAGGCGCCAATCGATGCCATCCGTTTCTGCCTGCTGAATCATGGGCAAAATTGGAGTGATACCGATACCACCGGCAATAAACAGAACTTTTTTACCCGGCTTGAAAGGAAAGTGGTTACGCGGCCCTGAGACCTGTAACACATCGCCCTCTTTCAATTTTTCGTGAATGTATGCAGAGCCGCCACGGCCGCTCTGTTCACGCAGCACCGCTACTTCCCAGCTATCGGTGCAGTTATAATCACCGCACAGAGAATAGTGGCGCAGCATAATGGCATCTTCGTCGGCACCATTGCCGGTGCTAAGTTGCAGTTCAATGTGGGCACCCGGCTCCCAGGCAGGCAGGGGAGTACCGTCTGACGAAACCAACGTTAGTTTGACAATGTCTTCGTTGAGTTGAGTCCGGTTAGCAACTTTGACTGCGATATATTTGTTGTTTGCCATAAATACACTCCGGGGTGCCGTACCGTTACCAGGACACCGATTGTTCGAGGGAATAACAGCCAGGCAGGCTCACTCGTTCGTATGAGCCTGCCTGATTACTCTGTTAGCTGACTTTCTTGCGAGCTGGAATATCCTGCGCTTTCACAGCAGCATCCTCAGCACGGTATTTGTCAATCAGCCACTTTTGCAGACGGTGAATAACCTGCTCTTTTGAGGTCAAGCGACCCCGCGTAGCAAAGCTGGATTCCATCCCAGCTTGGGTCCGACGCCATGCAAACAGATCTTCTTCCATAACTGGCCACAGATCAGTGTGCTCTTGATCGAAGTTCTTTCTAAAATCCTCTCGTTCAAGCGTACTCTCAGGGTACAGCCAAGAAACGCCATAGTACGTCTGCGTTGGTCCAGCGGGTAACCATATGAAATACTTAACTTTATCGGGCATCGCCACGATGAACATGTTGGGTGCAACAGTGATATAGCTCAAACGACTACGTTCTTCTTCGGTCAGACCGGGCAACCCTGGCTGTAAAATTGAGCCTGTATGAGTCGGCGCTGCATCTGGATGAGTACTAAGCAGGTGATAAGAAACGATGCCCTGAGAGTCGTCGTTATATATGGCATCTTCATCCACCGCAGACGGTGGTAGTGGATACATTTCGCCCCACGATGAAGCGTGCAGGTAGCCACAGTGGTAGCATTCGTCGTTGAAGATTTTCCAGTTCCAGTCGAAGGTTTCCATTTCCAATGGCTCTGGTGGACGCATTCCTGCCAAGTCGTAGTTTTTGAGCTGTTCGCCCAAATTACCTAGACGATCCTGCAGCGACGGAATCGTTTCATCAAAGGTGATAAAGACAAATCCTTCCCAGTGATCAGCGCGAATTTTGGGCAGACATACCTCTTTGATATCAAAGTCTTCTTCCACGTCTGTCAGACCTGGAGCAGAAACCAGATCACCTTTAGTACTATACACCCACGCATGCAGTGGGCACTGCAAGCGACGGGTATTACCCCGGCCTTCCAGAATTAGCATCCCTTTGTGCTGACAAACATTAGACAGCACGTTTACAGAACCACTTCGATCACGAATAACAATTAGCGGGTCGTTGCCAATAGTAACTGTGTAATAGTCGCCAGCATTCGGGATATCGGTAGCCCGTCCAACACAGATCCAGTCACGGCGCCAAACTGCATTCAATTCAAACTCGTAGAATTCTTTGGACCAGTAGGTCTCAGAAGGCAACGAATAAATTGGCGATCCTTTATCATCAGGATAACTTATATCGAAAGTTTCAATTGGTAGAGGACTTATTGTTTTTTTAATGTTCATTTGAATATAGCTCCCTTGAAGATCAACACGACCGAATGAACCTTACTGAAAGGACTCTAAAATAATTGCGAATCCATTTGTCATTATGTTGCCTGAGCTATAATTCTGGGGGAAGCGAGTAGACTTCAATGCAAGGTGAGTAAACCTCAGCATGCCTGTTTAAAAAATAAAGTCTCATCTATGCTAGGATAATGTCGGTAAATTTTATAATTGTGAGCCTGGATACGATGAAGATAAAGCCAAACTTTCGACTTGATCATACGATGTTTCGTGTTTCTGATCTGGATAAATCCCTTGACTTTTATGTGCGCATCTTTGGTATGAAAATATTGCGGCAAAATGAATATCCGGAAGGCAGGTTTACGAACACATTTTTAGGTTATGGGCCGGAAAATGAAACTACTACTCTGGAGCTGACTTATAACTGGGATACTAAGGAGTCTTACGATAAAGGAGAGGGGTATGGGCATATTGCCTTTAATGTTGAAAACGTAAAAGAAGCAATGGCGTACCTAGAGGCTGAAGGGGTGAGCATTCGTAGCTCTGCTAAACCCATGAACCACGGCACCCGTATGCTGGGTTTTATTTATGACCCCGATGGTTATATCATCGAATTAAATGAACCAATATCTAAATAAAAAGAGAGTAAAAAACAGCGATCATTTGATCGCTGTTTTTTGTTCTGGGTCAGTAATCTTCACTGAGGGTAATGCTTGCCCGTTGGCACCACATACACGGGGATGGTTGAACGGCGAATGACGCGCTGGGTCTTGCTGCTTTGCATCCCAGCACGGTTCTCGGTGCCCATTACGATAACATCGGCACCTTCTGCTGTCGCCGCATCCAGAATCGCCTGATCATAACGCCCCGTCACCACCATTGGCCGCACCACAACGTCGCTGTACTGCCCCATGTCCTTCTGCTCATCCGACATGATTTCCTGCAGCCGTGATTCCATCTTTGCCATGACCCGCCGCACACCTTCATCGTGCACCTCTGCCACCAGGTCCGCTGGCAAGTATTCCTTGATCAGCGCCTCACCCATAGACCCGACCGGCCTGATGACATGCAACATAATCAGTTCAGCGTCGTTTCTGTACGCCAGTTTCAGCGCATGACGATATACATGCCGACTATAGGGCCCGAGCGCAGTGGTGTACAACACCCGGTTAATCTTTGGCAAATTCATGAGTTAGTCCTTTTGGTCGTCATTCTTATGACATTAACTGTGGCAAGAACAGCGCGATGCTCGGAAACAGGCTCACTACCATGACGACAGCAGCCATTAACAAGAAGAATGGAAACGCCGCTTTTACGATCGTACCGATAGGCTGCCCGGTTAGGCCCTGAAGTATGAATAGATTGAACCCCACTGGCGGTGTCATCTGCGCCAACTCAATCATCAGCACCAAAAATACGCCGTACCAGATTGGGTCAAACCCTGCCTGCAAAATCAGCGGTAGCGTGATCGGCAGGCTCATAACGATGATAGAAATACCATCAAGAAAGAATCCGAGAACCACATAAAACAACGCTAGAATCAACAACAAGGCATAAGGCGTGAGACCCATACTTTCAATTACAGCCACCAGTTGTGAGGGGATGTGCAAATAGCCAATGGACGTGGACAACAGCGCCGCAGCAATCAGGATGGAACACACCATGCACGAGGTCCGTATTGCTCCCATAGCAGCCTCGATAATGACCTTCCATGAGAAACTACCCATAACGATGGTCACAAAGAACGTAGCCAGCACCCCTACCGCTGCGGCTTCTGAAGGTGTTGCGATACCGGCATAGATACTGCCCAGCACCAGCACGATCAGAAACACCACCGGTAACAGGTTCTGCAACCCGCTAATGCACTCTTTCAGACTGAACGGCTCCGTCTCTTTGGGTGCCAAATCTGGGTTCATGCTACAGCGAGTGATGATGTACATGGAGTATACAAATGCGACCAGCAAGCCTGGAAGAATACCGGCAGCAAAGAGCTTGGCGATCGAAACCTCAGCCAATACGCCGTAGATAATCATTACGATTGAGGGTGGAATCAACAAGCCCAGACTGCCCGCGCCCGCCAAAGAACCGATTGATAGAGAATTACTGTAATTACGCTCAGCCAAGGCACCGGTGGTAATTTTGCCGACCGTCGCCGTGGTTGCCGATGTAGAACCACTTACCGCTGCGAACAGGGTGCAGCCTAATATATTGGTGTGTAGAAGGCGGCCTGGCATCCATTGCACTAGTGGTGACAAGCCACGAAACAGCCGGTCGGATATATCGGTACGGAAAATAATCTCCCCCATCCATATAAACAACGGAATCGCCGATAATTCCCAGGCACTGGAGCTGCGCCAGATAATGGATTTGGCGATGATACCAATGCGATCCATCGGGAAATCTGCAAGAATTGCCAAACTACATATTGATACCAGTATTAGACCTGAAAATACCCATACCCCAAGCCCGAGGAAAAGTATAATCAGTAGCAACATGAACCCCATGCTTAATAAAACATCCATCGTTATTTACCTTTTTTATTGTTCAGACATTAGTTTACTTCCAGATAGCAATCTAAAAACATAAGCGAGCATCTGAATAACAAATATGACCAGGCCAATAAGGATTAGTGATTCGGGAATCCATAAAGGGACTTGAGCAATAGTTTCACTAGTTGAGCCTCGCTCAAAGTTACGGCTGATGCTTCTCCAGAAATAGCGTGCAATAAAAGAGCATAAAAACAACGTTGTCACGACACACGAGATTTCAAGAGCTTTCCGTGCGAGTGCGCTGCGCACTTTAAGAAGTATAAAGTTAACCCTGATTAAAACATTATGTTCGAAGGTATAGCCCAGCGCCAAAAATGTCATCGCGGCGACGCCATAACCAACGAACTCATCAAGAACAAAGGTGGATGTGCTGAAAAAATATCTAAGTAATATTTCTACTATAATATGTAGAGTCATTCCCGCCATAAAGATAACAGCAGCAATTGCCCCAGCCATTGAAAGCCGACTTGCTAGAACAGAAAACCCAGTCGCAAACACGCTAAAGGCTTTCATGAAGGGATTATTCATTGTTTAACCGTCCCATTTTTTAGAAACCACACATAGGCAGTTCTGCATGATATGGATACAACTCACCCATCAACAGCGACTTGTGCAGCTGGTAAGTGAGTTATATCGACATCAGATCAACTTGGGTGTTTATTGAATATTTTTGATAGCTGCCCGATAACTGGTCAGGATCTCACGGCCATCGGGGCCCATTTTGCTGGCCCAAGATTCAATAACGGGTGTTGAGGCGTCTTGCAGTTCTTTGCGGAAGTTTGCTGGAACTTCGTTCATGATGGTGACACCACGCCGTTCAGCTTCGGCGTAGCTGTTCTGAATGATAGCGCTTGCGTTGGCCCATAGTTTGTCTTCGGTCTCTTTAGCCGCGGCCTCTACAACAGCTTGTAGTTCCGGAGATAAGTCGTCCCAGACATCGCGGTTTATCGTCACCAGGTTGATGGTGCTGTCATAGTTAATCGCAGTGAAATAGGTAACGTAGTCGTTGAAGCTGGAGCTCAACCCAGACTCAATCGACGTCAGTACCGCATCGATTCCACCGGTACTTAGCAAAGGCACTATGTCGGCCCAGCTCAGCTGGATAGGCGCCGAGCCCACCTCGCGGAACACCTGAGTACCGTTAGCGTCGTAGGTGCGCATTTTGAGGTTACCAATGGCTTCATGGCTCTGCAGGGGCTCTTTTCCCCAAATACCACTGGAAGGCCAGGGCGACGAGTACAGCAAGCGCTGGTTGTATTTGGCCAAGACCCGCTCATAGGTTGGGCGCGCCGTATCAAACAGCATCCGAGCTTCTTCAGTGTTGGAGCTCAAAAATGGAAGTGACGACAACAAGAAGACCGGGTTAATGCCACCTAGGGGGGGGATGAAGGTATTGGCAACCTGTACGATGCCATCGCCCACCGCATCCAGTTGGTCTTTGGATTTGAAGCCCAAAGCGCCACCGAAGTGATGTGCAATTTTAATCTTGCCATCACTTTTCTCTTCAAGAAGCGCCGCGAAGGCCTGATCTCCTTTACCTTGAACAGATGTCGCAGGGTACTCGTTTGGCATATCCCAAACGATTTCTTTGGCACTTACGGATGTGATATTGGTCAAGGTAAAAGCTAATGAAAGAACTAGTATAGTGCTTGTTGTTTTTCTCATGTCTTCTCTCCACTGGCTTGAGAATAATTATTGTAATTAGGAAAACAGCAATGATGAGCTCACCACCTGAGTCTCATACTGTCATAAATTTACGCGGCTAGAGTGGAGGCGTGCTCATGTGTCTATGAGCTGGGTTCACATATGGTCTGTGTCTGTTTCCGCCAAAAGCCAATCGACAAAAATCTGCATATTCTTGGTCAGCTGAAAGTTTTTTGGATAAACCAAGTAGTAGGAATAAGTATCAAGCGAGATATCAAAAAGTTGTACTAACCTCCCATCGGAAAGATACTCTCTCAAAAGCGCCGGACACCCCAACATAATGCCCTGATTATTGAGGATCGACTGCAGCCGTACGTTGGTATCATCAATGGTCAAATTGGTTGAAAAATCGACCGGTCCCGCTTTGGCTTTGTCTACCCATGCACCCCAGGCTGAATGATCCTCATCGTGAATAAGTGTGTACCGGGTCAAGTCTGCGGGCGATACCGGTCGCCCCTGCGCCTCGATCAGTCCTGCACTGCAGATTGGTGTCAGATCGCCAGACACTAACATTTTAGCCTCCAGATCAGGCCAGTCGCCCTCGCCCCACAGAATACCGAGGTCAATGTTTTCTGTGTTGAAATCCATCGTTTTTATAGTGTGAATCAGATCAATCCTAATCTGTGGCCACTTGCCCCAGAATCGGTTTAAGCGTTGCGCCAGCCATGCCCCCGAAAAGAAAGGGCGAAGAGCAATGCGGAGAGATTCCGTATCGCGGCTTCGCTGCATGTCCAGAATGGCTCTGGCTATTTGGTCGAATGGTTGCTCTAGAGCCTGGTGCAGGCGTGCACCTTCAGGTGTCAAAGAAAGTGCGCGGTTTTGTCTTAGAAACAGCTTGACCCCTAAATAATCTTCAAGTGCTCGAATTTGATGGCTAATAGCTGAAGGCGAAACCAGTAGTTCATCGGCGGCTCGCGTGAAGTTCAGATGGCTTCCGGCAACTACGAACGTTTTGAGCCCATTCAATAAAGGTAAGTGCAGCATAGTTTTGTTCTCTGAAAGCTTTGATCGGTATAAATGACCTTTGGTTCCTGTTGATCTGGCCTCCAGCACTTTGAAAGCAATGCCATTAAACCCTTGGCGTTATTGCTCAGATCAATTCTTCACCTTGTGCACCGACGATCAGTAATTGGCCAATTTCGTGTCGTGCATTTCACACGGTTGAGCCGTAACGGCTATTGGATGGCATTAAACTGGGTGCTTGCAGCGTGTTCGAATAATCGGTGCAGCTCCAGAAAGTCCTATTCACAGATGCAAGACGCAAACTATAGGCTTGAAGTCTTTAGTAACTCCAGACTGATAGCAACTATCCAAACGTATTGTTCAAATGTGCTGCAGCAGGCTCGTCGGGTGAAAGGTGCTCACAATGTTAAAAGCGCAGGAGTAACTTTTTTGTTCGTTATCGTCTGATTAAGAGCATTTTCAGTTACCTGACAAGGCAGAGCCTGAAGCTTCCAGCCTTGGATTTCTCGGGTAATACCGCTCCGGAAGCCGCTCGATGTAAGGGAAAAAGCGCGCATCTTTGTAAGGCATTTTCATAAAGCCGGATACGCCCAGCCCGGTAATTTGATCTACAGCTGCCAGAATCTCATCCAGCCTCTGGCGAAACTCATCTTCTTTCTCGGGGTCCAACAGCCTGTATTGGCTGTGTATTTTTAGGTGAAGGGGTAAAGCCTCAAAAATAATCATCCCGGTGTGGCGGATACTGTTCAGCGCTTCGAGGGATTTGATGATGGGTTGCGGCAGCACTAAGAATTCCTCCGGGTCTGGCCCATCTTCAAAGTAGGAATGCACTCGTGAGCGATCCTCTACTTCCGGCGCGGAACTTACTTGATAGGGCAGCCGCATTTCCGGTGGCGCTACGAATGGCTGGTCTTGTTCATCCCGTTCGATGTGCAGGGTGTCCCGGGCATTGAACAGGCAGCTTTTGAATATGCCCTGACGGTAAATTGCCTGAGCCAAGTGAACCATGTTGTTCACAGCCGTGGTGAAGGCGGTTCGGAGTTCGGGATCATGTAGATTTAAAGAGGTGTCCACATAAACACCGTCAGGTTCCCAGCGCACAGCAAGGCCGCCTTCTACCGGGTATCGGCCCAACCGACTCACTGCAGCCAGAAAGGCTTTTTCAGTGTCCCCCATGCCCTGCATGAAATTTTTGTAGTAGCGATCGAGCTGCACGTCGTTGACATCATTCAGAGACTCGTCGGCGCCTTCCTGACGCAAAAAAGCTTTTCGGGAGCTGTAAACAACAGTGTCGATTTCACGATCCGAGATTCGCAACCAGATGGGCACCAGTTGTGTAGGGGGTGGTTCCGGCAGGTCGATCATCACCGTGCGCCCCATGCGCGGCATCTCCTTCAGGTAATGATCACCGGCTCGCATGCGCAGGGCAGGGTCAGGATCCAGCATGCCGTCTAGCATGCGTGCAAACTCCATGGGCAAGCCGAGCGACGTTGCAGGAATGGCCAGATGACCGAAACGGCAGGATTGTCCGGACGCCAACGCATAAAGAGTAGCCGCCGCACCTTGTTCGTCAAATCGTGGCGATGAGAGCCCTCCGTACAGCTGCTCCTCACCAATAAAGTACACATCGCCCAAGCGGGCGTTGGTTTGTTGTAGGTTGTCGGACATCAGCTCCATCACGCTGGGGCTAAGGAACTGTTGGTTGGCGTCCAGTTGAGCAAAGACTGAAGAACCCCAGTCGATCAGGGCGATGTTTTCGGTTTCAGCATCAAACACCAGATTGGACGGTTTGATATCCCCGTGCACAATCGGGCGCCGTCCGTTATCGGTTTCGCGTCGCAGATTGCGCAGTATATCGGCCAACTGATCGGCGATACGTATAATCAGGCGTGGGCTCAGGCGTCCCTCCCGCAACGAGACTTCTTCCAGATTAAAGCCGGGTGCGCGCTCCATAACCAGGATTGGTTGGCTGCCGGCGCGGTGGTAGGCAACCAGAGCAGGTACCCGAGGGTGCTCTACCTGCTCCAGAATATAGGCTTCGTCTTCCAGCCGGTCATGCAGATGCTGGGGCAGGGTGATGCGGGTGAACTTGAATACGTGCTCAAGATCCCGCGCACCCTCCAGCGGCAGCCGACCGGCAAAGACAAAACCAAAGGCGCCTTTGCCAATCATCGCAACATCGGCGTAGCCCATCTGCCTGAGCTGGGTTGTGCATAACTCAACCCAGTCTTTCAGCTTTCTCGCATCGTCGTGGCTGAGCAGATAAATGGACTGCTCTTCCGGGATGTAGAACTGCTGCAGCTGTGCCTGTCGCGGCGATGATGGGTCCGGTGACGCCATACCGATTAGCCCATGTGGAGAAGCATGGTTTGCGGTGATTCCAAGTAGCTCTTCCACAGGTTGTTGAAGCGAGCGATGGTGCCGCCATCAATAATGCGATGATCTCCTGCCCAGCTGATGGTCATGATGGAGCGTTCCACCACTTGACCGTTGGCATCAAAGCGCGGCAGCTTCTGTGTACGACCCAAGGCCACGATCGCCACTTCCGGCGCATTGATAATGGGCGAAGCATAGGTGCCGCCCAGTGCGCCAATGTTGGAAATGGTGATGGTGCCGCCTTTGAGATCTGCCTGACTGACCCGACCTTCCCGGGCGGCTTCTGTTAGGCGGGTTACCTCGTCGGCAATTTCCAGCAAGGTTAGCTGGCCCACGTTTTTAACATTAGGTACAAGTAGCCCGATTTTACTGTCTACCGCCATCCCAACGTTACAACTCGGCTGGTAATGGATTTCGGTAATGTCCTCGTTAATCTGGCTGTTGAGTATTGGGTACTCACGCACGGCTAGAGCTATGGCCTTCATAATGAAAGGCATCAAGGTTAGGCGGGAGCCTCGGGCTTCAGCTTCCGGTTTTAGCTGCTGGCGCAGGTTCAGCAATTCCGTCACATCAATGTCTTCGCTGAAGTTGAAGTGCGGAATGGTAGATGCAGACGCCACCATGCGCTTGGCCATCACAGCCTGCATACCCTTGATGGGTTCTACGCGAACCTCTTGGCTTTGTTCCGGCCTATGTGGCTTGCTTGTTGAGGCTGACGAACGCTCTGCAGCAGGCTGCTCAAGGTGCGATAACACATCTTCTTTGAGCACACGGCCGTCTTTGCCAGAGCCTTCGATATCCGACAGCGTCAGCTCATTCTCGCGCACCAAGCGGCGTACCGCAGGGCTGGCGGGAATTCGTTGCCCGTCTTGTCGTGTTGAGGGAATGGCAGCAGGTGTCTCTGCAGACTCTGGGCTGGCTTTTGGCTCAGAGCTATTTTTCGACTCAGGGCTGCTTGTCGGCTCAGGGCTGCTCCCGGACTCGCGGCCCTTCTCGGGCTCGTCGCTTTTACTTGCGGCGCTGGCCTGACCATCCGAGTTTTCACCGCTCTCATCCACCAACTCAAACAACGGCGCGTGTACTTTGGCTATGTCGCCTTCTTTCCAGTACAGCTTGGTAACCCGACCCTTATAGGGCGCTGGGATTTCCACCAACGCTTTGTCAGTCATCACTTCTGCAACGGGCTGATCCTCTTCGATCAGGTCACCTTCACTCACCAGCCACTTAACCAGTTCACATTCCACGATACCTTCGCCGATATCGGGCAGTATAAAATCGCTCATCATTGTTCTCCTGTCCGGATATCCGCTTAGAATTCGACGCTTTCCCGAATGGCCTCATAGACCTTCAGGTGGTTGGGGAAGTGCTCTTTCTCAAGCACCAGCGGGAAGGGGGTATCCATCCCGGTAACCCGTGCGATAGGCGATTCCAGATAGAGGAAACAACGTTCCTGAATCGTTGCGGCTATCTCGCCGGCAAAGCCTCCCGTAAGAGGTGCTTCGTGGGTGATGACCAAACGCCCAGTTTTAAGTACGGATTCAGCGACGGTTTCTACATCCCAAGGCAGGATGGTGCGCAGATCAATGACTTCGCAGGAGAAGCCTTCTTTTTCGGCCATTTCGACCGCTTTATCGATCACTTCCATTTGCGCGCCCCAGCCCAGCACCGTTACATCGGTGCCTTCTTTGAGGACTTCGGCTTCGCCCAGAGGCAGTTGATACTCGCCCTCAGGCACTTCGCCAACAGAAGCCCGGTACAGACGCTTTGGCTCGAAGAACAGGGTGGGGTTGGGGTCGTTGATGGAGGCCAGTAGCAGACCTTTCGCCTGGTGCGGGTTGCGTGGCACCACAATTTTCAAGCCCGGGGTGTGGGCGAAGTAGGCTTCAGGTGACTGGGAGTGATACAAACCACCGGCTATGCCGCCGCCGTAGGGTGTTCGGATGGTCAGGTTGCCCACATTGAACAGGTTGCCCGAGCGGTACCGGAACTTTGCGGACTCGTTAACAATCTGGTCGAAGGCGGGGAATATGTAGTCGGCAAACTGAATTTCGGCTACCGGGAACGAGCCTTGGGCCGCCAGACCGTTAGCGAAACCGATAATGCCTTGTTCCACCAGAGGCGTGTTGAAACAGCGGTCTTTGCCGTACTTTTGTTGCAGGTTGCTGGTGGCGCGGAATACGCCACCAAAAACGCCCACATCTTCACCAAAACACAAAACTTTGTCGTTAGCAGCCATCGCCAGATCAAGGGCGTCGTTGATGGCTTGCAGCATGTTCATCTTGGCCATGTTATGCCCCTCCCTGAACGTGAATAGCCGACTTGGGGTACTCATCGGGATATTTGCGAATGTGTGCCTTTAATTTTTCAAACTGCGCGCTCAGCAGCGGGGGCACTTCGTCGTAAACATCCGTTACCAGAGTTTCCAGCGGGGGCGGTGGCAGTTTTTGGGCCCGCTTCATGGTTTCGAGCACTTCGCGGCGCAGGCGTTCCTGCAACTCTTTCTCTTCACCCTCACTCCACCATTTTTTCTTGGTGAGCCAGTTTTGCATGCGCAGAATGGGGTCTTTTTCGCGCCACACAGCTTCTTCGTCTTTGCTGCGATAACCCGAAGGGTCATCCGATGACGAATGGGCTGCCAGCCGGTAAGACATGGCTTCGATCAAAACCGGGCGGTTCTCTTCAACGGCAAGCTTGCGGGCGGCTTCAGTGGCTTGATAAACGGCCAGAATATCGTTGCCGTCTACGCGAATAGTGTCCATTTTGTAGCCAAAGCCACGGGGCGCTATGCCATCGGCGGCAAACTGTTCGTCAGCAGGGGTGGAAATGGCATAGCCATTGTTGCGACAGAAGAAAATTGCAGGGACGCGGTGTACAGCGGCCATGTTTAGGCCGGCGTGGAAGTCGCCTTCCGAAGCGGCGCCCTCACCGAAGTAGACAATGGTGCAATGCCCATCCCCGGCCATTTTCTGGCCATAGGCGTAGCCGGTAGCCTGTGGAATCTGGGTGGCCAGAGGAGATGAAATGGTCATGTAGTTGAGCTTGCTGGAGCCATAGTGAACCGGCATTTGGCGGCCCTTGCCGTAGTCTTTCTCATTGCCGAACAACTGGTTCATGAACTCGTCAATGGTAAAACCACGATAGGCCAGCGCGCCTTGCTCACGGTACTGCGCCATAATCATATCCGCATCGTCGAGCGCTGCGGTACTACCAATAATGGCAGCTTCTTCGCCGGTGCACTGCATGTAGAAGCTGAGGCGGCCTTGGCGCTGAGCACCCAACATACGCTCGTCCAACACGCGGGTAGTAACCATGGCGTGGTAAATTCGCAGGGCCTTCTCTTTATCAATGTCAGGAGCTTTGCCACCTTTGTAGAGGGAGCCGTCCTGCTTGAGAAGTTTGAAGGTCGGTATGCGATATTCCGCACCGTCCGTAAAAACAGGGGTATAAACGGTTTTGGATTTTGTTGTTGTCATAATCCTCGTCCTGGGGTGATGGCTTGAGGAACAGAATGCCCCTTATGAGGGCCTCGTTAAATTATGGAGCCTTGTCCTATCTGCCGGTGTTTTTCCAGAGTATAGAACGCAATATGCAACCCTGCCGGTGTTGCGACAGGCTCCTTCTGCCAATTTTTCCGGTTTGGGTAAAACCGAGTCTTATTGGTTGACGTTGACCTTAACGTAAAGTGCGGCTTTTGGGTAGTGTCCTTTTTGGGTGAGCTATTGCTCCGAAAAAGCTAGACTGCCAGGCTGCACCATCGGCTTGAATTGCACCGGACGGGATTCTTAAAAAAGGTAAAGGGATTTGGAAGCGATACTTATTTTGCTTGGCGTTGGACTCGCACTGTTCATACCTGTGGGCTCTGCCCTGGGCCTTCTGGCTTTCCTAAAGCGGAATGAGCAAGACGCTCGTATTGATGTGTTAAAGGCCGAGGTTGCTTCGCTGGGTCTTGAGCTGAACGAATTGCGTTCGCATGTTAAACAGGGGCAGGCTTCAGGCGCCCAAGAGCAAGACACTCAGACGTCGGTTTTTGTTAAGCCTGCCGAAGTGATAGTGAGTCAGCCTGAGGAGCCAGAACCCGAAAAAACACCAGAACCAACGCCGCATACTCCAGTTGCGCCTCGTGAGTCTTCTCCTGTGGTGGCCGCCCTAAAAGAAAACTGGATGGTTTGGCTAGGTGGCCTAAGTGTCGCGCTCGCTGGCATTTTTATGGTTAGCCATTCCATTAACGCCGGGCTGATTGGCCCTGTGCAGCAACTGTTGCTCGCCCTAATTACGGGCGTTGCCCTGCACGCTGGCGCGGAATACCTGCGCAGGCGGCACGTGAGTACAGATCAGGTGTTTGCCGCCTTGGCGGGTGGGGGCAGTATTACGCTATACGCCGCATTGCTCGCCGGTGTTCACCATTACCAGTTAATCAGCCCGGTTGCCGGGTTGATTATGCTCGCGGTTGTCTCCTTAGCCACCATGGTGTTGGCTCTTGTGCATGGCCCATTGTTGGCCATTATGGGGCTGAGTGGTGCCTATATTGTGCCTCTGCTTATCGGTGGGGAAGACGGCAGCGTCGCCTTTGTGCTCTCGTACAGCCTCCTGATTACGGTCAGTTCTCTATTGTTAATGCGTTACATTTTTCGTGATTGGCTTTGGTATGCCACGCTGGCCGGGGCCTTGCTTTGGTGGGCTGCCACTGTGGCTGCAGCGCCTACTGAACTGCCGACGGCCGTGTATCTGACCACTTTGTTTATTGTTTTTGCGTTTTTGCCGGGACAAGAGCAGGCAGCCCCTTCACGTTTGCGCGAGGCACTTCTGCCGCTATTGGCAATCTGGGGTATTTCGATTGCACATCAATCTGGTGATAACCCGGCGTTTTGGAGCTGGCTGCTTATTCTGCCTGCTGCAAATTTGATCCCTCAGAGCCGGAGTACGCTGTGGTTTTTGCCGTGGGGTGCCGTGTTAGCCAGTGCTGCGGGTTGGCTGTTGTACATGGGTCGAATGGATGGCGATCTGTTTTATCTGATGCAGATTCCCATGGCACAGCAAGCTGGCTTTGTCAGCTATCTGATTGCTGCCGCCATCACCACCACTGGTTTAGGCCTCTGGCTGTGGGGACGCTATGCTGGCCAGCGACGCTGGGCCTCGTTGACCCTGCTTTCGCCGCTGGTATGGCTGGTGCTTGGCTGGCTGTTGCTGCAGGGCTATGGCGCAACATCGGTTGTTTGGGCGGTTGCCACCTTGGTGCTTGGGGCAATATACGGCGTTCTGGCCTGGCGGATGGAAGGGCAGGCCCGTTATGGGAGCGGCGTGGTCTGGGCCTTGATGGCAGCGCACGTAAGTTACTCACTAGCGACCGTGATGGCCTTCCGTGAGGCATCACTCACTCTGGCCTTATCGGTTCAGTTCGTTAGCCTTACCTGGCTGGCCAGGCGGTATCAGATGCCTGAGCTGTACCTAATGTTAAAAGGCGTGTTAGCTCTGGTTGTTGCAAGGCTTACCTTCAACCCCTGGTTGCAAGGATATGATGCCAGTGTGCACTGGTCGCTTTGGACTTATGGCGGCGCCACTCTGCTGGCAGCTGTGGCTACAAGGCTTGCGGAGAAAGGCCATTCTATTCGCCCTTGGTTGGAAGGTGCCACTCTGCATTTGCTGGTGTTGTTCCTGGGCACAGAGCTGCGTTACTGGTTGTACGATGGCGATATATTTGCTCACGAATACAGTCCGATCGAAGCAACCATGAATACGCTGCTTTGGGGTGCTCTCAGTGTGACTTATGCGGTTCGGGCAAAATCCAGTCAGTCATTGGCTTGGCTCTACCGACTGTTCTCATGGGTTCTGCTGACCCTCTCCGTTATCAGCTACCTAACTCTGACCACTTTGCATAATCCTTGGTGGAGCGGTGACTTCATTGGCAGCACGCCCATCTTCAATATGCTCTTGCCTGCTTTTGGTGGTCCGGTACTTTTGGCTCTTGTTATCAGCCGGTTCCCGCAAATTGCGCCCAAGCTTTGGTCACTGTGTGTTGCTGGGGCAGGGTTCCTTCTATTCACTGCTTTGCAAATTCGCCAGCTCTGGCAAGGGAGCGATATCGAACTTTGGCATGGCGTAACAGAGGGGGAGCTGTATACCTATTCCGTAGTCGGCATGGTCTACGCCATTGTGGCAATCCTGTACTCCACTGTTTATTCCACGAAGAATGCCCATATTATCTTGTATAAGGCTGGCATGGCTTTGTTGGGGATTGTAATTGGTAAAATTTTCCTTATCGATATGGCTGGCTTGCAAGGTTTGTGGCGCGTTGCGGCCTTTATGGGGTTGGGGCTCGCCCTGCTTGGCCTTGCATGGATGTACCGAAAAGCGCAGCGTTCCAGTACCCAAGCTCCGTAAGCTAAATTTATAAAACAGAGAACCAGACTATGAGTGATGAGCAGTTAACCAGCGTACTCGAAATGGATGGCGAAGAGAGATACGACTACTTTCTAAGCGCTGTTCTGGAAGAGCGGGAGATCTGGATCCTTGTTAATTCCGATAGCCGCTTTCTGTCCATCGTTTCAGAAGACGATGGCGTGGCCCACCTCCCGGTTTGGCCCAGCTCGGAGTTCGCGGTTGAATATGCCAAGGGATCTGATGAACTGACTCCGAAAAGCATTTCGCTGCCGGATTTTTTCAAAAAGTGGGTGCCGGGTTTATCGAAAGACGGGTTGTTAGTGGGGGTATTTCCGGGTGCAGACAAGACCCTGTGGATAACCGAAGCGAACGAGCTGAAAAAAGACCTGCAAGATGAACTTTCCAGCTTCTAGATTTACCAACTTTGTGTATTGTGAGGTGGATGCATGAGTGACGATCTTAAACATGTGGTTTGTCCACACTGTGACAAGGTTAACCGTGTGCCTGCTGCCCGTTTGGCATCGGGCGGTAATTGCGGTGCTTGTAAACAGCCGTTGTGGCCAGAGAGCCTACTTGAGCTTACAGGGCAAAACTTTGCAGCCCATACGGGCCGCAGCGACTTGCCGGTGCTGGTAGATTTCTGGGCGAGCTGGTGCGGCCCCTGCAAAATGATGGCGCCGCAATTTGAGCAGGCAGCGCGTGGCTGGAAAGGCAAAGTGCGTTTTGCCAAGCTTAGTACGGAAGAGCACCCCGGCCCGGCAGGGCAATACAGTATCCGCAGCATCCCTACATTGATTTTGTTCCGCAATGGCCGCGAGCTCGCTCGCCAAAGTGGCGCCATGAACAAGGGCCAAATCGACCAATGGCTGCAGAGTAACGGCTGCTGAAAAGGGTAGCTCAGCGCGGGGTATAATTGAGCAGTAAATAATCTGGTCAGTTAACGGTCATATTTGTCGAACGCCCGTTTTAACTGGCCTGAACTGGCTTGTCCCGCGCCTTTTCACAAAGTTATCCACAGATTTACGGGATAACTCTTAAGCCGCGCGTTTGCCCATCACCCCGAGGCGCTCTTTTGTCATTAAAGAGAATGAACTGGCGAACCCGGCTGAGATAGGTTTTCTCGGTTCGATAGCTGTACTGCTTAGCTCTAATTTCGGTGCGAACCGGTTGCAGAAAGGTGATTTAGGCACAGCCGCACCTCCATGGCTGAAAGCTGAATGTAGCAAAGAATACCGGTTGCGACTGAGGTCAAGGCGCGAGGCGTAGCGGAGTTATACGAACGCATTCGCAAAACTCCAGAAGGCATATGAGAAATAGCTGTAACTATCTGATAAGGTTTGAAAGTAAGAGCAAGAACGGCGGAGTTATACGCCCATAGCGAGAGCGCGAACGACCCGAGAGAGGGCGTATAACACCGGCGCTAGTCTTGGCGGTTGATGCTCAAGATTCTGTTTTTATTGATAAAACCTTTTTCTTTTGAGTATATTTGAATGGAGTTTTGCGAATGAGTGATATGCGAACTCGTTCGTATAATTAGCTGTTAGAACGATATGACTCAAGAATTAGTGTCTAGGGCTTTTGAATTGCATGATTGGATTGCCGAGCGTTTAGACGGCCTGGAGTTGCACGGGGGAACGCGCTCGTCCTTGTCCATATCGTGCCATGACCTAGTGATAGAGCATCACCTCGGTATTGTGGTTTTGGTCCGTGACCAAATCTATGGCTCAGCCTTCGCACTAGTTCGTTCACTATTCGAAACTTTTGTCAGAGGCGTTTGGCTGAGGCACTGTGCAACAGATCCGGAAATTCAGAACTATCAATCCGACAGGCTGAGTTTGAGGTTTGGCCAATTAGTATCCGCCGTTGAGACTGTTCCAGGGTTTGGCGATGGGGTTCTTTCTGGACTCAAAGGGAACTCCTGGAGCGCAATGAACAGCTATACGCACGGAGGGGCACTTCAGGCAGGTCGTAGATTCTCGGGAAATAGCGTTGAGCCAAATTATGACGCTGAGGAAGTGGCAGAAGTTATACGTTTCTCAGGCACTTTTGCTCTCATGGCGTTCCAGCAAATTGCGCTTGAGGCGGGGCGCTTGGATTTGGCCGATGAGGCTATCGGGCGACTTTCGCCTGCTGAGCCATAATGGGTATCGAGGTTCTAACAAATTGTTCCAGTTCGTTCCGGGCCCAGAGGCCCTCCACCGGACGCCCTTTTCTCCGCTTCGCTGCAAAAAGGTCGCCGCTGAACAAAAGCGTTATAAGAGGGAGGCATGAACATTTTCAAGAGTCTTTTTGGAAGAGCGGATAAGGATGAGCAGGTATTGAAGGCTTTAAAGAAAAATGGCTCAGACCTGAATAAGCCGCATGAGATAGATTTCTGGTTCGATTTTAGATCGGAGGAATCTGCAAGGGCGGTTGCCAAGAAGGTTGCCGAAAGAGGTTTTGAGGTTGAAGTCTATAGAGGCGAATATGGCTTGGAATTTTCTTGCAAAGCAGTAAAGAGAATGGTTCCGAGGTTGTCTGCCATGCAAAGGCTTACCCGAGAATTTGAGTCAATTGCAGAGCAACATGCTGGAGTTTACGATGGCTGGGGCGCGGAGGTTGTAACTTAAAAAAAGTTATAACCATGCAAGTCACGGCGACGGTTACTGCATTGCGGCTTCGCCTCCATTCCGCAACCGCGCGTGCTTAGCGGCGTTAGATTGGTCGAGCACATGAATCGAGCATTAAAATTTTCGTTGATTGGCTTGGCTTGTGTTCTGTCAGGCGTGCTGGCTCTTTTATTTCACTTGGCGGCCGGGGCCACGGTGGTTCAAGAGTATTTCGATCACGAAGCGCCTGAAGAGCTGGATTTTTCGTTTAGCTATTGCCGCGCGAATTCTCAGGTTAACGAGAGCAAGATCGTATGGCATGAGGATGTTGCAGTCATTGATATAACACTGTCGCCAAACTGCGGCACTTCCTGGCTCTTCGGGAACTATAAGGTTCTTGAATCTGAATCTGGAACACTGGTACTTGGTTACAAGAGCATTGTTCCCTCTATTATCGGATGCGACTGTGGATACCCAGCCACCTATCGGATCGCTGGTTTGGAGAAAAAGGACTACGAAATAGAGCTACGCGAGTATGCGTTCATCAATAAACCTCCCTGGCTTCTGCGCAGCTGGATTGAGATGGGACCGGACGTAGTCGAAATTGAGGAATTTTGAGAGCAACCTAACAAATGGTTGTAGTTCGTTCCGGCCTTCGGCCTCCACCGGACGCCCTTGTCAGGGCGCCGTTTATTGCTGGTGTTATGCCTTTCTCCAGATCCATCCGTCAGATAATAACGCTTGACGTTAATAGCGCGCCCCGTCATCATTAAGCCATGATCATATCGTTCAAGTGTAAGGATACCGAGAAACTGGCAAGCGGACGCCGCGTCAGGCGCTTCGTTAATTTCGAGCGAGTTGCCTTGAGGAAAATTCGGCAACTCCAAGCTGCAAGCCAGTTGGATGATTTGAAAGTACCGCCCGGAAATATGTTGGAACCATTGCATGGTGACCGCCAAGGTCAGCACAGCATTCGAATCAACAAACAGTTCCGGGTTTGCTTCCGCTGGGCCAAGGCTGGCGCGGAAGATGTTGAAATTGTTGATTACCATTAGGAGGTGGCTCATGCGCAACATTGATGCTGTCACGCCAGGCGAGTTACTCAAAGAAGATTTTCTGGAGCCGATGGGCATTTCGCAATACCGCCTGGCCAAAGAAATTGGGGTGCCGGCTCAGAGAATAGGCCAAATCATCGCGGGAAAACGTTCGATTACCGCAGACACGGACCTGCGACTCTGTCGTTTCTTTGGTTTGTCTAACGGCTACTGGTTGCGAGCTCAGGCAGCCTACGACACTGAGATTGCCGAAGATGCCCTAGAGGATCAGTTGAAGAATATTCGTCCTTGGACCGCTGTATCCGAAATCGGGCATGGGGCATAACCAGCGGCCGCACAGCGGCCGATTTTCCGCCGCTTAGCGGCTCCAAACCGGCGCGTTAGCCGGGCGTTGAGGTTGTAGGAAAACGTTGAAGGTCTGGATTCGGTTAGAGTTGATCAATAAATGTACCAGAACTAGCGACTATTCTTTTAAAGTCTGGGCCGTCATCATCGAAAACGCACCCAGATTTCACGCAGGGGCGTCACCGGGAAAAGGGGCGGGGGCGACAGTCTCGTTAGGTGTCTGACATGAAATGCACAAAATGCTTAGAAGAGTTTGAAGTTTCGAAGAGGCAAATGTTCCCCTTATTAAGGAGAGCCTCAGTAGTCTGTCCAAAATGTGGAGTACGCTACACACAAAACCATTGGCCGCCGATGATTGCAGGGTTGCTTGGTGGGGTAGTTACAACTCAACTTCAAATCAATGAAGCTGAGTATCTACATCTATTTTCATTCCCCGTGGTCTTTTCTGTAGTTTGGGTTCTATTAGCATTGAGGTGGCCGCTTCAAAAGGCTGGGTAATCAATCAGACATTGTCGGAATACATAGATAGGCAGCAACTCGAGCAAGAGCGTTGGAAACAAACGCTAGAGGCAATGGAGCCTGTCGCCCAAGGCAAGATTGTTGATGTCATCGACGATTTGAAATATTTAGGGAAATTCATTGAAGTCTGCCACCCGTCTGCGACAGCCAAAATCGCCGGTGAACAAAATCTCAGTGCGAAGCGCTACATTTGAACATGACCAAGCCTTCGTACCAGTCGGTGTCGGGCGTATAGGTAACCAGCTCCAGACGCGCATGATGGGGGCCTCCGGCGTATGAGGCGCTGGCTGACACAAGAGGGCTGAATGCCAGAACTGTTGTTTTCACAAGGCTGATATCCATTATCCTCCAGTAATGAAAAGTAGCGGGCTGAGCATTGATAGCCAAGGAGAAAATTGATGAAAGCGCTACTGATTATTCTTGCTGTTTTATTTGTGACTCTGATTGTGGTGCTGCCCCTTGTGGAAAAGTATGCCCCGAAAGACGATGGGCGGAGCAGCGGCAACCTATCGCGTTTTATTTTCCCGTTGGTTGCGGTGCTGATTATTGCGCAGATCGTTCGCTACTACTTTTTTTAGGGGCTTTTCTGGGCTTGCATTTGTCAGCCTTTTTTACACATCCTTTCAGGCCACTTGAGACAGCTTTACGCAAGTGCTCGCTTCTACCAAATAAAGAACCTCCCGGAACGAATATCGCATGCATCTAGGCTGGGATCAGCCTGAAAGGATGCACGTCTCATGAGTCAGTTTAACCCCATCATTTATGTTCGTGGCTATGCCATGACCGCCAGCGAAATAGCCGATACCGTATCCATGCCCTATATGGGCTTCAATCTAGGCGCTACAAAGGTGCGCCAATCATGGGATGGAGCCGTCTACAAACAAGTATTCGAATCGCCAATGATGCGCTTAATGAAGGATTACGGTTACACCGATGCGTTTTCCGATGGTGCCGAGGTAGACCGGGAGATTACTCATAAAACCGTTGTTATCTATCGTTACTATGACCAAGCAGATAGGGATTTTGGTGAGGGCAAGCCGCTATCCATTCCTGCTGCAGCACTGCAGTTAGGGGACTTGATACTCAATATTCGAGATCACCTATGCGGTGATGATGCAGCACTCCGGGCGGAGTTTCGGGTAAACCTCGTAGCGCATTCCATGGGTGGCCTAGTGTGCCGCTGCCTTTTGCAGAATGGCGGAATCAGTACGCCAGCTGTGCGGAAAATGGTGGATAAGGTGTTTACCTATGCCACGCCCCACAACGGCATAGAAATGGCCGGAATCAACGTGCCGGCGTTTCTTGGGCTTTGGGATATCAACAACTTTAACCGCGCAACCATGGCGGAGTATCTTGGGTTCGATGGCAAGCCCGAACGGGTAGATTCTCTCGATGGTAAGTTTGAGCCGGATCGGTTCTTTTGTTTGGTCGGAACCAACCAGCAAGATTACGGCGCTGCCAAAGGTGTTTCGAAGTGGTTGGCGGGCAAGATGAGCGATGGTCTGGTGGCTATCGAAAATGCCAGTATTCAGGGGGCGCCCAGAGCTTTCATATACCGTAGCCACAGTGGCCCCTATGGCATTGTTAATTCTGAGGACGGCTACCAAAACCTCGTGCGCTTTCTGTTTGGGGACGTGCGTATAGACGGCGTGATGGATGTGGAATCCTTACCATTGCCGCCATCTGTCGAGAAAGCGCGCAAAGAAGGCCGCAGGGTTCGCGCCTCCTATTACTTCGAGGCCACTGTATCACCCAGAGGAGCGCGCAGTTTCCGGCTGACGGAAAGGCGCAAGGAAACCTTCAGTGCGGTTTTGCGAAAATTTGACGAAATGATGAAGCCGAAAAAAGCCGGGCTGAATTCCGCCCGCTCCCCCATGTTGTTCTCCACCTTTCTTGATAGCTCAAAGATTACCGTTGAGCGGGGGCGAACGATGGTGATGACAGTTGAACTTGCGGTTTCGGCAACGGATTACTTTGTTGACGGTGCTCTATGGACAGAACATAGAGTGGAAGGGGAGTACCTATATCGTGACACGCTCACCCTCAAAATGACCCCAGCTGGGGATGGCTGGAATCTGCGTTACGTAACCACGGATGAACAGTGGAGTGAGCGCGGAGGAAGCAAAGCCGAGCTTGAGGGTGAGAGCTTTCTTATTCCTCTGTCGTCAAAGAAAGGTTTTAGCGCTCAATTGCGGATGTCACTCCAGCGGCGTAACGGCTGAGACGAGAATGACATGGATTTTGGCGAAGAATAATTTGTGGCGGCCAGCATAAGCTGGCAAAGTTCTGCGAAATCAGACTTATCTCCATTAAGAGGAAACGCCGGTGACCGACTTAGTAACCTACACACTGAACGACGGTGTCGCGACAATTGCCATCAATAACGGGAAGGCGAATGCGCTGAGCCATCAAGTATTTGAGCAGCTTAATAGCGCTCTTGATCAGGCAGAGAAAGACAAGGCCGTAGTTATTCTGACCGGTCAGCCGGGAATATTCTCCGCCGGTTATGATTTGAAAGAAATGCAAAAGGGCATGAAAGAAGCTGAAGCTCTGGTTACCGTAGGCTCAACTTTAGCCCGGCGCCTGGCAGCTTTCCCGTTACCGATTATTGGCGCATGCAGCGGCCACGCCATTGCCAAGGCGGCGTTTATCATGCTGTCGGTGGACTACCGGGTAGGTGTTGAAGGCAGTTTCAAGCTTGGTCTTAATGAGGTGGCCATTGGCATGACCATGCACTATGCAGGTATCGAAATTGCGCGACACCGCTTGGCGCCCGCGCATTTCTATCGCTCGGTTATCAACGCTGAAATCTATAGCCCGGAAGGCGCTGTGGAAGCCGGATACTTGGATGAAGTGGTTGCTCCGGAACAGCTCATGAACCGTGCGAATGAACTGGCTCAAGGCTTCCGAAAGCTAAATATGAGAGCACACGCCCAGACCAAGGTGAAAACAAAAGCCGGTTACCTTGAGCTGTTGGATCAAAGCATCAAGAAAGATTCGGAGAACTTGGGGGTTAAGGCCTAAGAGCAATTTGGGGCGAGTTAGCTCTGGGGCAACTCGCCGGTATTTATCCGATAGAAATCGCTAAGCAGGTCATACACCGCTGGCTGCTGTTCTTTCAGGTGTTGTGGCTGCTGATAAAACGTTTCTGTTAGCACAGCAAAGAACTCAGCTGGCTTTGTGGCGCCGTAGGGATCAAGCCAGCTTTTACGATGATGCCTTAGTGAGTGGCGCAGGTTGTCATAGGCTATGGTCATGGTTTGTTGCCACTCTTCGGCTTGTTCCCCGCTGAGGGGCGGCGCGCCGTCGGCGGATCCATCCAGGTAGTCTAGCTGGTGTGCAAATTCGTGAAGAATCACATTGTGTGGGCTTCTCGGTTGCATGGCGCCGCTTTCGCATTCCGCCCACGCCAGCACAACTTGCCCCAGCGATGAGGCCTCTCCGGCCCGGACTTGGTCGCTCACGCCAACCACCATCCCGTCGCGCTCCTGCGCTTGTACTCGGTACACATCCGGGTAAACAAGAATGCTGCGCACTTCGTTGTAGTCACTGTACGAGCGCATGACGGTCAAAAGGCAAGCGTGCCCAGCTATCGCTACCCGCACACGATCGTTTATCTCAAACCCGTCGCACCCGTAAAAATTCTTTTCGGCAAGGAATAGCTGAACCTGATTCTCCAGAGTTTTTTGAAGCTGTTTCGAGAGTAGGCGGTATAGAGGTACCGTTGTTTGTAGGTGTTTTCGCCAAGCTTTCGGGAAAGGTTGTCTGAGCTCCCGATCTCGCCGCCAGGAGCGGTAAAAGAATAGATAGAACACAGCCAGTGCAATGAAAATAACGGCGAAGACAGCAAAGACAGTAGCGGAGGACATCCTTCGTAAACTCGTGTCGTAAATACAGCCGTTACTCTAGCACATGCGTGCTGGCCAATTGCTTAAACGGCACCTATGATCAAACACTTGGCAGCGATTCACGGTAGCAAGAGCCGAAAGTAAGGATGTTATGCTTCACGAAATGAGTATTGGTGGAATGCTGTTCAGCCCCTTTGTGGTGCTGGTGCCTATGGCCTTTATTCTGGCTGCCTCTACGCGGCTTGTCTTGCATCATTTTAGCTTGCGCCGCTATATCTGGAAGGAAGCTTGGTTTGATGTGGGCATCTTTGTCTGTTATCTGGCCGCTATTGTTTATTTGTTCGGGGACTAAAGGGCATTCATGGGAAAGCTTGCGCGTATTGGACTGACATTATTTGTGGTAGTGGTTGCCATTGTTGCCGGGACCTGGGTGTGGGATCACTATCTGTACTCGCCCTGGACACGGGACGGGCGCATTCGCGCAGATATCATCACTATTGCGCCCGATGTGTCCGGCTGGGTAACTGATTTGAATGTAAAAAATAATCTGCTCGTTCGTAAAGGCGATCCGCTGTTTGCCATAGACGATACCCGCTACCGGGCAAGGTTCGCAGAGAGCAGCGCGCGGCTCGCCCAAGAGCGCACGGGCTGGGATCTCGCTCAACACCAATACGAACGGCGACAACGTATGGCGGATCGCCAATCCATTAGTGAAGAAAGTCTTGAGGCGTACCGCATTCGTGCCGAGACAGCCAAAGCCAGCTATCAACTTGCCCAAGCTGAGCTTGACACCGCCCGGATTGATTTGGAGCGGTCAAAAGTAGTGGCTCCGGAAACGGGCATTGTTAATAACCTCACTCTGCGCCGGGGCAATTATGTATCCCGGGGGGCTCCGGTGTTATCGCTGATTCAAAGCGACTCCTTTTACGTAACCGGATATTTTGAAGAAACCAAGCTGCAAATGGTGCACGTTGGGCAGAAGGCCCGGATTACGCTACTTTCCGGCGGTAAAAAACTAAGCGGCAAAGTAATAAGCATTGCCCGTGGTATTGCGGACTCGAATACCAGCAGTGATAGCCAGATGCTGCCGCAAGTGCAGCAAGCCTTCAACTGGGTACGCCTTGCCCAACGAATCCCGGTGGATATAGCCCTCGACCCTCTTCCGGATGATGTGATCATTAGCGCTGGAATGACGGTTTCCATTTATCTGGAAACTGACGCGGAAAGAACTCCGGAAGACGAGTAATCAAGTGGCCACAATAACGCTACCACCGCTACTGGCCCAGCTTTTAACGCCAAACAAGCGTAGCGTGATATTTGCCCTGAAAGGGGTGATATCCATGGCGCTTGCCTTGTTTGTTTCTATGTACTTGCAGCTTGATCGTCCCTACTGGGCGCTGGTTTCCGCCGTTTTCTTGCAGATTCGCCCGGAAAGCGGGTTGGTGATCGAAAAGGCTCTCTGCCAAATTTCCGGTTCTGTGGTAGGCGGTGGCGTGGGCATTCTCATCCTCGCATTTTTTATGCCTTATCCACTGCTCGCGTTAGCCTCTCTTACGCTTTGGATTGGTTTGAATTCAGCTGCATCTTCCATGGTGCACAACACCAACTTTATCTATGCCTTTGCTATGTCGGGCATGACGGCTGGTTTGGTGGTTATCATGGTCATGGCCGACCCAAGTGCTGCCGACGGCCGCGCAGTGTTTGATATTGCCCAATCCCGTATCAGTGAAATAGCCGTAGGCGCTCTCTGCGCTATGTTGGTTAGCCAGTTGTTGTGGCCGGTGACGGTAAAAGATAGCCTTCGCCTGCATTCCCGCAATGTGATCAACGATACGCTTGAGTATCTCTCGCTGGAGTTGGACCCAAACAGTACCCATGAACAGCGACATCAGCTCGCCGATCAGATTCTCGAAACTCTGGTTATTTTGAACGATGATTCCAGCGCGGTTGCCTATGAAGGGCCAGAGGGGCCGGGGCGCAGCCGAGCCGCTAACCTGCTTTGTAACAAGGTGATGTCTCTGCTGGCAGTCACACAAATTATGGGGCGATTTCCACGAAATCATCCGGATTTGGTTTCCCCTGCATTCGGCAGGCTGTTGGCGGACATGAGGGCGCTTTTCATTGCAATCGCAGAGGCTGATAGCTATGACGAATCTTACCGTCAGGCTCAGGAGTTGAGGCGAGCGCTTCTAGAGCATAAAGCCGCTTATGTGGATGAGGCCGCAATTGTTACTCGCCTTAGCCAAACGGCCGTGGAGTTGGTAGCGGATCTGGTTATGGTCTTGCGTGCCTACAATGCACTGGAAAACCGCGACCAGACATTGCTCAAAGCTTCCAAGTTGAAAACCCATAGAGACCCATTGATAGGTGTGGTTAACGGCTTTCGAACAGCGGTCGTGTTCGTGATTGGGGCAACTATCTGGTTAAGCACAGGTAGTCAGGCGGCCATTATGTTGATGATCATGCCTGTGGTGTTTTCGGTGATGTTTGCCCGCTTTTCGTTGGTGGTACTTACCGTTATGTTGCGGCACCTGTTGCTTGGCGTTGTGGTGGCGATTCCCACGGCATTGTTTTTCGGGCTGGGCCTATTGTCGAAAAGCAGCGGAGACTTTGAAATGTTGGTGCTCGTGCTTGCTGGCCCGTTTTTTATCGGTCTGTTGGCGCTTGCCGAACGGCCGACTCTGCCGTATGGGCTGGGCTTCTGCATTCCCTTTACACTTATTATTCAACCCGGCAACCACATGACGTTTAATACCGAGGTGGCAACCAGTAATGCGTTAGGGCTTTTTGTAGGTATTAGCGTTCTTTATTGGGTGTTCAAATTGATTACACCTTTGGATGGCCAAACGATGCAGCGCCGGCTGCTGAAGGCCACAGCGCGTGACCTAACTGCCATCGATTTTCAACGTCGTCCCGAAAACTGGTTTAACGGGCGTATGGGAGAGCGCCTGCTGCGGCTTGCAAATTATGATCAGGCATCGGGCAACTCAAGCCGTGTTATGACGGATTTGGGCTTTACCGGGCTCAATATAGGGCACATGTCTATCCGCTTGCGTCGGCGGATCAAAAATCATCGAAATACGGCAGTTGATGCAAAATTGGCAGAATGGCAGCAGGTACTGGCAGATACCTATTTGATGAGTGCGCGTGGCACTATGAACTCGCGGTTTAGAGAAGCCAGCGCTGGGCTTTTAAGAGCTATCTACGAAGCCAAAGAGCCAGATGCGCAAACAGCAACCATTGAGGGTATGTTCGAGCGTATGGCTTTGACGTTTGAGCGAACGGCCAAAACCTTTCATCATGCTTAAAACAAAACTAGGAGCGCTTTGCCGTGTCACGATCAGAGCAGTTTGCCAGCGATAATTACAGTGGTGTTTGCCCTCAGGCTTGGAAGGCAATGGAGGCCGCAAACAGAATGGATGAGCCCGCCTATGGCGAGGATAGCTGGACGCAGCGTGCATCAGACGGATTGCGGTCTTTGTTCGATACAGATTGCGACGTTTACTTTGTGTTCAATGGCACCGCAGCAAACTCGCTGGCCTTGGCATCTATGGGGCAATCCTTCCACAGCGTGATTTGTCATGAGTTGGCGCATATTGAAACCGACGAATGCGGTGGGCCGGAATACGCTTCCAATGGTGCCAAACTCTTGTTGGGGCAGGGTGAGAACGGAAAGCTCACTCCAGAGAGCATCGAACACTTGGTGACCAAACGCACAGATATCCACTACCCGAAGCCCAAGGCAGTGAGTCTCACCCAGGCAACGGAAGTGGGCACAATTTATACGCCGGACGAACTCCGTGATATTCGTACTCTGGCGGATCAGTACAAGTTGAATATCCACATGGACGGTGCGCGGTTTGCGAATGCAGTGGCGGCTCTGGATGTGCACCCTTCAGAAATAACTTGGAAGGTGGGTGTTGATGTACTTTGTTTCTCCGGCACCAAGAATGGTTTGGCGTTGGGAGAGGCCGTGGTGTTTTTTAATAAGGCCTTGGCTGAAGACTTTGAGTGGCGCTGCAAACAGGCAGGGCAACTGGCGTCTAAAATGCGGTACATATCGGCACCCTGGTGCGGGTTGCTGGAGAACAGTGTTTGGCTGGAAAACGCACGCCATGCCAATGCCAGTGCGAAAAGGCTTGCAGACGGACTGGCCGGGCTGCCAGGGATTAAGCTCCGGTATCCAAGACAGGTAAACGGTGTGTTTGTAGAAATGCCCGAGGTCTTACAAGCTGCTTTGCGGGCCAAGGGATGGCGTTTCTACAACTTTATTGGTGGTAGTGCGCGCTTCATGTGCTCCTGGGCCACGACACCCGCGGTTGTTGATCAGTTTCTGGCAGATGTGCGCCAGTTGCAGTCCTGACTCTGTCTTTATTAGGCTGGAGCCTAAAGGCGGAGTAAAGCCGAGTGACTGGATATGATAAGCTGTCACTCAGGCTTTCGTTGTTCTTGGAGGGCTCTTATGAATCGCACGCAAGGCAAGTTGATCGTTTTTTATGATGGCTCCTGCTCCACCTGCAGAAAGGATCGACGCTGGTATGAAAAGCTGGCGGGGAAGACCGGTGAATCGGTCGACTGGTTGGATATCACAGGCCGGGACGACGAACTGCGCCGGCAGGGCGTAGACCCGGACAAAGCGCTTCGAGAGCTGCATGTGAAGGATGATCAAGGTGAAATTCATCGCGAGATGGACGCCTACATATTGCTAATGTCGCGAGTCTTCGTGCTGAAACCGCTGGCTTGGCTGATTTCTTTACCTTTGATTCGACCCACTTTGGCAAAGCTTTATCATTCATGGGTTGAACGCCGCCTCGCTGCGCGCGCCTAAGCTTTTTACTACCATACTGAGATCCCGGAGAACCCTGAGTGACACATATTCGAGAACAGGCCGTTCGGGGTCTCAAGGCGGGCGACGTTTTTACGGTTACCCGCACCTTTACCGAGAATGACACGCTAGCATTCGGCGAAATAAGCAGGGATATGAACCCGGTTCATTACGATGAACGCTTCACTGCTGCCAAAGGGTTTCGGGGCAAAATATGCCATGGTCTGCTGGTCGGTGGCATGATTACTGAGGTGGGTGGCCAGATTGGCTGGCTGGCGTCCGGCATGAATTTTAGGTTTCGCAGACCCGTCTATTTTGGCGATACCATTACCTGTGTGTTCACGATTACCGAAGCAGATGAGACGAATCGCGCAAAGGCGGAAGCCGTGCTTTCGAATCAGTTGGGCGAGGTTGTTGTTGAGTCTTGGCTGACCGGCCTGCTTCCTTGCGAAACTGAACGGGCAATTCTCGCTCAAATCTGATTTACTCCCATCCCTAACCGCACTCCCGGTATTCTATCTTCAGAGGTTTGTATGGCTCGCTTCGAGTTGCTAGGCAATGCAATTATTCCCGGCAAGGGTACCGAACTGAGGCTGCTGCAGCGCAACGATGAATTTTCTATCCGCATTGCAGGCACCAGCGGCGAGTTAATGAATACCCGTTTGCATGGTTCCGAAGATGCGTTGGCAACACTGGCCTGCGAACGCATTGCCGATCATCCTGCACCAAAAGTGCTCATAGGTGGGCTGGGCATGGGGTTCACCCTTGCAGCTGCGTTGCATTCATTAGGCGATACTGCCGAAGTCACCGTTGCCGAACTCGTGCCTGAGGTGGAACAGTGGAATCTCGGCCCTCTGGGTAGTGCTTCAGGCTATCCGCTAAAAGACCCGCGTGCCAAGGTACACATCGGCGATGTGGTGCAGCTTATCAAAGAGTCACCAGCCAGTTACGACGCCATTATGCTGGATATCGACAATGGCCCTGAAGGGCTTACGCGAAAAGAAAATGACTGGTTGTATTCTGCTGCGGGCATTGCCGCAGCACAGGAAGCGTTGCGGCCTGAGGGCGTTCTGGCCTATTGGTCGGCCGGGCAAGATCCTGCATTTACTGAGCGCCTGAAGCGCGCGGGGCTCTCGGCAGAGGCGGTAACCGTGCGCGCCCATCGCCCGGGGAAGGGCGCAAAACACGTTATCTGGCTTGCTTGGTAAGCACTGGAACGACGAGGGTTAATCCTCGTCGTCATCCTGCATACGTTCAATCCGCTCCCTTTCTTCCTCTTTTGCCGCATCAATCACGGCCATAAGCTCTTCTACATCAGCGCTGGCGGTGTCGTGCTCAAAGCAGCCGGTCAGCTTGCTGTTGGGGTGCAGATCGCCACTTTCGTAAAGCGCCCAGATTTCTTTGCCATAGTCGGTAACAAGCAGGTCGGGTGCGTACTTGGCAAAGTAGCGACGCATATTGTCTACGTCCCGCTCTAGCATTCGCTCAGCGTTGTTATTACCCGCAGCGTTAACTGCTTGGGGCAGGTCAATAATTACCGGCCCACTGCTGTCTACGAGTACGTTGAACTCCGACAAGTCACCGTGGATAAGCCCCGCGCTCAGCATGCGAACTATCTCGGCGATAATACGGCCGTGGTAATCACGAGCCTGCTCAGGAGTTAGGGTGACATCATCAAGACGCGGAGCGGCTTTGCCATCGGCATCGGCTATCAGTTCCATCAGCAACACGCCGTCCACGAAGCCCTTGGGCTCAGGTACGCGCACACCGGCTTCTGCAAGTCGGTACAGGGCATCCACTTCGGCATTAAGCCAAGCGTCTTCCTGCTCTTTCTGGCCGTAGCGTGTTTTTTTGCTCATGGCCCTAGCCCGGCGGCTATTGCGTACTTTTCTACCTTCTTGGTACTCAACAGCCTGCTTGAAACTGCGCTTTTTTTCTTCTTTGAACACTTTTGCGCAGCGTACTTGGTCGCCACACCGCACCACGTAAACCTGTGCTTCTTTACCGCTCATAAGCTGGTAAAGCACTTCGTCCACAAGGCCGTCGTCGACCAGAGGTTGTAATCTCTTGGGTACTTTCATAACACCTTTCAGTTTAGCCGTGAGCGTGCCGACCATGCGTGCTGAGTTGGCCTAAAGTCAGGCGAGAGCAACGGTGATAGTCATAATGCTGCATAGCTTACATCAAATTGCTATTTCTTTTGCGAATCTGGTTATAGGCTCGGGAAGCTTTTACCTGAATGGCTTATAGTATCCGATCGCCCTGTATCAGCAGGGCAGGTCTGAGGGTAGAATTGTCGGGTGAAAAAAACACGCCGGCGTATGCCCGGTATGGATGCGTTTAGAGATTGTTTTGGAGCTATAAAAAATGCCTAGAGCAAGTGAAATTAAGAAAAATTCTGCAGTTGAATACGAAGGTCGGGTGTATTTCGTCAAGGATATCGAGCGCTCTGTTCCTCAGGGGCGTGCTGGCGGAAGTCTATACCGTATGCGGATGTACGATGTAGTTACGGGCAATAAGATCGACGAAACCTTTAAAGATTCCGATATGCTGAATCTTGCCGATCTTGTGCGCAGGCCCGCCACTTTTTCCTACTCTGATGGCGATGAATACGTCTTCATGGATAGCGAAGACTTCACTCAGTACAGCTTGAACCGTGAAGCGATTGCCGACGAGTTGCTGTTCATCACTGAAGACACTCAGGGAGTAATGGTGATTCTGGTGAGTGAATCCCCGGTTGCCTTGGCTCTGCCACCAACCGTTGAGCTCGAAATTGAGGAAACAGATCCATCGGTTAAAGGCGGCTCTGCGACTGCTCGTACCAAGCCGGCAAGAATGGCTACTGGTTTGGTGGTTCAGGTTCCTGAGCATATCTCCACGGGTGATCGTATTAAGATCAACGTGGAAGAGCGCAAGTTTCTAAGCCGGGCATGATCTGGTAGCGTTCTGAAGTTGCCCTGAGTGTGGAGAACCCTGTGAAAACAATAGAAACAATAAGGGTGTTGGCGGCCAGCGTAATCGCGGTTGTCGTGATGGTCGGTATAGCCCGGTTCTCCTACACGCCGATGATTCCAGAGATGGTAGAAGCGCTCGGGCTTAGCCAGTCCGTTGTTGGCATGTTGGCGACGGTGAACTATGCCGGTTATCTCACCGGGGCGCTTCTGATTACCCGGATCAGTGATCTTGATCTTAAGGTGAAGCTGTATCAGCTCGGCCTTGTTGTGGCTGTGGTTTCTACGGTGCTTATGGGATATACCACCGACGTGTGGTTGTGGTTCTTGCTGCGTTTTGTCTCCGGCCTGAGTACTTCTGCAGGCATGCTGCTCGGTGCCGGTTTATTAATGAGTTGGTTGATCAGGAACAACGAAAAGTCCGAACTTGGCGTGTTTTTTTCAGGCATTGGGCTAGGCATTGTTCTTACTGCCGTGCTGGCAGAGTTAATAAAAGACCCCTTCACCTGGGATCAGCAGTGGGTCATTTACGGGCTGGTAGGGCTGGTGCTGATTGTTCCAGTGTGGCGTTGGACGCCAGACTACCGTGCCTGTGCCTTGCCGCGAACCGGGGGTGTGGTTGCTGGCGAAGACCGAAGCCGGTTTATCGTTATACTGCAGTTGGCCTACTTTTGTGCCGGTGTCGGATATGTTGTAACCGCAACCTTTTTGGTGGCTATTGCTGAATCCATACCCGAGCTTAGTGGTCGTGGCTGGCTTATCTGGCTGATTGCCGGGCTGGCGGCCACACCCGCTTGCTGGTTATGGGATGTGTTCTCCCGCCGTTGGGGGCAGTGGACGGCTCTCTACATTGCTTATACGCTCAACGCGGTCAGTATACTGATGCTGATCATGGACACGAGTATGGCAAGCGTCATGCTCAGTGCTGTGATTTACGGCGCCAGTTTTATTGGTATTGTCAGCATGATGCTGGCAATGGTGGGCCGAGTGTTCCCGGAAAACCCTTCCCGACCGATGAGCCGACTTACCTTCAGTTATGGTATCGCCCAGATGCTGGCGCCTGCTATCGTGGGTTATCTGGCGGACGTTGAAGGTAACTATACGAACGGCCTGTGGCTCACGCTGCTGGTGATGGCGCTTGGCGTGGGCGTGCTCCATATGGCGCGCAAGGCCAAGAGTAGAGAAATGGAACCAGCCTAATGACCGGCCCAATGAACAGGCCCACATCGACACAGCCGGTTTTCTGGCGAGACAGCGAGTTACCGCACGTTGAGTTACGACAAGTCAGCGATGGCCGTACTGTCTGCTATGCGCCCCATACTCATACGCAATGGTCGATGGGCGCGATTACCGCTGGGGAGAGTACCTTTGAATACGTTGGGCGCCAATATCACGTAAGTGAAGGTTCGTTGGTGTTCATGAACCCGGAATGGGTCCATGCCTGCAATCCGGTAGATAACCAACCCTGGGCTTATCTGATGTTGTATGTGGATGCGTCCTGGCTTGCTAGTTTGAGGTTTCGCCTGGGGTTTTTGGATGCGCCGGTTTGGCAGGATATACATTGCGACGTCACTACGTCTGCGGTTTTATATTCCGGCTTTCAGGCACTGGCCGACCGCCTGCTGGATAATGGTGTGTCATCAGAGCAAAAAGAGCATGACGTAGAAGCGTTTTTGTCTGAGGTGATGGTATCGATATCTGGAGCGGCTGGGCAGGCCGAAAAGCCGTTCCCACCCGCCCCTGAATCGCTACGGGAACTGGCCCGATATCTTGATGTTCACTGCACGGATGAGTTGTCTGTTGAGTGGATGGCGGAGCGTGCTGGTGTGTCTCCTTCGCATCTGGTTCGGGTGTTCCGAAAATACTATGGCATGACACCTCACGCCTATCAGATTAATCGACGTGTTCAGCTTGGGCAACGGGCTATTCGGCAGGGCGCTCCCATTGCTGATGCAGCTCTGGCGGCTGGTTTTTTTGACCAACCGCATTTTCAAAAAGTTTTTAAACGGTTGGTTGCTGCGACGCCGGGTCAATATAGCCGATCGCCAAAGCGGCATCCTGACCGAGTATAAGGTACAGGCAACTGATCAATAGCAATGCGGCGAGCACGCAGTTTACCGTTCGAAGTAGGCCCGGCCTCTGAACATACTGGCGCAGAAATCGCCCTGCCAATACCCAAGTGCTAAGTGACAGCCAGCAAATAGGTAAATAAAGGCTGGAAAACACGGCCAGTTGTATAAGGTCGCCGCCGGATGTGTAGGCTCCAATACCTGATGCGGACGCAAACCAGGCTTTTGGGTTCAGCCATTGCATCGCAGCGCCGGTCCAAAATCCGGGAGCGTTTCCCAGAGCTTTGTCTGAAATTTTCCCGTCATCGGTCGCCAGTCGGTAGCTGAGATAGAGCAGAAATGCGATGCCTGCCCAAGTGAGCAATCGATCGAACCCGGGAATCCACACCAAGGCAGAATGCAATCCCAGCCCGATAGCAAGAAACAGTGCGATAAACCCAAGCGTTGCTCCGGATACGAACCAAAAGCCTTGGCGCAACCGGTATCGGGTGCCGCTACTGAGACAAACAAGGTTCACCGGTCCAGGTGAAATCGAGGCCGCCAGCGCAAAGGCGGCCATTGGCAGAAGTAAGGCGAATGACATTGAAACAGTCCTCATCTCGAAATTATGAGTGAGGAGTCTGCTGCGATCCTGAATCTCGGTATTGTACAAAATTGCGCGGGCGTGAACGTTATTGCTCTGCGGCTTCATAAAAAGCCCGGCTTTTCGCGTAAACGGGCGCCATATCCACCATCGTAAATCCCATCACTGGCTCATACAGAGAAAAGGAATAGTTTGCCCCCAGCGTTAGGCTTTCCCAATATTCGGTAATGCCGCTTTCGCGTTGATCAATGCTCGGGTAGCTGGCGTGTTCAAAGTACCCAGTTTTAGTCATTTGGTAAGTGATTTCGATAGGCGCTGAGGCAGCTATCAGTGTGTATCTTTGCAAACCGGGATAAACCGCAACAGCACCGGCTAAGCCTAGGATGATGGCGAGCCCTATGTGCTCCGCCTTTGGTGCGCCTTTTCCCAAATGAATGCCCAGAGCACTTGCTAACAGTCCGGCAAAAACAAACGGCCATAGTGGCCATTCGCCGACAACTAAGAAGTTGGTGAGCAGTAGGTAGTCAACAAGAGCATATATACCCAGTCCTGCCAGAAGCAACAGCTGTATCACCATGCCCTTATGCTGGAGTAAATCGAAATGGCCTGCCAGTGGTCCGGTGTCATCTGTAGGGGTGGTCGTAAAGCTAAGGTTGTTTGTCGCTAAGGATAGAGCTTGCACGAGAGGGGCTTCAGCAAGTAGTGCTTCGGCCTTGGATTGGGATTTTCCGAATAATGCGCCAAAGCCCATCCGGTGATCCGGGCCGCCTTCTCTTAAAAAATTGTAGGGCTGCAGCCGATAGGTTTTTTCGCGCGTGATAATGCTAAGCCTCGCCTTTTGAATAGCCTGTGGAATATTTTGAACTCCACTAGCGGGAGCCAGTTCAACACTTTGGATGGCGGATAATGGGATGCGGTGGCTGCCGGTGGTCAGGCCCCAAAAACCTAGCCCGGTTAGTCGGGGGATGTTGATTGTAAGCCCTTCGTTAGTGAGAACTAATCGAATCTTGTGCTTGGCCAGCAACACAATGGTGCTGATTAGTAAAACCAAGCTAAAGAGCGGTACCTCAACATATACGTCGCCGTTTTCATTCAGGTATAGCTGGCTTAGCTCTAACTCCTCGAGGTTGGGAAGGTCTAGCAGCAGGAAGGTGCTAGCTAGCAAGACTAGAAGAAATGATCCGGTTACGGTGAGGAATGCACTACGTTTAAGTATGCTGGTTGCGTACCGGAAGCGTTGTGTCGCCATTGTTTGATGTCGTCCCTGAATCAGAAAGTTGTGAGTTAATGATAAACATTAACGAAACTGAAAGGCGAGATGTTTTACCGCTCTCTGGAAAGAGCTATGGTATAGGTCGTCCTAAAGTGGAGCGTTAACCAGAAATGCCAATATCGGAAGGTGCGCAACATTACGTTCTAATGCTGATTCCCAGCCTTCTGGGTGATATAGAAAAGCTGGGTTTGCGCAGGATTATTCGTAGTTCTGATTTCTCGGAACAGAAGGTAACGGCGCTTTACTTTGAATTTGTGTCCATCAAGCGAGTCTTACCTAGCAATCCAGACGCCATCGAACCCGCTATTTGGGAACACTTGCTCCACTGTGTGCGAGTGATGAGCTCGCTGGTGAATTTGGCTACAACAGAAGATTTGGAACGGGCTCGCGATATCGCAGTGCGCCGATATTTGCCCCATGCAAAAGAGAGCCTTAAGAGCGAGTTCGAGAAGATGCGTAGTGAGGGTAAGGTGGATTTTCGGCTGGCGGGTATTCTGCGTCAGGGAGATGTATCAGAAAACTCAGAACAGGTTTGCATGGAGGCTATTCGGCGTGAACGGGAACAGCGCGTGGAATCCATCAAGTGTCTCGGTATAGAACACCTAACCAGTCATGAAGCCTTTGTTGTGGAGTCTGCCAAGGCTTATGTTTTGTCCCAAATAGATGAGGCGCCTGAAAATTTTGGTGTTCTGGATTTGGTCATTCGCCTTCTGGATCTTCTGCGGCTGGTACTTGTTCTGGAGTCCCGCTCTCCCGGTGGGGCCAGCGCTGTGTCCTCAAACTTTACGGTGGAAAACATAGTGCTGGGTATTGGCAACGCCATGTACCGAGGTGAGTTGGGTTTGAACGTCTCTTCTCTCGGCTTGGCTAGAGTCAAAAACTAGACCGCCTCTCCTCACATTAAATCCCAGCATCTTTAACGTTCTCCATCACCACAAACGTGCTCGTTTGTAGCACATGGGGAAGGGCAGAAATTTGTTCTCCTAACACCTGTCTGTACTCCGCCATATTGCGCGTTCTAACTTTCACCAAGTAATCAAAATTGGCAGCAATCATATGGCACTGCTCAACAGCCGCAATCTGTTTAACGGCTGCGTTAAACGCTTTGAGCGACTCGCTGCTGGTGTCACTCAACGTAATCTGGGCAAAAGCGATATGGTTTTGACCGAGCTTGGTCTGGTTTACCAACACGGTGTAGCCCGTGATCAGCCCTTGCTCTTCAAGCCTGCGCATGCGCACCTGACACGGGGTTTTGGACAAACCCACTCGTGACGCAAGTTCAGTAACGGTAATCCGCGCGTTCTTTTGCAGCTCGCGGATGATGGAGTGATCGATTCGGTCTAGTTCGCTCGTCATGTTTTATCCTCCACAAAGCCTATAACCGCTACTTTCGGGCAAGTTATGGCCATGGACACTATGCTGTAGGTGAAGGGGGGCTGATCCCACAAGGGTTTTACGTCAGTGTGGGTTTTCGTTTTGGTCAATTAATCTGAAATTTTATGGTATTAAAGCGAAATAGTACATTTTCAGCTGACAATAAAGCCGAAATTAAAAGTGTTTTGGGTCCTTACAGAGAAATAGTCTTTGTCGTTGTCGGTAGAATGCGGCAAAGACAAATAAATAAGAGGGTACAAGTATGAGATCGCAGCAATCAGTGGCTCCAGAGCTTGCTAGCAGTCGGTTGGCAATTCGCGATTACTATCTCGAAGATGAGTACAAAGTGATTCACGAGATGATTGCTGAGGCCCAGTTGTCTGAAGCAGAGCGGGCAGCAATTTCTGCCCGTGCTGCCGATCTGGTACGCAGTGTCCGGCAAAGCGCAAAATCCACAATTATGGAAAAGTTTCTTGCGGAATACGGCCTCACTACTAAAGAGGGCGTAGCGCTGATGTGTTTGGCAGAAGCGCTGTTGCGCGTGCCCGACAGCACAACGGTCAATGCGTTGATTGAAGATAAGATTACCTCAGGCAACTGGGGCGCTCACGTGGGCAAAGCCACCTCGGCATTTATCAACTCCACCACCGTTGCGCTGTTAATGACCAGCAATCTGCTTAAGGATTCTGAGCGTCATACCGTGGGTGATACCCTGCGAAAACTGGTTAAACGCCTCGGTGAGCCGGTTGTCCGCACGGTTGCGGGGCAGGCCATGAAGGAAATGGGCCGACAGTTTGTTCTGGGCCGTGATATCGAAGAAGCCCAGAGCGAAGCCCAATCCTACATGGCGAAGGGTTATACCTACTCCTACGACATGCTTGGTGAAGCTGCTCGCACAGATGCCGATGCCCGTCGCTATTACGAGTCCTATTCCAGCGCTATCGATAGCATCGCCAAGAACTGCAAAGGCGATGTGCGTAAAAATCCCGGTATCTCGGTTAAGCTTTCTGCACTTCTAGCCCGTTACGAATATGGTCAAAAAGAGCGGGTAATGAATGAACTGGTTCCCCGCGCACTTGAGCTGGCGAAGAAGGCCGCAGCTGCGAACATGGGCTTCAATATTGATGCTGAAGAACAAGACCGGCTTGATCTTTCTTTGGATGTTATCGAAGCCATTTTGTCTGACCCGGCACTGGCCAACTGGGACGGTTTTGGCGTGGTAGTTCAAGCCTTCGCCAAACGAGCTTCCCACACGCTTGACTGGCTGTATGCGCTCTCTGTAAAACTTGATCGCCGAATCATGGTTCGCTTGGTCAAAGGCGCATACTGGGATGCTGAAATCAAGCGCGCTCAGGTCATGGGCCTGTCGAACTTTCCTGTGTTCACGCGCAAGGCGTGCAGTGATGTTGCCTACCTCTCATGCGCCAAAAAATTGATAGGTATGAGCGACCGTATCTACTCCCAGTTCGCTACCCATAATGCGCACTCTGTTTCTGCCATACTTGAACTGACCCGGGCCGCTGGGCTGAAGAGTTACGAGTTTCAGCGTCTGCACGGTATGGGCGAATCGCTGCACAATCAGGTACTGAGCGAGAGCGGAGTGCCGTGCAGAATCTATGCGCCTGTAGGAAAGCACAGCGACCTGCTGGCTTACCTTGTGCGTCGTTTGCTTGAAAACGGCGCCAACAGTTCATTTGTAAACCAGATCGTGGACACCAGTATCACTCCGGAGGAAATTGCCAAGGACCCCATTGATTCGGTTCAGGAACTGGGCAAAAACCTGTCGAGCAAGGCCATAGTGCACCCCGCCGATTTGTTTGGTGCCAAGCGCCGCAACTCGAAAGGCTGGGACATTACCGACCCTGTAACGGTTGCACGTATCAATGAAGGCCGTGGCGCATTCCGCAGTCATCAATGGTCGGGTGGTCCGCTGATTGCTGCTGATGTTACCGGCACCGAGGTTCTGGAAGTCAAAAACCCTGCTAATCCGGATGATCTAGTTGGGCATATCACGCAGGCCAATGAAGCCGATGTAGATGCTGCCATTACAGCTGCTGAGCAAGGCTTCACAAGCTGGTCGGCCATGCCTGCAGAAGATCGTGCTGCGTGCGTGCGTAAAGTGGGTGACTTGCTGGAAGAAAACGCAGACGAGTTGTTTGCGCTAACCACCCGTGAAGCGGGTAAATCCTTGCTGGATGGTGTTGCTGAAATCCGCGAGGCGGTAGATTTCTCGCAGTTTTATGCCAATGAAGGTTTGCGTTACAAAGACGATGGCGAAGCTCGCGGCATTATTTGCTGTATATCACCGTGGAACTTTCCGTTGGCGATTTTTGCTGGGCAGATCCTCGCAAACTTGGCTGCCGGTAACGTTGTCGTTGCCAAGCCAGCAGAGCAAACGTCTTTGTTAGCCGTTCGTGCGGTTGAGCTAATGTACGAAGCCGGAATTCCCAAAGATGCCATTCAGCTTCTACCAGGTTCCGGTTCCACTGTAGGTACGGCGCTGACTTCTGACTCCCGAGTGGCGGGGGTTTGCTTTACCGGCTCTACGGCAACGGCTCAGCGTATCAATAAAGTTATGGCGGAAAACATGGCGCCTGATGCACCGCTGGTGGCCGAAACCGGCGGCCTAAACGCCATGATTGTGGATTCAACAGCTCTGCCGGAGCAGGTGGTTCGTGATGTGTTGGCTTCGTCGTTCCAGAGTGCAGGCCAGCGTTGTTCGGCCTTGCGCATGCTGTATGTGCAGAAGGACATTGCCGACAACTTGTTGGAAATGCTCTACGGAGCAATGGAAGAGCTGGGCATTGGCGATCCTTGGGCACTCTCTACCGATGTGGGGCCTGTTATTGATGAAGCTGCCCGCAAGAAAATTGTGGATCACTGCGATAAGTTCGAGCGCGAAGGGCGCTTGCTTAAAAAGCTTCCGGTGCCAGAAAAAGGGCTATTCGTCTCTCCCGCTGTACTGAGGGTCAGCGGGATTGAAGAGATGGAAGAAGAGATTTTCGGGCCAGTGCTGCATGTGGCCACATTCGAAGCCAAGGACATAAACAAGGTTGTGGATGCGGTAAATGCCAAAGGCTACGGCCTCACATTCGGCATCCATAGCCGGGTTGATAACCGTGTTGACCAGATTGTCAGCCGTATCAAGGTTGGCAACACCTACGTTAACCGTAACCAGATCGGTGCGATTGTAGGCTCCCAGCCATTCGGCGGGGAAGGTCTTTCCGGGACCGGTCCGAAAGCAGGTGGGCCGCAGTACGTTCGACGTTTCCTAAAAGGTGCTACTGCTGAGCGCTCAGCAGAAACCAGTAATAAAACAGTTGATGGCAAAAAGCTGGACGGGCTGATTGGTAAGCTTAGCAAGCTGACTGTGCCAGCGCCGACGGCCAGAATCCAAGCTATGGAGCCCGTCTTCGGTAAGGTGCCTGAACCTCTAGATGCGCAGGTTGAAGAGTTGCCGGGACCAACGGGCGAACTCAACCGGCTTTCCAACTACCCTCGCGGAACGGTTTTGTGTTTGGGGCCAGACAAAGAAACCGCATTGGCACAGGCCGCCATGGCCCTGTCTCAAGGCAACAAAGTGGTGGTTATTGCACCGGGTATTGACGATTCTGTCGGTCGTGCAGCTCAGGCTGGCTTGCCGATAGTGGGCGTTGAGGGGCTTCTGGAGCCGGAAGTGCTTGCTAATGCCAGCGGCTTTGAAGCCGTTGTAAGCTGTGCTGACCAGACTCTCTTGCGCCAGTATCGTTTGGCGCTGGCCAAGCGCGATGGTGCACTGCTTCCGCTAATTACAGAACACACGCTCGATCAGCGTTTTGTAATTGAGCGTCACCTTTGTGTAGATACGACAGCGGCCGGTGGTAACGCCAGCCTGATTGCAGCATCTGAGTAACGTTAATCCTATGGCTGGAAGCTCTCATGGATGAGGCTTCCAGAGTTCGGCTTAATTGCTCGCGTAGCGCTCATGCAGTATGCCGACTCTCTCAACATAGGCCTTGGTTTCAGCGTAGGGTGGTATGCCTCCGTAACGGCTTACGGTGCCCGGTCCTGCATTGTAGGCAGCGGTTGCCAGCCGGGTATTCCCCTTGAAGCGTTCCAGCATTTTGGCAAGGTAGGTCACTCCACCGCGAATGTTGTCTGCTGCAACCATTGCATTCTGCACGCCAACTTCCAAAGCTGTTCCCGGCATCAGTTGCATTAGTCCTTGAGCACCCACAGGGGATAGAGCCTTTTCATTGAACGCGGATTCCGCATGAATCACTGCGCGCACCAGCGCCGGGTCTACTCCGTATTCCTGAGCAGCTGTTTTGATTTCTGTGTCGTAGCGGCCGGTGAAGAGAGGCGTTGTACGCCAGTTTACGTGGGAGTCTGGATCGCAAGCGTAGCAATAGAAGCTGATAACATCGAAGCTTGTCACGTCAGGCTGCGTGCCGCTGTAGGCAACAACGCCGTTATTGTCCTTGTAGCGAAAAACTGTCTCGTTTTTGCTTGAGGCGCGACCACGGCTGTTGCTTTTTACATTGGTAAATTCCACTCTGCCATCAGGGTGGAGAATACGCTTGATAGTGTCTGCTGCAACCGGTGCCGGTAACCAGACGAGAGCGATTAGAAAGGGCAGTGCGAGTGTTTGGAAGCGTATCATTTGCTACTCACGGGAAACGCAATCAAAAATGTTGCTGCGAGCAATGTTAAAACATGAACAGCACAGATTATACGGCGTTACCGGCAAGAAATGATATTTCGTATTGTGGGTGAAATGTTACTGGGTGGTGCTGGAGAGGGTTTAAACGGTGCCCGGGCGCGTTGAAAGCACCCGGGCCGAAAATCGCGTCAGACAAGACTCTATATTTTTGGTCCACGCCCGCGTACAGCATTGGCAACAAGAGAAATTACCAACAAAATTAAGAAGATAAAAAACAGGACTTTGGCGATACCAGCCGCCGTACCCGCAATGCCCCCAAAACCAAGGACACCGGCAATAATGGCAATAACAAGACAAACTACAGCCCAATAGAGCATAACTATTCCTCTTTTTTTGGCTTCCATCTCAAAATGACACAGGCTTGGGTGATGCACAAACGCCAACTGGCTTCAGTGTCGTTCTGGAGCGGTTTTTACGTTCTATTTTGGCTTTTAAGGCTCTGTTTTTATTGATATAGACGAGTTTTATTGTCAGTTTATTAAGCTTTTATAAGATAAGCTGTTGGTCGGGATATTGTTATGGTGGTGCTACTGCTATTCTTGAATAACCTAGCTCCGGAGACATTTATGAATGTAAGACCCACAGCGTTTGCCCTTTTAGTTTCTGCCTTGTGTGTGTTTAGCTCACAGCTGCAGGCTGAAATAAATAATTCCTCGGTGGAAAATCTCAAGCAGGAAACCCAAGAGCTTGGAGAAGCATTGCAGGAATACGGGGCCGACCAGAAGGATCAGGCGGAGGATTCCATTAACCGGGCGCTCTCGGCATTAGACAAGCGTATTGCAGAACTCGAACAAGAGCTTTCGGAAAACTGGGATGAAATGAGTAACACGGCGCGGGAACGTTCAAAAGAAAGTCTGGCGTCCTTACGCGAACAGCGTGAACGAGTGCAAAACTGGTATAACGAACTCAAGGCTAGCTCAGCAACGGCATGGGAGCGGGCTAAAAAGGGCTTTTCAGAGGCCTATGAAGCACTTTCTGAGCAGTGGAATGAAACTGAGCAAGATTTAACCCTTGAGCAGAAAAAAAGAAAAGAAAGTATCTGACCACCAAAACCAGACAAGGAAATACAATGCCATTCTCTTCAGACCATATTGCAGAGCTCAATCTATTGTCGCAGTTTGAATCTTCTTCGGGTCAAGCAGGTATTAAAGTGCACCGGAGCGATGCGGCACCAGAGACCGTGCAGGCCGCGGAGCGTCTTTTTGCCAAGGGGCTGATCACACGGGACGACGGCGGCTATCTCACGCCTATGGGTAGTGAAGCTGTAGAGCTGACCCAGAAGCTTCAATCTATCCTCACGACCTAAGTGTTTGCAACAAGACCCCGAGAGCTATTTGTAATAGCTACCCAGTCGGAGGTCCGTTTCTGTTCCGCAAGCGAGCCAGCCACTACACTGGCTCGCGCTTCGGATATCTGATCTCGGCAGCCAGCTATGCAATCCTTATTTTATTCATTTTTTGTTCCCGCGCTGTTTGTGTGGCTGTGGAGTACCGGATTTATCGGTGCCAAATATGGCTTGCCCTATGCTGAGCCATTTACCCTTCTTTTGATTCGAATGCTTTTGACGCTAGGCCTACTTGCTGGGCTTGCCGCTATGCTTAAAACCCGTTGGCCTGGCTGGCGGGCGGCAGGGCATCTTGCGGTAACAGGCCTGCTCGTCCACGGCTGCTACCTTGGTGGTGTTTATTACGCAATTCAGGGTGGAATGCCCTCTGGGATAGTGTCTTTGGTGGTTGGCTTGCAGCCACTGGTCACGGCGGGTGTTGCTGTGGTTGTTTTAAAAGAAACCGTTTCATGGCGGCAATGGCTGGGGTTGGGGCTTGGCCTTCTGGGTGTAACGCTGGTTCTGCTAGAGAAGTTTGGCGGGGCAGGCAACCCGGGTGAGAGCTTCCCGTTGTGGACGCTGATATGGGCACTGCTTGCTTTATCAGGCATTTCTCTGGGTACTGTGTATCAAAAGCGCCATGGCACAGGCGCGGATTTGGTGGCTGGCACCATTATTCAATATGGCGCCGCCGCCACCTTCTTCGCACTTGGCGCACTCCTGCTCGAAACCCGCGAGGTGGTGTGGTCAGTGCAGCTTCAGCTTTCCATGGCTTGGCTGGTTTTAGGTGTTTCCATTGGCGCCATATTGTTGTTGATGTGGCTGATCCGCCGGGGTGCGGCTTCTCAGGTGGCCAGCCTGTTCTATCTTGTCCCTCCGGTAACCGCTTTGGAAGCCTTCTGGCTGTTTGATGAGCGCTTAGGCGTACTGGCTATCATCGGTGGCATTGTATCTATTACGGGTGTTGCTCTAGTGGTGTCTCAGAAACGCCCGGTATAAGGGGCGTTCTGGCAGGGCGGCTGTTATGCAGTTTGCTCACTTATAGTGCGGAGCACTTGAATAATCTCTTTTTTATTCAAGTATTTGGGTACTGCATAGGTTCCGTGTGCTTCCTTCATGGCGGCTTGTGCCATAGTTGTAAAGTGCCTTTCGTTGATGCCTGCTACTTCACGCGCTATGGGCAAGGCTGCAAGCAGTGCATTAACTCGCTGGATCAGTTTGTCAGTTGCCAATGCGTCTGCATCTGTATCCGTGGCAAGATCACATAGCCTAGCTAATGCTGCCAGTCGCGTTTGTGCGCTGTGCCTGTTTACCTCAAGGATGTGTGGCAGAACAATGGCATTGGCGCGGCCGTGAGGAACGCCATATTGAGTGCCGAGCTGATGGGCAATAGCGTGTACATAACCTAACCCCGTCTTGTTCAACGCCAAACCGCCATAGTTTGCAGCCAGTGCCATGGCGCTTCGTGCCTCATAGTCCTGGCCATTCTCACAGGCTTTTTCCAAATGCTTGAACACCAGCTTTATACCGGCACCCGAATGGAACTCGGTTTCAGGCGTGGAAAAATCGCTGACCCAGGATTCCAGACAATGAGTAAGCGCGTCAATGCCAGTGTCCGCGGTGACCGACTTGGGCATGCCAGCCATTATTTCCGGGTCCAGAGCCGCCGCCAAAGGAACTACTTTGGGGTCGATTAGGAGATTTTTTACGTGGGTGGTTTCATCGGCTATAACGGCCCCGATTGTTGCTTCCGAGCCGGTGCCTGCCGTTGTTGGGATAACAAAAAGAGGGAGCGACGGCTTTCTCGCTTTTAGAACACCCATAAGCTCCTGAGGTGTTTTGTGGTTAGTAGCTGCCAAGGCCATTACTTTCGCAGCATCAATTGAAGAGCCGCCGCCGATAGCCAGAACCGCGTCACAGCCATTCTGGTGAAGCATGTTTAAGCCTTCTTCTACCACTGAAAAACCCGGGTCTGGCGTCACCCCACTGTAAACAACTGATTCGATCCCTAGCGCATTCAGACGCTCCGAGACTGGGTCTATAACTCCCAGTCCGAATAGTACATCGTCGGTGACCAATAAAACCCGCTTGAAACCAAAGTGGGCCATGTGCTCAACCAGCCTGAGGCGCGACTCGGTTCCCAGAAGTAAATTGGGAGTAGGGCTTGGTATTAGTTTTGTTACTAATTTGAGTGCAGTCAATTGCGCTTTGGAGCGCACAGGCGTGATCAGCTCGGTAATCATTTACAGTTTCCCTGTTGTTATCGTAAAGATCAGGCATTGACTATAGTTTGACAATCCGTCAGTTGGAAATGGCTCCAGTGTCCTTATCGTAACGTCTGGAAAGTAATGTTTGAGGTATTGTTGACGGAGTGTTTAGGGGGGGTATGAACTTTTTCAAGTTACTATTCAAGCTACTAAAGAGATCGTGATGGTATGAATTATTGGCTGGTTGCAAACCCGGAAGCAGGCGATGGCCAGAGAGGGAGGGACTTTTGGCTCCAAAATCTGGCTAATGCCGGTATTACGAGCCCAAAGTGTTGCGACCTTCAGGAGCAGGCTTGGAAGGCGCAGGTAAAGCCAGACGACATTGTTATGGTGGCCGGTGGCGACGGTTCTGTGAACGCTGGAGCCCAGTTGTGCCTTGAGCGTAATGCAACGCTGGCCGTACTACCTTCGGGCACCGCCAATGATTTTGCCCGCAACCTTGATTTGCCGGAGGACCCAGCTGCGCTGTGCGAGTTGGTTCAGCGAGGTGCTACTCAGCAAGTTGATGTGGCAGAGTTCGGTGACGGAATTTTTCTTAATGTGGCTCATGTTGGCTTGGGAACGCTTCCGGCCAGAGAATCACAAGGCGCCGCCAAAAAGCTGTTTGGACGCTTCAGCTATGGCTTTGAGCTGCTACGACGAGTAAATGCCAAACGCGGGTTTCATGCAGAAATAACATGCGATGAAGCATTTGTGCGGGGCCGTTGGTTGTCAATTGCCATATCCAGCGGAGCCTTCTTCGGGGGTGGTAATGAGATTCCGCAAGCAACTGCAGATGATGGAATGCTCGATATTATTGCCGTCAAACCACGCCCCTTGGTTCAGCTATTGCTCACTTTTCTTATGGTTCGGTTTAGCGGTAAATCCCCGAATCGCACCAGCACGGTGGTTCACCTGAAGGGGAAGCGCTGCGACGTTATTACGTCAAAACCGAAAACTGTGACGGTGGACGGCGATGAGGCAGGTAAAACACCACTGCATGTGGTGTGCAGGAAGCACTGCCTACGGGTAATTGGTGTTTCGGTAGTGCGTACCGGAGAAGCTGAAAGCAGCCGGTCAGGCTCTCCACAGCAGGGTGTATATGGCTCGTAAATCCGTCGCAAAGCGACTGTTTCGCTGGGCTACCGGGGCGCTGGTCATTGTGTTATTGCTGATTTTGACCGTGCTCATCCTGTTCCGGTATGTAAATCCGCCAACCTCAGCGTTTATGATCAGTTACAGCTATGCCAACCCGACTAAAGAATTAGAGCAGACATGGGTGAGTCTGCAGGAAATTTCGCCGTGGATGCCGCTTGCGGTTGTAGCCAGCGAGGATCAACGGTTTCCAGATCATTGGGGTGTTGATTTTTCAGCAATCCAAAATGCGTTGGCAGAGTACCGTGCCGGAGAAGGGCTTCGGGGCGCCAGCACGATTACCCAGCAAACCGCAAAAAACCTGTTCCTCTGGAATGGCCGTAGTTTTGTTCGTAAAGCTCTGGAGGCTGGGCTCGCACTTGCCGTTGACGCACTTTGGCCCAAACAGCGGATTCTTGAGGTGTATCTAAATATCGCCGAATTTGGGCCCGGTATATATGGCGTGGAAGCTGCCAGCAGGGCTCACTTCGGAATCCCCGCGCACCAGCTCTCAGCAAATCAGTCGGCCCGGCTTGCTGCGGTTCTGCCGAATCCTAAGGTGTTGAGTGCTGCATCGCCATCGTCCTATGTAAGAGAACGGGCATTCTGGATTCGCGGCCAGATGGACCAGCTTTCGGGGCTAAAATATCTGAAGGATCTGTAAACCGCTCTCGGGCATCACCAGTTCATAGATCAAGGCGGATGTTTTGGTACGATGAGTATCAGAAAAAAATAAAAGAGAACGTTATGAATGTGCTATTGCTGGGTTCTACCGGCCTGACCGGTGGGTTGGTTCTTGAAGGGTTGCTGGCTCGTGATGAAGTTGAGTCGGTGATTGTACCTGTTCGCAAACCTCTGGAGTCTGCTCACAAGAAGCTGCGTCAGCAGGAAATAGATTTCGATCGCATGGTCGATTATGCAGAGCTTTTTGAGGTGGATGTCATCATTTGCTGTCTGGGCACGACGATCAAAAAGGCCGGTTCTCAGGAGCAGTTTCGTAAGGTGGATTACGGCTATTGCCTGAAAGCCGCCGAACTTGGCCGCGAAGCGGGTGCGCGTGGGTTTATTCTGATGTCTGCGATTGGCTCCTCATCCTCATCGACTATTTTTTACAATCGGGTCAAAGGCGAACTGGAAGATGCTGTAAAGAATCTGGGATATCCCTATCTGTCTATTTATCACCCGAGCCTGCTATTGGGCGATCGGTCAGAGCACCGTCTTGGGGAGGCAATTGGCGCCAAAGCCATGCCGCTGGTCAATAGAGTGCTTTTGGGGCCTTTGGAAAAGTACCGTGGGATAGAAGCACAAACCGTTGCGTCTGCCATGGTCAACGAGGCCTGCTCATTGGCCATGGAGCCTGTGGCAGAGCAGGTTGTTCTAGTGCATCAATACGAAGATATTGTGGCGCTGGCTGGCGCGTCAGCCTAGCGTGGCATCCAGAAACATCATCACGACAAAACCTACCAGTAATGCGAATGTTACTTGCGCTTTGTAGTGGTTCCGGTGGGTTTCGGGAATGATCTCATTGCTGATGATGAACAGCATGGCGCCAGCAGCAAAGCCCAGTGTCCAAGGCATGATGGGCTCTGCCAACCAAACCATAGTAGCGCCAAACACGCCACCGATGGGTTCGGCGAGGCCTGTCATCAAGGCAATGGTGAACGCTTTGGTGCGAGAATATTGAATAGCCATGAGCGATAGCGCAACAGCAAGGCCCTCCGGGATATTCTGAATGCCAATTCCCAGCGCCAACACAAAACCGTTGCGCACGTCGCCCCCGGCGAAGCCCACACCTACAGCCATACCTTCCGGAAAGTTATGCAGTGTTATGGCGATAATAAAGAGCCATATACGGCGTATGTGGGAGGCATCTGGTCCTTCCGGCCCAAGGTTGAAGTGCTCGTGGGGCAGCTTTTGATGAACGTAATACAAAGCACCTGCGCCGGATAGTATGCCGAATATCACAAGCAATGCTGCAGCCCAGGTTGAGCCCAGTAGTGCCTCACCATGTTCCAGCCCCGGCAACAGTAGGGAAAAGAAAGAGGCTGCCAACATCACGCCTGCAGCTGCAGCAAGCATGCTGTCTTGCAGCCGGTCAGATAGGTCTTTGATGAAGAATACGGCCAGAGCACCAATGCCGGTAGCAAGGCCTGCCAACAGACTTGCCAGTGCGCCTAGCCAAATAATGCTGATATCTGAATTCATGATGGCAAAGGGCTCCTTACATCAGTTTTATTTGCTAGCCGTCGGCGAATGTTTGTGAACAGCTTGTCTTGGAAATCTTCAGCTAAGGGGTAGAGGTGCCCAGTGGCAGGAAGCAAAGTCAGTTCTGCATTAGGTAGATGTTCCGCAAGGTGACGTGCGTAGTCTACGGGCACGAATGCATCGTCCTCTCCTTGGTATATCAGAATAGGCGTCGGTACCTGATTTAAGCGGAAACCCCAGTCCTTAAGTTCGGTGAGCAGGTCGGTTGCTATGGCCTTACCGCCGCTTTCCATACAGACCATCTGATCTTGTTGGAAGGTATCTCCACGCAGCAACAGGTTTAGCAGGTCGTGATCAGATTGGTTAACCAGCTTTTTCGCTTCCCGCATGTATAGCCTTGGGTGGCGTCGGGAGAGGCGGGCTATAAGTCGCACTGAGAACTTTACGAGACCGGGACTATATCGTGCCAGCCATGGAATTGGCCAGTTGGCTCCCTCGCGCAGTGTTTGGCGGCTGTCGTATTCTGAAAAATTGGTGTAACCCGAGAGGCAAACGCCCAGTTCCACTCTCTCACTCAGTGCGTAACAACAGGCCAGAGTGCGCGACCCGCCGCTAGACCAGCCGAAGTGACTGAATGTCTCCAAGCCAAGTGAATCTGCCAGTTGCTCGATATCCTTTGGGTAGTTCAGTAATTGGCGCCCCTGCTGATAATCTGAACCACCGATACCGGGGCGATCAGGCGCAAGAACTCTGAAGCCATGCCGCAGCGCTTGATTATGGAAAAACTGGCCTTGAACCCGACACCCTGGCATGCCGTGACTGAAAATCAGAGGGTATCCATGCGGGTCGCCAACGTCTGTGTAGGCTAATGTGCGCCCATCGCGCAGAACCAGCGTTTTCAATCTGTTGCCTGAGTTGGTTTTGTTGATCGTGACAGTGTGGGCTCACAACCAATAACCTGCCTTGCTTGCGTGTGTGCGTGCAGATACCAACGGTTTCCTGACTTGGTGAAGGCTTGCGCAGAGATGCTGAAATCGGCTGTTTCCATGGTGACGGGGATCGGCGAACCGTCGGCATGGCGATAGACGCAACTGATGCCGAGAGTCATCGGGGTAGCAACGGGAAGGGCGATAAAGCCATCCTGTCGAACTTGTGGCGTATCACCGTTAATCGTGATGATTTTGAGGCAGGGGCCGTAATGAACTCGGCCCTGTTCCTTAAGGTATTCGCTCAGGCAGTGCTGGGCGCTCAGAAGAACCGTATTGCGGTCTGCCGCTTCTGCTTTTGATGACCGGTTTTCATTGCCTGCCGTGCTCTCAGGGGGAGTGTCTGACAGTGACTGGCAGCCAGTCAGTAAGAGCAGGCAGGCAATTGTAAGTGTGACAATAGGCTTCATCGCTACTCCTTGTTGCATGGAACAAAATGGAATTGTTCGGGAACAAGGTGGTAGTTTAGCCTAATCAGTGGTGCTCTAGCTTGCCCGCCCAAACATCCGTTCGAAAAATCCAGCAGAACGCACGTCCGGGATTGGCAGTGTGTCTAACTCATCCATTGCTGTGCGCCAAAAGTGCTCTGGGTTGTCCAGTTCTGCAACCAGCGCACGTTCCTCACGGCTGTAATGGTTATGGTCTCCCTCCAAGCCTTTTTCTATAAGTGCCTGTGTCCACAAATACACGGCGCCGCGCACGGTTCTGAGAATGCCTGAGTAAACGTCTCTGCTGAGGTTAATGGCCAGCTCGGCACTGAGGTTGATCTGCTTCTGTAGGATGGCCATGTCATCGGCATCAAGCAGCAGACGATTGCCGTCGCCTTTTTTGCTGTTAACGCAGATTTTTTCCAAAGACTTGGTGCCGTCGACCAGGTCAAGGTGAGCAAACTCTGTCGTTTGTTGATCACTTACCGGCGCTGGAATCCATCCGTATTGAGGGGATTTCGCAACAATGTGTCCAGGCAAATCTTTTCGATAGGGAGGGGCGGCATCATGATCCTGATAGCCATCGAGCTCTGAGCGTAGCCATGCGGCCATTTTTTTATGGCGCAGCATCATCGCCAGAGTGATCGCCGAAGGCATGATGTCTTCAAGCAGTTCGCCCGAATCTTGGGTGCGCTCTTCGAGATGGTTTACGGATGCAGACATTTCTCTTCTCCAGCGGCGCTTGCCCTTGGGGTGCTGCCGCCATTTTGTTGTTATGTAGCCACTTGCAATGCTTATCAACTGGCTGCCTGTTAAATATACTGACGTTTAAAAAGTAGACAATTAACTTGCTGCACACCGTTGTAGAAAGTTGTTTCTTTGTAACGGCGCGTAAGCAGCGTCTGCTGGCCTGCATAGTGCGCCGTTAAGAGTTACATACTGGCGTTGGTACTCTCGAAGATCTTGTCTGCAGAGGCGGCCACAAACCCGCTGTAAAGGCTGCCGTCGGGCTTGGCATAGCGTAATGCGAACTCATAAAAGCAGCTGGGAATGGTTACTTCCCGATCACTAAACTGAACCGGAACCCGGTCGGCCATGGTGGAAGACTGCTCGAGCAAATCCTCCGGAGAGCCTTTCACTTCGCCGCCGGAAGCATTCACCTTGAAGCCGCTATCCTTCAAGAGTTGGTTGATATCAGCGACTGTCTTAAAGTTATGCAGATGATTTACGCTTACGGTGAAGTGATTTGCCCGGTAACCCCAAGCTGCGAGCCAAGCTGCATATTCGCTTTCGTCTAACAGCATGCGATAGGTGTCGTAATCCAAACTCCAATGTCGGCCTGAATACAGAAAATTGTCTGCAGCAACGCTTTCCTCTGTGACTCCTTCGACTAACTTTTTCACCACTGTTTGAAGCTCTGGTGAGCATTGTTCCGTTAGCAACTCTGAAATAAACACCCGTGGAGCCTCTGGGTCCGGGTGCTCATAATGGCGGGCATAGAGCTTTTTGGCTTTGAAGTGGTATTCGCCTCCTTCTCGGTACCCTAAGCCCAGAAAATGTTCTGCAAGTGCATCCAACCCTACAGGCTGCAAGTTGAAGGTGCGCAGCGCGATATGATCGTTGATGATTGCTTGGCCTTCCTCGGCCCCCAAAATACGATGTATTTGCACAGCCGATGGCGTAACATTTTGATAATTCGCCCAAAGGTTTCCGAATAAAGCGTTGCGATCAGTATGCATAACTTAACTCCATGGCGGTATTTCGGGTTTGTGCTGGTCTCGCGTGGCTCAACGGCAAAATGCGCGAGAGATCGCCGTCTTCAAGGTGAAGTTTGTCAGCCATCGCAGGAGAAATGATCAGGTTACCCGACTCCTCGAATGAGTCGGCTGTGATCGTTGCCCGAAAGTCTACTGTACCTGCGTTGGTTATAAGCGTTGGCTCGTTTGCCACGTGTTGCCTATGCCCAAGCCCGCTTCTTCCAAGTGTTTCCGACTCATCAATACTAACTCTGCAAGCTGTAGAAGCTCTCACACTGCGAATATCCGCCAGTGCACATTCAACCGTTGGCCCCGCATCAAAAAGATCTATAAACCCTTTGTGTTGAAACCCTTCTGCTTCAAGTATCCGCAAAGCTGGCCGGGTTTGGCTGTGCACTTGGCTGAGAACCGTGCGGGCTGCTTGGCTCATAAGGCAGGTATAAAGTGGATGAGATGGCATCAGCTCATCAATGAAGTCCGTGTAGCCAGCGCCAACCAAATGCGTAGCCTGACTGAACTCCATATCCACGAAGTGGGCTCTCAACCAATTCCAGAAAGGTGACTGACCGGAAGCGTCTGAAACTCCACGCATTTCGGCAATTATGTTTTGTGAAAAACGCTCAGGGTGGAGGGCCATGAATAGGAAGCGTACCCGGGAGAGTAGTTTCCCCGCGTTGGCCTGACGAAATTCCGGTCGTAAATAGAGCGAGCAAATTTCGGAATAGCCGGTGTAATGGTTGCAGCGGGTGAGGGTTTCTACGCTATGGCGAAGATCAAGGTCCCGGGAGTGGTGAGTAACCGTATTGCGCCGGAAATGGTAAAGCGGCTGAGTATGCCCTGCGTTGGCCTCAATGCCGGTGGTGCCCATAATGTCGCCAGTGGCTTCATCCTCAAGCACAAACAAATAGTGCTCATCGGCAGGACGAACCACCTTGCGCTCAAAACTGGCCATGGAATGGTCAACTTTTTGTGCCAAAGCGTCCCTGTTTGGCATTAGAGATGTGAACCCCGGGCCGGACTCTTCGGCTATCTGAAACAGGGTGTCCAGATCTTTGTCGGTAATAGGGCGAATGATCATGGGCTGCAACCTGACGTTGTTTCGAAACAGTATGCCGTGGGGCTCTGCCAGTTTGCAGATGCATTTTGATCGTAATGAGCTATGCTTTTACCAAAATAACCCAGCGGCTTGCCAAAATGATCAACGATAAAGACCAGAAGCTGCTTATGCTGCTGCGGCAAAACGCCAGAATCAGCATTACGGACTTAGCTAAGGCGCTAGACCTGTCGCGCTCAACCGTGCAAAACAGGATAGCTCGGCTGGAATCCACCGGTGTTATTGCGGGCTATGCCGTCCAATTGGGAGGAGCTTTTTCGTCCAACCAAGTTGAGGCACATGTTTCTATAAAGGTTGCCCAGAAGCTGACGGCACGAACAAACTCATTGCTTGAAGGTATTAGTCAGGTATCACAGCTGTTTTCGGTAAGCGGGGAGTACGATCTTATAGCAATTTTGCAAGCACGGTCTTTGGAAGAGCTGAGTGCTGTATTGGATGAGATTGGTAATCTTGAGGGTGTTGAGCGCACTAACTCGGCAGTGGTTTTAGAAACCCGCTTCCGCCGCTAGGCGCTTTCTCGTGTTGTGCTAACGCAAGATTCTCAGGTGCCAAGCATGCCTGCGTAGGCGCTGTATAAAAAAGCGGCTGATCCAAGCAGGATAAATCCCCAAGCAGGGAAAATTAGGAAAGAGCGGGTCGATTGTCTCATGGTGGTCTCCTATGAGTGATGGAATTCGATACGCTGCAATTTCCACTCTAGACCAATCTTGACGAATGTCACATAAAAATTATCAGCCTCACTCAGCCACTTGTCGAATATGGGATGGTTTAGTCAGTGACGCAGGTGTTTAATGCCATTGAGGTCTCACAAAATACCGCTACTATCCGTACTGACACTTATTAAACTGGGTCTATATCTTAAAGTTGGCCTAGTGCTGACAGCGATAACAAAAATAAGGAGTTTTCATGGCAGTGAATCCCGACAGGCAGACATCTTTGCACTGTTTATACTATTGGGCAGAAAAAATCCCCGAAAAGGTATATCTGACCCAGCCATACCCTGACGGCTCTGTTGCAGACATTACTTGGAAACAAGCCGCTGATCAGGTTTCACGCATGGCGGCTCATATCAACAGCCTTGGGCTGTCAGAACGCAGCAAAATCGCCATTCTGGGCAAAAATAGTGCTCACTGGCTGTTGTCAGATCTTGCTATTTGGGCGGCCGGACATGTTTCTGTGCCGCTTTACCCTACGCTTAATGGCGAGTCGGCTGCTTATATCCTTGAGCACAGTGGAGCAAAACTTCTGTTTCTGGGTAAGCTCGACGGAACAGCGGATGGTTGGAACGATATAAAAGGGCACATTCCTACCGATCTTCCTATTATCTCTTTGCCTATGTCGCCGCGAGATGACACGCCCAAGTGGCTGGATATCATTGCCGAGCATGAGCCCGCAGCGCCGGTACTGCCGGACCCCGATAGCTTGGCCACCATTGCTTACACCTCTGGAAGTACCGGGCGCCCCAAAGGTGTGATGCACAGTTTTCGCGCGATGATGTCAGTTGCAGATGGTTTGCAGCAGATGTTCACGGCTTCGTCAGAGGATCGCATGCTGTCTTACCTGCCTCTGGCCCACGTGGCTGAACGAGCGGCTGTTGAAACCCAATCGCTGTACTTCGGCTTTCATGTGTATTTTGCCAATACACTGGATACCTTCCAGCAGGATTTACAGCGTGCCCGGCCCACTCTGTTCTTCTCGGTTCCTCGGCTGTGGATGAAATTTTACCTTGGCATTAACGCCAAGTTGCCGCCTAAAAAGCAAAAACTATTATTCAATATTCCGTTAATCCGCTCCGTGGTTAAAAAGAAGGTTCTCAAACAGCTGGGGTTGGATCATTGCAGGGCCGCTCTAACAGGAGCGGCGCCTTTGTCTGAAGAAATAATTACCTGGTACCGGGGCCTTGGGCTGGAATTGCTGGAGGTTTACGGCATGACAGAAAACTTCGGTTACTCCCACGCGAGCCGACCCGGACAGGCCAGAATCGGCTATGTAGGTGTAGCAAACCCCGGGGTAGAACACCGTATAGGCGATGGTGGAGAGTTGCTGGTGAAGAGCCCCGGCATGATGTTGGGCTACTATCAGGATGAAGCGAAAACTCGCGAAGACGTTACCCCCGATGGTTTTCTCAAAACCGGCGACATGGGTGAAATCAACGCCGATGGTTACCTGAAGATTACGGGGAGAGTAAAAGACCTGTTCAAAACCTCGAAGGGTAAATATGTTGTGCCGGTTCCTATTGAAAATCGGTTTAATCATCCATCGGTGGAAGCTGTCTGTGTGGCTGGTGCAAACCAGCCTCAACCCTGCCTAATGTTGCTTCTATCAGAGGAGGTTCGGGATGCGCTTGCAGCAGGTATGAACCGGGAGGAGCTGGAGCAGGAGCTGCTAAACGAATTGGATGCGGTGAACGAAGGCTGCGAGGCCCATGAAAAAGTGTCGTTTGTTGTGGTGGTGAAAGAGCTTTGGACCATGGAAAACGGCATGCTGACGCCCACCATGAAAATCAAGCGTAATGTGATTGAGGATGTATACAACCGCAAAATGGATGCTTGGTTTGAGCAGAAAAAGAAAGTGGTGTGGGAGTTCTAGCGTAGCAATGCAAAACGCCGGTGGTTCTGAGATCAGAACCACCGGCGTTTTCAGTTTGGCTAGTTGCTTCAGGGCTGCGCTATATGGTGCAGCTCTTTACGTTAGCCCGACTGGAATCAGTGTCCGCCTTGCATCTGGGTGATATCAGGCGTTACAGCTACAGCCTTACGGTTAAATGACCGTAGTTTACGGCTCATAAATTGAACCGCCATCTTTGCAGCCGCACGTGTGTGCTGACTTCTCACCGCAGTACTGTTGTGGAGGATACTGGACGGTAGCGGTTTAACGGTTGTCATATGTCTTTGTGCCATAGCGACTTCCTCCCTTATCTGGTGAGTTGCTAATTATCAGTGAATAAAATGGGATTACCCGAATTTACCGCCAATTATAGGGGTATTTTTTTGCAGCGTAAATACGTTAAACTCCGTACTCACGTTGCAAATATGCAGTAGCTATGGATTGGGATTATCTTCGATATATACACGCTCTGGCAATAGGTGGAACTCTCGCTAAAGCTGGAGAAATACTAGGCGTTCATCAAACGACGGTTTTGCGCCGGCTAGACCAGATGGAAGAGTCTTTGGGGGTGCAGTTTTTTGAGCGCAACCGAGATGGATTACAGCTAACTCCAGTGGGAGAAACCGCCTTCCGTAATGCCGAAAAACTGTCCGTGGAGATGGAAAATCTCGAGCGCAAGCTGGTCGGACAGGATGCAGCTCCGGTAGGGAAGGTACGTTTAGCGGCTGAAGACACGATGATGAGTGAGCTGCTCGGATCGGTTTTGGCCGAGTTGGTGCGTGAGTATCCGGATATTGAGTTAGAGGTTCTTACCGATAACGACGTAACCAATCTCACGCATAGGGAAGCGGACCTCACTCTGCGCCCTGAGAACAAACCCCAGGCAACTCTGGAAGGTGAACGCATAGCCGCGATTGAATCCGCAGTCTATGGCTCTGCCAGCTATTGCCGCCGCCATCGTAATATGGATATTGAAAACCAGCCCGAGGAGTGTCTTTGGATAATTCCGGATGACACCTTTAGCCATCTGGCAACAGGTCGCTGGTATCGCAAGCATTTGAAAAATGCCACTTCCGTTATCCGCTGCAACAGCTTGCATGCCATGCATGCGCTGGCGCGATCAGGTGCAGGCCTTGCGGTATTGCCATGTTATTTGGGAGAGGGCACAAAAGAGTTACGCCGCCTGTCAGACCCTCTTGAGGGTGAAAGTGTTGATCTATGGGTGCATGTAAGCCAGGACACGCACCAGATGGCGAGAGTTCGTATTGTGATGGAGTTTCTGGTGGACCGCTTACAGGCGCAGGCAGCCGCTATTGAGTTTAATCCGGTAGCCTGATTACTGGGGCGATGGGTTCGCGCTACAAAATGGCCAGAACTGATACCAGCGCCAACATTGGAACTCCTGCTCACAGGATTTGAGCTGGTTGTCGTAACGGAAAGCGCGGGCCTGAACCCGTGAAGCTAAAGCTGTAACCTCGGGCTTACGCGCAAACGTTTTGCGAGCGTAGCCACCACGGCCCTCATGATAAGCAAGATACAGCTGGCGCGGGTTATAGAATGGAATGCCAAGCTGGCGATTAGTCAGATGGTTGTACCAGCCTACGAAATCCAGAGCGTATTCCATGTCTGTACGCACGGTAAAAATGCCATCCCCATTGGCCGCAAGGTACTCCCCCCAAGCTGGATCCAGCGCCTGCGCATATCCATAGGCAGTGGTTGGACGAGACCAGGGTATAAAGCCCCATAGTAGAGTTCTGGGTGGCCGGGCATGGCTGCGGAACGATGATTCGTAATATACGAATGCCATTTGAGTGGCAATGGGGGTGCCCCAGCGTTCCTGAGACTCTTTTGCGTAGTCGTACCAAACGGTGTGCTCACGAAAAATTTCACACAGATCGTTCGGGTTTACAGGTGGGTCCGGAGCAAGCAAGCTAAAACGCAGAGTAGCCCAGACACCGACAACCAAACCCAGAACCGGAAGCCCGTACCATTTTATGCGGGACTGCCACAGGTTGCGGCGGGTCTGGCGCTTTCTTTTACGTGGACGTGCTGGCCTCCAGAATTTTCCTACCAAACTGTCATCTCCGGGACCCATGGATTACTTGCTCAGGGGAGGGTGCGCGTGTCATAAACGCTGCATCCATCAAACAGGATGATAGTGAAATGAAGCTTAGTACCCTAGTTAAACCTCTTTTAGTCACCGGCTTGTTTCTGGCTGGTCCCGCCATGGCGGCACCCAGTGCTCAGCAGGTTCTGTCGGCATCGCCTATCGACGACATTGTTGATCGCTACCCCGCTATGATGAGTGAAGGCATTCGTGAAGGCCTGAAGCGCAGCCAGCAGTTGCCGCCTATGGTTGCAGACACCATTGGGTATGTTGTGAGTAACAGTTTTCGTGCTGCGGATATAGAGCAGCAAATTGTGAACAACCTGGAGCGCGATCTCTCTGGTAAGCAGCTTGAAGACGTAGAGGGTTGGTATGCGACACTCGTCGCCCGAAAAATCTCGGCGGTGGAAATTGCTGCATCAGACCCGGCAGTGTGGAAACAGATTCGAGCCAAGGCTCCGGAACTGAATAGTAAGTACAAGGGGACGGGGCGTGCCCAGATGTTCGCGCGGTTCGACCGTGCGGCTCGTGCTACTGAAAGTGCGGTTGACACTACCATTGCAGTGCAACTTGGGCTGGCAACAGCCATGGCTGCCTTTCGTAACGATTCGGCAAACTACGATGAGCTGAAACAGAAATTCGAGAGCCAGCGCGGCACTATCCGCGGTGTTGTGGAGCAACAGGTGTATGACAGCTATCTGCATACATACGAAAAAATCAGCAATCAGGAAATGAAGCTGTACATAGACTTTCTAGAAAGTGGCCCGGGGTCGGCATTTACGAAAAGTGTCACTCGAAGCATTCAGCAGGCCATTACCGATCCAAACGAATCCATCGGCAATCAGATGGTGCGCTTCCTCGCTCCGCAAAAGTAAGGAATACCCAACATCGCTTTGATTGGGTGGAGATAGGCTCCTGATTGATTCAGGAGCCTATCGATACATCACAGCGCTAGGCAGTTTTTTAGCCGCGGCTAGTCACTTCTAGCAGGTGATATCCGAACTGGGTCTTTACCGGCCCGAGAACCTTATTGATCTCACCGCTGAAGACGACTTTGTCGAACTCTGGAACCATCTGGCCAGGGCCGAATGAGCCCAGATCGCCACCGTTACGACCAGACGGACAGGAGGAGTGCTGCTTTGCAACTTCAGCAAAGTCTTTACCGCCTTCGATTTCTTTCTTTAGCTCTTCACACTTTTCTTCACTGTCTACCAGAATGTGGCGTGCGGTTGCTTGAGTCATGAAAATTGTCCTTAAATAAAATGTAGGTGTACCTCAGAGAACGAATGCTGCCCGTACCCATCGCCTGAGGCAAGCCCTTTTTATGGGTGTTTCTGCGGCCTCACAGTTGCCACTGCAAACCTGTACAATGCCCGCTTTCTTTAGCCGGCGCGGCGCTGGCCCTCACATCTATAGGTTTGTTTCTTGATCTCTACTGCCAATATCACCATGCAATTCGGGGCTAAACCCCTGTTTGAAAACGTTTCTGCCAAATTCGGTAACGGTAATCGCTATGGCCTGATCGGGGCTAACGGCTGTGGCAAATCCACCCTAATGAAAATCCTTGGTGGCGATCTGGAGCCGTCTGCGGGGCAGGTTATGCTAGAGCCAAACGTTCGCTTGGGTAAGCTGAGGCAAGACCAATTTGCCTATGAGACCTGCTCCGTCATGGATACCGTCATTATGGGCCATGAAGAGTTGTGGAACGTTAAAAAAGAGCGTGACCGCATCTACTCACTCGCTGAGATGAGCGAAGAAGACGGTATGGCGGTGGCAGATCTCGAGGTACAGTTTGCCGAGATGGACGGCTACACCGCTGAATCTCGCGCGGGTGAACTGCTTTTGGGGCTGGATATTCCTCTTGAGCAGCATGATGGGCCAATGAGCAACCTAGCCCCGGGCTGGAAGTTGCGGGTTCTGTTGGCACAGGCACTGTTTTCGGACCCAGACGTATTATTACTTGATGAGCCCACCAACCACTTGGACATTAACACCATCCGTTGGTTGGAAAACATTCTGGTGGCCCGCAGCAGCACCATGATCATCATTTCCCACGACCGCCACTTTCTAAACAGCGTGTGCACCCACATGGCTGATCTGGATTACGGCGAGTTAAGGCTGTTCCCGGGCAACTACGATGAGTACATGACGGCAGCCACTCAGGCTCGCGAGCGCATGCTCTCGGACAATGCCAAGAAAAAAGCCCAAATTGCAGAACTGCAGCAATTTGTTAGCCGCTTCTCAGCCAACGCCTCGAAAGCAAAACAGGCCACCTCCCGTGCCCGCCAAATCGACAAAATCCAGTTGGATGAAGTAAAGCCATCCAGCCGCGTTAGCCCGTTTATCCGGTTTGAACAGGGTAAAAAGTTGCATCGCCAAGCGGTAACCGTTCGGGATTTGACTAAGGGTTTTGATGGGAACGTGTTGTTCAACAAACTGAACTTGCAGGTTGAAGCCGGTGAGCGCGTGGCCGTGATTGGCCCTAACGGTATTGGAAAAACCACGTTACTGCAGTGTTTAGCGGGAGCCTATGAGCCAGATAGCGGTGAGGTTAAATGGACGGACAGCGCGGAAGTTGGCTACTACGCTCAGGATCATACAGACGACTTCGCCGCAGACGATACTCTTTCAGACTGGATGGCACAGTGGACTACAGGCGGTGAGCAGCTGGTTCGCGGTACACTTGGGCGTATGTTGTTCTCCGGTGATGACATTGGCAAATCGGTGCGAGTCATTTCCGGTGGTGAGCAGGGGCGCATGCTGTTCGGCAAGCTCATTCTGCAAAAGCCCAATGTGATGCTGCTGGATGAGCCCACCAACCACTTGGATATGGAGTCCATCGAGGCGCTGAACCTGGCGCTGGAGAACTATCCCGGTACCTTGATTTTTGTGAGTCACGATCGGGAGTTTGTGTCTTCCTTGGCGACTCGGATTATTGAGGTTACGCCTGAGGGGATTACTGACTTTAGCGGGACTTATGATGATTACCTTCGTAGTCAGGGGTATGTTTAAGCCTTACTGATACTTTGGGGCTGGGCAGGCTGGCAGGGCTGTCCAAAAAAACGCTGTGAATACGTCCTTGTAAGCTTGGCTCCGCCATCCATGGCTCCGCACATTTTTTGGACAGCCCTGCCAGCCTACCCGACCTGAGCTTCGCAGTTTGGATCAACCAAAAGAGGAACTTGAGGTGAACGAAGGTACCGTTATACAGGCAACCCGGAAATGGGTCGAAGACGTTGTTGTAGGTTATAACTTATGCCCATTCGCCAAACGAGAATTGGTCCGGGACCGGGTTCGGTTTGTGGTATCCGACGCTGACAACGAAGAATCACTTTTCCAGTCCTTGCAAATCGAACTACTGCGCTTGGACGATGAACCGGAAATCGAAACGACCCTCCTGATTCACCCTCAGGTATTGCAGGACTTTCCGGATTACAACGAGTTTCTAGGCGCTGCGGACGGGTTGTTGACCTATCTGGATATGGAAGGCATCTACCAGATCGCCAGCTTCCACCCGGACTACCAGTTTGCCGACACGGCACCGGATGCTGCTGAGAACTACACCAACCGTTCCCCGTTCCCGATGCTCCACCTGTTGCGGGAAGCGAGTTTGGAATCAGCGATCGACAACCACCCAGATGTGGATGGAATACCACCGCGAAACATTGAGCTGATGAATAAGCTTGGTGCAGAGAAAATGCGGACGATTTTAACTGGTTGCATTAATGTGGCGGAGAATGCAGGGAAGTAAAAGGTAGAGCTGGTGAGAGGCCCGCCCCTCGCACTATATGTCGGATCAAGAATACAGGGGAGTGGATCAAAGAGCCGGTGGGTTGCCCCTCCCAAAAATGTGCGGAGCCATGGATGGCGGAGCCAAGCGTACAAGGATGTATTTACAGCGGTTTTTGGGAGGGGCAACCCACCGGCGATAGCACAAAGTTGACTTAAATAGGCCAAGCACCCAGTCACGATAAAAAGAGGCAACACAGTGGCAAGACTGTTCGAGCAAATTGATAGCCAACCCTCCGAAATTGGCGAAATCACACTGCGGCGCCGGCGTATCCCAGCATTGGGTGACCGAGACATCTACGAAGTAAAACTCGGCGAAGAATTTCTCATGTCCAGCATGTTCGTAGACGCCGAAGTCGCGCTCTCAGACCTCGGGCTGAACCAAACCGAAGGCGACAACCTCAGCGTAGTTGTTGGTGGTTTAGGGCTAGGCTACACAGCCGTTGCCGCACTCAAACATCAACGGGTAGAAGAGCTACTGATCGTTGAATACCTCGAACCTGTGATCCGCTGGCACCAGCAAGAATATGTTCCCCTCGGTACAGACATCAACGCCGATGCCCGCAGCCGCTACATTCACGGCAGCTTCTTCGATCTTGCCATAGCCGAACCCGAAACGGGAGGTTTCGACCCCCAAACACCCGGCAAAGAATTTGATGCCATTTTGCTTGATATAGATCACTCGCCCCGCGCTCTACTGCACGACTCCAACGCCAGCTTCTACACCACCGAGAACATTAGCCGCATGGCCCGGCAACTCAAACCTCGTGGTATCTTCGCCATGTGGTCCAATGAAGCCGAAGATTCCGTATTCATGGAAGTGTTGCGAGAAGTATTCACCGAAGTGGCTTGCCACGTGGTTAGCTTCTACAACCCGTTCCAGAACAAAGAGTCTTTCAACACCGTATACGTGGCCCGCAAGCCGGGCTGAATCAGCCGGCGAATGTAAAGGAGAGCGGTATGCCAGTGACAACCCACCGAACTCGCCCCTTCAGCTCAAACCAGCGCCTGCCGGAGCTGGACAAGCCGCCGGTTTTGCATGCACCGGAACAGGCGGGTGAACTTTTGGCGGACTTTATTCACCGCTATCCAAAACTGATGATCCTAACCGGTGCGGGTGTAAGTACAGACTCTGGCATTCCCGACTACCGTGATGGCGAAGGCGCCTGGAAGCGCAAGCAACCGGTTCAACACCGCGAGTTCATGGACAATTATGAAACCCGTCAGCGTTACTGGGGCCGTAGTTTGATCGGCTGGCCTGTGATCCGCAATGCAAAGCCCAACCCCTCCCACTTTCATATCGCTGAATTGGAATTGCGCAAACACTCCAGCCTGGTGGTCACCCAGAATGTGGATCGCTTGCATCAAAAAGCCGGCACACAAGGTGTAAGTGATCTGCATGGCCGTGCGGATGAAGTGTTGTGCATGAGTTGTGGTTACAGGTGCCGCCGGGACGAGGTTCACGAGCGTTGCGCGGATCTTAATCCGGCTTTTCAGAAATACAAAGCGGAGACGGCTCCGGATGGGGACGCGGATTTGAACGTGGATTTCTCAGGGTTCAAGCTTGCAGACTGCCCCCAATGCTCAGGAATACTGAAGCCGGACGTCGTGTTTTTCGGGGACTATGTACCCAAGCAAAGAGTAGATTTAGCGCTGGATGCGCTCAAGGCGAGTGATGGCTTGCTGGTAATTGGTTCGTCACTAATGGTTTTCTCGGGTTTTCGCTTTTGCCGGTACGCCAGAGAATTCGGTAAGCCGATTGCGACGCTTAATTTGGGTAGAACGCGTGCGGAAGATTTAGCGGATTTGAAGCTGAATGCAAGAATCGGGGAGACCCTAAAGGCCTCCCTCGATCAGCTATAGGCTTGCTTACGCCCCCACAAGGTTGTAAACAAACACAGTTCCCACAGCCACCGGCGTAATGAAACGCACGGTGACAAACCACAGATTGAACATGGGCTTCGAAAGTGCCAGTTCTTCCTCCATGGCTTTGCGAGACATAATCCAGCCAGCAAATATCGCAACCAGCAAGCCGCCCAAAGGCAACATGATGTTGGCGGTAAAGAAGTCCAGCAGGTCAAAGATGGTTTTACCTTCAAGCATGCCTATCCATCCCAGTGGTGCAAAGCCTGACCACAGGTTCAGGGAAAGAATCGATGCAATACCCAGAGCCCAGCATACAAAGCCAGCACCCAAGGTGCTGGTGATGCGGGTCATACCTTTTTGTTCTTCCAGCCACTCAACAATGGGCTCCAGTAGGGAAATGCCGGAGGTCCAAGCTGCAAAGATCAACAGTATGAAAAACAAGGTCCCGAACAGGCTGCCCATTGGCATTTGACCAAACGCCAAAGGTAGGGTCTGGAAGATTAGGCCCGGACCTGCACCCGGCTCAAGACCGTTAGCGAAGACAATCGGGAAAATAGCTAAACCAGCCAGCAGCGCCACGCCCGTGTCGATAACGCACACAGCAATAGATGTTTTGGCGATGGAAATGTTCTTTGGCAGGTAAGAGCCGTAGGCCATCATTACTGCCATGCCGAGGCTAAGGGTGAAGAATGCATGGCCAAGAGCTACCAGAACGCCAGCGGTAGTGAGTTTGGAGAAGTCCGGTTGAAACAGGAAAGATACAGCCCGCCCGAACTCACCGGTAGTCATGGCATAGCCCACAACCGCGAGCAGCAAAAGAAATAGGGCTGGCATTAGTATACTCACAGCACGTTCAAGCCCGGCACGAACACCCTTTGCCACCACAAGCATGACCAGCGCCATAAACAGGGTGTGCCACATCAACAAGGTGGCTGGGTCTGCGAGCAGGTCAGAGAAAATTGCTCCAATGGCATCAGCAGACTGGCCGGTGAATTGCCCAGTGGCCGCGGTACCTACGTAAGAAACTGCCCAGCCACCAATGACCGAGTAAAACGACAGAATCAAGAAGCCAGCGATCACACCGATTGCGCCGACCAATCGCCAGGACGGGTTGAGATTCTGATGCTTGGTAATCTGCCTAAGACTATTAACCGGACTTCTCCCGCCGCGGCGACCAATCAGCACTTCAGCCATCATGATGGGCAAACCAATGGCGGCGATGCAAAGAAGATAAACCAACACAAAAGCGCCGCCGCCATTTTCGCCGGTGACGTAGGGGAATTTCCAGATGTTACCCAAGCCAACGGCAGAGCCTGTGGCGGCAAGAATAAAAGCAAAACGTGAAGACCAAAGTCCTCTGTTTGCGTTAGAACCTTCCATTGCCCCTGTGATAGGCGCATTTGATTCCGACATGATTGTCTCCTGCTAGATACTTGTTTTTGTTTGGAAGCGCGGGGTCCTGAGTTACTCGAGGCCCCGCAAAGCAAATGTCTTTAATTACTCCGCGCTGGCAAGCTGTTCGCGTGCAGCCTGAGCTACGCCTGTGCGTTTACGAAAGCGTTCTTCAGCGAGCGTATTGGCAACTGCACCGGTTGGGATACCGCTGCTATCTGAGCGGGTAAAGATCTCCGCAAGAGTCTGACCAATGCCCTCGACGTGAGCGCGCACTTCTTCAGGAGAGCCCCCTGTACGCTCGTAGAACACATCGATGATGCCACCGGCGTTGATCACGAAATCCGGTGCATAGAGTATGTCCCGGTCTTTGAGTGCCTGATCGTGATCCGGGCGCTGTAGGAGGTTATTTGCCGCACCTGCAATCACTGTCGCTTTCAGGCGGGGAATACTTTCGTCGTTCAGCACAGCACCCATAGCGCAAGGTGCGACTACGTCTACCGGTAGGAACAGAATGTCCTCGCCCGAAGCCGCATGAGCGCCCAGCTCATCTACCGCCCGCTGCATGTTCTCCTGATGGATGTCGTACACCCAAAGTTCTGCGCCAGCTTCGCTCAGGTGCTGAGCCAAACGGTAGCCCACGTTGCCTACGCCTTGAATGGCAACTTTCAAACCGGTGAGGTTCTCGCGGCCTAGCTTGTGCTTAACCGCCGCTTTGAGGCCAACAAACGTGCCATAAGCGGTTGTCGGGGAGGGGTCGCCATTGCTCGGGCGGCCATCAAAACCTGTGTGTTCAACAATTCCCGCAACGTGTTTGGTATGGCGCCCCATCACTTTTAGGTCTGGCACGCTGGTACCGGAATCTTCGGCGGCAATGTACTGTCCTCCGAGTCCTTCCAGATGTTTCCCCATCGCTTCCAGCAAAGCCTCGCTTTTTTGCTTGCGCGGGTCGCCAATGATGACCGATTTGCCCCCGCCAAGATCAAGGTTGGCCAGTGCCGATTTATAAGTCATACCCCGCGATAGGCGAAGCACATCGCGCAGGGCTTCTTCATCGCTGGCATACGGAAACATCCTGCAACCGCCAAGGGCTGGCCCGCGAGAGGTGTTGTGTATGGCAACAATGGCTCTAAGCCCGGTTTCAGGGTCGCAGAAAAACGACAGGTGTTCGTGGTTATCAAACTCGGGATGGCTGAATACAGACATGGGGATCACCTCGCTTCCTTGGCCCATGTGGGCGTTATCCTACGGAAATCAAAGGTGTTTATCTTAACAGACGGGAACAATTGTGCACGGCACAAGACGCCCTGAAGGTGAGCTGCTATAGGCATTTTGAAATCCTCTCCAGTTGGCCGGATCTCGGCGTCACTGGCAATGTTGTTTTTGTCGTCCGGCTTTTGGCCAGCGTTTTGATTTCAGGTGCTCGGGTTTTCCGAAGGGGGTAGCCCTAACGGGGCCGAGCTAGACGTAAATTAATCGCTGTAACCGTAGAGGTCAATTGTAAAACCTGCCCGCTCCACTGTTATCGCTGTTTGAATATTAGTTGCATTTGCAAAACTTGTTGATAGATCAATAACTCACGCATGTGGAAACTACTGATACGCGTGCCGGTAAAATTTCCTTAGCTTGCGTAGATGAAAAATGCGTCATATTCCTATCAGTTCCAGCCCGAAAAGGTTCGTTACGAACTTATTCGGATGTTCCCTATATCCCTGTTCGTGGTCGCATTCGGCGCTGCCTTCGGTCTTGCGGCTGTGCAGCAGGGGCTGGGGCCTCTCGAATCGTTGTTGATGAGCACTCTAGTATTTGCAGGTGCGTCGCAGTTTGCTGCAATTGATATGTGGGGAGCTGAAGTGTCTGTTATCCCCTTAATGGTTGTAGTGTTTGCTATCAACTCCCGCCACCTTCTGATGGGCGCCTCTTTGTACCCCATGCTAAAGGACGTTTCCCCTGCAAAACGGTATGGCGTGCTGTTACTTCTCACTGATGCCAATTGGGCGGTGTCTGCTCAGGAATACCAAAGCGGTAGGCGTAACCTTGAAGTGATTCTTGGTGGGGGTCTTGTGCTGTGGCTGGCATGGATTGTGGGTACTTGGCTCGGGGTGTATTTCGGTGGCTTGTTACAGAACCCCAAAAGCCTCGGGATGGACATGGTACTAGGCTGCTTTTTGTTGGCGATGGCGCTAGGCGGTAAGAAAAACCCTCGTGTATTGGTTGCTTGGGTACTTGCTGCACTGGCTTCTTTGGCAGCTTGGAAGTGGCTGCCAGCAAATACCCATGTGGTTGCCGGAGCCCTTGCTGGGGGTGTGGTTGGTTTTTTCTGGCTTGAGAATAAACCGGATGATGAACCTGCTGGGGAGGAGTCAGCATGACCATCGAAACCACATCAACGGGCATTTTGTTGCTGATACTGATCATGACGCTGGTAACCTTGGTAACTCGGTTCGGCGGCGTGTTTATCATGTCTTTCGTGCGCATAAGCCCTCGTATTGAGAGCTTCATCAACACCATGGCCAGCTCCGTACTGATCGCCATCATTGTGCCCATGGCTTTTGGAGGTGATGCGGGCGCACTTGCGGCTCTTTTGGTTACTGCAGTTGTTATGCTTGCGCTCAAAAAGCCGCTGCCAGCGATTGCTGCGGGTATTCTTGCGGCTGCTCTTGTTCGGTATATGTTTTAGGTGACTGAAAGGTAGTTTGCGAAGCGATAGCTTGCATAGAAAGTGCTCAAGTTCACTTTGCCTCAGCCGATAGACGGATAGGTAAACGCGGAACTTTGAGGTAAACCCACGCCATGATTGTATCCAGTCAGATCTCTTTTCTACAGGGAAGCTCCCGTCAGGAAACGGCCTTCAATCAAAGCCAGCTTCGGATTAATCAGCAACCGCTATCTGGCGATCGCTCGGAAGGGCCGGCTGCAGGTAACCAACTAAATATATCCCGCGATGCGACCTACCGCTACAGCAGCCAAGAGCGAATGGGATATACCAGTTCCAGCACCGTTAGCGGTGCTGATCGTAACGCAGTGTTTACAAGCGCGGAGCTGGCAGAGAAAACCACAGAGCTGTTTTTTCGAGGGCAGCAGGCTATCAGCGTAGGCCGGGCAGCTCTGGGTGGAGAATCCGGCACTCAGGCAAAAGGCAGTATGTCGGTTGAGGCAAACCGTTACATGTTCTACTCGGAAAGTGAAACTCGGTCGTTTGCAGCTACCGGCAGTATTTCGCTGGAGAACGGTGAGACGGTCGATTTCACTCTGTCTCTGCGCCAATCACAATCCAGAAACTATGAATACTCCGAAAGCTTACGCATTGAAGAGCGCCCAATGACCGATCCTCTGGTTATCAATTTTGGTAGTGCTACTGCGCAGCTTACCGACGCCCTGTTTGAGTTTGATCTGGATGGGAATGGAGAAACCGGGCAGTTCGCCACTCTAGGCAGCGGTAGTGGGTATCTGGTTTTTGATCGTAACAACAACGGTAGGGTGGATGATGGCACCGAGTTGTTTGGCCCTCAGAGTGGTTCCGGCTTTGGTGAGTTGGCCAAATTTGATGACGATAGCAACCAATGGATTGATGCCAACGATGAAGTGTTTTCATCCCTTTCGGTATGGGTCCAGACTGCTGATGGCTCACAAGCGTTGAAGACTCTGGGAGAGGTTGGAGTGCAGGCCCTATACGTGGGCAGTGCTGAAGACAACTTTATGCTTACCAACAGCCAAGGCATTCCTCTGGGAGAGATCAAGGCTTCCGGTATTTATCTGACAACAGACGGTGAAGTTCGCACTCTCGAAGAAATCAATTTGTCGGAGCAAAGTAAGGAACAAGCTCCTGCGACGACACAGGTGATTAGAGGCAATGGCCCGGAAGGAACTCAAGAAGTGGGAGGCTTCGAGGGTGCTCGCATCGAGGCCATTCGTGGCGCGCTCGAAAAGCTCAATGAACTCCGGGAAAAACAAAAGGCGTTTATTGAAGAAACCAAGGATCTTGGAAAGTCGGAATCACCTCTGGATGAATATATGAGCATCATAGACCGGCTGCGGTTGGAACTGTTGAGCCGCCAGAGTGAGAAGGCGCAGGCGGCTAATCGGTATCAAGAGATTGCTAAGCCTTGATAGCCCCCATTACTTTTTTCGCTTGTGATTAAATGTGTTGGCGTTGCTCGGAAAGGTTATAGCTGGGTTTACCTTCTTCAATGCGGCGTATAGAGCTTTACGAGAAAAAGGGTAGTTCTGGCATATCTGTAGCCTTTCCCCACTTTTTAGGTGCACGTTTATGTTGGTCATGTAGCCGGAGCCAATGTTCAATTTGTGCTCGATGGCTTGAATATCTTGAGGGTTGACGCTGAAGCACCACTCCTCAGAGAAAGGATGGTGGCTATAGAACTCGATTTCGGTCACATAAATTTCGAACTTGTCCTTTCTTTTCAGTAGCCACACTAGAATTATGGCTAAGACTAACGCAACAGCAATTGCCCCTTTTTCAACCACGCCATAAATCTGTTGGAAGTCAGGTTGGTCTTTAGACAAGCTTTGAAAAAGATAGAGAATAACGGGGATGGCCAATATGTTGAGAGCTACAGTCACGGCTTGCCGGGTTTGGGTCTTTTTGTAGTGAAATAGCATAGTCCCGCCTGTTTTGGGCTTAGAAGTAACAGTATAGAATAGTTTTAGTTATTTCCTTCAACTCCCGTTGCCTGCCGAAACGGAAGCACCGTTTTCGCATCCTCGTAATACCCCATAACTTGCTCCGCCTCCTCGTGCGTGAACGCTTCAATCGCATCGTGAAACCCCGGATGGGCAATGCCGTGCCATGAATGCGTAATCAAGGGTTCGAAGCCGCGGACCAATTTGTGCTCTCCTTGCGCGCCTGCGTCGAAGGTTTGAAGTCCCCGTTTGATGGCCAGTTCAATGCCTTGGTAATAGCAGGTTTCGAAGTGCAGATGGTTATATTCCTCAAGGCAGCCCCAATAGCGGCCATAGAGGGTGTTCCCTCCACTCAGGAATAGGGCCCCTGCAATCATTTCGCCGTTTTTTACAGCCATGATTATGTGCAGGTGCTCAGGCATTGTTTCTCGTATCTTTTCAAAGAATGATTGGCTTAGGTAAGGCCGTTGCCCACGCTTGAGATAAGTAGCTTGGTAGAACACATAAAAAGCCGCAAGAACGTGATCGGGAATACCGGCGCCATCGAACCGGGCGAAGGTAATGCCTTGCTCAGCTACCTGACGGCGCTCTTTTCGTATGGACTTGCGCTTGCGGGAGGTGAGCTCACCCAGAAAGTCATCGAAGTGATCGTAGCTGCGATTGTGCCAGTGGAACTGGCAGCCGATTCGGTGCAGTTGCCCCTCCTGTTGAAGTAATTTTTGGTCGTCTGCGTTGGGGAACAAAAGGTGCCAGGAGTGAGCGCCGATGTGAGTGATATGTGTGTTTAGAAGGTCATGGACGGCTTGGGAGTCGAGTGTATCTCGTAGTGTTGGGTCGAGTAGCAATCTTGGCCCCTGCGAGGGCGTAAAAGGCACTGCTATCAGGAGCTTTGGGTAATAGTCCATGCCATAGCGTCGATAGGCGTCAGCCCATGCCCAGTCAAACACATACTCGCCCATAGAATGGGATTTGAGATACGCAGGCGCGATCCCGGCAATCTCACCGTCCAAGCGGAATAACAGGTGGCAGGGCTTCCAGCCGGTTTCCTCGCTGGTGCAGCGGGTTGTTTCCAGCGCTTCGAAAAAATCGTATCGTAGAAAGGGGTTATCGGTGCCCGCCAACCGCTCCCAAACCTTTCGGGGAATAGTGGAAAGAGAGTGGCAGGCCTCAAGTGTTATGTTTCTGACTGCGGATTCTGACATGTTCGGGGTGCGCTCCTTGATCGCTCCCGATACCTTACGTCAAAACCCGCATTGTGATCACTCTTGTGGCTGTGCGCAGCGCTTTTTCATCTTTTTCTCCCAGCCACTCATGCGCTTCTCATGCTGCTGGCGTCGTTCCTCATGAATTTCATTCCAGGTTCCGCGCTGCTCGTCGTTTAGTTTCAGGCGCTCGGCCATAGCTTCGTGGCGTTTAGCCATTTCCGCTCGGCGCTCTTCCATATTAAATTTGCCTTTACCTTCACGCATGTTGTCGCACATTTCTGACATGTTGCGCTGGCCGTCATGGTGCTTTGACGATGAGCCATACGAGTTGCCGGCCATCAAAGCCGGGCTGGCTGCAAACAAGGCGGTAGCCAGAAGGCTTGCGGTAATAATGGATGTTTTACGTTTGCTCATGATAATTCCTCTCGCCGTTATGTAACTGCTTGGCGGTTTCGCCAGAAGCATGATTCACCCCTATAGTACTGCGTGCTTGGTCAACGAGCGTCAATGCAATGTAAAGGTTCTGCAAAGGAACCGGAGCCTGCGGATGCGGGTCTTTGGGGCCGTGTTAGACTTTGAGCAATACAGTAAGCACACATCGAAAATTAACGTGAGTAGAAACGAGAGATGCAGAACAGGGTCCTGCTGGTAGAAGATGACGACGAACTCCGGGAGTTGCTCGTGCGCTATTTAACGGGCCAAGGTTTTACCGTGCGTGAGGCTGCCAGCGGCAGGGATGGGTTAGCGCTGGCACTAGGGCAGAACTGCGATATTGTTGTTCTGGATATTATGCTGCCGGACATTAGCGGCCTTGAAGTGCTGCGCGAATTACGTACTGAAACCCATTTGCCGGTTGTATTGCTGACTGCCCGTGGTGATGAAACCGACCGCATTGTGGGATTTGAAGTGGGTGCGGATGATTACATCCCCAAGCCATGTAACCCTCGTGAACTGGTGGCTAGGCTTCAGGCCATTCTGCGCCGGGTTGCTTGGGACCAGAAGAGCGAGACAAAAGCAGCCCGGCACCACGGAGATCTGCGCGTTGAGCCGGACCATCGACGCATCTATCAGAACGATGAGCCATTGGATCTGACCGCTACTGAGTACGAAATTCTGCAAGTATTGCTGGCTCACGCCGGCAGCGTGGTACGCAAAACAGACTTAATGCAATGGGCATTGGGGCGGCGACTAGAGGCATTCGACCGTACGTTGGATATGCACATCAGCAACCTACGTAAGAAATTGGGTACAGATGACCCACCCAGAATTGAGACGGTACGAGGCCTTGGTTACAGCTACCGGGTGCCAACATGAAACGTCGGTTGATCATTCCCCTGTTCTGGCGAATTTTCCTGCTCATCTGGCTGGCCATGGTGGTAACTGTGGTTGTCAGCAATCTTGCATCAGGTGTCATGCTCGACCGGGAGCGCGCAGCAATCGAGCGTCAGCTTGAGCTGAGGGATCTTGGGTTTGAAGTGTCCGCTATCCGCGAAAGCCGTGGACGTAGAGATGCTTACAGATTTCTCAACGCGCAGGGAGATGAGCTGGGTCTACATCTGATGATGATCAGCGCAGATGATGACAACCGCCTACCCTCGGCAATCCGTTCGCGCATAAAATCTGGTTGGTACCGGCAAAAGCCGGCCATTGTGGATGTGGGCGATGGTTACCGCTTGGTTGCCTGGCCGAAAATGCACGGTGAGGGTTGGCTAGAACCGAGAGTTTTTCGGTTTATAGAAATGGGATTGGCGTTTGTTTTAATTACTTTGGCTTGCTGGCTGATTGCTCGCTTTGTCTCGCGACCTATGAGGCATATGGAGAGTACGGCGCAGGCTATCGCTGGAGGTAAAACCGAGCTGCGAGTTAGTGAGCGCATAGCCAGCCGCCGGGATGAGGTGGGACAGTTAGCCACCGCATTCAATGCGATGACAGAACAGCTTTGTATCCTGCTGGATCGCCAGAAACACCTGCTGCGGGATATATCCCACGATTTACGAACCCCCTTGGCGCGCCAGCGAGTTGCTATCGAACTTGCCAGCGAAGGCGGCATAGAAGAAGACCTGATGGCCAGTATTCTGCGCCAGAATGAGCGTCTCGACACCATGACCGGTCAGATACTGACCCTATACCGGGTGACTGAGCAGGGCAGTGATATTGCCCGTGAACCATTGCGGCCGGTGGATCTGTTGAATCAGGTTTTGCAAGACGCTGCAGACTACGCCGAACACCAGAGGGTGGATTGTAAGCTTGACTCAATGCCTGAAAGCACCGGTGTTTCGGTTCTGGGCGATGCGGGCCTGCTTCAGCGGGCATTCGATAATATTCTCCAGAACGCCCTTGATTACACTCCGCCGGGCAAAGTGGTTCATGTTTCCTTGGCGCTTTCAGCGGGCTGGGTAAGCCTTACGATTGAGGATGAAGGGCCGGGTGTTGCGGATGACATTCTTGAACACCTTTTTGAGCCTTTCTTCCGGGCCGACAAATCCCGGGGTGGCCAAGGTTGGGGTTTGGGATTGGCAATTGCCAAAGATATTATTCTGGCCCATGACGGTGAGATTGCTGCCCACAACAGCGAGCGTGGCGGTTTGCAGATTGTGGCCCGGTTGCCGATATTCGCCGCCAACTAATGCAAGCACGGGCGACCTTATGAAAAAAGATTATCCAGTTCCTGCCAGCTACCTTGAACGGGAAACTGAGGTGAAAAAAAGCCGATTTATTGCCCGGATTGCACCTGTGGGCTCCCGGGATGAGGTGAAAGGCTGGTTGGAGAAGGCGCATCAGGACCACCCCGACGCCCGCCATATATGCTGGGCATACCAAATCGGGCGCCCCGGCTCGGCAGACGAGGCGGGCATGAATGACGACGGCGAGCCTTCCGGCACTGCAGGCAAGCCGATTCTGAATGTCATTCAGCACAAAGATATGGGTGATGTTCTGGTGATGGTAATCCGCTACTTCGGTGGTATTAAACTCGGCGCTGGAGGTCTTGTTCGAGCCTATGCTGGTGCAGCTGAGAGTGTGCTGTCAGAGGTGGGGAGGATTGTTCATAAACCGGTGAAGGCAGCAAATATAACCATGGGGTTTGCAGATGAGCAGCCCCTGCGGCATTGGTGCGATGTGAACGCGGCCGAGCTCGAATCCATCAGCTATGGCAGTTCGGTAACGGCACGGGTTCTCGTTCCCGAGGATCAGATGCAAACCTTCACGGCTTTTTGTGACTCTCATAAGCTGAATTACAGCTTTGACCGTGATCAAAGCCACAGCGAGTGAGCTTTCGTTCCACTTCGTTGAGGCTAGCTCTAAAAAAAGCAATGAGCTCTTGTAAGCTGTTCAATATTCGGAGGATACATGGCAAAACGATCTACAGGTGGGTTGGTGTTTTCAACCGAACAAGGGCGTATGTGCCCGGAATGTCGTCACCCTGTTTCAGACTGTACCTGCCGTCAAGCGCAGCGCCCGGAGGGTGATGGCATAGTGCGGGTGAGCCGTGAAACCAAGGGGCGCAAAGGTAAGGGCGTTACTCTGGTTACTGGTATTCCCATGGATGAAAAAGAGCTTAAAGCCTACGCTAAGGTTCTAAAAGCCAAGTGCGGCACTGGCGGCACGGTGAAAGATGGCGTGGTGGAAATTCAGGGGGATCAGCGAGACCTACTCGTGCTGCTTCTGGAGCAGAATGGCTGGGTTGTGAAGCGCGCCGGTGGCTGATGGTATAAGTCACAAGTTGGCCTTTCCCACGTTACAATCGTGGTAAGTGAATAAGCATCTCTTTTACTAAGCACTGGCCAGAGCCCTGCCGTAAGCCTGACTTATTGTCAGTTGGGTAGGCGCTCTTTGAACGGAGGCGGGCATGCACATAGTGGTTTTGGGCGCGGGAGTTGTTGGTGTAACTACCGCCTGGTTTTTGCAGAAGCAGGGGCATCAGGTAACGGTAGTAGACCGGCAGAGCAAGTCAGGCCTGGAGACCAGCTATGCAAATGGAGGCCAGATTTCTGTTTCCCATGCCGAACCCTGGGCCAACCCATACGCGCCACTAAAAATTCTGAAATGGCTATTTCGAGCGGATGCACCTTTACTGTTTCGTCCGAAAATGGATCCTGCACAATGGCGCTGGGCCCTATCTTTTCTAACCCAGTGCACGTCAGCAAAAGCCGCCTATAATATCCGCCAGATGGTCAACCTTGGCATGTACAGCCGTAGCCAGTTGCAGGGTTTGCGTCAGGAAACCGGACTTGAGTACGATCAGGTTACCAAGGGCATCCTGCACTTTTATACCAATCCCGACGAGTTTAACGCAGCGCTTGAGCCCACCCGCATCATGTGTGATCTCGGGTGCGACCGTCAGGTCATCGATGCAAACAAAGCTGTAGAGATTGAGCCTGGCCTCAAACCTATCCAGCACAAAATAGCAGGCGCAACTTACACCTCTGAAGATGAATCCGGCGACGCCCGCAAGTTCACTCAAGCATTGGCCGAACTCTGCCAAAAGGCTGGCGTGGAGTTTCGCTTCCGCACGGACATTCTTGGATTCGAGCACTCTGGTGAGCGTATTCTTGGTGTGCAGTTATTGAAAGACGGGCAACACCAAACTTTAAGGGCCGACGCCTATGTGCTCAGCCTTGGTAGCTTTAGTGCTGTGCTCGCCCGAAAACTTGGGCTATTTTTGAATATTTACCCCGCTAAAGGTTATTCCATTACGGTTCCGGTAAAAAATGAAGATGCGGCGTTTAGTGTGAGCCTCACGGATGACGAATATAAACTGGTGTACTCCCGGCTGGGTAACCGCATTAGAGTGGCGGGAACCGCTGAACTTAACGGCTACACTCGCACGCTTAACTACACCCGCTGCCAAGCCATTGTGCGCAGAACCGCAGACATAATGCCGGATGCCGGTTATTGGGATCAGGCCGAGTTCTGGACGGGGTTGCGCCCGGCCACACCTTCTAATGTTCCCTACGTGGGCAAAAGCCACTTTGCCAACCTGTATTTGAATACCGGGCACGGCACTTTGGGATGGACCCACTCTTGTGGTTCTGCCGCCGCATTGGCAGATATCGTTGGCGGCCGAAAGCCCGAGGTGGATTTTACCTTCTCTGGGCTTTAACGTTTTTTCCGAACGTATAGAACCTTGTTAACCCGGGCGACCAGTTCGCCCTTTTCATCGACAATATCCACATCCCACTCAGGCAACGTTTTATCGCCGTTTGCGGTGGCTTTGCGAATCTCATCCAGCCGCTCTTGTGTTAGCTCAAAGTGTGCCGTTACGCGGCCTTTACCGGGCCGGATAAAGTCGATGCAGGCTGATTTGTCCCACACTATGTAGTCGTTCCCCAGATTGTTCATCAGCAACAGCATGTACATAGGGTCAACCATACTGTAGAGCGAACCGCCAAAGTGCGTGCCCACGTAGTTGGTGTTGTACCAGTGCAAGTTCATCTCTACCGAAGCTGTGCGATAGTCGTCTGCAATGTGAGTCACTTTAACCCCGGCGCCTGCATAGGGGCCGTACACATTCATTATTTTGCGTATGCCATTCGGGCTGGAAATCCAGTTGCGGAGTTTGGACATCATTATGGTTGGACTCTTTTGCAGCATTAAATTGAGAAAGATTTAAAGCGGGGGAGTATACGATGAAAAATAAAAATGGTCCGCTTGGGGTGGTAAGTAAACTGGATTGATGAACTCTAAATAATTATAATTCGCATCATTGTTTTTGGCTTGGCGTAAACGCACCTTTAGCCCTCAATTAGCACCTCGCAGCTCAGCGTTCAGTTCTGCTATCTGCATTAAGGCCTTCTAAGGAAAACCCATGTCCGAAGAAATCAATGCTGCAAGTAGCTTCGCAGCATTCGCTCGATTGTTGCGTTATGCGCGCGGCTACCGTCGTCAGATTATCGCGGCTACTACCTGTTCTATTGTTAACAAATTGTTTGATATCGCACCGGAAATACTGATTGGTATTGCGTTAGATGTTGTGGTTAATCAGGAAGACAGCTTCGTAGCTTCACTGGGGATTACGGAGTCGCTGAATCAGATTCTGGTGTTGGGGGTGCTAACATTTTTCATTTGGGCAGGTGAATCTCTGTTTGAATATTTGTATCAGATTCTCTGGCGTAACCTGGCCCAGCGGCTGCAATCCGACCTGCGCCAAGATGCCTATGAGCATGTTCAAAAATTGGACATGGGCTTTTTCGAGTCTCGTAGTTCCGGCCAATTGGTGGCCACGATGAATGATGATGTTAACCAGCTTGAGCGTTTCTTGGACGGTGGTGCCAATGCCATGATTCAGGTGCTGGTGACGGTGGTCGCTGTCGGGGCGGTATTCTTTGTGCTATCGCCCCTCATCGCTGTGCTGGCGTTTATGCCGATCCCGCTAATTATCTGGGGAGCTTTCTATTTTCAGCGCAAAGCTGGGCCGCTTTATGCCGATGTGCGAGAGAAGGTTGGCGATCTGTCCAGTCGCCTGTCCAATAACCTCGGCGGAATCGCCACCATCAAGAGCTTCACAGCAGAACAGCGCGAAGCGGAACGCCTCAAGGCCAGCAGCAGTGCCTATGTGGATGCCAATCGCCGGGCCATCCGCATCAGCTCGGCATTTATCCCCATTATTCGCATGGCGATTTTGTCTGGTTTTTTGGCGACGTTTACGGTCGGCGGCATGATGGCGCTGAAAGGCGATCTGAATGTGGGTGCTTATGGCGTGTTGGTGTTTTTGACTCAGCGATTGCTATGGCCGTTGACTGGTATGGCTGAGGTGATCAACCTGTTTGAGCGCGCCATGGCGAGCACTCGACGCATTCTAGATTTGCTTTCTGAGCCACTTCACATCAAAGACCAAAGCACCAAAGCCCTCCAGCAGCCAGTGAGTGGAGCAGTGACATTTAGTGATGTCAGCTTTCACTATCCCTCCAGTAACGCCGGGATAGATCAGATTTCACTAACCGTCCCGGCCGGTAATACGCTAGCGCTGGTTGGCGCTACCGGTTCGGGAAAATCCACTTTAATTAAGCTGCTGTTGCGGTTTTACGAGATTGAGAGCGGCGACATCCGCATTGATGGCCAGTCTACCCGGGCGGTAAGCTTGCAGTCTCTTCGCGAGTCCATTGGTCTGGTTAGCCAAGATGTCTACCTATTTGAAGGCAGTATCCGCGAGAATTTGGTCTACGGGCGCCCTGATGCGACGGACGCCGAAATTATAGAAGCTGCGCGCACAGCAGAAGCTTGGGCGTTTATCGAGGCGTTACCGGAGGGGTTGAACACTCCCGTGGGTGAGCGGGGTGTGCGACTCTCAGGCGGACAAAGACAGCGGCTATCTCTAGCTCGCGCACTTCTGAAAGACTCGCCTATTCTGGTGCTTGATGAGGCCACCAGTGCGGTGGATAACGAAACAGAAGCTGCTATTCAGCGCTCGCTACGGCGAATTGGGCACAACCGTACGGTTATTATGATCGCCCATCGGCTATCTACCATTGTTGATGCAGATTCAATTGCTGTTATAGCCAAGGGAAAGGTGGTTGAGGTGGGCTCACACAAAGAGCTACTGGAACAGGGCGGAGCTTACGCCGCGCAATGGCGGGTTCAAACGGGTCAAGCCTGAATAACGCCGGGCAGCTTACCCAAGGTGAACAATGTTGGTGTTGCTCTTGACCGCATGAGAGCGGTCAGGAGCAAAGTGGCTTATTGCAGTTGGTCTCGAATCACTTTTTTGTTGATCTTTCCAACACTTGTTTTCGGAATGTCGTCAACAAAGTCGATCTTGGAAGGTATCGCCCACTTGTTGATCTCACCGCTATCAACATGTTGTTGCAGGTGGCTTTGTATATCTTCTGCCGTTGCTTGCTCGCCTGGCTTCAGGGTAACCAGAGCATAAGGCCGCTCACCCCATTTTTCATCAGGAATACCCACCACCGCAGCACCGGAGACGGCAGAGTGCTGACTGATTAGGTTTTCCAGATCGAGGGATGATAGCCACTCGCCGCCGGTTTTGATGACATCCTTGATGCGATCTTTAATGGTCAGCGTGTTGTTCGGCTCCATAGAGGCAACATCCCCGGTGTGCAGCCAGCCACCTTCCCAGAGCTCCTCACCTTTGGCGGGCTCTTTGATATAGCTTTGGGTGAGCCAGGGTGCACGTGCAACAACTTCGCCCTTGGCCTCGCCATCGTGGGGTACAGGGTTGCCATCCGTATCAACAATCTCCAGCTCTACCATAGGCACCGCAATGCCCGTCTTGATGCGTTTCGGTGTTTGCTGTTCCAAGGGTAGTTCAAGGTCTTCCGGCTTGAGGAAGGTGGTGCTGAGCAAGGGGCAGGTTTCAGACATGCCGTAGCCGGTATACATGCGAATGCCGAGCTTCGCGCCTGCATCACAAAGGCCTTTGGTCAAAGCACTACCGCCAATCAATACCTGCCAATTGCTTAGATCTGCTGTTTTGATGGACTCAGTACCCATCATCATTTGCATGACGGTTGGTACACAGTGCGAGAAAGATACTTTGTGCTCTTTAATCAGATCAACCAGCAATTCCGGCTCATAGCGGCCCGGATAAACCTGTTTTATGCCCATCATGGTTGCGGCATAAGGAACACCCCAAGCATGCACGTGGAACATGGGAGTTACCGGCATATATACAGACGATGAGCGCAGTAGCGGCATTTCGTCATAGGAAGAAAGCGACCCTGTCATGGCCAGTGTATGGAGAACTAGCTGGCGGTGGCTGAAGAAAACGCCTTTGGGGTTTCCTGTGGTGCCCGTGGTGTAAAAGGTGGTTGCGAGGCTGTTCTCATCAAAGTCGGGGAAGTCGAACTCTGTGCCAGCAGAGGCTAGCAGAGCCTCGTATTCGCCAGCGGTATCGAGTTTTGTCTCTTTCGCAGTTTTTTCATCGCTGAGTTGGATGTAGGTTTTAACCGTTGTGATTTCGCTCTGCAGGCCTTCCAGAATCGGCAGGAAATCATCGTGTACCAACACCACATCGTCTTCTGCGTGATTCATGGTGTAAACAATTTGATCGGGTGATAAGCGCACGTTAATGGTGTGCAAAACGGCACCGATCATGGGGATGGCAAAAAAGCACTCCAGATAGCGCGGCGTATCCCAGTCCATAACGGCTACGGTGTCGCCTGGCTTAACGCCCGCATCGGTGAGAGCGTTAGCGAGGCGATGAATGCGCTCGACCAGATCTGTATAGGTGTACTTGCTTTTGTTGGCGTACACAATTTCCTGATCTGGCGAATATCTTGGCCCGGAGAGCAACAGTTGTTTGATCAGAAGTTGGTACTGGTGGGCATTTTTTGCGGCAGGTAAAATACGCGTTTGTGCCATATCTGGAATCCTCTTTCCCGTTTGTTAGTCTTGTCTGAGAAGTTGGTTTAATCTGACATAAATTGAGTAAAACCGGAAGCTTGCTAAGCTCTGGTTTCTACAGGCGTTGGAGGCCAGAGCTTAGACTGGAGCTACTGCTCCCACGGTTTGCCTTCGGTGTCTTCCACTGTTTTTACGCCTATGTGCATGGCCGCTTTGGCCAGCATGTTGGCACTCACGGGTGCCGTCATTAGCAAAAATACGGTGATCAGAACTTCTGAGATGCCTACGCCCTCGCCAATGGCGCTGAAATAGATAACTGAACTGAGCATGATAGCTCCCACGCCAACGGTGGTAGCCTTAGTTGGGCCATGCAGTCGGGTATAAAAATCTGGCAGCCGGGCCAAGCCGATTGCACCGATCAGGGTAAAAGCACCACCGAACACCAGTAGGGCCGATATAGCGTATTCTGCCAATGGGCTCATGATTTATCTCCCGTTTTACTCAATGACGCTGCCGCGTTTCAGGTATTTGGCCATAGCCACCGTGCTGACAAAGCCCATAACCGCAATCAGCAAGGCAGACTCCAGATACATGCGCGTTCCCAGCGTAATGCCCAATAGGATAATCAAGGCAATGGCGTTGATATACAGCGTATCAATGGCCAAAACCCGATCAGGCTCATCTGGCCCCTTTATCAAGCGGTATACGTTTAATAGGGCGGCCAGAGTTACCATGGCGATGGTTGAATACAGGGCAATGGCGATCATTGGAACATCTCCATCAGCGGCTTTTCGTAGCTGTTGTAAATGGTGTCAATAACTTCCTGATCGCTGGTTGCGTCTAGCGCGTGGATCAGTAGGGTTTTGTTGTCATCGCTTACGTCCGCACTGACGGTGCCGGGGGTGAGCGAGATGGTGCTGGCGAGAATGGAGATCGCCAACGGATGATCAAGCTGCAGCGGGTAGCTGATAAATGCTGGCCGTGGGTTTCGGGGGCTCAGAATCAACCAGGCTACTGAAAAACTGGCGATCACAATGTCCTTTAACACCCGAAGAATATACGCAGGCATACGCCAAACCTTCACAAACGCTGGGCGCTCCGGCCAAAAGCCGTGGGTTATCTGAGGAATCAGCCAGGCCAGAATAAGGCCGAGAGCAACGCTGCCTCCGGACACACCATCGCTGAGTATTTGCCAAATAAGAAACAGAATGAGGCTCAGCCAGGGTTGAGGAAAACTCAGGCGATCAAACATCAGTTTATCTCCTCGACCAACGGATTCTGTGGAGTGTGCATGGGTGTTTTCAGAATATTGATATAACCCTGACTGTCATGCAGTTGCTCTGCTGTTGCGCGGGTGAAGTCGCTCAAGGGCCCAGCCAGCACAACAATGAGCATGGTGAGGCACGTTAATATTCCAGTGGAAACCGCCACTCGGTTGTTCATGGGTTCTGGGGTTTCCAGATGGCCGTCTACGTTCCACCAGAAAACGATACTGCCAGCCCGGCTGTAAGCGATAAGCGTGAGAAAACCGCCAACCAGCAAAACGCCCCAGAGCCAAGCCATTTCAACACCGGGCTCTACGGACTTAAGAATAAGTAATTTACCGAAAAATCCGCTCAGAGGTGGTAACCCGGAAGCGGATACTGCGCCTATCAGGAACAATACGCTTAGGAAGGTTCTGTGGGGTATTTTGGGTGCGGTTACGATTTTATCTGCCGCTGTGCCTCTCTGGCTCGCCACTAATTCGGCCACTAAAAACAGAGCTGCAACGGTCCAAGTGGTGCTCACCAGATAGAACAGTGCTGCCGATAGGCCATCCTCGGAACCAAGTGAGATAGGAGCGAGCAGTGTTCCTACGGAAATAATAACCTGCCAGGCGACTAGAGTTTTGAGGTTGTCAGCGCCCAGAGCCCCAATGACACCCATGCTCAGTGTGACCAACGCCAGAGGGAAGAGCCAGTCCATACCCAAATTGGCGAGCTCGCCTGCATTGTCCCCAAATATCAGAGGGTAGATTCTCACAATGGCGTAGATGCCTACCTTGGTCATCACCGCAAACAGGGCTGCAACAGGGGCGGTTGCTCTGGCATAAGCTTTGGGTAGCCAGAAACAGAGTGGCAGGATGGCTGCTTTCAGGCCGAAAACAACCAGTAGCATCATGCCTCCAGCCTTAACAAGGTTTAGGTTGCTGCCTGTTACTTGTGGAATTTTTACAGCTAGGTCCGCCATGTTCAGGGTGCCAGTTACGCTGTAAATCATGCCGACGCTGATCAGGAACAGGGCTGACCCTGCCAGATTAAGAACCACATAATGAAGCCCAGGTACAGTGCGAGATGTGCCTCCGCCGTGCATGAGCAGCCCGTAAGAGGCAATAAGCAGAACCTCAAACGCAACGAAAAGGTTAAATAGGTCGCCGGTGAGAAAAGCAATGTTCAGCCCCATCAGTTGGAACAGAAACAATGCGTGGAACTGGCGGTTTCCTTCATCCGCACCGCCGCTCGCATAAATATGGCAGAACAGGCCAAGCACGGCTGTTAACACCAGCATCAAAGCAGCCAGCCTGTCGAGCACCAGCACAATGCCGAACGGCGGTTGCCAATTGCCGAAGGCATAAACTCGGTAGCTGCCATCGCTGGCAAGTGCCAACAAAACAACAGCAGACACCAGCATAAGCACGGTAGTCGCAATTGCCAGAGTTCGGCGCAGGCTGATAGGGGCATACCCCATGAACACCTGCAGAATACCGCCGAGCAGCGGAATCAGAATCGGAGCGATAAGCCAGTGCGTCATTTACTGCTTACCTCTTGCTCAATTTTGGAGGGTGATGTAGTGGCCTCACGCCGACCGTCCACATGGTCGTTTTCGTTGTCTGCCAAATTGCGCAGCGACAGCACAACCAAAAATGCAGTCATGGCAAAACCAATAACGATGGCCGTAAGCACTAGAGCTTGAGGCAAAGGGTCAGAATAGCTGGCCGTAGTTCCGATGACGGGTTGTTGGCCTGTGGCGAGGCGCCCAGAGGCGAACAAGAACAGGTTCACGCCATAGGAAAGCAGCGTCAGCCCCATGACCACTGGGAAAGTACGAGCGCGCAGCAGCAAGTAGACCCCCGATGTTGTTAAGGCACCGATAGCGATTGCAAATAACAGTTCCATTACGCGCCCTCCATTTTGCTTTTGATGGCCGAATGAGGCGACAGCCGGCCGATGCTGACCAATGCCAACAAGGTTGCACCAATCACCGCAAGGTAAACGCCTAAATCAAACACCAAGGCCGAAGCCACTTCGAACTTGCCCACCACAGGCCAGGTTATGTAGCCGAATGTGGTTGTCAGGAAGGGGTATCCGAAGGCTAGGCTGCCAGCACCCGCGATGGTGGCAAACAATAGACCGAGACCAATCACGTTGTGGTACCGGAACGGAATACGATCCTCGGTCCACACCATGCCACTAGCGATATACTGAAGAATCAGGGCTACGGAGGTAATCAACCCTGCAATAAATCCGCCCCCGGGCAAGTTGTGCCCGCGCAAGAAGATATAGGCAGACACCATTAGTGCTAACGGCAGCATGGGCCGGGCAATCTGTCGTAGCATCAAAGGGTAGTGATCTCGTGTCCAGGCATGCCCTAGACCATCTCCCGGCGGGGGAGTCAGAGCAGTGTTTTTCAACATGGCGTAGATACCAAGCGCCGCGATGGCCAGCACCGTTATCTCGCCGAGCGTATCAAAGCCACGGAAGTCGACCAGAATCACGTTCACCACATTGGTTCCACCGCCGCCCGGCTTACTGTTTTCTAGGAAGAACTCGGAGATAGAGCTGAATGGCTGGGTCAACATAGCCAGCGTTATCAGGGTCATGCCAGCACCGGCCGCCAGAGCAATCAAAACGTCGCGTATGCGGCGGCTTCGAGAGCTTTCCATGGGTGTCCAAGATGGCATGTAGTAAAGCGCCAGCATGAGCAGCACAATCGTGACAACTTCAACCGAAAGCTGTGTCATGGCGAGATCCGGCGCAGAGAAGCGGGCGAACGCCAAGGCTACGATAAGGCCAACAACGCTAAGAAGTACCAGCGCGTAAAAGCGCTCTCGGTGCCAGAGTGCGGTTGCTAGAGCTGCAATGATAAGCACGCTGGCGGCGATACCCGTTGGCCAATCCACAGGGCTTAATCCGTTTTCGCCAATAAAGAAGCCATGCTCTGCAAGCGGCATTATGGTTACCGCAATAACGCTAACGACCAGAAGCATCGCGTAACGCTGCAAGGAGCCGTTTTCGAGCCATCCAGTAAAGCTGCGAGCCATGTCTTCAATTTTTGAAACTACAAACTCGAATACAGCTTTGCCGTCCACTTCCTTAAGCTGGGCGTGGAAGTCGAAAAAGCGCTGACGCTGGGTGTACATAAGTAGGCCACCAAAGAAGGCCAGGAAGCTCATCAGCAGTGGCAGGTTAAAGCCATGAAGAATCGCAAGCTGATAATCCGGCACATCGCCGCCAAGGGTCGCAGATGCCGCGGAATACAACAGGGGGCCAACGGAGACAGTAGGGAAAACGCCAACCATGATGCAGGCGAATACAAGAATCTCTACGGGAAACTTCATGTAACGGGGCGGTTCATGGGGCGGGAACTTGGGTAGATCCACCGGCTTGCCGTTGAAAAACACGTCGTGAACAAATCGGGCCGAGTAGGCAACCGCAAAAATGCCCGCCAGAGTTGCAACAATTGGCGGTACCCACGCCCAGAGGCCAGGAAGATTGAGCTGTAGCGACTCGGCGAAGAACATTTCTTTACTGAGAAAGCCGTTCAGCAGTGGGACACCGGCCATGGATGAGGCTGCTACCATGGCCAGAGTTGCCGTGTGGGGCATGTAGCGCCAAAGCCCGTTGATTCTCCGCATGTCGCGGGTGCCTGTTTCATGATCGATGATACCGGCAGCCATGAACAGTGAAGCCTTGAAGGTGGCATGGTTGATTACGTGGAATATCGCCGCAACAGCAGCCAGTTGAGTACCCATGCCTAATAACAACGTGATTAAACCCAGATGGCTAACGGTTGAATAGGCGAGCAGCCCTTTCAAATCGTGTTTGAACATGGCGATATAGGCGCCAAGAAGCAGTGTGGCCATGCCGGTAAAACTGACCATGTAGAACCATTGCTCGGTTCCCGCCAAAGCTGGATATAAGCGTGCCATCAAGAAGATACCCGCTTTAACCATGGTGGCGGAGTGCAGGTAAGCAGAGATCGGAGTAGGCGCCTGCATGGCATGGGGCAGCCAGAAATGGAACGGGAACTGGGCTGACTTGGTAAAAGCGCCAAGCAAAACGAGAGTTAACGCTACGGGATACAAAGCATGGGCTTTGATCTGGTCGCCCGCGGCAAGCACATCGTCCAGCTCAAAGCTGCCCACAATATTGCCGATGAGCAAAATACCGCCTAGTAGCGCAAGCCCGCCGCCGCCGGTTATCGCCAACGCCATCCGCGCGCCGCGCCGGGCGTCCTGTTTGTGTGTCCAGAAGCTGATCAACAGAAAGGAGGTCAGGCTAGTGAGCTCCCAGAAAATAAGCATCAAAAGCAGGTTGCCAGAAAGCACTATGCCCAGCATGGAGCCTTTGAAACATAGAAGCAGGGAGTAAAACTTGGCCACGTTCTCACTGGCTTTGAGGTAGTAGTGAGAATAAATAATAACCAACAGGCCGATAACGAGAATCAGCAGTGCGAAGAGAAGCGCAAGGCCATCAAGGCGAAAACTGAAGGAGAGCCCGAGAACCGGCAGCCACTCATATATGTGAAGCACCGTGCCGCCAGCAGAAAGAACCGACCAATGCGGAAACAGCGCGGCTAGCGCAATCAGAGCGGGAACGGATGATGCTATTGCGATAGCGGTTCGCCCACCCTGAGCAAATAGAGGGGCGGCTATGGCACCCAAAAATGGCAGTAGTACAACCAGCGGTAGCGACATCGCAACCTCGTTAGCGGTTTTCTTTTCTTATGAATGGAGATGGCTTATGAGCCTGAGTCTAGCCTCCCATTGCCCACCCTGCATAAATCGCATCAAGACGATTTGATTAGGCAACAAGAGATTGATCAGCGAAAGGCCGGTGGGTCTGGAAAGTACGGTAAACGCCCGCGTTGCCGCGCGATGTCAGCGGTAATAGGGGGGCGATTGATCTGCATGCAGCCGAAGGACCTTGCGGTCATGGTTGCTCCGTTAGTAAAACCTGATATCCGATGATACGTGCCCGGGCTCGTAGGTCAAGTCAACTTGTGATCAATCAAGCGCAGAATGGGAATTTGAGAGTGACGTGGAAGGGCATAGAGAGGCTCATTTTTGTCGTCTGGTTTTGTCACCTTTGCGCTACTTGGCGGATTTGAGCGCATTGAAAATTGCTTCGGCCTCTGCTTCCAGCACCATGCTGCGCAGATTGTTGCCTTGTTGGGTTGCCTGCTCAATCTGTGCAAGCTTCATGGTGTACAACCTGCTCAGAACTTCAAGCTGTGTTTGTTGAACGGGTGCGTTCATGGCTCATTTCTCCCACATGGCACCTGTCAGTATAATTTACAGAAACATCCGGCCAGCGGCCGTTTGGGTAATTCGATGCATAACCCGGGCCAAACGCTCGGCTTGTAGCTTGTAGTTAGCGCCCAAACCGCGATCGGTAGGCCCCGGGAGCCAATCCGGTTTGCTTGCGAAATAGTCGGCTAAAAGAGCTGACGTCTTCATAGCCAACCAGCCGGGTAACCTCTTCCACGGGCAAGCGCGAGTTTTCCAAATGTCGCCGAGCGGCTTCGATGCGTATGGATTGCAAATAGCCTGTCGGTGTTTCACCAGTCGCAAGCTTGAAACGACGTATCAGTGAACGCGTTGTCAAACCGCTGAAAGCGGCAAGTGATTGCAGGCTTACGGCCTCTCCATAATGGCTATCCAGCCAGTTCTGAAGTTTTAGGATCACTAGGTCTGAGTGGTACCGTTTGGTTTGAAGTGCGCTGTAGGGTGCCTGACTATTACGCCCCGCATCGATAACAAACGCCTTGGCCAACTCACGGGCAACCTGAGCACCTGCATAGCGTTCTATAAGGTGCACGCCCAAATCCCACCACGCCATGCCGCCACCGGCACATGCAATGTGGCCATCTACAGTGACCAGTTTGTCTGGAATCAGGTTTACTTGTGGGTAGCGCTGGCGAAAACTGTTGCTGAAACCCCAGTGCGTGGTGGCCTCTCTATTGTTCAGCAGTCCCGCTTCAGCTAGAAGAAACGCTCCCGTGCAGTTGCTGGCCAGTTGAACTTGGCCGGTGCTCTTTTTATTCGGGGCATTGAACTGGCTCAGCCAGAGAATTAGATCCGGGTTTGCCATCAGTACTTGATCAATTGGCGCCCCGATGGTTGGTACGATCACCAAATCAGCGTTTTCCGTTGTCTCTGTATCTAGCTCTTCCCAACTTCCACCTGAAAGCAAAGTGATGCCATTGATGCAGCGGCAGGGATCTCCGTTACGAGTTATCAGGCGGGTAGTGAAACGTGGCTCTGGGTGCTCACCGTGAATTCGTGCCCAGGTGACGCCGGCCAAACGAAATAAATCGATCACACCGGTTATGGCGCTGGCTAAAGCGCCGTCAAATCCGATGATAAAGACCTTTTGCATAGAGGCTCCGGGGCGCGGTTCGAGAACGGTGCAATGCTGGTGCCACTGCTCAGGACACGCTGTAAATACATCCTTGTACGCTTGACGGCAGCATCCATGCTGCCGACAGTCCTGAGCAGTGGCACCAGCAATGCACCTCAGCGTCGGCCTATAGATTGGCGGTTTTAACCATAATTATGTCATAAATGCCGGTTTCCAGAAAAACTCGGGTGTGAGAGCCTGTGCATAACAATGAAATTCTCCAGCCAATCATCCGGAAGCTGAAAAAATGACCGATACACTGATAGACCGCCGTGATTTGGCGTTCCAACTCTACGAAGTTCTTGACACTGAAAGCCTGCTTAGCCGTGAGCGTTTTAACGAACATAATCGCGATACCTTCGAGGCCGTTATCGAAACCGCCGATAAAATGGCCCGGGAGAAATTCGCGAATCACAACAGTGCAGCAGACAAAGACGAGCCGAAGTTTGTAAACGGCCAAGTCGAAATGCTGCCTGAAGTTAAACAGGCTTTTGATGCCTACGCCGAGGCGGGGTTTATTGCGGGGCGTTATGACTACGAATTGGGCGGCATGCAGCTCCCCGAGACCGTCATGGCAGCTTGTAACGGCTTTTTTACCGCCGCTAACCCAGGTACAGCAGGTTATCCATTCCTGACCACAGCGGCGGCAAACCTAATCCGTGTGTTTGGTAACGAATCCCAAAAAACCAGCTTTCTACCCAACATGCTCAGTGGCCGTTACAGCGGCACCATGGCCCTCACGGAGCCACATGCTGGCTCATCTTTGGCGGACATTCGCACTTCTGCCACGCCAACCGATGATGGTCACTACCTTATCAAAGGCGCAAAAATCTATATATCCGGTGGTGAACAGAGCATTACCGAAAATATCGTCCACATGGTGCTCGCCAAAATCAAAGGCGCGCCAGCCGGTGTAAAAGGCATTTCCCTGTTTATCGTTCCTAAGTTCCGGGTGGATAGCGATGGAAATCCGGTGGATCGTAACGGCGTGAGCCTTGCTGGCCTGATCCATAAGCTCGGATATCGCGGCACCACCTCCACAGCGCTTAGTTTTGGTGATGATGCACCTTGCCACGGTTATTTGGTTGGAGAGCCCCATCAGGGTCTGAAGTACATGTTCCAGATGATGAATGAAGCCCGGGTAGGCGTAGGCTTTGGTGCGGCGGTGATTGGGTATCGCGGTTACATGCACAGTCTTGAGTACGCCAAAGACCGACTGCAGGGCCGTAAGGCGTCGGAAAAGAACCCGGAAAGCCCACAGGTACCTATTATTGATCACGCAGATGTGCGCCGCATGCTGCTGGCTCAGAAAGCATACAGTGAAGGCGGGTTAGCACTTTGCCTCTACGGTGCGCGTTTGATGGATGATCAACACACCCATCCGGATGAGCAGAAACGAATCGAAGCGGGCAAACTGCTTGATCTGCTTACGCCTGTGATCAAAACCTGGCCATCAGAGCATGGGCCGAAAGCTAACGACTTGGCGATTCAGGTTTATGGTGGAGCGGGTTATACCCGCGAATACCCAGTGGAGCAGTGCTGGCGCGATAACCGCTTGAATCCCATCCATGAGGGCACTACCGGCATTCAGGGTCTGGACTTGCTGGGCCGTAAGATTTGGCAGGATCAAAGCCATGGATTGCAGTTGCTTATGCAGGAAATGCAGGTGGATTTGCAGGCAGCTACAACGGATCGCTGTCAGCAGTGGGCGTTGTCGTTAAGTGAGACGCTGCAACAGGCCGTTAAAGTGACTCAAAATCTGGGTAAATCGCTAATGAGCGGCGAGGTGGATAAAACTCTGGCGAACGCTTCCTGCTATTTGCATCTGTTCGGGCACATCATTGTAGCTTGGATGTGGCTGCGTCAGGCTAACGCAGCGGCTAATGCACTGGCTTCTGCCAATACTGATGATGAGCGTAACTTCTATCAGGGCAAGCTTCAGGCTGCTCAGTATTTCTTCCATTGGGAGTTGCCAACGGTTGCTCAGGATTTGGTGTTGTTGCGGAATATGGATGACACGTGTTTGAACATGAAGGCTGAGTGGTTCTGATTTTGGAGTAGCCACAATCGCCGGACGGTACCTCCCGGGAAACGCCCGCGAGTACATCCATGTAGGGCTTGGCGTTGGCCATCCATGGCCAACGACATTCCCGGGAGGTACCGTCCGCCGCTTGCGCTTCAGCTCAAGAGATGGCCCTCAAACGCCTCGAAAGAACAGCTGTTTACTAACTAAAAGGTGTCATCAATGTCACTGGTTAAGGTAACGAAGAAAAATCATATTCTGCTCATAGGGCTAAACCGCCCCGAAAAAATGAACGCCATGAACAGAGCCATGTACCACGACATCGCCGCGGCTTATTACCTGCTGGAACACGATGCCGATTTGAGAGTGGGCCTGATGTATGCCGAAGGCGACCACTTTACCAGTGGTTTGCAGTTAGATGATTGGGCTGGCGTATTTGCAAACGGTAAGGGAATAGAACCGGCGGAAGGCGAGCTGGATCCGTTCCATATCACCGGCGATGGCCTCAGCAAGCCTGTGGTTTTTGCCGCTCAGGGTATTTGTTTTACCTGCGGTGTTGAGATGATGCTGAACACAGGTATTCGTGTTGCAGCAAAAGGCACCCGGTTTGCACAGTTGGAGGTCAAACGTGGCATCTTCGCCTGCGGCGGCGCGACTATACGCCTGCAGCGTGAAATCGGCTGGGGTAATGCCCAGCGTTACCTTCTAACCGGCGATGAGTGGACGGCAGAGCAAGCTTATGAGTGGGGTTTGATACAGGAGTTGGTCGAGCCGGGTGAGCAGTTCAACGCTGCCCTGAAAATTGCAGAGAAGATCGCCAATGCGGCACCTCTGGGTGTGCGAGGCAGCCTGAAATCTTCCAAAATCGCGGTAAGCGAAGGTCAGGAGGCCGCCAAGCAGCGACTGTTTCCGGATTTGCAGCCAGTGATGGTCAGTGAGGATGTAAAAGAAGGCATCCAGTCTTTCCTCGAACGGCGAGAAGCAGTGTTCAAAGGAAAGTAAGGCAGGCGCTGCGAAGTTTGAAGCTGCCGGTGGGCTCTGCCTCTCAGGACTGTCGGCAGCAAGGATGCTGCCGTCAAGCGTACAGGGATGTATTTACAGCGTGTCCTGAGAGGCAGAGCCCACCGGCGGCCCGCACCAAAAGTTCGAGGCCAGCAACCCCGAGATCGAGTTTCCGAATGTTTGGAGTCAGGCAGCCTTCTCCGAGGCCGAACTAGCCTCTTCCTCCCGACGAGCAGCAGCCTTAGCCGCCACCTCAGCTGCATAATCTGCATACTTAGCCATCAACTCCGCCTTACGATCCGGGTCCCAGTTGATCTTGCTCAGATCCCCCTCGTAGTGATCGATCACCCGTTTATCCATCGTCTCGTACCACCACTGCGGCACATAAGCGGGCATCAGCATAGATGCATAGCCACCCGGTAACTGGGGAGCCTTCTCAAAGTGGCGTAAGGCCTGATAACTGCGCTGCGGGTGGGCGTGGTGATCGGAGTGACGCTGCAACTGATACAGGAACAGGTTCGTCACAATGTGATTACTGTTCCAGCTGTGCTCAGGTTGAGTGCGTTGATACTTCCCGTTTTTATCTTTCTGGCGCAGTAGTCCGTAGTGCTCAATGTAATTTACACTCTCCAACAAACTGGCACCATAAACCGCTTGAGCCGCAAGGAACGGAACGGCCCGTGGCCCACAAACTAGGGTCGTCGCCCCAAAGAAGCCAGCGCTCATGGCCCAGCCTTGTAATAGTTCGTTGTCCAAAGACCAGAAACTCTTGCCTTTTCGCTCAAGCCGCGCTTTCTCAATCTTCACCGCAGACTTGATGCCCCCAAACACAGTACGCGGCAAAAACTTCCAGAAACTCTCACCCATACGGCTGCTCGCCGGATCTTCCGGCGTCGCGACGCGTTTGTGATGGCCAAAGTTATGCTCAACCACAAAGTGGGTATAGCCCGTAGGTGCCAAAGCAGCCATGGCCATCAACTTATTGAACTTGTTTGATTTGTGACCCAATTCATGTGCCGTATTGATACCAACACCGTTGATGGCTCCAACGGTCAGCGTCAGACCAATCTTATCCTCAATCGGGGTGTTTTTGCGGCTAGCAAGCCAAGCACCCATAACCGTCATCGCATATTGGGTGGGAATGAATGCCTTAACAATGCGGTTGTAATACTTGTCTTGCTCCAGGGAACTGACTGCTGATTCCGGGGGGTTGCTCTTATCTTCTCCGATAGCGCGGTCCAACGCTGGAATAACACCATGAACCAATGCAGGCCCAGTCCAAGCAAGCGCCTTAAGCTTTTTAGGTGCTATCGCGTAACCGGTTAGCGCTGCCAAACCTATACCGGGTAGAGCTGGGCCGAGTAGCCAGAGGTACCGCTTGGGGTCTTTCCACTTTCCAGCAACGCTGGTTTCCGTGGGGTTCTGTACGGGGTTATTCACCATTTTTGGATCGGATTTTAAGTCAGATTTTAAACCGACAGTGTCATAGGTTTTTGCATTCATTGTTTTTCTCCATTGCAGTGCGCGTTTTGGTAATTTATGTCGGACAATCTGTCAATGCAACAATAATAGGTGGTGTTTGGGAGGTTGGCGCAAAATGACAAGGTGGGTTCGAGGGTGTGGGTTATCTGGCGCGATCCTGAATTTTCCGGCTTTTTCATGTCTTTAAAGGCGGTTTTATAGGCGTTAGCTAAATAAAGGGTAATCCGCAAGTAATTGTGTGGCACCGAACATGGCCTTACCCTGTACACGGTTACAAACGTTTACCAACAGAGGGATATGTGATGAATAAGTTAACTCTCAGCGCTTTTATTATGTTTTTGACTTTGGGTCTTGCTGCTTGCAGCTCCGAAGATGAGGGAGCTGATTTTGAGAAAGCCGCGGACAACGCTGAAGAAATAATGGACGATGCTGGCAACTCGGTTGAAGAAACCTACGAAGAGGCCACAGGCCAAGACGAAGGCGTTTTAGGCGAAATGAAAGAAGGCGTTGAGAACGCTGGCGAAGAAATGGGCGATGCGGCTGAAGATGCAGGCGACGCCATTGAAGAAGGTTATGACGACGTAACCAAGTAAGCGATTAGATGCTCGCTTTCTAGCTCCAGCGCGTTTTAGCTGCGCTGGGGCGCTTCTCCTCGAGAACATCGAAACCGTTAGTCTTTGAAAAAAGGTTAACGGTTTTGTCTTTTTACTGTCCTCATATTGTCATCTCTCCCGCCGCCGCTGCCTTCATTCCCAAATCGAAAACTAAAAAATATGTCGAATTTTTTTACAGCTACTCGGCCAATTCTATTGCGAAGATCTTTTTATTATTTTAAATCATGGGGTTGTAGTTGTTGGCGTAGATGGTGCTTAAAATTCGCGCCCGAATGGTGCTGTGATCCAGCTCGCAGAGATCAAAAACCTCGGTTTGTATCCAGCAGCTAACTTTCTGTTATTGGGCATAAAAAATATAACTGTCAAAGGAGTTTGACAATGAACAACCTCAAAGTGAGTTTTATGTCTCTAGGCATGGCTACCAGCCTTTTTGTATCTGGAGTAGTAAGTGCTGGAGTTATTAAGATAGACGAAACTGCGTTTAACCCTGATGCTGGGTCGATCACATTTAGCGAATTCGCAACCATGACCGTTAACCCTACTTATAACCCGGCAGATTACGGAGGTGTAGGCTCAACAATTGTAAGCTTTGGCGGCTTTTTTGATGGGCAACGCCTTGGTGTAGCGGGGGAATGCCCAATAGGCGCGGCCCTTACAGGATGCGTTGTTGGTTCACCAGTTGGCTCACTGGCTTTAGATCCCAACTCTCCCAACACATTTATAACAACAGATTCCGCTAACCCCACCTCTCCCGTTCTCTCTGGTAGTCCGACGTTCAACGGAGCAATTTCTATCTTGTTCAGTACCGATCAAGCAGGTGTCGGACTAGAAGGGGGCTATTTCGATGCTATTGGCGGTACTGCAATTACAGCATTCGACCGTAATGGTAACGTCATTGGTTCAGTCCAAAACGAAGCTTTAGGTATTGAGTTTTTGGGCTTGGTTACTGAGGACAAGGTTAGCAGTATCGCGGGAATTCAGTTCAGCTTAGTGGGTTCTGAACCCGCCGGCTTTGCAATTGACAACCTGCACTTCGGGTTTGGTAGCCAGATTGTTGGTCCTACGCCAGTTCCAGAGCCGGGCACATTAGCACTGCTAGGGCTAGGTATTGCAGGTTTGGGCTTGTCTCGAAAAAAACGCATACAAAAGTAGTTCGTGCGGTTTTATCGCAATCTGATTAGGCATAGCCTACTCTGATCTAGTTGCTAAAAGGCTCGCGGACTTGTGCTCGGGCCTTTTTTCTCGCCTTTTAGAAAAAATTAACGGTTTTGTCTTTTTACTGTACACATATTGTCATCTCTCCCGCCGACACTGCCTTTCCGACAACACCCCGTTTGTTGAATATTGAGAAAGACAAAGAGAGACAAAATATGGCCAAGCATGACCTTGATCCCAATTATCTGGATCCCGATTACGAACCTGTTGTGAACCATGCCGGCAACAGAGCCTTCCAAGACGTGCTCGCGACGCGCATGCAGCGTCGAACTCTAATTAAAGGTGGCGTTGGTGCAGCTCTGGCCAGCCTTATGGGTGTTGGGCTTGCGGGTTGTGGAAGTGATAGTAAGAATGATGACGGAACCGGAACAGGCGATCCAGAAGGAGATACGGTCAACACAACCGAGCTTGGGTTTGAAGCGGTGGCTGTATCAACTGCGAACTCTGTCGTGGTGCCTACTGGCTATACCGCCAAAGCGTTCTTGCCTTGGGGAACGCCGATTACTGGTTCCTACCCGGCTTTTAGGGCCGACGCCTCTAATTCGGGCGCGGATCAAGAACAGCAGGTAGGCATGCACCACGATGGGATGCATTTCTTTCCGATTGACTTCAAAGCTGGTGGTAACCGTTCTGACGAGGGGCTGCTGGTGATGAACCATGAGTACATCAACCAAAGTGCTCTGCACCCAGACGGCCCTACTTATACCTCGAATAACATGCGCCCTACCGATGAAGTGCGTAAGGAGGTAGCTGCTCACGGCGTGTCTGTTGTGCATATAAAACAAGACAGTGCGGGCAACTGGGATGTTGTGTTCGGAAGCCCTTTCAATCGCAGGATTACCGGTGGCACCGAGATGGATATTCGCGGTCCGGTGCGTGGTTACCAGAAGCTTGCAACGCGCTTCAGTAAAGATGGCACTCAAACTCGCGGCACCTTGAACAACTGCTCAATGGGTTCGACGCCTTGGGGGACTTATCTTACGGCGGAGGAAAACTGGCACGGTTACTTTGCTAACGGCTCTGCAACGCCACCACGGGAACAAACCCGTCATGGCGTAGGGAATGCCAGTCGCTACGATTGGGAGCTTGCCGAAGGTGGCGATGACCAATACGTTAGGTTCAACATAACGCCCACTGCCGAGAGCGCTGTGGATGACTATCGTAACGAGGCCAACACCTTCGGTTACATGGTCGAAATCGATCCGTTTACACCTGAAAGCAAACCTCAGAAGCGCACCGCTCTTGGTCGTTTTGGGCATGAGGGTGTGATCTTTGCGCCAGTAGAAGAAGGCAAGCCGGTGGTTTGCTATTCTGGCGACGATTCGCGTTTTGAGTATATCTACAAGTTTGTTTCTTCGCGGCCATACTACGCCGCAACCGCTAGTGGTTACTTGTTGGATGAAGGCACTCTGTACGTCGCCCGTTTTAACGAAGATGGCTCCGGAGACTGGCTCTCTTTATCACTTGATGAGTCAGCGTTTATGGCCCGTGTGGAAGCTGCACAGGGCACGATGGTTGGCGGTGTTCAGTTTGAGGGCTTTGAAAATCAGGCGGATGTTCTTTTGAATACGCGCTTGGCTGCAGATATTGCCGGGGCCACACCCATGGACCGTCCAGAGTGGGGCGCGGTTGATCCTAATACCGGTGAAGTCTATTTCACCCTAACTAATAATTCCAACCGCACCGAGGAACAGGTTGATGCCGCAAACCCTCAGGCAGAGAATCGCACGGGTCATATCATTCGCTGGAGCGAAGGTAACAGCGACTTTGCAGCCACAAGCTTCCAGTGGGATATATTTGTCTTTGGCGGGGCTCAGGGGACAGAGACGGTCGTAGACGGAGAAGTCGTTGTGTCGCTTACCGATGACAATATCTTCAACAGCCCAGACGGTTTGTGGTTTGATTACAACGGCCGTCTTTGGATTCAAACCGATGGCTCCGACGCTCCGCCGTATCAGAATAATATGATGTTGGCCGCCAACCCCGCCACCCGGGAAATTAGGCGCTTCTTCGTGGGGCCTCAGGGTTGTGAGGTAACTGGAGTCGTAACCACGCCGGATGTTAAAACGATGTTTGTGAATATTCAGCACCCAGCGAAGGACTGGCCTTTCGGAAACGAAGGTGACCACCCTCGGGACGCAACGGTTATCGTTACCCGCAACGATAACGGTGTTGTGGGCGCCTGAACGAAGATTTAACCTCCTCGAGAACCGCAAACTCGGCGGCCTGATCAAAAAGGCACGCGGGGGTTGCGGTTTTTTTTGTTTAAGAAAGATTTAATTAGGCCGTTATATTCATTAAATCAACTAAAGTATGAGTTATTAACCCGCTTTAATTCCCTAGTCTCTAAATTGGCCGGATAACCGTGTACCCATCAGTAACAATAACAATGACGAGGTTTTTATGGGGTTGCTTGATCGTGCAACTGTGTTTTGGGGAGGCGCAATTAGTATCGTTCTTGCGCTTGCCTCTGCTTTGGTGGCGCCCTTGTTAGGTTTAGACCCGACATCGCTGGTAATCGGCTTGGTTATCGGTCTTGTGGCCGCTGCGGGCTTTCTGGTTGTTAGAGTTTTGGAGCCGACTGACCGTGGACTCAACGATTTGAACAGTGGCACATTGGACGAAAATAGCCCTCTTCGATCCCGCTGTCAGGCGCTCCTTGCCGATGCCCAATCGGGGCGGGCTTTAGTGGAGGCGCTTTCCGGAAGTGCGGATAAAAATGCCATTTCAGCGGCGCAGGTATCTTTCGCTGCCGATCAGCTCAAAGTGCAGCTTGAGCGCCAAGTTCAAGAAACTGCCCAGATGGCAGATTATGCGGGGCAGATTACGGAAACCGTGCGGGAATCCTCACAACAAGCAACCGAAGCCTCCACCATGGCCCTGCAGAATCGGCAGGCCAGTACCGAAGGTCGTCAGGCGCTGACCGCGGCCATCGAGAGCATTCGAGTTGTACATCAGCAATCCGGTGAAAACCTGCGGCTAATTCAAGAGCTTAACGATAAATCCAACAAAATTCAGGGTGTAACCGCTACCATTCAGGGCATTGCTGAGCAAACCAATCTGCTGGCACTGAATGCGGCCATTGAAGCGGCCCGGGCAGGTGATCAGGGGCGCGGCTTTGCAGTGGTTGCCGATGAAGTTCGGCAGCTGGCGGGGCGCACGGCTCAGGCTACAGGTGAGGTGGCAGAAACTCTGCAGGAGATTCGCTCCGATACAGCATTGATAGTGACTCGCATTGAAGACCTAGCCCGCAGTGTAGAGGAGGGCTTAGGTTCCGTAGAAACCGTTGGCGAGCGGCTTGATCAAATACGGGATCAGTCAGATCGCGTGCAGCAACAGGTGGCACGCATTGCGGAAATTGACCAGAACAATGAAGTTAGCCTAACTCATGTGTTTTCTGCCATTGAAACCGTTAGGGACCAGATCTCTGAAAGTGATACTAACGTTGTTTCCCTTGCGGAACAGGCCGCTACGTTGATGGAGCTAGCGGAAATAGGCAATGCTGCCTTTGCGTTGAATAGTGGTTCCAGCTATCACCGATTTTTTTACGATCAGGCACGTGCTGGCGCTGGGCAGATCGGAGAAATTTTTGAGAAGGCTGTGCGCGATGGCAAGCTCGCTGAAAACATGTTGTTTGATAAAACAAGAAAACCGATTCCCGGTACTCAGCCTGCAAAATATTCAAGCAGCTTCGATGCGTTTACTGATCAGTTTTTGCCTGAGGTTCAGGAAAAGGTAAAAGCTTCGCATCCTGCGTTGGTATTTGCGATTGTCGCAGCTCCCGATGGCTACATTCCCACCCATAACAGGGATTTTGCCCATGCGCCCACCGGTGACCCAGATGTTGATCTGGTGCGCAGTCGCAGCAAGCGTTTGTTTAATGACCGTACAGGCATCCGTTGTGGCAGCCATACCGAAGATATGTTGCTGCAGACCTATAGGCGCGATACCGGCGAAGTAATGCATGACCTTTCGGTACCGATATATGTGAATGGACGGCATTGGGGTGGCTTCCGGCTTGGATACCGTCCGGATAATCACTGATCCGGAGGCTGGGAAAACCGCTCAATGGCTTGTGATAAACTCTGGAATTACACTTAAAAAGGAGAGATGCCTTGGCTGATCCTGAGTACATTCCCGTCGATGAAGGCGCGGATGAGTTGTCACGCAAAACTGATCCCGCACGTAATCTGGCGGTTGTTGTCTACATACTTCAGGGGTTATCATTTTTTCTAGGGGGCATTACCGGACTGGCGGGTGTAATCATCAATTACATAAAGCTGGATGATGTTCGCAGCACCTGGGTTGAGCCGCACTTCCGGTGGCAGATTCGCACCTTCTGGATAGGCTTGTTGTGGACCGTTATTGGTGTTGTAACCAGCTTTATTATTATCGGATGGTTCATTCTCATTGGTATAGCGATATGGGTCATCTACCGCATTGTAAAGGGCGCCTTGGCGTTGAACGACGGCAAAGCACCCGGTTGACATAGCTAGTTGAGGGCTGGGTAGCCTAGCCCTCGGTCACTTCTTTGAGCCGAATGGCACTGAGAGTACCAGCCAGCCCCATCAAGCCAAGCACCACAATCACCGCTGAGTTTGATATCAGCGAGAGCAGCGCTGTCAGTCCGCCGGTTGCAAGCAGCAGAAAGCCGATCACCGTATTGCTGACGGCAGTATAATCAGTGCGTTTGTTGCCCCCCGCCATGTCCACCAAGTAGGTTTTCCGGCCCAGTCTCACGCCCGCATGGGCAATGCTCAATGTAAAGAAGGCGAGTGGGTAAAACCAGCCGTTGCCGACACCTGTGCCGGCAAACATGGCGGTCAGGCCAACGCCCAAACACACCGCACTGGCAATAGCCGCGCCACGAATCATCACTCGCCGGCTGGAAGTATCTGCCATCCAGCCCCAAAAGCTTGCGGATACCGAACTGGCTAAACTACTCGCCAAAAGAAATACGCCAAGCATTAAACCAGTATCTGACTCTTTCTGAGCCAACACCACGAAATAGGGCGAGGCCAATGCCGAGCACAGTAGCAAAGCACGAGTGATAACAAAGTTTCGAAAGGGTGCGTCATCGCGCAGCAGCGAAAGGCTATGTAGCGCTTCAGAGAGAGCGTTGCCGCCGCCACCGGTCTCCCCGTCGTGTTCATCTACACCGGCAAACAGCAGCCCGGCAATGATCCACAGTGCAGCGGCAAGCAGGAGCAACAGGCTATAAAATGCCAGAGTGGGGTCGCCGCGCTCCCAGAACAGTAACACCGTTAAAACAACAGTAGCGGTGCCGCCTATGGTGGCCGCAAGGCCCGAGAGCCTACCCCGGCGGGTTTTCGGAATGCACTTTCCCTGCACGTCTTTCATGGCCACAGAGCAAAAGCCCCGCGATAGGGAAAACACTATCAGTGCGGCAATAATGCCGCTACCGGCGGCATAGCCGTCAAGAAACCAGACGCAAGCAGCCATGGCCGTGACACTGATCGCCTGACCAAAACTGCCGAGAGTCCAGAACCATTTGCGCACCGGCTTACGGCGAACCCAGGCTGCAATCATCATCTGGGGCACCATGGAGCCGGACTCTCGGATGGGTACAAGCCATGCCACCAGTGCGGGTGCTCCAATGGCACTCATCAACCAAGCAAGCACCGTTTTGGGGCTGATCAGCAGGTCGCCTAGCTTGGTCAGCACGTTGGCTGCCAAAATCAGGAAGAAATTTCGAGGTACCACATGGCAGGCTTCCGCCGGGATGTCTTTGCAAACACGGGCGTCTTCTTCGTTGGCAATCAGGCTATAGAGCCGGTCGACTGAGCGCTCCAGAGTGCCGGTTGCTGCGTCGGTGCTTTCTTGTGACGATATATTGTTCTGTGAAGGTGTCTGTTGCTGGGACAAGCCGCCGTCCTCCGGAAAATGGATAGCCAAGGATACCAGCCGGGCTGGCGCTCCTGAACCCCGGAATGCAGTCTTGAACCCCGGAATAAAGCCCTGAACTCTTAAAGTTAAGGTTTGCGGCTGTTACACCAGATGATGATCCCATTGAACGAGCATGTTAGCGATCTCTACTCCCGGCTTTCCCTTACCTATGCGAACCAGCTTGCCACGCCCTGAAGACACTAGAAAATCCCCACCTGCCAGAGCTTCAACGCCGGCACAATCTGCAATGGCGCTTTTTTCAATAACCTCTCCAGTGCGGCCATTGAAGATTAGAGCTGTGCCTCCGATCGGGGAGGCAATGGCGACCAGTTCGTTCTCCGGGTGTGCAATTATGCTGGAAATATAATTGCCCAGCTCCCGGTGAACTGACTCACCAAAGTCAATCTCTTCATAATGCCCGTTCCGGTAGCGTGCGACGAGCGGCGGTAGCTCGTGGTCTGGGCCTTGATATTGATAGGCTGAGTAAACCGTGCCGTTGGGCGCCACATCTACATGCCGGGTACTGAGTTGGTGATGGGATGGCCGGAACCGGGCGAGAATGTCGCCAGAGACTCTATCCATCATCACCAGTGCTGGTTTCATGGTGGGCAGATTTAGCTTGATGCGATCGTAATCTGGGTGAGTAAGAATACCTCCCAGCCCCACCACCAGTGTTTGGCCGTCTGGATGCATAGTGATCTGGTGCGGGCCTATGCCGTTCAGCTCAAAGGTGTCCACCCGTCGATAATTCTGATGGCTATCGTAAACTGCGATAATGCCTTCTCCGGGTTCATAGCGGTTAACAGGAGCGTACAAATAGCGACCGTCTGGCGAGAATACGCCATGACCCACAAAATGCTCGCCTTTGACCGCTTCAATGCGGTGCCGTTGTTCGCCCGTTTTGCTGTTAAGTACGTAGAACGCCCAGCCAGGCCTGCGTTCAAAGAACAGTACTTCGGCGGTGCCCGGTCGGTTGCAGCCGCTATGACAGCGAGTATTAACCGGTGCCTGCCATAGCATTTGCCCACTCGGGGCTATGGCGCCCACCGCAAATCGACCGTCTGCCAGACCGATTGCCCCCGTGTACTGCTGTGGGCTATTGCTGCCAGCTTTGCGCGGTAGCATACCGCAACCTGAGAAGGTGAGTGCTGCGCTACCAGCAAGCGTGGCCTTAATCAGGCTTCTGCGAGTCAGTTCAGGCATTGGCTGCTCCTCAGTCACCATCGCTGGAGTTAAAGCCGCGTACAACCTCAAGCTCAACCGCAGCCCGATCATTCACCAGAGCAGTGAGCTGTGTGAGGTCTATATAAAGGCTTTGAAGGGGTTTGAATGCGTTGTCGTCAGACAGCAACGGTGCCATCGGGCGATCGAGTTCGGGAAAGTTAGCTAATACTTCCTCAAATTGTTGCTCGATCCGTTTAGCCAAGTCGGTTTGCTCACGATCGTTAAGGAGCTTTGAAAAGGCTGGCATGAAGTGCTTCTTTAGCCCTTGAACACTTGCGTCTGCGGCGATTAGGCTGGCTCCGCTGCGCCATGCATCAGCGCTGTAAACCGAGCGCTTGCCATTACCACGCAACCCCATGGGTGTGGCCAGACGACGCTCTTCAAGAATTTCCAGCCCAGCCATGGCGGCACGAATAGTTGTATCTGTGTACTGCTCGCTGCCAAGGTAGTTGCCCTGAAAACCCTTCCAATCGGTAGCCAGTGTTTCGCCGTTGCGGGCGATATGACGGGTCACGGCTGCCAGTAATTCACAACTACGCCCTGCCGGTAGGGCATTTTCGCTGCTGTTGAATGTTTGGTCGTAAAGCAGGTACTCAACCATTGGAAAGCCTTGTACGGCGACGCCGGATTGAGCAATTTTTTCAGGTGTGATGGGTGCCTCGTTTTTGAGCAAATAAGAGGCTTTGCGCGCAACTAAATTTTTTGGGTCTGGCCAGAACTGGAATTGCCACGCACGGTTATTTTCTTCTACAGGCCCAAAATCTATAAAACGCACCTGCTGCCACGCGAGAAATGCATCCAACCAAAGTCGCTTTGTTTGCTCCAGCTCTTCAGAGGACGGGCTTTGGCAGTAGGTCTGCGCTTGGGTTTCCAGCGCTTGGCTCTGTGTTGCCAGGCTCTGGTAGCCCGCCAGAATATCTTTATGCCATTGCGTTCGATAAACAGCGGTCGGGTCACTAGCGTTCTTGTCGTCTGCCGCCATTAGTGGCACGGCGGTCAGTGATGAGGCCAGAAGGAGAGTCAGTGCCAGTCGCTTCATATCAGGCTCCGTTAAAGTGAATTCAGGAAGTCGAGCAGAGCTTGACGGTCGTCGGCGCTGAATTGGCTGAACTGGGCCACGGCCGGGGCTGCTTCGCCACCGTGCCAGAGAATGGCCTCTTCCATCGTGCGCGCTCGGCCATCATGCAAAAAACCGGCTTGCGGATTAACAGTTTGCGCCAAACCTATGCCCCAGAGTGGCTGGGTGCGCCATTCGTTGCCGTTTGCCAGAAACTCATCGCGGCCATCGGCAAGGGCAGGGCCCATATCGTGCAGTAGCATGTCGGTGTAAGGCCAGATGGTTTGATTACTCAAATCTGGCCGTTCTGGATCGGTACCTGTGATGTGGCGAGGAGTGTGGCAGCCTGCGCACCCGGCTTCGTTAAAAAGCCGCGCGCCCCGTTGTACGGAGGGATTCTCCATATTGCGCCGCGCGGGCACAGCTAAGCTTTTGGCGTAAAAGGTGACAAAGTTTGCGATCTTGTCGCTGACCTCTGGCTGGCCGCCGTCTGGAAACTGTTCACATTTTTGCTCTGGCGTGCAGTCGGTAGCAGGTTTTAGGCTGGATGTTAGCCCCATGTCGCCTGCAAAGGCGCCCATGCTTTGTTGGTGAACATTGGGTTCCGCCGCTTTCCAGCCGAAACGGCCGGCGGCCGTTTGCTGTGTTTCCAGATTCCAGACTTGGTTAAGCTTGCCCGAAACGCCATCACCGTTTGCATCTTGTGAATCAGCCAAGGCTTCCAAGTCAGCAATTGGAATTGCCTCGAGCAACCCCATGCCGATCATTGGTGGTGCAACTCTTGGAGAAATCAGAAGATCTTCGGGCAGTGGGCCGTAGTTTGGGTTCTCTATCCGGTAAATAGGCTCTCTAAGCTCCACCTCGGTGCCGTCAGCTAGAGTTTTGGTTATTGTGTTCCATGAAAGCACCATACTCGCTTCTGGTTTAAATGCGGGTAGGGCGGCTGTTTGCAGTTGGCTGCCGTAAACCGGTGCCGGCTTAAAACCGTGGGTTAGCAGAATATCCGAGTCTACTTCCGGATCTGCAGGAACAGCCAAGCGCAAGAACAGCGAAACGGGTGGCTCATCAACGCCGGGGGGGTGACCGCGACCATCTTTTATGTGGCAGCCCTGACAGGAGTTGGTATTAAACAAGGGGCCTAAGCCATCGCGCGCCGTGGTGCTGGCGGGTGCTTCAACCCAGGGGTTGCGGAAGAAGCTGTTGCCTACACTGAAATCCAGACGTTTCGTCATGGAGAGGTTACCCTGAGGCAGAGAGTAAGCGTTGGTGTCGAATTGCTGAACGGTGCCGTCGCCGCCGGTATCGGGTGTATCTTGCAGTGGAAAGCCCGCGTGAGAGGCTGCGTATATCGGCCCCCCCACACTTACTAGCAGCAGCCCCGTTATGAGTCGTTTTCCGGTCATTATTTCTTACCACACAATTGAATAAGCCATGGAAAATCCGCTCTCTTCAAAGCAGGCTTTCCATGGCTTGTTCTTGTTCCTTGAATTCCGGGGGCTCAAGGTGCCCCCGGTATCTGTTACTTTCTACTTATTGATCAGAAAGTGTGGCCGGCATCATCCAGCGACAGAGCCTCAAGACCCAGTTGGCGGGCTGCCTGCTCAATGGAGCCAGTTTGCTCAACCAGCGCCATGATAGCCCCGTTCACAATGCTTGCGCCCTTTGCGTTGCCCGGCGCAATCATCATATCAAACGGCATAGGGCTCTGACTTGCTTCGGCCTTTGCTTTCATCACACTCAACGCTTCCATGGAAGCGTCAAGCTGGCTATTCAAGCGCGCGTCTAGCTTCGGATTGCTCTGGCTAACCAAGTCAGACAGGGATGGGCCGGAAACCAAGCTGCCGTCTACGCGGCGGTAGCTGCCGGTGTATACGTTCTGTATGCCCTGAGCGTTGTAGTAGTGGGAGTTGTGAGTGTTATCGCTAAAGCAATCGTGCTCGTCCTCGTAGGAATTGGCTTCTAGTGCTACTTTCATGCGCTCGCCAGCCAGCTCGCCCAACGACAAAGAGCCCATACCAAATAGCATTTTCTGGACGCCTTCATCTGCGTTGGCACTCAGTAGTTGGCTGCGGTAGTTCTCAGAGCCATTGGCGGCCCATTGATTGGCCATCCACTCTAAGTCAGATACCAACAAATCGGTCACTGCATCAAGGTACTCGGCGCGGCGCTCACAGTTGCCGTTGGTGCACCCTGTGCCCTTTGCGTAGTCGGTTACCGGGCGCTCGCCGTTACCCTGTTCAAAACCGTTCAGGTCCTGACCCCAGAGCAAAAACTCAATGGCGTGGTAGCCGGTAGCAACGTTTGCCTCGGATCCACCAACCTCATTCAGGTTTGCCAGCAGCTCCGGGGTGAGGTTAGTCACATCTAGGGTTTCGCCGCCTACGTTAACACTGTTATTGGCAATGATATTTGCAGTTGCGCCAGCGTTGCCCAGCTCGTATTGGTAGTCATCGGCTTGTACATAGTCAATCAAGCCTTCATCCAAAGGCCAAGCGTTCAGCTGCCCTTCCCAATCATCAACAATCGCATTGCCAAAACGGAACACTTCTGTTTGCTGGTAGGGCACTCGTGCGGCAAGCCAGGCTTCTTTAGCCGCTTGCAAGTTGGCCTCTGTGGGGTTGGCAATGAGTTGGTCTGTCGCTTTATCCAGAGCTTTTGCGGTAATCAGGGCGTCCTCATATCCAGCATGCGCCAAGTTTGCGTAGTGCTCTACAACCGAGGCTTTGGTGGCAGGTTGTGAGGTTGCTGAATCAGACGTGGCGGTATTGGCGCAGCCTGCGCTCATGGCTGCGGCAATAGTGAGCGCAAGAGGGGCTGGTCGAAACAGTGTTTTCATTGAGAACTCCGGATTTCGATGAACGGTTATGGTAATCGGATGCATTATCGTTCGTAATTATGTTGACTAAAGCGCCACAACGCAAGGAAACCTTGACGCGGAGCAAGGTTTATCAATCAAGATGTCTTCCAATATTAAATTTTAATGATAATCATTTGCAAATACTGTTTGTGCTGCTAAATTTCGATCTGGACAGGTTCTTAATTGAGAAGGAAGCATCATGAGTACATCAGTAGTGCGTTTGGCAGGCTCTTCAAAAACTGTTTTCACCGCATGGCAATCACTTCGCAAGTCGGTGGATAAAACCAGTGCGCGACAGAATGAGCAGGAATCCTGCGCGGTATGTCAGCCAACCTCTCGCGATCGTAATTCTGGCTAATGTATTCATAGGGGGCTTTTTCAGGAGCTCTCTTGCACTGATGGTGTGCGCTCGGGCCTAATAGCTCCTGTTACTAGGGAGCTTATACATGTTGAGTTATCTTCACGCCTTCCATGCCGGAAACTTTGCGGATGTTCAAAAGCATGGGGCGTTGACGCTTGCCATTTCTATGATGCAAGCGAAGCCTTCGGCCATTGCCTGCTTTGATACCCACGCGGGTAGCGCCATTTACGACTTAAAGAGCGAGCGGGCGCGTAAAACGTCGGAAGCGGATGCCGGCGTGCAAAAGCTCTGGGCAAGCCGGAATGCTTTAATCTCTGAAGATTGGCAACCTGTTTTAAAAGTGCTGTCGCGCTTTAACGCGGGCGAGGGCCAGTTAACGGTCTACCCGGGCTCCCCGGCTTGGTTCCGCCGGTTCCTGCGCCCCGGGGACTCTTTAACGGCGTTTGAATTACACCCAACTGAAAGCGGCCAACTTGCCGATTGGGCAGCAAACCAGAAGGTGCGGGTAATACACGACGATGGCCTAAAGGGCTTATTGAGGCAGTTACCCCCTCCCCAGCCTAGACTGATGGCGCTGATTGATCCTTCCTACGAAATAAAGTCCGACTATTCGGATGTCGCCTCGACTCTCCAGAAAGCTTGGCACAAATGCCGCCACGGCGTTTATCTTGTTTGGTATCCCATTCTTACCAGCGGTTTGCAAACCACGCTGAAGCAGGCGGTGAAAGACAGCCCGCTACGCAAAGTGTGGTGCAGCGAGATGCACCTGAAATCGCCTCCCGAGCGAGGCATGACAGGCTCGGGTATGTTGGTCGTTAATCCGCCGTGGGGGTTTGAAGAGAGATTTTCTGCCATGATTGCAGATGTTGCAGGCGGGTCTGTAATGGGTCTCTCCCATGAATACAGTTGGTTGGTGCCTGAGTAAATCGAACAACCGCTGGCCAAGCAGGAGCTGTTTTTTTGAAGGATAACACTAACGACAACAAGGCTGCCTCGTGTCTTCCTGGTGGGTTAATGCCTGCTGAGCAATGGACACTGCCCCAAACCTCTGTACGGCGTTCATTGAAAGACGCGATCCGCCATGCCCTAACGCAGTTGCAGGCAGGTGTGTCACAGGCGGAAGAGCCCTTTGAAAGCATGGATGAACTGCCGGAGCTGTCTGCCGCACAGCAGAGGAGATTGGCGCCCGAGCCGGACTATGCCCATCAGGCAGAAGCGATTGCTTGTAGCTTGAAACAGGCCCGCTCCAGTGGCTCGCTCAGTCGTGAAGTTGTATGTTTAGTGGCGCCGCCTTTCTCAGGTATGCAGCAGGCGCTTACGCGATTCTCAGAGCCCGAGCAGCCTGGTTCTATTCAAAGCAGCGATGAAACATGGAGAGTTATTGCGCCGCCGGAAACGCTGTGTTTTGACGATCAGGAAGCCTCTAAATGGTGGGATCGTCAGGATTTATCGCGCCCCTGGGTGATTCCTGAATTGGCAGACTTTTGGCTACGGAGCCTTTCAGGTCTAGCTTTGATTCGGGAGTTGTTTCGCCGAATAGCAAATGGTGATTCCGGTGTGGGCATTGTGGGGTGTTCAAGCTGGTGCTGGAGATACTGGGGGCACTATCTTGAGAACGCCCAGATGTCTCCATGGACGCCTGCGCCCATGGATGCCGATCGGCTAGGTGCTTGGTTTACGTATTTAGCGTCTGGTAGTGGCAGATCAACGATTGTTGCCAGAATGACCGGTGATGGCCTGTATGTATTACCTCTGGCTGAGGCCGACGACGCTGAAAACAGCAAAAGCCGTAAAAAACGCAAATACAGCACGTTTTTACGTGATTTAGCAGCTACCTCCCGAGGCAACCCCGGCGTGGCTTTAGCCATCTGGCAGAGGTCCTTGCGGGCCCGGCCAGATGATGACGCCAAGCTGGAGGAAACCGACGATAAAACCGACAAGCAGAGTCAGGCAGCGGATTGCTGGGTTGTGCCGTTGGGTCGATTGAGCCTTCCGAGTATGCCTCAGAGCAAAGAGAGTGTTACCGGCTTTGTATTACACGGGTTGTTACTGCACAACGGCCTTGATATGGCCTCCTTGGAGGCGGTTACCGGCGTTTCCACATACGAATTGAGCTTGGTTTTGTCACGGTTAAAACGCGCTGAGTTAGTGGCCTGTGATCCACTTGATCAACGCTGGCAGGTTACACCCATAGGCTATCCCACGGTCAGACGCCACTTGCAAAGCTGGGGATTTCCTCTTGATCAGTTCTAGGAGGCTTTATGTTTGAGGACCTCGGAGTTAAAGACGCCTTCGCCTCTATAACCGGGCAGGCACTGCTGAAAGCGATTCTGGTTGTTGTCATCGCCTCGCTGATTACCGTTGCGGTTCAGAAGGTGCTTCCTCGCGTTGCTGAAAAACTCGGTGGTAAGCCTCGCCTTTATCTTTTGGCATCTGTGCCCTTGCTTCGATTGTTAATTATCTTCGCTACGATTGTGATCGTGGTTCCGATACTGGTTGAACCATCGTTCGAAAACATGGTGGCCATTTTTGGCGCTCTGGCGCTGGCGCTGGGCTTCGCTTTTAAGGATTACGCCAACAGTTTGATTGCAGGCATTGTTACTCTCTACGAGATGCCTTATCGACCGGGAGACTGGATTGAAGTGGGCGGGCAATACGGCGAAGTGCGAGCCATAGGTACCCGGGCGGCCGAGATTGTCACCCCCGATGATACGGTTGTGATTATTCCTCACAACAAGCTTTGGAACTCGCTCATTGCCAACGGTAACGACGGCACAGATAACTTGATGTGTGTGGCAGATTTCCACCTTGAGGCCAACCATGATGTTGGCAGGGTGCGAGAGCTACTTAGAGACGTAGCCTTTACCAGCCCGCGAACAAAAACTTGGCAGCCTGTGTTGGTGATTGTTTTCAATAAGCCCTGGGGCATGCATTACCGTTTGAAAGCTTACCCGTTTGATCCCAAGGAGCAGTTTCAGTTTATTTCTGAACTTACAGCCCGCGGCTCAGCGGAGCTGGCCCGTCAAGGCGTAAAGTTTGTCTCCGTACCTGTCTCGGTCGGTTGATTGATGCAAGCCTATTGTCCGCTTTGCAAAACAAGCAGCCCCGCTAGGCGGGGCTAAACTGACGAGCAACTGATCCGGTTTCGACGCTTGATTACATCAGCGCATCAACACGGTTACGTACTTTCGGCTCACTGCTGTAGGCGGTCGCGATGGCATTATAGGTTGGGATGTCCATACCGTTCTCTTCGATGACCGATACCATCTCATCGTTGGCCTTCATCTGCAGTTTCTGAGCTTTTTCCTGAGAATCCGCCGCTTCAATTTTTTCGATGTACTCTTCGCGCACTTCGGTGATGCCCTCCTGTGCAGCGATGAACTTTTTCAGTTCTGCATCGTTAAAGTTGGTCTTTTGTGATCCCGCGGCTGCAGGATTCGCGTAGCCGCTCGAATCGCCGGTGGCTGCAGGGCTCTGCTGGTTTTGCTCTGCCATGGTGGGCGCGGCGGCCAAAAGGACAATGGATGCAGTAACGGATACGAGTAATTTGTTCATATTCATAATCGACTTCTCCTGTTTCATTTGCGGTCACTAAGTACCTGTCAAGGTACCTATCAAGCGCCGTGCCAGTTTTAAAGGTTTAATAAATACGTTTCAAAATAACAAGTTAGGTGTTTATAGTAATTAATCTCAAGTAATGAAGGTTGTGGCTAAATGCCACATGTGGCAGAAGTGTGTGGCAATTATGGTTCGGGAGTCCAAATGAAACCGTCTTTAAGAAGTGCTGGCCACGTTTTGGGGTCGATACAGTTAACGCTGGTGTTGAGCATTGTTGTGCCCTTGTTGGTGATCAGCGGGCTTGCCATATACCTCGGATTCGGAGCCGTAGAAAAAGCCCTGAATGATCGCTTACGGGAAGATCTGGAGCTGGTTGCCCGCGCAGCCAGCGGGCCGCTTTCCCGAGCAATGCAAGAAAAAGACGAGTTGGTGATGGGGGATTCCCTGAAATCGATTTTTCGCATTGGTCGCGTTTCCGGCGCCTCGGTATTCGATAAAGAGGGTGCTCGAATCGCCAGCCTCGGGCTGGCTGACACCGATGTGGGCAACAGCGCCAGTGCCGAACAGGCAATTAGCAGCGGCGAGCTTGGAGGAGCTTTTCGCTGGGTAGATGGGCAATCAGTATTCTCGCACTTTACTCCGTTGGTGGCCGACGATGGCCGGATTCAGGGTTTGCTGCAAATCACACGTAGGCGCAGTGACTTTCATGAGCTGCTGGCATCCAGTCGCCTTTGGGCTGTATCTATCTGGTCGGCGCTTGCGGTGACGATCATCCTAGTGGTCGTATTAGGGCATTACGGCACAGTAGGGCGCCATGTCAGCCGGCTATTGAGCATCATGGGTGAGCTGGCCCCTGGCCATTGGCGGTTTGATGCAGAAGCCTCTGGCCCCCGTGAGTTGCAGCAGATTTACGGTGGTCTTCGAGAGATGGGTGAACGCATGGCGATAGCGGAGGAAGAAATACAGCAGCGAGTGGCAAAAGAACGGCAGCTTGCGCAGCGTCTAGAGTATCAGGAGAAGATTGCCATGATAGGGCGTGTGGCTGGCGGTGTGGCCCACGAACTTGGCGCGCCTTTAAACGTTATTCAGGGGCGCGCGAACATCCTCGCCCGCCACGAGCTTACGGAGGAACAACGTCGGCAACTGGATGATATCAGCTATCAAGTCGGGCGCATGACCACCATTATCCAGCAACTTTTAGACTGTTTTCGCCATGTGCCGGATTCAAGGCGGCCAATAAGCCTTAGTGCGGTTCTCAAAGATGTGCTGGATCGAGCCGGTGAAGATGAAAAATGCGAGGGCAAGCGCTTGCGAAGCGAGGGGCTTGATACGGAGTCCAAAGTGAAAGCAGAGCCAGTGAGGTTAGAGTTGGCATGTTTAAATGTGGTGCGCAATGCGTGTCAGGCCGCCAACTCTGAGGTTCTGTTATCGCTGCATCGACATAACGATGAATGGGAAGTTCGGGTTGAGGACGATGGGCCCGGCATAACTGAAGATAAGCGCAGTGCCGTATTTGAGCCCTTCTACAGTACCCGGCCGGCCGGAGAAGGAACGGGGCTGGGGCTGGCTGTGGTAAGCAGCGTTCTTAAAGAGCATGGTGGCCGGATTGAAATCGGCAACAGTGATTCAGGAGGGTGCAGAATGAGCCTGTTCTGGCCTGAGGAGGTGCTAACATGAGTGACTGTAAGGCCAAAATTCTGCTACTGGAAGATGATGCAAGTCTCGGCCTTTTGTTGAGCGAAGAGCTTGAGCTGGATGGTTACAGTGTAAGCCGTGCCGGAACAGTGCAAGAGGCGTGTGGACTGTTGAATGCAGAGACGCCTGACTTGGTTGTGTCAGACCTTCGCTTGCCCGATGGCGATGGGTTGGAGCTTCTCAAGACAGCTCAAGCTGAAGGTCACAGTCTTCCTTTTATCATCATTACCGCATTCGGAACCGTTGATCAGGCCGTGGAGGCTCTGAAAGCGGGGGCAGATGATTTTCTCACCAAACCTTTGTCTACTGACCATTTGCGTCTAAAAATACGCAGATTGTTAACTCAGGCCGATCTTACCCGGCAACTGCAGCAGTTGCTTGCGCACACTGGCACCGAGGAGAACCTTGGGCTGATTGGTGAGCATGCAAGCATGGTAAAGCTTCGATCCGAGATTCGGCAGATCGCCCGCAGTGAAGCTGCCGTGTTGATCTGCGGCGAAAGTGGCACGGGTAAAGAACTGGTGGCCAGAGCCATTCACCGGGCCAGTGAGCGAAGCTCCGGCTCGTTTGTGGCGGTCAACTGCGCAGGTATACCAGGAGAGCTCATGGAAAGTGAGTTCTTTGGCCACGAAGCAGGCGCTTTTACCGGAGCGCGCCAAGCTCGGAAAGGCCTGTTTGCAGAGGCTCACGGTGGTACCTTGTTGTTGGATGAAATTGGCGAAATGCCTCTGGCCCTGCAAGCAAAGCTTCTGCGGGTGCTGCAAGAAGGTATGGTTAAACCCGTGGGTTCGGATCAGGAAGAGCCGGTAGATGTTCGCATTCTGGCAGCCACCCACGTAGACCTGCTTAAAGCCGTGCGTGAAGGGGGCTTTCGAGAAGATCTCTACTATCGGCTGGAAACCCTGAGTTTGCGTATCCCGGCACTGCGCGAGCGGGGCGATGACGTTGATCTGCTCGCCATGCACTTTTTACGGGAGGCTGCACGGCGGCACCAACGCGGATTCTTGAAGCTCAGCGAAGTGAGCTCCCGCACCCTGATGGATTATCCGTTCCCGGGGAACGTGCGTGAACTATCTAGCGCCATTGAACGCGCGGTGACGTTTTGTGACGGCGATACCATACAACCTGACCACCTTCCGGAACGGGTTCGTAAGCGCCAAGGTGGCGCAACTACCCCGAAAACCGCGCACTCACCCGATACCATTGCTCAGTGGCCGACACTGGAAAAGTTGCAGCAAGATTACGTGCGCGAAGTGATGCAGGCGGTGAATGGCAACAAACGCCGTGCCGCCCAAATTTTAGGTATCAATCGCCGCACCTTGTACCGTTGGTTAGCGGCAGGAGAGTATGGCGCCGAAGCAATCAATGAGGGCACTTCCTCGATAACTGCTAACACGAAAGAGCCCCGGGGAGGGTTGCAATGAAAGATCAGAAAACAGCCATGCTTTACGGGCTGGGTACGGTTTTGCTCTGGTCTACGGTTGCCACCGCCTTCAAGCTAGCGCTGGCGGATTTGGCTCCGGTGCAAATGCTGTTGGTTGCATGTACCGCGTCTGTGCTCGTTATGGCAGTGATTCTGATGCTGCAAAAGCGCTGGCATTTAGTGTTCTCACTGGAGAAAAAACAATACATACAATCGTTTGGCATGGGATTAATAAATCCTTGTCTGTATTATTTCTTTCTTTTTGGCGCCTTTGACCGCTTACCGGCGCAAGAGGCCCAGCCGTTGAACTACACCTGGGCGCTGGTGTTAGCTTACCTATCGGTACCTTTTTTGGGGCACCGCTTACGCAGGCTCGATATTCTGGCTGGGTTGTTATGCTATGCAGGCGTTGTGGTGATTGCCACGCGGGGTGCTGTGACCACCTTGAGTTTTTCCGATCCTTTGGGGGTTGCTCTAGCCATAGGCAGCACGCTTGTGTGGGCTTCGTATTGGATTATTGCCACTCGTGATACTCGGGACCCTGTGGTGGGGCTATTTCTGAACTTCTCTTTCGGTCTACCGGTAATTGCTTTGATTTGCTGGTGGACAGAAAGCTTGAATTTGCCGGTAACCGGGTCGCTGGTAGCCGCTCTGTATGTAGGCATCTTCGAGATGGGTATTGCCTTTGTGCTTTGGTCTTACGCCATGAAAAAAGCTGAAAACACATCCCGGGTAAGCAACCTGATTTTTATTTCTCCGTTCCTGTCGCTGGTGTTTATCTACTTTATTTTGGGTGAGCAGATTTTACCCTCGACCTATATAGGTCTGGTGTTGATTATGGCGGGGCTCTGGCTGCAGCAGAAGAAAACGAAAGAGCGTGAACAGGGGCTGGCAGATGGCCAGTGAATGGTTTGTATACATGGTTCGCACCGCCCGTGGTGCGTTATATACGGGCATTACTACCGATGTGCCCCGTCGCTTTGCCGAGCATCAAGCTGGCGCTCCCAAAGGAGCGCGGAGCTTGAGGGGCAAAGGCCCGCTGGAGTTAGTGCTTAGCTTGCCTGCAGGGGATCGCAGCCGGGCTTCGAAGCTGGAGTGGCATATCAAACAATGGCCGAGGCAGCGCAAAGAGGCGCTGGTGCTGGGTAAGCTCAGCCTGCCAGATGCGCTCTGATATGCTTGCCAGCCGTCTGTACGGCGGCTGTGGCTCTGTCTAGCTGGCCGCTGTGTACCTGAAACACGTGCCAAAGACTGTTGAACACCTCCAGCTGAGTGTTTACCCCAGCCTTTCTCGCCGCATTCGCAAGACGTTCTGCATCGTTAAGCAGAATTTCCTGACTCCCGACTTGCACTAAAAGTGGCGGTAAGCCTTTAAAGTTTCCGAAAATTGGCGAAATGAGTGGGTGGTTGAGAGGCTCATGAGCGGCATAGAGCTTTGCAGCTTTCGCTGTCCAGCGTGCTTGCAGAACGGGCTCGCATTCAGGCGAATACAGTTCTTTTTGAGTCAAATCCGCCCAGGGTGAAAAAACCGTAACGGAAGAGGGCAGTGGCTGATTGCGATCACGCAAGCGCATGGCTAAGGCAATGGACAACCCGCCGCCTGCAGAGTCGCCAGCAATGGCGATTTGTTCAGGATCAAAGCCTTCATCTATCAACGCAAACCAGGCAGCCTCAGCGTCGTCTAATGCAGCTGGAAATGGGTGCTCGGGCGCAAGGCGGTAGTCTGGTGTGACCACCATGCAGCCGCTGGCTTTCGCCAAATGGCCGGTGAGGCCTTTATGGGTGGCTGCAGAGCCGATGATATAACCGCCGCCGTGCAGATATAGCACAGCGCCTTGTGTGGTTGGGCCGAAAGAGCTTCTAATAACCGGCCGGCCAGCCAAGGTGCCAGTTTGAAAGCGGCAGCCACTAGGCGGTATAGAGCTCCTATAGGCTTGGCGGATCAATCGGCGTTGAACGGAAATGGGGATTGCCGGGTGAAGGGCTGGCCTAACCAAACGAGTCATGGTTTGGCGCAGCGCAGTTTCAAGAAGATGTTGCAACATCTGTGTTATGCCCCCGCTATGGGTTAGGATTGTGCATCGAAATTCGTATTATCTATTCATGACAGGCGTTTAACTCTACGTGTACTGGAAAACAGATACCATAGAAATACCCGACTGGGACCGTGGCTCCTTGCTTGAGAGACTTGAGCCTTTTGATCCCGATGGACGGGAAGAACTCAGCGACGAGATGGTGGCGTATTGCCGTTTCTACGGCCTTGACCTATGGGTGGAACACCCTGAGGTTGCCTACCATCAAGGCTATGTGACGGCAGGCGAACACGAGGTTATGGTGCATTACTTCCGGCTGCCCGAACCACGAGCCGAAAAAGGTACTGTGTTTATTATGCACGGCTATTTTGATCATGTTGGCCTATATAGCCAGTTGATTGATCGCTGTCTCGCTGCCGGTTTTGATGTGCTGGCGTATGACCAGCCGGGCCATGGGCTTTCCAGTGGCACACCGGCGGCCATTGGCAGTTTTTTGGAGTATCAGGGGGTTTTGTCGCAAGTTCTGGCCCATGTTCGCGATAAAATCCGCGGACCTTGGTTTGCGGTAGGACAAAGTACGGGAGGAGCCATATTGATCGACTACCTTCTGTCTAACCACCACTCTACGGAAACGTCGGAGTTCCGGAAGGTGGTTTTGCTGGCACCACTGGTGCGCCCCGCGGGCTGGCTTGGCGCCAAGGTTTTGCACACTTTGGTTAAGCCGTTTATGACCCGATGGCAGCGTGTATTTGCCGCCAATAGTGGCAATACCCGTTTTTTGCGCTTCCTGCGTGAGCATGATCCGTTGCAGGCAAGGGCCGTGCATGTGGATTGGGTGAGTGCGTTACGAATCTGGATACCGCACATTGAATCTGCTCGGCCGGTGGACTTTCCGGTGACGGTTGTTCAGGGCGAAAAAGACCAAACGGTAGACTGGCAACACAATCTGAGAATAATCCGCAACAAGTTCGCAGCGGTAGAGGAAGTGAGGATTGCCGACGGACGTCATCATCTGGTGAATGAAGCCAAGGATCTACAGGCAACCGTGTTCAACACGATTATTGATACTTTTGAACATTCAGCGGTAGGCGCTTCTAAAAACTCCTGAAGCCACAATGAGAAGGCTCTGTAGTTGAAAGCTTCAAGCTGAATAGCGCCTGCAAAAATATCGCCACAGGAGAATTGTGTGAAGAAAACGATGCTTGCATTAGCCGTAACGACCATGGGTCTTGCTGGCTGTATGACCTATGACCCGTATACTGACGAAGAGAAAACATCGAACGCGACCAAGGGCAGTATTATTGGTGCTGTTGGTGGAGCTGCCGTAGGTGCGGCAACCTCGAGTAAAAGCGATCGTGGCAAAGGCGCGCTTATTGGCGCTGCCAGCGGTGCGGCAGTGGGTGGTGGTATTGGCTACTACATGGATCGGCAGGAAGCAGAGCTGAGGCATAAGCTCAAAGGCACAGGTGTTCGGGTTGTTCGCAACGGCGATAAAATTGAGCTGGTAATGCCCGGCAATATCACGTTCGAGCTGGACCAGACCGCTATCCGCTCCGGCTTCACGAGCACGCTTGAATCAGTGTCTTTGGTATTGAAAGAGTTCGACAAGACCATTATTCAGATTGAGGGTCACACAGACAGTTCCGGTGCTGATAACTACAACCAGTTGCTCAGCGAGCGCCGTGCGGGCTCTGTGCGAGACTTTCTGCTCAACCAAGGCATCGAGTCTAAGCGCACCCGTGCTGTTGGATACGGTGAGCGTTATCCAATTGCGTCTAACGATACCGCTGCAGGGCGTGAGCAGAACCGCCGTGTTGAGCTGACTTTGGTGCCCATGAAGTAACACGTAAATAACCTGAGCTCGGGCGTTGCCTGAGCATAAAAAAACCGGAGCTGCATGCTCCGGTTTTTTTATGGGCCGGGAATCTATTAAAACAACACGCGGCCGCGAATGGTGCCCTTGACCTGAAGCAGTTTCTGCAGCGCAAGTTCACCGTAGGCTTTATCTACGTCTATCACCACATAACCAATGTCTTCCTTGGTTTGCAGGTACTGACCGCAAATGTTGATGCCATTGTCAGAGAATACATGGTTGATTTCAGACATCACTCCCGGCACGTTCTCATGAATGTGCAGCAAGCGGTGTTGGTTCGGGTGTGAAGGCAGGGCGACTTCCGGGAAGTTAACGGAAGATACCGACGTACCATTATCACTGTACATCGCCAGCTTCTCAGCCACTTCACGGCCGATATTTTCCTGAGCTTCAATGGTTGAGCCGCCAACGTGCGGGGTCAGAATCACGTTGTCGAATTCCCGTAGCGGAGAAACAAACTCTTCATTGTTGGATTTCGGCTCGACAGGGAAAACGTCGATCGCAGCACCCAGAAGCTTGCCGCTTCTCAGGGAATCGGCGAGCGCATCGATATCAACAACTGTGCCTCTTGAAGCGTTCATTAAAATAGAACCTGGCTTCATTTGAGCCAGTTGCTCGGCCTTGAACATATACTTGGTAGCCGGTGTTTCCGGAACATGCAGGCTTACAACATCACAGATGTTGAGCAGTTCCTGCATGCTACCAACCTGAGTGGCGTTACCGATAGGCAGCTTGGACACTACGTCGTAGAAGTACACATCCATGCCCAGACCTTCGGCCAGAACACTGAACTGGGTACCAATGTTGCCGTAACCGATGATGCCGAGCTTCTTGCCGCGGATCTCGTAGCTGTCTTTGGCCGACTTCTGCCATTCACCACGATGGGCTTTCGCGCTCTTCTCGGGCACGCCGCGCAGCAGCAGGATAGCTTGGGCCAGAACCAGTTCAGCAACACTGCGGGTGTTGGAAAACGGTGCGTTGAATACCGCAATACCTTTGCGGGTAGCCGCCTGCAGATCCACCTGGTTGGTACCGATACAGAAACAGCCCACGGCAACCAGCTTCTTGGCGGCCTCGAATACTTTCGCGGTCAACTGAGTGCGGGATCGAAGACCGACAAAGTGCGCATCGGCAATCTTCTCAATAAGGTCTTCCTCGGCCAGTGAGTGGCTGAGGTACTCAATGTTTGTGTAGCCTGCGGCATTCAGAGTATCCAGTGCGGACTGATGCACGCCTTCCAGCAGTAGAATGCGGATTTTGCTCTTTTCGAGAGACGTCGTTGACATGGGCTTTGCTTCCGAACCTTTCGTCGCATGAAATGACCTGCAGCCAGTGATCCTATGGGCTGGCTCACAGAACAGGGGCGGTATGATACCATAAAAGCAACTTTTCACAGCGTGCCGGTTCGTCTGGATCAACTGAACCGAAAACTATTTGTCCTGAATGGCCGGCCCAAACCCGACGAGACTGATGCATTCATGAACTCTGAACAGATCATTGCTTCCCTAAAAGAGCTGGTAGCCGCTGGCGATGTGCCTGGCGATTTACCTGGAAAGGTACTGACTGACGCTGCGGATCTTGAAAGCTACGGCAAAGATTGGACGCGCATTTACGCCCCCAACCCAGTAGCCATCGTACTACCGAAAACCACTGAGCAGGTGCAGGCGCTGGTGAGATTCGCCAACGAAAACCGTGTGGCACTGGTACCCTCCGGTGGCCGTACCGGCTTGAGCGCTGGTGCTGTTGCTGCCAACGGAGAGGTCGTTATTGCCTTTGACAACATGAATCAGATCCTAGATTTCAGCGCCAGCGACCGGCTCGTGCGCTGTCAGGCGGGTGTTGTAACTGAGCAGCTACAGAACTTTGCGGAAGAGAATGGCCTTTACTATCCGGTAGATTTCGCGTCTGCAGGCTCCAGCCAGTTGGGCGGAAATATCTCTACCAACGCGGGCGGTATCAAAGTAATCCGCTACGGCATGAGTCGTGACTGGGTCGCTGGCCTAAAAGTGGTTACCGGCAAAGGCGACATCCTTGACCTGAACAAAGATCTGGAAAAGAACAACACAGGTTACGACCTACGCCATCTATTTATTGGCGCCGAGGGCACGCTGGGCTTTATTACCGAAGCCACAATGAAACTCTCGCGCCAGCCAGACAACCTCACCGTGCTGGTGCTTGGGCTCAACGACCTTGGCAACACCATGGACGTGCTCAAAACCTTTCAGGGCGGTCTCGACCTGACCGCCTACGAATTCTTCTCGCATCAGGCGATGGGGCACGTACTGGCTCATGGTCAAGTACCTGCGCCGTTTGAAACCGAAGCCCCTTACTACGCGTTACTGGAGTTTGAAGCCACTTCGGATCAAGTAATGGAAGACGCCATGAGCCTGTTCGAGCAGTGCATGGAAAACGGCTGGGTTCTGGACGGCGTCATCAGCCAGAGCGAAACTCAGGCCCAGAACCTGTGGCAACTGCGCGAGCGCATCTCGGAATCCATCGCACCCCGTACGCCCTACAAGAACGACATCTCCGTTGTGGTTTCCAAAGTTCCCGGATTCTTGCAGGAAATTGACGAACTGGTAGCAGAACAATACCCGGATTTTGAAATCATCTGGTTTGGCCACATCGGCGACGGCAACCTGCATCTCAACATCCTCAAGCCTGAAGACATGGCAAAAGAAGATTTCTTCGAAAAGTGCCAGCAGGTGAATAAATGGGTATTCGAAATCGTCGAAAAATACCAAGGCAGCGTCTCCGCTGAACACGGCGTAGGCATGACCAAAAAGCCCTACTTGCAATACACCCGCAGCGAAGCGGAAATTGCTTACCTGAAAGGGATCAAACAAGTATTTGACCCCAACGGCATCATCAACCCCGGCAAGATCTTCGACTGATGCAACGGCATATCGTAGTACTCACCGGCGCTGGAATCAGCGCCGAAAGCGGCCTCTCCACCTTCCGCGACAACGGTGGCCTATGGGAGCAGCACAGCGTATACGACGTAGCCACCCCCGAAGCCTTCGCGCGCAACCGCGAGTTAGTCCTGCGCTTCTACAACGAACGCCGCCGCCAACTCGCCACCGTTCAGCCAAACCGCGCCCACCAATTGCTGGGCGAACTGGAGCAACACCACCGCGTAACCATCGTCACCCAAAACGTAGACGACCTGCACGAACGCGGCGGCTCCAGCAACGTCATCCACCTACACGGCGAACTCACCAAAGCCCGAAGCTCGGTTAACCCGGAATTGATCTACGACATCGGCTACCGCGACATAGAACTTGGCGAAACCTGCGAACACGGCCAACAACTACGCCCTCACATCGTCTGGTTCGGCGAAGAAGTCCCCATGCTACAGGCAGCAGCCGACATAGTCCGCACTGCAGACGACCTGCTGATCGTCGGCACTTCGCTACAGGTTTATCCCGCTGCCGGACTGGTGCATGAAGTGGAGAGAGATGTGCCGATTACCGTTATAGATCCCGGCGAAACCGCTGGCGTTTCCCGTGCCAGGGTTATCAGAAAAGGTGCAGGAGAAGGCGTTGCCGAATGGGCAGCGAATTTCTTGGCCAGATAAATAAGTAGCGCTAGGTTATAAAGTGCAGAGGGGTAGAGGTTAGCGAACTCAATTGTACGATAGGTCTTGGCGGGGCATGCTTCCCAAAACTGTGCGAAGCCATGGATGGCGTAGCCAAGCGTACAGGGAAGTATTCACAGCGTGTTTTGGGAAGCATGCCCCGCCAAGGCCGTAATCACAAAAGCCAGAGGCTAGGGTGATCCTCCCAAATAACGACGAAGCTCCTCCCCAAAGGCAGCCTGAACTCCCAGCCGCTTCAGCATCCAATAGTGCCCCGCAATCATCCGATCAATAAAAATACTTTCAACCGGAGGCTTAAACGAATCCAAATATTTAAACACCGTACTCGTCTTAGCCGCCACATGCTTATGAATACTCGACTCACCAAAATCATAAGGCTGCTCAGAATCAAACGGTACCACAAGAATATCCCGCCACATCGCGTAATAGGCCTCATCAATAGCCGGCTGGCTCCCAACCCGAGCACCCAAATCAATCAAATACGCATCCAGCGCCTTATAATCCTCAGCCAACGCAGCCGTAACCGCATTACGATAAGCCTCAACAATCTCCGGCTTCAGCTTCTTAACACAGCCGAAATCGTACATCACAACACTGCCATCCGGCCGATACGCAAAGTTTCCGGCATGAGGATCGCCATGGATGCACTGAAAACGGAATAATTGATCCGCCATGGTTGTAAACATACGATGGCCAATCAGATTGATCGTAGCCTGATCATAGAGTTCCGGCGTCACCTCACTCACATGATCGCCTTCCTCAAGCGCAAGCGTCAGCACATGACGGGTCGAGTGGCTGGGGATAACAGCAGGAATAACCACCCATGGATCATTTTTATGAAACTCCCGGAACAAATCGATGTTGCGGGCCTCGTTCTCATAATCCAACTCTTCTCTCAGGCGCTCGCGAATCTCCGTGAACAGCTGATCCACCGACTCTTTCGGCATCTTTAGCAGCCCACCAAGCTTTAACGCTAGGCGCAACTGCTTAAGGTCGGAATCGCAGGATTCATCCACACCGGGATACTGCACCTTCACAATGACATCTGTACCGTCGTGTAGCCGAGCGCGATGTACCTGGCCAATGGAGGCTGCGGCATAGGGTGTTTCTTGCAGGTACTCGAATAGCTCGCCAACCGGTTTGCCCAGTTCCGTCTCTACCTGCTCAAGAATAACCTCGAACGGCATGGGCGGCGCTTCTTTCTGTAGTTTCTGCAGCGCATCAGAGAACTCCCGGGGCAGGAAATCCTGAGTTTGGGAGGCAATCTGGCCCACTTTCATGGCCGCACCTTTCATCTCACCGAGCGTATCGGTAATGCGGTTGGCCATGCGGGTATAGCTTTCGCTGCGAGCGCCATCGTCATTTTCGCTGCTGAACATGCTGCGAGCTTTTTGACCAGCGTATTGGCCTGCCACCGAGGCAGTCATGCCAGCAAGCTTAAAGAAACGACCACTGCGTGAGGTAACCGGTTTTTTTGCCATGCCTGACTATACGTACTCTTTAGATAGAAAGATTGTGTCAGTCCAGGTTAAACCACTTTGGTGGAAACAGACAACTGATCCTCCAACTGCAGCGCTAGAGTTTGACCTGAGTGCAGGGGGCCGACCCCCTTTGGTGTCCCCGTGAGCACTACATCTCCCGGTAACAGTGTGAAATGACTACTGATATGAGCGAGCAACGGAATAATCGGGAATAGCATGTCCCTAGTATCACCGCTTTGTTGGCGTTGCTCGTCGATATCGAGGCTGAAGAGTATGTGCTCATTACGGAAGTGTTCGGCAGCTACAAACGGGGATAAAGGACAGGCGCCATCAAACGCTTTGGCCCGCTCCCAAGGGTGCCCTTTGTCTTTTAGTTGGCTTTGTAGATCCCGCAAGGTTAAGTCCAGCGCCAATCCGTAACCGAGAATGGCCGCCTGAGCCTCGCTGGCAGAAGCGTTGGTAAGCGGCTTGCCAATCAGCACAGCCAGTTCGGTTTCAAAGTGTACCTGAGCGTGATTGGCAGCAAAGCTTAGAGGCCGGGTCACATGCACGGCCGAGGTGGCTGGCTTGATAAACAACAGAGGTTCGGTCGGCACCGGGTTGTCGAGTTCTTTGGCATGCTCCGCGTAGTTCCGGCCAACGCAGACGATCTTGCCCAAAGGCAGGTGCACCGGTGTGCCATCTTTCCAATGATGCTGATACTGATCCATCTCGACCTCCAGATGTTCTGGTAGTGTTCCTAGCCGCGCGCTTGATTGCGCGCGAGGAGGGCGAGGCTGCTATTCGCCCTCAAACGAACATACAGTATAGACCTTTAACCCCTCTTCCTGCAGCTTGGTCGACCCGCCAAGGTCGGGGAGATCAATCATTGCAGCCACTTCCACAATGTCTGCGCCAATGCGGCGAATCAACCGGGCTGCTGCAAGCATGGTGCCGCCGGTAGCGATCAAGTCGTCCACCAGCACCACCTGATCGCCGGGTTTGAACGCATCTTGGTGCAGCTCTACCGAGGCGGTTCCGTACTCCAGCTCATAGTCTTCAACAAGTGTGTCGAACGGCAGTTTGCCCTTCTTACGCACCAAAACCAGTGATGCGTTGAGCTCGTAGGCTAGCGCCGAGCCAATGATGAAACCTCTGGCATCCACTGCGGCTACTGCATCAATTTTATGGCCGTGGTAGCGGTGCACGAATGCATCGATCAGTTTTCGGAAGGCCGTTTTATCCTGTAGAACCGTGGTGATATCCCGGAAAGCAACGCCGGGCTTGGGCCAGTCCGGCACGGTGCGGATGGCTTGTTTGATGCTTTGAGAGAAGTAATCCATAAAAAATCAGGCTCTTAGTTTGGACGCAGTTTAACCTGCGTCCAAAAACATGAATTTCAGGATGAAAACGATGGCGATCACCACAACACTTGCGTTCAGGTCTGACCAGCGCCCGCTTAGAGCTTTGATCACAGCGTAAGTGATAAAACCCAGAGCAATACCGTTAGCGATTGAGAAGGTGAGGGGCATCATCAGCGCTGTTACTACTGCTGGCGCGGCTTCAGTAATGTCGTCCCAGTCTATCAGTTTCAGCCCGCTGGCCATCAACACAGCAACGTAAAGCAGCGCTGGCGCTGTAGCGTAGGCTGGGATAATGCTGGCAATGGGTGAAAGCAGAAGGCAAGCGAGAAACAGCAAGGCAACAACGACAGAGGTTAGGCCGGTGCGCCCACCGGCGGAAATGCCTGCAGTGGATTCAATGTAGCTTGTAGTGGTGGAAGTACCGAGGGCGGCGCCAGACATGGTGGCCACAGAGTCAGACATTAGGGCACGGCCAAGACGTGGCAGCTTGCCGTCTTTATCTAGAAGCCCGCCGCGCTGGGCAGCACCAATCAACGTGCCTGAAGTATCAAACAGATCCACAAACAAAAATGCGAACACAACACTGATCATGCCAACATTCAACGCACCGGCAATGTCCAATTGCATGAACGTGGGCGCCAGGCTTGGCGGTGCGGAAACGAAACCCTTGTACTCTACTAGGCCCAGCATCATTGCGATCACTGTGACCGCAATAATACCAATCATTACCGCGCCGGTTATGCGGCGGAAAGACAGGGCGCAAATCAGAACAAACCCGCCAAAGAACAGCAGGCTCTCTGCGGTTTTCAGTTCACCTAAGCCAACCAATGTTGCAGGATGATCGACCACGATACCCGCGTTCTTCAGCGCGATAAGCGCCAAGAAGAAGCCGATACCGGCAGAAATCCCGAAGCGCAAAGACATGGGGATGCTGTTTATGATCCATTCGCGGATCTTGAAAATACTCAGCAGGAAGAAGATTAGGCCTGAGAGGAAGACGGCCCCTAGCGCCACCTGCCAGCTGTACCCAAGACTGCCCACAACTGTGAAGGAGAAAAAAGCGTTTAGCCCCATCCCCGGCGCCAGAGCGATCGGATAGTTGGCCCACAGACCCATTATGAGTGTGCCGATGGTTGCGGCCAGACAAGTAGCAACAAATACCGCCCCGAAATCCATGCCTGTTGAAGACAGGATGCTGGGGTTGACCACAATAATATAGGCCATGGTCAGGAAGGTGGTGATGCCCGCAACCAGTTCTTTACGAACGTTGGTGCCGTGGGCCTGAAGTTGGAACAGTCGTTCGAGCATGACGGGTGTCTGCCTCTCAGGATGCCTGAATGTAGGATTTGGAGTCTGTTAAGAACGGAAAACAGTTGGTAATCGAATAAATACAGCGTGAAAAAACGGTAATCTTACCGGTTGAGGGTTGTCCCGCCAAGTGATGATTAGGGACACAAGGTTAGGGTCCCTAATCATCGGCTTTACGTGGGGTCGCGCTGTAAGCGTATATCAAAACGCACCGCTGCCATGCGGACAATAACGATAAAGAGAAGCCCAATGGTTAACGATAAGGTCTCGCTCTCAAGCCCCCACTGGCAAAGAAAATAAAGCCAGCAGCCGGCAAAGGAAATCGATGCGTAGATTTGATCTTTACGAAAAATAAAAGGCACATCGTTACAGAGCGTATCTCGTAGCGCACCGCCAAACGTACCGGTCATGACGCCTAGTAGCGATGCGATAAACCACGAGTGGCCCAGATCGAGCGCCAGCTGCGCCCCCAGAATCGAAAAAATACCAAGCCCTATGGCATCCGGAAACACAATCCATGATGGGCGGATACGCTCCGTGTGTTTCCAATAGCTGAATACCACGGCCATGGCGAGAATTAGAATGGGCTGCTCTTCGTGTTTGATCCAATAAAGTGGATGGTTATCCATCATGAGGTCGCGCAACGTCCCGCCTCCCAGAGCAGTAATAAACCCGATGGTAAATACACCAACCGGGTCCATGTTTTTGGAGCGGGCAACCATCATGCCTGATATGGCGAAGGCGATAATTCCTATCATTTCAAGGGAGTAAACAATATCTGGCATGAGGCATCCTGAAAGGAGGGCGAACGGTTTTTGAACAGCTTGTATCAGGAACGCGAAGAATAGCTGAAAACTGCTTCCGATTCATCTGCTGGTCCGTGTATTTGATGAATAGGGTATAAGCTGTATTTATAGATCTGGATAAAGGTTCTTTATTTGCTTCATGGAGAGAGTCTGTTTAGCTTTGCGAGATTCGATAACAATAGAGTTTTATCAAAGGAGCCACCATGAAAGCGATTCTCTGCAAAGAATATGGTCCAGCCGAATCCCTCGTTATTGAGGATGTACCTAGCCCCGAAGCCAAAGGTCGTGGAGTTAAAGTCCGCGTAAAAGCGGCGGGACTGAACTTTCCCGATACTCTGATTATAGAAGGCAAGTACCAGCTTAAGCCGACCATGCCATTCTCCCCCGGTGGTGAGTTGTCTGGTGAGGTTATTGCTGTAGGGGACAAGGTAACCCGTTTTAAAATCGGTGACCGTGTGGCGGGGTTGACCGGCTACGGCGCCTTTGCAGAAGAAGTCATCGTACCTGAGCACAACCTGCTGCCGATACCGAAAGGCATGAGTGATGAAAAGGCCGCTGCGTTTACCATGGTATACGGTACCTCGTACTACGCCCTTAAACAGCGCGCCAATATTCAGCCGGGCGAGAGCCTTCTGGTGTTGGGTGCCAGTGGTGGAGTGGGCTTGGCAACTGTGGAGTTGGGAAAAGCCATGGGTGCCCGCGTGATCGCCGCTGCCAGCTCCGCTGAGAAGCTGGAGATTGCCAAGGCGGCTGGTGCGGATGAGGTGATCAACTATACCGAAGAGCCGTTAAAGGATGCCGTAAAGCGCCTGACGAATAGTAAAGGAGTGGATGTAATTTATGATCCCGTAGGTGGTGACTTCACAGAGCAGGCTTTGCGTGCCATGGCGTGGAATGGTCGCCATTTGATCATCGGCTTTGCTGCTGGCGACATTCCGAAAATTCCTGCCAATCTGACACTGCTGAAGGGTTGTTCGGTTGTTGGCGTATTTTGGGGCAGTTTCACCCAGCGTGAGCCGGAAGCTAGCGCTCAGAATATGATGGAGCTGATGAAACTCTATGCTGAAGGCAAAATTGACCCGAACATTAGTGAAGTGTACGAATTCGAGGATTACGCCAAGGCTCTGGGTGCGCTCACTGAGCGGCGTGCTACTGGCAAGGTGGTGCTGAAGGTTGGCTCTTGAGTTTTGACCGTTTGTAGCCTGTTGGCTTGGGTGTAGGTGAGAGTGAGCGCCCCCTCCCAAAAAACGCTACGAGCACATCCATGTGGGCTTGACTGCGGCCATCCATGGCCGCAGACATTTTTGGGAGGGGGCGCTCACTCTCACTATCCAGCTTCTTAGTTATCTCCAGTAATGCGCTTTTATAAATAGAAGAGGGTTTCTGTTTTAAGGACTATCGCACGATATTGTAAAAGCGATGCAGGGCGGGTCTTCCCAAAAATGTAGAGGGCCAAGGATGGCCCGAAACAAGCGCACATGGATGTGCTTGTAGCGGTTTTTGGGAAGACCCGCCCTGCATGGCTACCCCCGATCTAAAAGGCTAGGGCCATAATCTACAGGCAACGATACATTCAGAAATTAAACTGCCCAGAATCAATATCCGAAACCAAGTCAGGGGTCAGCAGCGTGTAACCCTCAGTTTTTGGCAGCCACGCATAAACTTCTTCATTAGGGCGCTCCAGCGCGTAGCCAGCTTTCTGAATATCCACCTTTCGGTACTTGAAGGTTCCGGTTTTCTCGATGGCTTCAGTCACACGAATAAACACTGGAACCGCATAAGCAGGCAGGTTGGCCTGCAAGTAAGTCAGCAGTTTGTTGATATCGAAACTACCCTTGCTCGGTACCAACGTAACCATACCAGCCTTGCCATTGGTTTTCGGAATCTCCACGCCATAAACGATGGCTTCCTCCACCATGCCCGAACCATCGATGATGTTCTCCACCTCGTTGGTCGAAACGTTCTCGCCTTTCCAGCGGAAGGTATCGCCCATTCGGTCCACAAACTGCAGATGCCCACAACCGATTGATTTTAAAACATCACCCGTGTTGAACCAGGCGTCGCCTTTTTTGAAAGCATCCCGAATGAGGGATTTTTCTGTGGCTTCTTTCTGGGTGTAGCCTTCAAAAGCCCATTTCTTTGTGTTCTCGCTGATAAGCAGGCCTGGCTCGCCGTTCTCGGCTTCCTCCAGTATGCCTTTCTCATTGCGAATCGGGTCTCGGGTGCCGTCGTGGAACTTGACCAGTTTGTACGGCGCTGTAGACAGGCCGACGGTGTTGTCCATGTTGAAGAAATTACTGAAACCGACGTTACCTTCACTGGAAGCGTAGAGTTCCGAGACGGTTTCAATACCGAAACGGTCTTTGAACTCATTCCAGATGGAGGGCCGTAAACCATTGCCCAGCATTTTAGTCAGGCGATGATTGCGATCCTGGTCACTTGGCGGCTGATTCAGCAGGTAGCGGCAGAGTTCGCCAATGTAACCGAAGGCTGTTGCATCGTAGCGGCGCACGTCATCCCAGAAGGCGCTAGCGGAGAATTTCCTGCGCAAGGCGAAGGCAGAACCTCCCGCCAGAGCAGTGCTCCAGCACACCACCAAACCAGTACCGTGATACAAGGGCAGAGTGCAGTAGAAAACGTCGTCTGGCGTCATCGAAAGCGCCATCATCCCAAAGCCGCCGTAAGCTTTTATGAATTTGGTGTGTGATCCAGGTGCGGCCTTGGGTAGGCCGGTGGTACCGGATGTAAAGAGAAAAATTGCTGTATCGCCGGTTCTGGGGGGATCGCTCAGCTCCGGATTGTTGCTGTTAAACGTGCTCACCTGCTGTGCCATGTTGGCGTAGCCCGAAGGCGCATCACCAAAGGAGTTCAGGGTGTTGGTGTCAGCAAGGAACAGAAGTGGGCTGGGATGATCAAGCTGGAGGCTGGCTTTGATGTCATCAAGTGAAGGCACCAGTTCTTCACCAACCACGATCATTTTTGGGCTTGTTAGGTTAATGCTGTGTTCCAGCACCTTACCTCGTTGGGAGGAGTTCAGCATGGCGCAGGCAACGCCAATCTTGGCCGCGCCTGCGACTACTGCCAGAATTTCTGGGCGATTCTCAAGTAAGACTGCAATTGAGTCGCCCTTTTTCAGACCCTGAGCTTGAAGATAAGCCGCAATGCGATTGGACCAGGCATTGAATTCGCCCCAGGTGATGCTGCGCTCCTCAAACAAAATAGCCGTTTTATCCCGGTATTTTTCGGCATTCTTCTCTACGAGAGTTCCGAGGGTGAGGGGCTTGCTCGCATTCTTCACTGAGTAGTAGTAATAGCCTTTGGCAATTGCGGGGAGCCGTTTGAAAACTCCCGGCAGGCTGCGCATCAGATCCAGTGCAGTAACGTTATCTTGGCTCATGGTCTTTCCGTCAGGTGTTTTTATAGGTTAGGGCTAGTCCAGGTAGAGGTCTGGCAACAACGGCTTGTCGTTGGCCTCATAACGGTAGCCTTCAAAATCGGTTACGCCGTCCTGACGCAACACGTTTTCGTCTATCAGGTTTTGCCCTGTCATCTCTTCAATAGTGTGATTCAGGATGCTTACGGCTGCGTCTGCCATAATCTCAGGAGTCCTGCCTTGGGACATCATTTGGGCTCCGCCCGCTTCATGCTCAATGGCAGCGGTTGAGATAAGTGTTTTTGGCCAAAGTGTGTTAACGGCAATGCCGTAACGTTTGAATTCCTGAGCCATACCAATGCTGATCATGGTCATGGCGTATTTTGTGGATGTGTATGGTCCGAACTGAGCAAACCATTTCGGGTCAAGGTTCAGCGGCGGTGACATGCTCAGAATGTGCGCGCGCTTGGATTTTTTGAGCCAGGGCAGGGCAGCCTGACTGCATGCAAGCACGGCACGTGCATTTACTTGATGCAAGAGGTCAAAACGGCTGACCTTTAGGTTTTCTACACCCGTCAGGCGAATGGCGCCAGCGTTATTGATCAGGGCGTCGATACCACCAAAGTGCTCAGCGGCCTCATCGATACGCTGCTTGATTTGATCTTCATCGCGCACGTCGAGTACCAACGGCAGTGCCTGACCGCCCGCCGCACGAACTTCTTCGGCTACGGTGTGTATGGTGCCTGGCAGCTTGGGGTGAGGTGTGTCTGACTTTGCCGCGATAATAACGTTCGCGCCCTGGCGTGCACAGGCGAGGGCGATAGCACGGCCGATGCCCCGGCTGGCGCCGGTAATAAATACGGTTTGGTTTTTCAATGTGTTCACTGTTTGTTCTCCTGTTCGGATGCTTCGCCGGTGGTCACTTCCACCAGCAATTGATTACGCTTGACCTGATCGCCTTTGGTGGTCAGTACCTGAGCTACGACACCGTCGCAGTCGGCTTTGACCGGGTGTTCCATCTTCATGGCTTCGAGTATCACGAGGGTGTCGCCCTGGCTAACGGTTTGGCCGGCTTCTACCAAAACGTCGATAATGGCGCCGTCCATAGAGGCCTGAATGCGCCCACTACCGGCACCATTCGCACCTGCTGCAGGCTGGTGAGTGAGATCAGTAACCGACCACGACTCTCCGAACGCTTGTAAATATAGGGAATCCCCAGCGCGGTGATATTGGCAACGCTGACGAATATCCTTGTCGATAATGCATAAAACGCCGTTGTTCAGGCTGGTCACGACCAATTCGTGGTGTTCGTCACCCAAGCTGCAGGACACTTTGTTACCACTGCTTTGCACCAGTAATTCAACTGTCTCGTCGCCAATGGCAAGCTTCATGGGTGTGTTCGTAGCGGGGGCGTTGCTCCAGGCTTTATTGCCGGAAGCATCGTGAGCCAGTACACAAGCTGCGATGGCAAGCTGACGGATTTGCAGTTTGGCTGGTTGCAGTGAAGGATCGTCACTGAAAGCCTGTTGCAAAAATGCCGTGGTTGCCTCACCGGCACCAAAGGTGCTGTCTGCGATGATTCGGCCGAGGAAATGCCGGTTGGTGGTGACACCAAATACGGCTGTATCTTCCAGAGCGCGAATCAGGCGGCGGCGTGCTTCGTCGCGGTTTTCACCCCAGGCAATAACCTTTGCAAGCATGGGGTCGTAGTGGGGCGTTATTTCATCGCCTGAACGCACGCCTGTGTCATATCGCAGGCCTTCTCCTTCTGCAGGCTGGAACACATGCAAGGGGCCGGTCTGGGGCGTGAAGCCGTTGGACGGGTCTTCCGCGTAGAGCCGTACCTCGATGGCGTGGCCGTTCAATTCGATGTCATTCTGAGCCAGAGGCAATGGCAGGCCTTCGGCAACACTGAGCTGCCAAGCCACCAGGTCCTGACCGGTAATCAGTTCGGTAACCGGGTGCTCTACCTGCAGACGTGTGTTCATTTCCAGAAAGTAGAAGTTGCGGTCTTTGTCGACGAGGAATTCGACGGTGCCTGCGCCTTCGTAGTTGCAGGCCAGCGCTGCTTTAACAGCAGCTTCGCCCATGGCGGCCCGGAGTTCCGGCGTCACGAAGGGTGAGGGTGCTTCTTCGACGACTTTCTGGTGGCGACGCTGTACGGAGCAGTCCCGCTCGCCGAGGTAGACGGCATTGCCGTGCTGGTCGGCGAACACCTGAATTTCTACGTGGCGGGGTTCGATTACTGCTCTTTCGAGGATCAGTTCGTCGTCGCCAAAAGCTTGCTTGGATTCGGAACGTGCCCGTTTGATGTTGTCGGCCAACTCGGATTCGCTGTGCACGAGGCGCATGCCTCGGCCACCGCCGCCGGCGGAGGCTTTAATCATCAGCGGATAGCCGATGTCAGATGCTGCAGCTATGAGTTCGTCGTCGCTGGCGTTGTCGCCTTCGTATCCGGGAACTACCGGTACGCCGGCTTTTTGCATGGCGATTTTAGAGCGTCGCTTGCTACCCATGAGTTCGATGGCGGCCGCTGGCGGGCCAACGAATACGATGCCAGCCTCTTTGCAGGCGTCTGAAAAGCCTGAGTTCTCGGAGAGGAAACCGTAACCCGGATGAATGCAGTCGGCGCCAGTTTTGCGGGCGGCTTCGAGTATGGCGTCGGCATTCAGGTAGGACGCGGATACTTGTGCGGGGCCTATGCAAACGGCTTCGTCTGCCAGTTCGGTGTGCATGGCATTGGCGTCAGCCTCGGAGTATACGGCGACGGTGCGGTATCCGAGGGCTTTGGCGGTGCGAATAACGCGCACTGCGATTTCGCCACGGTTTGCTATTAATAGTTTTTTTAGCATTGTGCTGGTCTCTCGATTTCGTGCCAGTTCGCGCTCGGGTACGGGGGTGTTTTCAGAAAACCGCTACGGGCACATCCATGTGCGCTTGTTTCGGGCCATCCATGGCCCTCTACATTTTCTGAAAACACCCCCGCACCCAAGCGCTCCCTCATCATGTGTTCGTGTCTGCCCAGGCTGGTGGACGCTTCTGCATGAATGCCATAGTGCCTTCGTTACCTTCGCTGCCTTTAACGGCTGCGGCGAACATTTCGGCTGCGCTGTCGAGTAATCCGCTCATGGATTCATGTCCAACCCGGTGGAGCAGTGCTTTGGTCTCTGCTGTGGCGATGGGTGCACAGTTGCGAACGCGTTCAACAGCGTGCGCCAGCATGTCGTCTAGCTCACTATCAGATGATGCAACCTGATGAACGATGCCCAGTGTGCAAGCTTCTTCCGCACTGATTCGCAAACCAAGCAGCGCAAGCCGGCGGGCTTGGGTCAGGCCAATTCGTTCTACGACGAATGGCGCAATCTGCGCAGGGAGGATGCCGAGGGTGGTTTCCGGCATGCCGAATTTCGCGGTGGGTCCCGCGATAGCAACATCGGATACGCAGGCCAAGCCAAATCCGCCGCCCATTACTGCACCTTCAGTGACGGCGATGACGACCTTGGAGGATTCGTTCACTTGCTGAATCATCGCTCCAAAGGCGCGGTTGAGAACGTAAAAGGGGTCAGCTTCGCCTTCGCCGGCTTTTTGGCTGCGGGCACCAGCTAGATCTTTGATATCGCCACCAGCACAGAAGTGGCCGCCGGAGCCGCGGATGACAACGGCGCGGATGCTGGTGTCAGATTCCACTTCGGTAAAAATAGTGGACAGCTCTGCTACCATCTGCAGGCTCATGGCATTGCGGGATTCCGGCCGGTTGATGGTGACATGCAGTGCTGGCCCCTGTTTCTCCAGAAGCAGTGTTTCGCAATGAGGCAAGGTTTCCATTGATAGACTCCACGAACATTGATTTGGGGCCGGTAGCCCGGTTGAACTCTTCAGGACCGTTGAGGGCCAGGGATGGCCCGATCGAGCCCTACTGGGACGTACTCGCGGGCGTGTCCTGAAGAGTTCAACCGGGCTACCGGTCTGGCACCAAGCTTTAGCCTTAGCGCTTGCCAGGCAGAATGCCCATCATCTTGCTGATAATACCCAGCATGATTTCATCGGCACCGCCGCCGATAGACACCAGGCGAACATCGCGGAATGCGCGGGATGCCGGGTTGTCCCACATGAAGCCGTTACCGCCCCAGTATTGCAGGCAGCTATCGGTAACTTCGCGGCCCAGACGACCGGCTTTCAGCTTGGCCATGGAGGCGAGTTTGGTGACGTCTTTGCCTTCTATATGCAGCTCGCAAGCTTTGTAGGTCAGGGCGCGCAGAGCCTCTACTTCTGTTTGCAACTCGGCCATGCGGAAGTGAATGACCTGATTGTCGATCAGCGGTGTACCAAAGGTCTTACGCTCACGGCAGTACTCGATAGTCTGGTCGATGCAGTTTTCCAGCGCTTTGATAACGTTGGCCGCACCCCACAAACGTTCTTCCTGGAACTGCAGCATCTGCATCATGAAGCCAGTGCCCTCGGCGCCAATGCGGTTGCGCTGGGGAACACGAACGTCGTCAAAGAAAATCTGAGCAGTTTCCGAGGAACGCATGCCCAGCTTGTTCAAGTGCGGGCTCATGGTAATGCCCGGGGAATTCATGGGTACGATGATCAGTGATTTGTTCTTGTGGGGCTTGTCGTCGCTGGTGTTGGCCAGCAAGCAAATGAAGTCGGCCTGAGGGCTGTTGGTGATCCACATTTTGGAGCCGTTGATGATGTAATCATCGCCGTCTTTTTTGGCAGTGGTTTTCAGGCCAGCCACGTCGGAACCTGCACCTACTTCACTTACGCCAATGCAGCCAACCATGTCGCCGGCAATGGCCGGGGCCAGGAAGCTGCGCTTCAGTTCATCCGAACCAAAGCGCGCGATGGCAGGGGTGCACATGTCGGTCTGAACACCAATTGCCAGGGGCACACCGCCACAGTTGGCCATGCCCAATTCTTCAGCGGCAACCAGATTGTAGCTGTAGTCCAGCCCCATGCCGCCGTATTCTTCAGGCTTCTGGATGCCTAGTACGCCAAGGTCGCCTAATTTCTTGAATATTTCGCGAATGGGAAAGTGGCCAGCTTCTTCCCACTCGTCACAATGGGGGTTGATTTCTTTCTGTACGAAATCGCGGACGGTTTTTCTTAGAGCTTCGTGTTCGGCTGTAAATTTCACGATGTGTTCTCCTGCTGTTTTTTGGTTCGTGCCTTCGCTTGTTTGAAGCACGCTTTCTATCTTTTGAATACTCAGTGTTTCGTATGTTTGGATCAGAGCCGCGCTACGCCAAAGGTGTTTGGTCGAAGCTGGCGGGCATCGGCTTCGCGGAACATGTCGAGTACCAGTGCCACAACTTTTCGGGTGTCCCTCGGGTCGATCAAGCCGTCATCCCATAGCCGAGCTGTACCAAACAGGGCTGTCGAGCCGTCTTCCAGTTTCTTGGCTGTCGCCTGTTCCAGGAACTCGAGAGTTTTAGGGTCTGGCTCGACGCCGGTGCGGCGCTGTTTGTCTTCCGCCACAATACGCATTACCTTGCCGGCTTGGGCCGGGCCCATAACGGCTGTTCGGCTGTTGGGCCAGGCGAAGATGAAACGGGGGTCAAGGCCGCGGCCACACATGGCGTAGTTTCCGGCACCGTAGGAGCCACCGATCACTACCGCAACTTTAGGCACGCGGCAGTTGGCAACAGCCTGGATCATTTTTGAGCCGTTTTTGATGATGCCGTTCTGCTCGGAATGCGTGCCCACCATGAATCCTGTGGTGTTGTGCAGGAACAATAATGGCGTGCCTGCCTGGTCGCAGAGTTGAATAAACTGGGCTGCCTTGGCGCTGCCGGCCGGGGTGATCGGGCCGTTGTTACCGATGATGCCGACGGAGTGTCCTTCTACGCGAATGGTGCCGCAGACGGTTTGGCTGTCGAACTCATTCTTGAAGTCCATGAACTTGGAGCCGTCACTTATGCGCGCCAGAATTTCGCGCACGTCGTAAGGCTTTTTAGAATCCGAGGGGATAACGCCCAGTAGCTCTTCCGCAGGATAAAGAGGCTCTTCCCATTTCAGCTCGCGCTGTGGTGGGAGCTGTTCGTTCCAGGGCAGAGCTTCCATGACGTTTCTCGCCTGGCGGATGCCGTCTGCGTCGTCTTCGGCCAGATATTCAACAGTACCGGCAGTCTGTGCGTGCATTTCTGCACCGCCAAGCTCTTCGTCGTCGGCAATTTCACCGGTTGCGGCTTTTAGCAGTGGCGGGCCGGCCAGGAACATCTTGGCCTTACCGCGAATCGCGATCACGTAATCCGACAAGCCGGGCTGATAGGCACCGCCGGCGGTCGCGTTACCGTGTACCACAGTAACCTGCGGTAGCCCGGCAGCAGACATGCGCGCTTGGTTGGCAAACCCGCGGGCGCCCTGCACGAAAATATCCGTGGCGTAGTTGAGGTTGGCACCGCCACTCTCGGACAGGGAGACGATCGGCAGTTTGTTCTCTTTAGCGATCTGCTGCAGACGCAAGGTTTTATCCAGTCCGGCAGGCGTAATGGTACCGCCTTTGATGGCGCTGTTGCTCGCTACAACTAGGCAGCGAATGCCGCTAACGGTTCCTATACCGGCGATGATGCCGCCACCAGCCATGCTGCCGTCTTTATCATCGTGCATTTTGTAGCCAGCCAGAGAGCACAGCTCTAGAAACGGTGTGCCACGATCCAGCAAACGGTTGATGCGATCCCGGGGCAGAAGCTTGCCGCGCTTGGTAAACTTTTCCCGTGCTGCCTCGGCCAGATCGAGAACTTTCTGCTCCACATCCCGAAAGGTCTGGATGTGCGCATTCATGGCCTCGATGTTGCCGCGAAACTCGTCGGACTGGGGATTAATACTGGTTTCCAGTGTTTGCATAAGAAGTTCCTTAATCCTCGCTGAGCACTTTGGGCGTTACAGCCCGGTGGAAGCCATTGAAGGGCTCATTGTTTTTTGCCTTGGGCAGTGGCCATATCCGGGTGCCTTGGGAGGCCGCACCGTCTATACGCAGGCAGTCACCGCTGATGAAGGACGCGCCAGGGCTTAGCAGGAAGCAGATTGCCGCACTGATTTCAGATTCAGTCCCCATACGCTTGATGGGCACGTTATCGCCAAGACTACGAATCCACTGCTTCATGTGTTCCGGGTAGTTATCCATACCGCTGGAGGCAATCCAGCCTGGCGCAACCGCATTCACGCGAACGCCGGAGGTGCCCCATTCCACAGCGGCTGTCTGAGTGAAGTTCACCATGCCAGCCCGAGCTGCACCCGAATGCCCCATGCCGGGCATGCCGCCCCACATGTCCGCCACAATGTTTACGATAGCGCCGCCGGTTTTCGACAACGCCTGAGTGTAGGCCTCCCGCGCCATCAAAAAGCCGCCGGTAAGGTTGGTGCGAACCACCGTTTCCCAGCCTTTCTGGTTGATGCCCGCCAGAGGAGAAGGGAACTGGCCACCGGCGTTGTTAACCACACCATTCAGACCGCCATGCTCCGCGATAATGGCTTTCACCGTGGCTTTTACAGACTCTTCCTCGCGGATATCGCATACGTGAGCCGAAGCAATGCCACCGTCTTCAACAATTTCTGCTTTTACGGCTTCAACTTTTTCGACTTTGCGGCCCACCAGTGCAACTTTGGCACCAAGCGCGGCCAGTTCGTGCGCGGTGCAGCGTCCGATGCCAGAGCCGCCCCCGGTCACGATAAATACTTGACCCTTGAACAGGTCAGGATGAAAAACGGACTGATAACTCATAGTTTAATAACCTTGCCCAATGTATGAGCGCTCTGGGTGGCCGTCCCGGCCACCCAGAGTGCATACTTCATAGAATCAGGAACGAACCAGGCCCGCAGGCACAGGCACCGGAAACTCCAGCAACTGCTGCGCAAATGCCTTACCTTGAGGATCAATGCGCAGGCTGGCCACGCCACCTCCGCCCAGACTGTGCTCCAGCAGGAAGTTGAATGCGTGCAGGCCTGGCAGCGTCCATCGAGTGACCTTGCCGCTTTCCGGGTTCAATGTGTGTTCCATCCATTCAGCTACCGCTTCTTCGCTCAGCGCGGCTGCAATAAAAGGAACGAACTCAGGTTTGCGCGCGATAACACCAATGTTGCTGTGGTCACCTTTGTCACCACTGCGAGCCCATGCCAGGTCAATTAATGGCACAGTGGTGTCGGTTGTCGATGCAGCTGCAATTGGGGCTTGATCTTTGATCATGCCGGGCTGGAAGCCACCGGCGCTGTCTACGGAAACAGGGATTTGCTCACCGTTCAGGTCAACAGAGACTGCAACCTCACTCTTGGGAACCAGGCACGAATAAAGTCGAATCTTTGGCCACACGGAGGGGCGTCCTCCCACAATGCCTGTCAGGCCTGGAGCCATTCCCGTAGCGGCTTGTGCAATTTCACGGGAGAACAGTACCAGAGCACCTTTCTTTGGGTGAGCTGCGCTGATTTTAACGATGATCTCCCGGCTGCCTTGGCCGCGCCCTTGCTTACCGTATGTGGTTTCCGTACCCAGCAGTTCGACACTGGTTTCGGTATAGTCCGGCAGGCCACGCTCCTGGAACAGGCGTGATGTTTTCGTAAGAATGGCATCAGCCACTGCCTGAGCTTTTTTAGGAGCGTCAATGCCAGCAAGCAGGAAAGTTGCGGTACATTTGAAGCCATCCGGCCAAGTGCCAGATACCTTGTAGCTGTCAGTGGGTGGCAAGCCGCGAGCGCCTCGAACGGTTACACGGTCTGGCCCGCTTTCTATGAGCTCAACATCCGTGAAGTCGCAGGTAACATCGGGCAGTAAATAGGCACGGGGATCACCAATCTCGTAAACCAATTGCTCAGCTACCGTGCCGCGGCTTACTAGGCCGCCAGTGCCTTCCGGTTTTGTAACAACGAACTCGCCGCTTGGGCTAACTTCAGCAATCGGGAAGCCCATATCAGCGAATCCCTCAGCAACGGCTTCCCAGTCGGTAAAGTTACCGCCTGTAGATTGCGCTCCGCACTCCAACAAGTGACCTGCAAGGCTGGCTTGTGCCAGTTTGTCGTAGTCCTTCCAGTCCCAGCCGAATTCGTGAACCAGAGGTGCAAGCACCAAAGCACTGTCGACCACACGGCCAGTAAGAACAATGTCTGCGCCCTGATCCAGAGCAGCTGCCAAACCAGATGCGCCAAGGTATGCGTTCAGGCTAACCATCATCGCCGGCATGGGTGCGCCGGTGGCCATTTCGGTAATACCCGCTTTGCTCAGGTCCTGTTTCTGGGGTAGCAGATCATCCCCGAGTACCAAGGCAATTTTCATATCAACGCCGGCTTTTTCGCACAGAGTCTGTAAAGCGTCGCGGCAAGCTACCGGGTTCACGCCACCAGCGTTGCTTAGTACGCGAATACCTTTCTCTTTGATGTCGGCCAGTAGGGGTCCCATAACTGTTTCAACAAAGTCCCGGGCGTAGCCTTGGCTGGGGTCTTTCATCTTCTGGCCAGCCATGATCGACATGGTGACTTCGGCCAAGTAGTCGGAAACCAGGTAATCAATATTACCTTTGTGAACCAGTTGCGCTGCGGCTGTTTCAGTGTCGCCCCAGAAAGCGGAGGAACAACCGATCCGGATAGTCTTCGGTGAATTCGTCATGTCTGTGCATCCTGTAGCTGTGTTGCCTTGTGTATCACGAATGTGTGCCGGCAACTGTTGAACCGTTAACTAGACAATACCAAGCAAGCGCTTGGTTTGTAAACAGGTAAATCTCAGGTAGAATATTGGTTCTTTTAAAACCGCTGGAATTACCTGTGAATCAAGACAAAATTCTCCAATCACTCGTTGCTGAAAATTTGGTTTCAGATCTCGAAAGTGCCCGTGGACGATTGCTTCGGGAAGCAGCCCGTCTTTTTCGTGAGAAGGGGTATGAACGCACTACAGTGAGGGATTTGGCGGCAGCCGTTGGCATTCAGTCCGGAAGCTTGTTCCATCACTTTCGTACCAAAGAAGAAATATTGAAAGCGGTGATGGTAGAAACCATCAGGCTGAATACTGCTCTAATGCAGGCTGCAATGAACTCGGCTGATTCCAATCGAGAGAAGTTGAGAGCACTGGTAAGTGCCGAGCTGGAATCGATTAATGGCCAGACCGGAGAAGCCATGGCTGTTCTGGTATTTGAGTGGCGAAGCCTCTCGGAAGCATCCCGAGCCGAAGTGCTTGAGCTTCGAGATATCTACGAAGCTTTATGGTTGGATGTGTTGACCGGCTTGAAAGAGGAAGGCGCTCTCGTTGCCGATCCATTCATAGTGCGCCGTATGTTGACGGGTGCACTGAGTTGGACAGTTACCTGGTACCGACCAGAACGCGGCGGCTTGACTCAAAACGACCTAACCGATCAGGTGGTGGCCATGCTGGGCTTGAGCTAAAAAGCCTGTTCTTGCAGGCAGGTCATTATGAGAGTTAGTCGTCATTTTGTAACAAAATGTTCGAGCGCGTATTATTTTTTTGATTCTTTCTATCTAATTGTTTTTATTGATATAAAGCAAAAATACAGGCTTCCCATTTCAGGCCATTGGCCTGATAGGCACAAGCAATTCGGCAAACGAGCCATTTTTGTAGGCCCCCTTTAAACGCACCCTTGCCACCAGAATCACAGAGTTGACTGTGTTTCATACTGATAAAAATAATTCAGATCAGGGTGACTTAACGATGTCCATACTGGTAACACACGCCAGCCGTCTGATGGCGGTGCGCAACAAACTGGCTTTACTGGCAATCGCGGTTTTATTTACCGGCTGTTCCTTACACCCGATCTACAAAACGACCGGATTTGTATTGGCGAATTACTCTGAGGGCGAAGCCACCCCTTATGTCATGCAGATGTCTGATCCGGAAATGGCATGCGCCCTTGGGGAAGGTATTGACCCCTTGCTCTATTCTTTCTCGCGGATCAATGATGCACCGGATACCAGTGGCTCTTTGTTGATGCTGCTAGCTGCCAATTGTATGGAGTACGACGCCTGGGAAGCTGAACTCGACTATTTGCGGGCAGACTATGAAGGCGATGTGCCAGCTGCCAAAGATGCCCGCGAGCGCTCCAAGCGCTTATATGCACTCACCGCTAAACGTCGTGAGGTGGCTTTCCTTAGGGCGATGGCGGCTTACGATTTCGATCCTTCCAAAGAGCCTCTTGAGTGCCCAAATCTGCAAAGTGAGCAGGATGAGATTACCTTTCTGCTCGGCTTGCTAACGGGTTTGCAGGCGGTTGTGAATGATGCCAATTCCGGCGCCCGTGCAGGCATACCGCGCAACATCGCGCCGCAAGCTGAGCGCGCCGCAACCTGTATTGATAACGATAAAACCGGTGGCCTGCCCAATGCTGTGCGCGCGATGGTTTGGTTATTGTTACCGGATACCCGACCAGAACAGTCCCCCGACCCTTGGCAGGTGCTTGAAAATAGTTCGGCCTCTGGCGTGCGCTCTGGAATGCGCGCTTCCATGGCCCTTGAAGCGGTAGCTGCAGAAACCTTCGGTCGCACAGATATTTTAGCTGATGTTATTCACCGCTTTGTAGAAGCGGACGACACCATTGAAGTATGGGAGAAGTATCGCTTGGCCGATTATGTGGCCGAGAACATCATTCGGTTTTCCTCAGACAAGCACTGGACAGCTGAGTACGGCTACCGCACGCCACAGACGTTCTTCGGAAAAATGAGCCCGGAACGCAACACTGAAAATATTGAAACCATGAGTCTGGATGGATTGCTCTGATTGGTTAGCGCCGGTGGCGGTATTCGGCCGCCTAATAAACTCAATACAAACACAAGAATGATTAGGAGGTCGTTATGATCCGCAAATCCCTTACCGCCTTGACTCTCGCTGCCATAACGCCCTTGGCTTCAGCACAAACCGTAAAAATGTGCGTCTTTGATGTGATTGGCGCAAACGGTGACATGTTCAACATGGTTAAGGACTACGCCCTAGAGATGAAATCTCACGGTGTGGACTATGATCTGAAGCCCTACACGGATGAAGGTGTTGCAGTAGGTGACTTCAACGCGGGCCAATGTGATGCCGTTGCTGCGACAGACCTTCGCACTAGACCTTTTAACCGTTTTACGGGAACCGTTAGTGCCGTTGGTGCGCTCCCTACTTACGATGACCTTAAAACGCTTCTCGCGACTTTGGCGCAAGCCAAGGCTGCACCGCTTATGAAGCAGGATGGTTATGAAGTGCTGGGTATCCTGCCAGGTGGCGCCGGGTATTTGTTTGTTAACGACCGCAGCATGGGTACTGCGGGCGATTTAGCGGGCAAGCGGATGGCGACCTTGGACTACCAGAAAGATGCTATTCACATGGTGAACTTTGTTAAGGCAACCGTGGTGCCTTCAGACATCACCAACTTTGCTGGCAAATTTAATAACGGTTCTGTAGATACCGCTTACGCACCGGCATTCGCCTATGAAGCGCTTGAACTCTACAAAGGTATAGGTGATACCGGCGGTATCGTGGACTATCCCTTGGCCCAGCTCACTATTCAGGTGATCGCCCGTGAAGGCGTTCTTGAAGACGAAACTGCCCAAGCTTCTCGTCAGGTAGCCTGGGGTATGTACCCGCAGGCAATGAACCTTATTAAAAATCAGGAAGCGGCGATTCCGGAAGAAAAGTGGATTCGCATTCCTGAGAAAGACGTTCAGGGGTACCAGGAAATGTTCCGTCAGAACCGAATTGAAATGCGTGACGGCTTAAACGGAGCACCTGATGTTTACCATCCCAAGATGCTGAGCCTGCTGAGTAAAATTCGCTGTGCCAGTAACCCGTCTGCATCGGAATGTACCTCGGAAAATCGGGAATAATAGGGCGGATTACCCATGAATTGGCAAGCCATAACCGCACCGGCCGCAAGAGCCCTATACCCCGTGCATAAAATTCATGGGGCTATTTTGTTGTTGCTGCTGTTTTTTACCCTGCTCCTCGGTATGGGTAACTCGCTTCATTCGCGCTTGCTTTGGGTTGGTGAGCAAACATGGCCGAACTATTATCTGCTGAATCCAGATGCCACGGAGCCGTCGTGTCGGTTGGAAATGAATGTGGATGCAGAAGTTCGCAAACGGGTTGCGGCCTATAAGCCGGATCCGGACGATCTGTTTGATTCCCCACCGAACCCGAATGCCATTCGCACCTCGCTGGAACGAAATCTTGCCCTGTGCGCGGATCAACATGCGGCCTATCAGAATAATCTTGAGCATGCTACGCCTGCGCTGGGCGCTTTCAAGACCGTTGAGCAAGGGTTGGCGGGGTTTCTGCTGGATAACATTGAGCTAACCAAGTACCTGTTTATCGCAATCTTCGCGATGGCGGCGGCGGTGGCAGCTATGGATGCCGACCATATTGCACTGCGGCTGCCCAGAAACCGGTCAGAGTGGCGCTTGAGCCAGGCGGTGCAGTTCGCGGTTAATGGCATGATGGTCTTCTCGATGAACGCCTATTTGGGCCGGTTGGCAAGCTCGCCCGGGGCCGAGTCTACAGTCATACTTCAGTATGCTTGGACAGGCGTGTTCGGCTTGTTCATGGTGGTCAACGCCTTTCGTTTTCTTTACGTGCCCAAGCATATAAAGCCTGGCGGGTTGGCTCTGTCCTCGGGTTTGGTGTTGCCGCTGTATTGCACCATGGGCCTGATAGCCATGGCCTACTTTTTCTTTGTTGATGGCTATGCATCAGGGCTGGCTATTTACTTCGGCATGATGTCCAACCTGTCGTCGATGTTTATCAACATCGGGCTCTATGTTCTGGTGGGCATGGTTCTTAAACAGACCCGCTTGCCAGAGTTATTGCTGAACGTCATCAAGCCCTATAACTTGCCTGCCCCCATGCTGGCCTCTGTGATTATCTTTGCGACAGCTTTTCCCACGGCGTTTACCGGTGCCTCCGGTATTTTCATTCTTGCTGTCGGCGGCGTGGTCTACGATGAGTTGCGCAGGGCAGGGGCTGGGCGGCAGCTGGCGTTGGCAACAACGGCGATGTCCGGGAGTCTCGGTGTTGTTTTGAACCCCTGCTTGTTGATTGTGGTTGTCGCAGCTTTGAACAAGGAAGTCACGACCACTGAAATGTATGGTTGGGGCTTTTGGGTGTTCATTATGTCGGCCACCCTGTTCTCGATCATCGTATGCAAAACGGAAGGCAACTGGCGGCCACGACCGGCTCCGGGCGCTTTCAACGCATCGCTGCAACAACTCAAACCCCTGCTGCCATACGTGGCGGTGGCTGCGGCGGTTATCTTCGCTATCTACTTTGTGCTTGGCCTATCTTTCAACGAATACAGTGCCCCCTTGATCCTGCCTTTGGTCATGCTTGCTCTGGTGTTTCTCGATGCCAATAGTAGCAGCCGTGGAGACAACGAAACCCGCACCCAAGCCTTCTGGGGCAGAAGCTGCACTGCAGCCAGCGATTCGGCCGTGCATATTGGTGCTTTGCTGGCATTGATCGGTTTTTCGATTTGTTTAGGGGGTATTCTTGAACGTTCTGAGATTGTTCATACGCTTTTCCCTGAGCATCTAACCAGTCCCTGGCTTGCGATGTTTGTGATCGTGCTCATGTTGACGGTTATCGGTATGGTTATGGATCCGTTTGGCGCGGTCATACTGGTATCGGCAACCGTGGCACAACCAGCTATTCAACTGGGCATTGATCCTTTGCATTTCTGGATTGTTTGCTTGGTAGCGTTTGAGCTGGGTTACCTCAGCCCGCCTGTGGCGTTGAACCATCTCCTTACCCGGCAGGTGGTTGGAGAAAACGAAGTGCTGGCGGCTGAACGTGTTGGCTCCTTCTGGCATCGCTACGAGCGGCTCCTGTTACCCGTTGCGGTTATGGGACCAACCTTGTTGCTGGTCGCCTTCGTGCCTATGTTGTTCTACGCGACTTGATTTTCACCGTGAGATGTAAGCGCCGCCTTCGGAAAGTTTCCTAAGGCGGCTTTTTTATTTATGTAGAATCATGCCAGAGTGATTAAGTAGCTCTCGGCATCTGGGAAGGGCCGTGTAGCGTATACTTGTTGGCACATCAAAACAGGGGCTAGTGCGAATGCATGCTCACGCAATGGCAGCGACGTTTTTAAAGTGTTCAATTCTGGCGGGGCTGATTGTGGCTCTTTGGGGTTGTGACGGAAGTTCCGGAAGCATTGGGCGAACACCGGGCGATGTTGCGCTATCGGGCAGTATCGCTATCGAAGCCGGAACCCGGGTCGATGCCGACGATGGAGAAACGTTGGCACTGGGTGCTTCTCCCGAGTCTGATGCGCAACTTCTGCCTCCGGAATTTGTTCTTGCGGGTTATGTGAGCCCTGCGTTCGGAGTCTATTCCGGCGCGGGCGATGGGCCTGGGAATGTTTACCCCGCAGACCCTGTTGATATTTTTACTCTGCCTTTGCATGCAGAGCAGAGTATTTCCCTTCAGCCGTTTGCTACCAGTCAGGGCCCATCACCGCTGAGATTGTCTCTGTTTACAGGTAATCGTCTTATTGCCACCGCGTCTACGGGTAACCAATCAGACCCGGTCCAGATTTCACTACCGGAGACGGAGCCAGCAGGCTCTTACAGCTTGGCTGTTGAGGCGACCGGTTTTGAGCCCATGCTCTATATTCTATCGACATCCACAGCAGGTAATGCTTTATCGGCTGGGTTTGAGTGGCCAGATCACGACTTTGTCGATTCCGAGGCCATTGTTGAGTTTAAGCAGGGAATGAGCCAGATGTCCCAACACTCGTTTGGGCCACAAGAAAGCATGGAGCCCAAGCGGGAGTTGTCGCCGGGTGTTTGGCTGGTGCAAGCACCGGCTCAGGCGTTGCGCAATAGCGGCTTGCAAACACAAGACTCGACTCTTGAGTGGGTTCGTGCACTGAGCAAGCGTGCGGATGTGGTATCGGCTACACCCAACTACAAAATGAGGGCGATGAACACAACGCCGCTAAATGAGCCGCTATATAACCATCTGTCTGTAGGGCAGCAGTGGCATTATGAGTTGGTAAACGCTCCAACCGCCTGGCAGTTAGCCAGTGACGGCGGTGCTGGTGTTACCGTTGCAGTGATGGACACGGGGTTGTATGGCGAGCCGGGTAACTGGCACAGCGAGTTGGATGCAAACGTTGTTGGTGGTGCGGATTTCGTATCCGCAGGGTTTGATAACGACTTTGATCTGCCTTCTGGGCGGGATAATGACCCTTCAGACCCAGGAAACGCTGTTGGCACCAGTGTTTATCATGGTACCCATGTGTCAGGTACCATTGCCGCTGCGGTAAATGGTGCAGGCGGAGCCGGTATTGCATATAACGCCTCGTTGCTTCCTGTTCGGGTGCTGGGTGAAGGGGGCACAGGTTCGTCTGCGGATTTGTTAGCGGCCTTGCGCTGGATTGCTGGCTCTGCTGGTGACCGTCGCCGCGCTGATATTGTTAACCTGAGCTTGGGCGGGCTTCCTTTTCAATCGCAGTTGAATGAGGCCATTGCTGACGGTGTTAGTAAAGGCGTGGTATTTGTCGCGGCGGCGGGAAATTCTGCGTCTACGCTGGCCTCCTATCCAGCGGCCTATGATCAGGTGTTTTCTGTAAGCGCTGTTGATGGGGCAGGTGAGCTGTCGGCCTATTCGAATTCCGGCAGCTGGATCGATTTGGCGGCACCCGGCGGCGATGCCAGCCGCGATGGTAACGCTGACGGCCGCAGTGACTTAATCAGCAGCACCAGTGCCAGTCTGATAAATGGCTCCCTGAAAGAGACCTACATAGGCTTACAGGGAACATCTATGGCGGCCCCGCATGTCTCGGCGGTTTTTGCTTTGATGAAGAGCCTCAATCCGGCTCTGGATCATGGCAGGCTGAGAGCCATGTTGATGGCTGGAGACTTGACTTTTCAGGATTGTGGCCGTGAAATCTGCGCCAAAACTGTGGATCGAGGCTGGGGTCTTCTCGATGCAGGCAAGTCCACTTTGGCGGCCTCTACTGCGGTGGTGCCCAATTTGTTGGCATCGTCCCCCGCCATTGTAAGCTTGTCGTCGGAGGGATCTTCTTCCGCGAGCGTGACCTTGAGCGTTTATGGCAGCGACCCGGGCCTTGTAACTATTGAGTCTGTCTCTGTAAATGCACCCTGGGTGCGTTTGGATTCCGCGCCTGCCAGTGGGGCAACTGGAACGGAGTTTATCCTTTCCCTAACATTGCGCCCGGAAGCGCTTGAAGCTGGGATATCGACTCGGGCACCGATTGTTGTGGAATACAAAAGTGATAGGTTGCGCAGGCTTGAAATCCCGGTGATAGGCCAGAGGGTAACGGATCAGCAAGCTCGTGATGCAGGCAGACACTTCGTTTTATTGGTTGATCCCGAGTCGGAAGGTGACTTTTATACGACGGTTGCTCAGACGACAGCGGTGGTTGATAACGGGCAATACCGGTTTTCGTTTGCACCTGATGACGGCGTTGAGCCGCAAACGCTCAATGAGGTTCCGCCCGGTAACTATATTTTGGTGGCCGGATCTGACCTGGATAACGATGGGTTGATTTGCCATGCGGGCGAAGCCTGTGCGGAATACCCGGTAACAGGTCTTAGGCAGGAAATCACTATCAGCCCGGGGCAATCGCTTACAGGTATAGAAATGACAACCAGCTATTCGCGCCCATCCATTTCGGCGGCGACACCCAACGTATTGCCGCGCCCCGGGTTTAGAGGCTATAAGCTTTTGCCAGAGCAAATAGAGAGTGGTTCTGGCCATGAGCCAGCCCACAAACTGATTGGAGCAGAGCGTTGATTTCTGTATGTAGAAGGGTATTTGCAGGCGTGCCATCAGCTTCTTTGGTGGCCGGGCTTGCGTTGTTGGCAGGGTGTGCGTCTTCCCATGTTACCGAGGATAAGCGCGATGCGCCCTTAGCGCGGCAGGTTACTCAGTCAGCCCATTGTGGGCTAACGGGCCCCGGATTGGCCTATGTTCAGACTGCCGAGCGGCTGCAGCAGATGCTTGATCTGCCAACTCAGAATATGGCGGTGCAGCAGTTGCGACAGGTGGATCTCGCCAAAGAACACTTGCTGTTTGTCACGTTAGGGGAACGGCCAACGAGCGGTTACAGCCTTAGCCTGAGTTCTGCGCAGAGCACCACAAGCACATTACAGCTTGCGGTGGCGATGCGTTCGCCGGCGCCCGGAACCATGACCGCTCAGGTTATAACATCGCCCTGCGTAGTGGTGGCGGTTCCTGCTAGTGATTGGTCGGAAATCCGGGTGTCGGGTGTTAGGGACAAAGATCTGATTTTAAAGCCTTGAGGCGGCCTTCGCCGATTCATTTGCCAGCGCTTCGTCCAACGCTGGCAACCCCTTACAGAACTCAAGCAACAGAGCCGCCAGAGCAGGGTAGAGATCGCTCACGGTTTTAACCTTCTGGCAGCGGGCTGCAAAAGCGGGGAGCCAGTTCAGCAGCTCTTCCTCAACAAAGGTTTTGATCTGATCTAATGTGGGCCCTGAATTAGATCGTTCCGCGGTTTCCTGATGTGCTGCGAAGCCATCGCCCAGATATTCAAGCATCACCGACAAGTGGTCTGAAGGCTCCCGAAAATCTGCTGACACCTCTTGCTGGCTAGCTTCCAGTCTCTCTTGCATGCGTGCCTGTGGCTCTGCAAAAAAGCGGCTGCCCTCAGAGCTGTAAAAGGATGCATAGGGGGGGGGGCTGTTTTGCCCGTCCAGCAGGAACATGGAAGCGAAATCTGCTGCCAGCTCCAATTGTGGATGGGCTAGCAAGGTCAGGCCATTGATGGCATTGCGCAACCGCTTAACAGCCTCTGTAAGGTCTGGTAGCTCAGACAGCGAGACGAGCACGGCCTCACCCTCTCCTCGTTGGTAAGCCTGCAGTTGTTCAGCGGTCAACTCTGCTGCAAAGAGACCGGCAAACCAGTTGCAGAGCGCGGGGTGGCGCCAATCTGCATTCATACCTCAACCTCAATGGGCCCGCCGAATGAGGTGACAGCCGGTGCGGTACCCTTGAACTTCTCCATGTTGACCAGACAAGTATTGGCGCTGGTGGCCTGAGACAGGCGCGAAGTGCCTATATCCATGGTGAGGGTGTTGGGGTCACCGTATGTGTCCAGTGAGCCTATGCTGGCATCCTCCGGGCCGTACCATGCGCCTTCCTGAATGCGGATGACGCCTGGCGGGAAGTTGTCGGAAACCACGGCGCCAGCCAGGAGTTGGCCACGGTCGTTGAACACGCGCACCAGATCACCGTCGGCGATGCCGCGTGCCTTGGCGTCTTCAGGGCCCATAAACACCGGTTCGCGGCCCTGTACTGTGTAGGTGGCGCGGAACTCTTCCGATTCGCACATTTGTGAGTGCAGGCGATTGTCTGGATGCACTGATTGCAGCCATAAGGGGAACTTGTCGGAACCCGGCCCGCCGTGTGACCTCTCGGCTTTCTCCATCCAGCTGGGATAGGCCTTGCAGTCGTCATAGCCGTACCGGCCGATTTTTCGGCTACTGATTTCAATAAATCCGGAAGGAGTACCCAATGCGTTCAGTTCCGGGTCTTCCCGGAAGTCGGCGTGCCGCACCCAAGGCTTGCCAGCCCCAAAGTCGATATAACCGGCTTCCCAGAACTCGTCGAATTCCGGCATCTTGAATCCGGCCTTCTGGTTTTCGTCCCGGCAGGCATTGTAGAGGTGCCGCAGCCACTGACCTTCGTCCATGCTGCGACGGTATTCTTCGTGGCGACCAAAGCGACGACAGAGTTCTGTGAATATGTCGAAATCCGTGCGCGAATGGAACAAAGGGTCCACCAGCTTATGCATGGCCAGCAGGCCGCGGTTGCTGTAGGAGCCATAGATATCGATATCGTTGCGCTCAAACTGGGTGCAGGCGGGTAGTACGAGATCCGAGAAGCGGCAGGTGGCGTTCCACGTAAAGTCGATGGTAACCGCAGTTTCCAGCTTGCGATAAGCCTGTTTCATTCGGTTGCGGTCTTGATGACGGTGCCAGGGGTTACAGCCACTGAACACTACCATGCGGATTTCCGGGTAGATTACTTCACTACCGTTGTACTCGATCTTTTCACCGGGTGTTAGGATGCTGTCAACCCAACGCGCAATCGGGATGGTGCTGCTGGCGCCTTTATAGTCTGTGCTCGGGTGCTTTGGTGCTTTGCCCGCGTCTATATTGCGTGGGAAGGCGCCCGGCGCGCTGGCGCCAGAAGCCGATACCCCAATCGAGCTGTAGTGGTGGGCGTAACTGATACCGCCGCCCGGCAAACCAATCTGGCCCAGCATGGTGGCAATTACGGCACCCATCCAGTAAGGCTGCTCGCCATGCTGTTGACGCTGAACCGCCCAGCCAAAGAGAAGCTGTGTGCGGTCCGACGCGAGCAGACGGGCAAACTCACGTATTTTGTCTTCATCGATGCCGCAAATCGCAGATGCCCAAGCAGGTGTTTTCTCAACCTTGTCGTCGGTTTCACCCATCACATAGTCAATGAAGTCTTTGAAGCCCAGCGCGTAGGTTTCGATGAACTTCTTGTCGTAAAGGTTTTCGGTATACAGGGTGTGTGCAATGCCCAGCATGAAGGGTACGTCGGTCATCGGGTTTACGTACAACTGCTCGCAGCCCAGATAGTTCTGGGTTTTGGAGCGAACCGGGTCGACGCTGATTACGCGGATGCTGCCGTTGGCCACTTTGCCTTTCAGCTGCTCCAGATATTCGTAGGATTCGTGGGTTTCACAGTTCCAGCCTACCTGAAGATTTTTGACCGGGTCATTGGCCCACAGGATGACGGTTTTGCTGTTTTCCAGAATCAGCGGCCATGATGTGCCCTGACTGTATACCTCGGTAGAGCCCAGTATGTAGGGCAGAATGCCTTGAGCGGCGCCCGTGGAGTAGTCGCCGATTGAGGCCACCGAATTGCCATGCATGCCGAGGGCACGAGCCATGTGGTTGCCGCAGCTATGTACCTGCCCGGTCTGGCGCCAGCCGGTGGAGTGGTGCAGGGCAGCCGGGCCGTGGGTGGTTTGCACCCGCTCCAGCTCCTCATAGAACAGATCTAGAGCTTCGTCCCAAGTCAGGCGTACAAACCGGTTGTCACCACGCTGGGTGCGGTCGCTATTCTCTCGGTTTTTCAGCCAGTCCAATCGGGCCATGGGGTAGCGAATGCGGGATGGGTTGTAGATGACGCCCATCACACCTTTGATCATCTCGGTTGGGTACTTGTCTTGTTCAAGCGGCTTTATTTCAGCCACCTTGCCGCCTTTTACCAAGGCCTTGATGGCGCCCCAGTGCGAACCGGTGGTTTTCCAGGAGCCTTCAGCTGATACGGCAGCTTCTGCTGTACGCATTAAAAGGCCGGGGCCGAGCATGGCCCCCGCTGAAACAGAAGCCAGTCCTTGCATGAATTGTCTGCGTGTAATAGCCATCTTATGCCTCAAAAGTCAGTGTGCGTTTTCGGCAAAGTCCGAAGAGTGCAGCTGCAGATACTTCAACACCAGAGCTTGGGTTTCCGCATTCATGTTGGTGAAGCCCACCATGCCCGAGAACATTGCGGGCCAGGTGTTAGCATCGAAATGCCCTGGGGCTGGTTCGCCATGGCAAACACTGCAGCCATCTGAGTATGTCTGGTCGGCATAGCTCCAGAGGGCGTCGCGATCAGGCAACAGGCCGCCTTTTTTCGCCCACAGGGTAATATCTGCCCGCTCCCAAGACAGGCCAGTGAGGTCGTCCACTTTGCTTTCGCCCAAACTGAAGCGGGCATCGTCTGTGGCAACCTCTTTTTCGAGAACCGCACTGGCTACGTTAAGACCAAAGCCTTCGTACATGATGCGGCCAAAACCTTTTTGCTTGCGCCATCCAGATACCTGAACTTCCAAAGCATCACCTTTGGTGCTGATCAGGTTTACAGAAGAAGCGGGGTCAAGGTAGCCGGCAAGATTCTGCAGTTCGGGGTCGGTGTAAAGATCAACCGATGTGACTGTGTAATAAGTCTCGCCAGTTGCCAGACGCGCGCCAGCTGCTTGGTCCATCAACCGGGCAAGGGCAGGGTCAACCCCAGTGTTCATCTCTTTGGGCAGGTGGTGGGCAATGCCCTTGTGGCAGTCGAGACAGCTCTGGTTACGCTCTGCGGCGGGCTTCATGAAACGGCGTGCTTCGTCACCCATTTTGTCCCAGTCCATGCTGTCGTAGTCATGACAGTTGCGGCACTCCAACGAGTTGTTGGCTGAAAATCTGGCCCACTCATGCTGTGCAAGCTCCAAGCGCTTGGCCTCAAACTTTTCTGGAGTATTGATGGTTCCGAAAATAGCGCCCCATACTTCTTTACTGGCCTGCATTTTCCGCGCAATTTTATCTGTCCAGTTGTGGGGTACATGGCAGTCCGGACAAGTGGCCCTAACGCCCGTGCGATTTTCGTAGTGCACGGTATCCTTCAACTCTTCGTAAACGTTGTCTTTCATTTCATGGCAGCTGATGCAAAACGCTTCCGTGTTTGTAACTTCGAGGGCCGTGTTAAAGCCGCCCCAGAAGATAATGCCAGCGACAAAACCGGTAATGATAACCAGCCCCAAGCTGATGTGGACGGGTGGGCGATTTAGAGTCCGCCAAAGGGACTTTATGCGTTTTAACATGAGGTTCTGCCCGGGTCAGATTTTTGTGGTTTGTAATACAGGTGGTCTGCGCTTGCGCTCATGGGTGCCCCGGGGGGCCTAGGAACATCTGCCCAATCCACACGGCAAAGCCATATCCGCCAACCACGGCAACGGCTGTGGCTGGCAAGATTACAAAGGTCACCATCAATAAAACCTGCCACTCCCGGGCCTTGGTGATTGCTTTGCCGTCCTGATCGGTCGTTGCCGAAGTATCAGGCTGTTCGCCCATGACCATACTCCTTCTATTTTATTAGGATTCTCTACAGACTCTGCGCTTATAACAGCTGAGTGTAGTTGATGTTTGTCAATTTTGCCCGAATCTAATGGCTCCTGTTTGTTTTAGCAAGGCAGGTTGCTGATGGCTTTCAAAACGCACCAAAGACCGGCCTTAGATGCAGGAACTTCAATCAGCCGTTGATCTTTGGCCGTGAATCCATAAGCTATGAGATCGAATTTTCCTTCTCGTGGAGTTACGTCCAGCCTATGAGCGAGCAACAATATAACGCCGATGCCATTGAAGTACTGAGCGGCCTGGATCCGGTGCGCAAGCGCCCCGGGATGTATACAGACACCAGCCGCCCGAACCATTTGGCGCAGGAAGTAATCGACAACAGTGTGGATGAGGCTTTGGCAGGCCATGCTCGCCGTATTGATGTGGTGCTTTATGCAGACGGATCACTGAGCGTTGAAGACGATGGCCGGGGTATGCCTGTCGACCTGCACAAAGAAGAAGGCCTCTCGGGGGTTGAGCTGATTCTGACTCGGCTGCACGCGGGGGGTAAATTTTCTCAGGGTAACTACAACTTTTCGGGCGGTTTGCACGGCGTCGGTGTTTCGGTAGTTAATGCGCTCTCCAAGCATCTTGAAATTAGCGTAAAGCGTAACGGCCAACTCCATCGCATGACGTTTGCCAACGGTGACAAGGCTTCTGAACTGGAAGTTATTGATACAGTTGGTAAGCGCAACACCGGAACCCGCATCAAGTTCACACCGGATGCCGCTTATTTCGATAGTCCCAATTTTTCTGTGAGCCGCCTGCGCCACAACCTGCGCGCCAAAGCAGTGCTTTGCCCAAGCCTGACGGTAACCTTTTTGCAGGAAAAGACTGGCGAAAAAGATGAGTGGTTTTATGAAGAAGGGCTGCGTGATTATCTGCGCACCGCGCTGGTCGATTATGAAGTTGTACCTCTGGAGCCTTTTATAGGCAGTTTTTCCAGTAAAAATGAAGCCGTTGACTGGGCTATTCAATGGCTACCTGAGGGCGGCGAGGGAGTCATGGAAAGTTATGTAAACCTGATTCCTACCGTTCAGGGTGGTACCCATGTGAACGGCTTGCGCACCGGGCTGCTCGAAGCTATGCGGGAGTTTTGTGAGTTCCGTAATTTGCTGCCGAGGGGCGTTAAGTTGTCACCAGAAGATATTTGGGAACGGGCGGCTTATGTGCTTTCCTTCAAAATGCAGGAACCGCAGTTTTCCGGGCAGACCAAGGAGCGCTTGTCGTCACGAGAGGCGGCGGGCTTTATTTCCGGTGTGGTCAAAGATGCATTTAGCTTGTGGCTGAACCAGCATACCGATGTGGCCGAAGTGCTGGCGGAGCTGTTTATAAGCAATGCCCAGCGCAGACTCAAAGCCAGTAAGAAGGTGGCGCGTAAACGAGTGACTTCTGGGCCAGCGCTGCCGGGCAAGTTGGCGGACTGCTCGGGTGGTGATACCGCTCGCTCCGAGTTGTTCTTGGTTGAGGGAGACTCGGCTGGCGGTTCTGCCAAACAAGCTCGTGATCGTGAATTTCAGGCGGTTATGCCGTTGCGCGGGAAAATTCTGAATACCTGGGAAGTGGATTCCAGTGAAATTTTGGCGTCTCAGGAAATCCATGATATCGCCGTTGCCATAGGCGTAGACCCGAATTCGGACCAGTTGGACGGTTTGCGCTATAACAAGATCTGCATCCTCGCCGACGCAGATTCCGACGGCTTGCACATCGCGACACTTTTATGCGCTCTGTTCCTTAAACACTTCAGGCCCGTTGTCGCTGCAGGCCACGTGTTTGTTGCCATGCCGCCGCTTTATCGGGTTGATCTGGGTAAGGAAACCTTTTACGCCCTCGATGAACATGAAAAGCAGGGTATTCTGGACCGCATCGAAGCTGAAAAGCGTAAGGGCAAAATCTCGGTAACCCGCTTCAAGGGGCTGGGTGAAATGAACCCGCTGCAATTGCGTGAGACTACTATGGCGCCGGATACTCGCCGCTTGGTCATGCTCACTATTGAAGATGGAGATGATACCGACAGCCGCATGGATATGCTTCTGGGTAAGAAGCGCGCATCCGATCGGAGATCTTGGCTGGAGGCCTATGGAAATATGGCGGATGTTGGCACTTGACATTTTTTTATTGTCGGTCTTATTCGTTTTGGGTATATAAAAAGAATGCGTTATTCTTTTTAAGTCTTCTTTAAACTCGTTATCCTGCCGGTTTTCTGATGGGGAAGAGCCGTAAATGGACTGGCAAGGATGGTTTTCGCTGGGTCTGGCGGGCGTCGCGCTTATACTCATGAGCTCAGGGCGCTATGCGCCCCATTTAGTTCTGATGGGTGTGATGGTTGTGCTCAGTGCCAGTGGCATCGTTTCTGCCGACCAAGCCCTGTCGGGTTTTTCGAATACGGGGCTAATTACTGTTGTAGCCTTGTTTGTGGTGGCAGCGGGCATTCACCATTCCGGTGGCGTCGATTTGCTGGTTAGGCACTTGCTGAGAAACCCCAAAACCGTTCGCTCGGCGCAAGCGCGCATTACTCTACCAGTCGCATTGTTGAGCGGTTTTCTCAATAACACCCCCGTTGTCGCTACCATGATTCCGGCGATCCATGCCTGGTCTCGGAAGATCGGTATTGCCCCCTCAAAGCTGATGATCCCTCTTAGCTACTCCGCCATTCTCGGTGGCACGCTGACTATGATAGGCACCAGTACCAATTTGGTTGTTAATGGCCAGTATGAGCAATTGACCGGAGATGCCGGGCTTTCCATTTTCTCTATTACGGCCGTTGGCCTGCCGGTGGCCATTCTGGGTATCTCCGCAATATTGCTTTTTATGCCCCGGGCGCTTCCAAACCGGGAGGACCGACATAAATTTGGCTCAATGAGGGAGTTTACGCTGGAAGTTGCCGTTGCGGTTGATGGGCCCTTGGTTGGTAAAACCGTGGGTGAGGCTGGCCTAAGAGAGTTGGAGCGACTTTATCTGGTAGAGATCGAGCGTGATGGCAGCGTGGTCACGGCTGTGCCTTCTGAAGAGCGCTTGTGCGGCAGCGATCGGCTCGTATTTGCCGGAGATACTCAGGCTATTTCAGACCTTCTACGAATAAATGGCATTGTGCCATCTGTGCACGCAGATGAGCCGAGCTTGAGTCAGCATCGTGCGGAGCGTTGTTTAATGGAGGCTGCGCTGTCTCCCCAGTCTGAGGTCTTGGGGCTGACCATTCGTGATGCTCGGTTTCGAGAACGTTACGGAGCCGTTGTTTTGGCCGTTGCCCGTGGCGGTGCTCGAGTATCTGGAAATTTGGGCAATATTCGCCTCAAGCCTGGTGATGTGTTGTTGCTAGAAGCGCGCCCCGCATTCGTAAGTCGTCAACGTTACAACAAAGATTTCCTGCTTATAAATGATCTGGAAACCGAGGCTCCGAGGCACGATCGCGCGTGGCTATCTTGGGGCATCTTGATTGTTCTGGTGGGGCTGGCGGCTTGTGGTGTGCTCAGCATGCTAAACGCCGCCCTGCTAGGCGCCGCCTTAATGATTCTGAGTGGCTGTTGCTCCGTAGGTCAGGCGCAGAAATCAGTGGATGTGCCAGTGGTTCTCACGATCGCGGCTTCGTTCGCTCTGGGCGCGGCCCTACAGGAAACGGGGGCGGCCAGTTATGTTGCTGGCGTTATTCTCGGCCTTAGCAAGGGCCATGTTTTACTGGCTCTGTTTCTTGTCTATTTTTCTGTGTCTGTGTTGACAGAGGTGATTACCAACAACGCGGCAGCTGTGTTGGTGATTCCTGTTGTGTTATCGATGACTGGCACCATGGAGGTTGCGGCTGAACCCTTCGTGATAGCGGTAATGATGGCCGCGTCGGCCAGTTTTGCCACGCCGCTGGGGTATCAAACCAACATGATGGTATTTGGCCCGGGAGGCTACCGTTTTTGGGATTTCGTGCGCGTTGGCTTGCCAATGAACGTGTTCGTTGGGCTGGTATCGGTTGCGGTGATTGCGATGGTGTACGGAATTAGCTCGGGCTGAACGCCTTGGCAGTAAGTATTATCGGCCAGTTTGTCTTCTGCTTAGCGAAAATTTGGCAGCTCTCTGTGCGTGAAAAGGGTTACACAGAGAGCTACCACTTAATCAGTTGTTGCTTGGGATTACAACGGATTCGTCGAATTCAAGTTCCATGTCCTATCCTCTCGTTCAATGAGGCCCCCGACGGGGCGCTTTAATCATAGAGAAAGTCTACCGGGTTAATAAAAATCGACAATCCGTACAACCCGAATGAGACCAAAGTCAAGCCGTTTCGAGTGTTACACTCCCATGGTCAAAAATTTTGACCATGGGAGGCAAAACATTCCGATTTCTTTTAAGCGTGCGGCTTTTTATACTCAATACAGTTCAAGTTGCCGACCCGAATATGAGGCCTAAATTGCTATGCAAGTAAACAATGTCCCTGCCAGCTATGGCTTGTTGGCGATCCTGCTTCACTGGGTTGTGGCGTTTGCCGTGATAGGTCTGTTTGCCCTCGGCTTTTGGATGGTGGACTTGTCTTACTACGACGATTGGTACCGGCGTGCTCCAGACATTCATCGCAGCATAGGTATTTTGTTGTTCGCTCTAGTGGCGTTTCGACTGCTGTGGCGATTTATTTCACCTTCACCGAAGCCGATTGCCACACATAAACGCTGGGAGGTTTTAAGCGCCCGGGTTGCTCACATGTTGCTATATATCGTGGTTTTTGTGGCTATGGTGAGCGGCTTTTTGATTTCAACCGCCGACGGTTCGTCCATAAGTGTATTTGGCTGGTTTGAGGTGCCATCGGTCACCGGTCAGATTAAGGGGCTCGAGGACACTGCTGGTCTGGTGCACTACTGGAGCACATGGGCGCTGGTTGTTCTTGTGTCTGTTCACGCTGCAGGTGCGTTGAAGCATCACTTCTTCGACCGTGATGAGACCCTTCGCCGAATGGTGGTTCCTGCGCGGGGGAATGATTGATGTGTACAGCTTTGCACTTAAATAGCGCGTTTCTATTTACCTAAAGGAGAATGTTATGAAGAAATTACTACTTGCATCTGCCGTATCTATGGCGCTGGCAGGAAGTGTTCAGGCCGACGAGCACAGTGGAACCTATGCATTCGACAAAGAGGGTGCCCACCAGTTCATCACCTTCAAAATTTCTCACTTGGGCTACAGCTGGCTCTACGGCCGCTTTAACGATTTTGACGGTCAGTTTGTATACGATGCCGAAAACCCGGAAAACAGTTCAGTAACGGTGTCCATTGATACCAGCAGTTTGGATTCCAACCACGCCGAGCGGGATAAGCACCTCCGTGGCAAGGACTTCCTGAACGTGAGCAAGTTCCCCGAAGCGAGCTTCAAAAGTAAGCGCGTAGTTGTTGACGATGAAGGCGAAGCGGACGTGATAGGTGATTTCACACTGCACGGTGTCACTCGCGAAATCACGCTTGACGTGGAAATGCTAGGCCACGGAAAAGACCCCTGGGGCGGCTACCGCATGGGGTTCGAAGCTGAGACGGAATTGCGCCTTGAAGACTTTGGCATTCCTACAAGTCTCGGAAAAGCGTCTGAGACAGTAGAGATCACCATCTCTGTTGAGGGTGTTCGCCAGTAAGCCCCTAGCTCGCCTGACATGGTAGATTCCGGGGGGTTATACCCGGAATCTACCTGTTTGCTTCTCTAACTCCCGTGCATACTCGTCAAGCGATTGACTAATGCTGTTTATGTCTTCTGATCGTGTCGCACTTTCGGTTGCCAAATCATTGATTTCAGTAATGCTCCGGTTAATTTCATCGACCACCTGAGTTTGCTCTTCTGTTGCAGAAGCAACGCTCGTGTTCATGTCGGTTATCGTAGTCATAGCTTCGAGGATTGCGTTTAATTCCTGCTCCGCTTCGGTTGACAGCTTCACGGTTTCCGCTGCTTCCTGACTCCCCGTCTCCATTACGGCAACAATATCGGCAACACCGTTTTGCAGGGCTTCAATCATGGCTTGAATGTCTTCCGTGGACTGCTGCGTACGTTTTGCCAGAGTGCGTACTTCATCCGCAACAACTGCAAATCCACGACCTTGATCGCCTGCTCTGGCAGCTTCGATGGCTGCGTTCAATGCCAGCAGGTTTGTCTGCTCTGCAATGCCCCTGATGACGTCCAATACCGATGCAATATTGTCTGAGTCATCGGAGAGTTTGCGAATAACGTCAACCGCTTTTGTGATTTGGCTGGATAAGCGGCGTACTTGCTCCGACGATTTTCGGATAATATCTGCACTGTTATTGCCTTTGCTTTCGGCATCCCTAGTGACATCTGCTGCCTGAGACGCGTTTCCGGCAACTTCTTCTATCGCGCTCTGCATTTCGTTGATAGCGGTCGCAACCATTGAGATGGCGCCGGTTTGTCGATTTACACCTTCGTTATTGTCATTTGAAGCCTGGCGCAGGCTGTCAGCCCCCTGACCCAGCTCTACAGTCAGCTGCTGAATCGAAGCGATCATAGACTGAAGGTTGTTAAGAACCTGATTGAAGCTTTTTGCGAGAGCGCCCAGATCGTCATCAACTTCTACCGGAATACGTTGGGTAAGGTCACCGTCGCCTTGGGCGATGTTATCCAATTGCTCGCGAAGAGCTGATATAGACTGAATGATCATCCGGAGGAATAGGAAGAAAATTGCGATGCTACCGATGATGGCGAGTGAGGTGATTACTAGGATTGCAAAGGAGCTACTTTGGCCCTCGCGTGAAACAGCCAAAGCCCGCTCCTGGGCCCTTTCATCTGCGTGGGCGCCAACCTTGTCAAAATAGTTCCGTAAGGCTTCAAAGCGTTTTGCAGCTTCAGTTGAGGCGAGTTTTCTAGCCTCTTTGGGTTGACCTTGTTCCGCCAGACTTATGACTTGGCGAGCTGATTGCTGCCAATTTTCAAAGGCGGTGTCGAACCCCTGAGTGACTGCGGCAACGCCGGTGCCAGCGAGTTGTTTTATGGTTTTCTCAAAGCGCGCTCGTGCCTGATCTGCATTTTCTTCAAACGTCACAATGAATTCTGAGCCGTCTTCGTTATTGATACTGGCGTCAACATAGGCCATTTGGGCAACTAGCGCTTGATAAAGATCTCGGTCCCCATTCAGGATTTGGCTGACTGAGGTCAAATAAGTCTCAGCGATATCTTCGGTGCCTGAAACTAAATGACGGGTAGTGTTAACGCTGAACAGCCCTATAAAAATAAGGGCGACGGACGTGATCGCAAAAGGGAGTGCTATTTTCGAGCGTAGCCCGAGGCGTTTGATTATTGTCATAGTGGGCCCTAATGTCTACTGGTGCTTTTCACAGCATAGCAGCGCTGAGCCGAGTGGTAGAAAATTATTAAAATGTGATCACTTCACCGGTGCATTAGGCGTCTGAGTGAAGGCTTTGATGGGAGGTTGTTGATGTTTCCTGCCCCGCTTCGTTAGAGCGGTATAGGTGTCGTTGGCGCCAGAACTGGGCACCGAAAATAACCAGCCCTATCAATAAACCAGCCCATAGATAGGGCGCCGGAACTTGAAAGCTTCCGCTGATTGCAAATTCTACAAGAAGCATTAACGCCACGGCTAGTGCCGCATTCACCATGGCGGTAACCATGGCTTGCCCGCAGGCTTTGAGATTGGGTTTCATAGTGTTCCGCTTGTTAGAAAGGAAAACGGTCTTCTATTCATCACTGACCGAAGAGCATACGGCGCACCTTACAGTCTCTCCATGCGGGAATTCCGCTATTGGAATCGATGGCTTCGGGTATGGATAGCGTATTTTCGCCAATATATCCGTGGGTTGTTGGTGTATCTGTCCGGTGCTCCATATAATGTCCCTCTGCTTTGGCGCACCATTTTCGTGATTATTTAGAGTGCGCAGGGTAGCATCACGGACTTCTTAAAAATCAGGCACTACAGGCAAAAAGAGGCATCCATGCCAGAGTTTCAGACGACGGATGAAGGCTTTGAGCGGGTATCACTCAGAGACTACACGGAAAAAGCCTATCTCGATTACTCCATGTACGTCATTCTTGACCGTGCGCTCCCAAATGTCGGGGACGGGCTGAAGCCGGTTCAACGGCGAATTATTTACGCTATGTCAGAGTTGGGCCTTAAGTCGACGTCAAAGTACAAGAAATCTGCCCGCACCGTAGGTGATGTCCTTGGTAAGTTCCACCCGCATGGGGATAGCGCTTGCTATGAGGCTATGGTGCTCATGGCTCAGCCATTTTCCTATCGCTATCCGCTAGTGGACGGCCAAGGCAACTGGGGCGCGCCAGATGATCCCAAGTCTTTCGCTGCGATGCGGTATACCGAGTCACGGTTGGCAAAGTTTTCTGATCTGCTACTGACAGAGCTAGGGCATGGAACCGTAGACTGGGTGCCCAATTTTGATGGCACTATGGATGAGCCCTCGGTTCTGCCCGCGCGGTTGCCTCATGTTCTGCTAAACGGGACCACCGGTATCGCCGTGGGCATGGCAACAGATATTCCACCCCACAATGCACGGGAAGTTACCGCCGCTTGTATTCGATTGTTGGACGAGCCTGATGCAACTGTCGATCAGCTGTTGGAGCACGTAAAAGGGCCGGATTTCCCGACATACGCGGAGATCATCACACCCAAAAAAGATCTGCGCCAAATGTATGCAACGGGCCGTGGCTCTTTACGAATGCGTGCCCGCTGGGTTCGGGAGACTGGTGAGATTGTTGTTACAGATTTGCCCCATCAGGTTTCCGGGAACCGTGTACTGGAGCAGATTGCGCACCAAATGCAAACCAAAAAGCTGCCAATGGTGGCGGATCTTCGTGACGAATCTGATCACGAGAACCCAACCCGATTGGTGATTGTGCCGCGCTCCAATCGCGTGGATCTCGATGGGCTTATGGCACACTTGTTTGCCAGCACAGATCTTGAGAAAACCTATCGGGTAAACATCAACGTTATTGGTAACGATGGCCGCCCGGGTGTGAAAGGTCTGCACCAGATGCTCACAGAGTGGTTGACCTTCCGCCGCACCACAGTAACCCGCCGCTTGCAACATCGTCTCGACAAGGTGCTGGCGCGTTTACATATTCTGGAAGGCTTGTTGATTGCCTACCTGAATATCGACGAAGTTATTCACATTATTCGCACAGAAGACAAGCCTAAGGCGGTCTTTATGGAGCGATTCGGTTTATCTGCGGATCAGGCCGAATCCATTCTTGAGCTCAAGCTGCGGCACCTGGCCAAGCTTGAGGAAATGAAAATCCGTGGCGAGCAAGACGAACTGGCCGCGGAACGGGATGAGCTGCAGTCTATTCTCGGTTCCGAAAAACGTTTGCGCGAGCTGATTAAAAGCGAGTTGCAGGCGGATGCGCAAGAATATGGTGATGACCGCCGTTCTCCGATTGTTGAGCGTGAAGAAGCCAAAGCGTTCAGCGATAATGATCTGGTTTCTAACGACCCGGTTACCGTTGTGTTGTCCGACAAAGGCTGGGTAAGGGCTGCCAAAGGCCACGACATAGACCCGGGCGGGCTGAGTTATAAAGCTGGAGACAGCTTCGCCTTGGCAGCACGTGGGCGTAATAACCAGCAAACGATCTTTTTGGATTCGACCGGCCGGGCATACTCGCTGATGGCTCATAGCCTCCCGTCTGCCCGTGGGCAGGGCGAGCCGCTTACCGGCAGGATAAACCCGCCCTCCGGGGCCAGTTTCTCAGGTCTCTTAATGGGTGACCCGGCCCGCAAGACGCTTCTGGTGACTGATGGTGGTTATGGGTTTGTGACATCGCTGGATGACATGATCAGTAAAAACCGGAACGGCAAGGCTGTAGTGAGTGTGCCTAAGGGGGCGAAAATTATGCCTCCGCTGCTTATTCCGGTTACAGAGAAAGCTCTGTACCTTGGAGCTATCTCGAACGAAGGCCGAATGCTGGTATTCCCACTCAGTGAACTGCCGGAACTGAGCAAAGGCAAGGGTAACAAAATCATTAGCATACCTTCCGCACGGGTTCAGAACCGCGAGGAGTATGTTGTCGCCATTGCTGTGTTCGCTGAAGATGATCAGTTAGAGGTGCGCGCAGGCAAGCGCAAGATGGGTCTTCAATTTGCCGATCTTGAGCACTATCTTGGAGAGCGGGGCAGGCGTGGGCATAAACTGCCCCGTGGTTTGCAGCGCGTTGATGCGATTGATGTAATCCCCTCTGCCGAGCGTGCGAAGGAAGAGGAGAGTGCGAAGGTGGAGAACTCCGACAGTGAGTGAACTAGTTCTGATAAACGTGTCCGGGCGCGATAAACCAGGCCTCACGTCGGAAATTACCGGCATTATGGGGCAGTACGATGTGCGGATTCTGGATATAGGGCAGGCGGTTATTCACGACCATCTAACCTGGGGCATCCTCATTGAAATTCCAGATGAATCAAAGTCCTCCCCAGTGATCCGGGACCTTCTGTTCCGCTTGCACGCGCTCGATCTTCAGGTTCGGTTTGCTCCGATTACCGTGGAGGAATACCAAACCTGGGCAGAAGGTAGAAACCGTGCTTGCTACATAGTTACTCTTTTGTCCCGTGACATCAAAGCGGAACAGATTGCCCGCGTCTCAGCGATTACTGCTCGCCATGGCCTAAATATTGACAATATTTCCCGACTATCGGCGAGGCCGTCACTCAATGCAGCAGGTAACGGCATTGCTTGTGTTGAGTTCTCTGTACGAGGCACACCCTCGGATCTGGAGCAGCTGCGAGCTGATTTTCTGCATATTGCAGGCGAAATGAACGTGGATATTGCCTTTCAAGAGGATTCCATTTTTCGCCGAAACCGGCGCTTAGTGGTGTTTGATATGGACTCCACTCTCATTGAAGCCGAAGTGATTGATGAGCTCGCTCTGGAAGCGGGTGTCGGTGAGCAGGTTGCGGAAATAACCGAGCGGGCTATGCAGGGTGAGCTGGACTTTAGCCAGAGCTTTGCAGAGCGCCTTGCGTTACTAGAAGGCTTGGATGAATCAGTGCTAGAGCGGGTTGCCAGCCGGTTGAAAATGACAGAAGGTGCGGAGCACCTCATCCGAAGCTTGAAAGCGCTCGGCTACCGAACGGCGATCCTTTCAGGAGGCTTTACTTATTTTGCCCGGCACCTTCAGAGTAAATTGGGCATTGATTACATCTATGCAAATGAGTTGGAAATTCGGGATGGTAAAGTAACCGGTGAGGTTTCCGGCCAGATTGTCGACGGTAAGCGCAAAGCGGAGCTCTTACTGGAAATTGCCAAAAAAGAGCACATTTCCCGTGAGCAGGTTATTGCAGTGGGTGATGGGGCGAATGATCTGCCGATGCTGAGTCAGGCTGGTCTAGGCGTTGCGTTCCGGGCAAAACCGTTGGTTAAGGAATCTGCCCGTCATGCAATTTCGACGCTTGGCTTGGATGCTATCCTATACCTGATTGGCTTTCGTGAAAGTGAAACCAATCAGGGACTAAAAAACGCCGGTTTCTGAACCGGCGTTCAGACTGCTGACAAACCCTCGCCATTTCGGCGGGGGTTTGTTGTAATTGGGGTATCGACTTTTCAGAGGCTGCCCCATGCTCAAAGAGCCGTCCCCGCAACAACACGAACTCGAGATGGTCAGTCTCGAATCGCTAGTCCCCGACAACCACCTTCTTCGCAACATTGATCAGTACATCGATTTCGAATTTATTCGCGATCGGGTTCGGCATTTGTACTGCTCGAACAATGGCCGGCTGGCACTCGATCCCGTGGTGCTGTTCAAAATACTGTTTCTCGGCTATCTGTTCGGTATTCGAAGTGAGCGTCAGCTGGTGAGGGAGATACAGGTTAACGTGGCGTATCGTTGGTTCTTGCGTTTTAACCTGACTGACAAGATTCCGGATGCCTCTACTCTTAGCCAGAACCGCCGGCGGCGGTTCCAAGATAGCACCATCTATCAGGACATCTTTGATGAGATCGTGCTCCAGGCCATGGGCTATGGCCTCGTAGGCGGCGAAGTGTTGTACACCGACAGCACGCACCTCAAGGCCAACGCCAACAAGAACAAGTACGATCTGAAGCAGGCGGAGGCGAAAGTGGCGGCCTACCTGGACAGTCTGGAAGATGCCATCGAAGGCGATCGCAAAACCCAGGGTAAAAAGCCCTTGAAAACGAAGCTGTCCGAGCAGCCAGCCAAGACCAAAGACATCAAGATCAGCCGTACCGATCCGGACAGTGGCTATATGGTTCGGGAAGGCAAGCCCAAGGGCTTCTTCTACCTGGATCACCGCACCGTCGATGGCCGCAACGCCATCATCACCGACAGCTACGCCACACCGGCCAACCTCCATGACAGCCGCCCCTACCTCGATCGGCTCGATCGACAATGTGAACGATTTGGCTTCGATGTCTGGGGTGTGGGCCTGGATGCGGGTTACTACATGGCAGGTATCTGCAAGGGCCTGAAAGACCGGGGCATCTATGGGGTCATGGGTTACCGGCGACCAAACAAGCCCAAGGGTTATCTCCCAAAGCGGGCCTTCACCTATGACGCTGAAACGAATACGTATTGCTGCCCGCAAGGTCAGCAACTGATCTACGCCACGACCAATCGACTGGGCTACCGTGAGTACAAGTCCAATCCGGCTCACTGCAGAAACTGCCCACAGTTAAGCCAATGCACGCGCAGCGCTAACCACGTCAAAGTACTTACCCGGCATGTCTGGCAGGACAGCAAAGACCGAACGGATAGTTACCGGTTAACCCCGTGGGGCAAGGCGCTCTACAAACGACGACAGGAAACCGTGGAGCGGTCGTTCGCCGATGCCAAACAGTTGCATGGCCATCGTTACGCTCGCCTGCGAGGGCTCTCGAAGGTGCGTGAACAGTGCCTGTTGGCCGCCGCTGCCCAGAATATGAAGAAGATCGCGCAGATCCTCGCGCGTCTTTTATGGCTCAAATCCCTTGGAGTACCTGGCTTGCAGAGCCAAATTCCGAAATGGGGCCGGAAATTGGCTTATCTGGCCGATTGGCAATTTCATCAGGAATACTGGACTAGACCCGTCGCCAGCTGAATTTAAAACGCCCAAACGCAACAAACCCCGGAAAAAACCGGGGTTTGTCAGCAATCTGA
>NZ_JALKAP010000019.1 GCF_023016045.1 Marinobacter sp. S6332 | reverse complement strand
TCGGAATAACGTGGCATGAATGCTCCCATGCCGCCCCTGATTGGTTAAATTCAGGCGAAATCGCCAACTGGACAACTAGGCTGACAGAGGGGGGCTGGGTGGATGGGCGGGTTTAGGGGGTGATGGTATATCCGTTTTGGGGTGTTGGGGTGTTGATTAGGTGGTTTTGTGAATCGGGGTAGAGTGATTTTAAACCCCGATCAGGAGACGACTGTGGATACTCGTACCCTCTCAACTGAACTGCACCGAGTGATGGACGCGCTTGATGAATCCCTCAATGAACTCCGGGCTCAGTTGTTGGCCTGTCAGCTGGACGCGTGCTGTGCGTTCCAGTTGCCCTTGGTCACGCCCGCAGAAGAACTTATGGAACCCAGACGAATCGAATCAATTCCTCTTTCGGGCGGGCCTGCTTTCAAGGCAGCTCTGGATGCTTTTACTCGTTTCCATACCGGTATGGAACTGTCCACCCGTGTGGTGTTCCGGTTGCCCGGTGCTGTGGCTGTCAGTTCATTATGTCCCGAGCACCTGATCGACCAGGTTCAGGACATCAACCAACTCAAAAAAACCTTCAACACACTGGCTCAAACCGTGCGGGACCCAGACGAACGGTTTGATCTCATTCACCTGAATTTCCCAGGGGTGGTTTTTCTGCAGGTCATTCGTGAGTTAAAAATCGTTTCGGAGCCGCTCAGGTCGGTGACCTTTTCATGGGGACACAAACCGGCGAGCCAGGTCATATCACTCGAAAGTGCTGACGCGAAGCTGGAATGGGCTGCAAAATATCCATCAACCGAAATGTTAGTGCGTACTGGCTTCACCCTTAACCAGCTGCAGCAAACAATCGCACGAGAACGATCATTTCTAGCTTCGCTGCCGTCAGAAACCAGTCTACGTTACCGCCGAAAACTGCGGGTTCGGCCGCTGGCTAACCTTCTATACGCGGAAGGCGCAAAGGTGCCTAAAGCCCAGAGGGATGCGCATTCCCCGCTGATCGCTATCAACTCCCCCAACGTGAGCCTCGGAAGACTCAAAAACTATGACGCAACCAAAAATCGACAGCGTAAGCGCCGGAAAGACCCTCGCGCCTGTGGCACGCCCGTATCCCGGGTACTGCCGATTTTCATTGTCTAGCTAACGGCTATCTGGGCTACGAGCCAGACTCACAGTCAATCAGCCCCTTGACCAACTCGGCAAAAAAACACCCTCCGGCAGTGATGGCCAAGGTAGATACCAGTTTGTACTTAACCAGAGATGCCACCAACGCGCTCACCGAATCGAAGCTGAGCCAGGGACTACCACCAGCCCCCTGCACAGCCCAGAACAGCAAGGCCAAGAAGCCTGCGCTGAGAAATGCTTTTAGGGTAAGCACCGGACCTTTTTCGTGGATGGCCATAAGCTGTTTGATGGTTGTTTTCATCGCTTTTCCTCATTGGGTTTTGTGTCTAACCATCCTTACACAAATCCCAAATCCACCAAGCTCGCCCATCTGTACACCTGCACACCATGTTCAACGATAGTTTGTGCATACCCGCTTGCGTCAACCGTAACTTCGGTAAAACTCCAGCATAGTGGGCGGCGGGTCGTGCGGTTGACGATGGCCGCATTAATGCTGACTTTGTGACTTAGTTAGAACCTCCTTAACTATTCCTCCTCATACTCCCGAACCAGCTCCTGCAGAAAGTACATACCGGCCAAACTCAGAAAGTATCGGGCTGCACCTGAGCGAAACAGAAGGTTGCGTTTTTCCAGGTAATCCAGGGCTTCCCCCAGGCCTTTTTCGAAGCGCGCAGCTCGAAGAATGTCCTGATACTCTTCATCGGCGGCCAGGGCGGCGAGGTCTTGCTCGCCCAATCCGGCATCGGGGCGGCCCAGGTAATCCAGATCCCGGCCACTTCGTGCAAAATAGCGCCCGATCAGGAGCAGTATCACCTGCACCCGAAAGGCATTCACATCGTGTTCTTCGCTCTCGTCGTCGCTGCTTTCCTTGAGAAAGAAAAAAGCACCGGTTTCATTGAACACCAGTTCGCTGCCCAGGTGTTCGTATAGCGTCCGAAAATGGGAGAGGTGATTGAACAGCAAATTGTAGAGTGGATTGGCGCGCAGCTCGGCGCGGTTGCTGTCCCACACATCCCGTACAATCACACGACCTGCCTGAAATTCCCGGTAAATGGCGGTGCTGTGGGCGGGCAGGATCTGTTCAAAGCTGCTGGTTTGTTCCGGATTGTCCACGTTTATGGCTGTTTCCATTGCGTTAGTGTATTCAGGCATAGCTTTGTTCTTGCTCGTTGACCGAAGCCTCGGTTTCAAGACGGCGCCTGCGATAAACAAACTGCTCGCCGTCCGATGGTTGCTCCAGCGTTCTGAAACGGTTGGTAGTCACCACCCGCATACCCTCCGGGGGCGAGTTCAGCAGCCGGTTAAGCGCCGCCAGCAAATCCGGGAAGCGGTAGCCGGGAATAAAACCATCCAGGCGGCCGTGCAATTCCCTCACCAGATCCATCGTGGGCCGCAGCTCCAGGGATTCCAGCCAGTGATAAAGCTGGTTGATGCGCTGGGCATCGATACGGGTGTGTCGGCCACTTCCGTCCACTTCCTGCAACACCGGAGCCTCGGCTTGTCGCCGAAGATCACTGAGGCGCAACTCCAGCTCGCTGAACAGCAACTGGTAATAGCTGGATGAGTTACCGAAGGCGTAGCGCTTGGGGTGCTGCTGGGCGCGCAAACCCACGAGAAAACCGGTGCTGCGAGCAAAACCTCCACCTTCCAGCCACTTGCGGCGCAGGCTGAGGGTTTCGGTTTCATCCTTGAGTTCCCTGAGTTTGCCAAAGAAATGCTCCATGGCATTGTACTGGGACATGCCACGCCGGGTTTTCCGCAGGAAGTGTTCCACCTCCCGGGCAACCGTCTGAATGGGTTTGTACAGAGCGTTGAGGCTGATGGATGAGCGGAATAACTGATCCGCCAGGTCGTCTTCGCCGGCATTTTCAAGCAGCCTGATCATAGTTTCCAGAGTCTCAAACAGGTTGCTGCCATCGGGGAGCCGTGTGTCCGGGTTCAGAAACACCAGAGTCGGTTTGATATGGCGTTCATAAAGGGTAACGATCTGTTCAAACAGGTTCTGGCGGAATTCCAGATATTTTTCCGGGGTTCGGCTGGCATCGCTGGACAAGTCCGCAAGCTGCGCGCTGATGGTTTGCATGCGCAGAACGTTCTGGCGCAGCAAACCAATGAGTTGGCTTACGCGCTCGTTCAGATCGTCCCGCAGTTCGGTGTAATCCGGGTCAGCTGCGCTGAAGCTGCTGGTTTCCAGGCGATTACGCACATCACGAAGGGTTACCAGATGGCCTCGCAGGCGGGCATCGGTCAGCTCCTGATACAGTGACGCGTTGCAGGCCCGCATCAGGTTGATCAGGGCATCCTGAAACACAAGCCGCCGCTCGCCTTCGGCCTTTACAATATCGATCACCAGACCGCTGCGGAACAGGTTGTCAGTGTTCATCGCCAAACGCACCCGGCTTCTGTCGGCTTTGCCCAGTGTGCTGGTGTAGTCCATCACTTCGGCCACAAGATCACTTTCCCGGATATGCCGGGTCTCGTTCCTGTCCATCCGCTCGATCAACCTGAACAGGATCTTCGGATGCTCGAACAGAAGCCGGGCCGTGTCCAGGGTGCTGAAGCGTTTACTCATCCGCCGGCTCCAGCAGATTGGTCTGGGTCTGATCTGCCCACTGGCTCAGTGGTTCGCCGTTGGTGAAACCCTCGGCACCGCCCCAGAACACCAGTGTACGCTGTGGGTTGTAGGGGCGTGATGTGCGCATCTGCCCTACCTCCAGATGCCGGCCAATCAGGTAAATCACTTCCGCACTGGCGCTGTGGGTGGCGGCGGAGAACAGATTAAAGCCCTGCTTGCGCAGCCTTTCCAACAACGAGGGCAACTGGCTGATGTCCACACTGGCCAACTCGTCCAGCACCATGGGGAACGACAGCTGCACGCCCGGATACAGCACCCGCTTTAACAACCGGTGTACCAGTTCCAGGTTGATGAGAGCCGTTGTGGATGTTGACTGGCCTTTCTTGTCCAGATTTACGGTGTTTTCCTTACGGGTTCGGTAGGAAATGCCGGTAATCACCTTATCCATGGTCAGGCGCTTACTGTCGCCCTGGTCGCCGAAAAAGTCCGCTACGAACACCCGCAAACGGTCGTAAAAAGCGTCCGACTGCAACTGGTCGCCATAAGGGTCGATGTTATTGGCTTCTTCCACCAGGTTGCGAAATTTTGGATCGGTATGGATATCCACACGAATCTCTACCAGATCGTTGATTCGTACGCCGTCCAGTTCGCGATTGAGCTGGGCTTCAAAACGGGCAATGTGTTCATGGTTGGATTTCAGAGCCTGCCGGTAGCTGGCAACGGTCTCGTTGTGAATCCCGATTTGCTGTTCCAACATACTCCAGCGCTCGGCCATGCCGGCAAACAAATCGGAAAGGCTTTTAAAGGTTTCGCGGATTACTGATGACGCCGGGCTGTCTTTCTGCAGAGCGCCTTCCGTGTCGTCATGGATATTCAGGTAGACGAACTGGCGCAGGTGATCAAGGATACTGATTCGGCGTTTTTCAAGATCATCCAACTGAGTCTGTAGATCGTCAAACGCGGCCACAGATACCTGTTCCACTGCGAGCGGTTGTTCCGATTTCAAGGCTTGCAGGTACGGGAAGCGGTGCTCCACGGTACCCACACTGCGGCTCAGGCCCGCAAGCTCCCTCTCCCGCTCTTCAATGCGCTCTTTTTCTGATTTGGCTTTGGCCGCTTTTTGCTGAACCGCATCCTGTTTCTCCTGCTCCACCCGGGCTTGCTCGTTCAGCTTGGCCAACTGCTCGTCAGCCGCTGCTCTGTCTTCTGTAGCATCTTTAAGGGTGGTCGCCGCTGCCGGAAAACGGCTCAGGGTTTCCAAATCTTTCTCAATAGCGCGGATTTCCTTTTCTGTACGCTCAATCAGGCGCGGACGGTCGTATTCCTGACTGGAGGTACCGGCAAGTTCGGAGCGTTCCTTTTCAAGACCATTGAGTTCGCCCTGGATTTGCTGGCGTTGCTCGGCATAATTGGCCTGGCTTGCCGGTTGCGCCTGATATTCGGTGTCGAACCAGTCAAAGCCTCGGTCGTTGGGCACAAACAGCCGGGCAAAAGCTTCGATGGTGGCCTTGCTGTTGGCATCCAGATCCTGGCCGGGGCTGGCCATCATCAGTCGCGGGTCGACGGCTCGTAAAGGCGCGGCAATGGCTTCGTCCAGTTGGTTTTGCATTTGCCATTGCTGCTTGCTTTCCCGAACCTTCAAGGCGTCGCGTTTGCGTTCAAGCTCGTCTTTTTTCTGCTGGATCTGCCCCAGCCGTATTTCCGCCTGGGCGGCACTTTTCAAGGCAGCCAGGTGGTTTTTCTTGTCCGCCAGCTCCTCTTTCTGGACCTCCTCGATTTCCTGAAGGGTCAGGTCACCGTATTGCGACAGCAGTAATTCACCATCCTTCTGGTTCTGCTCCGCCTGTTTGATACGCCGGTCAGCAGAGCGGATCTCTCCTTTCAGACCATTTTCTTCCTGATCCAGTTTTTTCAGGGCCTGCTGCAAGTGGCGCAGAATATCGTTCTGCTCATTGAACGCTTCCACCGCCGTTTTGCGCCGTTTGCCAATGTCCTGCAGGGCATTGGTTACGCCATCCCGAAGTGCAGCAAAGTCGTACTGACTGCGAAGCAAAGACTGATAGGCCTGATAATCCCGGTGCAACTTTTCGAACCGGGAGCGCTCTTTTTCAATCTGGTTCAGTTGGGTTTGTTGCTGCTTTAACTGATCATGGCGATTGAGGAAGTCGTCTATGTTGAAATCGAAGGCGTCATCGGCAAATTTCTTGTCCGCCTCAATGATGCTGGCCACGGCATTGGCCATGGCCTGATCGTCGGCCTTCATTTCAAACAGCAACAGAATCAGGGTGCGCAAAGACTGCACCCGGCGCTCGTCAGATTCACCTAGCGGCAGAACGGAATAGCGCACGGCATCCGCGTTCATCAATTCGCTGCTGTACAGCATCTGTTTAAACTTGGCCGGGTCACTCACCAACCGGGTTTCTTTGGAGAGTTTTTTCAACACTTCTGACAACCTGCTGAACGACAACTCCGGCACCGCCATGCCAATACCCGCCTCATCCTCGCCGTTCCAGAATAACGGCCGCAATTGCTCGTAGCTTACAGGCGCAAAAGCCCTGCCATAGCTGAGCTGGCTGGCGTTGTCCCGATAGAGGATCTGGCAATGCACACCGGCCGGGTTCTCGGCTTCCATAATCAGGAAACTGAACTGGCTGGGAAAGTAATGCTGGTAGCTTTCTTCGTTGGTGTAAAAGCTGCCCGCGCTGGCATTGCGGAAGGCGAATTTCTTGCGGCTGTTCTTGAAGTTGTTTTCAGGTAGCAAGAACAGGCGCAAGGAGTTCAGCAGGCTGGATTTACCCAAGTTGCCCGGGCCCAGGATCAAACCGTGGTTATCCACCGGGATTTCCACGTAACAAAAGCCAGCGGAGTCCACCAGCACAAGGCGGCGGATGCCGAAGGTGAAATTGCCCGGGATCGTTTGAGGTTCACTCATTCAGAACCAACTCCTGTTCCATGAATTTTCCAGTGGTTCGGAAAGCCTCTGCCAACAACACAAACCCCAGGTTTTCCGCAAGCGCTATGGCTTTTATAAATCTTTCAGTGCTGTCTGGTACTTTGCGGAACTGGCTCTGCCATGGCTGCCAGTTGGCCGGCTGTACAAAATGCGCTCTCTCATGGAGAGAAGCAGCAATCGTCGAGAACATGTGCAGGCCACCCGCATCATAATCGAAGGCGCAGAATACGTCTTCATAGCCTTTCAACCATTCAAGAACAGCGCCCCGGGTAATCCGGTTGCCACCACCCAAAACCACATCACACTCTGGTAACTCCAACCGCCTGCCCAGCGTCTCACTGGCAAAGTTCAGCATCTGCCTATAGTGATAAAAATTTTGCTCGTTCTCGACCACCAGAACAGAGCGGGCGCGCTGGAAGCCAAAGTCCACGGAATCACTCCCGATGACCACCACATACGGCCGGTCAGACTCCAATCCATCACGATAAACAAGTAGAAAACTGACGTCAGTACCGTGACGGTGAGAATTGCCTTTTTTTGCGGCCTCTACCCGGCTGCCGGGGGCCTCCATTACATTCTGCAGTTCCGCAAACGCGGCGTCATCCAGAACCCTTACCAGCCACTGATTGGCTTGCACTTTCTCTGTAGCAAACAGATCCTTGTGGAGACGGCGAAACGGCTCCGGAAGCTGTTTCAGAAAAGCTCCGTAGTTAATGGGCTGGCCGCCGAGTATTTTTTTAATATATCTGTTCACGGTTTGTTCACAACCTCTCAGACGCCGGAAGCGGAAGGGGGAGTAACTACTGAATAGAATACGCCTAATAATCGATTTCAAATGTCGGCAAATGGTCTTTTTTAGCGTCATTCACGAAAATTAGTAAATTTTTAGACTTCAGCTGACCGGTACCAGTGCGTCACCGATTCGATAACTGAACTGGCTGGAGGCCCGAAACGGTAGAGTACATTTTTTGCCAATTTCCCTAAAAATTAGTCCGCCCCTATTCACGAAGCCATGCGTCGTGAATAGGAGGCATGGTTATTCACGAGGCACCTCAAATTTGATGTTGAACCACACCCCAAAAGGTCCAAGAATTGAAAAAAATAATTTTTCTTATACCAATTGCGTACAACCTGCATTAGTTACTATTCACGGGGAGGTGTCGCCGTTGAGCCAACCTGTAAATGAAGCAGGCACCCCTCGTGCATAGTTCTATGCGCGAGGGCGTGTTTGAAATATAAAAACGTCCAATTATCGAGTATCAGACTGGTCTGTGAACGACACTCATTCTGCGGCTCTATGTGCATATATACTATTCACGAAGGGGGTATCGACGTAGAAAACACTTAATTATTAGGCAGGCATGCTACGCGCATAAACACTATGCGCGAAGGGGGCGCTGACATATAAAAACATCTAGTTAACGAACGTCAAATTACTCAGTGAACGAAGCCAATCTTGTGGCTCTACTTGCATAAAAAACTATTCACGAAGGGGGTATCAACGTAGAAAACACTAAATTATTAGGCAGGCATTCTACGCGCATAAATACTATGCGCGAAGGGGGCGCTGACATATGCTGAATATAATGAAATTTCAGGGAGAGAGTGAACGAGTGCGGCCAAAAGCTTGGGTTTCCGCCGCTAGGAGCCCACGAAATGCCGACGTCTAATGAGAACTGGGACATTGCCTACATGTGAAGCCCGCAAACAGATAGAAAAATCAGCGAAGAGCTAATACCCCGGATAACGCTCCCACAGCTCATGGTCGTCGCTAAAGCTTTTCCACGTCGAACAAATCCACAAATCCTCAGCAACCGCTTCGATGACCGATTTGAGTTCCAGCGGTTTCAGCCACCGTTCCGGAATTACGTTCACACCCAGCATTGCACCAAGAATGTTCCCGGTAATAGCTCCGGTAGAATCCGAATCGCCATCGTGATTGACCGCCAGAACGACAGCTTCTTCAAAGCTCTGTGCAACCAGTGCGCAGTAAACAGATACAGCCAGAGCTTCCTCAGCTACCCAACCCTCACCCAACTGTTTAATAGCCTCATGATGAGGGATATCTGCAGTACTCAGCCGAACCGCGTTATCAAGTGCGTGGAGAGTCTCCTCATGGCCACGATGACAAACCAACAGTGTCTTGGCGTGCTGAAGAGCCTCCATCAAAGTGGCACCATCAACCAGCGCATATACCATCACAGCAAGCACGCCACCCGTAAGGTATCCACTTGGGTGGCCATGGGTGATTGCTGCTATATTTGCGCCCAGCTCAAAGACCTGGTCACTTTCGACCTTACTCATAAAGTGCCAGCAGAACAAACCAACCGGCGCTACCCGCATGACGCCACCGCACCCCTTGCTGTCGTTTGCTGCAGGTTCCTCTGCTTCTTCCATATCCCGCAACGCACTCAGGCAAGTCATCCCCGGGCACGTTGATGATGGAGTTCAGGCTGCTGATGCAGCCAACCATCCATATCTGCTGGCACGCGCTGGTTGCGTTCGCCTTGTGTTGCCAACCACCGGATATAAGCGTGACCCACCGTGCCAACAAAGCTTGTTGTTCCTCTCGCAAGCCCACGCACTCGGCCTCTCAACAAACCCTCTGCGGTATACAGAGTCATCTGGGTGTCGTCGGTGATTTTGCCCTTGCCTCCGTAGGCATTGGCATAGTCGGTAATGCCGCATTCGCCAAACTTCTGAAGGATCTGCGCACGGGACATGAATTCCACGGCACCACCCAGAGCATCGCCTGCTGCGCCGCCGAGCAGGCAACCGAAAAAGCGTTCCCTGGTAACATTTTTCGATTCGGTGGCCGAGATCCAAGGTTCTAAGTTGTTTTGCATTAAAAATTTACCCTTCAACGACTGGATAACAAGCGTCACCCCAAAGCGTATCTGAGTTATCCATCATGATCGTGAGAATAGCAGGCACCAGCTTTTCCATGAGTGCTACGCAGTCTCTTACCTGGTCGCGGTTCACGGAGCTGTTCCAGGTCGCACCCCCATGAATCAGCTGATTGCGAAGCGTATAGATCCGGTGCAAAGCAATGCCCAATACCGTTGGCGTATCCTGCCTGCCCAAAGCTGCCTGAGCGGCAACCTTCGCTTTCTCGAACTGGCTTTCCCACTCTTCCTGCGTGATTTTATCGTTATGGAAATCCCAGAATCCCTGGAAAACATAGCGGTTACTCAACAATACTCGGATGCTTTTCGGGAACTCTGTCCAAGTCAGTTGTTCAAGAAGGCGATTACCATCCAAATCCGATAGCTTTTCAAGGAAGCTTCCGAAGGACAACTTTTCCGATGTGCGATACTCGTCGTCAATTTCCGTGGCGTAAGCTGCGTTAAAGGCTATCCAGAGAAAGATGAACCGGCCGTCTGGATCTTCCGCTTGCTCGGCACGCTGAAGCCAGCTTAACGACCGGTGAACGCGGAGGCTGAGGTTTGTGTGGTAGTTGTCTCGTTCGGCTCTGTGGCGCTGTTTTAGTTGCTGATAATCCACGCTATCCCCTTTGGCACCAAGCCCACTCTCATGAAGTTACAGTTGGATGAAACACTGGCTTAAAACCACTGTTAAAAATATTCACCACCGAAGGCGGAGTCAAAACATCAACGGTTTCTGGTAAGTCTCTCCTTTCCACAGCTGAATACCCCTCAAAACTCCATTTCAACAAATTTTGATCACACACTGCATAGCTATCACTGCCGACCTGAAACATGGTTCCGTGGGGTAGATCCGCCAACGAATGTCGCCAAGTAACTTTTTGATCTCCGTCTACCCGCTCAGCATGAAGAACGTTATCCATTTGAGGCGCCCGAACAGCAGAATCACCATCCTGGTTATTGGCGTAACCCCAAGCATCACGAAATTCATTAAAACGAGCGCGGCGGCACTCTGCGCAAGGGCGGTGCCCGGCAGCAAATGCCGTCACCTCATCGAGAAAGAAAAGCTCAGTGTAAAGGCCGGGGGACATCAGTTCTCGCCGCCTATCTTTGAATTCCAGAAGGCAGGTAATCCAAGCTTTGCTCTTAAATAGGTGCCGCACCTCTTTCTTTGAGTTGTGCAGCACGCCCCTGTTGCCCATTAGGGTGCCGCGAGCTGACGTAACGTCAATTATTCCCTGTGGGGTTGTCCGGTTTTGTAATGACATGGTTTGCAGGCTTCCTTTTCCAGGTCAGTGGTATATCGTCGCCAGGCTCACAGCCCATAGATGCTGCTAATACTCCCAAAATTAATTGTTTGCAGACACGACCATCGAGTTTCATAAATATTTGTCAGCCCCCTTTCGCGATCTACCCTTCATCAACAAAGTTGAACCTTCAACCCAATCCTTTACTATGCTCAGCTGATCCAAAGGAAGCGAACTCAACGTGAAATTACTCAACACTTACGACGACCGAGACGAGGCAGAATACGCTAAACAAGTTCTCAAAGGTCAAAAGCGATTAGCGAGTGAGCGCGATAGCACCGTCGTTATCTATAACCTTTTTGGCCAACCCAGCGGGGGCAACTTTCACCGTCTTGGCATGTTCAACCTGGACAAGCTTTCTGCGCTTTTGGCACATCGCGCAAGCTGGACGTCCGAGGAAAAAACCGACATGCAGAAATCGTTACTGTGCTAAGAGCCGTTGAAAAAAATTATAATTTAACCATCCCTGCTCACTAGCTATGAAGGCTGCTAGATACAGCTGTGTATCACAATGCGAAAACCCATATAAAGCACAAATTATTCACGATCAAGCCTTCCGCAATGCCACGATAGTCTCGCCTATTCCCTGGTGTATAATATTTATAAGCGACGATTGGGTTGGCTGAAAAATTCCAGGAAACGCGTCGAACGGAAACAGAGCTGGCTCAGCTGTCAATTCGTCAACCATTACCCTTGGCTTTTCACTGGAAAGCAACGGGGCTATAACCAACCAAGTTGCTAACTCGGTATTATGCTGACCAATTTTACTGTTCGGGTGAAACAGGCTCTTACTCTCAGCTTTCAGAACACCCCATTGTGCAAGGCTCTGCAAAAGACGGGCTGTTGCCCGCCTCACTGTTTCTGTATCACCATGCTGCTCAACACTACGTCGGACCAACTCTTTGCTGATAATATCGTCCTGCAGCCTTAGCAGGCGCCCTATCAGCCGAGTAAGTGATGCGAAGAACGGATAGCTCGCAAGGGCCAACCCCCAATGAATAGCCAGGCGCTCGTCACGACTGGCGCTCGGGAACATCTCGATTGCCTGCCTTTTGAACTGCTCACTCTCCGGTTTGGTATTGACCCATATTCCAAACAACACGTTTTTCGTTTTACGCAGTGAGGTTGCGCCATTGATAAACGGTTTCAAGTAGTCATCCACCAGTCCATGAAGTGCTTTTCGATCTTTGCCTTCGATCACCCATTGCGCTATCTGATCAAGCCAGTCACGTTCGATATAACGATCAAAGCCAACTGCTAGTTTCTTATCGCTCACGAATTCTCTCTCGCATACGTAATATGGGGGACGATAACTTCTTCAATGCAAATGCCGCCATGTCCAACAATGGTGTCGCCTTTTGCTACAAAAGCTTCACGGCCGGTCATAACCAGTGGCCAAGCATCTTTAGGTAGCCCGACCTGCGGCCAACAATAGATTCCAGCCCTTTCCTTCACAGACTCAAACACCTGCTGACGCAGCGTATCTGACGAGTAAAGCCGCATTCGTTCACCGCGGCTTCTGGCAACACTGCCCTCACTGACCTTTCCGCCGCCAACCGCAGCAACGTTCCCGTGGTCTGAAGTCAGGTGAACCCTGTAGCCTTTGCGGAGTAGTTCGTTGATGAGGTCACCCAGCACGCCTTGCTGAGCCCAGAGCTTTATCTGGTTGTGCATTCCGGCCGCTCCCAGCTGCATTCCGTGCATCATATCGTCGACGGTGTTGATCACAAGTCCCAGCACTCGCATGCGCGGATCTTCGGTTCGTTCCTTCAACGCCTTAATGCTCGTTGCGTCGACCGTCACCTCATAATGAATCTGGGTTTCGGACAGCCCCTGCTCAACCCAGAAATTCCGCCAAGCTCTACCCTCTTTGCTTGTGGTAGAGAGTGTTTTGGGAAATTGGTGAGGCGCTTTGGCAGAGAACAAAGCCTGTCGCGATATGGAGGTTACCGTTGGAACCCATGCAAACATAAATGACTCGTCTACCACATCTCCAAGGTGCATATGATTTCTTAACGTCGCCCACTGGTCCATCGAAAGCCCGTCGACAAGAATCAATGCGACTTTGGAGGTTTGATTCCGACTTATATCCCTAGCCATCAGCTTTGGAAGGTGATGCAGCATTGCAGGGGGCACTGGTGGCTGGGTGTGAAGGCTGCCGTAGGACGAAACCATCCAGTCTTTGAAGCGAATATCTACCTGCTTCTGCAGGTCCAGAAAAAGCGACCAGTCGATCAGATTAGGTTGGGTATGGTAAATCGCCGTAAGCTCGGCCCATCTTGCGGAAAATACGAACCAGTTCTGGTAACGCGCATCCGCTTCCGGCAATGACTCACTGCAAAGCCCTATCAAGCCAGAAGCTTTCTGCTTCACATCTGCTTCAGGGTCCAGCTTAACTCCCATTCTGCACCAGTGATCGCGTAACAAGGGCTTCTGATCAAAATCTATTTCGATTGGTTGCAGATGCCCCTCTAGAAATAGGTTATCGATGTAAACTTTCACATCGTCATGACCAAAAGGCAGAACGACATTGACCCGCACCTTTCGTCCAGAAAAGCCTGTCTCCAACGGCTCCTTGCTTCCACCTTTACGGACATTCTCCGATACAGCGTAAACATAGGGCCGCCAATTGTGTTGAAGAAATTCAAAAAACAACTGCCGGTTGACGATTACCAACTCTAGTGGCCAATCCTTGAATTCAGCGCGTTTACGCAACAATTTGGCCAAGCGCGCCTTCAGCAAGTCAGGTAATGCAATATCGCGATAGGCTAGGCGTAAGAGCACCCTGAGGAGATCAGACCCGGTTTGAATCACCTCCGGCGCTACCTGAAACACATGGCGCAACACGAAATCTCGTGTTGCCAAGTCGCCAAGTTTGCCAGGCATAAACTCATCAACGGCCCGATAAAGAAGATCTAGCTCCAACGCCTGAAGCTGCCGAACGATTGGCGAAAAAAGATCAGGAAAGCAATCACTGATATTAATCGACTCGACTCTCGCCCGATTAATAACGTCAAACGGTAAAGACCTAGCTTCTGGTGCGTCTTCTCCCAAGCTGATTACAAGTGTTCGCTCCCGCCCTACCTCATCACCCCGGATACGGGTCTCATAGAAATGGCGGAAAGCAATTGGGTCATCGTAGGCATAGAACTGAACATCCCGAGCTTGAAGCATTTTTTGAATGCCAGGCTCAGCCAACAACCCGTCAGTGTCCTCGACAACGAAAAAGTCACTCAGCCCGGGCTCTAGCGCCCGAAGGATGGGTTTTCGCCATGACTCATACAAATCGGATGTCATAGGCCCACGGCCTCTGGAACAACCCGGAGCACCAACAAAGGATTAAGCTCTGGCGCTGTCTGTTTTCGATGGTTTAGATTCGACCGCCAATCACTTACTTCTGTGTCCAGCAAACCTAACCGATAGTTTCTGACTTCCGGTAACCCAATACGCGCTACAGCTTTTCGCCTGGCAGTAAATCCGTAATTAGTTTTCTCCGCTTCCTCATCCAGTGCGCACTCATATTCTTGTTTGAGTGCTAGGAAAGCGCCCTCCCCGGCAATAATCGCTTGTTCTTTTAAAGCGTCAAAAACTGACTCAGGACGTTCACTCAGGTCGGGCTCCCCGAACACCGGAACATGGCTAAGCAGTGTTTCCCAGATCCTCTTAGCCGTCGCCGGAAAGCTTTTACCTTCGCAACTAATAAACAATGGGAAAAATGCCGTACATGAGGCGCGCGGATTACTAATATCAGGATCAACCGGTTCCAACTTGATCTGCCATAGTGACCATGTCCCATCGACCGTATCTGGAAGGCCCGCAATCGAACATACCGGAATAGGCTCAGCAGGGATCCACCGTGGAGGATTGTAAATAAGTCCTCGGATTTTTGGCTGTTCAAGGCTGATTTGAACTTCTTCAGCAGCCCTTTCCGCCAAGTGAGACTTGCCACCCCTAGGTTCGTTAGTGTTAGAGCCCAAAAACCGGCATGACCTCCACTCCTCGCCATCAGGCCAAATCAAATCCCAAAGCTCCTGACGGCCGTTATCGACTTTCTCAGCTTGACCATGAGTAGAATGCCTTAGGTAAGACAGCGTCATTCTCTCCAACCAGTGAGGTAAAGGATGACGCCGTAACTCATTGGCCTGTTCCGGATCTATCGGGGTATCATCGACAAACAATGCTTTGCTACTTTGACTAGCGCTAGCTTTGGATTTGAGTTCTTCAAGGGCACGTGCGACTTCGTCATCAATAGCACCTGGATTCTGGATGGCTCCGGTATATAGTTCATCAAACAACTGCCCAGCCTGAGCAGAGTCGAGAACATCACCGGTTTTGTCGACTCCGAACTGTTCGAGAATTATCGCCAACTTTTCTTCCAGAACTTCCCGCACTCGATGCTCCACCGTGTCCGCCAGTACGAGGTTGATGGCGCGGACCACGCGCTTCTGGCCGATCCGATCTACGCGACCGATACGTTGCTCCAAGCGCATTGGGTTCCATGGAATATCGTAATTGATAATAACGTGACAAAACTGCAGGTTAAGACCTTCACCACCAGCATCGGTGGAAATTAGAATACGAGCCGGGCCTGAAAATTCATTCTGCACATCCTTGCGCTCGCTCATACTCAAGGAGCCATTAAGAGTGGCCACCAACATGCCACGGGCTCTTAGAAATTCCGCCAACATCATCTGCGTGGCTACGAACTCGGTAAAGATCAGGACTTTGAGGTTGGGATCGTTTTCCTCACGCTGTAATTCAGTAACCAAGCCCAATAATGCATCTGCCTTTGCGTCGATGTCGCTGTTGACACATTGGTCCGCAAGGTTGAGTAGCCACTCAACTTCTTGCTGTTCACTTTTAAGCGCTTTTGCGGTTCTCACAAACTCGCGATTGTTCAGCATTGTTTCTACTTGTTGCTGACCATCCAGATCTTCCCAGTCTTCCTCGGTAAGCAAACTGTCTTGCTGTGCGAGACTTGGTTTTATCAAAACCTGTAGCCGACGCTCCAAGGTACCCTTTATCGCCGATGGACTAGAGACGACAAGGCGCTGCATCAGAATCATCAGAAAGCCGACGGCATTCTGTTTACTCGCAAGTGCCTGGTTATAGCCATCGCGCACATACTCAGTCACTGCCTCGTAAAGATCTCTCTGCGGCCCATGACGGGGCTTCCACGCAATCGATTTGAGCTCTGTTCTACGTGGTCGAAACAGCGGATTTCCATCAGCATCAATCGCCTGTCGTTTTTCGGTGCGAATGACGTAGGGTTTTACACGCTCCTCAGTAATGCTCGACTCATCTGGAAAAGCCTCTCGGTCTAATAAAGCCATCAGTCGGTGGAAGCCATCCGACTTTCCTTGGTGAGGTGTTGCGGAGAGCAACAGAAAATAGGGTGCAGCGTCAGATAGCCCCTGCCCAAGCTTGTATCGGGCAACTGACTCAGTACTGCCCTGCAAGCGGTGAGACTCATCCACAACAATCAAATCCCAACCTGCTGCAATCAGATCATCAAAACGACGGCGGTTATAGTCTTCGACCTTCTGGATATTCCACCCTCGTCGCTTTTCGATGGGCTTTATGGAATCCATTGAGCAAATGACTTGATCATGACTGGCCCAGATGTTGTCTGAAGAACTCCGGTGCTCGCCAGGTAAAATAAGGTGGAACGTCTCGTTAAAGTGGACATCCATCTCACTGATCCACTGGGTAGCCAACCCCTTCGGCGCCACCACTAGAATCCTTCTAGCCAAGCCCCGCAGTTTAAGCTCTCGCATAATAAGGCCGGCTTCAATAGTTTTGCCAAGACCCACTTCGTCCGCTAACAAATAGCGCACCTGAGGCTTACTCATTGCACGATTCAGACATTTGAGCTGATGCGGTAGAGGAATTACGTTGCTGCTGATCGGTGCCAGTAGAATATCATCGTTCTGGCTGGCGGCTATTCGGGCCGCGGCGGCCACATAAGCAACATAATCCGGTGTTACTCGACTGTCGCCACCCAAACAAGACAACTGGTTTATTGGCAGTTTTACGACAGCGCCACTTTGAGGCAACCATACCCTGCATGCTCCACTACCCCAGAGTGACGAAGCTTCAATAACTTTGCCACCCTGCTCGTGAGTATATGACCACACCCACTGGCCCACCTCGAAGTTCGTCACGTCAGGCATCCTTAAAACAGGCTGGAGTCACTTTCACGAGTCATTGCAGTGTCGTACCACATGAGAAGCTTAGGATCTTCTTGCAACAGGCTTTCAGGGATTTTCTCGGCTACCTGAATAATCGTTGTATAGTCCTTGTCTTGCCATGCTTTCTTGAATCCACAACGTACTGCCTCCATGCGAACCGTTTTGAGCTGCCGTCCTGAATGAGATTTGTATTCTTCAAATTGTTTCAAAAGGTCTCTTTCACGAAGCTTTTGTAAATCTTCTTCTCGATCTGGATTCGGGACATACCAGCGGTCTTTAGCCTTTTTTTTCAAGGCTGGTGAGTCTCTCCCTAAGTCCCGCACTTCGTGCCAATTCTTAGTTAAATAACTATTTATCTGCGTAGGAACCGGGCCATTACCATCATATCTTATGAAGTTTTGTTCAAGAATTTTTGCAAGCTCTAATAGAACTTCAGCTTTTTTCCAACCTGAAAGCTCGCTTATGAACTTAGGATGTATTTCCTGATAAGATTGAGGCTTATCCGTCAGGTGTTGGCGCAACCATTCAATTGCCGAGGCCTCATCGTCTACAAAGATTACGAGTTGACGTAATCCTTTCACAGAGGCTCTCGCACGGTCATAAACAACGACCTGTTCAGGTAAGAAAATCATACCGTCGCGCTTCGAGTATCGTTCGACTAACCCTTGCTGAAACTCTTTACTAGAGATTGGAACATCACGCATGTTCCGAACAAAAAAGGAAACAACTTGATCAAATAATATTCGAGGATCCCGTTCGGGTATTCTCATAACTTCATTTGCTTGTCGCTTCACCACGGGCAGATAGCTGAGATGTGTACGCGTAAAGTCCCACACCCCTTCATCATTAGACTCACGGGAAAATCTATTTTCAAACCCATCGTCTGGTTTGTATGCGGAAATTACTAAATCCTGCTTGACAGCGGTGGAACCCACAATGGAATTAATTCCACCTTGTTTTTTATCTAGGGCAGACACATTACCAACTATGAATCCGGAATCAGAAATAGCTGTTTGAATATTATTCCATACATGTGACTTGGTGTTAGAAAATTCTATAGTGATCCAACGGCCAGGTTTAAGAAGCCGATATGCTTCTTTGAAAGACTGAGTCATCAACGACCTGTAAATATCTACAGTTTTCTTTTGTGTTTTGTTTTCTATTGCCTCAAATGAGTTTTCAGTGAATATTTTTAGCCAGCTTTCCCACATAAAACTCAGCTCGGAGTACATTAAGTTTGAGCCAAACGGGGGATCAATAAAAACGTAGTCTAGAGAATTATCGAATTCACTGCTTATTGGTAGACGTGTAGCACTACCCATTGACACTATTGAACTCTTTCCAGAGCAATTGTCTTTTGATCGAAAGGCTCTAACCTGCGTCCTTAATCGATCTCGTAAAACCTTGAGAGGAGGGTTTTCTAAGCTGATAGATGGGGTATAAATAACTCCTTTTCTTGGCCCTGGATTAACACCACCGCCCCCGAAAATATAATTTTTTAAATGAAATTGATTTAATTTACTCAGCCCGCCAAGTGCAGCCGTAAAAAGGAAACGTAATGGCGCATATTCAATCAATGAATATATTTTTGATAACGCCAAAAGATTTCTTTTTGTGTAAAATAAATCAACGCTTACAATACCGTTGGAGATAGGCTCGGAAGTTTTATCTCCAGCTGGCAGCATATCCATCGGAAACCACTCTTCTATATCCATTGACTCAACTTTTTTTATCAAAGCCAAGTCGTCGTCATCAGGACGCTTCTCAAATCGCTTTGCAGCACCCTCAATACTATAATTTATTAATACTGGAACTTGAGCAGTAACCTTAGTTGTACAGTCCGATTTAGGGTTGTAAGATGAAATCCACTTTCTCGGCAAATTTTTCTTACTAGCGAGAACATTACAACTCGGGCATGGAAAATTATCTCGAACTTTTGCGAGCTCTAAGTCGATTGCCGCATCCCAGAAAATTATATCTTCTGCACACTCAGAGCAAACAAAAACATCTGACCAAATAGTAAAGTTTATCTTACCAACCACTCCATCCTTGTGTTTGGTTTCATACATCCACCCAAGTTGACTCTCAGCATTTTTAAGCAAATCTTCAGCTTGCTCACTAAAAAACTCACAATTAAAACTAGAATTGTAAACGCCCGCCATAAAAGTAGCAGCAGATCCTAAATCATTCAGAATAACTTTCCTCTCGCCTAATTTAGAGAAAGGCACCCATTTACCATCATCATCTTTAGAAAAAACTTCGCCGGTTGATTTTTCGACTTTATATCCCAATGATTCTACTTCATCATAGTCACCACAAAGCTCTGCTGCCACACCTGCCATCCCCGTCCCACAAAAGCTATCCATAATTAAATCGCCAGGGTTCGTATAATGCAAAATATATCTCATTATTGCTTTGTGCGGAACTTTTGTATGATAGCTATGCGCATTATAAATCGGAGTTGTTTTCCCTTCGCTAACATCAGTCGCGTATGGATCTCTTTTATACTCACGCTCAGGGTTATAGGTCCGGCCATAATGCCTAATAAAATCTTCGACGAAAGGATTTGGACACGCGGTATAAAAAGGAGGATTGGATAATTCTAAAATATTCTCATCATCACCAATCGGAAAGCCGTCTGTACGCCTAAACTCTGGATCATTTAGTTTTTCGGCCAGTATGGCTGTGAAATACTCACGCCTCTCCTTATCATTCGAAAACGTCTTACCAAGACATTCTACTGCCGCATACTCTGCACTTGAATAATTAGGATCTTTCAAGTCGAGAAGGTCCTGTTTCCGATCAGCCATTTGCCAATTCCTATAATTGAATACGAACAATACTCGAATAATTTCTGGGTTGCTGATTGATCTAAAAACCACCAGGCGTTGACATATTTTGGAAACTCCGGTGGAAAGAAGAAGCCACCTGAGTTCCCCAGCTCGCCTACGTTACCTCAATACAACCCTAACTTTAGAGACATCTTGCCCTTTGCATTTCTCACTCAAAAACTCATCGAGTCGCTGCTTCAACTGGCCAATCGTTGCTGCTGCCCCTTCGACGAAAAGTGCCGTTTCCACTTCGTTTCGGTAGAGCTCAACTGGTATCAGCCCTCGGAGAACCTGCCTAAGAGCTTTCACTAGTACTTCGTCAACGTAGTCAGGGAGAAGGCCTGCGCTGTTTAAGCCTTCGATAGCTGCACGGTCTTCATCTGACAGTAGCGAAATGCTCTCCTTGGTCGTTGGGTCACGCAAGTTATCCAGCAGAGACTTGGTCCAACTAGCAACGATCTGGTCTAGCTCAGCTTCCAATGTATTCAAACGCTCGCTTGCATATACGCTCAGGTCTTCGTTGATTGGTCTAAAATCGATACTCCCAGGAACTGGGTCGGCCTGTAAGTCCGCCGAGTTGATTGGAGCAGCAGCTTTAAGACTAGCCAAGTTGTTGCGATATTCGGTGAGCTGACTCCCCCGCAGAATATCAATAGTGCTAAGAGCTTGTAGCTGGTCCAGCCGGTTATCACGAAGCAGTTCTGCTTTACGTTTATCTTCTGACAGGGTGAGACGGCATTTAGCATAAAGGCTACTATAAATGTGTATGTACTCTTTTTTCAGTTGCTCCAGGCGTCCAACCACCTGATGCCTGAAGTTGGCACTACTCCTTTCTTTCGGGCTATCCAGCTGATGGATTACATCCGTGCGAACTGCCTTTACCTTTCCAGTCCACTCACTTTCAGGCGGCAAGACAGCCTCTGCTTTGGAAAGGTAGCTGGCCAATGGCGTAAGTTCCGCCACCAAATTCTTGAGCTTTTCCAGTTCGGCGAGTCGGTTCAAACATTCCTGGTGAGCTTTTACATCTTCGGCACTGTACTTGAAGTTTTTGAGCTTCCCGGTGGTGTTGAATGCCTGCAAGCTTTCCAAGAACTCTTTCGTTTGAGCCAACTCCTGTTTGAACTGTTCAGCTTCCGACTCGGTCAATACCATGCCTCCCCAAAATGGCATACGCTCCCGTAAACTATGGATCATAGCAACCAAACGGGTTACGGCGCTGCTTACATGCTCTTGCATCAACGCAATACTGCCGTCTCTTCCTTGGGAGATTTCGATTGCCAGAGCAGGCGCAAGGTCCAGTAATTCGAAGAGTGCGGTCAGACCTGGAAGATTCCAGTCTTTGGGCCGTTCTATGTGCTTGAACGCGGCTAGATCATCCACGGGCATGCTCGCCATATCGCTCAACTTACTGGCATCGAGTTTATTGCCAGGTACCGCCAGTACGATATCGCCTGAATAGATCAGACTCGCCATCAAAACTGCGACCCACTCTGATTCTAGACGTTTGGTTTCAGGCTCTAGGTAGTCAATACCTTTGACGGTTTCAATGATTTCTGCCCGGTTCAGTACTTGCCCATGCGGCTTTTGCTTAAGCTTATCGAGAATAGACTTCGTGTATTTGGAATCAGCTGGTTTTAATCTGTCTCCGTCCAACAAGTCCAGTGCATCAAGTACAGCAGTCGCCTGCTTGGTTGAGCTACCACCTGCGATTACCCGTATCGCGTCCTTGGCATATTGTTCACGGTTTTTACTGGTGACCAACACTGAGAACTTTGGGTAGTCAGGCGCAATATCCGCAAAGTGAGTTTCCAATAAAACGCCTGAAACCGTGTTTACCATATCGCGAAAGTTAATACGCTCTTGTGCGCTAAGCCCTGCCAGATCACGAAGGTTCTTACCTTTAACCCACTCCAAGAGAGCCTTACGCTTACCCTGGTACTGGATTTCAAAAGCCGTCGTCATTTGCTCCAACAACCAGCGATTGATCTGTTTTTGGAACTGCAGCGACTTAGCTTCATAGGTAATTTTTGCATGTCCAGACGCAGTTCCCGCCAGATCTTGGGCCGCCGCGTAGTGTTCTAGGTATTTTTTGAAATCTTGATCGTATCCTGTCAGATAAAATTGTACCTCGTCTGGAAGCTTGTCATCCTTGGCCTTGGGCGTGTCAAAAGGTTGTATAAAGTACAAGTAAAAGTCCCGAGGCGGGTACGCTGTGCTGCGCTCTCTGGGCGTACCAAAGAACAGCCACCCCATTCGAGCAGTTTTGCGCTCTCGCCACTCAATCTCATTGCCCCACAGGTTGCGATAATCCGTTTGAGGTAAGTCTGAACACTCCAGAATGTTATAAAGCGCTTTGTGGTAGGCACGGTTCAAAGCATCTGGACTGAGCGTTTCTGCCTTCTGTTCGATAATGGCATCAAAATCATCAGTTTTCTTTAGGTCCAGATAATACTGATGGTTGTCCGGATTGGCAGAGATGAACTGGCCAGAGACAGTTTTGTGAATTTCACGCAGCACCGTTTCCACTTGTGACAACAAATCTTCAGCAGGGTCTCCGCCAAGATCCTCAATGCCTGATTGATAAAGGCATAGCGTGTCTCGCAACTCGTGAGCTGTTGCTCCCACAGATGCATGAATATCGTTCATGGTTAAGCGGTGCAATGCGAGTGCGTCAATGATCCTCCTCGCCATATTTTTATATGCGGGCCGCGCAAGACTCCTCTCAATCCGCTCCTGGAGGATTGAGCTGACATCTATAACCTGGCGAATATCTGGCAGAGTTCGATAACTTGCGTCACTCGAAAGCTCCTTCCAGTAGCTGTCGTAAGCTATGACGCCTGGGTAATCTTTAGGCACATCCGACTTAAGGATTTTATTCATACTGATGGATAGGCTTTTCAGTATCTGCCGTTTCTCAATAACGGAAACACGCTCAAAGGTATCGATGTAGTCGGGATGTACTGGGAACAACCGAACGAACTCATCCATTCGCTCGTTCATGTTGCTGTAGAACTTGGCAAAAGGAGTCAGGTACTCGCGGATATTTGCCTGCTGGTCGACCGTTTTGTGAAGTAAACGTTCTGCGACAACAAATTTGATGTCGTTGCGGGCAATGAATACTTGCTCAAAACGGTCTTTTACCCGTCGCAGGCGATCAGACACAAACTGGAAGCGATGACTGTCGAAGATGGCCTCCTGAACCCCTGCCATGTATCGGAAGCGTAACTCCGTACAGGACTCAGCCATTTCACGCATAAAACCTAGATCTTGGACAACCTGTTGTTCATTCCTGGAATCGAGATAATCGAGCAACTCATCTACCACAAATAAAAGGCCGTGGTCAGGAAACGACTGATGGAACTCAGCCATCATATCTTCAAAACAAATTTTGTGATTGCTCACCTGGTCAGCGGCCGGAAATATGTAATTGACGCCCAGCTCCGACAGCTCCTTCGTCAAAATGCTTGTTACGATATCGCGTAGAGACATTTCAGATGCTGCGCTAACTTCCGCCCTGATAACCTTGAACTTCCCCGCGATCTTCTTTGCCGCTTCCGCCACCTTGGGGTGGCTGATGTACTGTGCAAGGTCGGAATGCTCAGCAACGCCAGACATCACCGACATTAAATGCGATTTACCAGTACCGTAGTTACCCACAACCAAAACCGCTTTATTATCGCGTGGGTCCGAAAACTGAAGCTGCGGAATCACCACATCAGCAAGCCGCTCCGCCATCTCCTCTGAGATAACGTAGGTTTTCACCATACTCTCGGCAGTTTTTTGGTCATTTGCAGCCCGTAGCTGCAGCACCGTTTCCAGGGGTTCAAACTTGATCAGATCGCCGTATTTCACATTTATTCCTTTGTCTTAATTGGCTGAAAGAACAATGACATCCTTCAGATCTGCTAATCGGTATTGCCTGTATTCTGGATGGCTTGGTGTTGCGTAAGTTAGTGATGAGGGCGACAGATATCCCGGCCACTCTACAAGCAAGGTTTTTTGCCTGGAACAAGCTTTTAAAAGCTTCAGTGGATCCGTGACAAGCGATGATTCAAACAAGACTTCGATGCGCGATAACACCAGTACTGCCCCTTCCGCTTCATTTATCAGCTCCTGCAAACAGCTAGCCAAAAATTTGGGGCGCTCCGGGGCGGCGTACTCGATCAAGCGCTCAGCAACAGCGAGTCCAACATTCAACCCTGGCAAACCCTCAGCCTGATTTTTTAGGTAGCCAATCGGCAGAAAAACCAGCTGCTCATATTTTCGGCTAGCGAGCTCGACTGCATCACTGAGTTTCAAGTTCGCAACGGTCAACGGCGATCTACTCCCTAGTCAGCTTGTTTTGAGATACTGCGACGGCATACAAACGAGTAGGCTGCGCTGTTTTAGGATTGATCAATACTGCTTGATATTACGACAGATTCCAAGCGCGCATGTGCTGGGTAACTTACGAACGGAAGCAAGCTAATATCGTTACACGTCGCCGCTTGCATCAGTATTTTTGCGAGCCGCAAAAAAGTTGTGCCTGTCGATCAATCACGAATACAGATAGCTCCTTATCTTGCGTATATCCATTACTTGTAACTCTGACTTTTCTCCACCCACCTAAAGTTTTTCGAGTTCAGAATCGTCGAACCATCAAAGCGATAAGCACAGAGTTTTCCACCGCGATCGCCCCCAGCCACACTGTAATCCAAACAAGCAATATGGTCGCTCAGTGGAGCCGGCTCGCCTTTAAGCCAGTAATGCCCAACAAACACCGGCTTTTCACCGTCATAACCAGGAAGGATGTCTGCCTCAACAGGGTTATGAGGGATTTTGTCGATCTCAGATCCCGGAACCATGGCAAGATCGCGGTAAGTCAACTTTTCGGTTTGCCACCATCTGGTTCGCACGCCGGTACGTTTATTATTTTCTTTATCGAGAAAATAGTGCCCGGGTGGCAAGGGAATTTCGAGGCCCTTGAGCAGTGTTTCAATCGTGTCGTACGCTAGGCTGCCTTCTCGGCTGCTGGCTTCCCATGCTTCTGGTAACAGCCGATTCTTGTCATCTGTAAACTGGCCAATAGCTTCCAGGTATTTTGGGTGCCAGCATGCATGAACGACTCTCAGGTCAGGCAAGTCGAGATACACAGGCAAGGTTTTGAACCATTCAATCATGCTTTTGTACTGATCACTTCCCTCGCCCACTTGGTCTAGAAACGCTTGATGCTGGCCCTGGTTTTTGGTGGTGTGGCGACGTAGATATTCCTTGGGGTTTTCGGGATCTGGCATAGCCCAGCAAACGGCGTTGAATTCATGGTTACCCATCACCGCTAGGGCATTACCACATTCGACCATGCTCCGAGCAATCCGAACGGTTTCGACCTGTTCTGGCCCGCGGTCTGCGAAGTCGCCGAGAAAGATAACTTTGCGCTCTGGGTGTTGCCAAACGCCATCGATTTCCTGGTAGTCCATTTTAGTCAACAGGGCTTTCAGTTTGCTGGCGTAGCCGTGAATATCACCAATCAGATCGTACATCGATACTGCATCCTTCTTCGATTACTGTTCGGCTTCGCGAGCGGCAGATAAAATTACACCCAACGCTTTGCTTCCAGTGACTTGGCTGGGGACTGGCCCTTCGCGCTTACCTATCACCTCACCATTGCGAGCTAACAGATAGGCTGCGTCTTTTTTATAATAAAACCAATACTGCTCGATCTCCCCCCAAATTCCAAGGTCTGCGCCGGTTTCGTAGGCATGTTCACGAACCATACACTGCGTACGGCCCAGTTGTTTGTCTAGCGTCAATCGCCAGAAACCTTCTGCAAAGTGCAAATACCGTTGATGCTCGCAGGCTGCCAGTGCAAACAGCGGCTGGCTTTTACGTTTGAAGTCGGTTTCTATCCATAGATATGGATGAAAGGCCGCTTTCTCTTCTGTCAGCCGTTTCTTCACGCGGCTTATGCGCTGTTCTGCCAGTGCCATCTCTATTCCTGTAGCCGTGCACAAAGCCCGCAGGAAGCCTTCACTGCTGTATTTGAAGTCGAACCCGCCATCGTTTAAGCCGAACTCATCACTGTCCAGCACGTTTTGGAGGCGTTCAAGGTTGGCAGAGGTTGCCCTGTGATAGCCCATACGCTTAAGCACTTCTTCTGAGGTCATAGCGGCTGTACAAACGATCAGGTCGGTTTTGAAGTTATCAATCATAAGCCTACTCCCATTTGATGGGACCACTATGCACCGCACATGCGAAAAATAGTGTCGCTTGATCCTTCAGAATGCGATTTCCCTCGGACATAAAGCCCCACGATTTTCTGATCCACTCTCATTGATATTAGATGGCATCCTTGACAAGATAAAAAATCTGATCTGCGACGTTATTTCTCGCATCAAATTGTTACCGTTAATTCGTACTCGGAAAACACTGGCAAATTCACTCTCAAAGGTCACTTACTTTGAACGCCACTGCTTTTTCCGAACTGCTTATCGCATACGGGTTCATGCCCTTCGCTCACGACTTCGCCTCGACCGCTCTGGGTTTTCATCACGAGATTTTTAACGTGCTGATTCACGACAACCCCGTGTTTACGACGGACTCAACCATCCACGAGCAACTGGATACGCCCGATGCCATGTTGCACTGCGACCTGATGACCGATGCCGATGATTTCAGCACCGTAATACCTTATTTCTATAAGCGATGGTTCAAGGAATTACGCTACTGCAATCCTGTATTGCAGATCATCAACCTTGACCAACGCGCCAACAGCACCACGTTTAATATCCTGACGATGAGTCAGCACAACGCGATGACCTTCGTGTTCAACGTAAGCGCCCTTAAATCGGCCCACTTGCCCTCAGTCGATTTGCGGCACTTTTTTTAGGACCCGCTCCAGATCCACATTCCACGGCAGCAGCGCTTCCAGCTTTTCCACTGTGTCAGCCCCGGCAATGTGGTCCAGTATATGTTGGATGTAACGTGAGGGCTCCAAGTTATTTGCCTTAGCGGTCTCGACCAAGGAATAGCAAGTGGCACTGGCACGCGCACCCCGTGAGGTGTCTGCGAACAGCCAGGCTTTTCTTCCCAGAGCGAACGGGCGGATAGCGTTTTCGGCCAGCACGTTGCTGATCTGCAAATCGCCTCGTTCGCAGTAGCCGGTCAAGGTCGGCCACTGGTTCAGCGTATAATCCATGGCAGAGCGCGTCATCGTGCCCTTGGCGACTTTGCCAGCGTTGATCTCCAGCCAGGTCTTAAAGGCTTCCAGTCTGGGCACGCTCAGCTCCTGCCGGATGCGGTAACGCTCGTCGATACTGAGTTCTTTGAGTTGGCGTTCGATGGCGTAGAGTTTATTGATGTGGCCTAGAGCCACATCGGCCTTGGAGACCTTATTAGGCTTGCCTTTACCCTGAGGCTTTGACCCTTTAATGGCTTCCACGAACTTACGTCTGGCGTGATCCCAACAGCCAATTCGGGTGATCTTGTTATTCCGGCACACTTTGCCATAGCCAGAGTAACCGTCGGCTTGCAGGATGCCGTTAAAATCATCCAGTAGACGCACCGGCACTTTGCCCGCCCGTGACGGGTCGTATTCGAACAGAACCGAGGGCTTTCCGTGTGGGCCACCGCGGGTGACCCACATCCACTTATCCGATTGCGCCGTTTTACCGTCTTCTTTCAGAACGGGTATCCGGGACTCATCCGCTTGCAGGTAGTCGCTGCTATTTTGCACTTCGCGCATCAGATTGATCAGCGGTTTGAACACGTCATCCAGACGGATCACCCAGTGCGCCATGCTGGTGCGACTGATCTCATGGCCCAGACGCTTGAGCATGTGCTCCAGACGGTACAGAGGCAGGCCATCGGCGTATTTTGAGGTAATGACGTAAGCCAGTAAGGAGGTGGTGGCTGTGCACTTGCCCAAGGGATGGGCTGGTCGAGCGGCAGCCACCAAACGCTCTTCACCATTGTGTTCGAACACGGCTTTTTCTTGCCAGTATTCGAGAACTTTGAGTTGGGCCGGGATAAACTGCAGTTCTTCTTTTACCTTGGTGAAGAAGGTCTTGATGGCGCCTGCTTTGTCTTCGTCGCTGAGGGTTAGCTCAATACGCTCACGCAAGAGTTTGTCCGAGAAACCGCGTTGGCGACGTTTACGGGGCGCAGGCGGCGCTTCGTCTTCTTTAACATCGTCTGGCAGCTGTTCGCGCAGGGCATCGATTTCGACTTCCAGCTCCGCTTCGTCGAACAGGTGGATCTGGTCTTTGGACTTTTCACTGCTGGCGCCGAATTGTTGGACTCGCTTCCAACGCAGCAGTTCTTCGAGGATGTGAATGTACTGATCGCGTTGCTTAACCGCTTGGTCACGTTGCTGAACCTCAGCGCTTTTGGCGGCTAATTCTTGCTGAAGACCTTCAACCATCGACAGCAATTCAGCGGCCGAGAGGTCGCTGATATCGGATGCTTTTGACGGTGTTTCAGGCTTTAATTTCATGGTCAAATTATAGCGAAAACAACGTTTTGAAGCACCTAAAAAGGGCTAAATAACCGCCTCGTAATGCAGGGTTTTATGGCCTTTTAGCAGGGCAATGTCGTAGCCATCCAGCAGCCAATTAATCTGCTCGCCGGTCAGTATCATCAACTCATCCGAGGCCTTGGGCCATTTGAACTTCTCCTCGGCCAAAGCCTTGTAATAGAGGACAAAGCCATTGTTTTCCCACATCAGGCATTTGATCTTATTCCGTTGCCGGTTGGTGAAGGCATAAAGAGCGCCGGTAAACGGATTGTGGCCCAACTCCTGTTCAATCAGGACTGCCAGACTGTTGGCTTGTTTGCGGAAATCCACCGGTGCTCGGTACAGATAAATCTCGGGCAACGACAGTGACGGCCGAAGATACCGGTGGCGCATCACAGCTGCCTCAGCACCGCGCCCAACAACTCGATATTGCCAGCGTGCAAACCGGTGATCGCAACACCGCCGGGTAACGATACGGTTAGGCCATCAACGTCGTCAGCGCCCACCCGCGCACGGGTAGCAGAAGAAACAACGCGCGCAAATCCGGTGGATGCCTGCGTTTGTTTTGGAGTATCTTCAGCAGGCGCCAGCTTCTGGCGCCAATAAACGAACTGGTGGTAAATCAAGGACTGCTGCTTGCAAAAAGCGCTGCCGGATATTCCGGAAGCTTCGCAATCATGAATCTGTTGCTGCCAGAAGTGCTTTTTTTCAATAGGGGTCATGCTGAATGCTCGTGGAATGGATGAGGCATTCAGTGTGTGCAATTGCAGAGCTCGGTTGTAGGTGCTGATTTATTGGCGCTTACTGTTCAACCTTAAAAAAAGGAACGCACAATGAATCGATATAAAACCGAACAAGCCCGAGCAAAAAATGCCGCACGAGCAGGAAAAACCCCTGCAGAAATTGCGGAACTGGATAAACAGGAAGCGCACCGAGAGAGTGTTATGGAACTCGCTCGCGAAATTCACAGCACGCGCTTCCGGCGATTTTCAACCCAGTTGTCCAAATAGCTGCACCTAAGCAGCTAATCTATTAAGCTCAACCTCCTGCAATTTGCCAGGATTGAGCGATACCGGACCGGTGACTTCCCAGTTCCGGGTATTGCCAGACCAGCGCTGTGGATTCCTGCGCTTTGCTCTTTCATAAACCATTTTCCGATGCGCCAGGCGCTGGTGATCAACGCCACGATGCCGATCTGCCGGTGTTACGAAGTTGATACCACTGTGCAGATGTCTTTCGTTGTAGGCGCACTCGAACGCCAGCATCCATTCACGCACAGCCGTGAGCGATTTAAAGCCTTTTGAGGGCCACTCCGGGCAGTATTTGACCGTGCGGAACAACGATTCCGAGTATGGATTATCGTTGCTCACTCTCGGACGACTGTGCGACATCAGCATGCCCAGATCGGCCAGCCGGGCCTTGAGCGTATAAGACGTCATTGGCGCTCCATTATCGGCATGCAACACCGGCGGGTTGTGCCAGCAGCTCTCGCGCAGCAATGCACGCTCGACCAGTTTCCTGGCTAGTTCACCGGATTCCATTTCATGGATTTCCCAAGCAACGATCTTGCGACTGTATATGTCCATAATCAGGTACAGGTACCAATGCTGGCCACGCACAGCGGACGGAC
>NZ_JALKAP010000018.1 GCF_023016045.1 Marinobacter sp. S6332 | reverse complement strand
CTAGTGTAACGTTCGGTTAATTCGCTCATTTATTATCAATTAAACTCAGCTTTGCCCGAGCCACTGACGTCATAATCGATTCTGCGCTTTTATGCCAACGGAACGGCTTTGCCAGTTTTTCGTTGTGAACCTTGATGAACTTTTTAATCGCAGACTTTAATTCGCCGACGCTGGTGAAAATACCGCGGTATAGGGCTCGTCGTTCCAGTTGGCCAAACCAACCCTCGACCGCATTCAGCCAGGAAGCGCTCGTGGGCGTGAAGTGCAGCTTGAACCGAGGGTGCTCGGCCAGCCAAGCTTTGACTTCCGGCGTCTTGTGAGTCGAGCTGTTATCCAAGATCAAGTGCAGATCCAGACCCTTCGGAGTTTCCCGGTCGATCTGTCGCAAGAAGTCTAAAAACTCCTTGGCTCGGTGACGCTGAGTGATTCGTCCGATCACCTGACCCGTCAGCGTATTGAATGCAGCGTACAGGCTGGTTGTGCCATGACGTTTGTAATCATGTGTCTGTCGCTCAACTTGTCCCGGGCGAAGCTGTAATTTCGGCTGGGTTCGGTCAAGAGCCTGAATCTGGGTTTTTTCGTCAACAGACAGAACCAGTGCATTGTCCGGAGGATTCATATAAAGCCCGACAACATCGCACACTTTTTCAGCGAAGTGGGGATCGTTGCTGATCTTGAACGTTCTGAGCCGGTGCGGCTTCAAATCGGCTGCTTTCCAGATCTGGTGCACTTGCCAGCGCGTTACCCCGGCATGCTCTGCCATGAGACTGATACTCCAGTGTGTGGCCTCTTTCGGAACTTTATGGACTGTGTCGTCTAAAATTTTCTTGACGGTTTTACCGTCGAGTTTTCGAGGCTGGCCAGGTCGCGGCGCATCATGAAGCCCCTCAAGACCTCGATCACTGTAGCGTTTGCGCCACTTGAAGACCGTTTGGGTGCTAACCTGAAGAGACTCTGAGATTCCTTTTGGGGTCTGACCTTCATTCAGTAACAAAAGTATCCTGGCGCGTTGCGCCAGATGCTGGCTCAGCGTATTGGTTCGGCACCAACTTTCGAGTTCCAATTGATCGTTTACAGTCAGATTAAATGGCGCTGCGGGTTTGGGCACAATGGGAACCTTTTATTGCTGTTTGACGATTCCTATTATAACAAACATGCGCCAGCGAATTAACCGGACGAAACACTAGCTTCTAGGAAGGCCCTACGCTCCCTAGGGCAGAAATATGAACCACTGTTGTGCCCAGTTGAAGCGGGCCTCAACTGAGCGACAGATCAACCGAGCTATTACGCTAGGATAGAGTTAATTCCCGCATTTTCTGACGCCTTAGAGACTACGCATAGGGTTCCAGCTGCCACTCCACGCTCTTGGCGTACGATTTATTCCATTTCGTGAACTGTCCCCAGATAGCGCTCACCGGGTAGGTTGAGGAAGTCCAGCACATAGGGGTCGCGCAGATAGTTTCTGGCGTCCCGTTCGGACAGTGGGCGCGTCTGATTCTCGGCCTCCTGCTGTACGGCTGTCCGATCCTGACTGCTTAGGAGCCGTTCGTAGTACAAGGTGCCGATCTGCCGCTCCAGCGCCCGACTGCTCCAATGCTGACTGGCTGCCTCGGCCATGTACCACTCTCGGGCTTGGGGGTTCTCAACCCGGAGCAAAACGCGATAGTGCGTCCAACTCAATTCGGGACGCAGTGCGTCTCGTTTTGGGAATGCCTCATAGAATCGCCGCATATTGCGAAGGTTGGTAACGTCGAAGCCCTTGCCAAACTCTTGCGTCAGCTCTCGGGACAGGCGTTGCAGTTGTTGCTTGCCGTAGGCGGCCCGGGCCTCGCCCTGCTGCTCATCTTCGAGGATCAGTCGGCCGATGTGCCAGTAGGTCTGAACCATGGCGCGGTTGACCGCCTGCACGACCTGTTTCCGCGCAGCATGGATCAGCTCCCGAATGTCAGACACCAGGCGGGGGCTGGGTTCGACAGCGCGGGGCAGCTGGCCTTCATCAGGCACCATAACCCAACTCCTTCAGATACCCGTCCATCTGCTCGTTCAGCTTCGCAATCTCGGCCTCGATCTCTTTCCGTTCCGCTTGCACGGCCATTAAGTCGATCTCTTCTTCTTCCTCGAAGGTGTCAACGTAGCGGGGGATGTTGAGGTTGAAGTCGTTTTCTTGGATTTCCTCCAGGCTGGCCAGGTAGGAATACTTGTCCCGGGTGTCCCGCTGCTTATAGGTGTCGACTACCTTGGCAATGTTCTGCTCGGACAACTGGTTCTGGTTCTTGCCGGATTTGAACTCCCGACTGGCGTCGATAAACAGTACGTTGTGGTCGGCTTTGTCTTTCCGGAACACCAAAATGGCCGCTGGAATACCGGTGCCGTAGAACAACTTCTCAGGCAAACCAATGACGGCATCCAGGAGGTTTTCTTCGATCAGCTTCTGCCGGATTTTGCCTTCCGCTGAGCCTCGGAACAGGACACCGTGGGGAACCACAACGGCCATGCGCCCGGTCTTCGGCTTCAGGGTTTCGATCATGTGCAGGATAAAGGCGTAGTCACCCTTGGTCTTAGGCGGCACACCGCGACGGAACCGTGAGTACGGATCGCTTTCTGCGCTGCCGTGCCCCCACTTGTCCAGTGAGAACGGAGGGTTAGCCACAACAATATCAAAGTGCTTCAGGCCGCCGTTTTCATCCAGCAACAGCGGGTTACGAATGGTGTCGCCCCACTCCAGTTTGTGATTATCAATGCCGTGCAGAAACATATTCATTTTCGCCAAGGCCCAGGTGCTGCCGATGGCCTCCTGACCGAACAGCGCAAAGTTCTTGGAGCCGTCGTTGCCCTTACGGATCTGGTTGGCACACTTGAGCAACAGGGAGGCTGAACCACAGGCCGGGTCACAGATTTCATCGCCCTCTTTCGGGTCCACGATCTCGGCCATCAGCTCGGAGACTTCCGGCGGGGTATAGAACTCGCCAGCCTTCTTGCCGGAGGTGGCCGCAAAGTTCTTGATCAAGTATTCGTAGGCGTTACCAATGACATCCAGATTACCGATCCGACTCGGACGCAGGTTCAGCTCTGGCTTGGCAAAGTCTTCCAGCAGGTGACGAAGAATGTCGTTCTTCTGCTTTTCATCGCCCAGCTTGGTGGAGTTAAAGCTGATGTCTTGGAACACATCGGCCAGCTTGCCGGTGTTCGCTTCTTCAATGGCGTGCAGAGCTTTGTCGATCCGCTCACCGCAGCCCGGCTCGTGACGACGCTCGTACAGAGCATAAAAACCCGCGTCTGCTGGCAACACGAAGCGCTCGTTCTTCATCAGCTCTTCGATCAGCTCCGGCGAATCACCGTACTCTTCCACGTACTTGTCGTAGTGATCCTGCCAAACGTCCGACAGGTACTTTACGAACAGCATGGTCAGCACATAGTCCTTATAGATGCTCGGATCGACGGTGCCCCGGAAGGTATCGCAGGCATTCCAAACGGCTTTGTTGATCTGCTCTTGCTTGATGTCGTCTTTGATCATGGTTACTGATCGTCCTTGTTGTCAGGATGAAGAATATTGTGTCCGGGATATCGGGGGCGAAATATCATGATGGAATAGCGAGGTGATGCTTGGTTACTGAAATCATTTTGCAACGTACTCCTTTACGTGATCGTTCCTGTCCGTGGTTAAGCGGAAATCTCTAGACGTTTAAGAGATGCGTTCAGCGTTGTTCTACTGACATCAAAGTGCAGTGCAACTTCCTTTTTGGTGATGTCCGGGTCCAACAGCATGGCTGCTGCCTTTCTGACGTCGGAATCCGACATAGCCGGTTTCCTCCCACCTTTTCTACCTCTGGCTCGCGCAGCTTGAAGGCCTGCGATCGTACGTTCACGAATCAGACTATGTTCGAACTCAGCAAGGGCGCCAAAAATATGAAAAACAAGACGGCCACCTGAGCTGGTTGTATCAATAGACTCTGTGAGCGATTTGAATCCAACCTCTCTTTCATTGAGATCCTGAACAATCTCAACCAGATCTTTAAGTGAACGAGCAAGCCTGTCTAATTTCCAGACCACTAAGGTATCTCCCTTCCGGAGCATACGCAGGCACTGCGACAGCTCCGGTCGCTCTCGCAACTTGCCCGTAACTTTTTCTTGGAAGATTTGTTCGCACCCTGCTTTTTCTAAAGCATCAACTTGGTATTCAGGATTTTGATCCTGGGTGCTGACTCGTGCATAACCTATGATCATAAAAGGGGCCTTTTCTGCTCATAGATTGTTGTACGTGATTATTGGACGCAAAACAATGGGAAAAAGCTGATTTTCGCGGGCAGTGCTTGGTCGTCCAACAAACGACCGTTTCCATGCTGGGTTCCAACCCATTACTGCGGTTATCCATCCTCATATTCTGAGATTTCGCCACTTGGTAGCATGTAACATGAACGCTTCCTGTTGCATCCTTAAAGCATATGCTTACACTGTTTAAAAATACAGCATTGAAGAGCGAGCATTGGAATTCATCCTAGCGACACCAGAGTTTGAAATCAGGGGCCATTCCTATGAAGGCTTCCCGATTCTTCTCAAATCCAATCATGATGTGTTTGTCGAAGGAATGGAATTTCTCGTTCATCACTGCTTAAAACGTGGAAGTGTGCAAAGCCGACGTAGTTGGGAAACGTTTGGAAGGGATCTGTGTGATTATTTCGAGTTCATTGAAGCCAATGGGTTTGATTGGAGAGAGCTTGATCACCGAAATCACGAAACCCTGTTAGCCCTGTATCGCGACGTTTCCTTTGATCGATTTAACCTTAACGCCTCCACGGTAAACCGACGACTTCACCTGGTCATCAAGTTTTATCAGTTTGCCCTCAAACAAGGTTGGGTAAGCACGTTGCCGTATGACCTTGAAACGGTGAGAGTCAAACAGACAAAGGGTTTCCTCGCACACACAGACACGTCCGGGGGGTATGCCGTAAAGCCGGATGTGCTGCTGAAAACCACGCCAACCAGGATCAAAGTCCTCAACAAAGAGCAGGTCGATGAGCTGCTGAAAACCACCAAGAACAAAACTCTCCGATTGATCGTTCGGTTGGCGTTGCTGACGGGTTTGCGTAAAGAAGAGCTGCTGACAATTCCAGTTCACTACATATCTGCCCCCCAATCGATCTCGGCCCGGAGTCATGTGGTGGTTGAGCTTGATCCCCAAGAGATGAGCACCAAGGGAGACAAACCACGGACGATCCACGTGCCGATATCATTGATGGCGGATCTCTGGGATTACGTGATCCACGAGCGTCACGAAACGATCCGAAAACATGGGACAGACCCAAAAACCCTCTTTGTAACCGCCAAGGGCAACCCCTGGAGCATTCGAACCTCGCTCAACAATCAACTGAACCGATTGAAGCTGTCGTTCGCCTGCCATCCCCACATCCTGCGTCATACCTACGCGACGCACACCCTGAAATCGTTGTTGTCCCGAAAGAGCACGACTTTCAATCCCTTGATCTATGTCCGAGATCGCCTCGGCCACAGCAGCATTACAACGACCGAAAAATACCTGCATTTCCTCGACGACATTGAAGACGACCTGCGCACCAGTTATCAGGAAGAAATTGAGGAAACCGCGAAGGAGGCGGCCTGCGCATGAAAAAAGATTTCACGCTAGACGGTGATGATATTGGGGTTAAGGCGGTTGACGAGACGGCGAACAACGCGAAGACCGAAACCATCGAACCATCGCCGCTCTCAAAGCCAGAGAACGCGGTCGTTGCCTTTCCCGAAAACACAACAAACACGAGAAACGCGGACTTCGGGCCATTTTACGGTCAGGGCTTTGACGACATCACTGCCGCTTGTCAGTGCACCCTCGAAAAGTTGATCACAGAGAGCGCCAATACCAACGGAAAGTCTCTCAGCTTGACCACAATTGTGGGTTATTGGAACGTTGGCTTTCGTTTTTTTGCGCCCTTCCTGTCGTTGCTCCACGCCGCTAGTGGTGAACGCCTGACCATGGCGGATCTCAACGCCGAAACGATCAAGCGATTTATTCAGCACCTGAGAAACGAGCCCATCGAATACGGCTCGCAAAAGGGTCACTTTACCAAAACCAAATCTTTGCTTGTGGCATCTCATCGGTTCGGGTTCTGGCCGGAAGTAGATATGAAAACGGTTTGGCCTGCCAATCCGTTTCCGAATTCCAACAAACGACGTAAGGGCCAGAAGGCGCTCAGCAAAAATGAAAAGCGGTTTTTGATCAAAGCGCTGCGCACAGAGATGGAGCGGATTGTGGCACACTCTGAGCCGCTGAACAGCTACGATTTGACCGTTTGCGTGGTGTCCATCGCCCTGTCCACTGGAATGAATCCGGCACCCATCCTGGAACTCACCACGGACTGCGTGCAGCCTCACCCGCTCAAATCCAACCTGCGGCTGCTTGTGAGCTTTAAACGTCGCGGCAACGCCACGCACGTGGTTGCCCTGAGAAAGTCTGAGGAAGTATCGGAAATGGCCAGTGTCCACCTATATGCCGCTGATGCCATTGATCTGATCGTTACGAGGAATGCCTCTACACGCGCCGAGTTCGGTGACCAAAATCGGCTGCTGGTCTACAAGGGAACTCGTGGCAAGTACGCGGGCAAACCATGTCGACTTACTGCCGCCCATTTGCACTACATCATCAAGCTACTTGTCGACCAACACCAGCTTCAAACGGACGATGGGAAGCCGCTCATGTTGAATGTCACTCGGTTGCGTCAGACGCTCCTGAATCGCGTGTGGGAGATGTCCGGCCAAGATCCGTTGATCACGGCCAGAACGGGACGACACACCGTTCAGACCGGCAATGCCCACTACTGGGAAGCACCACCAGAAGCGGAAACCAATATGCGTTTTTTAGGCGAGGCGCGTGTTCAAGAGCTTCTTAGCAAGCCGAATATCATCGCCAGTGATCGGACGCCCGTTGCGTCATGCCAGGATGTCCGCCGAGGGCACCGATCCCCGAAAAACGGCGAGCCCTGTCAGGACTATCTGGGCTGTTTCCGGTGCAAGAGCTTTGTGGTGACCGGCGATGACCTGTATCGACTGTTCAGCTTCTACTGGGCCGCCCTGCGCAACTACGACACCTTTGGGGGCAAGCGCTGGACGAAATACCTAAAGCAAGTCATCCGTTTGATCGATGAGGAGATCGCCCCTAGCTTTGATGCGACCCTGGTGGCCGATCAGCGGGAAAAGGCCAAAGGCCAGCCGCATCCGTTCTGGCGGGACCTGAGCATGGCGAGGATGGCGATATGAGCAAGGTCGCGGGCGCAGAGGTGCTGGCCGACCGCGAGCGGCTGTTGAAGGCGTTACCAAGCAGTGAGGGACTGTACGGCATCGTCACCACTGATCGAGCCGATGGTGTTTTGTACGTGCTCTCACGGTACGAAGATCCGGAGTGGTGGTTGCCGAAATCGAAGAGCACCAGTAACCAGCCGGATTGCAGTCGAAAGTTGGACTTTGCTCGAATCACCGGGGACCAGCTGCGATCCGAGGCCAAAATCATCCTGGCACGCTTGATGTGGGGAGAGGTCTCGTTAAGCAACGGCACGATCAAGTTGGCTTTCCAAAACTTGGTGTCTTGGTTGAACTGGCTACGCGAACACGGGATTGGCAGTCAAGAGCACGTAACCCCTCTGGTCGCTGCCTGCTACGCTCACCACGTCCAGCGTTTGACCTCGCGGCATAAGCCGGGGAAACCACTGAGCAGCAATACGAAAGGGAACCGGTTATCGATTGTTGAACGAAGCTGGCAATTACTGCTGGATACCTCCCACCGATTTGATCACCCCTGGCCAGAAAGCTCGGCTCATGCGCTGTCGGGACACAACGGGCAACCAAGGCAGGCCAAGACTGCCATCATTCCTGACAAGGTGCTCCGGACTTTGTTCCAACACGCTGAATCTCTGCTCCGCCGAGCCGACGAATTGTTGCATCACCGGGATGCCCTGGACGCCTTCCAGCCTCGCTCAAAAAACCGAACGGATCGCAACAAGGAGAAGGCTCGCTACCTGAAAACACACGGCTGGGATCAGGGGCTACTTGCACTGAAGACGACACTGCGCGACCTGCGCGACGGATGTTTTATAATCATTCTAGCCACGACCGGTATCCGGGCTCACGAACTCGGCAACATCCGTCGAGATGATTGGTACAGCGAAGATCGGGAGGGTGAGCGGATTTACTTCCTTGGCTCGCGCTCGGACAAAACCCACGAGGGTAAAACCTCATGGCTGTGCCCTGAGATTGCCGTTCAAGCCGTAAAGGTGCTGGAACGGCTCTCATTGCCTTTGCAATGCGAACTGGAGCAGGCGATGGAAGTAGCCAAAGTGGCAGGAGATTATGAAGAGATTGCCCGCTTACGGTCTATTTCAGGCACGGTTGGACTGACCAAGGGTTGGAGCCACAGCAATCGCATTAACCTTCTCGGCTATTTGGGGCTGAACAAATGCCTTAAAGACTTTGCGAAGAAACTTAGGCTGGACTGGAACCTTGCATCACACCAATTCCGACGCACCTTCGCCAACTACGTTGTCCACCACAAGCTGGGCGATCTGAGGTATCTGCGCGATCACTTCAAGCACTGGAGCCTCGACATGACCACCCTGTATGCAATGAACGAGACGCAGGATCTGGAGCTCTATGACGAAATTTACGCCGCTTTTGACGGCAAGCGCCATGCCATTGTCGGTCACTGGTTGGAGCCTGATACGCCGCTTTCAGGTGGCATGGCCGGTCATATTCGCCAAATGCGAAGCCGCTCGGAAAAAGTGCGTACCTACAAAGATCGGAAAGAGATGATTGAGGCCATCAGCGAACTGGTTTATCTGCGGTCCACCGGCATTGCCTGGTGTACCAACGATACCGGCGTGGACTGTGCGGGTGGCCAATGCGAAGGCTGTGAGCACGGCTGTATTGACGATACCCACAAGCCGTTCTGGGAAGGGCTGTACTTACAACAGATTGAGCTGCGGCAGATCGATGACCTGGACGACTCTAGTTCGAAGACCGTTGAGCGCACTATGGAACGTTGCGAGAAGGTGTTGACCGATCTCGGCGTGGACATCAACCGTCTCAAGGAGCAACTGACCGATGTCGACGTCATCTGAATCCGAGACCCACAAGCGTATTCGGCTGGCCATTGTTCGATTGGAAAAAGGCCAGCCTAAGGTCGTTGAGAAGGGCAGGAAAGTCTCAGTGGCTGCTGTTGCCGAAGAGGCCGGAGTCAGTCGTGCCTTGATCCACAAAGACTACCCAGACATGCTGGAACGCATCCGGGGCAATTCCAACAAGGCGATCCAGAGACAGCGTGACGAGAAGCACGAGAAACTCAAGGAAGAGCGTTTCAAGAATCGTCAGTTACGGGAAAAAATCGTAGATTTGACTGAGCAGCGCAACGAACTTGCTTCGAAAAACGCGACTCTTGAACTCGAAAATCGCCGGCTCTCAGCAATCTTGGAAAGTAAAAACGTTAGAGTTTTTAGGGGGGAATTGGGTGAGTAGCGCTACGCAGATTTTGGCCAGAATCTTTTTCTCCCGCTTCTAAACAAAAGCGAACATTCGAGTCAGAGCTTTCCTCCAGAGCCTCCAGTCATTCAGTAATCCTCTTCAAGCAGGCCAACAAGGTCCTGCCGAATGGATTGAGCGCTTAAATCTTCCGGCCGGATAAGCAGGCGAGGATTACCATCACGATCAAACACATAGACTGCACCGCTGTGAGTAACGGCATAGTCACCTTCTGCGTCCGGTTCTTCATGCCCGAACGTCTACCGGTATCGCTGGGTAAGCGTGCGGAGGTCAGAGGCGTTGCCGGTCAGCCCGATGATTTTGTCACCAAAAAAATTGACGTACTCCGCCAGGCGTTCGGGTGTGTCGCGCTGAGGATCGACACTGACGAACAACGTAAGTACTTCCTCCTGATTTTCCGTGCTCAGCCCGCTGACGGCCTGGCTGAGTTTTTGCAGAGCAGTGGGGCAAACATCAGGGCAAGAGGTAAATCCGAAAAACAGCATTCGTACCTGACCACTGTAATCATCGCCTGAAACCCGTGTTCCCTGACTGTCGATCAAATCGAATTCAAGCTTGGGCATCACGCCGCTGATTTCTGTCCCGTGCCAATCCGGCGGATCATCGCCCATGCAGCCAACAAGGAGGATTGCCAGCATCATCATTGCAATGGATGCAAAGCGCTTTGCGTGGTGTTGGAAGCAGGGTTTGATCATCAAGTGGTGTCCTTCAATTACGTGTTGGAAGGATTCTGGTGTCCCAGAACAATCGCCAAGTCTTCCGGCACCGCCATCGGTTCAAATGCGCTGACGTTGGCAAGTCCCGTATTGCCGACAGGAACCCGGATTCGTGAAACCAGCAACGCAGCGAAGGCCCGAGCCAGCTGACCGAGAACCTCGCGAGCATCGCGCGCGTGCCAGCCAAGCCGGAGCATGCGCAAATGTGTTGTCGTGTGCGCTAACGCGAACTTCTGGCTCAGAATATGAGCCCGTTCAAGATGTCTGAACGCTGTAGCGACATCGCCCTGATTGTCAGCATCAGCGGCTGCTGCCGGTTCTGTCAGATAGAACGTCTTGAGTTCACTGTTCACTGCTCAGTTCTCCTGCCTTATCGGCCAGCTAAGTTGTGGGCAAAGATTTGCCCGGGATCAACCGAGTCTTCCGAGTACCGGAAATGCGGATAACATCCATGATGCAAACCGGGTCATCTGTCCCGTCAGCACCATTACCCCCATAACAACCAGAACCAGCCCTGCCAGGATTCTCAGTGACTGACTCCAGCGGCTCATCCAGCGCACTCGCGCCCGAAAGTGCTTAATAAATAAAGCCGTTGCCAAAAATGGAATTGCCAACCCCAGCGAATAAACGGCCAGGTACAGCATGCCGGTTTCAGCATTCGCATGGGTGGAACTGAGAGCCAGGATAGCGCCCAATATCGGGCCAATACACGGTGTCCACCCGACGGCAAAGGCCAAGCCGAGAAGGAACGCTGCCGTGGGCCGTCCACCCTCAAGGGTTTGCCCAAAGCGCCAGTCGCGCTGTAACGCGGGCATGCTCCACCAGCCCAGCATAAATAGCCCCATCAGCACAATCAGAATGCCCGCCACCAGATTGGCTTCCTGCCGGTAGGCCATCAGCCACTGACCGAGCAGACTAGCGCTGGCACCAAAAGCGATGAACACTACACTGAACCCAAGGACAAAACAGATACTGAGCCACAGAGATTGCAGTCGACTCGAACGGTCTGTGACAGTGCCGCCCGTAACGACCGATAGATACCCCGGAACCAGCGGCAGAGTGCAGGGTGAGAAAAATGACACCAGGCCGCCAAAAAAAGCAGCCAGCATTCCCCATGTCGCAAGATCTGGCATTTCCGTGAGTCCTCAATTTTCTGAGTTCAGTTGACGGTGGAGGGCATCAAGCCCATCCGTGTTTTGTTCGACACCGGTCGACTATTTCTGTGCGTCTGGGAGCGACTCCTGAACAAGACGAAGTAGCGGTTTGGGACCAAACTCCGTGAGTTGGCGGCCATTCACGAAAAAAGTCGGGGTGCCCCGAACACCGATGGTTTTGACGTCCTGCATGTCCTGATCAAGGATGGCGCTTATCCGTTCGGATTGCATATCCTCACGGGCTTGGGACAGGTCCAGACCGGCTGCCTCGGCCGCTCCCCATGCCTTGGCAACCTTCGGGTCGTCGTGCCAGGCCGGCTGCACCTCCAACACAGCTTCCAGCACCGGTTCATAGACATCTTGCAGGCGAGCTGCTTCCAGAATTCTGGAGACTTCCTCGGAACCCTGATGGAACATTGTGTACCGCAAAACAAGCCGCACCTGGCCTGGATACTCAGCAAGTATCTGTTTCACGATCGGGTAGAACGCCCGGCAGGCTTCGCAGGAGGGGTCGAAAAACTCAACGATGATCACCGGTGCGTCGGCAGGCCCGAATGTGGGCGAATGGAAGCGTACCAATGCTTGTTGGTTCGCGATCGGTTCGGCAGCGGCAACAGACTTTTCGCCGGTGGTGGCCGTTTTTTGAGGCTGCTGGGGCTGTGGCTTGAATAGGACGGCGGCTGAAAAGGCTGCGATCAGCACGAGACACACGACAACAAAGATGGCACGACGATTCATGTATGAACTCTCCGACGGATAAGCAAGAGCAGAATGATGATGGCAACAAAAATGGCCAGCGATAGAAACGGAAGCGGCAGCCCACCAAATATCGTCATTCCGTCACCCGAGCAGGACGGGCCAGTGGCCGTGCAGGGCTGAATGGGTTGTGGAATGAGCCCCACATAAAGCAGTGAGTGGGCTAGAGCGAACAGGGAGCCAATGACAGACAGCGGCATAGCGTAGCGCCAAACGTTAAAATCCGAGTAGTAGCAGGCGACTGCGAGAATCACCGCCAACGGAAACATGAAGGCGCGCTGAAACCAGCACAGAACGCACGGAGCCTGCCCGAGAACTTCCCCGATGTAGATGGCTGAAAGCGAGGACCCCGCCGCCAGTAGCCAGGCTGACAGCAGCAGCCCCCATGGAATCACCCGGTTCTTGGTGGTCACCGGGATGGCTCTCTGGATTCATTGGCACAAGTGCTTTGCGAAGAAGAGCAGCAGCTGTTTCCAGCGGTATCGCCTTCATCTTTGCTCGATTTATCGGCGGTTTCAGCCCCACCGGCACGCCATTCCTCCATACCCTCACGGATGACCTGCCAAGCGGAGTGCAGGAATAGCGCAGCAATGGCGAGGCCCACAATGATGTCCGGCCAGAGGGTATTGGTGAGGGCGACCAATCCTGCCGCAATGATTACACTGCTATTGGCGAACAGATCGTTCCTGGAACACATCCAGGTGGAACGCATATTGAGATCGTCCGCACGATGACGGTAGAGCAACACAAAACAAACGCCGTTTGCAAACAGGGCAAGAGCGCCGACAGCGCCCATCCACTCGGCGGCGGGCACTTCCTGTATCACCAGCTTGCGGATGGCATCGGCGACAACAACAAGCCCGAACAACAGCATAAAGCCGCCTTTGAACAAAGCCGCTCCGGCACGCGCGCGACGGCTTCGGTCCAGCACGAACAGTGTCAGTGCATAGACAGACGCGTCGCCAAACATATCCAGCGAATCGCCCAGCAACGCGGTAGAGCTTGCAATCCAGCCGGCGCTGAATTCCACCACAAACATCACTGCGTTGATGGCAAGCGCAATGTAAAGCACCCGGCTTTGGCTCGCTCGCAATTGTGCCAGTTCACCGGCCTTGTTTTCACAGCAGCTGTCCACGACGAACCCTCCTAAAACGTGCAATACATCGATACACTGGTGGTTATAGTAACTATAAGGTCAATAGCGATGAGCGAAAAAAGGAACACGGTCGGTCGGCTAGCTGATGATACGGGCGTTAAGCCCGTGACCATCCGTTATTACGAAAAAATTGGACTGTTGCCGAAAGCGACCCGCTCGGAGTCGGGCTATCGTCTCTACTCCGAAGAGGATCATTCGCGGCTGCTGTTTATTCGACGAAGCCGCGGGCTCGGATTTAGCCTTGACGATATTCGTGAACTGCTTTCACTGGCGGATCGTCAGCAGGAGTCCTGTGCGGGTGTGGACGCCAAAGTTGAACAACAACTGGTTCAAGTGCGCTCTCGACTGAAAGATCTACATGCAATGGAACACGAGTTGGAAAGACTGAGTGCGTGTTGTGACGGCGGAGTTATTATGGACTGCCGAATTATCGAGACACTCTCCGGCTCTGCTTAACCACTTTGTATGTGCCCGCCAACCAGGACTGTCTCAATTCGAGTTGGGACAGTCTATTCAGTCAGGCATCCTCCTGAATAAGAGCAACGAGGTCATGCCGAATTTCTTCTCTACTCAGATCGGGCCGCATTAAGAGGCGGGGGTTACCTTCGCGATCAAATACATAAATCGCGCTGCTGTGTGACACCGCATAATTTCCATCAGCGGCAGGTTCGTCATAACCGAAGGTTGTTCTATATCGTTTTGCCAGTTCACGAAGCTGGGGTTCTTTTCCAGTGAGTCCTACAATATTGTCGCCGAAGAAATCCACGTATTTTGCGAGACGCTCAGGCGTGTCACGTTTCGGATCGACACTCACGAACAAAGTGAGTACTTCATCCTGAAGCGCGGGGTCCAGGCCACTGGTTGCCTGATTGAGTTTTTGCAGGGCGGTCGGGCAAACATCGGGGCACGAGGTGAACCCGAAAAACAGCATTCTCACGCGGCCACTGTAATCATCGCCAGATACAGACTTGCCCTGGCTATTGATCAGGTCGAATTCCAGCTCAGGCATCAAGCCACTGATGTTTTTACCGTTCCAGTCTTCCTCGTCATTGCCAAAGCAACCAGTCAGCAATAGGGCTGCTATCAGCGTTAAGGTCGCCGATATGATGTTGGTGCGCTGTCGCCAGAAGCGAGTTCTCATGACGCTGTTTCCTCAAGTTGTTTGGATTGGTTGGTATATTTTCCGTCCTGATGCATGGCTCGCCGGAGCATCAGAAGAATGCCAAGAATGCTCATCATGGCCGGAGGAATATAGGTCAGCATGCCTCCCAGTAGCTGGTCGACTTCCGGGTCCAGCGGCCAGGCCCTGCCACAGACTTCGTAAACGTCATAGACCATGTCACGTGAAAACACGATCCACGCCCCAAGAAACATCTGAAGCACACCTGCGGCGGCCAGAACCAACATGCGTCTGCCATACCCCAGCGATGAGGTGATCGCCGGCGGTCTTGGATCAAAGATCAACCACCAGAACAGCAGGCCATCCAGCAACATGCTCCAGTTCATGACCCAATACAGATCCCGGCTGAGCATGGCGTCAAAATGGATTGATGGCCACAGCCAGAAATAGATAAGCCCGACAAACAGGAAAAGGGCGATAAAAGGCTGTTGCAGAACGTTATAGACCCAGCCCAGAGGCCTCAATGTATGCCTCCAGCCCGGGCTGATTTTTGCGAACCAGAACCGCATGACCGGTAAAGGGTTGGACAGGGCGATCAGGATCGGACCGATATGATGAAGAATCAGGTGCTGACCCCGATGGACGAAGAACATGTATTGTGCGTAGTAATCGAAGCGGGTCTGCATCACCGCATAACAGATCAGTACCCCCAGGGTGAACGCAAAGATCCGCAGTGAGCCTGGCCGGTCCTGTTCCGGCATCCGAATTAGCCCGACGCCATAGAATCCCATCACGAGCATGTAGCTGAGTATGGTCAGCGGCGAGAAATCGTAGGGTAAAAGGTAGTCAAGCAGTGACATAGCGTTGCCGGTTGTTTTGTTGTTATTTCAGTGACCCTACCTTGGATGTCACCAGGTCGTACAGTTCCTGAGGCCCCAGGCGGCTCAAGGTGTCTCCGTTAACGTAGAATGTTGGGGTTCCGGAAATTCCAACCGCCTTAACGTCCGCAGCATCCTGTTGAATAATGCCGTCAATCTCGGGTGAGTTCATACCGGCCCGAGCGGCTTCGACATCAAGTCCGGCTGACTCCGCCGCATCCCATGCTGCGGCGACCTTTGGATCATCGTGCCATTTCGGTTGTGCTTCCATAACAGCGTCCAGTACCGGCTCATAGACCCCCTGTTCACGGGCGGTTTCCAGGATTCTGACGGCCTCTTCCGAGCCTTTGTGAAACAATACGTAGCGCAGTACCAGACGCACGTTGTCCGGGTAGGCAGCCTGAATCTGTTTCACATAGGGATGCATGGCGCGACAACCTTCGCAGGATGGGTCGAAGAACTCGACAATGGTTACCGGCGCGTCCTCAGGGCCAATAACGGGAGAGTAATCCCTCACCAGTGGCGTTTTTTCAACAACGGCGGGTTCATTAGTGCCCTGGGAGCGATCGTAAATAACAAAAGCACCAGCAAAGACAACCAGACAAAAAAGAAGGAGACTGATGACCAGGGTTCGGGTTTGCACGGGAGATCTTCCTATTTTAAATGAGTTTACGGGTTTCAGATTATTCAGGTGTCCGGTAGCAGCCGACTAGGCACCCACCGCAGATAAAGCATCATTCCAAACAGTTCCAACAAAGACTGGACGACAATCACCACGACGGCCACAGCCCAGGCCTCTGGCATTGACAGTGCCAAAGGTAAAACCACGAAGGAGTTGCGTGTTCCTAGGCTGAAGATGACGGTGCGACCGGTTTCTACCGGTAATCGAAAGACCCGGCGCAGAGCCTTTCCAACCAGAGCCGCAGCTAGAAGATAGGCCGGAAACAGAATCATCAAGGGCCAGATAAGTGAGCCGGTACTGTCGATCTGGCTGACCTGTGTCATTGAGATGATGAACAGTACGACTGTCAGCAGAGGGACCGGCATCAGACCCATGAAGCGAATGAACCCGATGGCTTTTCTGGAGTTTTCGGCCCATTTTTCAGTCAGAAATGCCAGGATAAGCGGGACAATAATCAGCCCGCCAAAGGCCGGCAGGAGGTGCCGCCCAAGCTCAAGATTCACGTCGAACTGATTACCCATGAAAAGCCAGAGGTAAAGTGGAAGAAGACCCAGTTGAGCAATCAGCAGAACCGGTGTTGCCGCAATGGCTCGGGTGCTGTCCCCCTTGCCTAGGTGAGTGAAGGTGACAAACCAGTCGGTACAGGGCATCAGCAATACCAGAAGCACTCCCAACTTCAGCGCGTCATTGTCCGGCAGCGCCAATATCAGCAAGGCAGTGATCGCCGGCATGACCAGAAAATTTCCGGTGAGCAAGGCACCCATGAACCGACGGTCCCGGAACATATCAGACAGGTGGGTCAACGGTGTTTGAGTAAATGTGGCGTAGAGCAGAACTCCGAGCAACCCCCAGATTAAGTAATCCGGCACACTGTCACCGAGGGACGATGTCCAATCCACAGACAGTCCGAAAACAACAGCGATGAGGTAGGCCCAGACCTGGTGGCGTTCAATTACGTCTCGCATGGCGTGCTCGTAACCGAGTGGAATGTCGGCCATTCGCAGCATATCTGCCACACGGTACCCTTTTCAGCAGCCCTGCTAGCCATGGCCATAAGTATGGGCATCTTTGTGACTGTGATCAGGATGTTCAAACTCCAATGTTGAATGAGTGATGCCGAACTCGTTTTCCAAAGTTCGTTTTATCCCACCCTTGACTTTTTCAAGTTCATTCCAGGCACTTATTTCGACCACCACATGGGCGTCGAGGGAGGCATCATGCTCACCCATCTGCCAGAAATGTACGTGGTGAAGGTCTAAAACGCCTTCTACGTTTGATAAAGCCTCGATGACAGAATCTGTGTCGATATCCAATGGACTACCCAGCATGAGTGTCCGGATGGTTCCGCCGATTTCCGTTAGACCCAGGTAGAGAATATAGCTTGCGATACCAATTGTGATCGCGGGATCAACCCAACGCATGTCGTACAGGAGAATCAGGGCGCCGCCTACAACGACTGCAATTGACGCAAACGCATCAGACAAGTTGTGTAGAAACAGCGCACGGATGTTGACGCTGTCCTTTTGCATGGAGTAAGTAAGCAGCGCGGTCAAACCATCCACTACCAATGCGATAATGCCAAGCCAAACTACCCACCACCCCTTGATTTCCGGGGGATCTATGAATCGCATGCCACCTTCGTAGATCAAATATGCCCCGATCATTATCAAAGTGGTGTAATTTATGAGTGCCGCAACAACCTCAATTCTCCCGTAGCCAAAGGTCATCTTCGAGTCGGCCGGGCGGCGTGCAATCTTCCGCGCCGCAAATGCGATAAATAGTGACGCCATATCCGAAAAGTTGTGTATAGCGTCGGCTATCAGCGCCAAGCTGCCAGCGAAGATCCCTCCAGCGATCTGAGCCAAGGTTAGGATACCGTTCGCCCAGATAGCTACTGCAACTCTCTTATCCTTAGTATCCGGTGACATGTGAGCATGCTCGTGGCCCATTGTTTTCTCCTTGGTCGTTGCTGTTCAATTAAACGTAGTCGCAACACTCGCTAAGCCTGGCTCAGAGGGCTTAGCGAGTGTTGCGACCGCGCGAAAACTAGCCATTCTGGCGATTTTCCATGTTATTCCCGGCACCTTTCTCGGCTGTGAAGCTCGTGACCAAAATCATGGCCACGCCCAGGACGATGAACACGTCGGCAAGGTTGAACGCCGGCCAGTGCCGGGATTGCCAATGAAAATCCAGGTAATCGACAACATAGCCTCGAAAAACTCGGTCGATGACATTTCCAAATGCACCGCCAAGTACCATCGAATAGGCTAGTGCTTCGGTTCGCTTATGGCTGTCCCGAATCAATTTGACCAGAACAGCCGAGACGACAATGGCTATCGCAATAAAAAAATATCGCTGCCAGCCACCGCCATCGGCAAAGAGACTGAAGGCAGCGCCTTTATTCCATACGTGCACCCAATTAAAGAAAGGGGTGATCTCAACCGATTGTCCGTAAGCCATGGATTGCTGGACGAGCCATTTAATAAGTTGGTCGGCCAGAGCTATAAGTGCCGAAAAGCCGAGAAAAGTGAGCGTAAAAAAGCGAGAACGGTCTTCAGACATCGAATTATCCTTTTAGCGCAAGGATGCGCTTGGCACCAATGAGTACAATGCCTCCCACAATACCGCCAATAACCAGATCCGGGTAGTTGGAGCCGGTCCAGGCAACAAGAAGGGCTGCAAGGATAACTCCCAGATTGATAACCACATCATTGGCCGAAAATATCCAGCTGGCTTTCATGTGAGCACCGCCGTCACGGTGTTTGGCGATCAGGAGCAGGCAACTGATGTTGGCAATAAGGGCCACAGATGCGACGGCCATCATCATTGACGACTGGGGATCACTGCCAAACAGAAAGCGCCTGCCAACTTCAACCAGTACCCCAGCGGCAAGGATAAGCTGGAGTATGCCAGCCACATGCGCCGCTCTGACCTGCATTTTGATGCCGTGCCCAACGGCGTAAAGCGCGAGACCGTAGACGGCGGCATCGGCAAGCATGTCTAGCGAGTCTGCAATCAGGCCAGCGGACTGGGCGATCAGGCCCATCGTCATCTCGACCAGAAACATCAGTGCGTTGATTGCCAGCAGTATCCATAAAGTGCCGGACTCTTCGCTTTCGTTGGCCTTAGAAGATTCAGCCGCTCTGACGGATTCAGCGCTGGCGTCTTCTGTCCTCTGCAAGGAAGCGCCCAGACCCAGGGTTTCCAGTTTGCTGGTAATAGGTCCGACTTCGCCTTGATGGATAATTTCCAGCTTTCGATTCGATAGGTCGAATGAGAGTGACTGAATGTTGTCAAAACCCGTGAGCGCCATTCGAATCATTCGCTCTTCTGAGGGGCAATCCATTTTCGGCACGCTGTAGGTGCTGAGCTGGCTGTCTGTTTCGGCGGTGACGGGGCTCTGAAGCTCATTGTTAACGACAGAATCTTCGCTGCCACACTGTCCATCGCAGGGTTTGCTCATTTTCGCGGCTCCGGTTCTCACACAAGTTCCGTTATTTAAAACCCTGTAGTCACTACAGGGTCAACGTTAAGTTGTTAGTTTTTGACGACACTGGTGAACCCACCGCGATTCGACGACTTGCGGTATGACCCTGTAGTAACTAAAGAGTTGAACTGGAGTACATTAAAAGGAGTTTGAGCAACGATGAGGCAGGGCAACAAGAGCGTACTAATCCTTGGTAGCTACGGAGCTGCAGGGGCGGCTATTGCAACACTCTTGGGCAACGGATCGACAGCGACATTGTCTTGGCAGGCCGGTCGCTGGAAAAAGGGCGTGAACGGGCGGAACAATTAGATCGCCCGGGGAATACCGGGCAGAGCTGGCATCAAATTAACAAGGTGGTGTCCGGTTTAGCGGGGGCCAACACAGGGAGCGAACAGAAGAATTTAGTGAATGACCTGGCGTCAGACGGAAAGCGCTTCCGTGCCCACGACGCGATGTACGAAGACAGCCGCTTATATTCAAGTTCAATTCAGTGTCAAAGGATATAATAAAAGGTTTTGGTTTTAGGTTGTTGAAATACAAAGAAAAAATTTAAAAATGTAACAACTCTGCAATAAGTGCAAAGCACCATCTACTCAGCATTTGAAAGACTTCAAGTGTCATTTTGAATCTATCTAATCTGAAGAGGTGTCCATGAAAAAGTGTCTATCAATGTTGGTGTTTGGTGGGGTTGCAGTAACTTCAATGAATGCACTAGCGGGGGAAGGTCCTATCCTGTACGGCAAAGCCAATGTTTCGTATGAAAACCAGGACGACGGTAATAGCGATACCTGGAAGCTCCAGAGTAATGCGTCCCGTCTGGGGGTAAAAGGGGCGCTCAATACCGACCTCGAAGGCTTGGAGGCGATCTACAAGGCAGAATTTGAAATATCGATTGATGATGGAGATAAGGATGGCCAGACTTTCTCGCAGCGTAATATTTACGGTGGCTTCAAGCAGGCGAACCTCGGTGCACTGATTGCGGGAAAATTTGACACACCTTTAAAGTCAGCGCAGGGCAAGGTTGACCAGTTCAACGACTTACAGGCGGATATAAAAAATATCATGGCTGGTGAAAATCGGACCAGCAACATTGTTCAATACAGTTCTCCACGTCTGTTTGATGCTGTGGGCGTTAGTGTTGCCGTCATCCCGGGTGAAGAGCAGTCAGCTGGGGCAGAGAACGACGGACCTGCGGATGCAGTTTCCAGCTCTTTTACGTTTGAGAATGACCATTTCTACGGAAGTATTGCCTACGATTCTGATATCGAAGATTCACTGGAAGCCGATTCAAGTGGCGATAGTCGTCTCAATATCCTGCGAACCGTAGGGAAGGTCCGATTAAGCAACTTCGAGATCGGCGCAGTTTACCAGTTGGCAGAAGAAAGCGATGGCCCTGGAGAAGATACGTCTTATCTGGTTGGCGGTGCCGTTAACCTTGAGCGTTGGAAGATCAAGGCGCAGTACGGACTGACAGAAGCCGAGACAACAAACGAGGAGCTAACCCTGCTGGCCTTGGGGCTCGATTATAAACTGGCTAGCAAGAGTAAGGTTTATGCTTACGTGTCTCAGGTGGAGGCGGACTTGGCTGACTCTGAGGACTCCACATTTGGTGTGGGCTTCGAGCATAAGTTTTCCATGTAGGGTCGAGCGTGATCGCTGAATACAGGGAGACCGACGTATCTGAAATCTTTTCCGGATTTCAAGTTCATTTAAGGTTCGTGTGAGAGCCTACTTGTGAGTTATCTAAGGTTATTTAATGGCGGGAATGCTTCATTCCCGCCTTTTTTTTGACCTTTAGTCCGTTGTTCTAGCTGGTTTTAAGATTTACGCCACGATCCGTACGAATCGGATATCACAAACAATCAAGAAAGAAACTGGAGGGGATTACATTGAAACGCAACATTCTGGCCACTGCGATTGCAGGGATGACAACACTGTCGGGAAGTTGGGCCGCGACGGCAGCGGAGATTGAATTCCACGGTGATATGGATAACCGCTTTCAGGCTTACACCAATCAAAGAGACTGGTTTTCTGGTGGTAACTCAGGTGGCGGTACGCTGAAAGATGACGAGCCGACCGAGAGCTTCGGCGAGGTCAAATATCGCTTCTGGGCGAAGGCAACTTCCGACGACAAGAAAGTTACCGGTGTATTCGCGACGGAGATTGGTGGCATCCGCTACGGTGAGGGGTCGGGTGGCGACTATTCCGGTGATGGTGTGAACATCGAAACACGGTGGGCTTATGTGGATTTCTTGGTGCCCAACACGCTAGACCAGCGCGTCTCGCTGGGCTTGCAGCCAGTGTCAGTGAACCGCCATGTCTGGACTGAAACCGCCACAGCCGCTGTTTGGAAAGGCTCACTGGGCTCTGGATTTGACTATCAGTTGTTATGGGGGCGAGGTGACTCTTCCAATGAGAGCGGCGTCGACTCAGAACAGGACGAAGGCTGGGATGGCGCGGACAACTTCGCGGTCAACCTGAACAAGCGTTACTCACCGAACCTGAGCGCGGGCCTATTCTATCTCTATCAGATGAATGATCAAATTGCTGAGGGAGTAGGTACGGTAAATAGCAGGGAGTATGAACTGAAGAGCATCGCTGATAACTCCAAATATTCCGTTTCCAGCTTCGGGGTGGAGATGGATTATGGTCTAGAGATGTCGCTAGGCCGCATGTTCGTGAAGGGTACGGTGATTGGCCAAAGCGGAACAATAGAAGGTGTAAATTTCGTCCCATTGAATGGTACTACGAACCCCAATACGAACTATGACCTTTCGACCTTTCTGGGACGCGGCGAGCTCGGGCTGCAATTTGGACCAAACCAACTGACGTACACCGTGCTCTACGCATCGGGCGATGGCAATGAGCAAGACGGGGACTTCGACGCCTTCATCGCCACGGATGTCGACTTCAGCGACAGTATGATTTTTCAGGAAAACATGACGAGCGATGACTACTTCGCCGAAACGCCCTATATCCTCGACAAAGGGTATTTCATGAACAAGCTACAGCTCGATCATAAAGTAGCGGCCAATATTACGGTCAGCGGAATGATTGTCTACAACCGCTTGGCTGAGGACATTGCACTTGCCGATGGATCGTCCTCAAAAGATCTCGGACTGGAATTTGGCTCCAAGGTCTCGTACTTCCCATACCCTTCGCTTGAGTTGTCGGCAGAAGCTGCATACCTGGCATCAGGCGATGCCATGGATGCGCTGGAGGAAACTGCCTTACAGGACGGCAAAAGCGATCAGGACATTGTTCATGTTGCCGGTCGGGTAAGGTACAAGTTCTAACAAGAACGGGGTGGTGGGAGCGCCACCCCGCTTTTGTTATACGAAATGAATCCGCATTAAGTGACTTTTTCCTATGATGACTCGTTCTGCAGTATTTGTGTTCCTGATGCTACTACTAGCTGGTGCGGTACAGTCGGTTGAGCGTGAGCATCCAGCAAAGGCAAAGGTCATTCAGGTAGATCGTGATCAAAAAGTGCTTTCCCTCACAGTCGACGATGCCACTGTTGAGGTAGGTGATTTGTTTGTTGTGTTGCGGGAGCCTGATCATGCAGGCATCCCGGAGAAAAACCTTGCAGTCATCGGTATCGAGAGTATCGGAAAGGATCAAGCAGTAGGGAAAGTGCTGTTTGGAACGATGCCCTCCGTTGGCGCTGTATCGAAACGCTTCTACGGTATTCCGGCGGTGTTTACTGACAGAGTCGGCGATCCCACGCCGGTAACGCCGGCGTTGAAAGCCCGATTTCCTGATCTTTTGTGGCGGGACGAGCCAGAGGCGTCAAACGATGTGCCATTGGTGCGCTTTCAAGTTACCGGGAGAGGTCAAGCCGTTGCGACCTACAATAACACCTGGTTGGTCGGCATCGTACAGACCGATGCTGAAGCACATCGGGTAGGTTCAGTTGAGGGGGAGGCTTCATCGTCTCCATATGCGAAGCTGCCAATCAATGCAAAGTCGTTGTCCGCGTTTCGTTCTGGCAGCGATTACTATTTTGCGGCGGAGCATGGAAACAAACTCAGCTTTTTCCTTGTTGATTCCAGCGGGGCTGTTCAGAGCCTGGCGTCCATTGAGGTGCCCCGTCGGGAGAAAGTCATCCGAATGGACTGGTACGTTTCAGAGAACTCATATTACCTCATTTTGAATCAGTGGAATGGCCGTAGTGTTTCAAGTTCTTTGATCCAGTTGGCCGAGGGGAAGGCTGAAACCATCGGTTTCATTCCCTTAATCTTGGGATTGCAGGATTTGGACGCTGACGGTCGCCGGGAAACTATTCTCGGGCAGTCTTTCTACTCAGAGCAGGGGTTTGGTTCAGAGATCTATAAAATATCAATCTCACCGAACGGGCCTGATCTTGAGAAGGCCGTTCATGAAGAATTAAGCCAGTACACGCCAGTGTTCCGGGTAATCGGTGCCGTTGTTCAGAACGAACCGAGACCTTTGAATATGGTGACCGTCTCCCAAGGGAAGGTTTCATTTTTCCCTGCTGGCACCGAGGGCCCACATCTGGACTATGAGATTGGAAGCCGGGTGGCAGGCACGAGTATGACTTACGACGTGTCGCCTGAGTTGGTGTTTAGTCCGAGGCAAACACTATTTTTGCCGAACCTGCTCGTACGCTCCGGTGGGGACGCAGTTAATATCGGGATTCCACAGGAATCCAGTGCAGCCGAAGATATGATAGGTGTTTATGATACTCGAGTTGATTGGTTGACGCTGAGATCCGGGAAATCTCCCAAAACGCAGTCAACAAGTCTTCTAACGTCGGTTCCGGTGTCCCCCGTATCAGGCAATACAGAGTTATTCTTTATGTCGCCGGATGAAAACTCAGTTCAAAGTGACAGTTTTGACGTTGAGACGTTGGTGTATCGGGCTGCTATGCCTACTGGTCGCTGACTAAAGCTGGATAAGTTGCCCTTGTAGTCGTCAAATGCTTCTGGGAAGCTCGATTAGAACCCGAAGACCACCTTTGGGTGATAAAGAAAAATGCATGGCACCACCGTAGTCATTGATGATTTCCTCAACGATTGATAGGCCAAGGCCATAGCCAGGGGTTTTTTCGTCCAGTCTTTTCTGGCGCTTGGTAAGATCGGCGAGTTGGTGTGACGCTACTCCGGGGCCGTCATCTTCAACAAGAATGGTCAAAGTGTCATCGTGAAGTTTCAAGTGTAGATGAACTTCCTGAGAGCACCATTTGCTTGCGTTATCAAGCACATTACCCAAGATCTCATTAAAATCACGCTCATCAATTGGCCAGACAAGCTCTCTGGGTAATGTTTCTTGAAGATGGATCTGTTTGTAAGGATAGATTCGACTGACTACGTCCACCAGTGCCAGAGTTCTCTCAATGATCGGTGTCGCCTTTCCAATGTACTGACCGGACATTTCGGTTTTTCTCATTTGAGTGTCGATCAGCTCGTGCATTTCAGACAGTTGAGACTTAATTTGACTCGCGATTGTGGTGGGAATGGCTTCGTCATTGATCATGGAGTTTATGACGGCAAGGGGGGTTTTTAAGCTATGAGAAATATCTGCGGCTAGGTGGCGTGAACGGGTAAGTTTTTTGTCGTACGACTCTAATAGACGATTAAGATGTTTGACAAGTTCATTGAATTCTTCAGGTACGTTCTCATCCAGTCTATTACGCTGACCCTTTTTAAGCGACGTTAATTGGGCACTCATCATTTTTAAGGGTTTTAGTGCGATAGTTACCCCAATAAATATGATCAATGATATCGTAACGAGAATTGTAAAAGATATTATCCATATAAGAACGTGGATTTTGTCAAGCGTGTTTGGTGAGTAGGAGCTTTTTTCAATTATAGTAACGCTTAGTTTATCTTTTCTATTATTAAATATTTTGTAGTAGCCAAGGATTGAGCGATCATCATCCGATATGTGAAAAATTCCAGGCTTTCTGAATGATTCTACCACCTGTAAATTCGGTTTAATGTTCTCGCTTGTAAAACTCCGACCTTGACTGTCTTCGATGTGAATAGAATATTGAGACAATGAAATATTTCTGATAGAGGATTTTGTAATTTCTCCTTTATGATTTGTTAGCATCTTTACAAGTCGGTTGCCTGCAGCCTCTAACTGCTGCCTGTGAAGCTCGTCATGGATATAGTCGATTAAAAGAGTGTGTGAGTAGAATATTAGCCCGGTACACGCGAAGCCCGTTAGAGCCAAGAAAGTAAGCAGTTTCCGTTTTATTGAAGGGCGTTGTTTTTTTCTAGGCATATTGGCTGCCAATCAGGTGGTTAGAAGTTGTATCGACTAAAACTAGGCCGAAAAAAGCCGCACTACAAAAGTAGTGCGGCAAGACGGAATGGTGGAGACCATTCACAATGCAACTGGATTTTAAATATCATCTATTGGCGAAATTTTCTTCTTAATTCATCAGCCGTCTTCAATCGACAGGAACGTAGTGCGAAACTCGTTCTAATGACTAAACTGATCTTCTGAAAACTGGTCCAGTTCAGATAGATTGATATCTCCCGATTTGATCATCTCGTGATAGATATCGTCGTTATTCGATAACATCAATTTCCGGCGTGCCTCCATGCCCACTTCAGATAAGGCCGCCTGTGTCATTACCCTATGCTGTCTCTTCATATCCTGAATGCCGCTTTTAGAGAGCATGTTTTGTGCCAGCTTATCATCGTTGGCCTCAGAGGCATGGAGACTTCCTGCCGCCATGGTTAATGCTAGAGATGTGAGCAAGAGATGTTTTCTCATGGAGTCACCTTTAAGTTGAATGGCCTGCATTCCAATGGAAACAGATGAACTTTAACTCAGCTTGAAAAAACAAAATTAGATGATGAAAAAAGGGCATAGTTAGAAGAACGGTTGCGATGGAGTGTTAATACAAAGGTATTAAGGGTTCTTTTTTTCAACTTCGTTTCAAGTTCATCTGCTATCAATGGTGATGTGTTGTTCTGGCTGAAAGTGCCGGCATAACCAGCAACTTACCGGTGGTGGCATGTAACCGAAGCGCCTTACCGTTTGGTTTATGAGGTGTCGATCGCCGGTAGGGGATCTTATAACGAAAGCTCACGGAGACTGATTTATAATGCAAACTAAAAAACTTAGGTTAGCGATAAGAGCAACACTTGCGATTTCAACCATGGGCCTGGTGGTCCCATCTGCTTTGGCGCAATCAACTGCGGAACTTCAAAAGCAGATCAATGACTTGCGCAGTCAGGTGGATCAGATGGCGGGGACCAATGATTCCAAGGGGTGGTTGCTGCCCGGCACAAACACTTCGGTTACGATTGGTGGTTACGTAAAATTGGATATGATTTACGACACAGACCAGGATGTCGGTGACTTGCATGATCCGAGTGTTCTCGATACATCCGTAGAGGATGGTGATAGCTCTTTGAGAGCGCATGCCCGTCAATCACGAGTGCGTCTCGGAACCAGTACCCCGACCGATATTGGAGAAGCCAAGACAGTTGTTGAGGCAGACTTCTACGGCGGTGGTGGCAACGAACTGTTCTCCAATTCACGGGGGCTTCGTATTCGTCACGCCTATGGCGAGCTCAACGGCTGGCTCGCGGGTCAGACGTGGAGTAACTTTATGCACTTTACGGCTTACCCGACTACACTGGACTTTAATGGGCCTGTGGGTGTGAGCTTTATTCGTCAGGCACAGATTCGTTACACGATGGGCCTGGGTGACGGACAGTTCTCGGTGTCAGCTGAAAATCCTGAAACCAGTGGGTTTGAAGGTTCACGTGATACCGTTCCTGACCTTACAGCCCGTTACAAGTGGACTGGGTCTGGTGGTGGATTTGAGGTTGCTGGCTTGGCCCGTTCTCTTAAGACCGACGACGCCAGTGCGACAGGTGACGACGCTGCGTTTGGATATGGCGTCATGGCGGCTGGTCGACTCAACGTCACTTCAGAAACCTCGCTCATGGCCGGAGTTGTTTTAGGCGATGGTGTAGGTCGTTATCTTTACAGCTCGTATAGTAACAACGACAGCACTGCGAGTCGGACTGGCATCGGTGAGGCATATATAACTTCCGATGGTGATCTCGAAACTATCGAGGCTTATGGCTTCAACGTTGCGGCGAGCCATAAGTGGACGCCAAAATTCACCACGAGTGTGGCCTATGGGTTTTTAGAGGGTGATCAGGACGAGACTCTCTTTCCAAACTCTTTCCAAACGCTAGAGAGCGCGTACTTCAGCAACTTCTACCAAGTGGCGGATCCGGTGACTGTAGGGGTTGAGCTGTCGTACGCCAACAAAGAACTGGCAAACGGTGAGTCAGCTGACAATACCCGTCTTCAGTTGGCTGCACAGTTTAGCTTTTAAATCGCTATTACATTGCTTCACATAGTTGGACCCCACGACGGGCCTCAGTAGGCCCGTCGTACGTTATTGTTCACTTACACGCGATGCCGTCAGGGGCTCTTTCACCTCTCCTCCTTTTACGACGCTATCCCTGCCATTGTCTCGTCGATTCGACCTGTAGTGGTCAACTAATCCCGGACAGTATTTTAAGGTTTTCCTCAGCTGCAACAGGCGAAATGCCGCCGTTGAATGCGTGAGGCCGCTGCCGGTTGTAGTAGTCCATCAGATAGCCACCAACATCTCTTTTTGCCTCAGGCAGATTTCGATAACCCAGGGCCGGTATCCACTCAGATTTCAGACTTCGGAACAGTCGCTCCATCGGTGCGTTGTCCCAGCAGTTGCCACGCCGGCTCATGCTTTGTGTCATTCGATAGCGCCAGAGCCTCTGACGGAACTTGCGACTGGCGTACTGACTGCCCTGATCCGAGTGGAACATGACTTTCTCTGGCTGACCACGCTGTTCCCAGGCGTGATCCAGAGCTTTTACAACCAGGTCCGCATCTGGACTGGATGACATTGCCCAGCCAACAACTCGCCGGGCATATAGGTCCAGCACCACAGCCAGATAGCTCCATCGCTGGCCGCTCCAGAGTAGAGTAAGAGGCAGGGCGTAGTCGAACTATCTCCCTGCCTCTCCTCTCCGAACCGGACGTGCACCTTTCAGCGCATCCGGCTCTCCGCTTAAACGCTGGCGAAGGCCATAGCAACTTCGGGAAAGCGAGAGGTCCACGTGTTTCTGGACTCTGTCCTCAGGTAGGGATTACCCTCTGGAAGACGCCAACGGAATCGCTTTTTCCCGTGACCGACGAGTCGGTACAGGATGGCGCCACTAAATAGCCCCTGATTGGTTTTGCCATACAGCACCCAAGTCTTACTTTGACCTGAAGCCGGGGCTTTGAACCAATGACGCATCAGCGGTTTGAGCCGGGAGCGATATTTGCGGCCCAGCCAATGGGCCAGTTTCCAGAACACGACACCATCGATGTAGCTGAAGACTTTCGCTTTGTAATCGACGAACTGGTAGAACGCCGCCCAGCCTTTCAGCTTTCGGTTGATGGATTCGACCATGTCGATTTTGCTTTCACTATAATTGCCTGACAGCTTGGCGGTTAAAGATGCTGCAAAGTTACGTGCCTTATCCCGGGGGATTGTCGTCACCACCCGCATGTCGCCATAGCGGCTCCGCTTGCGGATGATGCGATGCCCCAGGAACACGAAGCCGTCATTCACATGGGTAATCTTGGTCTTATCCATGTTCAGTGTCAGCTTGAGAGTTCCTTCCAGCATCTCCCGGCATTCTTCTCTAATCGCCTCTGCCTGGGCTTTGGTGCCCTTGACGATAACCACAAAGTCATCGGCATAGCGGCAGTAGGCGACGGCTGGCTTCCATTGTCGGTTCTCTCGGATGGCTGAGCTTCGACCGATTCGGATACTGTGGTTCCAGTACCATCGATCCTTTCGGGCCTTTTTGCCGAGGTAGCGCCTATTCAGGTACTGATCGAACTCATGCAACATGATATTCGATAGCAGTGGCGATATAACACCGCCCTGAGGTACGCCCTCACTTGCTGCCCGGAAAAGACCTGCATCAATATGACCGGCTTTTATGAATCGCCAGAGAAGGTTCAGGAACCGTCGGTCCCTGATTCTGCGACGTACAGCTTTCATCAGAAGCCGGTGATGCACGGTATCAAAGTAGCTGGACAGATCCCCTTCAATGACCCAGCGTCCGCGCGTTTCCTTATTGTCCGTCAGTTGCAGTTTCACTGTACGGATCGCGTGATGAACGCTCCGCTCCGGTCGGAACCCGTAGGAGAGCGTATGGAAGTCGCTCTCCCACATGGGCTCCATCGCCATTAACATGGCCCGTTGAACGATGCGGTCGCGTAGGGTCGGGATACCCAGTGGTCGTTGCTTGCCGTTGGCCTTTGGGATATACACCCTTCGGGCCTGTAACGGCTGGTAAACATCGGAGAGTAAATCACTCCTGATCTGTTGAAGAATAGCCGGCAGCCTGTCCTGCACAGTCAGCTTGATCTCTCCGTCTATCCCGGGCGTGTTTGCCCCTTTGGAAGACAGAGTGACCCGAGCCGCTTCTGCGAGCCAGTCAGGCTGTGCTATCAGGCGCAACAACCTGTCCACCCGGCGGGTGGGGTCGGTTGTTGTCCAGGTCGCTAGCTTGCGTTGCATTTCGCTGATTATCAAAGGTCTTCACCTTGTTTGGTCAGGTAGTTTGCTTGGCAAACACGTTTAAACTGCTCCCCTTCGCCATGTAATGGGCTTTCCCCATCGCGGACTACTACGGGAGCTCCGCCAGTCAACTTGGCATCGGGGTCATGCCCCCTTGGCATCCAATATTGACCTTCCCCGGTTTACCTATCTGGACTCCAGCATGCTGAGGAGGCTGCCCATCGCACTCTTTACCCTTGCTTGCCGCAAGTTGACAGGAAGCAGCAGTCCAATCTGTGATGGATACTGCTGAACCGAAGCCCGAGCTACCAATTTGGACTTCTTCGTTTGGCAGCGCCTATGCGTCATGCTGCCCAACCTTCCCGTACGGCTTATCAGGTCACGTAAGCCGTGGTGACATTTCAACCCACAGAGGCGGATGAATGGGTTCATGTTCTTCAGCCTTTCAGCACTCAGCCTTGAGGATCATCTTGGCTTAGTGACCTCGCCTCAATCCCCGTTGTCAGCGGGTTACATCACCCTGCGGGCATACCGCAGGTCACTGCCGCTCAGGCTCACCACCCTCACAGTGGGTGGGATTGATTGGTTACTTCCTCCTGAATTACCGGTTCAATATTCCAGATAGACTCGTGGTCCATTTGAGCTTCCATGCTCGCCCTGGACTCCGGGCACAC
>NZ_JALKAP010000017.1 GCF_023016045.1 Marinobacter sp. S6332 | reverse complement strand
CTTCGGAATAACGTGGCATGAATGCTCCCATGCCGCCCCTGATTGGTTAAATTCAGGCGAAATCGCCAACTGGACAACTAGGCTGACAGAGGGGGTCCCCTAAACCAGATAATTTGATGAGGAGTAAGCTACCAAAGTTCAGTTAAAACCGGAGAGAATAATAGATAATTTAATCAGATCAATATGGAATATCTAGCCTGATGTCCAGAAACGAAAAAGGCACATCCGAAGATGTGCCTTTATGCGTTGAATATGGTCGGGACGGTAGGATTTGAAGTTATTTTATACGCTTTCTCGCCCGCTCTCGCACAGTAAATCAAATGGTTACGTGCGAGGGGGTGCGGTGCCGTAGTCCGATTGGGACAAGTTTTGGGACATCGGAAAACCTCTAAATAGGACCCAGAATCAACGGCATTTTGATAGGTTACACTACTATCAGGAGCTAAATCATTTTCTGCGAAGCCGAATGCAAGAGCTAGCAGCCCAAAACTTGTCGCAAGATCGTTCTGGAGCTGACGGGCAAACAGGTTCCCTGGAAGCAGTTGGAGAAGAAGGTGCCCCGGCGATGGAAGACGCTCCTTACCAGATTCAACCTATGCGAGATCCAATCTGTACGGCACGTTCCGAACCTGCAGCCAAATAAGATGTGGGAATAAATTACTATTCTCAAGCTCCGGCATTTTCTGAAGCCCCATGGTTTGGGCAACCGCGTGGTCAAAGGGGTATGCATGCATCTGGAGACACACGGCCTGATGCTGCGCGAAGGCAGAATTACTGACGTCACTCACAACTACGACATTGTGCTCGCGGGAGCCTTCTCCAGAGCGAGAAGCAGCGTGTATTCGGCGACACTGGTTATCTCGGGGTTCAAACGCGGGATGAGCGCAGGGAGCGCAAAACAGTAATCGGCTGAACTTGCTGGACGCGTTCAACAATCTTCTAACAGTTGGAAAAGATTTTCTGGCGAGGGGCTAGTGTGCCCGAATTCCGCCAAAACTGCGATCTACGGGCAGGACACGAACAAAAAGGTTGGGGTGAATCAAGTCTTTTCGAGAACCACTTTTAATTTATCCATTTCTCGGTTGCTTTCCTCGCCATTTATCCACCGCGCATATGTTGTTAGCAGGACGATAACGCTATGGCCAAGTTGGTTCGCCACGAATGCCGGATTCATTCCGGCCATCAGGCATTGGGTGGCGTAAGTATGGCGCGTGTTGTAGGTTCGTCGGTGTCTTATGCCCAGCGCCTTTAGAGCTGCTGTGAAGACTACCCTGGGTGGTTTGTCCGTAAGCCATGCCTCATTTGTTCTCGGGCTTCGAAAAACCTGCTCACCAAATTGATAGGTCAATCTTTTTGCTTCATAAAGTGCCTCTTTAGCTTTGTCGTTCAAAAAAACTTCCCGAGCTCTATTTGTTTTTGTTTGGTGATTTAGTTGGCCTCGGATACGGGTTTTGCTTACCTTTACCGCACCGCGATTCCAGTCAATGTCATTCCAAGTTAGAGCCAGCATTTCAGAAGTTCGCATTCCCGTCCAGAATGCAAACTGTATATAGGTAGCATAGATTAGTTCCGGTCCAGCATTGTTGGCGTATAAGTAGTTGGTTATATTTTCAGCTTCTTTAGATGTAAAAGGATCGACTTCTGCCTTTTGATGCTTCATATTCTTAATCTTTTCTGCAGGGTTGCGCTCAATTACCTCATCATCAACTGCCATCTCAAATACTTGTCGTAAAGGAATCAAAACATTGTTTCTTGTCTTCATGGATTTCCATTCAATTTCTGCAACATCTTGTTTTAATTCAGATACGGTAAATGAATCAATTGGACGAGTTGCATATAGAGGTTGCCAGTACTTCATTAGTGCTTTTCTATATGTGTCCAAGGTTCCTTCAGAAACAGAGGCGGTATTTAGATACATTTGAGCATACTCGCTGAATAGTGGAACGTTACTATTAACGTATTCAGGCTGGTCGAACTGCGGAAAATATTCCGCAAGTTCCTTCCATGTTAGTGTTTTGAATCGGGCTTTGTTCGTGAGCTCAATTCGTAAACGGGCTGCCTGCCTGATGTTTGTTTTGGTTGGTTTCCGCGGCCAGATTGGCTCATACCTTTTTCCTTCCCACGTGAATCTAATTTTAATACCTGATCCGTGGGGGCGGATGCCTGTTGGAAATTCCCTAGTAGCCATTGCTTTACACCTTTAATTGAAACCCAAATTTGACCGTCAGGGTCATGAACAAATTGTTCGCCTGGCTTCCATTTTCCCGCGCGAATTTTACCCTTGGCCCACAGAGGTTTTTTTCCAAAAATTTCACAAACCCGTACATGAGGGAGCCAGTCTAACGACTCCATGTCAATATTTATTGATGAGTTGTTCAGTGCTTCATTGATTGAGCTCATGAGATTTACACCCTTGGTTTAGTAAGCATATTTGCTTTGTTTTTAAATGTTTGCATTCTGTTTTCATTTTTTTATTATACTACATTTAAAGTTTTCACCAAGCAGATAGATAAATAGGAAAGATCATAAGGGTTTAGTTGTATTTTAATAAATTCATGAATTTTATTATTTTGAATTTGAATGTCTAAAACCATTTTGGTCCGTTGGACTGGAATAAATCGTCTTTATTTAACTTATTGTTTGTTTCTTTTTGAGTATGAAGCCGAATGAATTGTGACTGCTCTCCTCTATGCGTTCTGATAAGCAGCGAAATTTCTACTTCATGAAACTCTTCTGCTTCTTGAGCGATATCTCGGATCTCTTGCATCAGGGGTTGAATGTTGCGCATGTGGTTCTCCTGGATGGGATTGAGTTCCAGTTCAGACTACAACATTGTTTTGATTGAGCAAGCAGATGGGAGAGCGGGAACTGGCCACTCTGTAGTAGAGACAAGACAATACTTTTGGGTACTGCCTATTTTTTCGTCGTGGATGGGACAATAAGATAATTTGTATTATGAGGAAATTAGTATTATTTCTCCTTCTTTGGCGACGATCCCGAGGCCGCCAATTTTGAGGGTCTCGGGCTCTTCATTTTCAGACACTTGGGCCTGCGAGTATGCCCAAGCCTGTCATGAGTATAAATTCTGGACGAACGTGAACGATTGTTCTGGAGCAAGGTGAACACCTTTATCAGATTGTTTGCTATTCTGTTCGTTTTTCGGAATCAGAGTTATGCCAGCGAAGCGAACACCAATGCGCCAAATCAGAGAGGTCCTTCGGCTAAGGCTGGCAGTCGGGCTCTCAATTCGGCAGACGAGCGTTGCAGCCAAGATTAGTGTTGGTGCAACTTATAAGATCTTGGCCCGGGCGGATGCCTGTGAGTTGACCTGGCCCTTGCCAAAGGATCTGGACGATGGTCGCCTGAAGGCGATGTTTTACCCCCGCTCTGATCTCATTTCAGCTTCCCGCTATCAGATGCCTGACTGGTCGAACGTGCATCAGGAGCTCAAACGCCAAGGTGTGACCAAACAATCGCTATGGGAGGAATATACGGCTCGATACCCCAACCGGTATTACAGCTACTCTCAATATTGTCATCGCTACTGCTACTGGCTGAAGCAGCAAAAGCGCTCCATGCGCCACATTCAAAAGGCCGGTGAAAAATGTTTCGTTAATTACTGTGGTCCTACTGTCCCCATCATCAACCCACAAACCGGCGAAATCCGCTTAGCTCAAGTATTTATTGCCGTGTTGGGTGCTTCCAGTTACACCTACGCAGAAGCCACCTGGAGTAAGGAATTACAGAGTTGGCTGCTGAGTCATGTGAGGGCATTTGAATTCTTCGGAGGTATACCAAGGACGGTGGTGCGGGGCGACTCACGCAGAGGTGTTAACAAAACGTGTCGGCTCGACCCGAGCACGAACCATAGCTACCAGCAACTCGCGACTCATTACCAGGTCGCGATGATGCCAACGCTGCCTTGCAAGTCCAAAGGTAAATCAAATGCGGAAGATCGGGTCCAGATCGTTGAGCGTTGGATACTGTCCCGATTACGCCACCACACGTTTTTCACCCTAGGGGACTTGAATCAATGCATCCATAACTTGCTGGACGACCTAAACAGCCGTCCGTTCAAACGTCTACCGGGGAACCGGCAGGAAGCCTTCGCGGCGCTCGATCAGCCCGTCCTGAGGGCCTTGCCCAGAAGCCCTTATGAGTACGTCGATATCCGACGCTGCCGGGTCAACATTGATTGCCACATTGAGTTTAGCCAACACCATTACTCGGTACCGCATCGGTATGTGGGGGAGCAGGTGGAGATCCATGCCAGTGAGCATCTGGTGCAGATCTTCTTCCAACGGCAACTGATCGCCAGCCACCCTCGCAGCCATCGGCTTGGTATCACTACCGAGCCCAAGCACCTGCCTACCGGTAACAGAAAGAACCAGCAGTGGACGCCTGGCCGCTTAAAAAACTGGGCCCAAGATATTGGGCCAGACACTCTGGCCTGGATTAGTGATCGACTGGATGAGCGGGCACACCCAGAACAGGCCTACCGAGTCTGTCTCGGGTTACTTAACCTGAATAAGGCATACTCCAGCCAACGCCTGAATGCCAGTTGCCATATCGCCAACAGGGAAGGCCTGAACCGGTTGAAACACATCAAGGCCATTCTCCAAACTAATCGCGATAAGCTGTGGGAACATTAGCCCTCCCTCACATCGAATAGATCCCTGGGGTGCTGCCGATCCAAGGCTACACAGATTTTTCCTGTATATAGGTCTGCAACTTGAACTACCTGAATCTCTGCAAATCCAAACTCTTCCTCCAGACCCTCGCAGACAGAGATAACACTGGTTTCGCAAACGGTGCCCCGCGGCATGGGTGATAGTTCAATTTTGATCTGAGAGTGTTCGTTGCGAACCGACCGTGAGCGGGAGCACCACGAAATCCGAGTCGGATTAATTCGGCCAATTCGGAGAGATTATTTAATCGAATCTAGCGCATCGTTGCGCTCCATCATGGGAAGAAGCGGTTTGATTTATCTAGAGTTCACGTCAATTAATGCCGTGAACGTTCGAGTTTATGAACTTAGTGTCCGAATGAACCTGCGGTTAATTACGTGTTCTGTAATCCTGAACAAAAGAGGAGTCTGTAAGCCGGGATGCGCGCTCCCCGAGCAGCATACGAACACGCTCGTGCAGTGGTATCGAACAGCATCTAGAACACATCAACCTCAAGATTAGGTGAATAGCTCCAGTTTTGATGGTGGTCTTTCATGCCTCTCGGTTCAGTCCACCGCCCATTACGTATGAGGCTAATGGCTGCATTAATGGCCTTATCCACGGAACCGTATGCTTCCACTGGCATGTCTCCATAGAGAATACTCCAAGACACCTGGGCGGCGAAACGTTTGATATCCGGGCTTAAGTCCCTTTCACCATTGAGCATTCGTCGAGCAGTTTTGATCTCTATTAGACGTTTATCAGGCGGCGCGACTGACTGTTCGTCAGCCAGACTTTTTGCGAAACTCAGCAGGTCTTTTTTGGGATCAGATTTGAGGTCGCCGCGATAGCGCTCGCGCGCAACATACTGTAGTAGCTTTTTAGGAAATAGAATTTTTGTTGTTGATACTCGTTGACGAAACGGATCTAGGCTCGATTTTCCATTGTTCACGCGGTGTACCAATGATGCGTCGACCAGAGCACGATTTGCGCGTTCAACGGATGATCGCGAGATCTGGAGACGCTCCTGCAGGCTCTCGGCACTGATATTACATTGCCAGCTGCCCTCCATTTTTCCGAGTCTCCAGTACTCCAAGAAAACGCGAATGGCGGAGCTGCTCAGTTTGGTCTCGTTATAGAGATAGTTTTCCAGAGCTATTGGGGTGTTACGGTATTCGTAATGGCGGTCAATAAACTGCGCAATCTGCGCCTCGCGAGTGGTCATGATCGTCAGAATTTTCTATGGTTAGTGAGCTTGTGGCAGCTAATTTACCGAGTATTTTTGTTTTCAGGTACCTAGATTACATTTTATTACGTTGTGGTCGATTCGGTGTTGCCGAGAACGGCGACCTAGTGCGGCATTTTTTGAGTGGGGACAATAGGCATGGAAACGACGATTGAGATTACATTTGGTGCCCGCGAAACGTTGCCAGTGATGATTCGTAATCAAGCTCGCCTGCTAGGTTTAACTGACGCTGAGTTTGCGAAGCGTCTAATCGTCGAGGGAATGGAGCGGCTGGTGGCTGATAGTGAGCCCTCGAAGCCTGGCAAAACGCTAGAGGATTTTTTAGTAAGAAACGGGGCGCTCTATCCTAGGGAATAGAGCGCCGAACGGCTGTTAATCCGGTCTAGCTCCGCTGTGATTAATGATCATTTTTTTGGTATTGATCGTGATGTTGATTGCGAGGCTCTGGCCGTTTCTTAACAGTTTGTGTTCTGCCGGGTGCAGAATGGTTTGTTGTAAGACCCCGAATTTTATCGGCAGTGGCTCACACATGAGAGGGTCATCTTGGTTCGAATTTAGTCTGGTTAAAATCACACCACCGAAAATGTTATCAACACACCCGTTTTCTAGCTCCCTGAAAAAATCCGCTCGATCGCATTCCTGCATAGACTCGATAATTTCATCCACATCCAAAACCGAAACCCCTGCTTTCGCCAGATTAATGGCCTCGTCCTTAGTGTAGCAAGGAGTGAAGTACGCCAAGATTTCAGGGGCTTGGTTGTCGGAAACCAGCAGATACCGGTCATTATGAGTCTCATGGATTGAAAATGCACCAAAACTACGGTCCTCAAGCAGTGTCTTGTTTATAAATATCAAGATTTTCTCGTTGTCAGTGTAAACAGTAATAGCGAACATAAAAATTCCTCGTTGAGTAATGTATTAATGTTACACAAAAATTAAAGTTATGCGACGCGTGAAAACACGAATAAAATGTAATTAGACGAGAATTTTATTAATTATTTTGAGGTAATCTATGGGAGCCAATTTTTTGCGAGAGTGAAGTATGAATATTGATCGGTGTTGGGCTGTTTTGAAGACTGAAATTTATAATGTAAGCGATCGGAGGTCTGATGATTTTGATATGATATTGAGATGTCTGGTAATAATTTCTGATGATATCGTTGATGAGTATAAACAGAGCCGAGAATTCCATAAACAAAAAGATTCGACGTTCAAGTTTTGGACATACGTACCGAGCATTGAGCGCGGTTCGCTATCCGTTGTAATTCGTTGGCGCAGATACAGTGGTCATGGGCGCTATTCGGATCCAGTCGCGACGTCCCAGTTAGTCGACTACAGGATTCCAATGTCGTTTTTCCCAAAATGCACCAGGCCCGAGAAGAGCGCTATCATGCATGCTGAAACTCAGTTCTCCACCGTCCGAAAAATTGGAGAAAAACTACTGCTAATTGCTCAGGCGCAAAACGCATTGTTAGATATTACCGGGGCCCGGCACCTGAAAGAGGATCAGCGAGTGATCGGAAGATTACAGCGGGGGCATCAAAAGGCTGAAGAAGATGACCTTGTTCATAACTCTGCTATGGAGACCGTAGAGTTTACAGATGCAGAGCGTGCAGCGTTTCGAAAAAAGCATGGCCTAGGCCCCCGAAGATACAGCTAATGTCTGTACCTGAGGGGAGGGGGCTGTGCTCAAGATAGGATAGGTAACATGGGGGGGTGAATTATTTTCGAATAATAGCTTCACCAGAACCAGGGCCTGATGGAAAACCCGGAATTAGCGCATAAATCCTGAAGATGAAATGAGTGTTATTGATAGAGATTAAATAGATAGTTTGAATGGGAAATTACTCCGAGTGTACCGCAAGTGTACTTGAAGTGTACTTTTCAAGATTTCCGTTAATGAGAGACCGGAAAAATAAGTACGTAAGTACACTCTGGGTACACTTCAAGTACACTGAACTGCAGCTTAAAGAAAGCTGTGCGGATCATCTGAGAAGCCGGTGTCTATAAAAATTGATTCATCAAATGGCGACGTATCATTGGATATATCAAATCCATAAGGATTGCCGCCGACATCAATCCCACCAATATCTCCACCTAACATCGGAAGCCCGGTCGTGGGATTGATAGCGAGATCATCTCCTTGCAGTCTAGGCGAGTCGGGATCGAACAGCGTGAAGCTATGATCCGGGTTATCATCAAAACCCTGTGGTTCGTAGCTTTCATCAAAAATTGAATGTGCAAACATTGCTCCCAAAATGGCGCCGGCAATCAGGCCAATCGGCCCAAAAAAAACTCCAACCGCACCACCTATTAATACCAAAAAAATAATCATAGCTGTGTCTCACCAAAGCTGATTCCAATGTTGGTTCAGTTTAGCGGAATCTGAAATTCGTCCAAATTCAGAGCCGTGAGAGCTGGGCATACTGAGAAAAACTGTGGAGCCATTGATAGCCATAGATCATAATCTTGAAACTTGGAATCTTTCGTTAGATCAAGCAGTATTGAGCCCATCAAAAAAAGGAAGCAGCCTACCTTCTAACCTAGCTGGTAAGTGGATTGGCAAACGAGATTTCCGGGTTTTCCGCTAAGCTCCTGGTGAGCTCAGCGATTCCCCTGATAAAGCAGTCGTAAATCGACCGAATACGCACATGCTGGATCTTGACTCTCTCCTGATGCAAAACCTCCTCAAAAAAGCTAAGACCTTATGAACTTGCATCCAGAGAATAATCAATGGATTTCAGGTGCCTGGCTATCAGAATAACGCTTACAAAAGCGATGAATTATTTGAGTCTGGGTGCGCGTAGAGTTAAGTTGATGGGTTACCGCGTTTAACCTAGAAAAGTGCCCAAACTGAATGGCAAGCAACGACCGTTATCGAATCTCTTTCACCTCTGGCAGCCTACACCATCACGAATCCGTGCAACTGGCAGAGCTCTACCGGGAGTTGGGCGACTGGGAAGTCACTCGCTCAGAGACTCTGCAGCGTAATGCGCTTCAGGCCAGAACAGAGCGTACCGCCAAGGTCGTATGCCGCGAAATTATTGATCGGTTAAAGACACTCAACAAGGCAGAACTGGATTTTCTTATTGTTAGCGGTCATCAGGATCAAGCACACATTCTGTGGTTAGCTATTTGCAGGCTTTACCGGTTCGTCGCCGATTTTGCAGTGGAGGTTGTAAGGGAGCGTTTCCTGTCGATGAAAATCGATCTAACCTATGAAGATTTTGATGCTTTTTTCAACAAAAAATCAGAATGGCACGATGAGCTCGATCAAGCTAGCCCATCTACAAGGGACAAGCTGCGCCAGGTGACTTTCAGGATGCTCCGGGAGGCCGAGCTTGTGACCAAAGGGAAAACGATCAATACAGTCATTCTCAGCCCCAAGTTGGTAGGGCTTATTCGTGAGAACAATCCTGACGAATTTCTTTACTTTCCCGTTTTTGAATCTGATATCAAAGGGATGTCACTGTGAGCAAAGACATTGCCAGAATGCCGATGCAGGATCGGTTTCAGCACCTTCATAGCGTTATTTCTGGACAGCGATTTCTAAATAAACAAGGGCTCGGCAACGAAGTGCCATTTTTTATCTGCCCTTATAGAGCCGAAGAAGCGGTCGAAATGGAGCGCTTGCAAAGCCAGTTGATCAATCGTCTGGAGCAGACAGGGATCAAGATTCTCAGCATCAATCTATACGATCTCTCTGTTGAGCTTCTGAAAGAACGAGACGTATGGAGCCAGGTTGTTGAGCTCGAACCGACGGTTTCAAAAGATCAGCTCAAGGAGCTGCTTCAGGGTGTTTTGGACCCAGAGACGCATCTTGTGCCGGCCATTGCGGCGAAGCTACAAACTGCTGAGCTCGACGTGCTGTTTCTCTCTGGCGTAGGAGAGGTCTTTCCTTATATCCGTTCTCATAACGTGCTCAATAACTTACAAAGCACGGCGAAAGAGAAACCAACAGTAATGTTTTTCCCAGGGTCCTATACCCATTCGCTCGAAACGGGAGCCTCGCTAGATTTGTTTGGAAAGCTTCACGACGACAAGTATTACCGCGCGTTCAATATCTATCATTACGAAGCCTGAGCGGACGTAAAAATCGAGGCGCCTTTACAAAGGAAAGCACAATGACATTGAAGAACATCTTTCTAAAACCGGTTGACCGCCCGATCGAAGGTGTTATCAAAGCCGACGATGAGGCCAGTCTCCGCCTCGAAATTGACGAATACGTTCTGACGAACGAAGTTGAAAAGCGCCTTGAAGATTTTTTGGATGCTTACAATAACTACGAAGGTGCAAACGGTGTTTGGGTTTCCGGCTTCTTTGGCTCGGGTAAGTCGCATTTGCTTAAAATGCTGGCACTGTTGCTTGAAAACCGTGAGATGGATGGCGCTTCAACCCTAGATCGCTTCCTTCCAAAGTGCGCCGAAAACACGATTCTTCAGGCTGGCTTGAAGAGGGCTGTCTCTATTCCCTCAAAGAGTATTTTGTTCAATATCGATCAGAAAGCCGATGTCATTAGCAAAACCCAAATCGACGCGTTGCTGGCCGTGTTCGTCAAAGTCTTTGATGAAATGTGCGGTTACTATGGCAAACAAGGCCACATCGCCCAGTTCGAACGTGATCTGGATAGCCGCGATTTGTACCAGCGATTCAAAGCCGAGTATGAAAATGTGGCTGGGCGATCCTGGCAGAAAGGCCGTGAACAAGCGCTTTTGGAAGGGCCAAACATTGCCAAAGCCTACGCTGCAGTCACCGGAGCCGACCAACAGTCGGCAATGGGTATCCTCGATAAATACCGGAGCGATTACCGGGTCTCGATTGAAGATTTTGCGGATAACGTAAACGAGTATATCGAGAAGCAAGCGGCCGAGGGCGGGCACAAAGAATTTCGGCTGAACTTCTTCGTGGACGAGGTAGGTCAGTATATCGCCGACAACATCAAGCTGATGACCAACTTGCAGACCATTGCGGAGAGCCTGGCCACCAAGTGCCGGGGGCGTGCTTGGATCGTTGTTACGGCTCAGGAAGAAATGAAAAACGTCGTCGGTGAACTGGGCAAGCAGCAGGGCAACGACTTCTCCAAAATTCAGGCGCGTTTTAACAACCGCATGAAGTTGTCGAGTGCAGACGTGGCCGAAGTCATTCAGAAGCGTTTGCTGACTAAAACAGAAGAGGGCGTCAATCAGCTATCAGACGTCTATCATGCGCAATCCAATAACTTCAAAACCCTTTTCGACTTTGCGGATGGTTCAGCTACTTACCGTAACTTCCGCGATCGGGATCACTTCGTCAACAGCTATCCGTTTATTCCGTATCAATTCGCACTCTTTCAGTCGGCAATTCAAAATTTGTCGCAGCATAGTGCGTTTGAAGGCAAACACAGCTCCGTTGGTGAACGCTCCATGTTGGGTGTGTTTCAGCAAGTCGCCATCCACATTGGCGATCACCAGGTAGGCCAGTTAGCAACTTTTGATCTGATGTTCGAAGGCATCCGGTCTGCACTGAAGTCGCAAATACAGCGTGCGATCATCCAGGCCGAAAACCATCTGGACGGACCGTTCGCGATTCGATTGCTGAAAGCTTTGTTTCTGGTGAAATACGTCAAAGAGTTTAAGCCAACGGTTCGCAACCTCTGTGTGCTGATGCTGGACGCCTTCGATCAGGATCTGCCGGCGCTTCGGAAGAAAATTGAAGAGGCTCTGAGCCTGCTTGAGCAACAAACCTACATACAGCGCAACGGTGACCAGTATGAGTACCTGACCGACGAAGAGAAAGACGTCGAACAGGAAATCAAGAACGTGGAAGTCGAGTCATCCGACGTAGCAGATGAACTTGAGAAGATCATCTTCGACTACGTCATCAAGCAGCGTAAGATCCGCTACGATGCAGGCCCCTCCCAGAACCAAGGGCAGGACTATGCCTATTCTCGCAAGCTGGATGACCGGCTGCATGGGCGCGAATACGAACTGGGCATTAATGTTGTCAGCCCATTTCACGAGCATACCGACAACGAGCAAATGCTGCGTACCGCATCCACTTATAAGGCCGATGAACTCTTCGTTCTGATGCCTTCTGATGAACGTTTGGTGCGTGACCTGTTAATGCTCAAGCGCACAGAGAAATACATCAAACAAAACATCTCGGTGACTCAACAAGAGTCTGTTAAACGGATTCTGAACGATAAAGGCTTCCAGAATCGTGAACGTGAAGCCCGGATACGCCAGCAGGTTCAGGCGCTCCTCAGCAAGTCCAAACTCCTGATCGGTGGTGCGGATGTAGAAGTAGCCAACGAAGATCCTCAAACTCGCATCATTCGGGGTTTTCATGAGCTGATTGCCCGTGCGTACCCCAACCTCCGCATGCTACGAGGTGTCTCCTACTCGGAAAACGATATAAGCAACTGCTTGAAGCGGGCAGAAGACGGTTTGTTTGGTAATGATACGACCGCATTGGCGGAGTCCGAACAGGAAGTGCTGGCCTTTATTCAGAGCAACAATCGTGGCGGTGTTCGCACTACCTTGAAAGGCCTGCTGGAAAAATTCGAGCGCAAGCCATATGGCTGGTACTACGCCGCCATTCTCTGCACCTTGGCGAACCTGTGTGCACGCGGAAAAGTCGAGGTTCGTCTCGACGGTAACATCCTGGACGACGCCGAACTCGAACGCGCGTTTCGCAATACCCACGGGCACAATAACCTCGTACTGGAACCACAGATAGAGTTTACCGCGTCCCAAGTACGTGCCCTTAAAGCCTTTTATGAAGACTTTTTTGACAGCCCACCTGCAAGCAGTGAAGCCAAAGCATTAGGGAAAGAGGCTGGCGAGGCCTTTCAAGAAATGTTCCACCAGCTCAACCCACTGGCAGCCCAGGCTGGCCAGTACCCGTTCCTCAGTGCTTTAAAGCCTGCGTTGGAATCGCTGAAAGATGTTGCTGGCAAGCCTTACACTTGGCACCTGACTGAATTAGGCAAGCAAGAAGACCAGCTCTTAGACCTGAAAGAGGACGTCATCGACCCCATTCGAAAATTTATGAGTGGGTCACAGAAAGACATCTACAATCAGGCGCGGTCACTGCTGCAAACACAGGAACCCAATTTTATCTATGTGCCCGGAGATGAGATAGAGCAAATTCGTTCAATTCTCAATGATCCGAAGTGCTACAAAGGCGGCCGCATCCAGCAGCTGAAAGGACAGCTGGATAACCTGAAAGAGCGCATTGATGAAAAGGTTAGCCAAACTCGTTCCAGAGCGTCCACATCCCTGAGCACCATGCAAGAACGAATGCAGAGCATGGATGAATACCAAGCGCTTCCAGAGCCTCGTCGGGCAGAGCTGAATAAGCCTTTTCAGGATCTGAGCGAGCACATTGGCGGGCAACAGATTATCGCCGTTATCAACGACCGTCTGCGCTTTTTTGAAGAAGAGGGCTATCAGAAAGTTTTAGCGAGAATGGTAGACCTGTCCAACCAAAAAACCGCGCCTTCCCAAGAACCGGAACAACCCCCTAAGTCAGAGGGTGGCGATAAGCCACACAAGATCAAGGAACCGGCTGCCGAGTACGTTCATTCGCGCAACCTGCACGTTACCTACAACAAAGCCTGGCTGGCCGATGAAAGCGATGTAGACCGTTACTTAGCGTCCCTGCGTGAAGCCTTACTGCAAGAAATTCAGCAAGGTCGAAAGGTGCAGATTTAGAACATGCAGATCCAGAGTGTGCAAATCTAAGGGGTAGCTATGAACGATACAGAACAGGATGTTCTTGAGCTGATTCGCCGCGGTGAAAATCTGACCGTCGAGTTTAAGAGCGACGAAAGAAGCCTGCCCGATCGGGACCTGATCGCAGCAGTCGTGGCCCTTGCAAACACGGAAGGGGGCGACTTGTTCCTGGGTGTAGAGGATGACTGTTCGATCACCGGCCTGCATGTTAACCACCGAAACGTGACCGGGCTGCCCGCGTTGATTGCTAACAAAACCATTCCATCGATGGCTGTGCGTGTTGAGCTCATCGAGCTGGAAGGGCAGGTAATTGCCAGAATTCGTGTACCCAAGTCCCGACAGCTGGTGTCCACTTCAGACGGTTTGCTACAGAGGCGCCGCCTTAAAATGGACGGCAGCCCGGAGGCAGTGCCGTTCTATCCCCACGAATTTGTTCAGCGCCAATCCAGCATTGGTGTTACCGACCCTTCTGCGTTGCCGCTGGAAAACCTGGCGGTTGAAGACCTGGATCCAATTCAGCGCATTCGCATCCGCAATGCCATCAAGAAATACGGCGGTGATCAAAGCCTGCTGCCGCTGGCGGATGAAGAGCTGGATGGAGCTCTGGGGCTGACTGTGACGATAAGCGGCAGGCGTCATCCAACAGTGGCTGGTTTGCTTTTGCTCGGCAATGAAAGGCAACTGCGGCAACACTTGCCGTCCCATGAGGCGGCTTTTCAAGTTCTGCGTGGTACCGATGTGCTAGTCAATGAGTTTTACCGCAAGCCATTGCTGGAGACCTTTGAGGAGGTCGAACTGCTGTTCCGGGCCCGGGTGGAAGAAGAAGAGATCCAAATTGGTTTGTTTCGCGTGCCCATCCCCAACTTTGATCGGCGAGCGTTCCGGGAGGCTTTTGTAAACGCTCTTGTACATCGCGATTACAGCGCTCTGGGGGCAGTGCACGTTCGACTAGATGACGATGGCCTGAGCATCAGCAACCCCGGCGGCTTTGTGGAAGGCGTCAATTTGGACAACCTGCTGGTAGCCGACCCCCGCTCTCGCAACCCCTTGTTGGCGGACATCATCAAACGCATCGGCCTGGCCGAACGCACTGGTCGGGGCATAGACAGGATCTTTGAAGGCATGCTCCGTTATGGACGCACCGCTCCAGACTATTCCATGTCATCCGCCTATACCGTCGCCGTGCGAATGAGTGCAGCAGATGCAGACGCGGAATTTCTGCGCATGATTGTGCAACGTGAGGAACAAACCGGCGCAGCCATGCCCATCGACAGTTTGATAATTCTGTCCCGGCTGCGTAACGAGCGGCGATTAAGAACAACGGATTTGGCCAAGTCCGTGCAAAAGCCAGAAGCCGTGGTTCGGGGCACGTTGGAGAAGCTGGTAGAAGCCGGCATGGTGGAAGCCCACAGCACTGGCAAGGGTCGCACCTATACGCTGAGCGCAAAGGTTTATCAGGGCGCCGGCCAAAAAGCGGCTTATGTGCGTCAGGCGGGTTTTGATCCCATTCAGCAAGAACAAATGGTGCTGAACTTTATCGACACCCACGGCAGCATAAAGCGAGCGGATGTGATTGAACTTTGTCATATCAGCCCAGACCAGGCATACAAGCTTTTAGCAAAGTTACGGAAAAAAGACCTAATTAAGCAGGTTGGTGAACGCAAAGGAGCTATTTACGAGCGCGCGCGTTAATTTATGCGCTCGGCGTATATATATGCGCTCTTTTATGCGCCAGCGCAAATAAGCCCTTCTATAATAGTGAGTCAGCACCAAGGTACGCATTAATGGAAACCGCAAAACTCAAAAAATTCGCCCAGTTTGCTCGTCGCAGCCTGATCGAGCAGGTCACCGCCAAACTTAAATTGGTGCTGGCGGAAGAAAACCCAGCCCGGCGGGAGCGCCCACAAGTTATTAAAAAACTGGAAGATGCGGTAGCCGAGCAGGGCAAGGCGCAAGTCATCGAGCAGGTGGCTTATATCTGGTTCAACCGATTCTGCGCTCTGCGCTTTATGGACGTGAACCGCTACAACCGCCTTGGCATCGTTTCACCCGCAGATGGGCAGTTTCAGCCTGAAATTCTGGCCGACGCCAAGATGGGGCAAATTGATGAAGAAATGGTAGCGGAGGCGACCCGGCAGCGAGTTTTTGCTTTGCTGGATGGGAAAACGCCCAGCCAAGATCCACAAGGTGAAGCTTATCGCCTGCTGGTGGTTGCCGCCTGTAACTACTGGCATAGTGCCATGCCGTTCTTGTTTGAGCGCATCGACGACTACACCGAGCTATTGATGCCGGGCGACTTGCTCTCGGACAACTCTATCCTTGCTTACACCCGTGAAGCAATGACGCCAGATGCCTGTGAGGATGTCGAGGTGATCGGTTGGCTCTACCAGTTTTACATCTCTGAGAAGAAAGATCAGGTCTTTGAAGGGCTGAAGAAGAACACAAAAATTTCCACTGAGAATATCCCCGCCGCCACTCAGCTTTTTACCCCGCACTGGATTGTGCGCTACCTGGTGGAGAACTCTCTAGGGCGCCTTTGGATGCTCAACCGGCCAAATTCCGGTCTGGTTGAGCGGATGGATTATTACATTAAGCCAACGCCTGCGGCGGATGGTAGCGAGCAATCGGAAGCCGATTTCCTGCGAATCAACAAACCGGAAGAAATCAAGATTTGCGATCCAGCCTGCGGTTCCGGCCATATGCTGACCTATGCTTTCGATTTGCTTTATGCCATTTACGAGGAAGAAGGCTACGAGCCCGCTGACATTCCGGTCATGATCCTGACTCATAACCTTTACGGAATCGAGATCGACGAGCGTGCTGGGGAGCTGGCTGCATTTGCATTGACTATGAAGGCGAGGGCTAAGCAGCGCCGTTTTTTCCGCAATGCGGTACAACCCAATATTTGCGTGCTGGAAAACGTTCACTTTGATGAAGGTGAACTCAACGAATATATGGATATGATCGGGCATGACTTGTTCACGAAGGACTTGCGCGAGACGCTGAACCAGTTCGAGCAGGCCAAGAACTTCGGCTCGCTGATCGTGCCCAAACTGTGCGATCCGGCAGATACGTTGCGGATGGTCGAGGCGCGGGATTTTGCGGGAGATCTGCTGTTGGAGGAAGTTCAGGAGCGTGTGCTGACAGTGTTGCGCATGGCCGAGGTCCTCTCGTCCAAATACCATGTGGTAGTGGCCAACCCGCCTTATATGGGCGGGACAGGAATGAATCCGATCCTGAAAAAATGGCTAAGCATTAACTACCCTGTGTCAAAATGGGACTTGATGACTGCCTTCATGGAGCGCGCTGGTCAACTTACACGTGTACACGGTACTTGGGGAATAATAAATCTGCCTTCGTGGCTTTTCTTGAATAGCTTTGAGAAGCTGCGGAGGGTATTGCTGACCCGTAGCTCGATATCTTCACTGCTGCATTTGGGGCGCGGGATCTTCGGTTCCGACTTTGGATCAGTTGCCTTTGTCGTATGGAATGCTCGTTCCGAAGCCTCCGGTGTCTACCGACGCCTCTTTAAAAAACATGTTGAAGTCAGGAGGCCAGAGGAAATTGAAGAACTATTTCTTGCTCATGATTATGGCCGACACGTTGCAAACCAATCAGATTTTTTGAGAATACATGGAGCCCCGATTGCCTATTGGCTCACGCCGAAAATGCTATCTTATCTCCAAAGCGAAGACCGCCTAAGCTCTAGGTTTGAGTCCGGCGGCCGTCTGAAAACACATAATGATAACAAGCATCTCCGGTTTACTTGGGAAGTTCCAAATAATAATCGTGACCATAAGTGGAAAGAGCTAGCCCATGGAGGTGAATTTAGGCGCTGGTACGGAAATCGGGATCGTGTAGTGAATTGGTCCAATGAGGCAAGAAGCGAGTATGCCGAACATGGCGGACTGCACAACAAAAAATACTGGAACAAACAAGGCGTAACCTGCTCCAAGATTACTTCGAGCACAAATTCTTTTCGCCTGAAAGACGAGTGTCAGGAGTTTTCCTCCTTGGCACCAACTATCATTTCGAATGGCGTTAGCGATCATTCAACGAAAGTAGCACTTGGACTGCTCAATGGGAAAGTCAGCCAGAGGGCTATCGAAGTTTTCAACCCAACAGTTACTGTAAACGTCGGCGACATTCTGGCAATTCCTCAACCGCTCATCGACATCCAGACGGCAGTCATTGTCGAAGATTTGCTGAAGTTATCCGTTGCAGATTGGGACGCCTACGAAACCTCTTGGGATTTCACCACGCTCCCGCTGCTCTCCCCCGACCACCGTACCGACTCGCTGGAACACACCTATACCAACCTGCGAGCCCATTGGCAGGGCATGACGGACGAAATGCAGCGGCTGGAGGAAGAGAACAACTGCGTCTTTATTGACGCTTACGGCCTGCAAAACGAGCTGACGCCTGAAGTGCCTCTGGAGGAGATCACGCTCACCTGTAATCCAGCATATCGCTATGGCCGAAAAGCCTCGGTCGCCGACCGAGAAATCCGCCTACGTGCGGACACCATAGCTGAGTTTCTGTCCTACTCCGTGGGTTGTATGTTCGGCCGCTACGCGCTGGAAAAGCCGGGGCTGATCCTGGCCAATCAGGGTGAAACCATTGAGGATTACCTAAAGCAGGTCCCAGAACCAAGCTTCCCGGCGGATGAAGACAACGTCATACCAATGCTCGACGGTGACTGGTTCAGCGATGACATTTCCGAACGCTTCCGCGAGTTTCTCCGAATCACCTTCGGCGAAGAGCACTACGAAGAAAACCTCCGTTTCGTTGAGCAAGCGCTGGGCAAGGATATCCGCAAATATTTTCTCAAGGACTTCTACAACGACCATGTGCGGCGCTACAAAAAACGCCCCATTTACTGGCTGTTCTCGTCGCCCAAGGGCTCATTCAATGCGCTGATCTATATGCACCGCTACCGCCCAGATACAGTCAGCGTGGTGCTTAACGATTACCTGCGGGAGTTCCGCACCAAACTGACGTCTCGTCGGGATCACCTGGAAGCAGTCAGCATCAGCGCTAGTGCATCTTCGGGGGAAAAAACAAAAGCACTGAAAGACATCGAGAAAATCAGCAAGGTCATTGTTGAACTGGACGACTACGAGCGCGACGTGCTTTATCCGCTGGCTACCAAGCAAGTGGAAATCGATCTGGACGATGGTGTGAAAGTAAATTACCCGAAATTTGGGTCAGCTCTGAAAAAAATAGCCGGAATAGACTCGAAGGGTGAAGGAAATTGAAATATGAATAATTTTAACAGCACTAATGATCAAGCTTATGCCGATAATGATGTTGAAGGTCTTGACCCTGTTAAAGATGAGGATCTTTCCTTTGGCGAATATCCAATTGATACGGTACTCATTCGCAATGAGAATAGAACTGTCCATGATGTCCTACGTCGTATCGAAAAGGGCAGCTTTATTATGGATCCAGATTTCCAGCGTGACTTTATTTGGCCAGAGAGTAAGCAATGTAAGTTGATCGAGTCAGTGATGATTCGTATTCCTCTACCTGTATTTTATCTTGCTGAAAATACTAATGGTCAAATGATTGTTGTGGATGGATTGCAACGGTTATCGACGTTCCAACGTTTTGTTAACAATGATCTCCGGTTGAAATTGCCTCACCAAGAAGAGCTTAACAATAAGTATTTTCGTGACCTCTCTCCAAAATTACAAAACCGTGTTGAAGACTGTAATCTTGTCCTCTATGTGATCGATGCCAAAGTACCAACGCAAGCTTTACTAGATATTTTCGAGCGAGTAAATGGTGGTGTTCCGCTCACTAGGCAACAGATGCGTAATTGCCTTTTCTCGGGTAAGGCTAGCCGATTCCTCAAGGGGGAGGCTAACTCCTCTATCTTTCTTAAAGCGACCGGAAAAAGCTTGAACAGAAAGACGATGCGTGATCGTGAGCTTATAAATCGGTTTTGTTCCTTTCAGTTGCTTGGCCCAAATCAATATAAGGGGGATATGGATGACTTCTTGGCCAGAGCACTTGAAATAATGAATGGCATGTCAGAATTTGATCTTGAAGCCCTATCCAGAAATTTTAAAACGAGTATGAGGAATAATTATTCAGTCTTTGGGAAGCACGCGTTCAGAAAACACCAGTCTTTAGACGACAGTAGAAGCGTGATAAACGCTTCGCTTTGGGATGTTATGTCTACTGGACTTAGTCTATATCCCGATACCCTAGTAGAGGCGCATAAGGAAGAGCTACAAACCGCGACCTACGATTTGTTCAAGAATATCTCCTTCAACGAGGCAATATCGCTCGGTACGAATCAAGTAGTGCGTGTACAAAAAAGGTTCAACTTAGCCAACGATATGTTAAAGGAGGTGCTGGGTGATACGAGAAATTGAACTTAGAAATTTTAAATGTTTTGAAATACTGAGATTGCCGCTTTCAGAACTTACTTTGCTCTCAGGATCGAATGCGTCTGGTAAGTCCTCGGTATTCCAAGCGCTTGTATTGTTACATCAGACCATTCGGGAGAACGAGTGGGGTTCACGCTTGATTCTCAATGGCGATATATTAAAGCTGGGCAAGGTTCAGGATGTAGTAAACAAGATTCATGGTAGACATGGGTTTGAGCTTGTAATCACTGATGATGAGTCGTCCTATCGTTGGAGGTTTAGCGGTGAGAGACCTGAAATGTCGATGGATGTTCATTGCCTTTCAGGCTCTGGTGAAGGCGATTCCCCAGAGAGGATGCTAAACCGGCTGTTGCCGTTTGAGGCTGGCGCCACGCCGAGTATATGTAAGACTTTAGAGTTCCTTACCTACATCACAGCCGAAAGAATTGGCCCGAGAGATTATTATCCGTTGGAGGATAGGATCACCACTCAGGCGGTCGGCCCCAAAGGGGAGCACGCCATTAGTCGCCTGTATCGTCTTGAAGACAATCCGGTTCATGAAGCAATGGTTATTGGCTCTGTTGCCCCTACTTTAATGCGCCAGGTCGAAGCATGGATGCGAGAATTTTTTCCAGGGTGTGGAATTGCCGTCTCACCCATTTCTCGCATGAATGCTGTCACTTTAGGTATACGGACATCTGATGAAACCGACTACCACAGACCTATTAACGTAGGCTTTGGCCTAACCCAGGTCTTACCGATAATTGTGGCTGTCCTTTCTGCTGCGCCTGATGACTTGATTATTATTGAGAACCCAGAGGTGCATTTGCATCCGGCAGGCCAAGCCTTGATGGGTAGGTTTCTCGCAATTGCTGCTAGCACTGGCCCTCAGATTGTTGTTGAAACCCATAGCGATCACATTTTAAATGGAATTCGGCGCGCCGTCCGCAATAAGACTCTTGCGCCAAGTCAGGTTTGTCTACATTTCTTTCGTGCTCCCAAGTTGGGTTTTGACCAAGTTGTGTCACCGCAGCTGGAATCGTCAGGAAACTTAGATGTTTGGCCGGAAGGCTTTTTTGATCAGTTCGACAAAGATATGAATCACTTTGCAGGCTGGAGTGAGTGAGATGGAGCTTTTGTTTAATGAATGCTCCTTGCATGGGCAATTTACAGATGTTCAAAGTTTTGTAACTTCTTTAGATGTCTTGATGGGTATGCGTCAGGTGGCTAAAAGATATGGTCGCGAACTTTATTGTCGCCGTACTTGCCAGCAGGCTCGGGTTACTCACCAGCTAACCCTACCGCAAGCCATTCAGTACATTGAGAAAGACAAGGTCAGAGCTTTAATGGGGTGGTTTAACCGAACTGGCCCATATTGGGAGGAGAGTCAACACCATTCGGGAGAGGAGTATCTGGCATGTCAAGGCGAGTTAGTTACTGATACTGCTATAGGAGAATGCGCCCATTTGCAGTTTTCCAATAGAAAGGCAGAACTCGTCAGTTTATCTCCATCTCAATGGACTTCGACCCCTTTGGAAGTTGAATGGTATAAGGATGATGTGGGTGAGTGGTCGGTGACTTTAACCAATCATACAGGAATAGCTACCCTTGAAGCTGCTTTGCTCCATTCGTCGCCTATGTTGCAATCTTGGGGGCAGATGGAGCAGGCTTGCTTGAGTCGCTTTGATAATCTGACATTTTCCGAGGATGCTTTCTCACCTCTGAAAGGCACGCCGTTTGTCGTTTCAGCGGCCAACAGTATAGTTGATCTGTTAGCGGTTCTTTCTGAGTTCAAGGCCGCTCATTTGACGGGTGAGGGTCGTACAGAGCGTGGTCATATTATTTATCAGCAGTATTTTACTGGCGGGAATGCTTGGTATTCGGATTCTTCGAATAGAGAAAAGAGTGATTTTGAGAATGATATGACTTTTCGTCTCCCGGGTGGCGAAGGTGAATCACTCTTCGCCCCTTTTCATGGAAAAGTTCAAACTCCCCAACTACGAATCCATTTTTCTTGGCCTATCAAGACGGGGACACCTTTGTATGTTCTGTATGTTGGCCCCAAGATCACGAAGTATTAGGAACAGCAATGTCCAGTCAGAGAATTGCTCACGCCTTAACTAAACTATTCAACCGGCACCGTATCGTGTTCTGGTACGACGCCAAGCAGGAGCTGCGCAGTGATTTTGAGGCGGTTTCACTTCCGGATGTTGAGAAGTTAGAAATCGCTAACAATGAGTACGGGCTGAAATACCGTGTTCTGCGCGATGCGTCGACCCAGAAGTTCCTGTTGTACAAAGAAGGGGCTCAGCCACCGGAATTGGATAACTGGTTGCTGGACGTGCAGTTGGCCCACGGTGAATTTCGTACCGATCAGGTGGCTATCTGGCTGTCTGAGTTGGAGTTGGGCCTGGAGTTTGCCGAGATTGCACAGGCTCATGCGGAATTCTTCCAAGCGGAGAAGCGCAAAGATGTTCTAAAGAAGTGGCTAAAACCCGACGATACCGCCGGCCAGTTGCGGCTGAAAATGCTGGCGGTATGTGCCGGTAGCGAACCCCGTATGGACTCGGTGGTGGAGACCTTGCTTCAGCAGTTGGCTGACGACAGAGCTGAGGGTATGCGGCTGATTGAACGCTGCGGTTTGGATGCTTTTCTCTGGGAGCAGCTCACGAGATTTTATGGCTACGAATCTACTGAGCCAAGCCTGCGGGATTTCGTTATCGCATTATTTAAATCCTGCTACGCCATGAGTACCGATGGCGAGTTCAAAATGACCGGCGATGCTCTGGTGTTTCTTAAGCGCTGGAAGGACAGCCGTCAGTTCGAGTCAGGGTTCGAAGCCTTATCCGCCGAGTGTGCCGATGTACTTGGCATTGAGCAGGATTTGGGCAAGCGGGATTTCCGGAACCTGATTGAATTGGATTATTTCCGCCTGATCGACCAGAAAATTATCAGTGACTTGGTGCGGGCTGTGGTTGGGCGCACGGTAACCAGTGGTGATGTGGCCCTTTGGGTGCGCCAGCGTCGCCAGGGCCACTGGTATGATGAATTCCGGCATCTCTATGAGGCCATCGAGTTTGGCGCCCGCTTTATTCAGATGCTGGGCGAGGCGAACCTCACCATGGATAGTCTGGCCGATGGAGTGCAGCGGTACAGCCGCGCCTGGTTTCAGCTTGACCAGCTCTATCGTAAGTTTGCCTACCATGTACGAGTGTCTGGCCAGCCATCATTGATGGGGGAGTTGAGTGAGCAGGTAGAAAATCTGTACTCCAACAGCTATTTGCTGAAGCTCGGGGACGCATTCCAAACACACGTGGATTCGAGCGCCCGCTGGGAAGCATATCCAGTGGTTCCGCAAAACACTTTTTTTGAGCACTGGGTGCGCCCATTCCTGCGTAAAGACAAACGTGTGTGTGTGATTATTTCCGACGCCATGCGTTACGAGATCGGTGACGAGCTGCTGAGCCTTATCCGCCAGGAAGACCGGTACAGCGCCGAGCTTGAGCCTGCGCTCTCCATGTTACCCAGTTACACCCAGCTCGGTATGGCCGCTCTACTTCCCAATAAAACCCTGGCGATTTCGGATAACGATACCGGCACAACGCTGGTGGATGGCCAAAGCTCCCAAGGCACTACCAATCGTACCAAGATTTTGCAGGCAGCTCTGGAAGGGCGTGGCCAGGCGATCCGAGCTGAAGAGTTTATGCAGCTCAACCGTGACGATAGCCGGGAAGTGTTGAAAGGCAACGATGTGCTGTACATCTATCACAATCGCATTGACCACACTGGCGACAAAATGCACTCAGAAGGGCAAGCCTTCGAGGCGGCAGAACAGACCCTGGACGACCTGATTCGCCTGATCAAAAAGCTGACGGCGGCCAATGCAAACAACCTGCTGGTGACCGCCGATCATGGCTTTATTTACCAGAACCGAGAGCTGGACGAGAGCGATTTTCTCAGTGTGCCCGTCAACGGTGAAAATGTTCTTTACCGCGACCGGCGTTTCGTATTGGGCAAGGGCCTGGCGCCGTCTCCCGCGTTCCACCACTTCTCGTCTGAGCAGCTTGGTCTGGATGGGGATATGGAAGTGCAGGTCCCAAAATCCATCAACCGGTTGCGCTTGAAGGGTTCTGGCAGTCGCTTTGTGCATGGCGGTGCTTCGTTACAGGAAGTGGTGATACCGGTGTTAAAGGTGAACAAGAAGCGCCAGAGCGATGTCAGCGCTGTTGAGGTGGATATCCTGCGCGGAGCCAGCTCGGTGATTACTTCCGGCCAACTTGCGGTCACCTTGTATCAGTCCGGACCGGTAACGGAAAAAATTCAACCGCGCTTGCTACGTGCTGGTATCTACACCGAGGCCGGCGAGCTGATTTCCGACAGCCACGAGCTGGTGTTTGATTTGACCTCAGAGAACCCTCGTGAACGTGAGCTGCAGGTGCGCTTTTTGCTGTCTCGAAAGGCGGATGAAGCGAATGGTCAGGAAGTGTTCTTACGACTTGACGAGCAGCATGCCGGCACCTCCCATTACAAGGAATACAAGTCGCTCAGGTATACGATGCGGCGGTCCTTTACCAGCGATTTTGATTTTTGATGGAGCGGATAGATGAGTGAGTTGTGCGCTGCCATTGAAGTGGGCGACCTGGCCAAGGTTGAGTCAATACTGGCAAGCCCTGAAGATGGGGCTGTTAGCCCGGAGGAAATGAGTGATGCCGGGTTTAGGCTCGCCTTGGACTCAGGCTTCAAAAAAATCGCTTGGGCACTGTTGAGTGACGGGCGGTTCAATGCGAATGCTAATCACAGTGAGCCACTACGCCAGAGCATACGGTTAGGGTATTTGGATATCGCTTCTGCGTTATTGGAGAAAGGCGCTAATCCCAATTTTCGTTGTGAAGAATCCAACAGCGCGATGCTGCTCGCGTTGGAATACGAATATTACGATCTTGCCCAGAAGATGATTGATTGTGGTGCTGAGGTGAACATCCGCAATGGTCGAGGTTGGACGCCCTTGATTTGGGCTGCCATTAAGGGCTATCGAAAGATCGTAGATTTTTTGATTGATAACGGCGCGGATATTCATATTTGCAATAATGATGGTTGGAATGCACTCACGGGTGCCTTCTTTAAAAACCGGACAGACATTGTAAATCTCCTTAGCGAGCAGGGCGCGCACTTCGGTCGGAAATACAGCGAAGCTGCGCTGCTCTCAGCTTATGAACACGGTTACCTCGATCTAGTAAGAAAGCTGGTTGATGACGGCACCCATGTGAATATTGTGGATGGCTGTGGGGATTCATTGTTGATTTTGGCCATTCGGCGGGGTGACCTGGCCATTGTGGAGCTGCTATTGGAGCATGGTGCGGATGCTAACTGCAGAACAGGGAAGGGCAATCCGGCACTGTCTGTTGCTCTAAGTTGCCATCACTATAACGTAGCTCGTCTTTTGGTGAATCATGGTGCGGCGGTGAATGCTCCCAACCAAGATGATTGGTCACCATTATTACAAGCGGCGCGATATGGAGACTCCGAGCTCTGCGAGCTTCTGATTGAAAAAGGCGCAGCGATAAACCATCAAGTGAGCAGCCATTATACCCCCTTGCTTCTAGCCGCCGGTGATGGCTACTTCGAGACGGTAAAGGTGCTAGTTGCTGCTGGAGCTGACTTGAACCTCAAAAATTCGAAGGGGTTTCGAGCACGGAAGTTAGCAAGTTTGTCGCGATATGCAGAAGTTGAATCACTATTGGCAAAGCATGGAGCGCTTGAGTAATGATCACAGAGTTAGAAGTGTTCGATGCTGTCCGTCGTGGTTATCTTGAGTTTGAAACAGCATCGAACACCGAGATTCTCGATTATTTTTCGACGATCGATGCAGAGTCTGCTGCTGGCCATGCCAGCCATATCAAAGGAATTCTGTTCGAGCAGGAGTATGTCGACCTGCTAGCCACACAAGGCGTGGAAGCTCAGATGTTTGAGGCAACGAATCACCCAGTAACCGATATCGCCATTTTTGAGGATGGTGATGTGGTAGTGGAATTGCAGCTCAAAGCCACAGACAGTGCCAGCTACATAAATTCTTCGATTGCAGAGTATCCAGAGGTGGATTTTGTGGTGACCTCTGAGGTTGCGAGTAGTTTTGATAGCGATATGGTAATGGATTCCGGCATTGAGAATGCGGCTCTGGAGCAAGCGGTAGGCGACACTCTTTTGGATGAGGCGGTTAATCCGTTAAGCCCCTTCTCGGTGCTTGGTTGGCTCGTTGGCCTGCCGCTATAAACAATGAAATTTTAGAGGAAATATTGTGAGCTCACTGGATGCCAAAATTAACCAACATTTTCCCGGCGTAGTTGTTCGCAAAGATTTGGTGAAGGCGGTGAAAGGCAACGCCATTGTTCCCTCGTACGTGTTGGAATACTTGTTGGGGCAATATTGTGCCACTGATGACGAGGCAACGATTGAAACCGGGATCAGCACGGTTAAGGAAATTTTGGCTAAGCACTATGTGCATCGCAATGAGGCTGGCCTGATTCGCTCCAATATCAAAGAGAAGGGCCGCTACAAGGTTATCGATAAGGTGACTGTATCGCTAAATGACAGCCGAGATGTGTATGAGGCTGAGTTCGAAAACCTTGGCATCAAAAAGGTACTGGTTGATTCGGGCACCATCAAGAAGCACCCGAAGCTTTTAGTGGGTGGTGTTTGGTGCATCTGTGATATTGAGTACGATTTCAGCGAGGATGGCCAATCCACCCCTTGGGTTCTTCTATCCTTAAAGCCGATCCAGCTGTCGAGTCTTGATTACGACGCTTACCTGGAAGGGCGCAGGCAGTTCACTACCAGTGAGTGGATTGATGTGCTGATGCAGAGTATTGGGTTGAACCCCGAAGCGTTCGGTCGCCGTAGCAAGCTGATTCAATTGGTACGCCTTATTCCTTTCTGCGAACGAAACTACAACTTGATTGAGTTAGGGCCAAAAGGAACGGGTAAATCTCACGTGTACTCTGAGTTTTCACCTCATGGAACTCTGGTTTCCGGGGGTGAAGCTACCCTCCCAAAACTGTTCATCAATAACACCACAGGCAAAATTGGACTGGTTGGTTATTGGGATGTGGTTGCGATGGATGAGTTTGCCGGCAGTGGCAAGAAGCCGGATATAAAACTCATCGATACGTTAAAAAATTACATGGCCAACAAGTCCTTCAACCGCGGTACTGGCCCGCAGGGTGCAGAGGCGTCCATGGTCTTCATTGGTAACACCTCTCACAATGTTCCGTACATGCTCAAGCACGAGCATCTGTTCATGGATTTGCCTGAAACCTATAGAAACAGCGACGGCCAGGCCATTCTGGATAGACTTCACTGCTTTTTGCCTGGTTGGGAGATGGACAACCTCCGTAACGATATGTTCTCAACGGGTTTCGGTTTTGTTGTGGATTACCTTGCGGAGGTGCTTCGCTCACTGCGTAGCTATGATTTTTCTGACCGCTATCAGGATCGCTTCACGCTTTCGTCAGATATTTCGACCCGAGACCGGGACGGTATCAATAAAACCTTTTCTGGCCTGATGAAGATCCTGTTCCCGCATGGTGGGGAGACTGAGGAGGAGGTTGAGGAAATATTGCGCGTCTCAATGGAAGGCCGCAAGCGCGTAAAAGATCAATTGATGCGCGTGGACTCAACCTATGCAGCAGTTAACTTTTCGTACAAAGATGCTGCTGGGGCGGACCATCAGGTCACGACGTTGGAAGAAGAAGAGTACCCGGCCTACTATCATAAAACGATCAGTGGGGATGACGATATTGACGGAACTGATCATGTAGTAACGGATGACAATGCCAGCACCTCAGCGTCTGCAGGAAAAACGCAAGAGCCCGTACTGGAAGAGAAGCACATCACCTTCCAGGAGAATCGGAAGGGTGTTTCTTACGCGTCACTTTTTGGGCCGTACTTAAAAGGCGCCGGCCAGATTACCGTTACCGATCCCTATATTCGCTTGTTTTATCAAATTCGTAATTTTATGGAATTTTTGGAGGTGATCGTAAAAGGTAAGGCGGACGAAGACGAGCCGGCGGTTCATCTTATTACCACTCGCGACGAGTTCAAGGGAGAGCTGCAGGATGAGAGCTTTGAGAAAATCCAGCAATCTGCCAGCGCGGTAGGAATCAAATTTACTTGGGAGTTTGATGAAACAGGAACCATTCATGCCCGCCATATTATTACTGATACTGGCTGGAAGATTTCTTTGGACCGCGGGTTAGATATTTTTCAGCAGTACGAGATGAACGACGCATTTGCGTTCACCAACCGATTGCAGCAATACCGGTCTTGTAAGACGTTTGAAGCGACGTTTATCAAGCACTCGATATAGGGTCAGATTGTATATGAGTAAGTATTCCGAGGATCGGATCAGAATACCTGCAAAGAGAGTCGATGGGCAGTGGGAGTTTTTATATGGTGGTGGGATTCCCATATCCGACGGAGCATTTGCTGAGATCGTGGTGGCAAAGTCCAGTGTTGCTGACCGCAAGTTTTTAGAGCGTCTGGGGCAAAAATCCTCATATAAAATTATGGATGCTGGGACAAAGCTCGCAGTCGCAATGACCGTAAAGGATGAAAAGCAGATCAAGACTGACTTGTTAGCTCATCTAAAAGCCATTGATATAAATAAGATTTCTTCAGACAAAAGGTTTTCAAGGTACGGTGTTGGCCCCCAAACACGCTTCGTTGAAATTGTTGTGGGCAATGCGTCCAAGCGTGAACTGGCCTTGGGAAAACCTGCTGAGGGTGGTGTTTGGTTGGAGCTTGAGGGGATGGAGCCCCAAGGCCTTAGCATTAGCACTCTCATATTGCCTGAGGGCGTTACTGATCAAGAGGTAGATAGTCTGAATTATGCTTTTACGCTTCTTTCGATGCACTTTGAACCTTGGAGGAAATCGCATACGGGTAATATTTATGAGCGCGTTTTTTACCAGGAAAAAAATGGTAAATGGTATCCACTAAACGTCCTCAGAAATGCTGTTATTGCGACTGAAGAGCACAAGCTAATAAAGGAACAGTGGAAAATTATATCGAGCCAGCTCAATTTGACGTTTTGACGAAAAGGCCATTGATTGTGAAGCTTGACCCGCAATTCAGGGCCTGTAGCTGGCCAAATGTATTTCTAGTCGCATTCGTGCGGCTGAATAAGAGTCCAGGGTTAGAGGATGACACCGAAGTGCCGCGTGTAGCCGCAGACTCGGTTAACTCTCAGGCCGCCGCTTAAGTCCCGGCAGAAACGCCACGAATAACGAGTCCATCTGGTCGACCGTTAACAGGTGATTTCCTGCGATTTGCATTGCGCGCTCACACACGGAAACTGAATTAACGCCACTAATTGCCACGATCGGATTCAGTCCCGGCGCAGGACGACGCGTGGACGCTCCTAGCCATATTAGTAATCCGCCCTGGTGGGAGAGCTCAGCTGCTTGTTGGAACGAGCTCACCGGGACGTAAATCATTGGATGGCGCCAATGTTTGTTGGGCGATCTTGCTGCGTGATGGTGTATGCGGTTAGGAAAACGCTCCAGCAGGATGCGTTCTGCCAACCGAGTCAGCGGTTCTGTCTCACTGCAGATTGCGACAACATCAGAAAGCATCATTTTTGGTCAAAACTCGACGTGATCGGAGGGTTTGGATTCTTTGAATTTCTCATCGGTCAGTGCGGGTGTTTCTGATCGCAGTCTGATTAGCTCAGATTTTCGCCCATCGTCTGTGCGAATCGTTATCGCTAACTCCACCTCATAGAACTGCTCATACTGTTCAGCCGCCTCAACAACCCGCTGTGCACTCATATAAATTTGGCTCATAAATTTGCCTTTGCTTATCAACGATTGAATTGGTTGCGCGCCCCTGGATGGAGGTTTCCATGACGCGCTGCTGATGTTTTTCGGCACCGTCAGCTGGCCGGAATTTGAGATCAACATACATTGAAAGTTCGGCGCTGCAAGCAAAAAGCTGGAGTTGCTGCCTTGAGGTTTTATCGTAAGCTAACGGCAAATGCTAAGCGTTTGCAGGGGTGGACTATGAAAGAATTTATTGACGACGAGACACTGAACAGAATGCTCGGTGCGCTGTTGATGATGTTTGTCACAACATTTTTTTGGGGCTGGCTGAATCAATATGGATTACCGATGAATCTAATACTGGGTGCCGGAGTTATGCTGATGGTTTTCGATCTTGTCGATTTTTCAAGGAATCCGGAACCCGGGTCAATTCTACTGGGCTCTTTCCTGGTGCCATTTTGGCCAGTGCTGCGTTTTCTTGTTCGGACGGGCGGTACATAAACATAAATTAGTCAGCCTGAGCAACGGAGCATTCATATTACGCAGATTGGATCGTCAGTGGGCTTATATCAGGGTCTTCCCTAAGGTGCGGGAGTGATCGGTGTAGTGAGCATTCTTGACACAATATTTTGGCCTGCTCGGCCACGTTATGGTGACGTAACACACCAGTCGTGGCTGTCGCTCTTAAACAAAAGCGAACATTGGCGCCCTGCCTCCTTCCGTCAGCTTTCGGTTAAAAGCTGGCAATAGATATCTGGACCGAGAACGGCTGATTCTAAAGTTATTGCTCTGGCAAGGTGGTGTTGTCACCCTGGAGCCTTTATGCTTGATGAAATGCAATTACCTCTTCGATTGCATTCACGACAGCCTGGCAATTCTTCGTATCCACAGCGTCCGGGTGGGGCGACCCAAAGCTGCCCTCGTCGTTGTCAAAATATCGGCCAGACGCGCCGGAGAACTCCTCGGACAGAGCTGCACGCACAAGTACATCTGCACCAATCGACAGGCTCTTACCCGCAATGTAAGCGTTCATTCCAGGACACCCTGCCACCCCGCTGAATTCCGCCCTACAGTAACCTCTCACTCATCAACACGAGGTTACCCCCATGAGAAAACACCGCACTCCCGAGCAGTGGCAGGCCCTGCTTGATCAGCAGCGTGACAGTGGTTTATCAGCACCACAGTTTTGTCAGCGAGAGGCCATTGGCTATGCCAGTTTCTGCAACTGGCGCAAGCGCCTGTCAGTTGAGCCGGAGAGCGAGACGTCCCACTCTGACAATGCCGGCTTTCTGGATGTGTCCTCATTGATGGGCGCTTCCGCTGGGCCGGGCTGGAATATTGTGTTGAGTCTGGGCAACGGCGTGGAGTTGCGGCTGAGCCAGAACGGATGATCGGTCTGGATAGCCAGGCCCGGATCTGGCTGTGCACGGAACCCACCGACATGCGCAAATCCTTCCGGGGCCTGAGTGCGTTAGTGCGGAATCAGTTGAAGCAGAACCCGCTCAGCGGCCAGTATTTTGTTTTCGTCAATCGCCGCAAGACCCAGATGAAAATGCTGTACTTCACGCCTACCGGGTACTGTTTGTGGGCCAAGCGCCTGGAGCAAGGGCAGTTCCGGGTGCGCCCCTCGTCCTCTGGCCAACGGGCCCTGACCCTGACGGATTTACAGCTACTGATTGACGGTATTGAAGTGCAAAAATACCGTCAGTTCAAGCGTTTTAGAGGGGTATAAAACGCGAGCTTCCGGTATAATATCGGTCATGAATTCAACGGCTTCCGCTCTCCATTCCAACACATCTTCCTCCTCGGCTCTGGCCGAAGAGAACGCCATGTTGCGGGCGCAGCTGGATGCTCAGGCAGACGCGATTCGACAGCTGGCCCGTCAGTTGGACTGGTTCAAAAAACAGCTGTTCGGCCCCAAATCCGAGAAGCAGGTCTATGACCTGCCGGGCCAAGATGATTTGTTCCAGCCCGAAGACGCACCTGCACCGGAGAAGCCTGCCGATGAAGAAAAGCGCACCATCAAAGCCTATCAACGTGGTACCGGTCAAAAACAGCGAGACGACGATTGCCTGAATGACACCGGTCTGCGCTTTACCGCCGATGTGCCTGTGGAAGTGATTGAACACCTGCCCCCGGAGCTGACTGGCCCGCAGGCCGATCAGTACGACATCCTTGGCACCAAAACCACCTACCGACTGGCCCAGTGGGCGTCCAGCTATGTGGTGCTGAAAATCGAACGCCCGGTGTTCCGGCGCAAGGGCAGCGAGAAGCCCATCACCACACCGGCTCCGTTCAATGTATTGGATAACAGCTTGGCCGACGTCAGCCTGTTGGCGGGTTTGCTGGTAGACAAGTTCCAGTTCCATCTGCCGTTGTATCGCCAACACCAGCGCATCCAGCAGGCCGGTGTCACCGTCAGTCGAAGCACCCTGACCAACCTGGTCAAGCGCGCTATTGACCTGTTGCGCCCCATTGTGGATGCCCAGACCGACAACGTTCTGAGAAGCCGAGTGCTGGCGATGGACGAAACACCCATCAAGGCTGGCCACCAGGGCCGGGCGGGCCCGCAAAAAGGCAAAATGAAGTCTGGCTGGTTCTGGCCACTGTACGGCGATGCCGACGAAGTGGTGTTCACCTACTCGAACAGCCGAGGGCGCGCCCATATCGAACAGGTTCTGAACGATCAGTTCAGCGGCACCCTGATCAGTGACGGTTACGCGGCTTATGCCCGCTATGCCGCCACACAACAAAACATCACCCACGCCCAATGCTGGGTGCACAGTCGCCGTTACTTTATTGAGGCGCAGAAGGAGCATCCTGAGAAAGCGACGGAGGCTCTGCAACAGATTGCGAAGCTGTACCAGAACGAAGAAGCTATCAAAACCCAAAGCTTGGCTGGCGAGAAGAAACGCCAGTACCGGCTGAACCACTCGAAACCGGTGGTCAGTGACTTCTTCCAATGGTGCCGGGATCAACTGGAACACGGCGGCCTGCTGCCCAGTGATCCACTGACCAAAGCCCTGAACTACGTGCTCAGCCGGGAAACCAGTCTGACCGTGTTCCTGGAAGATCCGGATGTGCAGCCGGACACCAACCACCTGGAGCGGGCCTTGCGGCCCATTCCAATGGGTAAGAAAAACTGGATGTTCTGCTGGACCGAACTGGGTGCGGAGCACCTTGGCATCATCCAGAGTCTGATCGCCACCTGCAAACTGCACGGCTTGAACCCGTACACTTATCTGGTGGATGTACTGCAACGTATCAGCCAACATCCGGCCCGCGACGTAGTGGATCTGACACCGCGACTCTGGAAAATCCGGTTCGCAAACCAACCGTTACGCTCGCTGATCGACCGACGCCACCCAGATCGACAGAGCCCACAGCCGGAGGCCACCGTCCATGCGCATTGACGACATGAGCATTGATCAACTGCTGGAACTGAACAAATACATCTGCCGGCGCATCGATGAGTTGCAAGATCGGGAAAACCTGCAGGCTCTGAGTCAACTGCGGGTTGGTCTGAAAGTGACCTTCGAAGGTCGGGAGGGTCCGGTGCTGGGGATAGTTACCAAGATCAACCGCAAGAGTGTGATCGTGTTAGGTGACGATGGTGCCCGGCAATACAAGATCTCACCGGGCTTATTACGACCGCTTCGAGATGTGAAGTAAGTCAACTACGTCGCGGAATGAACGCTTAC
>NZ_JALKAP010000016.1 GCF_023016045.1 Marinobacter sp. S6332 | reverse complement strand
GGGTCTTCACTTATCATGGTGGGTAACCCTTTATTTTCCTGCTGCTTTTGGTCACTGTTGTCGCATCCGATTAACTCAATGGATGGGGACCAACGTTGGATCAATACACCCTCTACGAACACATTCTAGGGCTGTCCTCTCCTTGGCTTGTATCAGGCGTCGAACTGGATAAGAGTCAGGGAGAAGTCGTCGTTCAGGTCAGTCTGGACAAAGGCGCTAAGCTTGTCTGCCCCCGCTGTGGCGATGCCTGCCCGGGCTACGACTCGCGGGAACGTCGTTGGCGTCATCTCGATACTTGTCAGTTCCGAACGCAAGTGGTTGCTCAGGTTCCTCGTGTGCAGTGTCCCGAGCATGGCTGTCTGACGATCAGTGTTCCTTGGGCTGAACAGAACAGCCGGTACACACTCCTATTTGAAGCCTTCGTTATCAGCTGGCTCAGGGCAGCCTCAATCTCTGCGGTCAGCAAGCAGTTGCGCCTGAGCTGGACTGCCATCGACAACATCATGGAACGGGCTGTGCGACGTGGTCTGGCTAATGCTCCTGACCGAGATACGTCACGGCTAGCCGTCGATGAGACGGCATTTCGTAAAGGGCACGACTATGTAACGATCGTTTCTAACGGTCGGGGTCAGGTTTTGGCCGTGGAGGACGGTCGGTCCTCTGGTAGTCTTGGGCGCTTTTACGCCACTCTGGATGCGTCTCGTAAGCGGTCGATTCTGTCTATCTCCATGGATATGAGTCCGGCCTATCAGAAGGCGACATTTGAGCATATCGAGAAAGCCCACCGGAAGATCGCCTTCGACCATTTCCACGTCGCGCAAATGCTGACCCGAACGCTTGATGCCACTCGCAAAGCTGACATGGCACGTGCGGATCATTCGATGCGGAAGGAGATCCATCGAAGCCGATACACCTGGCTACGCCATCGCAAGAGCCTTAAAGAACAGCAGATACAACAGATCAAATATTTGTCCGGCGCTCTCAAAGACACCGGTTTAGTGTGGTATCTCAAGGAGAAAGCGCGAGATATCTGGCGAGGCTACCGGGTCAAAGGCGCCCGAGCGGCGTGGAAAGAATGGATCCACATGGCTCGACTCACTGAAGTTCGAGCTCTGAGCTCCACAGCAAATCAGATCGAAACCAAGCTATTTGGGATCCTCAACGCTATGCGTTTCCGAGCTTCAAATGCCCTTGCGGAAGCGATCAATGGACAGGTTCGAGCGTTAAAGGTCCGATCCCGGGGGTTCCGGAACAAGGAGAGGTTCAAGCGGGCGATTCTATTTCACTATGGCGGACTGCCAATGGCACCTGACCCACACAGATAAGTGAAGAGCCGTTTTTATACAGTAAAGCAGACATTCACTGCGAGGAATGACCATGGCGGTACAAGCAGTTTATTTTTCCGATAGGGACGGCCTGAATATGGCGTTAAAAAATCCTGAGACCATGCTTTTCACATCGAAAGCAGATGCCGATGCCAGAGACAAGGTATTGGAGTTGGCGGAAGAGATTCAGGTTTATCTGGCCCGAAAAGTTGAAGGCCTGAGCGATGAACTGGCGGAAAAATGCGCCATGGTCATCGCTGAGGACAAAGATCTATTCCAAAAGGCCTTGAAAAAGCCGGACCTTCTGAACACTGCTCAGGATTAACCTGAGCAGTTTTTCCATTCACCCTTATCAAATCGCTCTTGACCGCCTTCTGGCAGAAACCTGTGCAACCATAGCCACTCGTTTTTCACCAATCGCGCAACGTCTGGCTGACGCTTCATAATGGCTTGTATGCGTTCTCTGGGAGCATCAATTAGCACGGTGAGCCGAAGCGGCTCATGGCGCCAGTAGGTGCCATCGTGCACGGATTGCAGCGGTAGACCAATTCTCAGATCTGTACCATTCCCCTCGATAACACCAAGGTTCCCCCCCACGACAGAATGCAGCAGTTTGTTACCTGCACCATAGACCTCGGGTGCGGTAACCGACGCAAAATACTGTAGGTTAATCCAATTTGCGACCATCATAGGCGCAGACATTAAGGCTTCCAGAATTTGACCTTCAGCATCTAGCTCTGAGTCGTAATCGTGCAGAAAGACTCTGCCGGCGAAATTCTTGCCTCTGGTTAATTCTCGTTTAGCAAAAATAATGGCAGCGTTATTCGCAAGCCCCCACTCAGGCCGAATTTCCGACCAATCTATGGTTCTTTGACGCATCGAGTTGAGCAACTCCTTGTCATCAAGGCCATTCAGTTTGAGCGGAGTCGCCCTCTCCTTTCTGGCCTCCCTGCCAGCCGCCGCAAAGGAGGCTTCCAACTCTGCCAGAAGAGACTGGTGGGATTCAGGAACACTTTTTTGACCGAATACCGTGACTTCATCGGTTACCGTACAGTGCTCTGCGGCAACAGCGAAGGTTGAATCAGGCACTTGAATACCTTTTTCTACAAGTTCTTCGCGCACCTGTGGGTCATTAAACAATGAAGCTGCCAGCCGCGCATTAACCCCACCACTCTGGCCGCCACAGGCGCCGCAAGCCAAGCCTGCGTGGTTAGGGTTGTTGTCGGTTTGCGTGCCATGGCCAACGAATACCAGCAGGGGCGCAAAACTACGAATTAAAGACATGCCTTGGAGAAAGCCAGAGACTAGCTTGACCTTCTCGGATATCGCCAAAGGATCACCCCCTATGTGATGAACCAGTTTGTTATCTCTTGCGTTCGCAACGCTGCCCGGCTGCTGAGCCTTTTTCTGATGCAGGCTGTCTTTGAGTAGCTTCCACGCCCAGGCAAGGCCTGTGGTTTCAACCAACGTGAACGTGGAAAGGCTGCTGTATTTGGAATTGCGCACGGATTCCCGAGTGATTTCTTTTTGATCAAGCTCGCGATTCAGTGTGTTATCACTTGCGGTGCTTCCCTCGGTGTCGATAAGCCGATAGGCTGGCGCCAACAGCCCGGGCAGTCTTTGCACCTCAGAATAAGGGCCGTGGCTCTGGTGGGAAACCGGTAGCCCAAAAAATCCGGCAAAACCGAGTGTTTGCACCCGCGGATTTTCATTCTCCAGGTGCCGCCTCATAACTTCTGAGCGAACATCGATACAAAATACTGCCTGTACATCCGCTTTCACATTCTCCGACTTTGGATCGACTTCTTGCCTCCGGTCGGCTTGCCTGTCCTCACTTATGATATGAACAAGCTTGCGTTGGTATCCGATTTCATACGCACGCTGCCAGACCCACAGTAGCTTTGCGTTTGGGTCATTCCCAGCGTTTAGGTTTGGCGAGCGGTCTGTTTGCAAAGCCTGACGAATTCTCGACCAAGCCGCCGTCCTCGCCTTAATCTGCTCCTCAGGTGCACACTCAAGAGCAACAGCCTCCCAAACCAGCAAGGCAGAAAGTAGCGATTCTCTCGCTTCAGAGTCTTCTCCGGCAAGGCCTGCACGCCAGTCGACACCGCTGCTCCACGAGGCCCAGCCAAGTACACGCAGCAACAGGTTGTGGCAAAGCACTTCCAGTTCGTACGTATTCAGGTTAATGATAGCAACGGCGTTTTTGACGGCTTGCAACCGTGCTTCAGTCACTGCCTTTAAGTGCTTGCGAGCACCAGTAATGCCTGTTCGATAGTCCAACGATAGATCTTGCTGGGCGGCTGCAAGCCAAAATTCAAAGAACCCACCCTTATCATTCTTTTTTCCTGCGGAGGACCAGCGGCCCTGCCGGGTGTCAAAATAGGCACCACAAAGGCGCCCAATTTCGCCATTCACCGCATCGGCGGCGTTGACACCCTCCGCATTGGCTGGAAATGCATCGAGAACAGAAAAGCAAAGGGGATGCCCTGTTGGCCGCTCATGCTTCAGTAGATCAAACAGCGGTTGAATATCGGTCTGAATTCCGCTCTGAGCCAAACTTTCCTTTAGGTCCGCGTCGGAAATTCTTCCGCCCTCCCACGCCTCGCGGTAAAAAGCCGCGGGCATCAAGAAAGAGAAGCCGCCTCTTTGTTCCAGAACACGCTCTGCACGTTCAGCAGGCTGATCCCGGAGGCCCCAGAAGGGGTTAACGGCAATCCATTTGTCCAGTGGCCAGATGGGGGCTATTAAACCGCAGGCACGAGTTAAAGCACCCTGAAAGTCCACTTCATCCAAAACAGGTGCAGATACAGCAGCATTAGATTCCTTCATGATTTCTTCTCCATGGTGAATGGATGATGGGGAATTCTCTTGAGCAGGTGCGGTGCGTTCAGTGCTTCAGACGCAAGCCGATGGGTAATCCGGTCAAACATCAGTTCAAGGTAGAGCCCCTTGCTGAAGTGGCGCCACAGGTTGCTGGTGAAGGGGCTGTCGCTGCCGTACATAATCAGCCCGGAAACTGTGGCGAGTACAATCACGAGAGCGACGGCGATGGTGTAGGCCAACAGTGGAATTTCGAAGTTGGCGTGCTCCGGTACAGCGGGGCCAACTAGCGCATGCAGCACTCCGTAAGCTGGTACTAGAAGCAGTGCGAGTAAAGCAATTCGCGCTTTCGAGGCAGCGGTTGCCCCAGCGGGCACGGCAATCACAGCACTAGCAACCGCAAGCACCAGTAGTGCACCAAACACTAGGTTCCCTTCAACCAAGCTGGGTATCTGGAGCAAAATGAACGTTGCGATTCCTCCAGTGATAAGTGCCCATAGCAGACCGGCCGGAGAGCGTTGCTGCGCAAAGAGACCCACTGCAGAGGCTTTGACCGTTCTGCCTGATGCCAAAAATGAATGGGCTTTGTAAACTGAGTGCGCCAACAGGTGTAAAAGAGCCAGCGTGTAAGCGCCCATTCCGATTTCAAACAACATGAAGCCCATTTGGGCGCAAGTAGACCAAGCCAATGCATGCTTCACGGAATACTGGGTCATCATGGTAAGCACAGCGATAACAGCGGTGAGACCACCGATGGTGAGAAGAATCAGGTGTCCGGCAGTAAAGCCGTCAAACACCGGGAAAAGACGCAACCAAAGAAAGCCGCCCAGATTGATAACACCCGCATGCAACAAAGCTGAGACCGGCGTTGGCGCTTCCATTACCCTTAGCAGCCAACCGTGAAACGGGATCTGAGCGCATTTAAGAAGAGCGGCCAGAGCAAGCGCCACAGAAGCGAGAGTGAGTGTGAGGGACGACGACGGCGATGCAGTTTGTGCCTGCACCATCTCAGGCAAGTAAAAGGTGCCATGATGAAGGTAGAGCAAAACCACGCCGGCGACCACCAGCACGTCTCCCACTCGGCTTACAATGAACTTCTGTACCGCCGCCATGCGAGCTTGGGGCCGCTCAGGGTACAAAGTGAGGAGTTGATGCAGTGAAATACTCACTCCCACCCAAGCACCGGCGAGCACAAGTAGGTTGTTGGTCATAACCAGAACCAGTACACAGGTAATGGTTAGCAAAAACCATGGCAAGAAACGCTCACGCCCCGGGTCGCCCCTCAAGTACCGCTCCGAGAAGCGAAGAATCACCCAGCCAATGAAGCCCACCATTAAGGCCATCCAGGCTGCAACGCCAGAGGGATAAAGCCCCAGCCAACGGCCCGGCAAAGCCAATGAACTTGCCGCACCACTGTGCTGAAGGTCAACCAACATGATGGTCGCAATCAACAGTGTTGCGCCCATTGAAAGCACCAGCAGCTTTTCGGCTATGCGCCAGCAGTGGTTCTGTTTAAGCGGATTGCGAGTCCAGGCACTGAAACCGGCGACGGCAAGAAGAGACGCTGGCACCGCCAACCAAGCTAGCAGTACAAAGGTGGACAAAAACAAGACGAGATCATTCATAGGGGCTTTCTCCTGAGACATCTTTGCTGACCCCGGTACTTTGCCGTCAATAGACTGATATAAAAAATGGTTTATACTTTAGTTACTGTTCTATTTAAGAGAACGATTAGAGGGCGGGTAAATGAAGCTTAACTATCACCACTTGTACTATTTTTGGATGGTTGCCCGCACCGGGCACCTAACCCGTGCCGCAAACTCCCTGCATATCTCCCAGTCCGCACTGTCCGGCCAAATACGAAAGTTGGAAGAAAGCCTGGGACATGATTTGTTTATCCGCGAGGGGCGGCGACTCAAGTTATCCGAAGCGGGAAGAATGGCGTTTTCCTACGCTGAAGAAATATTCCGCCAAGGCGAGGAGCTTGCCGCCGTGTTTGCCTCCGGAGCACAAGTTAATCGAGAGGTGCTACGCATTGGCGCAGTGGCAACATTGTCCAGAAACTTTCAGGAAGCCTTCTTACACCCGCTACTCGGGCGAGAAAACCTCGAGTTTAGTCTGCAAAGTAGTGATATTGATGAGTTGCTCAGGCGCTTATCTGCGCACAGGTTAGACCTAATACTTTCCAACCAGCCAGTGCGGGGTGATGAAGCCAACCCTTGGCGCTCCAAGCTGATATCGAAACAACCTGTAAGTATTATAGGGCCGCCAGAGTCTGCTCAAACAGTGACATTTCCTGACTTCCTTGAAGGGCGCAGCTTGATCGTGCCTGGCGCAGACAACAACATCCGGCAAGCTTTTGATCAACTGTGTGAATATCACAAAGTACGCCCCAGACTAGTCGTAGAAGTGGACGATATGGCCATGATGCGTTTGTTGGCCCGGGAATCTGGACACTTTGCGGTGCTCCCACCTGTTGTAGTGCGGGATGAGCTTCGTAACGGTGCTCTAGTTGATTATGGCGCCCTGCCCGGAGTCTATGAGGAATTCTATGCCATCAGTATTCGGCGCCGGTTCGAAACTCCAGCCCTGCGAGAGCTACTCTCTCAGCCAGTTGAAGACTTCATGATGCGCCCGTGAATTGATCAGCCTGACTAACTAGTCTGGCGCAAAAAGCCATGACTAGGCGAACACTGTGAACGTATAGTGAACAAGGCGTCATTATTTTAATTAGGTTGGATTTATAAACATGACTCAGCAAAACATCACCGAGCAACCGTCAGTCATCATAATCGGGACTGGGTTTGGTGGCATCGGCATGGCCATCCAGTTGAAAAAAGCCGGGTTCACTAAGGTCACTTTATTGGAAAAAGCCGAGCGTGTTGGTGGCACATGGCGCGACAACACCTACCCTGGCGCCGCCTGCGATGTGCAGTCGCACTTTTACTCCTACTCGTTCGAACCAAAACACGACTGGTCCCGAAAATTTGGCTTGCAGCACGAGCTGCTCGGCTACATGGAGCACTGCGTTGAAAAATATGGATTGGCAGAGCAGATCCGTTTCAATTGCGAAGTTGCTGAGGCTATATTTGACGACACTCGTAACCTCTGGGCACTGAGCCTAACCAGTGGCGAAGCCCTTGAAGCTCAGATTGTTATAACGGCAACCGGCCAACTTAACCAGCCAGCTTGGCCCAGCATCGAAGGCATGGAGGATTTCAAAGGCGCTTGCTTTCATTCTGCACGTTGGAACCATGAATATGATCTCCAAAACAAACGCGTTGCAGTTATCGGTACAGGTGCCAGTGCCATCCAGTTTGTGCCGGAAATTGCTGGCAAGGTGGAATCACTTACGTTGTTTCAGCGTTCGGCTGCGTGGGTTCTGCCAAAGCCGGATCGCCGCTTTAAGTCCTGGGAGCACTCATTATTTAAAGCTGTCCCAGCTTGGGACCGGCTTTACCGGTACCTAATCTATTGGAAGAACGAGAGTCGCGCCCTAGCTTTTACCGGATTTAATAGCCTGTTGAATGTGCTTGCACGTCAGGCGAAAAAAGAAGCCGCTAGACACATTACTGATCCCGAAAAGCTAAAGCACATCATTCCGGACTATCAGATTGGTTGTAAACGGATTCTGATTTCCAACGACTGGTATCCAGCCATCAATCGATCCAACCTGAATTTGGTGACAGATCCTATCGCAAAAATAAATGCGAGCGGCGTTCAAACTCAGTCGGGCAAACACTACCCTGTGGACGCCATAATCTTCGGCACTGGCTTTCGTGCTTCAGAGTTTCTGTCTCCAATTCGAGTCACCGGGCGCAATGGCATAACGCTGAATCAAGCTTGGCAGGATGGCGCCACAGCCTTCAAGGGCATTACGGTTTCCGGCTTTCCCAACCTGTTTATGTTGTATGGACCTAATACCAATCTGGCCCATAATTCGATTCTCTATATGCTCGAATCCCAATTCCAGTATGTTCTCGGCTGTCTGCAGGCTCTTCAAAAGTACCCGGGTGCTGCGATGGACGTTCGCGCAGACCGTTTAGAGGCCTATGCCACTAGCGTACAAGAAGACCTTGAAGGCAGTGTGTGGAGCTCTGGATGCTCATCTTGGTATCTGGATGCAAACGGAAAAAACACACTTAACTGGCCCGGTTTTACCTTCACCTATCGCCTTGCCACCCGCAACGTAAATACAGCTGACTACCAGTTCCTTAGCCCGGCCGGGTAATCCCGGGCTTTCGATCAAGGCATTTGCATTCAACTCAAATTCATAGGATGATTGGGTGATCGGTTAAGCGGATGATAGGTTTATGTTGAAAAAGATTCAAAAAGGCTCACTGGTTGAAACCGCCATCGAAAGTTTGAGGCATGCCATAGAGACTGAACAATGGCCCGTTGGCGACAAATTACCTGTTGAATCTGAGTTGTCAGAATCACTCGGAGTTAGCCGCAACACAGTGCGCGAAGCCGTTCGCGTTTTGGCGCACGTGGGCATGCTTGAAACGCGACAAGGTGACGGCACCTACGTGAGAGCAACCAGAGAGGCAGGCGAAACCCTTAAGCGCATCGCCCGTACTCAGCTCACGGACCAGTTAGAAGTGCGGATTATGCTGGAAACTGAAGCGGCAAAACTGGCGGCGCAACGACGCAGTGACCAAGACCTTCGGGCTATGACCGCAGCGCTCGACGCACGGGGCAAAGCCGATTCGAATCTCGCGGAACGCATTCACCATGATGAGCGTTTTCATCATGCACTGGTGGCTGCGTCCCACAACTCGGCGCTTGCAGAGCTGTATGATTACTTCTCCCACGCCATTACTCATACTATTGAGCGCACAGAAAACGACACAGACTTGCCCGAGCCCTCTCAGGAAGATCATGAACTGCTTCTTGCTGCCGTTCGACGTCAGGATTCGGAGAAAGCTGAAAGACTCGCCCGGGATCTTCTTGTCCCCAGTCTCAAAGCTCTTCGAAAGAGAGGCTCATGACCATGAAGTTCAAACCAGACACATTCACCATCATGTTGCTCGGAGCCATCGCCCTAGCTTCGTTTTTACCTGCTACGGGGACCGCAGGAGAATTGCTGGCGACAGCGGGAACGGTTGCCGTCGCCCTACTCTTCTTCTTCCATGGTGCAGCACTGTCCCGTGAGCAAATCGTTGCGGGCGCCTCCCATTGGCGGCTACATATACTGATCACCGCACTGACCTTTGGCTTTTTTCCACTCGTAGTGATCCCTATTAACGGAATGAGCAGCTTTGCACCTTCTTGGATGCCTGCCGATCTGGGGCTTGGCTTTCTGTATTTGGGCGTGCTGCCATCTGCCGTGTCATCATCTATTGCCTACACCGCTATGGCGCGGGGTAACGTTCCGGCTGCTATTTGCAGTGCTGCTGCCTCTAATGTGTTTGGCATGATGCTCACCCCTTTCTTGCTGTTACTGCTCGTGAGCTCTGCCGGTAGTGGGGACTTTGCAGTGGGCGAAGCACTTAAAGATATTATGCTGCAGCTACTGCTGCCATTCGCGGTAGGCCATGCTATGCGGCCCATTCTGGGCGGATTTCTTGGTCGCAACGAATCCCTAATGGCGCGTTACGATAAATGCGTGATCTGGTTGATCGTTTACTCCGCCTTCTCGCACTCTGTGGAAAGCGGCCTTTGGCAAAACCTTCCAGTAAAAGCCATTGTCCTAACGATCCTGCTCTGCATCGGACTGCTGGCCTTGTTTATGTTTTTTGCGAGGTTTTTGGTGCGGCGATTCGGGTTTAGCTTGGAGGATGAAGCGGCGGTTGTTTTCTGTGGCTCCAAGAAGAGCCTAGCGTCTGGGTTGCCCATGGCAAAAGTGCTTTTTTCAGGCCATCCGGGGTTCGGCATGATTGTTTTGCCAATTATGTGCTACAACCAAGTGCAGGTAATTTTAGGGGCCATACTGGCTGAAAAATACCGCGAAAAGATTGCCGAAGCCAACAAGTAATGACAAGGCGGTGGCATTAGCCGCCGCCCATGCCACCAAACAGTGTGGCAAGTATCACAAGCCCGATAACCCAACCAATTACAGCTGGCCAAAAGTTAACCATTTGCGGGGCTTCATCATCCCTAGATTCCCTGTCCCGATCTGGGTCAGGCTCTGGGTATCTACGTTCATCTTCCTGAGCCACGATTTCCTGCAAACTGTGCCAGTCAAACCACTCCGCTAGAAACCCCACAACAGGAGCCGGAAAACTTCCGTTTTCGGCCATAGGCCGAAGTTGTGGTTCCAGTTGCCGACCGATTTCGCGCCGCAATGGTATCTGATCCGCTGGCGGTTCGCAGAGTATGGCCCGCCAAATGCCTGCATCCCCACTTCGGCCAGAATCATTCAATAATGCCTTGATCTGAATCATCACCTCACGGACAACCTGCCCTTCTGAGGCGTCTAACTCGCGATCAACCTCGCTTGAATCCATATCAGGCTCACTCCCACCCTATCAATTCAGTACGTTTTGAGAGACAAACAGCGTGTAGTCAAATACGATAGCAACAAAACACAAAAACCAAGGCCTCGTCCTTTAACTCGGCAGATTATAGAACGACACCTATGCCCGTTACGAATTTCGATAAAAACACCTGTAGGCGCCCGGCGATTTCTATCGTCCATGGCGTGACAACAGCATTGCTGGCTTCCGTCTTCATCATCCCAGTGTCCGCAATCGCCCAGCCACTTACTGACAGTCCAGAACCGATGGGCTTTTATGGCTTTAACGACGAGATTCCGGAAGTTCTGACAACAACCCGGCTTCGCCAGCCGAAAACGCGGGTTCCCGGAACAACCACAGTTATCGAAGGCGAAATGATCCGAGATCTTGGCATCATGAGCCTAGTTGAAGTGTTTCGATTGGTTCCAGGGATGGTTGTGGGCGAGGTTGGCAGCAGCACACCTGTGACGACCTACCACGGCACCGTACACTATGAGCAACGACGGATGCAGGTTCTGGTTGATGGCCGCACTGCGCACCGTGCCACTCTATCAGATATGGACTGGCAAACCATGCCAGTCCCTTTAGAAATCATTGAACGGATAGAGGTTAGCCGGGGCCCAAACTCGGCGGCGTACGGGATAAATGCATTTTTAGGCACTATCAATATCATCACTCGTAATCCGGCAGATACTTCCGGTGCAGAGGTTCGGGCTATTCGCGGTTCCAGAGACTACGTCCGCACCTTTGCTTCGGTTGGCGATGTCAGTGACAGCTACGACTGGCGCCTGGCCTATGAAAAGCGCAAATTTGGTGGATTTGATTATCAACTCGATAACAATGGGCGCCTACCCTTTCACGATGGACACGACATAAATACCTTCAACTATGACTCGCGCTGGAAGGTCAATTCCGGTTTTAACGCCGATATCCGTGTTGGTGTTGTTGATGGGCTGAATGAACAAGATATTGATAAAAACGGTGAGCTTGAAGCAACTGACCATCCAGATATCGATGTGCGGGATTACTATCTTCAAACGCAATTAAACTTCACAACCTCACAGAGCCATTTTTTTCACTTTCAGGTGAGCTTTGAAAATTACGACCGCAGGCAGCGCTGGCCAGTATCTATTCCAGAGTCCGCGGTGGCTTGTCTAGAGAACGGCGACCCTCTCTATTACAGACCGAACCGACCCCTATGCTTCCAGTCCGGGGGAATCCCGCTTATTGCAGAAACAAACGCAGACTCCGAAGATTCACGGCTAGAATTAGAGCTTCAGGACACATTGCTGATTAACGATGACCTGAAGCTAGTGACGGGGGCAGGGTTTCGCAAAGACACCTATCGCTCGGAAACTTTTTTTAATGGACGCGGCAATAACTATCAGTCCAGAGTATTCGGCAATGTAGAATACACGCCTATTAACTGGCTCACATTAAATGCCGGGGGCAACTGGGAGCGCACCACAACGACTGATGAAGGCTACTTCTCGCCGCGCGTTGCGGCAAACTTCACACTCAATAATAACCATGCACTGAGGTTTGTTTACTCCAAGGCTGTTCGAACCCCCGATGGTTTTGAGCAAGATCCGGATTATGGATATACACTGAGGAATGTCAGCCCAGAAAAGTATGCCGCTTACGAGGGCTACAGGGTTAACAGTACAGCGGTTTGGGAGCACCCGTCCTACGTAACCCTAGGTAAAGAACTTGAAGAAGAAACCATCGTTTCTAGGGAAATCAGTTACTTCGGACAGTTTCCTATGAAACAAGGTCAACTGTCTCTGGAAGTGCGGGTATTTAAAGATAAGCATCGGGACATGATCAGCGGTGTCATCCAGTTTGATGATTGGACTATTGATAACAACGTAGGTATCGATCAAAAAGGTTTTGAGGTTGAAGCGTCCCTTGAGTTCCCCGGAACCACCTTCAGAGCTAGCTACGGGTATCTTGATCAAGACGACTGGTATACGGGCGCTGGTATTGTGGATGAGGATGGCAATATCGATATTGGTGAACAAGAGTACGCGGTCAACCTACTCGGTCGCCTCTCGTTAAGGCACTCAGGCAGTCTGGCACTTATCCAGAACCTGCCCTTCGGCCTAAAGGGTTCTACAGCCTACTATTGGGCAGATAAATTCCGTAATACTCGGTTCGAGCGTATCGATTTTCGTCTAGCAAAACGGATTTTCCAGCCGCGGTATTCAGCCGAGATTGCTTTGACCATGCAACATTACATAAATAATGAACCGGATATCAGCCGTGATAATAACATCGCGGACCAAAACCAGTTCTTCATTGAAGCGGGCCTCCGTTTCTGATCGCTAATCAAGGAATATTTCAGACCCGGGATGGTATGGAAAAACCAGCATTGTTCTCATTGCACAGGATTGTCTCAGCGCTAAAGTCGCTGACTACACCGGCAATTCTGTGCGCTGTGACGATGGCGGCTATATTGGTAGCTGCACCGGCTGCATTTGCTCAAAGTAATGGTCGTGCCCCTGTCTACCTTGCTGGTTCTGGTAACGCTGCGCTGGATCAGCATATTCAAAAACTTCTTGAGGAGAATTTAGAAAGCGAAAACGATCTGATTCCTATATCAGACGAACAAGCCGCGCTGACACAAGATGGCCCAATCGTTACCCTAGGCCCCCGTGCGTTTTCCCGTATAAGACAGATTAACCGCAAAGCGCCCGTGCTTGCCCTGCTGGTCGAGCCCGACTTCCTGCAAGGCTTCGTTCGCCGCTCCCCTGAGCAGGTTTCGGGCGTTTACCACGGCGCCCCGCTTCTCAGGCAAGCGCTTATCGGAAAAGCAATTCTCCCTCAGGCCACCCGCATCGCCCTGATTTCTACCACGGATACCGCAGAACTTTACGATACACTTATTGATCAACTCCCCGCTTACAAGCTTGAAGCGCGGTTGTTCGTAGTGGACGACGACAAACAACTTATCCCAACGCTTATCAGGGCATTAAGTTATGGTGACTTCCTATTGGCAGCACCAGACAACGCAATATACAACCCAAGAACCATAAAACACGTGTTGCTTACCGCTTATCGCAGAAACAGAATTGTCATAGGCCCGAGCCAAGCTTATGTAAAAGCCGGTTCACTTGCGTCTGGCTATGCGCCTTTCCCCGCTATGGCCGAGATGGCTGCGGGCTACCTACAAACGTTTTTCGAAACCGGTGCCTTCCCGCCACCGGGTTATCCGTCACAATCCCGGGTTGAGATTAATGAGCAGGTTGCCCGCTCACTAAACATCCCGCTGGATACCCGTGAGCAGATTGCTCAGGCCGTTGAGAAATGGTTACAAGAACAAAGAGGGCAAGGCGATGAGTGAAAACTCCATAGGTACGCCGCTATCCCGAAAACTGCTGTTGCTGGGCGCATTGCCTGCAGTGGTGATGTTTATAACGCTCATGGGATTTTTTACCTCTGCACGGCTTGAAGATGCAAGACGCGACCTCGCAGACAGCAACCAGTTGCTGGCGGACAGTCTGGCTCCGTCCCTTGAGTATGCAGTGGTTTCTGGCAACACTTTGGCGCTGCAGGAAATACTTTCTCAATCTATCCGATACAGCAAAGCCGACTGGATCCGCATAACTGATGTGGCTGGCGAACAGATTGGGTTTGCGCCTGCGGACAGCAAACCTGACATAGAGAATACAGATGAATTCCAGATTTATCAGGCAGAGATACTCCAACAGCCACTACAGCTTGCAACCGATCGCCAAACTTTGTGGTTCGAGCCGGTACCCGGTAGTAACTCGAGCGCATTGCGGGTTGGTAGGGTGCAGGTGGGTGTGAGTGACAAAACACTAGAGGCTCGACGCAAAGATATTCTCTGGTCGTCTCTCATAGTGGGACTAACGTTACTCTTGTTCACCATTTTGGTCATCAACCACATACTGAACACCATTCTCTCCCCCATTAACCAGCTTTCCGGTCGAATCGGCCGTCTTATTGCCGGCGATTATCGGGCCACAAAGGTAAATGGGCGACCGAACTCCCGAGAAATTATTGCCATCGAGCATCAGCTTAATGAATTAAGCGAACATCTCGCATCGCTACAGACATCGCGAGATCAAACACTGGCATTGTCAGAGCATGCGCGGGAAAAAGCAGAGACTGCCAGCCATGCAAAATCAGAGTTTTTGGCCACCATGAGCCATGAACTGCGCACCCCGCTTAACGGTGTACTTGGCATGATTGATTTGGCTCAGGAAGAGCCTCTGACTCCAAGGCAACGGGATTATTTACAGACGGCCCGTCAATCGACAGAAGATCTGCTTACAGTCATCAGCGATATTCTCGATTATTCCCGTATGGACAGCGGAGCGATGGTGCTCGAACACCAGATTTTTAACCTGCACACGCTTGTTACAAACTGCGTTGCCTCATACCGCCATGTGGCGGAAGAGCAAGGGCTGGCTTTGACACTGAATTTCTACGGAGACTGGCCTGAAATACCGCTGGTAAATGGTGATGCACCGCGGATTCGCCAGATTGTTGCATGCCTTCTTGATAACGCCATCAAGTTTACCACCGATGGCTTTGTGCATGTTCAGTTGGGCTGCTTTGGTGTTGAGGATGGCTGTATCATCATCAACTGCTCGGTTAGCGACTCAGGCAGCGGCATTCCCCACGGGCGGGTTCCAGATATCTTCAATTCGTTTGAACAGCTTGATGCTGGCGACAACCGTGGTTTTGGCGGTACCGGTTTAGGGCTATCTCTAGTTCAGCGTCTGGTTGAGCTTCTAGGCGGGCATATTCAGGTTGAAACAAACCCTGGGAAAGGTTCGTCGTTCCGGTTTGAGCTGCCTTTGGAACTTGCACCGCAAGCCAACAACCCGAGAGTCACCGAGGTACCAGCATTGCAAGCTGAGCTACCGCTTTCCAAGCGTGCATTGGTTGTAGAGGACAATTTGGTAAACCAACGTGTTGCCGTAGCACTCCTTAACCGTCTTGGTTTTCAAACAGAGGCAGTGGTAAACGGTAAAGAGGCGTTGGATCAGATACACTCCAGCTACCCGGGGTTTGATGTCATTCTTATGGATTGCCAAATGCCGGTTATGGATGGCTATGAAACATCGCGTCACATCAGAGAGCGGGAGGCGGCCAGCAGCCTTAAACGAACGCCTATCATTGCCCTTACCGCTGACGTATTGCCAGAGACAAAGCAAAGCTGTCTAGAGAGTGGCATGGATGACTACCTGTCTAAGCCTTTAAGGAAGGAGGGACTTAAGGAAGTACTGGGTCGTTGGGTAGAGCTATCTTGAATGAGCCCTTCCTTGGGCTCAGATACCTTTTAGGCCACGGGCTCACGCATAGTGACAAATTCTTCTGCAGATGTTGGGTGGATGCCCATGGTGGAATCGAACTGGGCTTTGGTCGCGCCAGCCTTTATAGCCACAGCAAGCCCTTGAGTGATTTCACCGGCATCAGGCCCAACCATATGTGCGCCAAGAACCTTGTCTGTTGCGTCATCAACCACAAGCTTCATTAGGCAGCGTTCATCACGGCCACTAAGTACGTATTTCATGGGCCGGAATTCCGAACGATAGATTCTCAGGGTGTGCCCTGCCTCCCGAGCTTCCTCTTCCGTTAGACCCACGGTACCGATGTTAGGTTGGCAAAAAACCGCCGTTGGTATCGCAGAGTAGTCCATTTCGCCCTCGCCATCTCCGAACATTCTGCGAGAGAGCACCATAGCCTGTGCCAGAGCCACTGGCGTCAGTTGTGGCGTACCGATCACATCGCCAAGGGCGGTTACCGAAGGCACTGAGGTCTGGAAATAATCATCCACCACCACATGGCCGGAAGCATTCAGCTCTATGCCCAACTCGGTCAGACCAAGGCCATCGACCAAGGCTCTCCTGCCTGTAGCGGCCATTACTAGCCCGGTCTCCATAGTATCGCCATTGCTAAGTTTGACCCGGTAGTGAGAGTTTTCGGGCTCCACAGACTCAATCGTTACGCCAAATTCAAGCCGCACGCCTTTCTTGCGCATTTCTTGTTCGGTAAAGCGGCGCACGTCCTCGTCGAAGCCGCGAAGGAACAGGTCGCCCCGGTACAACAGGGTGGTTTCTACTCCAAGACCCGCCAAGATTCCGGCAAATTCTACAGCAATATAGCCGCCGCCCCAGACTACTGCCTGCTTGGGCAGTTGAGGTAAATAGAACATCTCGTTCGATGTGAGAATACATTCCTTACCCGGAATGTCTGGTACAACTGGCCAGCTACCGGTCGCGATTGTTATGTGCTCGGTTGTGTATTCTTTGTCGCCCACAACAATCGTATTCGGGTCTTTTATGGAGGCGGTTCCTTCAATGATGGTAACGCCTGCGCTCTCAAGCAGACGGCCATAAATGCCATTGAGCCGCTCTATTTCCGTATTTTTGTTGGCGACAAGCGTGGGCCAGTCAAAGCTGACGTTGTCCATCGGAAGGTTCCAGCCATAACCTGCGGCATCTTCTAACTCGTCGCGAACATGCGCCCCGTAAACAAACAGCTTTTTGGGTACGCAACCCACGTTAACGCAGGTACCGCCAAGATAGCGGGATTCAACTACCGCTACCCGAGCACCGCGCCCGGCAGACATACGCGCTAGGCGCACACCACCGGAACCGGCACCAATAACGATCAGATCATAATCTAGGCTGTCAGACACAATGTCTCCTGTTGATTGTTACAACGTTAGTTTTGATTGGCCGCGGCTTTTGCTTCAGGGTGGATCTCACGGAATAAAATGTGATCCTCAAAACCGCCGACTTTAATTTTTCCGAGGCTTCGAAAACCTTCCGACTCGTAAAATGGTAAATAACGGCTATTTCCAGTATCCAGAACCAGCCCTGTTCCACGGGGGTTTTCCGCACACAAGCGCTGAACAGCCTGTAATAAGAGCCGACCATAGCCGCGGTTCTGATACTTTGGGTTTACACCCATCAAGGGCAGTTGGTGCGCCAATGGCTGGGGTAAAATTGCGCGTAATCTCTCGTGATAATGCAAGTAACGTCGGGTGGAAGCAAAACCCGCCGTTAACACCATGCGGATCCTCCAGCTAAGCTGATTTGCCAGATTCAACCGCAAATCTGGGTCGCCAATAAACGCCACAGCCACCAGAGTATCGTTGACCATCACGCCAACCGCTTCCTGATCCAGATCAAAGTAAAGATCAACCAACTCGCGCACGGTTGCCCGAACGCGCTGGTTGTAACCGGGCTTACGATGGTTGAATAGGTGCTGAAAGGTGGGCTCGTTGCGGTAGGCATCGTACAGAATCGATCTGGCTTCGTTTAGCGCAGTGACATCCAGCCGAACAATGACCGGTTCGGGCTTGCTACTAGTGTCGTTGTCGTTACTCATGATCTCGCTCCTGCCTTTGTCCGGAGCGACGACCCCGGAACCCCTTTACTCACAATCAGATTGTCAATGTTAGGCGAACGGACACTCGGCCGGGCCCACCAGAACTATCCAATGACGCCTGATCAATCACAACGCCATGCTTACCATTGAGCATTTCAAGCCAAGCTGCAACCTCCGCATAGGGAACCGCTTCCAACCAAACTCGAATAGCCGCATCGCCGCTTGGCTCAAAACGTTGCAGCGTAAGGCCAGACTCTCTTGCTGAGCGGGTAACTAACCCCATCAACGCACGACCATCGGCGGGTATATCAGCTGATCCTGCAGTGGGCCCTGCCCCACTGCTACCCAAGCGGCGGATAACCTGCTCATTGGATTGCATCCAGGTAACCAATTCCGAAGCATTTTTTTTGCTTGCAGCTGCCTTATCTTGAAAGCTAGAAACCGGACTCCAGATCATGAAATAGACAACCCCAATAAATAAGGCAATCGCCAGAACGCCAAGGGCTTGCTGGTCCCGTCTGGGAAGTTGGTCATACTGCGCAGTTAGTTTCCCAACTATAGGCTGTTCTTTCAGTTTTGTTAGCATGATTTCAGCCTCCCGATACCGTCAGGCGGCCACGGGCACCGCTGGCTTCGTTAACAACCGAGCCTATTTTTGCATCAAGCCCCTGACCAGACAGGCCGTTGCGTAACGTGCTTAGGCGGTCGTAGCTTTCCGCTCGCACATCAACCACCAATTCTCCCCGGGACTGGCTGTAATTAATTGAGTTAAACGTTACCGAACCGGACCCCGCCACCTTTGAATACTGTTGGCCTGTGTACTTCATAAGCGTTACAAAATCCACATCAGGGCCCTCGGACCCAGCCATGCGTAATTGACCTTCAATAACGCGCCTCACATTACCCGCGTGGGTTCGGCGATCCTCGAGAAAAGCCTGTCGGTAAACCGACATGGCCTCATTGCGTAGTTCTTCAGCTTGTTGCTGGTAATAAAAACCCATTCCGGCTTCTAGCGCCACCTGTACCACAAACCAAACTGCGGCTACGGCAATCAAGGGCTTCCAAGGCTTTAGCGGACTTTCCTTCCCTCCTTTGATGGAAAAATCCCGTTGGCAAAGATTGATAGGCCGACATAAATGGTGGTGATGGGCATGTGCCAACAGTTCAAGTGGCATTAACTCCAGCGATTCCCGGCGCACAGAAAGTCGGCCCGGCGCCATGAGCTCGCCCAACACGGCTTGTTGCTCTTCAAATTCGGCTTCAGTCCCGTAGATCACCACAGGGACTTCCGCAACGACATCTTCGGAAGGCGGCATCGCCAAGGTGTGTGCAAACATACCGAGGTTGGCAGACTGCATGCTAAGCCATTCGCCACGGTCGCTCGCCATCATCGCCGATTCGCCGTCTAAACAAATAGACCAGCCGCCATCTGTGACCGGGAGCAATGCGGCATCCGGATGTATGGCCTCCAGTCTTGCATGGGACCAACCACTAAACAGCTCAAGCCATTGAGCCATGCGTTCACGATCAACGGCAGCTACCCGAAAGCCCTCTTGAGTATGAAGGCCAAGCGCTAGATGAACACTGTCAATATCTTGGGCTATTTGCTCTTCAACAGCATAAGGCAAAGCTTGATTGATGAACCGGCTTTGCTTTGCCGGAATATCGGCCACACAAAACATGGCTTCATCGCCCGGAATCAGGCCCACCAGCAGCACATCATCAAGCCCGTTTTGACTCAGCGTTTGTTCGATTGTGTTGCGAAAATCGCTGCTACCCTGAGCCTGAGCGTCGCCGCCGGCATCATAAAGCACCCAGTTAAACAGCCGATCCTCCGAGTTTTCTCCGAGGTCCGTAAAAGGTGGTAAGGGTCGCACGTAAAGGCGATATGACATGGTTATCCTTCCGAAATTGTATAGGGCTCTTTGGTAACGCGATTCTTTTGCCCGGTATCCCTGTGAACCGTCCGGACATTACCTTCTTGATTGCGAAAAACCGTACTCACCATATTTACAACACGGTTATCGTAGGTAATCCGTGAAACAACTTCAAAAAAACGGGTTTGCAACCCTAAGCCTGCTGTACTGAGTCCTGATGCAGCCAACTCGGGAAGCGCCAAAAAATCTTGAAGATTTTCAAACGGCTCCTGATCACGCTTTTCAATAATAGACTCAGCTTGAGCCGCCGTCAGTTCTTCATAGAGCGACATCAATATTTCAGCCGTTGCTGTGTTCACGTTGATACCTAGTCCACTGACAGGCAAGGCGGATACGTGCGGCCGTAGTGCTACGTACACTTCCTCGGTCATACCTTCAATCAACCGAAGCTCTGACACGCTGACAAACGGTTGGTTTGCGGCCCGAAAACCGGGCTCTGCCATAAGGTACTGACCATCTTCCGCACCGTAGGCACTGATTGTTTGATCATCTGGATCAATCCAATCCACCAAAGCGTCAACCGATATGTCGGTAATGCCCAAAGCCATCAGCAAGCGTGCCACACGAGCTTTAGTCATAGGATCTACCTGACCGTTGACTGTTACTAAATCATTCAGGTTTATCCGCCCACCAAGATCATCTATCTGCACCTCGGCAACCCCGTTATCATCTAAAGGCAGAATAGCTGCATTCATTGCCCAGAACTCGTCCAAGCTATCAATCATTTGGCCGTTTTCTTTATCGTCTTCAAAGTCTTTTATAAGGATTTGACGGGCAAAGGCCTCAGCACCGAGTGCGATACTCTGGCCTTGTTGCTGCGCCAAATAATGCCCCGCTTTGAACACCCTTATATTTTGTTGCTGGGTCATTCCCGACGCCAGCATGACAACCAGCGCCATGGCGAGTAGAACCATGATCAACGCAACACCCTGCTGTGTTCTCGGGCCAGTTTCTGGGAGGCTTGTCATCATAATGTCTTAACTTCCCTGCCCCTGAACGCCGCCGTCTGCAGATTCCTCTTCATTCTCTTCATCCGCTTCTTCGCGGGCTTCATTTAGCTGGGTCAGCAAGCCCTGCGCGCTTACGGCGTCAAAGTCTGGCAATACAAAGGTTCGAACAATCTCGCCGAAACGTTCGTGCTCTAGGGTAATTTCTATCGCCAGAGGAAAAGGTATTTCCGGCCGGCTGTTCGGCGTTAACGCCGACATGGCCTCGTCAGTCGGCCATTGCTGCTGCCAGATATTCTGGTCATCCAAAAACCGCAAATCGAAGGCCATAACACCTTCAAGTAGCATAAGGTCCTGACTGTTGCCCTCTTGGCCCTGATCAACCGTTGGCCAATATCTGCGCCTAAGCTCGTTACCGGTATACTCCCAACCGACCCGCTGCAGGCTGCTGCGGCGAATACCGAGCGGGTTGCGCCAGCCTTGACGGGTTAGCATCAACGTAAAGTCATCCTCGCGGCTGGTAAAAGCTGGCTTGAAATCGCCGTAAAGGTCTCTGGCTGGTCGGTTTACTATCTGGGTGATGTCTCGTTCTAGAAGCAACATAGCGCGTTGCAAACCATCAAAACGTTCTGCCAGTTCATCCACACGGTCGCGGGAGAGAATGACACCGCTCAAAACTTGCCATACACCAATGCCGATAACCGCAGTGATGGTGATAGCGACAAGAACTTCTAAAAGCGTGAAGCCTCGCTGGCGATTCACTACTCTCATTTCCCGCCTCTCATTTCTCACCTATGAAGGCGGAAAGTGTGTGTACCGGGTAAGGGTCTGATCGGCCATCCCGGTAACGGGCAACCTCAACCTCCACCCGCCGCATTTTAGGCTCGGGGGTGGCAATAATTTTTGTTGTCACCTGCCAGTTGTAAGTGCCGTACTCTTTGTCTTCCGAGTTTTCAGAGATGCCGGGCAAGCTTTGCTCCAACCGGATTTCATTAATGCGATTGTCGGCGAGCCAGGCCGCAAGCGTTTTGTCGCGAATTCTCTCGTAGCTGGAAATGTATTGGCTACCCACCTCTGCGGATGCGGTTGCGATCAGGCCAAAGACCAGCAGGGCTATCATCACTTCTATAAGAGTGAAGCCTCCGACGGATGTCGAGAACTTTGCGGGGTTCTGCGGCCTCACCAGTTGTCTTCCTCAAGGCCGGGACGACGCCATTCGATGGGAGAGATCCCGTCGGTCGCCAAAATTTGGGTGTAATCTGTCTCGCTGCCGACCGTGAACTCCAACTCGAAAGGCGTAGTCTCGCCACTGGAGAAAAACACCACATCGGGCCGGAGTTCGTCTTCAGCCGACGCTAGCCGAGGCGCATCGTTTTCAACGAACCGAGTCGCTACTAACCAATCCGGGAAGCTTCTGGCTCTGAATATGCGCTCTCCTGAGACTCCCCAGTCACCCGTTTCGTCTTCGTAGGTAACAAACTGGTAGCCGTTTTCTTCAAACAGCAAGCCAAGTTCCCGGTTGTTGAGCACAGCTTGATCCGATGCGGTCTGCATTAACAGGTACAGTTCCCGCACCTCGTGCTGCAGTTCCCGCTGTTGTGAGTTTCCACCCATGGTGAAAACCGCCAGAGCTGCAAGCAGCCCCACTAGAACCAGGACAACCATTATCTCAATGAGCGTAAAGCCGCTGCTGTTTCCTGGTTCCACATAACGCATGAATTAGCCGCCGATGTTCCAGATACTGATATCAGCAGCGTCACCTTCACCACCTTCCTGGCCATCGGAGCCAAAAGAGTAAAGATCGTATGCGCCTTCACGCCCAGGGCTTACGTACTGGAACTCATTGCCCCAGGGGTCTTGCGGGATACTTTTCATGTAACCGTCGGGGTTCCAGTTTTTAGGCTCTGGGCTGCCGCTTGGGCGCGATTGCAGAGCTTCCAAGCCCTGCTGGGTTGAGGGATAGTGGCTATTATCCAATCGATAAATATCCAGAGCTTTCGAAATGTTGGTGAGCTGGGTTTCCGCTACGGTGACCTTTGCCTGATCACTCCGGCCCATAATATTTGGTGCTACTACTGCTACCAAAAGGCCGAGGATCACCATCACAACCATGATTTCAATAAGGGTGAAGCCTTGGCTGGACTGCGGCATGTTTACATTTTTCATCGTCATTACATCACTCGTTGTTGGCTTGAAATGTTAAAAATACTAACCGACCAGATTACTCATGTTCAGTATGGGGAGCATGATCGCCATCACAATAATCAGAACAACCACCCCCATTATCAACAGCATCATGGGCTCAAAAAGCCCAACAATGGCAGCTATCTTGGATTGCAGCGTGTTCTCCTGCATGTTGGCGGTGCGTTCTAGCATGCTATCCAGCTCCCCGCTGGCCTCACCGCTGGCGATCATGTGAAGCATCATGGGCGGGAAGTAGCCGGACTGATCCAGTGCCCGATGCAGAGACCCACCCTCACTCACTTTGCGTGCGGCATCCCGAAGTTCCTGACGCAGGTAGTCGTTGGACAACACCTCTCCGGCGATTCTCATAGCATCAACCAAGGGCACACCACTGGTTGTCAATATACTAAGCGTACTGGCATAGCGGGCGGTGTTAACCCCCCGAACCATTCCGGCAAATAACGGCAAATGCAGCAGACGTTTGTGAAAGCGCATGCGAAAGGCCGGTTTCGTGAGTGCGTAGCGAAACGCCATAAAGGCCGCAACCAATAGCACTAAGAGGTAGACACCGAAACTGGAAAGAAATTCCGACATAGCCAGCATGGCTTGGGTCAGCGCTGGCAGTTCCTGCCCCTGCTTCACGAAAACATCAATAATGTCCGGTACCACATAGGTCAGCAAGAACACCACAATGGCTATCGCCACAAAGCTTAGAATAATGGGATAAATGGCCGCTAGCTGTATTTTCTGGCGCGCTTCCTGCCGATTCTCTGTGTAATCAGCCAGCCGATTCAGAACCAAGTCTAGGTGCCCGGCATGCTCGCCCGCTGCAACTGTTGATCGGTATAAGCGCGGAAAAGCTTTGGGGAATTCGCCAAGACTATCTGCTAGCGTATACCCTTCCATCACTTTGGCGCGAATGGCGATCAGCATGCTTCTGATACGCGGCTTGGCTGTTTGTTGGGCCGTTGCAGATAATGCTTGCTCAATCGGAATGCCCGATTGAATCAAGGTTGCCAGTTGGCGAGTTACCAGCGCAAGGTCAGCGGCTGCCAGAGAGCCTCCACTGCTCAACGGGTTGCTGGGTGTGCGCTTCTGAACAGCCGGTTCAACCGTCAGTGGCGTGAGCCCCTTTTCCCTAAGCTGTTGGCGTACTGCACGGGGAGCATCGGCTTCCACCACGCCCTGCTTCTGTTTTCCCCGGGCATCTAAGGCCTTGTATTCGTAGGCTGGCATAGTTTACTGGCCCCGGTGCGTTACGCGGAGCACCTCTTCCACAGTGGTTACACCTTCCAGTATTTTGCGAACACCGTCTGAGTGTATGCTCGGGCCTTTCAGCCGCGCTTCTTTCTCCAGTTCCAGCTCACCCGCACGCTTGTGAATCAATGCGCTGATGTCCTCCGTTACCTCAACCACTTCATAAATACCGATTCGACCTCGGTAACCCAGCTGGTTGCAGTGCTCACAGCCTTTTGCCCGATAAATAGTTGGCGGCGTTGCAAAGTCCTGCTGCAGAAATTCACAGTGTTCTTCCGTGGGCGTATAAGGTTCACGGCATTCTTTGCACAACACTCTCACAAGCCGCTGGGCAACAATGCCGACCAGACTTGATGAGATAAGGAAGGGCTCGATGCCCATATCCATAAGCCGGGTGATGGCGCCAACGGCAGTATTGGTGTGCAGTGTGGAGAGAACAAGGTGGCCTGTGAGACTGGCCTGAACGGCAATTTCTGCGGTTTCTAGGTCCCGAATTTCACCAATCATCACCACGTCAGGGTCTTGACGCAGTATGGCACGCAAGCCCCTCGCAAAGGTCATCTCAACCTTGGGATTAACTTGAGTCTGGCCAATACCCGGCAGGTTGTACTCGATAGGGTCTTCGACCGTGAGGATGTTGCGGGTACGATCGTTTATTTCCTGAAGTGAGGCGTACAGGGTTGTGGACTTACCAGAGCCGGTCGGCCCGGTTACAAGCAAGATGCCGTACGGCCGATGAATGAGCCGGCGCAGTATCTTTAGGTCGTCTGGCGCCATGCCCAGTGATTCAAGGCGTATAGCCCCGGCCTGTTTATCCAGCAATCGCAGTACAACGCGTTCGCCACTGGATGACGGCATGGTGGAAACCCGGATATCCACTTCGCGACCCGCTACTCTCAGTGCAATCCGGCCATCCTGAGGCACCCGTTTTTCCGCAATATCGAGCTTTGCCATAACCTTTATCCGCGATACCAGCAGCGGCGCCAGCGCTCGTTTGGGCTGCACCACTTCCCGCAATACGCCATCAACTCTAAACCGCACAACTAAGCGCTTTTCGTAGGTTTCAATATGCACGTCGGAGGCGCTGCTCTTTACCGCTTCGGTAAGAATGGCATTAATAAGGCGGATGATCGGCGCATCGTCTTCCTGCTCTAACAGATCTTCTGTTTCGGGAACCGAGTCAGCCAGCGAGGCCAAATCCATGTCATCGCCAATGCCTTCAACCATCTGCATGGCTTCAGCCGAGTCGTTCTGATAAGCAGCATTTAACGCTTGATCAAAATGGTCGGGGTCGATTGTGGTAAATCGTGCACGGCCACCACTGATGCGGTTGGCTTCCGCCAGTGCAGAGTGAGGAGCGCCGGGCCTGACCAAAATAACCGGGTTGCCCTCTTCTGAGCGAGTCAGAATAACGCCGTTGCGCTTTGCAAAGGTAAAGGGAAGACGACCCAGCGGAGCATCCTGCGGCTGAAGTTCGGTTTCTGTGGTCAAGTTTTTCCTCGTTTTATTATCAGGCTTTCAGGGTTTTGTGCGCGCCCGCACACTCTGCAACCCTTTCTGTTTTATAGAGTTCAGGAAGGCTACCACAGGATATAGGCCTGCTGAATAACCCTGTACACTATACTCTCAATAAAAGACGCTATTCTGATAACCTGTGGTACTTTCAGTGTTTTTCTAGGTTACCGGTTTTGGCAGTTTGCGAACTTGCATTCAGGATTATCAATGCTCTCTATCAATCCGAAGATTCCACTCGCTCTGGCTCTTGTTGCGGGGTTGGCCATGGTGGGGGTTACCGCATGGCAGGGCTATAGTTTTTGGCAAGCGCAAAGCCAACAAGCGGCGCAAAGCCAAAAGGCAATTACACAACCCTTAACCGAAAAACGCAGCGCGCCAAACGTTGCACTCTCATCGTTAGAGTTTTTTGGCACAGCACAACTTGATGGAACGGACATAGAGGAAGACACTGAGGACTTACCCGAAACCAACCTCAGAATTTTTCTCCGTGGCGTCTTGGCAGCCGACGGCGACTTCCCCGGCAGTGCGCTCATTGAAGATGACAAAAGCAAAACAGATGTTTTCCTTGTGGGTGACGAGCTTCCCGGCAATGCAAAACTCCGTTCTGTGCACGCTAACCGCGTTATTCTTGACCGCGGTGGAAAATTGGAAAACCTGTATTTCCCGGAATCTGATGACAACTCCGGTGTAAGCTTTTCTGCTGACGTTGGCAGCACCTCGCAATACGAAGAACCAGTCGATACCACTAACACATCTACCCAACCCTCAGCCCCACCTGCAGCAAACAACCAGCCCCGCCGCGAAGAAATACGCAAGCGCTTGGAACAGCTTCGGGAACGCCTGCGCAGTAACGGTTAATGTCGGCAAATGACACCTGCAATGTCGCCATGAGACATGCGTGAGCGCTGGCTATACCGATAGAATGCAATCCATTCAATTAGAAGGGAGTGTATTTTGATGCGACGTTGGAACGGTTGGGGCGAGGAAACATTCAATCTGGAGCTCCCGGCACAGGGGCAGAATTTTCTTGCAGAGCGTGTGGGTGCAAGCCACGCTCTTGAAGACGTATCTCTGGAGTCTGTCTGCGCTAAGGTTCCGGAGTCACGCCTACCGGCTGACGACACGGTTGCTAAGCTCATCGACACCAGTCCAGAAACTCGCGTGCGCCACGCCCGCGGCCAAAGTTTGGCAGACTGGTTGGCCATGCGCAGTGGCGAGTTCGGTGTTTTTCCAGATGGCGTTGCCCGCCCCGAAACCAGCCTCGACGTGCAGAACCTACTTCACTACGCACAGGCGCATAACATCGAGCTGATTCCATACGGCGGTGGCACCAGTGTTGCTGGGCATATCAACCCGCTGGCAGGCGATAAGCCTGTGCTTACAGTGGATATGGGTGGCATGAACCGCCTCATTGACCTAGACAGGGAAAGCCAAATCGCGACCTTTGGTGCGGGTACACCGGGGCCTCTTGTTGAATCCCAGTTGCGGGCTCATGGCTACACACTCGGGCACTTTCCCCAATCCTTTGAGCTCTCAACCATTGGTGGTTGGGTGGCCTCGCGGTCGAGCGGTCAGCAATCCTTGCGCTACGGGCGCATTGAGCAATTGTTTGCCGGCGGTCAGATTGAAACACTCAAAGGCACTCTGGAGTTGCCCACCATTCCGGCATCCAGCGCTGGGCCTGACATTCGCGAAATGATTCTGGGCTCCGAGGGCCGCATTGGCTTGATCACAGAAGTGAAGGTTCGGGTCAGCCGCCTGCCAGAACAAGAAAGTTTTCACGTTGTATTCTTCCCGGATTGGGATAGAGCGCGCACAGCCTGTCGAAAATTGGTTCAAAACCGTACCCAGCTTTCCATGCTGCGCCTCAGCAACGCCATAGAAACCGAAACCCAGCTGGCCTTGGCCGGGCATCCACAACTCATTGGCATGCTTGAAAAAGTACTCTCTCTGCGCGGCGCGGATGAAGGCAAGTGTATGATGACGTTCGGTCTCACTGGCAGTAAACACCAGTGCGCCAGCGCCAAGCAAGAAGCCAAGCGTATCTGTTCAGAATATAAAGGTGTTTACACAGGCACACGGCTCGGAAAGAAATGGGCGGAAAAGCGGTTCACCATGCCGTATCTCAGAGAAGCGTTATGGCAGATGGGCTACGCCGTAGATACGTTAGAAACCGCCACCGACTGGGATAACGTAGACACATTGTTGGGCCTTATGGAAAACAGTTTGCGCAACGGGCTTCAAGCCAGAGACGAAAGCAAAAACGAGCGCACCCATGTATTTACCCACCTGTCCCATTTTTACGGACAGGGCTGTAGCATCTACACCACCTATGTTTTCCGTGTTGCGGACAGTTACGAGGAGACGTTGGCCCGCTGGAAACATCTGAAAAACACCACCTCAGAACTGATCGTCCGTAACCGCGGCACCATTAGCCACCAGCACGGTGTCGGCAAAGACCATGCGCCCTTCTTGCCGGTGGAAAAAGGTGAGTTGGGAATGCTCGCAATCCGTTCCCTGTGCCAAACCTTCGATCCGGAAGGCATTCTCAACCCCAAAACCTTGTTGGAGTGAGCGGAGTGACCCAGATGAAGCGTCGAGACATACTGCTCAGAGAGCTTCAAAGCGGCCGCCATACCTTTGATGTTGTGGTGGTGGGAGGCGGCATTACCGGCGCGGGTATAGCTCGAGAAGCTGCCGGTAGCGGCTTGAAAACGCTGCTTGTAGAGCAAAAGGACTTTGCCTGGGGAACCTCCAGCCGCTCCTCGAAAATGGTGCATGGAGGCCTTCGGTATCTGGGCAGCGGCCAATACCGGCTTACCAGAGACGCTGTTACCGAGCGGCAAAGGTTAATGGCTGAGGCGCCCGGGCTTATAGAACCTCTGCGCTTCATCATGCCGCACTTTCAACGCCAATTCCCCGGGCCAAGACTGTTTCAGATTTTGCTTCGGATTTACGACTGGATCTCCCGTTCCAAGTCCCGTCACTTTCTGACTCCGGGCGAAACGCTGCAATGGGTACCCGGCCTCAATACCGAGAAAATGACGGGCGCCAGCGGCTTTACCGACGCTGTAACCGATGATGCTCGCCTGGTGCAAAGGGTTATCGCAGAGGCTTGCCACGACGGCGCCTGGTGCTTGAACTACCTTAAAGCCGCAAGAGTAATCCGCACCGATGGACAAGTCAGTGGCCTTGAGCTTCAGGCCGAGGGCAATGCCCAACCGTTTACTGTTGATTCGCCGCTGGTTATCAACGCCACCGGGGTTTGGGCCGACCGGCTCCAGCAGCCGGAGAGCGACGAACAGCCCATGACCATACGACCACTGCGCGGCAGCCATCTGGTTCTTCCGTGGCAGACGTTGCCGGTTTCCTGCTCTGTTTCCCTGTTCCACCCGGACGACAAACGCCCGGTTTTCGCCTTTCCTTGGGCCGGCACAACCGTATTAGGGACAACGGATCTTGATCATAAAGAAGATCTGGATATAGAGCCGCGCATCAGCAGTGAAGAAGTCGATTACCTCCTGCGTATATCGAGCAGATTATTCCCCAGTGCCGTAGTCACCAAACGTGATGTTCTCTCAACTTGGGCAGGCGTTCGGCCGGTTGTTACCTCTGCACAAAAGACGGCGGAATCCAAGACGCCGTCCAAAGAAAGCCGCGAGCATGAATTCCGGGAAGACAAAGGCTTAATCAGCATCGCAGGCGGCAAACTCACTACCTTTCGCCTGATCGCACGAGAAGCCCTTACCCGAGGCATGAGCACTAAAGATAGGCTGCGGCCAGAGCGTGATCCGGTATTCCGACCCACGCCTTCACCTGAAAAGCCCGGCAATATAAGCCATCAGAATTGGCAACGGCTAGTCGGGTTTTATGGATCAGATCTGCCCTCTGTGCTAAAGGCTGGTCCACTGGAACCTGTTCAACCAGATACGGCTTCCGGCCCTATACCGGGCGAATTGCTTTGGGCTGAAGTAATTTGGGCCTGCGAACAGGAGAGCGTAACGCATCTGGATGATCTGATGCTACGCCGTACCCGACTTGGCTTAATCCTTCCCCATGGTGGAAAGCTGTTGCTTCCAAAACTAAGACAATACTGCCAAAGCGCCTTGAGCTGGGCCGATGAACAATGGTGCGCGGAAGAGGCCCGATATCTCGCCCTTTGGCGCGAAGCCTATTCTCTCCCGCTCCAGCCGGGGTTGTCACATGCCTTCTGATCCACTGATTCTGGCTATCGATAATGGCACCCAAAGCGTACGCGCCCTGCTCTTCGATACCCGTGGCAACCTTATTGCCAAAGGCAGGCAGGAGATTCAACCCTATTTTTCAGAGCAACCGGGCTGGGCGGAACAGCACCCGGGGTATTTCTGGGAAAACCTAGGCAAGGCTTGTGATCAGCTTTGGGAGTCTACAGACGTCACGCCAGACAGAGTCGCGGGCGTTACCCTCACAACCCAGCGCGGCACCGTGATTAACCTAGACGAAGATGGCAAGCCTCTACGCCCAGCGATTATCTGGCTCGACCAGCGCCACGCTAAAGTCGATGGGCCAGTTAAAGGGCCTTGGGGTTGGCTCTTCAAACTGGCACGACTTGAAGACACCATTAACCGCTTTCGAGAAAACACTCAGGCCAATTGGATTGCCCAAAACCAGCCGGAAATATGGAAAAAAACCCGGCATTTTGTCTTGTTGTCAGGCTACTTAAATTATCGATTGACCGGCGAATTCCGCGACTCTACGGGTAGCCAAGTGGGCTATCTACCGTTCGACTACAAAAGACATCGCTGGGCTGGCAAGCGGGATTTCAAATGGAACCTTATGCCAATAAAGAAATCCATGCTGCCTAAACTGGTTAGCCCTGGCTCTACCCTCGGCCACTTGACCGCAGAGGCCGCTAAACATCTTGGCGTAAGAGAAGGCTTAGCAGTGATTGCAGCTGCTTCTGACAAAGCCTGTGAAATACTAGGATCGGGTGGCTTAACGCCGGATATCGGCTGTATGAGCTACGGCACAACCGCTACGATAAACGCCACCAACAAGCGCTATGTGGAACCGGTTCGATTGATGCCTCCTTACCCTTCCGCTTTGCCCGGTCACTACTCCACAGAGGTGATGATCTATCGTGGGTTCTGGATGGTGAGCTGGTTCAAGCGAGAGTTTGGCTTACGGGAGCGCGAACTTGCAGAGAAGCGCGGAATCGAGCCGGAAGAGCTGTTCGATGAACTCGTGCAAGCCGTACCTGCAGGCTCCATGGGCTTGATGTTGCAACCCTACTGGTCACCCGGCGTGCGCCAACCCGGGCCGGAAGCCAAAGGTTCCATTATCGGGTTTGGCGATGTGCACACCCGTTCGCACATTTACCGGGCAATTCTGGAGGGGCTGGCTTACGCGCTTCGGGAAGGTAAAGAAAAAATTGAAAAACGCAGTGGCGTTAAAATTCGAAAGCTCCGGGTAGCTGGCGGTGGCTCCCAAAGCGACGCCGCCATGCAGTTAACGGCCGACGTATTCGGCTTACCCGCTGAGCGCCCCCACACTTATGAAACCTCTGGACTGGGCGCAGCCATCGATGCAGCAGTGGGACTTGGCCTGCACCCGGATTTTGAAACAGCTGTGGCGGAAATGACCCGGGTGGGCGATGTATTTCAACCCAACCCGGAAGCGCGGGAGCTTTACGAAAGACTCTACTCTGAAGTTTACTTGCGTATGTACCCGCAGTTGCAGCCCCTGTATCAAAAAATCCGGGATATCACCGGCTACCCGAAATAAGCTCTCTGGATATGTGGAGGCACTTCCGTGCCCCTAGGTGCAACTTAAAGCCGCGGAAGTGCAGTTCCTTCGGGAACTCGAATTTCAAAACCGGATTTTAAAGTGAGCGTCTCGCCCGCAGGTATTTGTCGGTCCCAGGCCAGAACACCCTTTTTATCATCAACATCTCGCTCAACCGGCTCGCTGATGTCCAGCGGTTTAACGGTCAGAATGTCTTTTTGAGATACAGGGAGCCTATCAAAAACCCGTACCTGCACAGCCTGTGAATGATGGTTTGTAATCTCAAAACGGTTTTGTCGGCGCTGAACATTTTCACTTTTCCACATGCCTTCCTCACCGGTACGTTCAAGCTCGTTCACTACGGCTACCCGAACACCCTCATCTATCCCGAATCCGAGGGTGAGTTCTTCACCGTTCGTTAACGCTGGGAGCTGGGTTTCACCTAGGCTCTGGCCCTCTCGGTACAAGGTAAGCCGCCCGGCCGGTATGGGTGTTTCAGATTGAAATTTACCCGTTGCATGGAGGTAGCCGGTTGCATCCATTGCTGGCGCAGTCCAAATGGCAACTTCAACCGGGATCCTATGCTCCGCAACCGTTAACCGTTGGCCCGAAGTGCCGCTAGGAACATCCACTGGGTGTGACAAACGATAGCTTTGGGTGAATGTGCTCTGCCTTTCAACAACCGCTGCACTCTCTAACTCCATCCCCATAAGCGACTCCGCCTGCATATCAGCCATAGGCGCGGACGCCTTTGAACGGAACGCCAGCGGCTGCTCGGGGCTGACTACCCACGAATACATTGGTGGCATTGCCGTTCCCCTGCGGGCATTTGCAGTTGCAAGGCGCAGGTCCACGCCGTGCCAATCCATTCCGGTGGACTGCTGAACAACGGCCAAGTGTTCTAGCGCGACCTCACCACCAGTTTGACCCTTGAGTTCTGTTTTAAGGCGGGCGCTGTATTCGCTCCGCCACCGCGCTTCCGGAGTCTGAAACCTGAGGGTTACTTGCAGCTCACCGGATGCCGGGGCCTGATAGCGTAAACGTACTTGCTTGGTTGCCTTTGCGCCTTGTTTCACTTGGGACAGCTCCCGAGTTAAGCGGTCTCTCAGTGCGATATCATCTGTCATTCTCGCGCGAATAGCCCTTATCTCCCCGAGCGCACTCTGTGTTGTATCTTTCAAAGCGACGGCCATGTCATTCAACTCTGAGGCCGAGAGCTCATGGGGCGATTCAGCTGCATTGCTCATAAGTGTTACCTGCTGATTCCACGCTTGAATCAAGTCCTCTTTTTCCTGAATGTGCAAGGTAACCTCTGCCAGCTCCTTGCGGATTCGCCGGGTTTCATCCGCAACGAACTCTGCCTGCTCCATTCGGCTGACCTGAACCTGCTGGATTTGCAACCCGCTAATACCACTTATCTGAACTTGCAAAGTCTGGTCCTGAAGGCTGACGGGCAAGCCCTCAATATTGAGGATTCCAGCGCCGGAACCTACCTGCTCAGGTTCCTCCCAAGTCAGTTCAGCATGCGAGGGGTATAAGATGGCAGAGGTAATCTCTGCAGAAGCCAGCATGGGCGTCATCGCAATGGTCAGTGCAAATAGGCTGTGTTTAGTCATCGAAACTTTCCTTTTTTTTACTCACCCGGCTCTGGCACATCGTGTTTGCTCGCACCTTGCTCCCTTGCAAGCTCGCGCGCGCGGTTACGGTCGTCACCATCTTCGGCCAGAGGTTCTTGATCTTGCCCTCTCGCCGGAGCGAGCACCACCTGAGTCAATAACGGAAAATGGTCGGAACCGATGGAGGGAAGCCGAGTAATGGATGCGAGCGTAAAATGATGGCTGTGGAATAGATGATCAAGAGGCCAGCGCAACAACCGATAATCTGCGTGAAAAGTACTGTAAAACCCGCGCCCTACTCTTGGGTCCAGTAAGCCGCTGACTTTTCTGAACAAGCGGGTTGTTGGCGACCAAGCTACATCGTTGAGATCGCCGGTAACGATAATCGGCTCTTGGCTGTCGGCCACACTTCGCCCGACAATAACCAGTTCCGCATCCCGCTCTTTCGATTCATCATTTTCTGTGGGGCTAGGCGGGGCCGGATGTACAAAATGAATACGCACCTTATCGCCGGTGGATAGCTCAACCAATGCGTGCATCGAAGGCACCTTCTCCTCGATTAGAAAGCACACTTGCGTTTCGCTTAATGGCAGCCGCGAAAAAACATGCATGCCATAAAGGTTATCCAAGGGGCACTTGATGGTGTAAGGCATGTCGCCTTCCAACGCCGCCAGTTGATTTTCCCACCACTGATCCGATTCCAGCGTTACCAATACGTCCGGCTTATGCGTCTCGACCAGCGTGAGCAGGGCTTCTGCGTTGCGGTTAGGGGTAAGCACGTTGGAAGTAAGTATGGTCAAAGTGCGCCCGGGGTGCCTGTTGCGAGCGTCTTTGACCTCTTTCCGCCATATTGCCGTGTACGGCAGAATCCACCAAAGCTGGGCGAGCAAGGAACTCCCCGCGGCAACAACCAGCGTTTTGCTCAGGGGTTGCGTCAGATCCAAAAACACCCATTGAGCGACGAGTAGTAATGCCGCCAAAACCGCCAATTGAAGGCGTGGAAAATCAAAAACCCGAATGCTCCAGTGGGGATTACGCCAGAGGGGCAAGAAGGTCGCTACGGAAATGACCGCTGTGAATAGAGAGAAAAAGATGGTTAGCATCGGACCAGTGTAGCGCAACGTCCCGGATATTCGCACTAGGGCGTTGCAGTAGAAAACCCTGAATGGCCTTAGAGGGCTTGTGGCTTGATAACGCCAACAATTGACCGTTATCAAATAATAATTTTTCGAAAAGGCAGTGAAAATGCTAACGAGGCAACGCTAAAGCGCGGAAAACAATTGGCGGAGCGTGGCGACTGGTCGCGTTACGTTGTTTCATGCAAAAGCTGCCATGGTGCCGATAACCAAGGTGCTGGTGCTGTTTTCCCGGGCATTGCCGGTCAACACGCAGGCTACATAAAAACCCAGCTACAAGCGTGGAGAGCAGGTACCCGAAAAAACGATACGCAAGACCTGATGGGCTCCATTGCTCGCAGAATGAGTGATGACGATATCAATGCAGTCGCGGCTTGGCTTGCTAGCCAGAGCGCTTCGGCCAACTAAGAGGGTTTTCACATCATGATTCGCACTTTTAGCTACGTTGCGCTGTCGGGAACCCTATTGTTTTCCGCCACTGCCGCAGCGACCGACGACACTACGCAACAGTACATCAATACGTTGACAGAACTGGGCTACCCGGCTCCCAAAGCAAATGAGTTGGTGCATATCCCACCTACCATGGAAGATTTGGAAAACGCCAGCCTTCACCCTGAGCTGAAACGCGTCATTAGGCGGGGCTACGATCTTTTCACCAACACCCAACAACTAAGGGGCGAGAATGTTTTCAACAACATGAACTGTTCCAGCTGTCACATGGGTGAAGGCCGCATGCCCTTTAGTGCCCCGGTTTGGCCAGCAGCGGTGACTCTTCCCAACTATCGTGGAAAGAACGACCACGTGAACAATCTGGAAGAACGCATTGCAGGCTGCTTTACCTACTCAATGAACGGAAAACCCCCGGAGTACGGCAGTGACAACATGCTTGCACTGTCTGCCTACCACCAATGGTTGGCAAAGGGTGTCGCCATGTACCCGGAAAAACCCATCTACGGCAGGGGCTTTCCCGCGCCGGATCGCCCTGCGAAACTGAGCTATGCGCGCGGAGAAGCCGCATTTGAGGAGAATTGCTCTGTTTGCCACGGTAACGATGGCGAGGGCTTACGCGTAGGTAACCACACAGTTTTCCCTGCAATCTGGGGGGATATGTCGAACAACTGGGGTGCGGGCATCGTGCGGGTATTCACTGCGGCGGGCTTTATCAAAAACAACATGCCATTAGGCCAACCTAACAGCCTGAGTGATCAGGAGGCGTGGGACATTGCCTATTACATGAGCAATCAGGAACGACCACAAGACCCACGTTATACAGGTGATGTAAAAGACACTTTGGAAAAGACACAGGAGCGATTCCACAAGCATTCGATGTATGGACAAGCCCGGGAAACCGACGGACATGTTCTTGGGGATCATAACAACACTGGAGAGAAGCCATTCCTCAAACCAGATTCGGTTCGCCCAAGAACCTTTGAATAGATATTGGTTGGGCGCTGCGCAACCACTTGTGTAGCGCCTTAACGTTTAATGTTAAGTTGCCCACTCAATTTATTGTTTTACCGTTCTTTTAGGGGTCAGTTCACGAAACGGAAAAAATTGTACGCTAAGCCTTTGGCATCAATGATATCGACACCATTTTTTCCACAATTCATAAAGTTGCGCAGTAATTAGTCGACGACTGGCCCTTGCTAAATAATTTTCATTTCAGCATGAGTTGTGCTTTAAAAATTCAATTCTGCAACTACGCTCATTGGGCGAACAGAGCGAGAAATCCGCCGTTAATTCCAATAGCGGGTACGCGAATGAATATCAGCTCTTAGGGGAATATTATGAGACAGATAAGACCATTACGTTAGATCTTTGCAGCTTTATTGTTTGCCACATCACTACCGACTCTCGCGGCGGCCACGACTATAGAGCTGGTGAATGACAGCAATTCAGATGAAACTTTAATCAGATCGAATACGTCTGGAATTGTGACACCTCCAGCGCCAGATCCGTTATTTGCGAACGATACCAGCGTTGTTGTATCAGAAACCCCCGGCACCGTTGATGCAGGTGCTTTCACTTATCAAAGCTGCAGATTTAACTGGTCGGTAATTAAAGTCGGATCTCTATACCAGTTCTCAGATGGAGCTGAGCCTGCATCGGATTGTGAATCACAAGTAATTCTACAAAACTTTATTACTGGTGAGTATTCTGTACGATTTACCGTAGAATAAATTTTTTTAAACTGATATTACTAAAATTAATTCACTGTGTAACGTAGATATACATTGCACAGTGAATTATTTATAAGATATTGTCTTTTCGGCTATTTATTTAGTGAATTTGGGTACGTATAGCTCTCTGGTGGCGTTTATAGAATCATCCAACCTATTCTCGTAACCACTAAACCAAGACTGTTTTCGTATATCCTCCGCGTTCAGAATTTGACCCTCTGTAATACTTTTTGATCCAAACTTCTCTGCTGCATCCATAGCTTCATATAACAACATTATAAGAGGACTATCTGACATAAAATCCTCTGGTATCTCTCCGTTTTTGATTGACGCACTTTCATATGCTTTTTGAACGCCCGCGCGCTGGTGCGCATATTCAAAAGAGGTCCCTTTTTCCTCATTGCCTACAGCATCTAAAAATTCTATCCCAGCTTTGAACTTAGACGCCATATTCCCAACAAAAGGGTCGGAAAACTGATCCTTTTCGCTCGTCGGACCGCTGTAAAGTCCCATGGCAAGCCCCTGTTGTTGATTCATTTTATTACGAGCTATGGCCTGCTCATCTTTTGTGAACATTTCGCCTTGATTACTTGCAACAGCATAGAGTGCTCGCCTATCAAGCTCACCCAGTAACGAATTTCTGCTTTCTGCAGGTGCGTTATTTGGCGGATATGACTTTCCAATCGACTCCAGGCGCTCATAATTATTATCCATACTAGCGCGTGCATCTATCGCAACCTGGCTAAAATCTTTTCCAGCAGAAAATGTATCACGACCAGGCTCTTTGACACCTAATGCAATATTAGCAGCTGTAAATCCGTCATAGGTCGGCATAAACTGTTCGTAATAGCTAGGGGATTGACCGCCCCTGGACGCCTCTAGTGCTTTCCTGCCAGCATCTGAAATAGTAACGTCGTTATTACTATTTTCAGGACCAGCACTGTCCTTGATAGGTTTCTCTTCGACTCCAGATCCCGTTTTTTCCAAACTAGCGTATTTATTTTGCACTCCAAGTGGCTGGCTGCTTATGGTAGATATCACAACAATGCCTCCACTAAATACATATACGTGATTTGAACGAACCTTTGCATCAAGGTATGCACCCATTTTTTAAGCGTGGCGGACAATGGCCGCTTCTGCGTGCTTTGAAAGCCAAAGTTGGTTGACATCTCACTGATAACCATTCGAGAAAAACGCTGTTGGTTTGCCAATTGCAGTATGCAATTGACGCCCATACTCTAACCCCTTCGGAATACTCCCTACTCTTGTTATCGGAACTTACCGGAATAACTTTAGCTAATCGGTCAGCCTATCCAGCGGATTGCATCCGGCGTTTTGATCATTACCTAGTATAGTAGCTCCCTAGTGTAACGTTCGGTTAATTCGCTCATTTATTATCAATTAAACTCAGCTTTGCCCGAGCCACTGACGTCATAATCGATTCTGCGCTTTTATGCCAACGGAACGGCTTTGCCAGTTTTTCGTTGTGAACCTTGATGAACTTTTTAATCGCAGACTTTAATTCGCCGACGCTGGTGAAAATACCGCGGTATAGGGCTCGTCGTTCCAGTTGGCCAAACCAACCCTCGACCGCATTCAGCCAGGAAGCGCTCGTGGGCGTGAAGTGCAGCTTGAACCGAGGGTGCTCGGCCAGCCAAGCTTTGACTTCCGGCGTCTTGTGAGTCGAGCTGTTATCCAAGATCAAGTGCAGATCCAGACCCTTCGGAGTTTCCCGGTCGATCTGTCGCAAGAAGTCTAAAAACTCCTTGGCTCGGTGACGCTGAGTGATTCGTCCGATCACCTGACCCGTCAGCGTATTGAATGCAGCGTACAGGCTGGTTGTGCCATGACGTTTGTAATCATGTGTCTGTCGCTCAACTTGTCCCGGGCGAAGCTGTAATTTCGGCTGGGTTCGGTCAAGAGCCTGAATCTGGGTTTTTTCGTCAACAGACAGAACCAGTGCATTGTCCGGAGGATTCATATAAAGCCCGACAACATCGCACACTTTTTCAGCGAAGTGGGGATCGTTGCTGATCTTGAACGTTCTGAGCCGGTGCGGCTTCAAATCGGCTGCTTTCCAGATCTGGTGCACTTGCCAGCGCGTTACCCCGGCATGCTCTGCCATGAGACTGATACTCCAGTGTGTGGCCTCTTTCGGAACTTTATGGACTGTGTCGTCTAAAATTTTCTTGACGGTTTTACCGTCGAGTTTTCGAGGCTGGCCAGGTCGCGGCGCATCATGAAGCCCCTCAAGACCTCGATCACTGTAGCGTTTGCGCCACTTGAAGACCGTTTGGGTGCTAACCTGAAGAGACTCTGAGATTCCTTTTGGGGTCTGACCTTCATTCAGTAACAAAAGTATCCTGGCGCGTTGCGCCAGATGCTGGCTCAGCGTATTGGTTCGGCACCAACTTTCGAGTTCCAATTGATCGTTTACAGTCAGATTAAATGGCGCTGCGGGTTTGGGCACAATGGGAACCTTTTATTGCTGTTTGACGATTCCTATTATAACAAACATGCGCCAGCGAATTAACCGGACGAAACACTAG
>NZ_JALKAP010000015.1:85532-92848 GCF_023016045.1 Marinobacter sp. S6332 | reverse complement strand
CTAGTGTAACGTTCGGTTAATTCGCTCATTTATTATCAATTAAACTCAGCTTTGCCCGAGCCACTGACGTCATAATCGATTCTGCGCTTTTATGCCAACGGAACGGCTTTGCCAGTTTTTCGTTGTGAACCTTGATGAACTTTTTAATCGCAGACTTTAATTCGCCGACGCTGGTGAAAATACCGCGGTATAGGGCTCGTCGTTCCAGTTGGCCAAACCAACCCTCGACCGCATTCAGCCAGGAAGCGCTCGTGGGCGTGAAGTGCAGCTTGAACCGAGGGTGCTCGGCCAGCCAAGCTTTGACTTCCGGCGTCTTGTGAGTCGAGCTGTTATCCAAGATCAAGTGCAGATCCAGACCCTTCGGAGTTTCCCGGTCGATCTGTCGCAAGAAGTCTAAAAACTCCTTGGCTCGGTGACGCTGAGTGATTCGTCCGATCACCTGACCCGTCAGCGTATTGAATGCAGCGTACAGGCTGGTTGTGCCATGACGTTTGTAATCATGTGTCTGTCGCTCAACTTGTCCCGGGCGAAGCTGTAATTTCGGCTGGGTTCGGTCAAGAGCCTGAATCTGGGTTTTTTCGTCAACAGACAGAACCAGTGCATTGTCCGGAGGATTCATATAAAGCCCGACAACATCGCACACTTTTTCAGCGAAGTGGGGATCGTTGCTGATCTTGAACGTTCTGAGCCGGTGCGGCTTCAAATCGGCTGCTTTCCAGATCTGGTGCACTTGCCAGCGCGTTACCCCGGCATGCTCTGCCATGAGACTGATACTCCAGTGTGTGGCCTCTTTCGGAACTTTATGGACTGTGTCGTCTAAAATTTTCTTGACGGTTTTACCGTCGAGTTTTCGAGGCTGGCCAGGTCGCGGCGCATCATGAAGCCCCTCAAGACCTCGATCACTGTAGCGTTTGCGCCACTTGAAGACCGTTTGGGTGCTAACCTGAAGAGACTCTGAGATTCCTTTTGGGGTCTGACCTTCATTCAGTAACAAAAGTATCCTGGCGCGTTGCGCCAGATGCTGGCTCAGCGTATTGGTTCGGCACCAACTTTCGAGTTCCAATTGATCGTTTACAGTCAGATTAAATGGCGCTGCGGGTTTGGGCACAATGGGAACCTTTTATTGCTGTTTGACGATTCCTATTATAACAAACATGCGCCAGCGAATTAACCGGACGAAACACTAGGCCCCCATAGACAAAATTCCTGAAATGCGAATAGATGTAGCGGCCCGCAAACATCGAGGCGAACCCACATTATTTGAGAATAGAGCACTCGGCTAGATCGGCAACCCAGCCTCCCGCATCTGCTCCATTAGCTCATGTGCCCGTGTCGCCTCCATATCCCTGGCTAGGAATCGCCTGATTTCGTCTAGCCACGGTGGCAATGCGCTTGCCTAAAGGATTTCAAAAGATAAATAACTGAAACAAAATGTTACACAGAATTAATAAAGACTTACTATTCTTTAGGCGGTCGCGCTTACGAGAGTGCGGTAATTGATAGAAGGAGAACCCCGTGCAGAAAAATTGAACAATTTCCTTTGCCTGGGTCGTGGCTTGCGCCATTGCCTCACCGTCGCTTCTGGCAGCGACACCTGTTCCGCTTTCACCAGCTCCAGCAGCTCTGTCCAAGGTCGAGACGACGTCAAGCACCAAGGGCGTGACCGCAAATGCCCAACCAGAGAAAAGTTACTACCACTTTGAAGCCGTACCGGTTCGACCGGTTGAGCCCGCAGAGCGCCAGTCTAGTGTTAGCGGCCCAGCGGCGGCCGCTTCACAAACGCAAGCGAAAGTAACGACCAGCGCCATCACTCCACTCTGCACCACCCTTAATACGGGGACCATATATACCCTGGACAGTACCACGACAGGGGGCTCTTACTGGTATCACTTCGAAATAACCCAGCGCGCGAAAACCACGGTATTCCTGACCGGTCAGAATGCCAATACGGACTTCGCCCTGACACTGATCAAACATGAGGCAGATGATACGCTGACGTCACTGGGAACATCGGACCAACCTGGCAATGCCGTTGAGGGGCTCTTGGCTCTCACTGAACCGGGTGACTACTATTGGTCTATGGACGCCAATGCCTCGGATGGCTCCGCCTTCCAATTTGGCGCAGTGGTGAACACGGCTGTAGATGCCAACGAACTGAATGACGCGGCAAGTCTATCAACACCGATTCCTGATGACCGGACCCCGATGGTTGGGAGTATGGACAGCGCCCAAGATATCGACTATTTCAGTTTCGTGGCGGAAAATGGACAGGATCTGCAGATCCAGTTCACGGACGCCTACGGCCAGAACGAATGGGTTATTGAGTACTTCACAGGCACCGTCTGGAATACTCTTGACGCGAATATGCTCTATAATTTGGGCAGTTTGCCAACGCCCTTTACCCTCAATGTTCGAATTTCTCCAAACCCGGCGGTGGCCGTGAATCCGGCGCACGATTATGAGCTGTTGGTAGGATCACGCGTTACTGCTTCTGACAGCGTCGATGTCGGAAGTGATGAAAATTTGGTTCGTATGAGCACTTCCCCTTTTCTGACTGACCAAGTGCATAATGAGTTGGATTGGTCCATACGAGTGCTGGACTCAAGTGGCAATCCTGTTGAGGGAGCAGAGGTGACTTTTAAATATTATACCGACGACATTCCATTGACAGGCGACACAGCGATCAGCAATTCGAGCGGTATCGCCGGTAATATCATCTCGTTGCCCGATTGCACTGGCAATTATTCCACCACGGACTATTCGGGTGGCTATACATGGCTGTCAGAGTTTAATGCAGGAAAGTGGTCGATTCGGGTGAAGGATACAGATCCGAACGAAGTCGGAGTCGGAGGCGACAACTATCCCGCAGTGACCTTGGGGCACATCTGCGATCAGACCATCCAGTAAATACCTGAGGCCCAAGCACTGCTTGGGCCTTGTCTTCTCTTACAGCGAGATCAGTCCAAAGTCTGCTGGCTTGGCATATCCGATGGGCGCATTCGCACTGATCTGGTCCAACAAAGCGCGCCCGCCATAAGGGAAATGACGCTCGTAATCAGTGGGATCTATCGGGTTCAGGTCATAGCTTCCGCCTGGTTCGTGCACTTGCAGGTAGGAACGAAGATCAACAATATCCCCAAAATTCCCCTGGGATACATCGAATCGGCCGATACCGTTACTCACACCGGCTGGCCCTCGATCCAGCTCCAGCGCCCGAATCATCGTAGAAGCCACCTGGTTGGCCTGATATTCGACATCTGCTATCGAGAGCGCGTCCTTGAGGGTTGCGCGGTCTTCAGTCGATAGGGCATCACTGCCTTCCGAAATTACTAATGAACCGTTTGACACTGAAAACCCCCAATCCTTTTCTTGCAGATCGGGTGATAGAGACTCCATTGCCATCTCATAAGTACGCTTGAGACCAGCTGACGCCATGGCGACACCAGTGGACAACGCCACCATCATCTCATCCAACCTGGCATTGGTCGCCTCATGACTTTCTTGCGGCATCTTGTATATTTTATCAATAACATGGCCGCCAGTATTGAGAGGGTTATCTTTCGCTCCATGGTAAACCACCGATGGCACCTCACTGATCTGAACCCCCGCATCAATTCGCGTTTCGCGGACGATCCTGGCGGAGCCATTCGAGTACACCCCTTGTTGACTTGCCGATTGCGATAGGTGACTGATGTCCATCCTTGTTCCTCCTTCAAAAGACTCTTCTAGTTATCGGAAGCTCCCGGAAGAACTTTAGTGAATCAATCGTCCAAATGATCCGGCAGTATGCAAGTGGCATTTCGATCCCAGCCTAGTTCGTGTTCAGAGTCTTCGCAAAAAAAATCCTCCGAGTTTAATGTGCAGCCTGCCGGTATTCGCTGTCAGTTTGAACTACACCCTAACCAGGCGTCAGGCATTGAGTGGTACATGCGTCAGAATAGGGTGGTATATAGAAATAGTTGACGTTTGTTGCGAGGGGTCTTAGAGTTCTCTTGACACTTCGACGGGGGAGCGGGTTTTGAAAGGTCAGCGCATCGGTTATATCCGAGTCAGCAGTCTTGATCAAAATCCGGAACGCCAGCTTGAGCAGGTCGCGGTTGATCGGGTGTTCACGGACAAAGCGTCCGGCAAGGATACCCAACGCCCCGAGTTGGATCGACTGATCACCTTTGTCCGCGAAGGCGATACCGTCGTCGTCCATAGCATGGACCGTCTCGCGCGCAACCTTGACGACCTGCGTCGCCTGGTCCACACGTTGACCCAACGGGGTGTCCGCATCGAATTCATCAAAGAAAGCCTGACTTTCACCGGCGAAGCGTCGCCGATGGCCAACCTCATGCTTTCCGTCATGGGCGCATTTGCCGAGTTCGAGCGTGCATTGATACGCGAGCGGCAGCGCGAAGGCATCGCACTGGCTCGAAAGCGTGGAGCGTATCGCGGTCGCAAGAAAGCCCTCTCTCCCGAAAAGATCGTCGAACTCCGGCAGCGCGTTGCAAACAGTGAACAAAAGGCGGCGCTGGCCCGTGAATTCGGCATCAGCCGCGAGACGCTGTACCAATACCTGAAAACGGTTGACTGACTATGCCCCGCCGTCGCCTATTGACCGCCGCTGAGCGGGATAGCTTGCTCTCGTTTCCAGAGACGGACGACACGCTCATCCAACACTACACTTTCTCCGAATCGGACTTGTCGGCGATTCGGCAGCGGCGTGGCCCGCACAACCGATTCGGTTTCGCGGTCCAGTTATGTTATCTGCGCTATCCCGGTATCGCGCTACCCACCAATGCCGAGCCACCAGCCTCCTTATTAACGCTCATCGGCCAGCAGTTGAGCATTGGGCCTGAGATTTGGCCGCGCTACGCCAAGAGGCCTGAAACGCGACGGGAGCATCTGGTCGAATTGCAGGCCTGGTTGAACCTGTCTTCGCTCAGCGGCGATGACTACCGGCGGTTTATTGACTCCATTGTCGACCTGGCCCAACAAACGGATCGCGGCATCGTTCTGGCTGAAGCGCTGGTCAAGTTGCTTAGACAACAACGCATCATTTTGCCGCCGCTGGATGTCATCGAACGCATGTGCAGCGAAGCGCTCACGCGAGGCACCCGACTCGTGTATGAAACGTTAACCGCGCTATTGACCAATCAGCATCGCCGCGCCTTCGAGCAGTTGCTGGCGATTCGCAAGGATATGTCGAGTAGTGCACTCGTCTGGCTGCGCCAGTCTCCCGGACCACCGAGGCCCAAACATATTCTGTTCCACCTCCAACGATTACAGACCGTGCGCGAGCTCAACCTCCCGGTTGGGCTTGAACATACCATCCACCAGAACCGTCTGCTGAAGCTCGCCCGTGAAGGCGGGCAAATGACCGCCCAGCACTTGCGGGACCTTGAATCGAGCCGTCGCTACGCCACACTAGTGGCAATCATACTCGATACACGAGCCACGCTGATTGACGAGATCATTGACCTACATGATCGCTTTATTGGCTCGCTGTTCAGCAAGGCCAAGCGTACACATGCTGAGCGCTTCCAGCGCTCCGGCAAGGAAATTAATAATAAGGTACGTCTGTACTCGCGTGTTGGGCGCGCACTGCTCGATGCCAAACAGACCGGAAGCGATCCGTATGCCGCCATTGAGGCGATCATGCCATGGGAGGTATTCAGTGCAAGCATCACCGAAGCGGAAAAGCTGGCCCAGTCAGAAGACTTCGATTACCTCGCTTTAATTGGTAGTGGCTTCAACTCGCTGCGGCGTTACACGCCGACGCTTCTGGATGCACTGGATATGAAGGCCGCACCGGCGGCGCGCGAGTTACACGCCGGGATCGAGCTGCTAAAGAACATGAATCAGCACCAGTCTCGTAAAGTGCCGGATGACGCCCCGACTGGCTTTATCCGCAAGCGCTGGGAAAGTCTGGTGTACACACCGGACGGAATTGACCGACGCTTCTATGAACTGTGCGTGCTATCCGAGCTCAAAAATGCGCTACGTTCCGGGGACATCTGGGTCCAGGATTCGCGGCAGTTTAAGGATTTCGAGGATTACCTGTTGCCGCCGACACGGTTCGAGGGTCAGCGTGAAGATCGAAAGCTCGGATTGGCGGTTGAAACGAATTGCGATAACTACTTGGAATCGCGATTGGCAACGCTGGACCAGGAGTTGATCACCGTAGAACGCCTGGCCTTCGCCGACCAGTTACCCGATGCAGGTATCTCACCCTCGGGCCGCCTAAGAATCACGCCATTGGACAACGCCGTGCCTGATGCGGCGGAAGCGCTGATGCAACAGGCCTATAGTCGGTTGCCGCACTTGAAGATCACCGAACTGTTGTTGGAAGTCGATAACTGGACGGGCTTCACGCAACACTTCACTCACCTCAAAAGCGGCGCAACCGCTGGGGATCGACAGCTACTACTCACGACGATCCTGGCTGATGCGATCAACCTGGGGCTATCCAAGATGGCTGAGTCCTGCCCTGGCACCACCTACGCTAAGCTGACGTGGCTCCAGGCGTGGCACATACGCGATGAAACGTATTCAGCGGGATTGGGGAGCCTGGTCAACGCTCATTCTCGCCAATCGTTCGCCGCATACTGGGGTGATGGCACCACGTCATCATCGGATGGCCAGAACTTCAAAGCCGGCGGTCGCGGTCAATTTGCTGGCCATGTAAATTTGAAATACGGTCAGGAGCCGGGCGTACAGTTCTACACGCATATCTCGGACCAGTACGCGCCGTTTCATTCCAAGGTCATTAACGCCACTGTTCGCGATGCCACTCATGTTCTGGATGGTTTGCTGTACCACGAGTCCGACCTTCGGATAGAGGAGCACTATACGGACACGGCTGGCTTTACCGATCATGTGTTCGCCTTGATGCACTTGCTTGGGTACCGCTTCGCCCCGCGTATTCGTGATTTAGCCGACCGTCGTCTGTACATAAATGGTGACACAAAACAGTATCCGACACTCGCAGGCCTAATCGGCGGTCGCATCAACGTAAAACACATTCGGACGCATTGGGACGAAATCCTTCGTTTGGCGGCATCGATTAAGCAGGGCACTGTCACCGCATCACTGATGCTGCGCAAGCTCGGGAGCTATCCGCGTCAGAATGGCCTCGCGATCGCATTGCGCGAGCTGGGCCGCATTGAGCGAACATTATTCGCACTCGACTGGATGCAAAACGTCGAACTGCGTCGCCGCGTGCAGGTTGGTTTGAATAAGGGCGAGGCTAAGAACGCGCTGGCTCGTGCCGTCTTCCTGAACCGGCTCGGTGAACTCCGCGATCGCAGTTACGAGAATCAACGCTACCG